>DBBX01000009.1 GCA_002292815.1 Thiotrichaceae bacterium UBA973 | reverse complement strand
ATTCCACCCATAGCCACCATTAATTCTATAGAATTAACTTATTTTGTTGGCATTTCTTTAATATAGATATCATGTTTCGAATAAGGGATCTCAATACCCTCTTTCATGAATGCTTTATAGACTGCACTATTTAAACTATCGATAATTCTCCCACGCAACACTGGCTGGCTTATCCAGCATAATAATTCAAACTCAAGACCTGACGCACCAAATTGTCTGAAGCGTACACGGGGTTCTGGATCACTACAGGTTTGCTCTTCGTTTAGACCTACTTGCATAAGAATTCCACGAGCAAGATCAATGTCAGTACCGTAAGCAACACCGACTTTAACTCTGATACGATGCTTTTCATGGCGTCCACCAGATTCATTAACAATCTTAGTATTGCCCATTACCGAGTTTGGAACGGTCACCTCAATATCATCACGTGTTAATATTCTAGTACTACGAATTCCTATTTTTGTGACTTCACCACGTTCTCCTCCATCGAGCACAACAAAGTCGCCTATTTTATATGGGGCATCCGCCATGATAAAAACACCTGAGAATAAGTTTGCTAAGGTATCCTTTGCTGCAAACCCAACTGCAATACCTATGATACCTGCCGATGCCAACCAAGCTGTCATATCTATCTTCCAATTTATGAAAATATAATAGATAGCTACAGCAATGATCAGGATGAAAGCAATGTTTTCAAATAGAGGTAGTGTTTTGGAATTTAGTACCTGGATTTTATTTGGATTATTTGCAAAACTTATGAGTCCTAACTTTGATATCCTCATCAAAAATATTGCCCATATGCATATAGCTATTGTGCATAAGATAGAAAATATATTTGATTGGATAACCCCAGATAATTTCAAGAGTAAGGTGGCAGTAGCCAAGCCGATTAGTATTATGCTAATCCGTAACGGGCGATGTAAGAATTCAATGATTTGATCATCTATGAGAGAGGCAGTTTTGTCCGTTATTTTTCTTACTTGCGTCATAATCAAGCGATCAAGAATAATGGCGAGAAGCCATGAACAGAAGATGACAATTGCTGCTTGTAAAAAAACATTATCTCCAAAGTAGCCAAGATAGGTTTCTAAAATACTTTTCCAATCATTAATCATAAACATTATCTCATTCTATGTCGTACTTAAACACAAAGAGTCAAGAGTGACACGAGTGTAGAAGAACTTACAGAAATGGCACTCTACTCCCCTGTTTAGAACGTTGTTTCCAAGACATCAGTTGTAGATTCAAGCTAACAGCCTACTAAAAAAATATTGAGGCAATAGTATCAGGTTTATTTTTTAATAATTAAATCTGGCCTGTTGCTTGAGAAGTAAATCTGAAAGCTTAATTCTTCGGCGTGATTTATTTACAAGCTGGATAATCCAGATGGCATTCATCAAACAAATGACAAGTTCTTTTACATATAGAAACAAGCATGAGCATTAACGGTACCTCAATCAAAACACCAACTACAGTTGCCAATGCTGCACCAGAAGATAGACCAAATAAGATGATAGCTGTTGCAATTGCAACTTCGAAATGATTTGAAGCACCTATCAATGCCACTGGTGCTGCATCATGATAAGAAAGCTTAAGCCACCTTGAAAAAATAAAATATCCTATCGCGAAGATGAATAACGTTTGCACGGTTAGTGGAATAGCAATCCATAATATGGTTAGTGGGTTATCAATTATGACTTCGCCTTTAAATGAGAATAAAAGTATTAATGTAACAAGCAACGCCGTTATACTCACCGGTGTAAGCCATTGCAAAAACTCTTCTTTAAACCACTCTATCCCCTTACGTTGTATAATCCACTTCCTTGAGAAATAACCCGCAATTAAAGGTAGCGCCACATAGATAGAAACTGACAATAACATTGTTTGCCATGGTACTGGCATAGAATTGATATTAAGTAATAGTCCGCCTAAAGGTCCATATAACAGAAGCATAAGTAGCGAATTAATTGCGACCATAACTAACGTTAAACCATCATTACCTTTTGCTAGATATCCCCACATTAAAACCATTGCAGTACATGGTGCGATCCCTAATAGAATTGTGCCGGCAATATAGCTACGCCATAACTCAACTACTTCACCATTCGCTAGAACTTCTGTGCCGGGCAAATAGTCCTTAAATAGATAACCGAGAAAAAAATAGGATATTGCGAACATACTAAATGGCTTGATCGCCCAGTTTATAAATAATGTTAGAAAAACTGGTTTCGGGGTTTTGGCTGATTTTAGTACGTGCGTAAAATCAATTTTTACCATGATAGGATACATCATGAAAAACAAACAAATTGCGATAGGTATAGATACCTGGTAGATCGAAAAATCATTTAAAGTTGTAGCGACATCAGGCGCAACTTTGCCTAAGAGTATTCCTGCTGTAATACACAATAATACCCAGACAGTTAAATATCGTTCAAATATCGATAGTTTTTTCGTAGCCATTATAAAACCAGTAGTTTAATAGATAGGAAGCTAATTTATTGTGTGCCATAGCTAATATTAAGTAAATGATATCCATATAATGATACCGGGACACCAATTATTTTTCTATACTACAAATTGCGCAACACCATCTCGAAATGACCAATCGATATCATGGTTTTCTGCAATGGTAATAAGAACATTAGCAGGATCGATTCCTGGATCTTTAGACAGGTTTTCAACTGCTTTTGCATAAAATGCTTGTTTTGATTTATTCGATCGTCCTGTCCTCATAATCAAGTGCATCATAACCCTGTCGCCAGTACGTTCTTGCAGTTGCAAACAATGTGGTTCACATTCGTGAATTATCTGATAACGATCATCATCAGGAAACCCCATCGTTTCTATTACTGCTGAATTAATGCCATCGGCAACGGCTTTTATATATTCGGGTGATTTACCCTTTAAAATTGAGATGTTTACTAGTGGCATAGTGTCTACCTGTCAGTCGGTGTGTTTATTGATTGTTCTAAAAATATACTAAAATATATCTGGTAAGGATGAAACTATATATCAATAATATTATTAGAATACCTAAATTTGCTGCGCTTTGCCGATTATTTTCGTTCGCTAAGCTGTGGTGAAGTTGTCGCATTGATGGCTGTCTAATCTATCGACCTGCCCCACTAAACCTGAGTTGCCAGCACGCTATCATCTGGCTTTTACATGGCATTGTCATATTTACTGATTATCTATTTTTATCTGTTGCACAGCATTCTTCTTTGCTTATATTGCCGGGGCTATTTCTCATTAATAATGACTTTAATTAAAATTTTCCTTTGCCAATTCAACCGCACGTTTTATTTGATTTGGAAATAATTTATGTTCTTCTGCCATGCCTTGCATTCTATTGCTCGCATGACTATTACCATTTTGATTTGCTAAATAAAACCACATATATGCAGTTAAATAATTCTTTTTAACAAATTCACCATTTTCATACATGACACCCAAATTATATTGCGCATCGGGTAGACCATTTGCTGCTGCTCTTGCAAACCATTCTTTAGCAATTTTGTAGTTTCTTTTTTTTCCTAAACCAAGGTAGTAATGAATGCCTATGTAATTCTGTGCTTGCGAATCGCCTTTACTTGCTAAAGACTCCCATAATATGAACGCTTCTTTATATTTTCCTTGTTCGAATAATATCTTTGGGTTATCGATTTCACTGCATGCTGATATTATTATTAATGTTATCAATAATAATCGTCTCATACTTTTCAGATCAGACTTTACTTAACGCTTGTTCTATATCTGCTATTAAATCATCTATATGTTCTATTCCAACAGAGAGCCTGACGAGATCATCTGACACGCCTGCTTTTTCAAGTTCTTCTGGTGATAATTGCCTATGTGTCGTGGTTGCAGGATGACAAGCTAATGATTTAGCATCACCAATATTGACCAGGCGCGTGAACAAACCTAGGGCATCAATAAATTTTCCACCACCTACTGCACCACCCTCTATGCCAAAACTTAATATACTCGCTGCTCGGCCACCACAGTATTTTTTTAGCAAATCATGATCCTCATGTTCAGGTAAACCCGCATACCTGACCCAACTAACCTTGTCATGTTTCGATAAATAATTTGCTACTTTAACCGCATTGTCACAATGTCGATCCATTCTTACCGGTAAAGTTTCAATACCTTGCATGATCATAAAACTATTCATCGGGGATATCGCCGCACCCATATTTCTTAGCGGCACAACTCGTGCTCGTCCGATATAAGCTGCTTCACCTAATGCCTCAGTATAAACGACGCCATGATAAGAAGGATCAGGCTCGTTCAAGCGTTTAAAACGTTCCTTATGTTCAACCCATGGGAATTTTCCTGAATCGACAATGACACCGCCGATATTACTACCATGCCCGGCCATGTATTTAGTTAGGGAGTGAACAACAATGTCACAACCATACTCAAAGGGTTTACATAGATAAGGTGTTGCAACCGTATTATCAACAATAACCGGGACCCCGTTCGCATGGGCAATTTTTGCTATCCTTTCCAGATCAGCAACATTACCAGCAGGATTGCCTATAGATTCACAAAATACCGCTTTTGTTTTTTCATCAACTAGTGAAGCTATTTGGTCATAATCAGACCCATCTATAAAACGGGTTTCAATTCCCATCTGAGGAAAAGTATGCGCAAATAAATTATAAGTACCACCATACAATCTACTGGTAGAAATTATATTATCCCCGGTTTCTGCAATAGTTTGTATTGCGTAAGTGATCGCTGCCATGCCTGAGGCCACAGCTAAACCAGCTATACCACCCTCCATTTCAGCCACCCGTTTTTCCAACACAGCAGTTGTAGGATTCATTATCCGCGTATAAATATTACCTTCGACCTTTAAGTCGAACAGGTCTGCCGCATGCTGTGTACTATCAAATGCATATGATGTTGTTTGATATATTGGTACAGCAACAGCTTTTGTTGTGGGTTCCGGTGTGTATCCACCATGGACAGCAATTGTCTCTATTTTCATAATAATTTTTCACTTTTTAGTAATGTTTTAATTTAAACATATAAAAATAATTAATATATCTAGATGTTCCGTTTATTCAGAAAACAAAGTGACTATGATTCTTATTTGATGCTTGATCTACTTCGAGAGCGTTAAGACAGGGTTCTTGCCAATCAGTAATATTATATTCCTGTTTAAACTCTCCTATAGCGTTACTGTCTTTATAAGCAAGCAGGTTTTCAGATGTTTCAAAGTGATAAACTCCACAATCTGCTGGCTGTCAGAATGTTGTTGCCATATTTTGATATCAGGGCTTCTGCAAATTTCATCCAGTCAGCCAGGTTGGCTGAACCATCGACCAGCCATTGATAATTCTCTGTTCTATTTTTAGGATTAATATAAGTAAATACTTTTTCCAAAATGCATACTAAAGAAGCCTATGCCTGTTAATTATTTTTTATTTTTCTTCTTATTTTTTTTCTTTTCTTTCTTACCTTTTTTATTTTTTTTATCTTTACTGGCTTTGTTCTTTTTGTTCTTTTTGTCAGACTTTGCAGTTGTTGATTTTTCCGAAGTTGCTTTTGAGGGACTTGAACCGGAAGAACCAGCCATCAGCTGTTTCGCTTCATTTATTGCAGTAGTAGCTCGTCCTTGACTAAAGCCTGGCGCGTCGGCCAACTTTGTAACGCCATGCTTGACTAAGGCAGCGACAGTTGTGATATTTTTGGTCTTCAAGTATTCAGTAGTTTTGGGGCCAATACCATTGACCTTGTTAACTGGAATTGTCATATTCTCTTCTCCTTATTACCTACACTTACTTTATGGGTCCATGAGTATATCAAAAAAAAATATTGAATTGTTACAAAGGTTTTTTCATCAACTCACCTGATCTATATGCACTGTCTGCCGAGGATATGGTAATGATATGTTTTCTGCGCGCAGAGCAGAATATATCGATTTATTAATCGCATACTTAAGCTGAAAATAAGCCTTTGTAGGAATCCAGTAACGTACCCCGAGCTCTATACCGTAATCTGCAAAATTCTCTATTCCGATTTGTACGCCAGGGTCAGAGACAACTTCAGAATTTTTATTAATTTCATCAAGAATAATTGGAATTACTTTCTCGGGATCATCGTCATAACTAATGGTTATTTTTTGTTCAACGATTAAATTTGCTGCAGAGTTATAGATAATCTTGCCAATAACCTGATTATTAGGAACAGTTATTTGTTCCCCGTCTTCATTACTTAGTAAGGTATATGCCAATTTAATTTCTTCGACGATACCAATAACGTTATCAATGCGAATAGTATCCCCAACGACAAATGGTCGCGTCAGTATTATCGTTAATCCTGCGCCATAATTCGATATAGGGCCTTGCAAGGCCAAGGTGCTACCAAAGACAATAGCACCAAGAGCGGCAATAAACGGTGCGATCGTAATACCGAATTTTCCAAGCGCGATAATAATGACAAAGGCAAGAAGGATGGTTTTGGCCACGCCTGCAAAGAATTTTGACAGGGTGATGTCCATATTCATGCGTTCGCATAACTTTAGAACAAGGGAAGCAACCCATTTTGCTATTTGCCAGCCGATGAGGAGGATAATAACGGCTGCGAAAAACTGAAATCCGTAATTTACGGCAATCTCGCTAGCAAGATCAGCCGCCTTTTGTAGTGCTTGTATTTCTTCTTCCATTATTGATAAGCCGAGCTAATTATTATCATTAGAATACCAGTATGGATGAACTTTTAAAGCTAATCCATACTTCTGTGCCTATAGTCAGGCTCAACTTCTCGAGTGCCTTATGCGTTACTACCGCTTGAAATTCTTCATCAGACGCTACGCTCAGCTTTACTCGTCCATTATCTTCCGTCATGCCTGTGATCTTTCCCTGAAAACTGTTTTGCATACTGGAATCAAGTTTATTTCTCGATATCACAATCTGTTTTGGGTCTATGGCAATATGTTCTGCGTGATTTATATCCTCAGGAATAATTATTAGCTGCTTTCCTGTATTAAAAGCATTGTTTTTAAAATCGATGCCGCCACTAAAAAGATTGATCATTTGATATTCAAAGACCTTTCCTTTTATTACGCTATAGACATCATCGGCTAACCATTGCGCCTGATATTGGTTGTGTGTGGTAAGAATTATTGTTTTACCCAAATCCTCTTTCAGCTTTAAAACAATTTTTTCTAATTCACAAATCGCGTCCTTATCAAGATGTGTAAACGGTTCATCAAGTATCAAAACATCAGGGTCAAGTACAAGTACTTGTCCTATAGCAACCTTTTGTGCCTCACCCCCGGATAATGTTCGAGCATTTCTATTCGTCAATGTATTGATGCCTAGTAGTTCCATTATCTCTGTAACTTTTCTTACTCGTGTCTCTTTATCAATCTTCTTTAGCTTTAGACCTAGTTCAATGTTTTTGAATGCTGTTCCTCGTAATAAGTAAGGACTTTGCTGCACATAACCCACCGTTTTCCTGAATTGATCAAGATTATATTTTGTTAATTCTTTTCCATTATAAAAAAGAGCACCGGCATGCGGGAACTTAAGAAATGAAAGTATATTAAGTAAACTGGTTTTACCTGCACCATTAGGGCCAACAATTGCGACGATGTTCGATTGCGCTATATCTACACAGACATCGACAAGATTAAATTCTGCGCCGTAATTAAACGTGATATTTTTTAATTGATACAGGTCTGTCATTTTATCTTCAGTTGAAATTGTTGGAGCACACTATTAATAATGAAAGCAACAAGTAGCAACATAAAGCCAAGTGCCAGTGCAAATTCAAAATCTCCTTTACTGGTCTCTAAGGCAATCGCTGTTGTCATCGTCCGTGTATAACCATGAATATTTCCACCCAACATCATGGCAATACCTACTTCACCAATCGCCCGCCCAAAACCTGTCACCACTGCAGCAATCAGCGCAAAACGAACTTCACCCATATATATAATACTGCGTTGAAAATAATTTGCTCCAAGTGAAGTACACGTCATGGCCAAGCGGGGATCCGCACCGTTAACAGCCGCAATACTTAAATTCCATATAACCGGAATAATCAATACGCACTGACCAATAATTATTGCTGCTGGGGTATATAACAAACTCATACTGCCTAACAATCCTTGACGATTTAAAATACCGTATAACAACAAACCAACAACAACCGTCGGTAATGCCATTAAGGTATTCAAGCAAGTCATTAAGAAATTCTTCCCAGTGAATTTATTTAGCGCAACAACAACACCGAGTGGAACACTAAGCAGTGTCGCAATTAAAACAGCTATTAAAGTAACCTTTAATGAAGTCCAGACAACATGAAACAAGGAACTATCAAAATTAATAATAAGATTGAAAGAAGAAATTGTTGCGTCCAGAAAGAAGTTTCTACTGACATGTGCTTTTTTCTCTTTCAGTAAAAAATCTTCTATAACTATGTCTGGAGAGAATAATTGCTCTCCATGTAATGTATAATCTTTAATGATTTTTTGTGCTTTATTACTGGTAATGAAATCAATATATTTTTCTGCGAGATCATTATTGATAAGAGGGTGCCGTTCCGGGTTAACCGCAATCACATGATATGGGTTATGTAAAACCGAACTGCCTTGATAATGAATATCTAAATCTATTTTATCTTTAAACGCCAAATAGGTGCCACGGTCAGTTAAGGTATAGGCGCCTTGTTCATTTGCTAACATTAATACAGAGCCCATCCCCATCCCTGAGCGGATATACCAGTCATCTTTAGGACTCTGTTCGTTCTCTTCCCATATGGATAATTCTTTTTTATGTGTTCCCGAATCATCGGCTCTTGAAATAAATTTACTTCCAGCAACATATATTTTTTTGAATGCATCAAATACAGAGCTGGCCTCATTAATACTGGCCGGGTTCCCTACTGGCCCTACTAGAATAAATTCATTATGCATAACGGGGTGTCGTTCAAGCCCGTAGCCAGAACTGACAAATTGCTTTTCATCTTCTGGTGCGTGCGTTAACAACACATCCACGTCACCCTGTTTTCCCAAACGCAAAGCTTGTCCGGAACCAACAGTAATAGTATTAATTTTTATATTGTATTCACTTTCAAAAACAGGATTTAACACCGCCATCAACCCTGAGTTTTCTGTCGTTGTTGTTATAGCGAGGCGTAGGGTAGCTGTCTCTGCATTAGCCTGAGAAAAGATAGAACATAATAATAATGTTATGTAGAGCTTTTGAATTATCTGCATTGTCTTATTGCATAATAATATTAATGTCGCAGCTTGACTTAAGTTTTATAGTAATTATGCTTTAAGTAGATAAGGAAACAAGCACACCCAGATGAAGATTGAATTTGAAACAGATATTAACGGCTATCAAGAAGCCCGTAAATTTAAATTGCTAGTAGATTCCATTCTTAAACATGAGAAATTGGATCCATCGCTCAATTCACTCGCCTCATCAATACAGTCACAATTACAGGAATTTTTATCTAATCCTGAGTTTTCGGATTTTAAAGACGGTGCAGATGATGAATTATTTACCTCCACTCACGATGAACCGGAACATTCCGGCTTTGTTAAAGTAATTCGCGATCTTTTAGGCCCAAGTAAACGTGAGATTCGGTTAAGTAAGCAACGTCAGGCTTTAATTGAACGAGCAGAACATGCCGAGATTTCCGCATTTGAGTCTCTGGCCGAGACCGCAGAAATTGGGCGTGAACGCGATGAACTCCGTGCAAAACTCAAACAATTAGAAAACGGAACTGATTAAGCCCTCAGGATGACACCTAATCGTCGTCAAAGCCCCGTTTTTTCTCACTTATTGGCTAATTTTGGCTGGAAATAAATCTATAGAAAGTGTAATTTAGCCAACCTTTTCTGCGATACACTAGAAAATTCATGAGCCAGAAGCTATACATCAAAACCTTGGGATGCCAGATGAATGAGTATGATTCAGCCAGAATGCTGGATTCTCTGGAAGAGGCTCATAAAATGACCCGCACAGAGGACCCTTCAGAAGCTGACTTGATCTTGCTGAACACCTGCTCGATTCGTGAAAAAGCACAAGAAAAGGTCTTTTCACAGCTTGGCCGTTGGCGACCCTTTAAGAAAACCAACCCAAACCTGGTAATCGGCGTTGGCGGTTGTGTCGCAAGTCAGGAAGGCGCGGCGATTCTCGACCGAGCGCCGTTCGTGGATATTGTCTTCGGGCCACAGACACTGCATCGATTACCGCAAATGTATACTGATGTAGTACAAAGCCGAAAGCCAATCGTAGATATTTCATTTCCCGAAATTGAAAAATTCGACAACCTACCTAGTCCAAAGGCTGAAGGGCCCAGTGCTTTTGTTTCAATCATGGAAGGCTGTAGCAAGTATTGCAGTTTTTGTGTCGTGCCCTACACGCGCGGAGAAGAAGTCAGTCGACCCTTTGACGATGTAATTACTGAAGTCGTCGAATTGGCAGAACAAGGTGTACGCGAAGTCAATCTTCTTGGACAAAATGTTAATGCTTATCGCGGTGTTATGCATGATGATCAAATCGCAGATCTCGCACTACTGATTGAGTATGTCGCTGCAATTGATGGCATTGATCGAATACGATTTACTACATCACACCCGCTTGAGTTCTCAGATAGCCTGATTGAAGTTTACGGTCGAGTGCCTGAGCTGGTTAGTCATTTACATCTTCCTGTACAAAGTGGGTCTGATCGAGTTCTTGCGCTAATGAAACGGGGTCATACACGACTGGAATATAAAAATAAAATTAAACGTCTGCGTGCAATCAGGCCAAACCTGAGTATGTCGTCTGATTTCATCATTGGTTTTCCAGGTGAGACTGATAAAGATTTTGAAGAGACAATGAATCTAATAAATGATATCGGTTTTGATCATTCATTTAGTTTTATCTATAGCGCTCGTCCTGGCACGCCAGCATCCAGTCTACCCGATGACACACCAATGCAAACCAAAAAAGATCGCCTATCAATTTTACAAACGCGTATAAGCCAAAGAGCAGCTGAAATCAGTGCGGCTATGGTCGGCACAACTCAAACTATTCTGGTCGAAGGGTTATCAAAGAAAGATAATAAACAACTTCGCGGCCGGACTGAAAATAATCGTGTCGTAAATTTTAAAGGTTCACAGGAACTTATAGGCCGATTTATTGATGTTGAAATTACTGAAGCACTACCAAATTCATTACGTGGTTCTTTAGCAGATTCCGAAGTGCTTGACCAAGCGGCCAATCTCTAATCAATTAATAGTTAGACAACTATCAATACCACACCTTCAAACGATTTATTTCTAGAGCCTGCTGATAACCAGCGTTTGTCGAATTTGTGTGGGCCTATGGATCGTCATATACGTCAAATCGAACGTTATATGGGCGTAGAAATAAATAATCGCGGTAATAGCTTTCATGTTAGCGGTAGTCAGAAATCAGTTCAGCTCACACAACAACTGCTTAAAGAAATGTACGCCATCACAGCATCCGAACCACTATCATCCGAAGGCGTGCATCTCCATTTACAAAGTATGCAGATGGAAGATGAATTAGCAGAAGACGTTGCAGATGAAGTTTCTATTAAAACAAAGCGCGGCATGATCCGGGGTAGAACAACCAATCAAAAACGCTACCTGTCAAACATTCAAGAAAATGATATTAATTTTGGTATCGGTCCTGCAGGCACAGGAAAGACTTATCTCGCTGTCGCCTGTGCGGTTGCAGCCATGGAACAGGATCGTGCGCGAAGATTAGTGCTGGTAAGACCTGCTGTAGAAGCGGGAGAAAAGCTAGGCTTTCTGCCGGGAGATTTAGTACAAAAAGTTGATCCCTATTTACGACCGTTATATGACGCACTATATGAGATGTTAGGCTTTGAAAAAGTTGCTAAATTAATAGAAAGAAATGTAATCGAGGTTGCGCCATTGGCTTTTATGCGAGGTCGCACGCTTAACGAGGCATTTATTATTCTGGATGAAGCCCAAAATACGACGATAGAACAAATGAAAATGTTTCTAACTCGAATTGGATTCAATTCAACAGCGATAATCACCGGTGATATAACACAAGTTGATCTGCCTGCCGGCAAACAATCAGGCCTTCGACATGTTATTGATATTTTAAATGATGAAACAGGCATAAGCTTTACTTTCTTTAAATCAAAAGATGTCGTTCGTCATCCATTAGTTGCTCGAATCTTAAATGCCTATGACAGGCATGAGCAAGGCAAATCTGATAATCAAGTTTAGTTATTTACAACTATAATGAATGAGATGATTGAGATTCAAAATGCTTCCAACATGAGTTCACTCCCCGCTGACAATGTGATGTCGGAATGGGTAAGAAATGCACTTGATGAACAACATCAAGAAGCTGAAATAACGCTTCGTATCGTTGATGAAGAGGAAGGGCTGGCACTTAATAAGGCATGGCGTAAAAAAGAATCAGCGACAAATGTATTATCTTTTCCTGTTGGCGAAAGACTGAAACATGCCCCAAACCTTCTAGGTGATATCGTTATATGTGCACCTATAGTTAAACGAGAAGCAAGTGAACAAGGTAAACCGCTTGATGCACATTGGGCGCACTTAGTTATTCACGGTGTTTTGCATCTGCAAGGTTATGACCATGAATCAAATGAACAAGCCAGCATCATGGAATTAAGAGAAATTAAAATATTGAAAAACATAGGCTATCAAAACCCGTATGAATAAAAGGGAACATCATGAGCAACGATAAACCTATTAATTATAAAAAATGGTTAAAGCGTTTTTCCAGTCTGTTTTCAAACGAACCGGAAGATCGTGGTGCTCTTATTGATATTTTAAGAAATTCTGAACATCGAAATCTACTTGATAGTGATGCATTGCTAATGATTGAAGGGGCTTTACACGTCTCAGAAATTCAAGTACGCGACATTATGATTCCACGCGTACAAATGATTGTTATTGAAAACGATGCCAAACCTGAAGATATACTGTCTGTCGTTGTCGAATCAGGTCATTCGCGTTTTCCTGTTGTTGGTGACACAAACGATGAAATAGTCGGCATATTATTAGCTAAAGATCTTTTGCATTATTATGCCAACCCCAAGAAGGACTTTGACATGAAAGATATGATGCGGGCAACCGTATTCATTCCTGAAAGCAAAAGGTTAAATGTATTGTTACGGGAGTTTCGTACTAGTCGTAACCATATGGCGATTGTTATTGACGAATACACCGGGGTTGCTGGTCTGGTTACTATTGAAGATGTCATCGAAGAGATTATTGGCGAGATTGAAGATGAACATGATTTTGAAGAAGATGAAACCAACATTAACATGCACGACAATGATCGCTATACCGTTAAAGCCTTAACAACTACAGATGAATTGAACGAATACTTTGAAACAAATATTGATCATGATGAGTACGAAACGGTTGGCGGCCTGGTTATTAACGCCTTTGGACACTTACCAAAACGAGGCGAGACCATAGACTTCATGGACTTTAATATTAAAGTTTTAAGAGCCGATAAACGCCGTGTGCACCTGTTACTTTTTACCCGTCTTAATTTAGAAAAGAATGCTGACGACGCTGCTGGCTCAGAATAGTCAAAAGTCTAGCTGTTAGACACAAATCTTCTGTGATGAGATTTTTACAAAATAAAGTACTCGTAAATCGAATATCTGTCATCGCACTAGGTGCTTTGGTTCCTTTTGCATTCTCTCCATATGATCTTTATTTGATTAGTATAATTTCACTCAGTATTCTTTTCTGTTTTTGGTCAAATACCAGTTCACCACGCGAATCATTTATTCTTGGCTATCTATTTGGCTTTGCTATGTTTGCTACCGGCGTAAACTGGTTGCATATCAGCATCAACTTATTCGGCGGTGTTAACATTATTGGTGCGCTTTTATTCACCTACATCTTTATCGCATATATTTCACTATACCCGGCATTATGTGGCTATCTAGCAGTTCGCTTCTTTAAACATACCAGAATCATTGCCTTACCTGCACTATGGTTATTGACTGAGTGGTCTCGCGGGTGGATGTTGACGGGTTTTCCCTGGCTAAATATCGGTTCAAGTCAAACTGATAGTGTTTTAGCCGGTTTCGCCCCTGTACTTGGTGATTACGGCGTTACATTCTTTGTCTGCCTATCTGCTATGACAATAACTACATTGATTACTGGCAACATGAGGCGGAGAGTAATTGGCGGGTTGTTACTAATGCTCATCATATTATCTTCATCTATATTGAATAAAATTAATTGGACGAACGATTTAAATAAAGACATAGATATCGTTTTGGTTCAGGGTGCAATACCACAGGAGCAAAAGTGGAAACCTGAACAGCGTCAAAGAACCTATGAAATTTATTCTGATTTAAGTAAACCCTTTTGGTCATCTGATCTTATTATCTGGCCGGAGACTGCGATACCTTCTCTATATCATCTGGCCGATGATTTTATTATTCCAATTTCCAGTGAACAATTATCCAGTAATGCCATGTTTATGAGTGGGCTAGCTTATAAAGATTCGATATCTAACGATTATTTTAACAGCGTTCTATTGATCGATGATGAACATCATTTTTATCACAAAAACCATCTGGTTCCTTTTGGAGAATATTTACCGTTTAAATCTTTTCTCGGTGAGATACTACGTTTTCTAAATATACCCATGTCTGATTTTTCCTCAGGAGATCCTGAACAAAAACTATTTGAGACTGAAAAAGGTGTCTTTGGCATGAGTATTTGTTATGAAGATGCCTACGGGTCAGAAGTAAGAAAAGCCTTACCTGATGCTAATATTTTAATTAACGTTAGTAATGATGCCTGGTTTGGTGATTCGCTTGCGCCCCATCAGCACCTGCAAATGGCAAGAATGCGCGCACTGGAAAACGGCCGCTACCTATTGCGTTCAACCAATACTGGAATTTCTGCTGTCATTGATGACAAGGGCAAGATTATTTCTCGTTCACCGCAATTTAAAGCACATGCACTATCTGCAACAGTAAAACTGTATGCTGGTGCAACACCTTATAGTAAGTTTGGAAATAGCCTGATATTAAGCTTTTGCTTTATAAGCTTATTTATATGCTTCTTATTTAACCGCAAACTCAAACCTGCCATCAAGAATCACTAGACTGTCTTACTGAACTTATCTGTTCGAGTCGTGCTTTTAACTCGGGTTCATTGTCAGCCATTGATAGCACATCCTTACGACTTAAGCGTAATAACGTTGTTGATTTAATCGATTTAACATTAGCTGTTCTCACCTGTGTACCTAACAATGCCATTTCACCAAAGAAATCACCATCTCGTAATTCGGCGATGGGCTCACTCTCATGCCCAGACTTATATACCGCTACCAGACCATGAGTAATGATATAGAGTGAATCACCTTTTTCACCTTCGCCAATGACTTTATCACCAGCCAGAAAGGTCATTGCCTTTGCATGCTTAGATAAACGTTCCAGCAAATCAATCGAAAGACCTTTTAACAGAGGCACCATACCAATCAAATCATGAGGCTTTAATTTTGGAGCAGGATCAGAAATTGGTTGTAAGGCATCTATTGCTGCATGTATACGTCGTTCTATATTAGCGAACACCTTGGAACCGATTTCACCATTATGATGAGCTTCTTCAGTAAAAAACTCGGCTGTAACTAATGCAACATTGGCAAACAATCTAGTTTCAAAACGTAAGTAAAACTCAGGGAAATCTTCAGCTATTTTTTCCAGTCGGTTTTTTCGACGTGTCGCACGATCTTTATACTTTTCAATAATCTGATTTTTAAGTTCTTCACTAAAATCATCAATGCGGTTGATCTGTTCAATCACTTTTTCGCATATCAATACACCAGCAATGTCGCGCTGCAAACTTTGTGAAAAACGCAGGTACTGATAACGGGCCAACATGCCTGCAGCAAAATCAAGCTCGCGAAATTGCTTAATCAATGTATTTTCAAGTCGAACAAATAGATTAGATTTATTATTTTCTTCAAATGACATATCGGCTTTTGAATCAATCGACCAGCTCTCGCGATCACGCTGCATTGAATTCTTAATATTCATGTAGGTGTAATATTGCAAGAAGCCAATATCGTACAGCGTCTTAAGTTCCTGCATCTCAATACGTAGTGCTGTTATGTAAGCATGGCGCGTTTCAATATGATTACTGGACTCATCTTCACTGACATTGAATATCTGTTGTGTCTTTTTTTGAATCAATTGTTGGGTGCTGCGTGATATTAAATTTGCTTTATGAAATGATTCTAGTATCTCTTCTGAATGGAGTTGCGACTGGATCAGACCGTGTTTTAATTCGGCTACTTCTTCACCGGTAAATTTATCAAAACCCAATTTCTGCATCAGCGGTCGAATAGTTGGTGCATTTATCAATAATGAAAATAAAACAACGCCCAGTGTTATATATAAAATCGTATCACGACCGGGCATATCTAACGGGATAGACAGTACAATCGCTATTGCAAGTCCACCTTTCAAACCACCCCACCACATGATATGCCGTTCACCTAATGAAACATGTGGCAACTTAAACATTTTTATTGTTGCCGGCACCATGCTATAGATCCCTGCCGCACGCGAACCTAAGACCAATACAATTGCAATCGCAATACTATCGATGTGCGAAAAAAGTTGGGATATATCGACAGAAAGTCCTACCAACAAGAATAAAAGTGAATTACAAATTAATGCCAAGACATCCCAGGTTTCGTCAACTGTTTCTCGTTCGCCCTGTGGGATGCGGCTGACACCAAAAATACCCAAGGCAATCGCTGCAGCCACGACAGCCATAACGCCAGATACATGCATGATATGTTCTGCGATAGCAAAGCTGCCGTATGCCAATACTATCGACATGATTATATAAGAGCTCATGCCTGCCCGAATTCGGTACAATAATTCACTCAAGACAATACCAATGATGCCGCCGACAAAAAGGCCGCCAAAAAATACTCTAAAGAACTCAAGCACAGCAAAACCAGCATCCGAGGCTGTAAATTGTTCCGTAATTGCCAGACCAAGAATAATATTAAAGAAAACGATCGCTGTTGCGTCATTTAATAATGATTCACCTTCTACCAGAATAGTTAATCGTTGTGGTGCACCGAGCTCCTTAAACAGCGCAATAACAGCTACTGGATCAGTCGCTGAGATTAGGGCGCCAAAAAGCAATGCATGAAAAATATTAAAATCTTGAATCATCCAGAGACCAACACCAATTAATCCGGCGGAGATAAGCATTGCAGGAATTGCCAACACCAATATCGGAATTATATCTTTCATCAATAGACGCGCGTCTAGATTTAACGCCGACTCAAAAATCAAGGCAGGTAAAAATAAGAACAAAACAAGATCTGGAGTTAACTGAAATTCAAGTAATAGTCCAAGCTCAGGGTAATGACGTGCAATTGAGCCGAGGATGATACCTAAAATAACCAGAAACACAGTATAAGGTACCGGAATATTTTTGCAGATAGCCGCTGCAATCATCGCAATGGTCAAAAGACCCATTACAACTAAAATGACTTCAGATAATGGCATAGCTATTCTCCTTGCTTATAATGTATATCAAGACTAAGGATCGCGCAAAGTCTAGTTACGAATTTCACCAACCTCGTCGGAATACCGATCCAGAACAAATACTAACGCCAAACCAATAATCATCATGACGATCGAAATTAATATCTGATGACTAATTCCTTCAGGAATATATGGCACCGAAGAAACCAGTCTTTCTTTATCCCGTATAATTTCATATAAACGTGTCTGAAAAGGCCAGATAACGTATAAAGAAGCGATTAATAAGCCAGTGATAAAAAGGATGGTCTGCTGATAAAATCTTTTTAATAAATATGAAAGCAGTCGACTAAATATAATAACACCGGTAATTATACCAAATACGAATGGTATTATAATTGAGAAATCAAAATGTCCTATTGCGTTAAAAATATACGCATATTTTTTTAACATCAATAATATAAACGAACCAGAGATCCCCGGTAAAATCATAGCCGATATTGCAACTGCTCCACATAAGAAAATAAACCAGGTATCGTCCGGTGTAGATTCCGGTACCATCGTTACAACAAAACCACCAAACATAATGCCTACTATTAAAAACAAAACTCTTTTTAACAGTAGACTCAATCCGAGGTGACGAAACAATATAACTATAGAGCCTAATACAAGACCAAAAAACAGGCCGTAAATAATCTCAGGTTGGGTACGTATCAATGTGGGTAACGGAACTACGCGTGTAAAAAACAATAATGCAGATACCGCACCTATTCCTAACGGAATTAAAAAGCCAAAATGTGGTCTGTTGATTATACCCTTTATATTAAAAGACATAATCATTCTCAACCATTCGCTATCGAATGACTTAATAGCATTGATTAGTTGTGGATAGATACCAAGAATAAATGCCAATGTGCCGCCGCTGACTCCAGGAACAACATCCGCAGAACCGACACAAAATCCCTTCGCAACTAACTTTATTCTGTTCTTAAGCATAATGACTAATTGCTGTGATAATGCGCACTCAACTCATGTACCGCATTGATAAATACACCTGCATTCTCCGGATCAATGTCTGGCGTAATACCATGCCCCAGATTAAAGACATGACCAGAACCATCGCCAAAACTTTTTAGTATCAATGCAACTTCATTTCGTATTGCCTCTGGGTTGGACTTTAAAATGGCAGGATCCATATTGCCTTGTAATGCAACGCGATCACCTATTTTTGATCGAACCTGACCAATATCCTGCATCCAATCAAGCCCAACAGCATCACAACCCGTATTAGCAATATCTTCAATCCAGCCAGCGGCACCTTTTGTAAACAAAATAACAGGTATTTTATGGCCTTCATGTTCTCGTTTTAATTCATTGAGAATTTGTTTCATGTAAGCAAGAGAAAATGCATGATAAGCCGGTGTCGTTAAGACACCACCCCATGTATCAAAAATCTGAATCACTTGCGCACCTGCATTTATCTGTGCGTTCAAATAAAGAACTACAGCCTTGGCAACATGATCTAGTAAGAGATGCAAGGTATCCGGTTCCTGATAGAGCATCTTTTTTATCTTACCAAAATCTTTACTCGAGCCACCTTCTATCATATAGGTTGCTAATGTCCATGGACTACCGGCAAAGCCTATCAATGGCACACTACCATCCAATTCTTTTCGAATTAGTCGCACCGCATCCATTACATAACCTAACTCATCTTCAGGATCAGGCATGGGTAGATTCTGAATATCGGCCAAAGAAGTTATCGGATTATCAAACTTGGGGCCAACAGATTCTATTAACTTCAAACCAAGACCCATGGCATCAGGAATCGTCAGGATATCCGAAAACAAGATTGCTGCATCTAGCGGGTAGCGTTCCAGCGGTTGCATAGTGACTTCACAAGCCAGGTCTGGCGTTTGGCATAAAGTGACAAAATCACCCGCCTTTTCGCGTGTAGCGCGATATTCTGGTAAGTAGCGCCCTGCTTGACGCATCATCCATACTGGCGTCATATCAACGGGTTGACCCAATAACGCTTTTAGAAACCGATCATTTTTCAATTCTTTGGACATAACAATTAACTATGTGTTTTAAATGGGAATTGGCACTAAAAAAACAGGAATGTGTTTACTTGGAAACAATTCCTTAATTTTGATATATCGATATTATACCTGAATGGCATATTAGGTAGAGATACTTTTCCGTGCCTTGATCAGATTGACGAGAAATAAACCGGACTTATTTTTTCTTTATATTGCGGATTGCTTTTTCTGTCGCTTTCTTGATGTTGACCAACTGTTTTTTCTCCCACTTTTCACCCGCAACCAACATTTTATGAATCTTTTTTTCGCTGATTTTCATCAACTGCTTTTCACGCTTGAGTGCCGACTTGAGTTGACTTTTTAATACAGAAATTTCATCCTGCGCAGCTTTTTTGGCCAGCTTTAAATCTTCCCCTGCAGCAAGCCTTGCATGTCGAAGGGCATCTTTAGTTGCATCAAGATCTTGCTTAAGTCTATCAGATAATGCTTGCCGGCTATTTACTGCCGCACGCACTTGTGATGATGCCGTTTTTTTTCGAGCCGTCTTTTTTTTGATTACAGTTTTCTTCTTGCTTACTTTTTTCTTTGCTTCCACCATCACGCCTTCTCCACTTAACGAATATTTATTCCATCACAGATACATATTAGTAAATAAACCGCATTTATCCTTGATCTGTATCAAATTGTTATGAATATTTATTAGACAAAACACTCACAACACTTGGTCAAATAAGAAGTATAGGACATAATTAAACAATAAATTTACATGAAGAGAGACCCGATGAGCATTCCCGTTAGTGAACTAGTTGAAAGAGCCAAATCACACTGTGATTGCATGGATCCAGTCGCGGCAAAAATGTTTTATGACCGTCACGATGACGCCGTCATTATAGATGTACGTGAGCCTGGTGAAGCAGAAGAAACGAAGCTGAATGACTCAAGCAATATTCCTCGTGGTCTTCTGGAAATGAAAATAGCTAATGTTTGCTCAGAAGACAACACACCAATACTGCTACATTGTGCTGCTGGTGGCCGTGCTTCCTTATCTGCGCATACGCTCGAAATGATGGGATATTCGAACGTACATGTCATTGATGCAAAATTTGATGCTATAAAATCTGCGTTTGATCTAAGTGACTAAATAGGCACTATCCGCCTGATGTCATTTTGATAATTGTTCTATCATGCTTAATATGATGATGATATAAAGCAGCTGATACATGTCCGAGAATAAGCAACCAGACGATCAGTGACCCCATAATATCCTTATGGAAAAAATCAATCGGCTTTTCAAATTCCTTAAAGCCTAAGCCCATCCAGTCTGCAACGACTGTTTGAAAGACTACGGTATCTTCAAACTTTGGAATATCGAATAAAAAGAAATACTCGGTATTAACCCCCGTACCAATATAACCAGTCAACGGCATGCTAATCATCATGGCGTATAAAATATAGTGTCCAACATGTGCAGCCATATTTTCAAACCGAGTCCCGGGTTCTGCTTCAGGAACTGTATCTGTATTACGCCAAATAACCCTGAGTATTATTACAACAGCGAGAGATATTCCTATAGAAAGGTGTAACTGCAGGGCAGTCCAGTTTTCTGGAGTTTTTTCTTCAGTAAACCAATGTCGATAATAAACGGAACAATAAGACACTAGGAAAAGAAACGCTGTTAGCCAATGTAGGCTCTTGGCAATAACGTCATAATTTTGAGACGTATTTTTTAAGCCCATGATGAATCTCTACGATGTGGCTCGTCATAGTTAATAATCGGTCCTACCGGCACAACACCCGTTGGATTAATAGTCTTATGGCTCCCGTAATAGTGCTTTTTAATATGGTCCATGTTGATCAAGGGCGTGATACCTTTGTGTTGATATAAATCTCGCGTATATGCCCAGAGGTTTGGATAATCTACCAGGCGTTTCAGATTGGTTTTAAAATGACCAACATATACGGCGTCAAAACGAATTAAGGTTGTAAATAAACGCCAATCTGCTTCAGTAGTTTCATTACCTAATAAATAGCGTTGTGATGATAGTCTTTGTTCCAACCAATCCAGCGTATCGAACAATGGCGTTAATGCCTCTTCATAAGCATCTTGTGATGTCGCAAAACCACATTTATAAACACCATTATTGACTGTGTCATATACACGCGCATTAATATCATCAATTTCTTTGCGTGATACTTTTGGATAATAATCACCCACTTTGGCGCCAAGATTATCAAAGGCACTATTGAACATACGAATAATTTCTGAAGATTCATTTGACACGATAGTATTAGTTTTTTTATCCCATAAAACAGGTACCGTTACTCTACCTGAGTAGATTTCATTGGCTTCAAGATATACATCACTGAGGCATTTAGCATTAATAATCGGATCTGCAATAACACCAACACCATCAGCAAATGTCCATCCCGCGTCGCCCATGTACCAGTGCACCACTGAGAATGAGATCATATCCTCCAAACCCTTTAAGCCATGAAAAATTAATGTGCGATTTGCCCAGGGGCACGCGTGCGATACATATAAATGATATCTATCAGCTTCCGCCTTAAAACCAGCGCGTCCACTAGGCCCTGCACGACCATCCTCGGTCACCCAATTTCTAAACTGAGCAGCCGATCTAACAAACCGACCTTTGCTTGCGTCCGTCGGATACCAAACGTCATGCCATTTACCATCAACTAACATTCCCATTTTATTTTCCTAAATTCTGTTGTTTTGATAATCTTCAAACGCCTGTAAAACTTCCGCTTTGGTGTTCATGACAAAAGGACCACCACGTGCAACCGGTTCGAACAACGGTCTTGCTGATGCCAATAAAAAACGGCTTTCAACATCTGTTTCGACGTAAACACTATTTCCTTTATGCAGTACGCCCAAGTTCCGTTTATTAAGCTTTTCCTTACGATTGCCTACAGACAGCTCACCATTAATGACAAATATAAATGTGTTGTCATCCAAACCAATAGTCTGTTGAAAACTTTGCCCTTTAGCCAAACTAATATCCATATAAATCGACTGCGTATGCCGACTTATCACTGGCCCGCTTGTACCATAATTAGTCGTGCCTGATATTACACGCACCTCGGCACCATTCTCTTGTTGTTCCAAAGAAATCTTATTAGCTGGAAATTCTTGATACTCAGGCTCTCCCATTTTTTCAGCGGCGGGTAAATTCACCCACAATTGAAACCCCATCAGTAGCCCATCTTTTTGCTCTGGCATTTCTGAATGCACAATGCCTTTTGCTGCCGACATCCATTGCACACCACCAGGTTCTATTACGCCCTCATGACCCGCATTATCTTTGTGACGCATTTGTCCGGCCAAAAGATATGTCACTGTTTCAAATCCTCTATGCGGATGACTTGGGAAACCTCCAATATAGTCTTCAGCCTGGTCAGATTCAAAAGCATCAAACAGTAAAAAAGGATCCAGCATATTCACTTCTGGTGACCCAATGATACGGGTTAACTTTACGCCGTCTCCATCTGAAGCAGCGATGCCAGATGTAACAATTTTTAATTCTCTATTTTGTGTGCTCATATTCTTATCTAAAATTTAATTTTTTACACTAGACTCTGAACAGCATTTACTAACTGGTCATTTATAACTTTGTTTTTTATAAGCCCTGTTTCCATATCAAAATTTTCATAGAAACTGGGAACAGATAAACTTGATTTAACATCTCCATCAAAATATGGAGCTGAATTAACCGCCGTAGAAAGTACACTTGCAGCACCCCCCGGCCCGGGCGATGTAGACAGTAACAACATCGGCTTATTCTGAAACACTTTAGGATTGATACGTGAGCTCCAGTCGAACAAGTTTTTATAGGCAACGCTATAGGAGCCATTATGTTCTGCGAAGGATACGACCAACGCATCACTTTCAGCTATCTTGGTAATGAACTTTTTTGCCAATTCCGGTTGACCTATCTCAGCTTCTTTATCTTCACTGAACAAAGGCAGTTCATAATCATTTAAATCTAATACTTCTACCTCGACATCATCCAAAAGGCTAACAGCATAAGCAGCCAACTGCTTATTGATCGACTTTTTGCTACTGCTCGCACCAAATGCAATTATTTTCACTGGTCACCTCATTATGTAAGTTCCTAAGCAGTTTATATGTTGATAGTTTTAGAATAAACATCAATAATAAGAACTTATTGTTCACTTTTTGAGAACTATGGAAATGGGTCAATTAGAGGATATGAGTATGTTCGTACGTGTGGTCGATGCCGGGGGCATCAGCCGTGCAGCTGAGCAACTTGGTTTGGCGAAATCCGCTGTCAGCCGCCGCCTAGCCGACCTGGAAACCCGTCTTGGTGTAAAACTACTCAATAGAACAACCCGCAAATCAAGCCTTACCGAAGCAGGTCAATCTTATTACGAGCGTGGCATCAAAATCATTGATGATGTGACCGAGCTAAACACACTGACCACTGATTCTAATACTGCTTTAGAAGGCACGATAAATCTTGCTGTCCCCTTATCATTTGGATTAAGTCATTTATCCAAGGCAATAGACCTATTTATAAAAAATAATCCTAAATTAGTTATTAATATTAACTTTTCTGATCGGCAAGTTGACTTAATTGAAGAGGGCCTGGATCTGGCATTTCGTATTGGAGACTTAAAGGATTCGAGTTTAATAGCACGTAAGATTTCGCCTATAAAAATAATTCTTTGTGCAAGTCCAGAATACTTAAAACAATTTGGCACGCCTAAAATTCCTAGCGACCTAAAAAACCATCGATTACTTCATTACAATGTCTCAGGGAAATCACAATGGAAATTGGAAGATAGGCAAGGAACAAAACACATTGTGAATGTATCCTCAAACCTAATTGCAAATAATGGCGATTTCCTAAAAGACATGGCAATTTCTGGACACGGCATTGTCTCTAGTCCAACGTTTATTTCATGGCAGGCTATATCGAGAGGCGATTTAGTCCCTGTCCTGAGCAATTTTAAATTGCCTCAGGCAAATGCCTATGCAGTTTATCCGCAAACACGCTATCTCTCTCATCGTACGCGCGAATTAATTAATTTTCTTATCGATTACTTTGGTGAAAATCCTTATTGGGATCAAGGTATAATCATGTAAATTTATAACAATGAATATATCGTTATGCTGGATTAGACTTCTTGACTCTCCAATTTAAAACAAGATAACCCAGCACACCCGATAACAGTGAACCTATAATAATACCTAACCTTTCATCAAAGAGTAGATTAACATCCGTCTCTTCAAAAGCGAGTGATCCTACGAAAAGGCTCATAGTGAAACCAACGCCGCATAACAATGAAATACCATAAAGATGCACAAGATCCATTCCCTTTGGCAGGGAAGTCAGTCCTGTTTTCAAGGCCACCCAACAAAAACCAAAAACGCCTAGCTGTTTACCCAGGAATAACCCTGCTGCGATGCCAAGTGGTACTGGATGTAAAACATAATCTAGTCCTATTCCTTCAAATGAAATACCTGCGTTTGCAAAAGCAAAAACAGGTAACACACCATATGCCACAACAGTATGCAGATCATGCTCAAGTTCTTTAAGCGGCGAGCGTTCAGGGTTCTCATTAGATTTTAAAGGAATAAAAAATGCGACTAATACACCTGCCAAGGTTGCATGAACACCTGACTTAAGGACTGCAGTCCACATAATAATCCCGATAAAAATATAGGGCATGACACTCGTTACATTCTTTTTATTTAAAATATAAAGCACAGGCACCAAGGACAATCCGATGATTAATGCATTTAACGATAAATCACTGGTGTAAAATAAAGCGATTATTACAATTGCCCCTATATCATCAATAATCGCAATAGAAACAAGGAAAATCTTAAGGCTAGTAGATATACGATCCCCAAGTAATAACAGAATACCAATTGCAAATGCGATATCAGTCGCAGCTGGAATCGCCCAGCCTTTGATGGCTATTGCATCACCCCAATTTATCCATGAGTAAATTATTGCTGGTACAGCCATTCCTCCTAAGGCGCCCATCGCGGGTAAAATAATACTGCTCGGGTCTGATAACTCGCCTTCCATGATTTCACGTTTTAATTCCAGACCGATCAGGAAAAAAATACGGCCATGAGTCCATCATTAATCCATAACAATAGCGGCTTTGCTATTAACAATGGGCCAATTCTGATTTCAACAGGCAAGTCTAGTAACAAATCATAAAATTTATCGAGCGGTGAATTTGCAATGACCATGGCTAAAATAGCCGCAAAAACAAGAATAATTCCGCTGGCTGCCTCTAATTTGATAAAATCTTTTAGTAAATTCATTTATTAACCTTTAATTATTATAACTAACCTCAAACCTGAGTTTCACGGATTATTAACTTTCAATCATTAGTAACACATGTTAAACCTTATTTCAGATCAATATATTTTTCTAGCATAATATTATATTGTTGATATTAATCATAAGGTATTTGAATAGATAGAAATGTATTTAAAAATGCTACCACTGGTTTTAATTACCTTCATCACAACAAGCTCATTATTGTTCGCCAATGACGTTTCGGAGAAATTAGAAACTGGCAAAACAATATTGAATGCGATACATAGTGATGAAGTAAAAAAAATCATGCAAAACCTGAATAACTTGATTTACGAACGAGAATACACAGAGCTTGAACTCAAGAAATTAAGCCATAGACAGATCGAACTGCTTGTTGAAGAAGCGACTACACTGACTAAAACAGCTAGTAACCAGGCGAACATTATCTCATTGCAAAGTTTGGGCGAAGAAGAACAATTGACATTCACCGCTATGACCAATCAACTTAGAGAGATAGCTATAGAACTAAAAAGTGAAATCGGTACAAATCACTATAAAGAAATAGATGCTCTGTATATAAAACTACAATCTACTTGTAATACTTGTCATCAATTATTCCGTGAGCCGTAATGTAAATATAATGCGCTCACGATTAGTACAGACCATAAGCATTATTTTAACCCTGCTTTTTTTCTTTTCACCGCCATTGAAGGCGGAACATGATGCTCGGGTAAAATTATCCATTGGTGGCAGATTAAAGATTGATACTATTTATAATGCCAGTAGTGTCGGCGGCCCAAGAACCAGTAAATCTGATTTAGCATTTTCACCGAGAAGTATTCCTATACCAGACACTGGTAAAAATAGTGTTGATGCAAATTTACGGGAAAGTCGTGTCTGGGCAACCTTATACTTGCCTGTTGGTGATAACAGCTTATCAACTTATATTGAGTTTGATTTCTTTGACTCAAAAAAAGATGCTTTAGGACGTTCACATGTTGCTAATGAACCTCGACTGCGACACTTGTACAGCTCTTATAGAAATTTCACAATTGGAAAAACCTATACTACATTCACTAATTTATCTTCATACCCGGAAATTAATGATGCCAATGGCCCTTTAGGTCATTTTCTTATCCGTCAGGAATTGATCCGTTATAACGCTTCTCTCTCATGGGGTGAGATATTCCTTGCTCTTGAAAAAGCAGAATCGACATTTACATCAACAACAGGCAGCAGCTTCCAGGTGAATGACGATCAGATCCCGGATATTATTGGAAAAATTAAATTCTCGGGTTCATGGGGAAATATGTCCGTCGCTGGAATCATTAGAGAGATTAACGCTGATGGCAAAGTCATATCAGAAGATAATGATAAAAAATGGGGCGCAGCACTAAACATAGCAGGCCGATTACATTTATCTACTCAAGACAACCTCCGTTTTGTTCTTTCATATGGTGATGTTCTGGGTCGCTATTTATCATTCAACGCATTTAACGACGCGACTATCAGTAATACTGGCAAGGTAAATCTTACCGAAATACTGGGTGGGAGCATTGCTTATCAACATTGGTGGGCAAAGTCATTACGCTCATCATTGGTCTTCGGTGCAACCTATGCTGATCAAGACACTAGCACTAGTCCAGCGGCCAACAATAAAATATTTGCATCATCACATATAAATCTGTTGTGGAGCCCAATACAGAAAATGACACTTGGACTGGAATGGTTGCACGGCTATCGCGAACTGAATAATGGTAATGATGGGCATCTTGATCGATTACAATTCTCTGCTATTTACAAATTCTGATATTGTAAGCGTATGTTAAAAAATAAATTTAGCAGTTTAGGGATTGGCATAACCCTGTTTCTTATTATCCTGTTGATTCCTACTCCGGATAATATAAGACCAGAAGCTATGCATGTTTTAGCAGTTGCGCTACTCATGGCGACTTGGTGGATTACAGAAGCCATCCCTATTCCTGCCACAGCTTTGTTACCGATATTACTTTTCCCAGTTCTTGGCGTCATGAATGGCAGTGAAGTTACGCAACCGTATGCGCATCACCTTATCTATCTCTTTCTTGGTGGTTTTTTAATCGCCGTTACCATTGAAAAATGGCATCTACATCGCAGAATTGCTTTATATACAATCCAGCTAGTCGGTGTAACTCCCAATAGAATAATTCTTGGTTTTATGATCGCATCAGCGGGTTTATCGATGTGGATTAGCAATACTGCTGCAACCATGATGATGTTGACGATTGGTATTGCTGTCTTAAAACAGGTTATCGATGAAATTAACTCGACCCCTGATATTCAAATCAATACAGACCCGGAACATTTTCAATTTGGGATAGCATTGATGCTGGGAATTGCCTATGCCGCTTCAATTGGGGGTATTGCAACACTTATTGGTACACCGCCTAATGCTATTCTCGCTGGTATTATTGAATCCCAGTTTGGACAAAGTATCAGCTTCCTAAGCTGGATGATGTTTGCACTACCCTTATCAATCATCATGTTAATAATCACCTGGTATTATCTGACGCACATCGCCTATCCGAGTGAGATCGATCATCTGCCTGGTGGCAAGGAGACAATTCATCGTGAGCTTTTGGAATTAGGGCCTATGTCCCCACAAGAAAAAACTGTTCTATTTGTTTTTTCTAGTGTCGCTATACTGTGGATGGTTAGAGGCTTGTTAGATGCTGATCAGTTCAGGACGATAAAAGATTCTACTATAGCAATGGGAGGCGCACTATTGCTCTTCATCATTCCATCAAATTTTAAAAAGCATGAGTTCCTGCTCGATTGGCAAACAGCCATTAAAATCCCTTGGGATATTCTCATACTGTTTGGCGGCGGTTTTGCACTTGCCAAGGGGTTCAACGATAGTGGATTAACACAAGCTATTGCTGATCAACTGAGCATATTACAAGGCAGTAATCTGTTTTTGATTATTGCTATCATAACAACAATTGTCATTATTCTAACGGAGATCACATCGAATACGGCAACAGCGTCAATGATACTGCCAATCATTGCAGCACTGGCAATTGCAATGCATATACACCCATATAGCTTGATGATCGCAGTGGCGCTAGCCGCTTCTTTTGCCTTTATGTTACCCGTAGCAACACCACCAAATGCCATCGTATTTAGTAGCCGTTACGTTACCATCCGACAAATGGCAAAAACAGGTATATGGATAAATCTTGTTGGCGCAATTTTAATCACTTTATTTATAATGTTTTATCTTCCACTAATTTGGGATATTGATATAAAAACCCTCCCTGCAGATATGAATATTATCGCGACATTGGTAAATTAGAAAATGGCGCGTAAGATGGAAAACTAATGGAAGAAATGGAAACAGCAATTGATGCTGCGACATCTGATGTAACAAAAATATGGATGGACTGGATGATGATCATCTTTTTATCCTCACTGATTTTTGTATATAGGCGCCTATCAGCAAGATTTATTTTTGCTTCCCTAATATTATCCATGCCAATCGCCATCTGGATATTTGAGACAACAAAATCACCCCATCTTATCGGAATTGCCCATATAGTGGTGTGGTTACCCTTGGCTATTTATCTGGTAAAAGCGGAAGTTGTTGAAAAGATAGAAAAGATAAAATCGCCTTATGGCATTTATATCACTTTATTATTGTCGACAATTGTCATTTCACTCTTCTTTGATATAAGAGATGCGATTCTCATTGCATTCGATATGAAAGATCCATTTATATAATTACTAGCATAGTGGTTACCTGCTTATCACATCAACGATAGGCTGATCCTTTTTCATTGCGGCTAACACAATACAGTCAAACCTATCCGTCATCGTTAATGCCAATTGCGCAGCCTCTCTTGCTGATGTTTCTTGTTCACTATAATCAACCATATTAATTAACGGGATTACTTTTGCAGAACCTGTATTCTTAAGCGAGCCATCGCTTGAAGAAAGCAAACGGGCAATATGTTCTGGCTTAATCTCATCATGCTCGTTCAGTCCGGTTATCTTAGAAATTTGATTTACACGATGAGCAATCTTATCGGTTAGCGCCATGCCTATTACCTTTACAGAAACAACCGGGATAACAGTGTTAGCAAATGCTGGTGTGACCGGCTCATGCTCTGCAGGACCTTTCACCAGACGCCCACGTGCACCATCCGCTTTGACCACAATCAATTCAAAACGGTTTTCATCCTTAATCGATTGCAGTAATTCCATACTAATACCAGCACGCCTCCCAAACCGTTCAGATGGTTTAGCAAACGCGATAGCTTTAGAAGAAGCATCATTCCGAATAGCTTCTAAAATATCGTCTTCTGCGCCAATATAATTGGTAGCATCTAAAGTATTAGGGAAATATTCAATATGTGCGGTTGCGGTTATACCCACTCGACCGGCATGTGCTTTGGCCAGATGGAACATCGTGGTTTTTTTACCACCGGCACCAACACAACAGACAACGCCATTATGTGCATTAAAGACATCAAGTAATTCTGAAGACATTATTCATTTTTAAGTTCTGACTAAAACAACATCATATTACACGTCTAAGATAGACAATACTTGAAATAGCTTAGATATAGGCTTTACCACTTATATGGAAACACCATTGGCACTTTTTCCTTATAGCTCTTGTAAGCATCACCAAAAAAAGTCATCAGATCACGTTCTTCGAACTGCAAGGCGATAAAGATATATGCGGTTGTTGCTACAGCAAATAATAAATGTCCTGTGGTCATTATTGGTGTTGCCCAAAAGGCGATAATAAAACCCAACATAATTGGGTGGCGGCATAATTTATACAAACCGACCACCCTGAACTCTAAATGACTATATTCATGACCTTTATAATTTATATATACCTGTCGCAAACCAAACAGGTCAAAATGGTTGATCATAAATGTAGATAACAACACAACTAACCATCCAAACCAATAAACGCCTGATAAAATCATACTTCCGATAGACGAATCAATTTGCCATATAACGCCTGTCATCGGTTGCCATTGCCAGTACAGCAGAAATAATAACAAACTGGAAACCAAGACATAGGAACTACGTTCAATGGCCTCAGGGATGTAACGCGTGAACCATTGCTTAAATACAGGCCGCGCCATGATGCTATGCGGAATAGCAAACAGCCCAAGCAACACAACATTAATGATTAAAGATGGGACTATCGCAGTAACTTCACCAGAGTCTATCGTTTTTGGGACGAGTAAATTGCCAACAAAGCCAATGGCATATAAGAACGACAGAAAAAATATGATATAACTTACCACACCATACAATGATACAAGTATCCTACTCATAGACACCTCCTGGCTATACTTCTTTCAATCGATTTTACTAAGCAATACTTTCTTCAAATAAATCCCAGAAACTGCTTGCCAGTGGGCCAATCGGTCGATCATTACGTCGCACAATATATAACTGATGCGAATTGATTGTCTTTTGTAATTGTCGCGATTTTACTTTCAGTTTCTTTTTTCCTTGATCCATATCTAGAATAACAAGTTTGTTCTCTTTAAGCTCATTGTCAATCATATGTTGTGGCATATAACCCCAGCCAAGTCCTTCTTTGATGAGTTGTCGTTTCGAATCAAAGTCGCCAACATGCCAAATACTTGCTTCTTCCGAAACATTTACAGTTAATGACGAATGTTGCGAACTACTGACGACAATTTGTGTATGTTCTGCAAGCTTCTGTTTTATGTTGTTATCTATATCAAGCAATGGATGATCTGGCGCAACAACGGGTAGATAAGGAATGTCAATCAGGGGGATAGCCTCTAACCATTCTGGTGTCTCAAGCACCTGTGTAAACCCAATATCAATTGCCTCCTGATTTAATCGCTCCATAACACCTAGGTATTCGACATAAAGCAGAATACGAACATGTGGGTGCAGTGATTTAAATTGTTTTAAATTTTTTGTAATAACGTCTAACGGACATATACCGTCAATGGCGATCGTAATTTCAGACTCTTCGCCTATAGCTATTTGTTCGGCGGTATAATTTAAAAAATCCGTCTGTTTTAGAATCGTTAAGGCCTGTCGGTGGATTTCTATTCCTGCCTCTGTTAATTGCGGACGGTAAGCATCACGGTCAAAAATCTTTATGTCCAGTGACTCCTCCAGCTTTTTGATAGCAATACTTACTGCTGATTGAACCCGATTTAATTTTTCCGCAGCAGCACTGAAACTGCCCGTTTCAATCACCGTGCAGAGTACTTTGAGTTGATCAAGGGTCATAAAGAGTATTCATATAATGAATGATGATAATCAATAATATATGCTTTTTATTAATATTTTGAAAGCCTATTGTTATTCCCGAAGCCACCCACCTGGGTACACGCAATCAACAAGGGAGAGTTAAAATGAAAACACAAACACGAAATATCGTTACAACAGTCGTTTTTAGTCTTTTAATACATATCGGGGTTGCAGCAAATGCCGTCGAGCAAGAAGATGATATCAAGTACAAGACCGTTGAGATTGATGGTCTGAATATTTTTTATCGCGAAGCGGGTGACCCTAACAAACCTACACTATTGTTGTTGCACGGTTTCCCAACATCGTCACATATGTTTCGCGACTTGATTCCACAGTTGTCAGATCAATACCACCTCGTCGCACCAGACTACCCTGGTTACGGACAGAGTTCGATGCCAAGTGTGCATGAGTTTGAATACAGCTTTGATAACGTAGCCAATATTGTTGATAAGTTTATCGAAAAGATAGAACTCAAAACATATAGCTTGTATCTGATGGACTATGGCGCACCAATAGGTTTCCGTATTGCAACCAAACACCCAGAACGAGTTAATGGCCTGATCATCCAAAATGGCAATGCTTATATTGAAGGGATTAACAATAATTTTTGGGAGCCTATTCAAGCCTATTGGAAAGATCGCAAGGCAATTAACAAAGGCCTTGATAACGATTTCTGGATAAATGTTAAGAATGCATACAAGAATCCAAACATGAGCAATGATGATGCCTTACGTTTTCTAGTAACACTTGGCGCAACCAAATGGCAATACACGAATGGTGTACGTAACACGGAAGCCATTAGCCCAGACACATGGGATCACGTTCAACCATTGCTAGACCGCGCAGGGAATAAGGAAATACAACTGGAAATGTTTTACAGCTACGGCACAAATCCACCGCTGTATCCAGAATGGCAAGCCTACTTGCGCAAGCACCAACCACCAACATTGATCGTATGGGGGAAGAACGATGAAATTTTCCCGGCAGCAGGAGCACACCCTTACAAACGTGATTTGAAGGTAGTCGACTTTAATCTACTGGACACAGGTCACTTCGCCCTGGAAGAAGATAGTGAAGTTATCGCAGAACATATACGTCGCTTCTTTGGAAAAAGCAAAGTAGCTAGTCATTAACTAATGTACTATGAGGTCGTCATATCAATGACGACCTCATTACGCTGGAGAACAAAGATGAGAGAATATATAAGTGATATCGCCTTTTCAGAGACAGTAAAGAAAATACAAAAAGAAAAAGAGTCTCGTAGTGCCTACGCAAATATGGAACAACGCGGTAGTTGGGAATGTACGGTTACTGAATTTTTAGCTAGTTTCATAGCACAACGTGATTCATTCTATATGGCGACGGTTAATGCAGAAGGACAACCCTACATCCAACATCGTGGCGGGCCAAAAGGTTTCCTGAAAGTTATAGATAATAAAACACTCGGCTTCGCTGACTTCAGTGGTAATCGTCAATACATCTCTTACGGTAATCTGCAAGATAATAATAAAATTTGTATCTTTTTAATGGACTACCCAAACCGAACCCGCATCAAACTCTGGGGCACTTCGGAAGTCACTGAAACAAATAAAGCATTAATTGAAAAACTTGCGGACAGTGAATACAAAGCGAATATTGAACGTGCATTTCTGATTCACATCGAAGCATGGGACAGAAACTGCCCACAACATATAACGCCACGTTATTCCGAAGAAGAAATATTGTTGCTCTGATTACAATACCTATTGTAATGATATTAGCAGGGGCATAGTCACCACATTTTTCGGATACACCAACCTTGTTTCTTATCGGTTACCTTAATCTTTACCTTGTGATTTTAATTAACTAAGAACGCTTTTATTAATAATGAAATACAAAACCGCCATAAAGATATTTAGTCGCTTCTGCTCCAAGCACTAATACTTTATCGCCCTTTATAAGACGTCCGGATTGACGCAACCTGTCAAGGCTAACCCATATTGCTGCTGATCCCAGATTACCCAGTTTATCGGCATCAACAATAATGCGTTCTTCCGGCACATTTAAATTTTCACTTAATAGACGTCCCAAATGTCCATTAACCTGATGCGGCAATATATAAGCGAAATCGTCTAATGAGTAACCTCGCGACAAGGCAGACTCTAGACCCTTTATAAACAAACTCGCACCTTGCTCTCTAACTTCTGAAACATTATGACGGAACACGGGAAAACATGACTTGCAATGCACATCACCCGAACCACCACCTTCCATAAAAAACCCAGGCGCTTTACCATTACCTATGTGTCCGATATAGGCATCTGAAATGATACTATTATCACTCCCATCATCTGGACCTAAAAGAACAGATCCCGCACCGTCACCCATTTGTAAATAGTTAACCAATTGCTCACGATCAATAAAACCAGCAGAGAGGTCAAAGTAGATCGAACCCACTTCACTGCCGACAATAGCAATTGATTGCATCGACGCATCATTCGCTAGCATTGGGATCGCAATCTGCAAAGCATTTGCAAACCCGGTGCAAGCTTGCCGCAACTCCATATAAGGACCTTCATGTTCAAGCTGCTCAGCAACCCAGGCTATGTTTGGAGGTAATAAAGTTTCCGGGCTGGTAGTGTGCCCTATTAAATAATCTATATTGTTATTTTGCTTGCTATCAGAGCGTGCAGCGTTAACAGCCCTAACGCAGAGTTGCGGTGCGCTTTCTTCAGGGGTTGATATACCTGCTTCTTTTGCACGACAAAAATGACGCGATTTTATACCCAAGCGTCTGCTGATTAAGGCAGCCTTTCGTGCCACTGCCTTTCCACATTGTTTTTCTAAGCCTGAAAACAAGCGTTCGTTATCAATGCGCTCGCCGGGCAACATAGATCCACTGCCAAGTAATTTTACACGACTATTTGCGAAGTGAACTGTCATTGAAATCAGACGCGTGCTAATTTTTTAAATAAAACATCAGGATCAATACCAAGAGCTTCAAAACTCTCTGCCTGAGTAGAAAGTAATGAAACCAATTTTGATCCTATAGAATCTTTGTTTTGTTTAAACAAGCGCCTATCGCCACCTAGCGCCAGGAAATGTTTACGACAGATTGAGACATGCCGCGCCTCATCTTTCTTAATATGGTCGAGAAGTCGCACTATGAGATGTCCTTTTCCTAAATCAGACTGCGTTATTGCATTCATTATTATGCAAACACAGGCATCGAGCTGGGATATACGTGCAAAATGGTCAGCCATCCCAGCGGTACTTCCAAGACTGATATAAAAACTTCTCGCCTTACGTTTAATAGAATGTAGATCAACAGGCTCCATCAACATTGATGCTACTGTTTGTAACGCCTGTTCATGCGCGTATTCATCTGTTTCAATATCCTTCAACAGACTAATACAGCTAGACCAAGGGCTACCTCGAAGTCGTTCTACCTCAACGCCAAAGACATGAATAGCTGATTGTTCACCACAAAGCAGCAACGGAATCAGTCGTGCCAATGCTTCTTCATGTCGATGACTTAGCTTACTGCGTCCGCTTAAGAAGCCATCACGCCAATCAATAAACCACAAAGGCATAACCATACGCGGGTCAATACTAACGTCAAAACAACGTAAGTTATTTGGCTGTTCTATGTATGAAGGCTGTGCGCTCATATCATGCTCGCTTGAATTTCATTACGTGCAGCAATGCGGGAAGTAAAAAGAGATCTGCCAGCATCGCTACTAATATAATAGAGAGCGAAAGCAGGCTTAATTCATATATCGGACGAAAGCCTGAAAATATACCGATAAACAAACCGGCAGCTAATGTAACGCTGGTAATCAGAATAGCCGGGCAAACTTTTTCATATAGCGTAAGCACCGAACTTGTAACAGTTGCATTTAAAGTACGTGGATATTTCAATAGCATGTGCAGCGTGTCATCAACGATGATACCCATAATCATACCCATTACCATGGCACTACCCAGACTGATATAGCCACCTATAAGTGACCATAAAGCAAACACCGTTACTACTGGTAATAAATTACAGATTAAGCCGATTAAAGTTGCCGACCAGGACCGTAGCAGCCCGCCTATTATTAATGCAATGACAACTAATGCCAGACCGAGGGAGAAAAACATACTTCTTGCATTTCGTTCACCTAGTTTTGCAAAAAGAATATCAGGACCTACACCACCCTCGTAGCTATAAGGCGTAATATTATTATCAAGCCAGGATTTAACCTTTGAATCAAATGCTATTAGTTCTTGAGCCGTTACTGCTTTAAAAAAAATAGAGACTTTTATTGCTTGATAATTTCTCGTTATATCTTGTTCCAATCCAAACATGCTCGGCGAATTTATCTCAAATACAGGCTGTATAGTATCGATCCGAACACCTTTTCTAGTAGCGAGAGACAACATATCATCGACTCGTGAGACAATCTCTTGTTCACGCAGCCAATCAGTAAAAAGCAGTTAATCGTTTGGTATAATCAGATTCTAATATGCCAAACGGTTTTCGACTGTCCACCGAATAGAGCAAGCGGACACTACCATCAAAGTGATCATCAATAAGCTTTGTGCCTTGTCGAAAGCTATGGTCTTCAGGAAAATATTCATAAACATTGTCATTGATCTTAAGTTGCAATATCGAAATCAATCCAAGGACGACAATGACGCCTGAAAGCATCAGTATTTTATTACTATATCTTAGCGTCATGGTTCCTAAATTAAGCAAAGAGAAACGTTCTACCACTCGTTTGGCCTGCTCAGATGTCAATTTAAGTTTTGGTAATTGGCAACGAAGAACCGTTAGACACAAAATATAAGAGATAATCATCCCTGTCGCAACGACATAGCCAACCACATTGACCGGTGGCGAGGGACTAAATGCCAACAATAAAAAACCAGCGGCTGTTGTGATTTTACTCAGTGTAAGCGCCGTAAAATTATAGTGAATGCTTTCAGCCATAGCATCCGCTCGAGAATGTCCATCGGAAACATGACGAAAGTAATTCACCACAACGTGCATAGACGTGGCAATATTTAAACTCATAATAATTATTGGCGTGAAGGCATTAATTGCAGCTAGCTCCCAATGCAACCAGCCGGCTACACCAAAGGCAGATATCGCTGACAACAAGGCTGTCCCTATTAACAAAAATGTAATCGGCCAACTACGAAAGAATGCGAACAAGCAGATGAAAAATATTGAAAATAAACAGGGAACAAACCGTTTCAAATCATGGCGGACTACATCAATATAGGCTTCATTTAAAGCAAGCGTCCCAGAGTAGTTTACTGCAATATTCAGATTCTTTGGTTTGAACTGTCTATCTGCCACTGATTTAACTTCAGTCATGAATTGTTTTACTTCTTTAGCTGTATTTTCACCAGGAAATGACACCCCGATATTTAACAACCCGTAACGGCCATCTGCGGTAATTAAGTTGGTGCCGCGTGAATGAGTGCGCAATCGATGTAACAAGTCTTCCGGTTCTTGATTGTCATTAGTGACTAAAGATTCATCATCAAGAAACTGAAAAAATGCTGTAACACGTTCAATATATCTAATATTTAAAAGTTGTTTTTCAAAACCAGTATAAATATTAATCAAATCTGGTTCGAGTAAGGTCCCATCTTCCCTTGAGATGATTAAGATCAACGAGTCTAACTGCGCGTATTGTTCGCCTATCTGATTATCTTTCTGCAGTAATGGATCCTCTTTATCAAAATAGACCCGATAATCTGCGTTAGTTTTCAATCCTGTGAGTCCATAGAGACAGATAACAATACTGACCAGTACCAGCACTAATACAGAAGGGTGTGGTACAGAACTCATTATTGTTCGTTAGCCTCCCAATTTAGTATTTAAAATTAATGTTACTGAGTTAATTAACCATGCGACAGCTGACTTTCGACCCAGATTAGCAATGATAGTTCTATAAACCCTGATGAACTTCAAAAAAAGAGGTCGTCCCAAAATACCCCAATAATCCTGAACTAAATATTCGGAGAATAGTCGCACAATAATTGAAAGCACCTGCTACAGCAGAATGCTTTCAGGCGTGCTATTTACAAAATAAGACATTCCTCTCTAGCAAGAATATTTAATTAATATCAGGAGAATATTATGCGGACCCTCGCACTTATATCATTAGTAGCTATCCTTGCCGCTTGCACCAGCATAACATCGAAACCAACTTTCCAGACAGAATCAGGGGCTCTTCGTGGATATGATCCTGTTGCTTATTTCAACGAAGAACGAGCCGTTAAAGGTACTTCTGACATCACAACAGTACATAATGGCGCAACATGGCATTTCTCATCTAGAACGAATAAAGAGTTATTTGATGGTAACCCCGAAAAATTCTCCCCTGAATATGGTGGCTACTGTGCCTATGGCATGGCCAATGGCTTTGTTGTTTCCTCTGACCCAGAAGCCTTTACAATTGTCGATGGAAAACTCTATCTGAATTACAGCTTGGGTGTTAGAAATAGCTGGTTAAAAGATGTTCCTGGGAACATTAAGAGTGCAGACAAGAACTGGATTTCAAAAAGTGCAAAGTAATCATATCAAGTAAACGAAAATTGGAGGCTGGGGTTGGATTCGAACCAACATAGACGGCTTTGCACACCGCTGCATAAGATGTTCTGCCACCCAGCCATTGATCTATTTAATAGTTGTGGAAATTATTAATGCATTGATGAGGTTTCTACATCGCCCATCTGGTGCTGATGAAACGTAAAAACTTCATCATCAAGAGACAAAGGCTCTGCATAAACACGGGCAATGTCACCTGTAGGTAAATCAATCTGCCTTATAAATATCGGTGCGTTGCAAACGGGGCATGGAATTGTAGGTTCAACATTCATGTTCTCTACATGAGGATAATTTGATAAAAATCAAGAGCAGAAATTATTTAAAATCTATAACCTACGATAACAAATCCATCGCATCATCGTTACCAGCTAACAAAAAGACTTTCTCTATGTTTGGTGGCTCACAATCCTCGCCATCGAAAATTACAATCATATTTTCACAGTTAGGTTCACATCCAGGGGTAAAGTAAAACGAAATCGTATCATCGGTATAGTCATTGTCTGAAAAAACAGCCATATCTGATGGCCCTTCAGCTTCCATGAAGATTTTTTCAAATTGATCTTCCATTTCAATCAATATGTCATCTTCTTCAATTTGCTTGCTGGTAAATGTCACTCTATTCCATGGCATGATTTTCACCTCAATAAAATATTCCGTATTGATTAGTGTAGCCTTTATTTATCTAAAATAAAGAAACTGTGATGTGTACCCATAATTAATTTCGGATAGCCTCATAGGCAATCATGACCCGCTTTCGACCAGCACCCCAACGATAATGGCCAATAACACCAGTTCCACGAATCACACGGTGACAAGGTATTAAATAACCTAGCGTGTTTGTACTAACAGCTGTGCCTACTGCTCTTGATGCCCTAGGTTTACCAATACTTTGAGCTAGTTGACCATAGCTTATTAATTCTCCTGGTGCTGTTTTTAACAGCGCACTCCAGACCCGCAATTGAAATTGAGTTCCTTTCACATAGGCACTCAATGCCAGAGTTTCATTGTTTTCATAGTTAAATATTTTTTCTATTAAATTTATCGCGATTTGATCATTACGCCTGAAACTTGCTTGAGGCCACTCGAATAGCAATTTACTGGCAGCCTGATCTCTTTCACTAGCAGCTACAAACACTAACTTAACAATTCCTCTCGGCGAACTTGCAACCAGACACTCTCCAAAAGGAGTGAAACCAAACCCATAATCGATGGCAAGACCTTGACCACCACATTTTATTTCACCGGGAGATGCAGCCTCAATCTTGAGGCAAATATCATGCAACCGCGACGGGCTCGACAAACCGATTTCATCGGTCACATCTAAAACACTCTTACCTTTACTCAACAACTCTTTAGCATTATCAAAAGTCAGATATTGTATAAAGGATTTTGGTGTCACACCGACCCAAGCTCTAAATTTACGCTGGAAATGATACGGACTTAATCCTGCAACAGAGGCCATTTGTTCTAGCGTAGGCTGCTCAGCATAATGCTGACTCAAGTAATCAATCACCTCAGCCATTTGCCTGTAACTACTCGCTTTAGAACTCATAATAAAGAATTTATCATGACAAACATGATCAACCCACCCGAATCTTGCTGTTATAATGAATGAATGAACCCACGAGTACTAATAACCCTGTTTTTTGCATTTGCCGATCAATTGAAATTTAAAAACCTGTTTTTAATTGTGATCGGTTTATTTACCCTTGACCTCTTCATACCAGACTTCATTCCTTTTATTGACGAGCTAATCCTTGGCTTGCTAGCCATTATTCTTGCAAATTGGAAGAGTGAAAGAAAACAAGAAGGGAATCTTATTGAAGGCGAGATTGTAGACGAGGAAGATAAATAATAGAGTCTATAGACTATTTCCCTAAAACTATTTCTTAGGCATAAATTCAGGCGGCACGTCATCAGCCCACTCGACTTGATAACGCACTTTATCATCCTTAATTATCTTTTCTAGTTGCGCGCTTGTCACAACACCGTTCAGGCGTAATACCAAATCACCTTTAGGGTTATAAAAGAATGTTAATGGAATCATATTAACTTCTTTGCCTACTACTTCTCCAGCCAGTTTGGCATTAACCATCATCAATGGGTACTCAATGAAATAATCTAAAGCGAATTCACTCAGTTCTGCCTTGTCCGGAAAATCAAAGGTAGGCCAATCTAGCGTGAGCCCAACAACAATGGCATCTTTATCTTGATGGAGATCGTGAAAATCAATCAACGCATCTAGTTCTGCTCTACAGTAGGGACAATCGGTTCCCCACACGTTTACAACAACCCATTTTCCCTTGCCAATATAATTACTCAAGGCGTGTTGCTTACCGTCCAGTCCTTCAATCAAGGTGTCTAACGTTGCTGAGTTTATAGCATACGACAGTGATAACATGATTAATGCTATAACTAAATGAGGCATCTTGCTAAACATGTTAAATAGATAATATTTATGACTAGAGCAGTTAGTCTACCATAACGATTTCTTCCATCGCACAAAAAAGGACGGAGGGGGGAACCTCCGTCTAGGTTTAGGGGTAGAAATGATTATTGAAGTCAGATGTTAATCAATATAAAAATATATCTATATTTTACACTTAGAAAATCAAACTCTCATATAAATATAGAGCAAAACATATGCCAATATTCACTCAAGCTATTAAATTTAAAATAACAACTTAAAACAGTAATTTATAACAGTTTTGTTTTTTACCAGTTGACTAAGCTTGCGTTTATTTCTCACTTTTGGTGCATTCAGCATTTTAACGGTGCACAAACAATGTTGAATGATACAAATAACAGCGAGGGGTATGTCACCTCGTTAAATATTTACATTCACATAGCATTACTTTCTAACTGACTAATTTATTTTACAAATTGTAGAAAAGGCTCATCTACTGGTGTTTCTGCTAAATGATTCACATAGTTACTCATAACCTTTTGAGAGATGCCCAATATGATTTCCAACAAGTTACGCTTTTCATAACCTGCTTCAAAAAACGCTGTTTGCTCTGACTGACTTAAACGCCCTCTATTACGTACTAGTGCTAATGTTGTTTCATGAAGTTTTTGTAATTTATTTGTTGGTAATTCCGATTTATTCTCAAGCGCATCAATTATTGCAGCGTCAACTTTCATCATATGGGCAATACCTGTATGTGCAGGTACACAATAATGACAATCATGCTCAACATTAATCGTCTGCCATACCACTGTTAATTCTTCTGCATCAAAACTTGTTGCCTGGAATTTATTATGAAGATCTTTATAGGTTGATAACAAACCAGGCACTTCTGCCATAACACCATGTAGATTTGGAACGAAACCAAATGCTTTTAGTGAGTCTTCTAATAATGGTTTACTTTCTTCAGGCGCATTATCTTTTGTATACAGTTCAAATTTCATTTTACTAATTCCTCTAATAAATTTAGCTTTTTATTATGATTGTCAAAACAACCAAAACTTGTTATCTGCTATATTGGACTGATCGGTACTAAATGACAAGAATTATTCCAAAAAAGAAAATTCACAATAAATACAGAAACTTATTTTTTAAGCTCTAATTCCTGAGTGGATTTTACAACTGCAGAGAATATTTTGGTGTTCATAAAGCGCGCATTCAATCGTGTCGAAAAGAAATTAATCTTATTCACTACCCCCGGCACGACCAGATTGGTTTTACCTAGTTTCTTTAAGGCTATATCAACGACAACCTCGGCATCCATTGTCATTGGATTATTAAATTTAGATATTTTCACTAATTCAGTATGTGTGAGCCCCGGACACAAAGCCATAACATCAATATTAAAGTCCTTTAGTTCGGCATCGATTGCCTCAGCGAACTGCAAATCAAAGCCTTTCGATGCGGCATAGTTAGCCCAGCGGGAAATAGCAGATACCGCCGTTAGAGAAGCTAAAAATATCAGTGCTCCTTTATTTCGCTCCTTCATTTTATTACCGAGGCCATGCGTCAAAATAATATATGATTTACAATTTGTATCGATTAACCGAATTTCATCTTCCAGATTACTATCAAGAAAATTACCTGTATTCAGTATCCCCGCATTATTTACCAAGAGACCTATTTCCAGATCATCTACTGCGCTAACAACACCTTTAGTTTCATTTTCATCTGATAAATCTGCACAAACCACACGGGCATGGATGTTATGCTCATCAATTAATTCTTTTGCGATCTTGTCTAATCTTTCTTTTCGTCTGGCTACCAATACCACGTTCATCCCTGCTGCCGCTAATTTACGACTGAACACTTCGCCAATACCAGAAGATGCGCCTGTTATCAGTGCCCAATCTCCATAAGCCTCTTTCAAATTTCTCATAAAACTTCCATTACCATCTATTCCTGACGTTTCCAGACTTCTGTTCTACCAAACAACGATACCCCGACATAGCCTCTTACCTTTAATGTACCATCATCATTTAGTGATAGTTTGCATTTATAAGTTTTACCACTATTAGGGTCATAGATAGTACCACCACTCCATAAGTTCTCCTCTTGATAGCTAAAACCTTCAAGAATGGTCAGACCCTGCAAAAATCTGTCTCTTAACTTTTGATCCGGGTTCTGACTATCCTTGCGGCCATTATGTATTGGATCTGGTGTACCAATAATAGTGCCGATATATTCAGTATGCGCTAAAGTAATCTCGATAATTCCATCCCCCTTAGCATTAATCCAGCTACCAATAATTGCCTGTTCATTTGCAAATACTGACTGCATCATAATTAGGCTCATGGCAAAACCTTTAATTATGTTTATAAACATATGTAAGCACCTTAAATAGAAATCTATTCTAAAATTATTTAATTTATTTTGATGGAAGCAAATAATCATCTGGTGAATATAATAGAAGATGCCGGTCGAGTCTCCAAAGGCATCCTCAAACCAAATCGATTAGAAGATACGTATATTATCTGAATACTAATTCCGTTGGTAAATATCTATGTGACTGTTATTTTTAACTAATTTCAATACTTTTGATTTTGATCAATATGAAGACTGATTGATGCACATAAGGTAAAGCTAAATGATAACAATTTCAGGTAAGGAATAATTATGATCCATCAAGTTAAAGACGACATATTACTAACCAAAGCACAAGCTATAGCTCACGGTGTTGCAGCAAATGACCCAATGAATCAAGGTCTTGCACTGTCATTACATGAAAACTACCCTGCTATGCACAAAGACTTCCACCATTGGTGTCATCAAAATCATCCGAAGCCTGGAGAAGCTTGGATGTGGGGTGGCGTAGATAATATTCGTATCATCAACCTCCTCACTCAGGAAGGCAATTATGACCATGGGTCTAAACCGGGGAAAGCCACTATCAGCAATATTAATCACGCACTACGCGAATTAGTTAAGATTATAAAGAAACAAGAAATAACCTCACTAGCCCTCCCCCGACTTGCCACAGGTGTCGGTGGTCTTGAATGGGATGATGTCTTGCCATTAATTGAGGAACGTCTCGGTTCACTTGAAATTCCAGTTTATATTTATTCAGAATTTCATGTCGGCATGCAGGCCAAAGAGCCATGATGGTCAATATAGTAGCAACTCGCTCTTAAACGATTACAGTTTCTCGGGATAAACGCGATTGCGCCCGAGATTCTTTGCTTCGTATAGATTAACATCTGCACGTGCGAGCCACTCATTGGAAGTCTCACCTTCCTTGTAGCTGGCTACACCAAGACTGACTGTCAAATTTTGTCCCGTGACTAAGTCATTTTCTTCTACAGATATGCGTAAACTTTCAGCTTTTGTTATTGCATTCTCAAGCTTAGTATTTCTTAATAAGATCAAAAATTCTTCACCGCCAATACGAAAGACATGATCAAGTCTTCGCTGATTTTTATGCAGTATATTGGCCACAGCTTTTAAGACACCATCACCTACTTCATGACCATGCGTATCATTGACTGATTTAAAGTGGTCAATATCGAGTGACAATAAACTCGCGGGGCCAAAGCCACGTTTTGTTTCCTCTATTGCTTCTGTTAGATAGACATCTAATTTTCTACGATTCAATGCATTAGTTAATGGGTCATGAACTGCCATCCCGGATAGTTTTTCGTGGAGATTAATAAGATATCCAACGAGAATGTCACTGAAAAAACAATTCATACATAAAGTTAAAACAAAGCGACTAGCAAACTCAAAAGTTGAAATATAAAATGAAAATGGAATTAATATGAGTAAACTAATTGCTGTCAACGTCCTTGCTATTATGCGTTCAGTAACAAAACCCATGGCAAATAATATGGGAAAGCACCAAAATAAAGTGTCTGGACCCATTGCATGGATCAAGTACAGCAATAACATTAATAATACTATATAAAACAACCAAAATGGGGCCAGCTGCTTTTTCCTTTTAAAGATAGAAAATGAATTAGCAGAAAGTATTAACATTAAAGCTAGCGCTAAGCAGGCTAAAATGTAACGATTTTCGATGAAATGAATTATAAAGAATGGAAATAGAAAAGGTACTGCTGTCCAACCCAGAATCATCATTGAACGATCCCGAAATTCCTGAAGCCCAAGAACATCAACGGGTTCATCTGTAGCTGGCGTGATATTCTCAGAATTTTGCATAGTCATATATGCAGCTTACCATCGCAATATATATGTCACCATCACTTAATATAGCTCATTCTGAGTAGCGTTTTTTATATCATTTATAATTCTCATAAGGTATATAAATCTTAATTGAAACACTAAATCAATCAGGTTTGTTTACGCTGGAATACCCAGTTCGTTTCACTGGACTCGGATTTATAAAACTTATAGCCATCAACATTAAAGGCTTTGATCGCTTCGGAATCCTTTAATTTATTCTTGATTATATAGGCACTCATAAGGCCGCGCGCTTTCTTGGCAAAGAAACTGATTATCTTATATTGGCCTCTACTATAGTCCTTGAATACAGGGACTATAATTTCGCCGTTAATATCACCAGCATGGATCGATTTAAAGTATTCATTCGATGCGAGGTTGATTAATGTCTTGCTCTTGCTGTCCTTAAGATCTTTGTTAATTTGATCGGTGATTTTTGTATTCCAGAACGCATACAAGTCCTTACCGTTCTTATTCTCAAATTTCGTGCCCATTTCCAACCTATAGGCCTGGATCAAATCTAGCGGCCGCAACACACCATAGAGCCCGGATAATATTCTTAGGTGCTGTTGTGCAAACTTGAGATCTTGATTACTGAATGTTTCTGCATCGAGACCAGTATAGACATCGCCTTTGAAAGCCAATAATGCCTGCTTGGCATTATTTAAAGTAAACGGCGTCTTCCAATCATTAAAGCGCATGTAATTAAGTGTGCCAAGTTTGTCACTGATCTTCATTAAGGCAGAAACCTCATGCGGCGCCAGCTGCTTCAACTCAGTAATCAATTGCCGAGATTCTTTCAAAAATTGAGCTTGCGTATGATCTTTCGTAATCGGAGAGGTCTCAAAATCCAGCGTCTTCGCAGGGGAAATAACTATCAGCATTAAACTAAATTTTCCTCAGTCATGATTATAATTCCGGGCATTAAGCAACACTCGGATAGTAACCTACCCAATATTAATAATAAATTTTTAATTACCTCCTACTCAATACGTTAGCTTTAATAGTGTATTATTCTAGCTATTATCACGTAAGATTAATCACACAATATTGAAGGGCTTTAGCAATGGAAAAACAATACCTTTTACATATGATCACCCCTGCAAAAAATCTAAGTGCCTTTGATGTCAACATGGCATTTGATGCAGGTTGGCATGCCATGCCTTATTTGGGTGTTGATTTGGACGAAGTAGCGACCATAGTTCAAGACACGATCTTTTCAAGAGGGCCGAAAACTCTAAAGCGGACGGGTATATTTATCGGCGGGAGAGATATGCATCTGGCGATGGATATGTTCAATGCCGCGAAAAAAGCCATGGTGCCGCCATTTGAAATATCCGTACTTACCGACCCAAGCGGTGCCTTTACGACTGCTGCGGCAATGGTCGCTACCGTTACACATCAACTTAAAATCAGACATGACGAGGATTTAAAAGGGCAAAACTTATTAGTTCTAGGTGGTACTGGGCCAGTTGGGGCTTCTGCCGCCGTATTGGCAGCCAAACTGGGCGCCAAGGTAACGATACTGGGTCGTGCCGTAGATAAAGCCAACCTAATAGCCGAATTTTGTAATACTAGATATGGGACTGTCGTTGAAGGTGTGAAAGGTGAAGCCAATGATCATATCGACGACCTGATACAACATGCCGACCTGATATTTGCTACAGCCAAGGCCGGGATACAAGTACTCAGTGAACAACAAGTCGCTGCCGCAGGCAAACTCAAAATAGCAGCTGACCTGAATGCTGTCCCACCAGCAGGCATCGCAGGGATTGGTCTGCATGACAATGGTGTTGCCTTAAAAGGCAGTAAAAGCAATGCTGTTGGCATCGGTCCCCTCGCAATAGGTGATATCAAATACAAAACCCAGCAGGGATTATTAATCAAAATGTACAGCATGGGCGTTCCGCTCTACTTTCACTTTGAAGATGCCTTTGAAGTAGCGATGGAAATAGTAAACTGATACGGCCTATTCTTGTGTGTAGCATGCTAAAAATAAGGCTTCCTCCGATGACAGGCCCACTTTCATGACCAACATGGTCATTAATTGGAAAGAATATTCCGAAAATGACTGCAAGGGCGAAGACATGTGGGGTCATTACAAGACACCCAATGGCGATCTTTATGTCGTTGCCGATGGCGCTTCAAGTCATGATGGTGAGGAAACAGGCGGTGATGTTGCACGCTATATCGACACGAGGCTAAAACAAGACGCTGCAAACATTACCCGTACTAATCACATAAAAGAATTAATTCACTCAATTAATGCTGATTCGACAACAATAAATGACGGTGCTTATGCTGCCATCGGTGGCATCTTGCATAGAGCAGACAGGATGTTTGCATTCAGTGCTGGCGATGTTTCTATACTGGCAAAAAAACCTTCGGGAAAATTACTGCAGGCATTACCTCTAGATTTAAATATGCAAAGCGATGATGCAGAAAAAACAGCCATAACTGAGATAGGCACCTTTGTCAATGGCAGGGAAATCACAGCAGAAAACTACATATTAAGAGCCAAACAATATACACAGCATGGACTCTATAATGCGATAGGCATTGGCGACTCATTCTTCTTAAATGAAAAACATTTTTATACCAAAGATGATGCTGTATTACTGATTGCGTCAGATGGCATAACCGACCCTTTTATGGAGCCGCAGCGGGAAGTCGGCGAAATTCCACAAGCTAATGCGCCAAAGCTCTATGAGCTACTTAATTCGAATGAAAATGCAGAAACCGCGGTAGAAGCCCTCAAAGATCTTATTTGGGATACACAAGTTATCGAAAAGAAAAAGATAAAGTCAGATGATAGAACCGGTATCTTCATCTACATGAATGCAGCAACAAAAGATGCCTGAGTCTTTTCAAATATGCCTATAACGCCATTCCATATGGGGCCCGGGATGCTAATAAAAGCACTATTACAAGGCTTTTTCAGTTTGATAATATTTGGCTGGGCTCAATTGCTTATGGATATTCAACCTATACTGGTTCTACTGACGGGCGAAGGAAATTTACACGGATTTTCACACACTTATATCGGCGCAACATTAATTGCCATATTTAGTGTAATAACCGGCAGATGGATCTATCAAGCGATTATGGGCTTTATCAAGAAAGGTTTTAGCGACTATCAAAAAAAACTATTTGATGTCCCTAAAAAGTTAACCCTACGTGTTTGTGTGCTTAGTGCCTTTATTGGAACATACAGTCACGTACTACTAGACAGTATCATGCACGCAGATGTAGAACCTTATTACCCAATCTCCTTGGAGAATGACATTAACTTAATTCTTTCAATTGAAAACTTACATAATCTCTGCATCTATACAGGCCTTCTTGGCGTAATTATTTTTTTCTTCATTAGAAGTGTGAAATTAAAAAAATTTGGCTTACTGAAAAAAGACTAGCAATAGTATTCTGGATTTAATTCGTAGACGGGTTAAGCTGTAATTGTCTAATTTTATATTTTATCATCGTAGTGTCTCTTACGGCACCATCAAGTTTTTCAATGCCTATATTTGTCGCTATACCTTTGTATTAGTTCAACACCAGGTGTGTTGCTCTTCAGGCCGTATCAATCTTTTCCACTGCATTGCCAAACACTGAGCGGAGACCTTTATAATTATTTCTGAGCAGGTTCTTCACCAGGCTCACCATACGGAAATTTAGCCGAACCGTATCTAAGTATCAGCACAGTTAATGAGAGTATTAAAATCGCACCGGTGATATACAGCACACCCGCATCAGGAACATGATTAATGGAGATGTGGCCGATTAGCATACGGGTTAAACCAGTGATGGCAACATAGATCAGATATCGCACTGGCATGTGGTTTGTTTTAAAGTAGATACCCACCATGGCCAACAGCTCAAGGTAAATAAACAGAAGCAAAATATCCTCAATGGAATGATGACCCTTTACGGCCATATCAAAAAAAGCATCCACCCCCGACCAGACAATTCCAGCCCCAATAAAAAATAATGTTAGAGCATGAAACCAGTGAACCAACAGGTTGCCAATGGTATCGGCTTTTTCCTTTAATTTTTGGTCAAACTTTTCAACTTTTTCGGTATCTAGCACAAGATAGTTCCTATTCTGTTGTTGTCAGATAGCTGATTATCGTTAAAAACACAGCTAGATGCGAACGCCATCAACATACGTATTATTCAAGACAATTAATACGAGCACCTTGTGTTGCATCGCAACAGTCACTGCACATGCAACGCCAAATAATCATACCCCATTTAAATAACTAAACTACACTTAAAACATACCCCCCTTCGGAGGGTTTTAGTCTAAAACTACTACTAATATAGTCTTAAAAATATCATCGTCATGGGGTAGATAATATTCACACACCTTGCACAACACTGTAAGAAAAAGAACGAAAGACTTAAAGACTAAACGTGAAACTCCCGCATTAGCGGGAGTTATTTATTTACTACTGAATTCCCGAATCGGCTTTGTCTCCTGAGTCGCTCTACCTCCTGCATCCATGCAGTCGTGTGCGGGAATGATACCTAGACGATCAGACCGGAGCCGGAAGGTCTGATGACCCCATAAGATATTTATCAACCGCAGCGGCAGCTGATCTACCCTCTGCAATCGCCCACACAATCAAACTCTGACCATGTTGCATATCGCCAGCAACAAACACACCTTCTACATTCGTTTGCCAGTTCTCTTGCCAGACGTTGGTGCGGTCATTTAAATCAATACCGAGTTGTTCGACCAGGCCTTCTTTCTCCGCGCCGGTGAAACCCATTGCCAGAAAAACAAAATCTGCTTTGAGCATTTCTTTGCTGTTCGGTACGTCATTGAATTGCATGCGCCCAGCTTCACGTTGTATCTCGACCTTGGTAAGTTCGAGTTCAGTTACGTTACCGTCTTCATCACCATGGAATTTTTTCGTTTGCACGGAATAAACGCGTTCGCCACCTTCTTCGTGCGCTGACGCGGTACGATAGATGAACGGCCATTGTGGCCAGGGATTATCTTCTGCGCGTGATTTTGGTGGCTTAGGCATGATCTCTAGTGAGGTCACCGAGGCTGCGCCTTGTCTGTGCGAGGTGCCGATACAATCCGCACCGGTGTCACCGCCACCGATAATGAGCACGTGCTTCCCTTTTACATTGATTAATTCTTCTTCTGGAATGGTATCGCCCATGCATATTTTATTTGCTTGCGGCAAGAAATCCATTGCTTGGTAGATGCCTCTCAACTGACGTCCAGGGATCGGCAAATCTCGGCGTGAACTTGCTCCGCCACTTAAAACTAAGGCATCAAACTCTTTCTTTAGATCATTCGCATCAATATCGATACCAATATGGCTATTGGGTTTGAAGGTAACTCCCTCTGCTGCCATCTGTTCCATACGACGATCAAGACGACTCTTTTCCATCTTGAATTCCGGGATACCGTAACGCATCAAGCCGCCGATACGATCATCTCTTTCAAACAAGGTGACATCATGTCCGGCGCGCGCAAGTTGCTGTGCCGCGGCCATACCTGCTGGACCTGATCCAATCACGCCGACCTTCTTGCCGGTTTTCTTTTCTGGTATTTCCGGTTTGATCCAACCGTTTTCCCAAGCCTTATCAATAATAGACAATTCAACGGCTTTGATGGTCACTGGGTCTTCGTTTATACCGAGCACACAGGCACCTTCGCATGGCGCTGGACATAAAGTACCGGTGAATTCCGGAAAGTTGTTGGTCGCATGCAAACGTTTGATCGCATCTTGCCACTGATCATGATAGACCAGATCGTTCCAGTCCGGGATCAAGTTACCTAAAGGACAACCTTGATGACAAAATGGAATACCGCAATCCATACAACGTGAGGCCTGTTCTTTTAATGGCGCAACCGGCCACGGTTGCATGACCTGTTTCCAGTCTTGCTTACGTTCTGCTACAGGTCGGTAAGGTTGTTTTGCCCTACCGTGTTCCATAAACCCAGTTGGTTTACCCATTGGCTGCCTCCATAATGGCTTCTTCTTCAGACAGGCCTTTTTCTTTACCACGTTTAATAGCTTCTAATACGCGTTTGTATTGTTTCGGCATGACTTTTACAAATTTAGTTTGGTATCCGTTCCAGTTGTCTAATATCTTTTCAGCAACGGTGCTTTGTGTGTATTGCACATGTTTTGTCAGTAGACCTTTAACCACCTGAACATCTTCTGCGGTTTCTACCGCTTCGAGTTTGACCATGCCCTTATTGCAATGGATCTCAAAGTCGCCATCTTCATCGAGGACATACGCGATACCACCTGACATTCCTGCACCGAAGTTACGTCCGGTCTTACCGATGATAACAACACGACCGCCGGTCATGTATTCACAGCCATGGTCACCAACACCTTCAACAACGGTATTTACACCACTGTTACGCACACAGAAACGTTCTCCGGCAAGACCACGGAAATAGGCCTCGCCTTGGGTCGCGCCGTAAAGCACAACGTTTCCGACCAAGGTATTTTCTTCCGGGACAAAGGATGATTTACGTGGTGGATAGACAATGATCTTGCCACCCGATAGACCCTTGCCGATGTAATCATTGGAATCACCTTCCAAGGTCATGGTCACGCCTTTTGGTAAAAAGGCACCAAAGCTCATGCCCGCTGATCCATTAAAATGAATATTCACCGTATCTTCTGGCAAACCTTCCGCGCCATAACGTGTAGTAATGTTGTAACCGAGGATTGTACCGGTTGTTCTATCGGTATTTTTGATCGGCAAGATGATATCGACTTTCTTTTTACTGTCTAATGCCTCTTTACTCAACGGCACCAACTTGGTCATATCCAGTGATTTTTCCAGACCGTGATCTTGTTCATTCACACAGTAGATCTCATCGCCTGGCCGTGGTGTTGGCTTATGCAATATGTTGGTAAAATCCAGACCTGCCGCCTTCCAGTGATTCACCGCTTTCTTGGTTTCTAATCTATCAACCTGGCCGACCATTTCGTCGACGGTTCTATAACCCAGTTCAGCCATGTACTCGCGTACTTCTTCAGCGATGTACTTAAAGAAGTTTTCGACAAACTCAGGCTGCCCACTAAACTTTTTCGTCAGCTCAGGGTTTTGTGTCGCAACCCCAACCGGACAAGTATTCAAATGACAAACACGCATCATGATGCAACCTGATACGACTAAAGGTGCGGTTGAGAATCCATATTCTTCTGCACCGAGCAAGGCAGCGATAACCACATCACGCCCGGTTTTTAACTGTCCGTCGGTTTGGACAACAATACGATCACGTAATCCGTTCATGACTAAGACTTGCTGTGTCTCGGCTACACCCAATTCCCAAGGTAACCCGGCATGCTTAAGTGAACTCATCGGTGATGCACCAGTACCACCGTCATAACCTGAAACTAAAACCACATCGGAATGCGCTTTAGCCACACCGGCAGCGACCGTACCGACGCCGACTTCTGCAACTAGCTTCACATGGATGCGTGCCTTTGGATTAGCATTCTTCAAATCGTGGATCAATTGCGCCAGATCTTCTATCGAATAAATATCGTGATGCGGTGGTGGTGAGATCAATTCAACCCATGGGGTGGAATGTCTGACTTCTGCGATCCAGGGATAGACCTTTGAGCCTGGTAACTGTCCGCCTTCGCCCGGCTTCGCGCCTTGCGCCATCTTGATTTGGATATCGTCGGCGTTAGCAAGATATTCGCTGGTCACTCCAAAACGACCGCTAGCGACCTGCTTGATCGAACTGCGTCTTAGGTCACCATTCGCATCTGGCGTAAAACGATCCGGATTTTCGCCGCCTTCGCCGGTATTTGATTTACCGCCGATGCGGTTCATCGCTATTGCTAATGTTTCATGTGCCTCTTTACTAATCGAACCAAAAGACATTGCACCGGTTGAAAAACGTTTCATGATTTCTTCAATCGGTTCAACTTCGTCTAATGGGATGGATTTATCGTGTTGTTTGAACTCAAACAGACCTCTTAAGGTAGCGAGGTTTTCACTTTGATTGTTTACGAGTTCGGTATATTCCTTGAAGATGTTGTACTGACCTGTGCGGGTGGCGTGTTGAAGTTTGAAGACGGTGTTGGGGTTGAATAGATGATACTCACCGTCGCGTCGCCATTGGTACTCACCGCCCCATTCCAGATCAGGTTCTTTCACATCACGATCCGGGAAGGCGTTGTGATGGCGTTGATTCATTTCGTCTGCGACAACATCGATACCAATACCGCCGATACGTGATGCAGTCCAGGTAAAGTACTTATCTACGAATTCTTTATTCAGCCCGATCGCTTCAAAGACCTGCGCACCACAATAAGACTGTACCGTGGAGATGCCCATCTTCGCCATAGTCTTAACTAGACCTTTATTTACTGCTTTAATGAAATTATTCACAGCAACAGCATGTTCCATTTCTGGCAAGCGGCCATTGCCAATCATGTCTCCCAAGGATTCAAATGCGAGGTAAGGGTTCACTGCACCGATACCGTAGCCTATCAGTACTGCAAAGTGATGTACTTCTCTGGGCTCGCCAGACTCTAGCACCAAACCAATACGGGTACGTTTGCCGTTGCGAATCAAATGATGATGAACACCAGCGGTTGCGAGTAAGGCAGGAATGGCTGCTTTCGTTGCATTAACAGCACGGTCTGAAAGTATGACATTGCTATAGCCGTCTTCGATGGCTTGATCAACTTCGAGATAGACCGCTTCTAGCGCCTTATCCAGGCCCGCGCCACCATCGGCAACCGGATAAAGAATATCGATCGTTGCTGTTTTAAAACCTGGCAGATTTACATCGCGTATTTTTGCCAGTTCTTCATTAGTAATAACCGGTGAGTTGATCTTAATACGTCGACAACTTTCAGGCGTTGCTTCTAATAAGTTACCTTCCGGCCCGATAGTCGTTGCAACCTGCGTAACTAACTGTTCGCGTATGCCATCCAATGGCGGATTGGTGACTTGTGCAAATAGTTGTTTGAAATAGTCATATAGCAAACGTGAGCGGTTTGATAATACCGCCAGCGCAGCATCGGTACCCATTGAGCCAGTCGGCTCCATACCTTTCGCTGCCATCGGGGCCATCAACAATTTTAGATCTTCGTGGGTATAACCGAAGGCTTGTTGGCGTTGTAATAGAGTATCTGGATTCGAACCGTGTATCTGTTTAGGGTTCGGTAAATTCTCAATCGGTAAAAGATTGTCTTTTAACCATTCACCATAAGGATGTTCGCTGGTGAATTGTTTCTTTAATTCTTCATCATCAATGATGCGGCCTTGTTTGGTGTCGACCATAAAAATACGACCCGGATGCAGGCGATCTTTTATCTTTACGTTTTCAGGGGCGACATCTAACACACCGACTTCTGACGCCATGATGACGACATCATCATGCGTTACGTAGTAGCGTGATGGGCGTAGGCCGTTTCGGTCCAGCACTGCACCGATCACTTCACCATCGGTAAAGGAGAGTGATGCAGGACCGTCCCAAGGCTCCATTAAGCTGGCATGGTATTCATAGAATGCCTTACGTTCATCATCCATGGTCTCATGTCCAGACCAAGCCTCCGGGATCATCATCAATACTGCGTGTGGCAGTGGACGACCCGACATGTGCAGGAATTCCATTACATTATCAAAGGTTGCCGAGTCACTACCGCCTTCAATACAGATAGGAAACAGTTTCTTTAAGTCATCACCAAATAATTCAGACTCGCACAATGCTTCGCGTGCACGCATCCAGTTGGCATTACCTCGTGCGGTATTGATTTCACCGTTATGCGCAACATATCGAAACGGATGTGCCAGGCGCCAGGCTGGAAAGGTGTTGGTCGAGAAACGTTGATGGACTAGTGCTAATGCAGACTCTACATCAGGCTCAGATAATTCGGGAAACATAGGTTCAATTTGAGAACCGGTAAGCATGCCTTTATAAACAAAGGTACGATAGGACAACGAAGGCACGTAGAACATATTCTGTTCAGACAATCCTGAGTTCCAGATCTCGTTTTCGGCACGCTTGCGAATCACATAGAGCTTACGATCAAACGCAGCTGAGTCCAGCGCTTCACTCTTTGCGATAAAAATTTGTTTGAAGCTGGGCTCGCCATCTACCGCTGTTGGGCCTAAAGAGGAATCATCGGTAGGGACTTCACGCCAGCCTAATAATTGCTGATCTTCTTCTTTAATGATTCTTTCAAAGATTTCCTGACATTGTTTTGCTTGAGCTGCATCGGTCGGCAGAAACACCATGCCGGCGCCGTAACTATCGGTATCTGGCAGATCAATATTGATTTCAGCACAGACACGTTGGAAAAATTTATGCGGCTTTTGAATCAGTATACCAACACCATCACCGGTATTTTCTTCACAACCACAGGCGCCACGATGAATTAAATTTCTAAGAATAGTCAATGCATCGTCGATAATCTTATGCGACTTCTGACCTTTCATGTGCGCAACAAAACCAAGCCCGCAGGCGTCGTGTTCTGTAGAAGGGTCGTATAAACCCTGTTGCTCTGGTGCTTGCTTCATACTGAAATCACTCAATTATTTTATTAGTTGGTTCTCTATTCACTATGATTAACATAGTAGACAGATTGTCATTTAGAGATAGCTAGGGAATCGTAATTAAGATGATTCCTGAAATTCTTTATTATTATTCTCTTAATAGCTCCACCTGCCTGATGCGAGGGGGGGGACGAATTATAATAAAGCACCCACTTTATGTCACGACGCAACATAAAATAATAGGCTGCTGCATTAAATAAAGATTTTAGACGAAGTTAGCGTAATTTATGTCTATTTAAAGCTTGATTATCACATTTAGAAGCATTTTATCAATAAAACCAACTTGGCGACCTAGACAAATATTGTTTTATTTTTCTATTTCAGTAGATCTTTAATGCTTCCAACGGTTCTTGGCCACGGCGCCATCAGCTTCGCTTTAGTGGGTAATTTCTCAATAGCGGCAACAGCAGCATCCCGATCATCATACAGGCCATAGGCCAGCACATGCCATTCCTTACCCTTATTTGAAGTATTGAAACGAATTATCTTGTCATCACCGTACTTAAACGATTTTAGATAAAGATTTATAGTTTCTTTTTCATATGCCCCGATCAACTGCAATACATATTTATCGGCATCTTGTTTTATTAGCCAGTCAACATCATGAATCTCCGACGTTGCTGGTTTGCCAACCTCTTGCTCTAGCGGTTCAGTTTCAGATTTTGTAATAGTCTCCACGGCCTTTTCAACTTGAGCAACCGTTTCACTATCTGCGACTACTTCTACACTATGCCGTACAGAATTTACTATTGTTAGATCTGATTCTTTTGCAACGGGCTGTCCCCCAGTATCATAAAATGTCAACTCACCGTCATTTTTCAAATCATCGTTCATCTCAGGTATGACTGGTGGGGACAGATCTTCAATTGTCATTGGATCCGTTTCGCTAGTAGGCTCAGGTACCAAAAGTGGCATCACCTTAACGAACTCAGCCTGATCAGCTTTGTCCTTATTTATATTGGGCAAGTCTAATTTAATTGTTTCTGTTTTTTCCTTATCTGTTTTATGTAATAACGTTGTTGCACCAATAAATAGAAACAATAACGACATCCCTGTTATCAATATCAATTTATTCTTTATCAAAAATACTTTGATAGTGAAAGATGGTTTCTCTTCACTTACCACTGCTTTCTTTGCAGGGTCATCCAGATACTGCTCACATAAGGCATTGATCCTTCCAGGCATGCCATGTGAAATCCGATGAATTTGTTTGATCCTTTTATCATCAAACAAGTTTAAATGTGTCGCGTCACCTTCAGGATATTTATAATGTATATATAGCTCTGTCTGTTTCTCACTCAGACCTGGAATTTCGATAATATGTAGACTGCGTGCGTCATCATGATTAATGCCGGGTTCTTCTAATTGGTTTAAGAATGAAGGGTCGCAAAATAAACATAGATGAAGGACAGCGACTGAATTTGAATTTAATAATATTTCAAATAAATTATTTATTAATTCATCGCTAAAGAGATTAACATTATCAATTAACAAAACCGGTATTTGCTGTTTGTTTTGACAACGTTCTAGCCATTGATTTAAAGCGGCCTGATTGTAAGTCGCTTCTTGCAATTCATTGTCACTGCCACTATCAATAATAGCCTTAAAAATATCGTTGCTGCTCATATGCGCATTAGCAGACAGCTTTCTAATAATTAAATTCGTCTCTTCCTGCCGTGTCAGCTCTTCATACAGGGTCGTTTTGCCGGACTCATGCTCACCTTTGACGATAACGAGATGATTACTATACTCAAGTAAATGTAATATCAGCTCAACACGGTGAGTCAACTCTGGCGTTATAAAGTTGAGATTGCTTTGTTGATCTTGATTGCTCATAAGCCTGATTAACTATTTCATTTATGAAATTAATACTTATATTTAATCATTAATTACGCGTTACATTTTGATCCTGTCTGCTTCTACAAACGCAAATCGATCCGTCATGCCTGCAATATAATCAGCAACAACCCTGGCGACTACATTTTTATCATTAATATCTTTGGCCTTATCTATAGAAGATTGTAATTCCTTTGTCAGCAAATCTGTATCTTCCATATAAGCATTAAATAAAAAACTGACTGTTTCTTTAGCTTTATTCGCCATGCTCATGACACGTTCATGTTGATACAAATTTAAGCGAAGATATTTTTTTAAGGCCTTATGCATAGAAGCTGTAGAGTCACTCATCTTAATTAGTGATTTTCCACATGTCCTCACTTGATCGATATCCGTGGGCTTAATTTCATTTATCATGTTTTCGCTAGTATTGATAAGATCGCTAACAACCGTGTTAATCATTCTTCTAATTATTTCATGTCGTAATCGGCTATCGGTTAAATCTGACCATTTACTCTTAACACCTTCATGGTGAATATCAAATAATTCACAACATTTTAATGCTTCAATATCAAGCAACTTTGCTCTCAAGCCATCATCTATATCGTGGTTGTTATAGGCAATTTCATCGGCTACATTTGCTATCTGCGCTTCGAGACCAGGATTTTCATTATTAATAAAACGCTCACCTAATTTACCAAGCGTTAAGGCGTTATTTCGTGAACAATGCTTTAATATACCTTCGCGTGTTTCAAACGTTAGATTTAAACCAGGAAAACTTGCGTAGCGTTTTTCTAAATGATCAACAATTCTAATTGACTGCAGATTATGTTCGAAACCACCATATCCTTTCATGCATGCATTTAGCGCATCCTGACCGGCATGTCCAAACGGAGTATGACCAAGGTCATGAGCCAGACATATCGCTTCTGTTAGATCTTCATTAACATTCAATGCTCGCGCAATTGTTCTACCAATCTGAGCAACCTCAATGGAATGAGTCAGGCGTGTACGAAACATATCGCCTTCATGGTTTACAAAGACCTGTGTTTTATATTCGAGGCGTCTAAATGCTGAGGAATGAATAACGCGATCGCGATCGCGTTGATACTGACTTCGATAAGCAGTTTCATCGTCCTTATGAATCCGCCCTTTCGATTTATCCGAGTATGCGGCATAAACTGCCAAGTCATTTACCACCGTTAACCTCTCATTCTAAAAAATGATTAATCGTTTCCGTCAATGCCTGTTCAGTATAGTCAGATGTCATTACCGCATCACCTATGTCATTCAGTAATATTAGATATAAAACCCCATCTCTAGATTTTTTATCGACTTTCATATTTTCAAGCATTTGCGTGAGCTTTATACCTTTTGGTATTTTTATCGGTAATTTTGCTCGAACTAATAATGACTTGATCCTATCGACCTGCGCTTGATCAATTAAGCCAAGACGCATTGATAAATCAGCCGCCATTAACATACCACAACCGACAGCTTCACCATGCAACCAATCCTTATAGGATAATGCCGTTTCAATAGCATGCCCGAATGTATGACCCAAATTTAATATTGCGCGAACACCAGATTCTCTTTCGTCTTCAGTAACGACTTCAGCCTTGTTAGTACATGAACGATCAATAATATAGGTTAGTGATTCATTATCTCTTTTTATTACTAACTCTATATTTTCTTCAAGCCATTTATAAAATGGTTTATCTCTTATCAACCCATACTTAATCACTTCGGCAAGGCCTGCAGAAAACTCTCTTTCAGGCAAAGTTGACAGAACGTTGGTGTCTGCTAGAACTGCAATTGGCTGGTAAAAGGCACCAATCATATTTTTACCTAATGGATGATTCACAGCAGTCTTACCACCCACGGAGGAATCGACCTGTGCCAACAATGTCGTTGGTATTTGTATAAACTTTACACCTCGTTGATAACAAGCTGCTGCGAAACCTGTTAAATCTCCAATTACGCCACCACCTAACGCAATTAATATGCAGGTGCGACTATATTTCTTTTCCATTAAACACGTAATGATTTGATTCAGACTATCTAATGATTTAGTACTTTCTCCATCAGGCAATATCAATACATCATGATTAACATTACTCAAGCTTTCTTCGATATGTTTCAAATACAGTGGCGCAATATTTTCATTTGTTACGATTAAAACCTGGCTACTTGTAATATGTTTATCAATTAATTTATGATCAGATAGGATTGACTCACCAATATAAATCGGGTATTTGCGGTCGCCTAGATCAACTTCAATAGTTTTCATCTATATTTATCTGCTCTAAAATTTTCTGAATTATTTGCTTAATACTCATTTTTTCAGAGTCTATTATTTCATCTGCCATTTCAATATAAGCAGGCTCTCTTTCATTTAGAATTTTTCTTATTTGTTCTAGACGGTCATCGCCCTGTAACAACGGCCTACGTTTATCATCTACTGTTCTTTTGAATAGCATTTCCGGGCTGGATTTTAAGTAAATAATATACCCGTTATTCTTAAGCACTACTCTGTTTTCAGCTTGCGTTACAGCCCCACCGCCGGTGGACAAGACTATATTATTCATTAGAGACAATTCACGTATAACTTCTGTTTCGCGTCGCCTAAACCCTTCTTCGCCTTCAATCTCAAATATTAATGATATTTTTACTCCAGTACGCTCTTCAATCTCATGATCAGAGTCATAAAACCTGATCGACAGTCTTTTAGCTAATTGTCTTCCAATGGTGGTCTTTCCCGCACCCATTGGCCCAATTAATATAATGTTTTTAGAATTGTTCACTGTGTCTATGTTTAATTGAGTTTACTTTAAAATAGCTGACTAATTTTTATAAACAGATTATATAAAAACAAAAAGGGATGATACCCATAATGGGTACATCCCTCTAATATTGTAACGATTATTATTGTTATTAAATCGTAAGACTATCTTTCAATATTTTTGGCGTGATGAAAATCAACAATTCATTTTTCGTTGAATCAGTACTTGTTCTTTTAAATAAGAACCCTAAATACGGAAGGTCTCCAAAGAATGGCGTTCTATCAACCGATTTTCTCTCTGAAGAACTGTAGACACCACCGAGAACAACTGTTTCACCATTTTGAACTAACACCTGCGTGGTAACGCTTCGTGTATTAATCGCTGGCACACCATTAACCACTGTGGCGCTGACAGTATCTTGATTCACTTCCAAATCCATAATAATACGATCATCCGGTGTAATCTGTGGTGTAACACGTAGACTTAAAGTTGCATCCTGGAATGAGGTGCTCGTAGCACCACTTGACGATGCCTCTTGATAAGGAATTTGTACACCTGATTCAATAACGGCTTCATTCTGATTGGCTGTTATCACCCGTGGACTTGCAATATCTTCGCCACGTCCTTCTGCTATCAACGCAGATAATTCTAATTGTAGTAAGTATGAGCCAACCTTACCTATCGCTAATGCTAATGACGCCGCATCTGTAGGTAGCGCAGGTAAATCGACAATTAAATTTTCATTGGTGCCATCATTAAAGCTTGTTGTACCACCATAATTAACGTTACCCGGATTACCACCACCAATTGCCCCAAAAGCGTTTGCCGGATTTTCACCAATAGTTGCCCTATCTGATGTCCCCTGTTTCGTATGTTTACTGTAGCCAAAACGCACACCGATGTCTTTTGCAAAAGACTCATCGGCGTTTACAATTCGTGACTCAATCAACACCTGCCGAACCGCTACATCAAGCTCAGAGATCAAACCTCTAATAGACTCAAGACTACTTGATACATCTTGAACAATGAGAGTATTCGTTCGTGAATCAATTGATACATTACCGCGTTCAGATAACAGATTATTTTCCGATGCTTGTATTAATCCCATTAAGTCAGCTGCATCAGCATAATTAATCTGCACAAACTCAGTTCTTAATGGCGCTAACTCTTCAACCTGACGATTAACTTCTAGCTCTAGACGTTCCCGTGCCGCAAGCTCTTCTGACGGTGCAACCATAATAACGTTTCCATCTTTACGCATACCTAAGCCACGTGATTTTAGGATGATATCCAGTGCTTGATCCCATGGAACATTCTTTAATCGTAGCGTCACATTACCGCTGACAGCATCACTGGTAACCATATTCAATCCGGTAAAGTCAGCGATTAATTGCAACACAGCCCTTACTTCAATACTTTGAAAATTCAAGGACAAACGTTCGCCAGTATAGCCAAACTTATCTTTCTGTTGTTCTTCTGACTCTGCTTTTGTTATTGGCTTGAATTCAATCGTATATTGATCTTCTGATTGATATGCCAAATGTTCATAGTCTTCTGAGACAGCGCTGATCGTCATTTTGACATTGTTTCCATTAGTCACTGTATCGATCTCTTTAACAGGTGTTGCAAAATCAATAACGTCTAATTTTCTATCCAGATTCGAAGGTAGCTGTGTATCAATAAAATTTACAACTATCTTACCCGCTTCGACACCCATATCTATAGGGATCGAAGGATTTGACAACTTGACAATAACTCTGCCTTCTCCACCTTCGCCTCTGCGAAAGTCTATGTTATCTATGCTTCCTGTTGATGAAACAGTTGATGTGTTTGAAAATTTTGAAGTTGCTACCGTCGGTGATGCAGAACTAACGCTATCCAGATTTAAAGTGACTACATTACCATCAACACCTACATCATATGAAACTGACCGCGTCAAATTAATGACTACTCGAGTACGTCCAGCTGCTTCCACAGCACTTAAGCTGTTAGCCATGCCGATGCCGATAGTTTGAGTTTTTTCGGCTAAGTTTAGAGTCGTATTCGGGAAATCAATCGCAATTCTGGCTGGATTATCAATTGTAAAATTCAGAGGATCGGCTGGTAGTCCTTCTGATAGCGTAAGCTTAATTTGTACACGCTCACCTGGCAACGATGCATAACTCACATCATCCAATGAAACCGCATACGCCGATGAGCTCATTAAAACCAATCCCGCTAGACTGATCAAACATGTTAAATTTTTTAATTTAGTTATCATGGTTTTGTAACCTTTGAAATTAAATGTCATTCTGTTGTTGGTAACCATTTTTAATACCTCTGTTATCAGATCACTCTTCTATCAGAGCGAGTGCTGCCTCTCGTTCTTCCCATCGACCACCACTATCCTGAATAATTTCTCTAAGTTCGATACGGTCTTCGTAGATGTTAATTATCTTACCGATATTCGCGCCAAGGTAATTACCAACACTTACTCTATGAACAACACCATCAGGATCCAGTACTACCCCCCAATTATTGTTTTCGTTATCAAGTGTTCCAACCATACGTAAACTATCTAGCTCAAACTGTTCAAGTTCTTCTCGGTTTCGATTACGTATTTCACGCTTCATATCTTCTGTTAAACCTGCGTCTACTACACCCTCTTTAACCTCTGGTTTATCCATTACAAAAAATTTCTTGAATGGATTTCGAGCGCCTGCTTCTCCTGATTGATAGACATAAGCCTCATAGGGCTTTATCTCTGGAAGTGGCTCTATACGCCCGCCAGATCTTGTCATAATATCTGAAACTTCACGCTCGAGGTCACTGATATCTCTCGAGACACATCCAGATATAGCATTTATGCTTAGTAAGCAGAATAAAGCTTTTAAGAATTTATTTATTTGAATACGAGATTTCATGTTTAATTCTCTTAATCCTGTTCTTCAAGTGCGCGATATGTTTTTGCAATTGCATTCATTGTAAGTTGCGGGACACCATCTACTACGTCACCTTTTGCAGCTTTAATAGAAATATCATGTGTAGTAACAATTCTGGGTAGCGCCGCTATGCCGCTGACAAATTCACCAAACTGATGGTAATCACCGACAACTGATATATTGATGGGGAGTTCTGCATAGAATTCTTTAGGCGATTCACCTTTTGGTTCAAACAATTTAAATTCCAGGCCTGAGGCTAAACCTGTCTGAGAAACATCAATCAATAAACCTGCAACCTCAGTTTTATTAGGTAGCTGACGAACCATATCACCAAAATTCTGTTCCATTTCCTTCATCTGTTCTTTTAAAAGATTCAGATTAGCTGCTTTCTTTTGTCTAACATCCAGTATGTCAATTTGATCTTTTTCTTTCTTTTCTAGCCCTGACAATGATTCACGTTGTACTGTTATATCGAAATGCCAACCCGCATAAACAATAGCTGCGAATACAATAGCAAACAAAATAGCTTTGATAGGCAAAGGCCATACACCTGGATTATTTGGATCTAGATTATTGATATCATCTACAAAACTCATGAGTCGGCTTCCTCCACCTTAGGTATAACTTGTATAAAGGTAAGGGTAAAACTGTTAATTGGTTTATCATCCCCAGCGGCGTTTGACTCTTTAATAACTTTCAAATTGGGTTTTGTAAGCCATTTAGAACTTTCCAATTTTCTCATAAATGAGGAAACACGAGCATTAGATTGTGCTAAACCCTTTATAGTTATCAGCGTCCCCTTCTGTGTCACATCAGAGACCGTCACACCTTCAGGCAGACTTGTAACCATTTCATCAAATAGCCGCACGATGAGTGGTCGATTTCCCTGCAATTGTTCGATAGCTCGCATACGTGACAACAATCGTTCTTTCGCTCTTTCAAGCTCTTTTATTTCTTTAATCTTTTTGTCAACAATTTTAATGTTATCTTCAACATATGCTACTCGGGTATTTTGCACTTCAATTAGCTGCGTATGGTAATAGTGACCTGCTCCCCAGACGATTAATGCTAAAACCGCGACAGAAACTAGCGCTGTTATAAACTGAGCTTGCAGCTCTTTACGTTTCGCTTCACGCCAGGGGAGTAAATTAATCGTAGACATTAGCCATCTCCCCTTAAAGCTAGACCGCAAGCAATCATCATCGCTGGCGCATCATTAGTAAGATTCTTTGTTTGAATTTTTGACGCTACGGCCATGTTTGCAAATGGATTTGCGATCAATGCTTTAACACCCAGCTTTGATTCAACTAATTCAGCTATACCGGGTATGGAAGAACATCCGCCAGCAAGAATAAGAATATCCACATCGCTTATTTGACTTGAGGCATAGAAGAATTGCAATGCACGCCCGATCTGTGAGGCCATATTGTCTTTAAACGGCTCGAGGACTTCAGGCTCATAGTTATCAGGTAACCCGCCTTGTTTCTTGGCCAGACCAGCCTCTTCATATGACAAACCATATCGTCGTTGAATATCTTCGGTTAATTGAGCGCCACCAAACGCTTCTTCACGAGAATAGATAATCTTCATATTCTCCATGACGCTGAAAGTAGTAACAGCAGAACCTACATCAGCCACAGCTATTGCATCTTTCGAAGTGCCAGCCGGAAAATCATTGCTCATTAAATCTATAGTATTTTCAATAGCGAAAGCTTCTATATCAACAATCTTGGCTGTAAGCCCACCCAACTCTATTGAAGCAACAACATTATCTACAACTTCTGTGCGCGATGCGGCAAGTAGAACTTCTACCCGATCAGGACCCTCTTGAGATTCGCCTATTACTTCAAAGTCCATCGCCACTTCTTCTAATGGAAACGGAATGTATTGATCGGCCTCGACTTGAATTTGACTTTCCATCTCATCATCAGATAGACCAGCCGGCATACTAATTACTTTTGTAATAACTGATGATCCGGCAACGCAAACCGCCGCCTGTTTAGTACGCGTACCTGACTTTTTAACCGCACGAGCTACAGCCTCGCCGACTGCTTCAATATCGTTTATAGTCTTGTCTGAGACTGAATTAGGTGGAAGTGCCTCAACTGAATAACTTTCCACACGGTATTTACCCCCGCTACGGCTAAGTTCAATCAACTTTATTGCAGTAGCGCTTATGTCGACACCTAATATTGGAACTGACTTTTTATTAAACGAAAACACTATTTTTTCCTTTTGAAGTCATTAGTTATATGCCATATGTGTAATACAACATTAACTTGTATTGGCTACTATAGCCAACAGAAATTTAAAAAACAATAGGTTTTGGGGGTTTTTTAACGTAATGCATTCAATTTTACACTTCTGTCAAAAAAGCAGAACATGTTGCGTAATTAAGATATCATCTACACAAGATGTTGCGTTTTTTCTTTAATTTTCTCCTTTCAATAATGGTTTTAGGCATAATTACCGTCGTAATTGTGTCTTGGTATGTGCTGTCTGGCCTCCCGGATATACAAACTTTAAAGGGTGTAAAACTTCAGGTGCCTCTACGTGTTTATAGTCAGGAATTATCTTTAATTGCTGAGTTTGGCGAGAAAAGACGGGAGCCAATAAACGTAGAGGAAGTTCAACCGAAATTAAAACAAGCATTTCTGGCTGCGGAAGATGATCGTTTTTATGTTCACCCTGGCGTTGATTGGCAAGGAATCGCAAGAGCCGTTTATTCTTTAGTAAAAACAGGATCAAAAAAACAAGGTGGCAGTACAATAACAATGCAGGTCGCCAGAAACTTTTTTCTAAGTCGTGAAAAAACCTACTTAAGAAAACTCAATGAAATTTTCCTCGCATTTAAAATTGAACAAGAACTTAGTAAAGATGCCATTCTAGAACTGTATCTTAACAAGATATATTTAGGACAACGCGCTTATGGAGTAGCCGCAGCTGCTCAGGTTTATTACGGCGTTGATATCAACTCATTAAGCTTACCTCAGCTGGCAATGATCGCCGGCCTGCCAAAAGCGCCTTCAACAACAAACCCGATAACCAATCCCGAGCGAGCATTAATACGTAGAAACTATGTATTACAAAGAATGCTATTGCTTTCATATATTACTGAAGATGAATATGAGCTTGCTTTGAACGCCCCCATTAGTGCTTCATTGCATTCTGCTTCGATTGAACTTGAAGCACCTTATGTAGCAGAAATGGTCAGGAGTGATTTAGCTGAACAACAAGGTGACGCGGCCTATAGTAATGGGCTGTCAGTAACAACCACCATTCGCGACAAAAATCAAAACGCTGCCAATCTAGCACTGAAAAAGACATTGCTCGCTTATGATAAGCGGCACGGGTATCGAGGACCTGAGCATCATATCGAAGACATGCAGACAAAGACCGAGAATGAGATTGAAACTTTGCTTGAAAGCTTTTCGACGCTGGGCAATCTGTATCCAGGCTTGGTTACCCATGTCAATGAACAATCTGTTAGTGCTTATATTACAGGTATAGGTCAGGTTGAGATAAGTTGGGCAGGGCTTGAATGGGCAAGAAAATACATTAGCGAAAATCGTCGTGGCAGAAAGCTCAAAACTGCAGCAGAGGTTTTATCTCCAGGAGATGTTATCCGTTTAATCGAAACTGAAACTGGTGATTGGGCGCTGTCACAAATACCTGACGTCGAAGGTGGCTTGGTATCGCTGTCACCACTTGATGGAGCAACCTTAGCTTTGGTAGGTGGGTTTGACTTCTATAAAAATAAATTTAATCGCATAACTCAAGCTAGACGACAGCCTGGCTCGGGCTTCAAGCCATTTATATATTCTTCAGGAATTGAATGGGGTATGACAGCAGCAACAATCATTAATGATGCTCCTATTGTATTTGATGATCCGGGCATTGAAGATGGTTGGCGGCCTGAGAATTACAGCCGTAAAAGTTACGGGCCTACTCGATTAAAAGTCGCATTAACGCATTCTCGCAACCTTGTATCGATACGACTATTAGATGCTATAGGTGTTCCATTTGCACTTGAACACATTCAGAAATTTGGCTTTGATATAGACCAACTACCACACAACCTCTCTCTATCACTCGGAAGCGCGGAAATAACCCCGTGGGAAATGGCTCGTGGATATAGTGTTTTTGCAAATGGCGGGCATTTAATTAATCCATATTATATAAATCAAATTAAAGACTACAATGATGAGGTTATATTCCAGGCAAAACCTTTAGTGGTCTGTAATGAATGTATTGAAGATAAAGCAGACATATTAGTTGATACAACAGAACAAAATACACTATCGGAAGAGAATGAATTAATAGTCCCCGCACCAGAAGAAGACTTGAGCGTTGAAAAATTATATGCGCCTCGTGTAGTAAGCGCCCAGAATATCTGGATCATGAATTCGATAACACGCAATGTTATAAAGAATGGTACCGGCCGGCGCGCATTACAATTAAAACGTACTGACCTTTCTGGAAAGACCGGCACAACAAACGACCAACATGATGCCTGGTTCTCTGGTTTTAACTCTAATATTGTCACTATCTGCTGGGTTGGCTTCGACAAGTTTAGACCATTAGGGAGCAGAGAAACCGGGGCGAGTGCAGCACTGCCTATGTGGATTGATTATATGAGAGTCGCACTTGAAGGCATGCCTGAATCAATCATGGAACGGCCAGAAGGTCTGGTAAATGTACGTATAGATCCTGAAACCGGACAACTTGCTAATGCCAGTAATCCAGATGCAATTTTTGAAGTGTTTAGACTAGAACATGCACCAACATCAACAACAGAAACAAAACAACCTGATGTCTTCATACCTGATAATGAAGCTACATCTACTCCAGAACAGCTATTCTAATTAAGTCGTTATAGTGATGCGTCTTACAACTGGCGACCGCATAAGAAAAAATATTGCACACGAAGCTGCCAAACTAGTTGCGCAGGAAGGACTAGAAGATTTTTTATTGGCAAAGAAAAAAGCTGCTCAGAAATTAAACGTCCGCAATAAGCGGCTGCTACCCAGCAATAGTGAAGTTGAGCTTGCGCTGATTGAATATCAATCACTTTTTCACAATGAAAAACAACAACAAATAGTTTTTGAATTCAGAAAAACAGCGCACAGAGCAATGGAACTACTCGAGGAATATAACCCTCTGCTTGCTGGTTCCGTGTTGAGTGGTACGGCTAGTGAAAATTCAGAAATTATAATTCATATATTTTCTGACTCGCCTGAGGTTATATCTCTTTATCTTGAAAAAAAGGGTATCCCAATATCGCTTTGTGAACGTCGATTAAGAATAGAAAAGAAAAATCATGCCTATTTCACGGCACTGAAATTTATTGCCGGCAATATAAATATTGTTTTAATAATCTTGCCACATACATTCCAAAGAAATGCACCACTAGATCCAATAACACAACGTCCAATGAATCGCGCAACTTTAATCGACGTAAAAAGGCTAATTGATGATCAGTAAGTATTCATCAGTCATATGACCACGCATCCATTGATATTGCGTGTTGCCATAGCAACACCTTTGAGATGTTTGTTTGATTATCTGCCAGATGCTGCATCTAATCTAAAAAACTTACAGCCTGGACTCCGTGTATCGGTATCGTTTGGCCGACGCAAAGATATAACGGGTATTGTCGTGTCGATAAGCAATCAAAGCGATCATCCACAACATAAATTAAAAAAAATCAATCATGTGATTGATGAACATCCGGTATTTAACCATAAGCATTTGCGTTTGCTCAAATGGGCAAGTGATTATTATCATTACCCTATAGGCGAAGTCATTTTTTCAGCTTTGCCCTCATCATTAAGAAAAAATAATTCCATAACTAAATATAACGAGAAGATCTGGTGCTTAACAGAAAAAGGGGCCGATTTTGAAACCAAGCTCATTAAACAAGCACCTAAACAATCGCGATTATTAAATTATTTACAACAAAGAAGATCCCCTGCTAATGAGTCCGAGATCAACTCAATTTATTCAAGGTCGAAACCATCACTACTTTCGCTCGAGGAAAAAGGTTTAATCAGAAGAAGTACTGAAGATGTAACTGACGGGATTATTAAAATAAACAGAAGCCCATTCACGCTAAATAAAGACCAGCAGTCTGCAACCAAAGAAGTTCTAGAATCTATAGATAATGCTTCTATATTTTTACTGGATGGTTTAACGGGAAGCGGCAAGACGGAAGTCTATATGACGCTGATGGAGTCTGTCATTAGAGCGGGTAAACAGTGTTTGATTTTATTGCCTGAAATTGGATTAACGCCTCAACAAATACAACGATTCAAAGATCGCTTTGAAGTAAATATTGCCATTCAGCATTCGGGGTTGTCTGAGACTGAACGTACTCAATATTGGCTAGCGGCGAGATCGGGTAAAGCGAAAATAGTTATAGGTACGCGTTCTGCTATCTGGACACCACTTGCAAACCCGGGCTTATATATTATCGACGAAGAACACGACCTTTCTTACAAACAACAAGACGGCTTTCGTTATTCGGCCAGAGATATGCTTATAACACGTGCTAATCGCGATAAAGTACCAGCAATCCTCGGCTCAGCCACACCATCATTAGAAACGCTATATAACGTAAAAAAAGATCGTTATAAACACTTAATATTATCTACTAGAGCAGCAAATGCAAAACCGCCAACATATCGTTTACTGGATATCCGCGGTAAAAAAATGCATGGCCCATTATCACAAACGTTGGTCGATGAGATCACTGAACATCTAAATAATAAAAATCAGATATTATTATTTTTAAATCGTAGAGGATACGCAGTACATTTATTTTGCCATAGTTGTGGCTGGAAAGCTGAATGCACGCGATGTGAATTACCTTATACCTATCATAAGAATATAAACCGTCTTGTTTGCCATCATTGTGGTGTGACTAAACGGCATATTGAACAATGCCCTGATTGTAATGAACCTTTATTGCTTATGGGTCATGGAACCGAGCGAATCGAAGAAGTGCTTACAACTTTATTTCCCCAGGCGACCATTTCTAGAATTGATCGCGATACAACACGTAAGAAAAATGCCATGCATGATTATCTGGAAAGAATACAGTCTGGCGAAATTGACATAATGATTGGCACACAAATGCTTGCTAAAGGCCATCACTTTCCAAATGTCACGCTTACCGGCATAGTCGATGCTGATCGAGGCTTATTTTCAACTGACTTTCGCGCCAGTGAACGATTGGCGCAACTTTTTATGCAGGTCAGCGGTCGAACCGGCAGAGGTGTTAAAGAAGGGACTGTTGTTGTACAAACCTATCACCCTGAACACCCGCTGTTTGAACAACTTATAAAGCATGGGTATAACTATTTTTGTAATTCTCTGTTGCAAGATAGAAATCATTCCTCATTACCACCATATTCACATATGGTGTTCTTACGGACTGAGGCACATAATGCTAATGATGCAAAACACTTTATTAATGATGCCGCAATGCAACTAAACCAACTTACAAATAACAAACTATTATTATTCGGACCAATTCCTGCGCTGATTGAAAAACGTAGCGGACGCTACCGCTATCAATTAATTATCCAGTCTCAAAGTAGAAAAGCGTTGCATACCTATTTGGACCGGTGGTTAGATAAAATTGAAAGCAGCAAGAGTGCAAAAAAGGTACGTTGGTCATTAGATGTAGATCCTCAAGATATGGCTTAACTAATTATTATGAAAAAATACCATTTACTTATCGTCCTTCTGGCTTGCTTAACCTGGAGTTCAGCTTTTTCATCATCCGGTCTGGATGTAAAAATCAGTAATGAAATCGATTTTGTCGATGTTAAGCACAAAGGCAAGACCGTCCGGATTCAAAGAGAGCAATCTTCTGATAACACCATTAATCCGGACTATGCAAAAACATCCAGACAATGCCCACCATTTTGTATCCAGCCAGGAAAACTTGCTGAAGGTGTAGAAACCATTGGAGAATTAGAAATTCTGGATTATTTGGTGCGCATGACAAATGGTGACCATTCTATTTTGGTAATTGATTCGCGGACTGAAAGCTGGGTAAAGAAAGGCACTATTCCGGGTTCGTCGAATATTCCATGGACTATGTTAAAACAGGAAGCCGGTGCTGACCCATTCCAAATAGCAGACATATTAGAAAACAGATTTGGTGCGGTTAGTATTGAAGGCCTATGGGATTTTTCCAGTGCCAAAACCCTTGTCCTGTTCTGTAATGGGCAGTGGTGTGGGCAATCGCCTTCTAACATTAAAACCTTACTGCGATTTGGCTATCCAGCTCATAAACTTAAATGGTACCGCGGAGGCATGCAAAACTGGGAGAGCCTTGGTTTGACTGTCGTCAAATAAACACGTGCCCAACCTTTTCCCCCGCCATTAAAAAATAAAGCGTCTATTCGGCTATAATGAATCGAAACAAAAAGAAAGATTTACAGCCGGTTCACTTATGGCCGAACAGCCTCTACAATGTGTGACTTTTTTGAGACAGCCTAAATTGAAAAAGCAAATCCAAGAATTACTCCTCCAATCTTTAGCGGTATTAGAGTCAAAAGAAATAATACCTGCAAGTAATGATCTTGTAATTAAGATAGAAAATTCTCGTGGCTCAAAGCACGGTGATTTTGCTTCTAATATCGCAATGACATTGGCAAAAACGGCCAAGACTAATCCTCGTCAGTTAGCACAAAATATCATTGACAAACTTCCCGAGTCTGACGTGTTGGAACGAGTTGAAATTGCTGGCCCGGGGTTCATTAACTTTTTTCTAAAACAAAATGCTCATCAGGCAACGGTCATTGATATTTTAAATAAAGGCCACCAATACGGTGATTCGATTGTTGGCGCAAACACACCAACCTTAATTGAATTCGTTTCAGCAAACCCAACCGGTCCTTTACACATTGGACATGGTCGTGGCGCTGCCTATGGTGCGGCAGTTGCCAGCTTGCTTAAAAAAACAGGTTTTGATGTCAGTTGTGAATATTATATAAACGATGCCGGCCGACAGATGGATATACTCGCCATCAGTGTCTGGCTACGCTATTTACAACATAGCGGCACAGACGTCCCTTTTGCTGAGAATGCTTATCAGGGTGATTACATAACTGACATCGCTGTTAAATTACATAACGAACATGCCGGGGAATTTATACTTCCCGCTGAAAGCTTTATAGCGTTGTTTAAAGAAGAAGACCCCGAATTAAAGATCGATAGCCTAATTAAATATTGTATCGATAATCTCGGCGAAGAGAATTATCGAATTGTATTTGATGCAGGCCTAGATTCAATCCTGATCACAATTAAAAATGATCTGATCGGTTTTGGTGTTGAATTTGATAACTGGTTTTCAGAACGTTCACTAGTAGAAAGCAACACAGTAAAACAATGCATTGCAAAATTAATTAAGAATGACTGGGTCTATGAAAAAGATGGTGCCCAATGGTTTCGTTCCAGCAAGCTCGGCGATGAAAAAGATCGCGTATTAATAAGAGAAAATGGACAAGCCACCTATTTTGCATCTGATGTTGCATACCACCTTAACAAGGTAGAACGTGGTTTCGAAAAGATCATTGATGTTTGGGGTGCTGATCATCACGGCTACATTGCCAGAGTAAAGGCGTCCATGCAGGCACTTGCATTATCACCTGAGAAACTGGAGATACTATTAGTTCAGTTTGCAACGCTTTATCGCGGTAAAGAAAAGTTACAAATGTCTACACGCTCAGGAGAGTTTATTACTCTTAAGGAACTTCAAGATGAAGTTGGTAAAGATGCGGCACGCTTTTTTTATATTATGCGAAAAAGTGAGCAACATCTTGATTTTGATCTGGAACTGGCAAAATCGGAATCGAACGACAACCCCGTTTACTATATACAGTATGCCCATGCGCGAATCTGTAGTGTTTTTAGGCAATTGGCAGAAAAGGGCATTAAATATCAGCAGGCCGTAGCTTTAAAAGACGTTTCAAGCCTTAATGAACCGCATGAAATCAAGTTGCTTGCAACTCTTGCTAGATATCCCGATGTAATAGAAAATGCGGCTATTACTTATGAACCACACCAGTTAGCTTATTATCTTAGAGACCTGGCAAATGATTTTCATACTTACTACAACGCAAATCAATTTTTAGTTGAAGATGATGTGGTCAGAAATGCACGCCTAACCTTGATAGCGGCGACTAAACAAGTAATACGGAATGGGTTGTCTCTTCTAAGCGTAAGCTCTCCAGAGGTAATGTAGTGTCAAGAGATTATAAAAATATTAAACCGAAAAAACTCCCACCGCTTACGCAACGATTCAGTGGTGCACTTTCATTTCTAACAGGCCTGAGCCTGGGTTTATTTATTGCTGTAATCGTTTATTTTTATGAGCATAGTGCCTCTATCGAAAAGAATAATCTCTTGCTTGTAGATGAACCTGTCATAGATGATAAGAGTTTTGCTGATAATGAGAACGAGGATGTCGCTCAACTACCTGAACCGCAGTTTGATTTCTACAAAATATTACCGAACAAAGAGGTTAATATTTCAGAATGGGAATCAGTCGAAGAAGACACAACAAGCACACAAAAGAATGAACAACCCGTTATGTTTGTTTTACAAGTTGGCTCATTCAAGCAGTTTGGCGCCGCTGATGAAATAAAAGCCAAGCTGGCAATGATGGGCGTCACCGCAGATATTCAACGTGTGGTCATTAATGGGCAGGATGTGCGCCATCGAGTTAGAATTGGTCCTTATAAAAACACCGAAAAATTACAACAAGCACGTGACCGACTATTAGCTAATGACCTGGATTTCATGTTGCTAAAACTTAAGATGGAAGACATATAACAGGCAATCACTAACTTTCATAGTCTCTCTATGCTTTAATTGACATCTATTTATTTCAAGTCGAGAGATATCAAGTATCTCAGCAATCCCTGAAAAGATTGGGCAACAAATTGATTCCCTTCAAGAAGGCAGTTGCTTTGGTGAGATGGGCTATTTAGCGAGAGCAAAACGTTCGACATCGGTGATTGGCCGTCTTGCAGATACAACCGCTATTCTTACTCAGACCATTATGCGACCCATGGACGGTGAAAATACTGACACCAACAGTAGGCGCTTTAAGCGACGCGATAACAATTGCGAGTGCGAGTGCGAACCAATTATTAACCGGTTTAGACATAGCCAAACAAATTTCCAGCAAAAAACTAAATTAAATTATTGATACTAAAGTTGGAGCGGGTGATGGGAATCGAACCCACATTCTCAGCTTGGGAAGCTGATGTTCTGCCTTTGAACTACACCCGCAAATTGGCTTGAAATTAGGAATATATTAATGTTCAGGTCTAGAAATGCCGCTTAATACACAAGGATACATACTAGCCCAGCCTTTACTACTGGGCGAGCTTGGTAGATAACGTTTAAAGTGTGTGGCTCAAATAGTATTTTAGTGTACTATTTACACTGAAAATACGAGCTAAACCGATGATAATTCTGGAAATAAGAATATCAGCTAAAATGTATGCAATAGTTGTAGAACAAATGTAAAGAATCAAGAAGTTACTATAACTACATAAGTTTAGTTCTAAAATGTTAAAAAGGACTATAGGCCAAATCTTAAAATGGGTGACTCTAAAAAAACAGTAGTTGTAGTAGATGATAATGCTACTGTGCGAGCACTTTTTGAGCGTAGCACGGAGGATCTAACTCTCGATTTAATCAGTTTTAGCTCTGCCGAAGCGGCTATGGAATACCTTGGCGAGAATAAACCAGACCTGTTATTCCTCGACATCATCATGCCTGACAAAGATGGCTTAACCTTCTTGTCAGAATTAAGAAAATTACCACTGCATCGGGACACTGCTGTAATAATGATTACTTCGAAAGATTATGCACAGGATAGAACGGTCGCTAATGAGCTCGGGGCACTAGAATTTATCACCAAACCGATGCCAATGCGGGCGATTAGCGATATAATCACCAATCATATTAATAACGATAATCCTTATAATTAGTATTATATAACGTATGGCAAAGTCCTATCTCCGCTTTTGGGGCGTACGAGGATCGTATGCCGCACCCTTTCCAACGCATCTAAAAGTTGGGGGCAACACATCGTGTGTTGAGGTAAATGTAGATGATCATGTACTTATCTGTGATGCAGGTACCGGTATAATCCCGCTCGGCAACAGACTCGCAGCGGAAGCAAAGAACAAAGAGTTATTGATTCTTTTGACGCATTACCACTGGGACCATATCTGCGGCCTGCCATTTTTTGTGCCCGCATTTATCCCTGACTGGCATATAAATTTTTTCGGTCCAGGTGAGTCAATTCAGGAAATGAAACAAAAGCTTGATTCCCAAATGCAAGCGCCTTATTTCCCAGTTGGCACAGAAACCTGGATGGCCAAGATTAACTATGTTAATCCAAGAGAAACAAAATTAAGCCATGGCCCAATTGAGATAAGCTATTACAGTGTCCACCATCCTGGCGTTACCTATGGCTATAAAATCAAGGCGGGCAGCAAGACCATTATTTATGTCTCTGATAATGAATGTCAGTTTCTCGATAAATCGATCAAGCAAAAAATGACCGAATTCAGCGAAGAAGAACAAATAATGTTCGAGGATATGAATCGAGAAGAGTACGGATACGAATTAGAAACGATACGGGCCGCTGATATTCTCATTCATGATGCGCAATACACCCCCGAAGACTATGAAACAAAACGCGGGTGGGGTCATTCTTGTTATGTTGATGTTGTAAATTATGCGATAGATGCGGGCGTTAAAGATTTATATCTTTATCATCACGACCCTTATAATGATGACAATGCTATCGATAAGATTTATGAAAAATGCCTGGAAATACTTCAAGAACGAGACACCTCATTAAGGTGCCATATTGCGCGGGAAGGCTTGGAAATACCTCTAGATTAATAAGATCTCAATACGTAAGTCCTGTTAAATCCTCAATATAATTAATGGAAATTTTACTTAACGGTGCCCCTCATTCGATTGAACAACGCTGTACGATCGAATCTCTGATTGCGAACCTGGAGCTGGATGGTAAATTCGCAATTGAAATAAATAAGAACATTGTCCCACGAAGCGAATACCCCAGTACCCAACTACACGCGGGCGACAACATTGAAATCGTAAACGCCATCGGCGGTGGATAACTTTTCACACATCTTTTTTAAAATTAACTATGTCAAACTCAAGCACAGATGCCCTCACTCTAGCAGGCATTGATTATTCATCCAGGTTATTAGTCGGTACAGGCAAATATAAGGATATGGATGAGACAAAGAATGCCATTGAGACTAGCGGAGCACAAATTGTGACCGTGGCAATTCGTCGATCTAATATTGGACAAAATAAAAATGAGCCCAACCTCTTGGAGGTGATTTCACCTGATAAATATACCATCTTGCCCAATACTGCAGGCTGTTACGATGCCGAATCGGCCGTTAGAACTTGCAGACTAGCTAGGGAGTTATTAGATGGACATGATTTGGTAAAGTTAGAAGTCCTTGGGGATAAAAAAACATTATTCCCAGATATTCCGCAAACGCTTGAAGCAGCAAAACAGCTGACAGATGATAACTTCAAAGTTATGGTCTATACATCAGACGACCCGATTATGGCAAAAAGGTTTGAAGAAATGGGTTGTGTTGCAGTAATGCCGCTAGCAGCGCCGATCGGCTCCGGACTAGGCATTCGCAATCCATATAACATTCGCACAATTGTTGAGAATGCCAATGTCCCTATTCTGGTCGATGCCGGTGTTGGCACGGCTTCAGACGCTGCTATTGCTATGGAATTGGGCTGTGACGGAGTCTTAATGAATACCGCCATTGCAGAAGCAAAGAACCCCGTACTTATGGCAAGCGCAATGAAAAAAGCCATTGAGGCTGGTCGTGAAGCTTATTTAGCTGGAAGAATGCCTAGACGAGCTTATGCCAGTGCGTCATCACCTATCGATGGCCATTTTTTTTAAAATCTTTTATATAGAATTAATATCCTGCACACCACCACTCATTGCCCCTTGAAAGAAAATACAATAAAAAATAATACCATCCGCAGTTATGTTAAACGCGAAGGCAGATTAACTAGCTCACAGCAATATGCTATAGACAACTATTGGGATAGACATGGTGTTGATTTCAGCCCTGCTTGTCTCGTTCTGCAAGCCTTATACAAACGGCGCGCTCCGCTCATTCTGGATATTGGTGTTGGCACAGGCGACTCGACATTTAATCACGCTCAAACACATCCTGAAAATAACTACCTTGCAATAGAGGTCCATCGCCCGGGTGTTGGCCAACTATTGAATAATATTGAGTCTAATAACTTAACCAACATCAAGATTAGTAATAATGATGTTATTGATGTACTACAAAATCAGATCCCGGATCGCGCCATAAGCCAAGTATTTATTTTTTTCGCTGACCCCTGGCCCAAAACGAAACATCAGAAACGAAGACTTATTAACGATCAATTGATCGAATTAATAAAGAGAAAAATTGCAAGACATGGCCGTTTACATATAGCTACAGATTGGCAAGATTATGCTAAACACATTCAGAGACTATGCCATTCGGATCCTGAACTTATTAATTTATCGGGTAACAAATTATATTCTTCGCCAAGACCAAACTGGCGCATTAGAACACGTTATGAGGCTCGCGGATTGAGACTTAATCATAATGTCTGGGATTTTTGTTACGGATTTAATCTAAACCGTTAAAAAACAAGATCCTGAAATGAGTGAATAACATCAAACTCTGCTGTTTCCTGTTCAGGGTTTTGGCTATCGGGTTTTGCTATGGTGAACAAGTTTTTAATACCAAATTCTCTAGCGGCTCTCAATACGGTTAAGTTGTCATCAATCAATAGGGTTTCATCGAGGTTAAATGGAACCTCTAATTGTAACTTTTGCCAAAAAGACTGCTCTTCCTTTGCATGACCAATCGTATGAGCACTTATAATTCGATCAAAAAAAACATCTATCCCGGTTTTTTCTACCTTCATCTTGATTAAATCTTCATGCGCATTTGTCACCATGACTACTGAATATGCTGATTCATCAAGCCGCTTAAGAAACGTCTCTGCATGTGGACGATACTTAATTAAATGTTCAACATTCGCCTTCAGTTCTAATACGTTAAAATTTAATCGTTCAGTCCAAAAGTCCAGGCAATACCAGGAGAGTGTCCCGGCTTCTTTTGCATACCAGTCGTGTAGTTTTGCTTTAGCAAGCTCTGCACTCATATTATTCATCTCGCCCCATTTTACCGGCATATATTCCTGCCAAAAATAATTATCGAAATACAGATCGAGCAGTGTTCCATCCATATCTAGCAATACCGTTTTAATGGGTTTCCAATCAATGTTAGCTTTCATGTTATTTCAAGACAGGTAGAATGAGTTACAGAAGTGACAAGGATAACAAAGCAGACCGAATGAATGAAATTAAACATCAAGAACTAGAAGAACTTACTTCTGAAATTTTGAAGATTTCCTGTCTGGCCGGAGACAGGATATTGGAAATCTATGAAACAGATTTTTCAGTAGAAAATAAAAGTGATAACTCCCCTCTGACTGCAGCTGACATGGCGGCACATAATACGATTTGTGAGCAATTAACAAAATTAACACCTTCCATCCCAATACTGTCCGAAGAATCATCACATATTAATTTTAGCGACCGTCAAAAATGGAACCAATACTGGCTAGTTGATCCCCTCGATGGAACTCGTGAATTTATAAAGCGTAATGGCGAATTTACGGTAAATATTGCCTTGATAGAAAATCATTGCTCAATTATGGGCGTCATCCACATTCCCGTAACGGGCATCAGTTACACTGCCGCAATCAATAATGGCGCCTATAAATATGAAGCGAATGGAAATAAAACACGAATTTTTATAAGACAAACTATCGATGACGCTATAACCATTGCCGGTAGTCGTTCTCATGGCAATGAACAATTACAGGCCTTTATTAATAGCTTACCAAACCCAGAGGTATTGTCGGTCGGGAGTTCAATAAAATTCTGCCTTGTTGCGGAAGGAACAGCCGATATATATCCACGATTTGGCCTTACCTCCGAGTGGGACACAGCTGCGGCGCAAGCTATTGTTGAAGAGGCCGGTGGAATGGTAATCGATACAGATTACAAACGCCTTGAATATAACACCAAAGAGTCCTTGCTAAACCCTCCATTCCTCGTGATTGCAGATAAAGAATTTGATTGGCAACAATATATCTAGTTACTAGTTTAAGCCGGCATTATTAACACATTAAAAACGACCTGAAACTCTGGCAGCTAACTGGAGACCAAATCATTTCCGCAATTATCCGTTATATTTAAAGATATAATGCAGAAAAACTCGAACTGAATCATTGAGTAACTGAAAACTAACACCGAAACTACGCCGAAATTCTGAGAGGTCACCAAATCACCCGGCTCAGTGAAATTAAGTATACATTTTAGCGATAATGGTTAATATAAATTGATGCCTATAGAATTTAATCACACCAGCAGCAATAAATATCATTCTATGAGAAACATACTATTTGTTTTTCCAGCACCTTCTTATGCATAGGAGCTAATGTGAAAAAGTTCTTTATCTATTTCGGGCTAGGACTCATTGTTGCGGCAATAGTCATCTCCATATATGTCTTCATTCCATCACAATTTGAAGTCTTTGATAACAAACTCCGAGACATGCTCTTCATCAACCGTGGCACCATTGAGCCAACTGGACATGTTGTAATTGTCGATATCGACGAACGTTCAATCAAGGAGATCGGTCAGTTCCCTTGGAAACGCAACGACGTAGCCAAGATGATTAATAATTTAGGTAAAGCAGGAGCTGTCGCAATAGGGTTCGATATCATGTTTCCGGAACCTGATAAATCATCCCCGCATCGCGTTATATCTGAGCTTGGTATCGAAGATATCGTGCCTAAGGATAAACAGATCAACTATGATGAATTGTTGGCTTCTGCTGTAGCGAAAACACCTACTATCCTGGGGTACACGTTTGATTTTGATGGGAGAGAAATTCATAAGCACAAAAAGGCTCCAAAAATCACAGCAACCTTTATCAGAAGAAACAAAGGGGAGCAAGAATATATTCCGGAAGCTGATGGCGTCATTACCAATATTCCAATAATCCAGAATGCCTCAAGCACCAGTGGCTTCTTTAATGTCCGGCCTGATAGCGATGGCGTAATCCGTTCTGTTCCACTTGCACTTACATATGATTCCAATGTCTACCCATCTCTTGCTCTGGAACTCGCTCGTATGGCTTTCGAAGAAGAGCGTATTGAGATCATTTATGATGCATTCGGCGTGCGCTTAATTAATCTTGGTGAGCGAGAAATACCAACTGATAAATATGGTCGAATTGCAGTTAACTTCAGAGGCCCGTCTTCTACCTTTAACTACATCTCCGCGGTTGATATCATCAGAGGAGACTTCAAGCCAGCTGATATAGAAGGCAAGATTATACTTATCGGCACCTCGGCTGCGGGTCTTCTTGATTTAAGAATCATGCCTTATGATGCTGTTTACCCAGGAGTAGAAGTCCATGCAAATGTAGTTGACAACATCATTGCCGGCGATTTCCTTCATATCCCCGCTGCTATAGCACCTGGAATTAATATCACCATCATTCTTATTCTGGCAATTTTTGTTGTCATGACTATTGGATACAGTAGCGCATTGGCTCTCCCATTTATCATTGCTGTTACAGCATTTTTACTGCTCTACTTCATTAACTATCTACTCTTCACTGAGGGAATTATCCTAAGTATTTTCTATCCACTCTTCACTCTGATAATTGGCGCATTGGCATCAATTATTACTGGCTATTTCTTTGAAACTAAACAAAAGAACCTTATCAGAGGTAAGTTTGCCTCTAAAGTTTCCCCACAAGTCATGGAAGACATCATCAAAAATGCTGCTAGTGGTGAGAATGCTTTCATCGCCAAGGAACATGAGATTTCCGTTACCTTCTCTGATGTTCGTAACTTCACCAATATTTCTGAAGCAGCAGGTGATGCTAATACGTTGATTCAGTTTTTAAATCAATATATGGATGACATGACAAGAATCATCACAAAGTATGAAGGGACCGTCGACAAGTTTATTGGTGATGCGATCATGTCATACTGGAATGCCCCTGCGATCGTTAAAAACCATGCAGAAAAGTCGGTTGACGCAACACTTGACCAGATACATGCTGTTGCACCTCTCAATGTAAAAGTTAAAAAAGATCAACGTTTCACTAATATCTGCAAGATGGCAGAAGACATGGGGGTTGAACCCATTGAGATAGGCATCGGCATCAACACAGGTATCGCAACGGTTGGCGAAATGGGTAGCAGTGGACGTAGTGACTATACCGCGATTGGAGACCCTATCAATTTGGGCGCACGTCTTGAGACACTCTGTAAATATTATAACTCAATGTGCAATATATCTAGTCATACCAAAGAACGCATCCCACAAAATAAATATATCTTTAGATTTCTAGATCTCGTTACCGTTAAGGGACAGTCGGTTCCTGTTGAGATATGGCAAATAATCGACTATGCAGATCTATCTAAGACCCAATGGGAGACGCCACTCTATTTGTCACGTTCAGTTTCATATGATGTAGATATTGAAGGTAATACGGTTATCTCGAGTCTTGATGGCGGTATAAGTGGCGCGGTAGAAAAACAACGACTATTAGATGAGCTAGAATATTACAATAACGGCATCAAGGCTTATAAAGAAGCAAAGTTTGAAGATGCATTAAAGATCTTCAGGGATATTCAGGACAACTGGCCTGATAAGACCAATAAAAATATATACAACATCTATATTGAGCGATGTGAACACTATATTGAAGAACCTCCTGGTGACGACTTTAATGGAGTCTTCGTACATAAGACGAAGGGTTAGAGAAAAAATTCACAGTTTTTCTCTGGAAGGTAAGGTTTCTTATGGCATTAGTTAAAGCTGAATAATATCTGGGTGTTTTGTTTTTTTCAGATACGAGGCCAATATACGATAAGTATCGATATCAAACATCAAATTATTGTCTTCAAACAATTCTAGTTGCTCAAGTTGAGTTTCATGTTGAATCGTACCTAGATAACACCAATGATCAAACAAATGGACATCGGTTTTTTTCCTGTCTGCACTGATCTCACGTATACCTATACGCCCTTTGTAAGGCCATGCTTGGTTACGCAGTGGCATGAGGGCTTGCATTAGACGGATGCGATGCTGCATTTCCGATTCCTGCCCTATACATGCGCCTCGACATCTTTTTAGCTGATAAGCGAAACATTTACCTTTGCCAGTTTCAAGCCCCAATAACTTTTCACAAAGTTGATGCTCTTTTGCTAACTGCGATAATTTTTCTTTTGCTTTTTTACTAGTCTTGAACAAACCAAAATGTTTATCGATTTTTTGAAGATCCATAGTTTTTGCTGTACTTATAGTAGGTAATGAATACTCATCGTCTATATCCCAGTAAATTGTGATAAGCCTGTCATAACGACGCAATCGATAGTTATAAACAGGTAGTTCTTTCTTAATCAACTTCGCCTCCAGCAGCAGAGCACCCAGTTCCCCCGCAGTTTCGATACAATCAATTGAAGCAATATTCTGACTTATTTTCATCTCTTTAGTATGTTGATAATCACTGGAAAAATGTGACAGCACGCGTTCCCGCATGCGAACACTTTTACCTACATATAACAACACACCTTTCTTATCATAAAACTGATAAACACCTGAATCACTTGGTACATTGTCGATCTGCTCCTCGGATAGTAGAGATGGCAGGCTAGGTTTCTTAAGTAATTGGGTAATGACGTTGTCCACATCTTCGGCATCTAGTTGTGAGTAAAGAGCACACATAAAATCAAACAGCACTCGGGCGTCACCACAAGCCCTATGTCTGCCACTGCATATGAGGCCATGTCTGTGCATGATGCTATCAAGGTTATGACGCTGTTGATCAGGAAACAAGGTTCTGGATAGCTTCATTGTGCATAAAACAGATGCTTTAAACTTCACGCCACAGCGCTTGAACTCATTCTTGATAAATCCATAATCAAATCTCGCGTTGTGTGCAATAAAAACGAAGCCCGATAAACGCTCCAGGACTTCTTTACTGACTTTTTCGAAGGTCGGCGCAACACTGACCATGTCATTGTTGATGCCGGTCAGATGCTGAATATGTTCAGATATCCAGGTTTCCGGATTAATAAGTGTTTGCCACTCAGAGACAAGTTTGCCGTCTTTCATTGTCAGGATAGCGAGTTCAATAATGCGGTCTCGAGTAGCATTGCCCCCCGTCGTTTCTATGTCAACAAATGCGATATCCTTGGCAAACATTCTCAGAGCTATGTTTTTATAATTTCTATAACGTAACCAAATGGTTCATCAATATAGATAGCAGCGGCACCATCATGATGCGGGGTTAAGTCACCGTATTTTTCTGCATCTTCATACTGTACTGCCAAATGGGGCGGGTGTTGTCCAGCTATTACAACAGCCAGAGAAATATTTTCAAATTTCAACATGGCTCAAGTTGCAACCTGATATATCACATCGATGTCGAATTGCTTTTGATTCCAGCCTAGAGCTGACTTAACGTTATCAAATTGTAATGCGATGTGATGTATTTTATTCATAGTTATACCAAAGTTAAATGGTTAGTGTAATGTTTTCAAGATTTGTAAAACTACCTCTAATAGGTTCAGTTATAGCCAGGATCTGACTTCGCATTTGAATTGACGATAATCAACACCGAATTTCTTTTCCAGTATTTTTTTCTTCAAATATAAATAAAGATTGAACTATCCAGATAAAGAATGGAATAAACAAGAAGGGAATTAAAGAACCAAGAATAATAGCTATAATAGATAGTACCATCAGCATACTCAGGCACATTGGGTTTCGAGTTACCTTATAGAACCCACCTCGCATAAGACTTGTTGTCTCTTCGAAAGGTTTTGCGATGTGCCTGCTTTCTTAAATAGCATTGCTGACCAGAATAAAAAAAGATACCGATTATGATCAAAGGGATTCTAAACCATGTGTAGGGAGGAGCAATTAATTGTATAACCGGAAAATAGCAGTGAGAGCCAATAATTAAGAACGGCGTTATGAGAAAACAAACAGGCGGTTTAATGTTTTGATTAAAATGATTTATATTATTTATTAAAGGCTATTATATCACCAGCCCATAGTCCCCGGTTCGCCCTTGAACGGACCAACCAAATTGGACGTCACCCAGCCGCCGTAAAAATTGCCTGGTTGTGGCGTAACTTTTTCATCATCCACATAGCAGGCATCCATAACATGTGCATAAAAAGCGACATGGTCCTTCAAAGCAATAAATCTAGTACTTGGTTTATGGTAAGCCCAGGCAACATGAGTAAGTTCTCGGTTATTCGAAACTATATCGAAATAGTTTGCGATGCCTTTCCATTCACAAAAACTATTGTCGCTGGTTTCCTTTAGTTTTTGCATATCAATATCGGCTGGTGGTAGGTAATAGGTAGGGGGATGACTGGTTTCGAGTATACATAAGGCGGTTTTAGTATCAGCCAATACCTCTCCATTAAGTATGATATGAACACGTTTATCACAATGTCGCAGTGCTGGAGGTCGAGGATAGTCCCAGACTGATTCCTGTCCGGGACCGACTTTTTCTTTTTTTATAAATACCATCTGACTATCTCCAAAAAAATGATAAAGTGCTACAGCATAAGAATCATGGTTAGCTTAAAAAAGTTCTAATAGCTGATTAGACGAATCTTTACTTACGTTACGCATTACTTCTATAAATTTTGTATAGATAAGCATATATCGGACAGTCTTATTTCAATTTCAGTTCCGTATACATCTATTTCAATGATAATAATAAAAGCATCTAGACGATTAGTTAACTTGATTTAACTTTAATCTTATCGATTTAAATAAATATGATGCTATGAACTTTTTCTAGCTCAAAAATCATATAATGTATGAAATTTTTTTTATTTACGGTCTCCATTACAATTACGATTGATAGTTTGGCTCATGATGCTGAGATCATAATGCGCGATCTCATCTGGCAAAAGCGTGTTCTATTGGTATTCACACCTGATAGCATTAACATAAATTACCAGTGACAATATATAATACTGACGAAAATAGCAGCAGGCATGGAGGAGCGAGAAATGACGGCCATATGCGCCATGTCGGATGGTAAGCTCTTGATAGATAATAACGAGCAGTCACTGACAGCTGATGATTTCTATCAACGCTTTGTCGTAGCCGGGAAACAATTCAGCGTTATGCTTGTTGGTAAAGACGGCAAGGTTAAACTGGACAGGCATAAACCGGTATTTACTAAAGAATTGTTTGCACTGATAGATGCAATGCCAATGCGCCAGCACGAGATGCAGCAGGATGATTGAACTTGAAAAAATATTTACCAATCGTAAACTGCTTGTAAAGCATGTGAGCGAAATTAGTCCTTGGCTACAAGACAGTAATGCCAGCTCGATTACGGGTGGCATTAGCCAGGCTGAACGACAGTTGCAGGATATCGATCCGATTGAATATTGCCGTACACGCAATTTCCTTAACGGCAAGGTAACCAAACTATCACCGTATATTCGCCATGGCATGTTGACCCTCGACCGTGTACGTAACGAGGCGCTGTCGCTATGCAAGGATCCGCAACAGATTGAAAAATTTATTCAGGAGCTCGCATGGCGCGACTACTGGCAGCGCATTTACCAGCGACACCCCACGCATATCTGGGACGATATTGAGTCTTATAAGACGGGTTTCCAGGCTGATGAATACGAAGATGAGTTATCGGCAGATATTGCAACGGCAAATACGGGTGTCGCCTGTATTGACCAGTTCATCGAAACGCTATTGCGAACCGGTTATATGCATAATCATACCCGTATGTATGTGGCTGCCTATATCGTACACTGGCGTAGGATAAAGTGGCAGGCTGGAGCCAAATGGTTTTTACATCACCTAATAGATGGCGATCCCGCCAGTAATAACTTCTCCTGGCAATGGGTGGCCAGTACCTTTAGCAACAAACCGTACATATTCAATTTGGATAACGTGCGCAAGTATGCGCACGCAGAAATCAACACAAACTCCAGCGAAAATGCAGTGCTGGATGCCAGTTATGAAATTCTGACTCTTAATCTGTTTCCAAATAAAGGAACGGAACAATGACAGCGCTGGTCTGGCTTCATGAGGATGCCTTACGCCATGACCACCCAGTATATACAGCAGCTGGCGAAGATGTCATTAGCTGCTTTTTCTGGGATGAAGATTATCTGCAGAAAATGGACTACGGCTTTAAGCGACTGGTCTTCATCTATGAAACCCTATGCGAACTGCCGGTGACTATCATCCATGACTCAACCGTAGAGGGTCTGATCAGACTCGCAGAAAATCAGAGCTGCGAAACAATTTATATCCCGGCAACGCCAAATCCGCTATTGCAAGAAATAATCGTTGAACTGGAACATCGCTTGCTCGTCGTCATCGTTGAAGATACTCCCTTTGTGTCTCTGACCAAAGATTTGGATATGAAGCGTTTCTTTCGTTACTGGAACAAGGCTAAAAAGCTGGCGATGCAACCCTCCGACTCCTGACACATAGGATTGTACTTAAGCAAAGCGATACTTAAACTGGACTTATGAAACGAATAGCTATTATCGGTGCTGGAATGGCCGGCCTGACTCTCGCCAATGAACTCAAGGCTGTCGCCGACGTACAGGTCTATGAAAAATCAAAAGGCTATGGCGGACGCATGGCGACCCGCTGCAGAAACAACTATCAGTTTGATCATGGCGCACAATTCTTTATCGCCAAGACCCCGGCTTTCAAGGAATTCCTACAACCTTTTATCCAGCAAGACGTGGTAGCACGTTGGGATGCCCGTTTCGTTGAATTAACCGGGAATGAGGTGACTTATCGCTGGACATGGACTGATGAAGTGCCTCATTACGTCGCAGCATCTTCTATGAGTACGCTTGGTAAGGCCATGGCAAAAGATTTGCCCGTGCAGTTGGGGACGCATGTTAATGAAATAAAAAAAAACGGACAGCAATGGCAACTGACTGACAGTGAAGGAAAGGTACTCGGCAGTTATGAGTGGGTCATATTGGCAATCCCAGCCAAACAGGTTATTGAACTGGTCCCGGATGAATACGAATTTTGCAAAGAGGTCGCAGAAAAAAACATGACCGCATGCTATTCATTGATGCTTGGCTTTAAAGAAGCACTGCCATTGGAGTGGGATGCGGCACTGGTTAAAGAGACTGACATTAGCTGGGTATGTAATAATCACAGCAAACCCGGCCGCGCCAGTCACTATTCGCTCCTGATCCATTCTACGAATCAATGGGCCGAAGAAAATATTGAGCTGGATAATGAAGCAGTAACAAAATTTCTCATACAGGAAACCAGTGCTGTCATTGAACAGGATGTGTCGGTTGCAGAGCATATTGATATGCATCGCTGGCGCTATGCGAATATCCAAAAACAGTATGGTGACAGATCTTTCATCGATAATAGCAACAGGCTCGCAGCTATTGGTGACTGGTGTATTAAAGGCCGGGTTGAATCAGCCTTTCTTAGCGGACTGGATGGAGCAACAAAATTAAAACAACTACTCTGAACAAGAAATTAACATCGATTGCGAAACAAAATTAGGCCTTCTTGTTATAAATTGTCAGACAGAGGCCTTAAAACGACTTTATATCGATGGGAAATAGTAAAAAATTGATCGGCTTATCTAAAAACCAATCTATGAAAGAATGATGGTGGCCAGGGACAGAATCGAANNCTGCCGACACGAGGATTTTCAGTCGAAGACACGACTAGACCCCAGGCCTACTAACCCTAAGAATTTGATCACTTTTCCCTACCCCTGAAAATTCCCCTGCACTCTGACCGAAGCGATCCCGAAATATGCCCGAAGAATTTCCCGAAAAATCCTAATTTGTACCCGAAAAATTCGATCTGAATCATCGAGTTACTGAAATCGGCAACCGAAACTGGGCCGAAATTCTGAGAGACCTCCAGATTGCCACTCTCTGAGATTTTTGGGTCGTGGGATGGCATCGATATCCCCCTCCGGAGACCGACTCAAGACTTGCCAGAGTGGGCGAGAGGGGAGCTTTTTGAGTTGAAGTTAGGAGGGATTTACTACTCTAACTCTAGTGGATCTACAAGAATCAACCATTTACTTTGCCCATCACAATTTTCTAAACCATGTAATATTTTTTGAAATACAGACGAATCCTCAGATGCTTTTAAAAGAGCTTTTTTATTTCTGATGGCAATACTGCCTACCATTGGCACAAAACCATCGGGTATAGGATTTGGAGTTTGCGTGTACTGAGTAAACAATATATCTGTACCCTCTGGACGATGGCTTCTAATATGCTCAGCAATATCATATTCACGATCTAAACATGCTATTGCCCATGGAGCTGTTTCTTTACTGAACGGTAACTTCATAAAGTACCACGCGGGATCTTGTCCATACGGCTCAAGAATTGGCTCTAACATCTCTTCAGCTTCATCTGGAATAGCGAACATCACATCTTCGTCTTGGATATAAGGACCACCATCTAAACTCATGGATGAAGTAACAATTGCATACTCAAAACACTTCAATATACAGGCTCCTGCTAAAACATATTCTATAAAGTATCCAAAGAAGTTAACTATAATGATTTACTAATGAAGCGATAAATTATCATTCCCTTGGTCTTGTTCAAATTCAAATAGGTCTCTTACCATTTCTTCTGCTTGAACTGAAATAATCTCAAGGTCATCCTTACTCAACGCAGTGCGCCATTTTTTTGCATGGTCGATATATCGTTCTATATTGCCACCTTCTAAAACAAAGTTGAGGTTCCCTATCACTAATTTTGCAAAGTCATATACAACTTTTACTTCTTCTTTGCCGAGGGCTTTACTTGGTGGAACAAATGTATTCTTTTGAGTCAACTGGGAATAAAATCCTGCTTGTTTCATTCTATCTAAACCACAAAAATCATTTTCACCAATTAATTCTAAAACATTATTGCCACTTATTTTCATATTATTTATACCAATAGCTAGTGCCTTGGCATAAGCTTTAACACTATCATAACGAGGATCGCAAGAAGCATAATTATATATAAGCATTGAAATTAAACTTAACGCGGATAATTTAGTTCTATGACTTTTGAGAGATTTCGAAAATGCTTCTGCTTTGTGGTCTTTTGGCTTGGAAAGAATAAGTCCGTCTATGCAAAAAAGTTTACCTACTTCTTCCAATGCTAGGACACTCAAAGATAATCCCTGTGCATGATGTCCTTTATCAATCAAGATCTCAGCTCCGCTTAGAAGCTCTTGTGCGTTTTTCCAGGATGCACGGATTGCTTCCTCTATGAAATCAAGATTATTTCTATAATTTAATTTTGTCATTTTTAAGATCTTGGAAAACGGCCAAGTCTATCCCACGGCAATATTGAGCATAACGATGCTTTATCACGTGGATCTAAAATCCTAATCTCATCTAGCATGTTATTTCCATGTCCGTAATGGCATGAACTGCATGAAATAACACAATTATCTTGTACAAACTCACCACCTCTTTTAAGTGGAATTAAAAAATCAACATTTAGCTCCATAATAGAAAATGCCGCATGCTTATTTTCGTTTTCCCAATTTATTAGATCAGGATAAACCTTGTTGATTTCTTTTATCATCCACGAAACTACAACGGGTATTCCACAATACTTGCAGTAACCACCATCTCGCATAATTATTGTTGCCCGAAAATGATCTGGGACTCTTTCATTTGGCTGCGTATAACTTAATGGAGCATTCGGGGGAACATCAAAAAAAAGCGGTGCATCTTTTATTTCAACCTTTTCAATGTATTGACTATTTTCATCTGTTATCGAACGACCCCACTCTCTTATCTCAGGCATATCAGCCATTCTTATTAGCTCTTTAGCTAATTTTATATTGCCTGCTATGTGCGACGAAACCGCAGCATCTAAATAGCGCGCGGCATCAAAGATCTCTGGAATAGGATCACGTATGCAAGATCTAAATTTATTAATTTCTTTCGTCATTATTACGCTACTTCTCATCTTTATTTGGAATTCTATGTGGCAAACCTTTCTCTTTACGGTCTCTCATTATCTGCCATTCATAGAATTCACGGCCTATCTTGTCTTTTTCCACTTTATGGTAATCTAAATTAATAGCATTAATTCTTACTGCATTTTGAATAAAATATATATCACCTTCATTAGGAGATGCCTTAGCTGCACACCATTGTGACCTAGAGATACAAAATGCTGCAAAATCCGCCAATTGAATTTCTGGCCTTTTATGTGATGCAATAAAGTGTAATTGAGCATTCTTAAAAGTTTCAGACCAACTATGAATTTCAATAACCGCATTGTCTTTTGCCAAACCTTCGTCTACGAATGCTGGTAAAGCTTGAGGAAAATGCTTCGCATACTCAAGCATGAATTTATTAATTCTAAAACATAATATCTGCAAGCCCATTTTTTTGATGTCTTTATTGTCCCACCAAACATCCTTTTTAGATTTTGGTATTGACCATTCGCTTAGAAGCTCTTTAGTACAGGTTTGGTATAAGACTGGAAAATAAAAAGTTTCAAACAACTGAAACATCAATTCAAAAATTTCTATTCTTTTTTTCAAGGTCTCGTTTTTATATGCACCTCGCCCTGAATATATGTCAGTGAAATGCAGTTCCGTTACACCGTATTCCTTTGCGACCCCTTCAGTAAATATTTTTAATGCATCGCTTACGTTTTGAGCAGAATCATCTGGAACAACTACGCCAGCCCATGAACACCTGGACTCTGGAAGAGCCCAAGTTTCAGAATCTACGCCAGGAGTAGCAGCGTCATCAATGTTTATTGATCCATCCATATTATTTATTTGTGTAGATTTAATATAATAATTTTTAATTTAGTCATGTTTTCATATTGCTATATTTCAATGCCAACAACCAAGTTGCCTTACAATCTTGCTCATTATAACTAAGCAAGTCTCGTACATATTGCTTTTCTTTATCATCCCAATTGGACCACCTTCTAGACCGCTGTGAACATGTGTCGATTTTCCTGCATGCTTCTGCAGGACCAGGATTAAAAGAAGAAATTTGCTGTCTTTCCGGATAAAACGCTTTTAAATATTGATTCAGTTTTTTATCGATAGATTCATCTAACTCAATATTTCGTCTGTTTTTTATGCTTCGTAATTCAGGCAAGAGATTAAATCCTACTTTTTCAAAACTATCATATAGTTCAGGCAAGTATTTTTCTATAACACCTCGTTCATGATCAGACCAAAATACGATGCATGATTGTTTATCATTTGCTTCATCAATCATCATATTTATAGCTTTATCAAATTCTTCAATACTTCCTTTGCCAGACGATCCATTTTTTGGTGCTATCCATTGAGAATTAAAAAATATCGCTTCATAACTTCCAGCTTTGCCATTTTCGTTAGGACGAAACAAACCGGCCATATGTGGTAATGGACAATCATTCTCTTGAGTCCTGCCTGTTCCTTCAAAGTCTAAATAAATAGACTGCCTACAATTATCTTTATTCAGTTCCATAGATTTTTAACAAAGTAGCACGCATATTTAATTTCGTGAAAAATAATATCTTATTAGAAAATAGATATTCAAGTTACCCATCACAACCCGTCAAGCAATCTGCGAAGCGGGTTTTTCTTTTTCTACAATAGGAGTTTTAAATGCTCACATTCAAATCACTCTCAGACCTCTCCAAGCTCGATCCTCAGAATCCAGCTTACCCCATCATCAAAGACCTCGTCCAACGTCTCTGCGTCGATATCCCGAAAGAACACTTCAAGTATGACCCTGAAGCAGATGGATGGATTAACCTCGTCGAGCCAATAGATATGGACCGAGTCATCACGGAAATATGGGATAACTCGACCTTACTAGATGTGCAGTGGGAAGGCGTGATGTATCAAGATGACCATTACATAGGGATATTTCTAGCTGATAACGAAAAAGGCTTTGTCTTTGTCATACCCGATCAAGACTGGCTCACCGATGAACTCCGAGACATCCTAGAGGAACATCTCGACCCCTAAACATCTTCCCTGCTTCCCCTTCTCTTTCGTAACACAACACACAAATAATAGGAGTAACAAAATGAAGAAACCTTCATCTGAAAACATTCGTGTTCTCAAAACAGATACCTGCCCAACAATTTCCAACAAAGGAAAACTGACTTATCAACTTGGCTGTTCACCCAAAGAAGAATTATTCATCCGTGTTACTGACAATACAGGTGGTGGCTTCTTCTCAAATGAATGGATTGCCTGGAATGATATACAAGTTACTTTGAAGAAACGGCCAAAGCACACGCCACTAACTTCAGTGTTCTTGATTCCACTCTTTTCCGGAAAAAGCTCAAACACATCTGCTTTTGTTCTTGCTGCCATGCGTGATCTCAACCTTGTCCAGCCAATGAAAGATAAGAAGCGCTGCCATGAGTTACTTGACACAAAGATGTTTCTTGAAGAAATGAAAGACATGATGTCGTCTAACGTTTCTCGTAACGTGGCAAAGAAACGTGCAGCAGTAAAGAAAGCAGCCACAAACAAAGTCACAAAGAAAACTTCCTCCCGCAAGAAGAAAACTGTTACAAAAAAGTAACCCCATCCGTTACAGGGTTCTTTTTTCCCTTCTACATCTTCGTAATCTCTCAGTAACTCGATCAAAGCTAAGACCTTTTCTTAGTTCTCTATGTACTCTGCTTCTAATCAGAAGCTATACCGATGATCACAAACATGATCATTTTCATCCACTTACACAACAAGCTACCTACTCATGGAAACGCTAATACTCGCCATTCTTTTTATTTGTTCTTTGTTCTTAAAAACAACCACGATGATTGTACTCGTAGTGGGAATCGCAATCGCATATACGCACCCTTTCTACATGCTTACCGCACTTACTTTTTACGCAATCGTCATGTTCATTTTCAAACAATTGTACGTCGTCAAAACCTTT
>DBBX01000025.1 GCA_002292815.1 Thiotrichaceae bacterium UBA973 | reverse complement strand
CAGGAGTTAAAAGTACTGATGATTTACTCAAGTTGTGTTGTGACACTAAAGGACGTAAAGCGATTAGTGATCTAACATCGATTAGCACAAAAATGTTACTGGAATGGACAAACATGGCCGACCTCATGCGTATCTCTGGTGTAGGTAAACAATTTGCTGAATTATTAGAAGCAACAGGTGTTGATACTGTAAAAGAATTACGGAATCGTAATGCAGCGAATCTGACTGCAGCGATGGCGGAGATTAATGCGGTAAAAAAATTATGTAAATCAAATCCTGCTGAAGCCATGATTGATGAATGGGTCAATCAAGCCAAAAAGTTGAACCCTTTAATTACACATTAATTTATATAATAATTTCATCAATAGTCCCTGCTCATATGGCAGGGACATTTTTAATGTCTATTTCTAGTTAAGTAAAAATTCGAATATATTCATTATTAGCTTCTCTACTAGTGCCGACTAATAATCTCTTCTTTCCATCACCACCCTGCTCTATAAATCCAGAAGCTTCAATCTTTTCACCATTTCGAGCCTGGCCAACGTAGGTAGCAGTATAGGAAACCACCTCGCTGATAGTTTTATGATCGGTAAAATAACGTGCTGGGAAATCAAAAGCATAGGTGTCATCAGTCACTATGGCTGCAATTTTATCCTGCCCGTGTTTTTTAAATGGTCCATTTTCCTGATACCGTTCATAAACTTCAGGAATCATACTGATATCAACCTTACTAGTTCCAGACATGCATTTATTAAATTTTCTTAATTCATGAAACTTATATTCTTCAAAACTTAATGAGCAATCTCGTCGTTGATAAGCATCCTGCCAAGATGAATCACTTAATGAACCAAGTTGGCTTGTCTCTATAAAGACTTTTATATGTTTCTTTATTTTAAAAAATAGTTCACGACCATAAATTACTATATCGACATCAGAGTTCTCATTATGTGTATCTAACATTAGTGAACCCGTAATGCCTATATTTTGTTCTTGTATTCCTGCATCAAGTAAAAGCTTGAGTATTTTAATAGCATCTCGTTGTTTGTTATCGGGGCCTGTCATATTCAGAAGTCGAACTACAGTTTGATCTGGACGATAAACACGGCTGATAGATTCCAGCGGAATACCATGTAAATCGCTATCAGCATATTTGCTGTAGAACAGAAATTCCGGGCGTAATTCACTGACTAGCTTTCTGGCCTGCTCCGTATCAATCTTATGCATGCCATATTCATCTTTAATATAGCGTAACCAGGTCAAGGCGCGACCTTCTTCCTGATATTCACTGACAACGGCAAAAAATAATTTATCATCGACGCCAATATAATCCTTAGGTCGAATAAACATTCTCTAGCCTCTTAGCTCGTTATATCGATGGCAATCCAATAGGTGGTCATTAACCATACCTGTCGCCTGCATAAAAGCATAACAGATAGTTGAGCCAACAAAGGTGAATCCTCGACTTTTTAAATCTTTTGACATTCGATCAGAAGTTTCAGTATTGGCAGGAATGTCTTTTAAAGATGACCATGAATTCTGAATTGTCTTGTGTTCAGTGAACTGCCATATATATTTATTAAAAGTGCCATATTCTTGACGTACTTTTATAAATGCATGAGCATTTTTAACAGCAGCCCTAACTTTTAGTTTATTTCTGATAATACCGGGATTACTCAATAAGGACTGTATTTTGGATTCTTGATAGGTAGCAATTATATTGAAATCAAATTTATCAAAGGCAGCACGATAGGCCTTACGTTTCTTAAGTACCGTGATCCAGCTCAAGCCTGCCTGCGCACCTTCCAGTACAAGAAACTCAAATAATTTCCTATCAGAGTGCAATGGCACACCCCATTCCTTATCATGGTATTTGATATAAAGTGAATCACCTTCACACCATTGACACCGCTTCATTTTAATTGCTAGTGCTGAACACTACCCTCAGAGCCCAATCCCGTTTGAGAACGTACATATTGATCTTCAAAAGCTAGAGCTTCTTCACGTGCTGACGCGGAATTATCGAGTTTCGATATTATATAGATCGATATAAAAGCTGCACTTATAGAAAACAGCGCAGGATGTTTATATGGAAAAATTGCTTCTGCGTTGCCCATGATATCGACCCAGATTGTTGGTCCCAGTATCATGCATGACACTGCAGTTATTAAACCGATACTGCCCCCTATAAAGGCGCCTCTGGTTGTCAATCTTTGCCAATACATAGATAAGAACAAGACGGGGAAATTAACACTAGCGGCAATGGCAAAGGCAAGCCCTACCATATAAGCAACATTTTGTTGTTCGAACAGGATGCCAAGAAAAATTGCTGCAACACCTAATCCAACTGTCGCTATTCTAGACATACGGATCTCCTCCCCTTCTTTCACTTCACCTTTGCGTAACACGCTTGCATACAAATCATGTGAAATAGCTGAAGCACCTGCTAATGTCAATCCAGAAACAACTGCCAGAATAGTGGCGAAGGCAACTGCAGAGATAAATCCCAAAAACACCTCGCCCCCGACAGCTTTAGACAAATGAATTGCCGCCATATTGTTTCCACCCAGTATTCCACCCGTCTGAGGATCTAAAAACTCTGGGTTGTTTACTAAAAATACGATAGCGCCAAAACCAATAATGAATGTCAGAATAAAGAAATAACCAATAAATCCCGTCGCGTAGACAACCGACTTCCTCGCCTCTTGTGCATCAGGCACGGTAAAGAATCGCATCAAGATATGCGGCAAACCAGCTGTACCAAACATGAGGGCAAGCCCAAGTGAAATTGCAGATATTGGGTCAGATACCAAACCACCGGGGGACATGATAGTTATCCCACTACTGTGTACTTCTACGGCAGTCACAAACAAAGTTTCAAAGGAAAAATTCATGTGATACATCACGGCAATGGCCATGAAACTTGCACCACACAATAAAAGTACAGCTTTAATTATCTGCACCCATGTTGTCGCCAGCATACCGCCAAAGGTGACATAAAAAACCATCAGTATGCCGACAATCACTACCGCCAGATAATATTCAAGACCAAATAATATTTGTATGAGTTTGCCTGCACCAACTAATTGCGCAGTCAAGTACAGTAAGACCACAATAAGCGTTCCTGAGGCGGCCAAGCTACGGATGGGTAATTGCTGTAAACGATAACTCACTGCATCAGCAAAAGTATATTTCCCAAGATTCCTTAAACGTTCCGCTAAAAGAAAGAGGATTATCGGCCAACCTACTAAAAAACCAATGGAATAGATAAGTCCATCAAAACCACTCGCAAAAACCAATCCGGAAATACCTAAAAATGACGCGGCAGACATATAGTCACCAGCAATTGCGAGGCCATTTTGCAGTCCGGTTATGTTGCCACCAGCAGCATAAAAATCCTTGGTACTTTTTGTGCGCCTTGCTGCCCAATAGGTTATTCCCAGTGTGCCTGTCACAAACAGGAGAAACATCGTAATAGCAGTAATATTAACGGGTTGTTTAGTTACTTCTCCTTGTATTGCATCTGCAGCAAACAATAATGAAGGTACAAAAAACATGAGCAGACAGAACACAAAACGCGTATTTAAATTATTCACCTACAGTATCCTTATCAGTCTTTTGTGCGTGTTCAATGACGTCATCAACCAATTGATCAAACTCCTTATTAGCACGATAGACATAAATACCGGTTAGTAAAAAACTAAGCAAAATGACACACAATGCTACTGGGATACCCCAGGTAATTACACTACCCTCTATTATTGGGTTGCCAAATAATTCCGGATAAAAAGCAATTATTAAAATAAAACTGAAGTAGGCAATCAATATGATACTTGCGAGTAGCCAGCTAAATCGACCACGTTTTAATTCAAGTTCATGGAATTCAGGATCAGCATAAATTCGTCGGTAGAGATGCTGCATGGTGTCCGTCCTCTGTTTTTATTATTTGCTTATGGTAACACATGGCTCATAGAATCCGGTCGTACCATAGTTCATACTGATTAAAGAAGCTTCTAATGAAATAAATATTTCAACAAGATCTAATTACTTTGATAATTGATCATACGTTGGTAGATCGGATGTACTTTCAAACCATGCTGCCCTTGATTGCCAAAACATATTCGACATTGGCTTGATGCCAGGGTCATCATCCAACGTGCCACCCGTGACAACAATATTTTTACCACCTTGTACTGCCCAAGGTAATGATGAACCACATTGCTTACAAAAAGCAGATGCGAAATATTTTGCGTCAGGGTGTTCATAACGCCCGACAAATTCCTCACCGCTCGTCCATTTAAACCGTTCGGGAGGTACAAATAAATTCGATGCGTGTGCGCTGCCGCTAGACTTTCTGCATCGGGAACAATGACAATATTGAAATATTTTAAATGGTCCTTCAATCTCATAAGTCACTTCGCCACACAAACAACTTCCTTTAACATTAATGTCAGCCATGCGGCCTCCTTAAATTCATAATCACATTGTTATTTATAATTCGCGGAATTTTGTCCCGTGTTCGTTAGTGATTCTCCACCATCTACAAATAATATTTGTCCACAAACAAAATCATTAGTTAATAAATATTGTAATGCTTGTGCAATATTATCGGTCTCCCCTTGTTGTTTTAGTGGAATGCCTTCAACACGCCAATCAATATAATCCTGACCACGAACACTAGCAGGTAAGACTACGCCAGGGGCAATGCCATTAACCCGCACATTCGGAGCTAATTCCACTGCAGCCAAACGCGTAAATTCAGCCAAGGTCTTTTTCGACAGCACGTAAGCAGAATATTGATACTGATTAAACGCTATTTTATTATCAATAATATTAATGACATTGCCGCTTCTACACTGCTGCGCGAAAGCTTGCGTTAGAAGGTATGGCGCCTGAAAATTAACCTTGAATTGTCTTTCGAGTATAAGTTCTGGTGTTTCCATCATTGTCGCCTGATCGTACACAGAGGCACTATTGATTAATACATTCAGATCCGGGAATTGTTTTCGCACATTTGTAATTAAATCACTAACATCATTCTTCTCACTGAAATCAAACTGGAAGGTCTCACAGTCAACACCTGCTTTTCTAAACTTTTCCGCTGTTGCGGCGGCTTGCTGAGATGACGAGTTGTAATGAATAGCCAGCTTATATCCTGCTTTGGCCAAAGTCTCACAGAATATCTTCCCTAATCTAACAGCGCCTCCTGTAATTAGTGCGGTACCTTTTGACATTTTTTCTGAATGCGGCATATTAAGTGTCTTACCCTATTACGTATATTTAAGAGTTTATCCATTTTGCATCAGCTTAACGAACTTAATTTTGTTAGATAATAACAGTTTATGATACCAGCTATTATTTCAGTCGGCTCTAATATTGAGCCCCATAAAAATTGCGAGGCAGCTAAAGAAATATTGCTGTCAGAAACCAGCTTCAAGGGAAATGCTAACTATATCGTTACCAAGCCATGGGGTTATGAAGATCAAGCTGATTTTTTGAATGGTGCATACTGGGTAGAAACCGACTATGATTTTAAAACGTTTAATAGCTATCTCAAAACTGTTGAAAAGAGACTAGATAGAATCAAACATGGTAATAAAAATGGGCCACGTACAATTGATCTGGATATTGTTATTTGGGATAACGAGATAATAGTCGATGATTTTTATGATAAGGATTTTGTTCGAATACCAGTCACAGAATTAATTGAAACTTATTCCCTAACTATCAAGGGATATCCTGCTGAAGATTGCTAATTTTGAGCCTCTACTCTTTGGATGTCAGGGTGTATACAACTCTTTATAGAACCCGCTAGTCGAAAGATGAATCTCTATTGCTGCTGAACCTTTATTTTGCCAATACCATCCGTGCGTTCCATCAAAGGGAGCGACAAAAGCGCCACTAGCATTAGATTCGTTATCACCCTCCCAATAGCTGGTGAACTCATCTCCAGTCGCTTGAAAGGCTTCACCATGCATATCGAAGTATGCGGCACCACCCTTCACTTCCCAATTAAAAACAAGGTTTTCATTTTTATTCATTATAGCTTTTATCTCTGCACCTTGATTTGGTAATAGCGACAAGGTCATCGTGTCAGAACGAAAGGGAGCCATGCTTTTCCATACAGGTCTAATAACAGATCCTGATTCATCGTCTTTGGACTGGATCGTTGTATTCACACTCCTAGACTCACTGGCCATACTCATTTGCGTTAAGCCCAGTTTGTCTCCAAGACCAGTTGGGTCTATACCATGCTCTGCCGGTAATATTATCGTGATTAGTAAGATACACCCTGTAAAAAAAGCAACAAACGTTGCCTTAATTAGACTTTTGTTAGACGGAAGCCCTTCACCATTTAAATCCGAAATATCATGCACAATATTTTCCTCAAGTAGCAATCAATAAACCACTTAGTTGGTAACCCATCAGTAAAAATCCAGCAGACATTAAAACAACATTGGTATTAAATGCCTGCCTCACGAAAACATCGCTACGACGCCAAAAATTCATCACGATTAAAATCGCAGCTAAAGCGAGTAGTTGACCAATCTCTACGCCAATATTGAAGGCGACTATATTGGCGACCAAGCCTTCTTCTGACAGAGTAAAATCTTGTAACTTTGTAGCAAGACCAAAGCCATGAAAAAAACCAAAGATAAGCACCGCCACTTTTGTATTAGGTTGAAACCCAAACCAGCGTTTAAATGCACCAATATTATCCAATGCCTTATAGACAACAGAAAAACCGATTATTGCATCTACGATATAGGGGTTAACGTGTGTGCCACTCAATACACCATAGAGTAAAGTAGTACTGTGTCCAACCGCAAACAACGTCACATAGATTACAACGTCTTTCATCTTGTAGAGAAAGAAAATAACGCCTATTAGAAATAACAGGTGATCATATCCAGTCACCATGTGTTTAGCGCCTAGATATATGAAAGGAATAGCTTGCGCGCCAATGGCTTGCTCAATAAATGCGGCATCTCCTTCTGCCACACCATGAGCATAAACCAAAGACGTCACAACAACGGAGATGGGTAATACAAAGAAAAGTTTAAATAATATTTTGCGTAAAATCACAAAAAACCATCTTCAAATAAATGATGGTTATTTAGCATTACACTCATCTTATGCTGAAACTATTGTGTCAATGGATTAATAGCAAGCTAACTTGCCATTAACCTCAATACATATGTTGACCACCATTAATACTTAGTGTTGAACCGGTGATAAAGCCTGAATTATCACTTGCCAGAAAACAAACACCTTCAGCGATCTCTTCTGGTTTCCCCAATCTTTTAACCGGGATTTTTGCGATAATTTTTTCAAGCACATTTTCAGGAACAGCACGAACCATCTCAGTATCGATATAGCCTGGTGCGATTGCATTAACTGTTATTCCCTTGCCCGCACCTTCTTGTGCTAATGCCTTAGTAAAACCATGTATGCCTGATTTAGCAGCGGCATAATTAACTTGGCCATACTGGCCTGCCTGTCCATTGATAGAACCAATGTTGATGATTCTGCCAAAACCAACTTCGCGCATATGTTCTATGACCAATCGACTTAAATTAAAACACGACGTCAGATTTGTTCTAATGACATCTTCCCATTGCTGAACATCCATTCTGTTGATGGTTGTATCACGTGTGATACCGGCATTGTTAACCAATACCTCTACCGGCCCAAGCTCTGCGGTAATCTTTTTAATCCCTTCTTCACAAGCAGAAAAATCACCAACATCAAATTTATAGGTGGTAATTCCCGTACGATTCGTAAACTCTTCTGCCTTTTGATCGTTGCCAGCATAATTTGCTGCCACGGTATATCCTCTATCTTTTAATGCCATACTGATTGCTTCGCCAATACCGCGTGAACCGCCTGTTACCAATGCAACTCTGCCCATTTTCCCTCTCCTGACTTATTACTGTTTTGTTTTATTTAAAGTATGATTATTTCTTATTATATGGGGCTTTAGCCCTTTAAAATTGTTACATATAACTTTACTCTCCTACCCACCGATTTGGTAGAGCTGATTAGAATTAATAGAATCTGGATTATCTTGTTCGAATTATAAATTGGCTATAAGCTCAGTCTGTTGATCTAAATCAACCTATACCTTGCTTTTATTATCGCTGTTTGGACAAATCTCAGGAATCCGCTACTCTACCTCGCAAGGACTTTGTCCTGCCGCGCTGCGTTTTGCTATCCATACGCTTTTTCTTAGCATTCTTACTCGGCTTAGTTGGCCGCCTTACTTTCTGCACAACTGCCGCAGCATTTATTAATTCCTCTAATCGCTCAAGTGCATCTAACCGATTCTTTTCTTGAGTTCGAAATTGCTGCGCCTTAATAATGACAACACCTTCACTACTAATACGTCGATCACGCAATTCTAATAGTCGTTTTTTTATAAAATCCGGGAGTGAAGAGGCATTAATATCAAATCGCAGATGAATCGCTGAAGAGACTTTATTAACATTTTGACCTCCTGCTCCCTGTGCTCGGATTGCAGTAAGTTCAATCTCATCATCAGCAATGGTGAAACGATCATAAGCACCAATTTTTGCTGAAATCATTTCAACATTAGAACGATCAAACCACCGCCTTTTTATAAATATGCCATGTTGCATGACCCAGCACGGGCAAGACAACAAGCAATCCTAAAAATGCTGGGATAAACGATGCCATTACTGAAAGAGTAACGAAAACACCCCATGAGAGCATGACGATGGGGCTTTTAAACACCGTGCTAACACTCGTGATCATGGCTGTAATAAAATCTATATCGCGCTCTAATAATATTGGAAAGGAAACGACAGTAATCGAAAATAGAAATAGCGCCAAAAAAGCACCTACTACATGACCAATTATTACAAAAGTCCAACCCTGCGGCGTAAACGCAACGATCTCAAAGAATTCTCCCCAGGTAGAAAATGACATTTGACCAAGGATAAGTGCGATGAGAAGTCGGACCTGATACATCCAAATCCAAAAAACGAAGAGCATGACAAAAGCCATCCAACGTAATTCGCGACTGGCTTGATTCCACACTACCGAGAGTATCTCATTCCAGGCTAACGGTTGCCCCGTCTGCAGCCGTCGACTGACTTCATAGAGACCAACAGCTGCAAATGGACCAATTAACGGAAAGCTAATCATGACTGGATAGATCATCCAGATTTTTTTCCAGACTAGTAAAGATTGGATAATAAATATCCCGCCAAGAGCAAAGACACCACCGAAAAATAGACCAAACATTGTGGCCTTACGGAAATCGGATATCCCATTACTTAGACAAGCCCTGAGGTCATCAAAAGTCAGCGCATTGACAACCGGCATAGGCGTAAGCGGCTCTCTAACCAAAGCTTCAACTTTATCTTCGTTCGTATCCTTGTCTGACATAATTCAAATTTATATCTAAACTTGGTTATATACTAATACAACCCTGTCAAAATTCAACAACCACGAGTCTACAGTGCTATTTGTCGATTTCACCGTATCTATTCTAGGTATTATTTAATCCTTGGTCATAGGTAGAAAGGCTTTCTTCTTCAGAAATGGCAACAAATTATCTATTGGGAATAAAGCAAAACCCTGCCTTTATTACCACTGCTGTAAAAGATTGCGAATTTTATTCTTCGGCGTTTTTGATAGTTTTTGAAATAGCGTAAATGGAATGGGTTCTATCGCATATTGCTCAGCGATATTATCCAGCATCGCCAACCAGAGCTTCGCAGTCATTTCTGAATCATATAAAGCTCGGTGAAAAACACCATCTGTTGGAATGTTTATGTAATCGACTAAGGTGCCTAATTTATGATTAGGAGAATCTTGATAGATACGCCTTGCCGACAATAGCGAGCAGGCAAATTGCCCCGTGTATGACCGGGATATCCTGGCCAATTCCGCATCAAGAAAACGCTTATCAAATGAAGCATTGTGGGCAACCAGATTATAACCATTAATAAAATCAGCAAACTTATGCATTACATCTGTACAAGATGGCGCATCTTTTAACATGCCATTTGTTATGCCCGTATAGTCCTCAATGAAGCTATCGACACGTCGGCCGGGATTCATTAATTCTTGAAACCGTTCGACAACCTCTCCATCTTTAATACGAACTGCACCTATCTCTATCGCACGATCACCGTAGTCGGGAGAAAGACCAGTAGTCTCAAAATCGAGAACAACGACAGTATCAGCCTTGGTCATAATCAATAATTATTATTTATGTTGTTTCTTAAAAGAAAGACAGGGATCTTTTCTGTCTGCACGGGCAGTAAACCAGACATAATCAAAGGGAAGCATCTTGACATCCTCGTTATCTAGGTACGGTGCAATATCAATTTTATCCTGTTCCACTTCAAGCAGAGCAATCGCTATGATCCTTGCTTCTTTGTCTCGCGCGGATAGATACACTGGCACACCACGATCATTGCGCACATGTCCGCGACCAGCTATCAGCACTCTTCTATCAGCAGAGCTATTCAACAAACTTAATGCCATAGTTGCATCACGAATCTGCTGGCCTGTCATCATCGGTTTTGCTGTTTCTTTCTCTATCATCCCGCAATGAGATTCGACGATCTCTTTCTGCAAGCTATTTTCCAAATCAGCTGTTAATGAAACTTCTGACATTAGCCGTTCTGTTTCTATCGGTAACTTATTCTTATCATGTCGGATAATATTATAAAGTTTTTTTCGTTCTATATTTGCTGGAAGAATTTTAAGTTCTCCCTCTAGAGCACTATCAAACAAGATTTTGTAATAGTCTTCGTATTGCCAAGCTGTTTTATAATGGTTTAACAACTTAATCAAATCATCAGATTTTTTAATATCTCTACTCGCAATGAATTCAGCCTGTGTGTCGTCAATCATTTCAAATGACACGCTTGTGGAAAATGATAGCTTTGCTAATTCATCGATCACCCAAGCCTGGTTCTCATGGTGCTTGATGTTATCGTGTGTTTCCCCCAATAAAATATATTTGTTATCTGTAATACTATTTAACAAATTGGCTTTATTGATGAATCGACTATTTTTAATATCATAAATCTTGTCATTCAGGACATGTCCCTGCAAGACCAATGGAGATAATTCTATCTGCTCCTTACTCTCTAGCGGTAATGACAGACACACAGAAATACAGACACATAAAAAAATACATGACCACTTCAGATGTTGATGAGAAATTGATTTTGACTTACTCAACATAAACTTATTCTAATATTTATTGCCGTCACTAAAGCCGGACATCTGCGATAGATCTTATTTTTGGAACAGCTGGCGAATTCTTTCAAGACGACGTCGATTAACACCGAAATCACTGTAACCAACACGGGAAGATGAACGTATCTGGAACGCCCCTTGCTCGGGCACTAATGTAAACTCAACATCGTCTACAAACCTGAAAATAAGACTACGCACTTCAGCATGAAGATAGTCGGTCTGCGCCTTAACTATTGTCACTCGTTTTTCTGACAACAATGCTACCTTGAGTCGCTGCATCGCTGCTTCTGGTTGATCGTCAAAGGTTAATGGTGCAATAAAGTGTGCTGAATCACTAGCCTGGCTAGACACACAATTTGGTGAATCAGGACAATTCATGTCACTCCCACCTACTTCACGTTGACTCGCACAAGACGTCATGGCGATTATGAGTCCGCTCGTAATCAATCTTTGCAGTGTCTGTCTCATACTTATTTACTATCATTAAATTATGCGCGAGACATGAATTTTCCAGTGCCCGTATTGACCCTGATGATCTCACCAATCTCCATATACTCTGGAACTTGCACTTCTATACCAGTGGATAGCGTGGCAGGCTTAGTCCTGCCTGCTGCAGTTGCGCCTTTAATATTTGGCACGGTATCAACAATCTCCATATCCACATACTGGGGCAATTCAATACTTAACAGCACACCATCCATGATCAAGGCTGTCAATCCTTCCAGACCTTCAGTGACATAACCCATCAGCTCTTCTACATCAGCCTCACTTACTTCATATTGAGAGTAGTCTTCAGAATTCATAAAAACAATATTGTCACCATCCTTATATGAAAACTGCACCGATAAGCGAACACAATCCGCTTCTTTAAGTAACTCATCGCTTTTATAAGACTCGTCCAGTTTCTGTCCAGACTGGAGATTCTTAAAACGAATTTTATAAAGGGTCGTTGCACCTCTAGAAGTAGGGCTCTTTGCATCAACATTCTTCACGGCGTAGGGAACACCATTTATATCAATCACCATTCCCCGTTTGAGTTCACTTGCTTTAGGCATTACTACTCCTGCTTACATTCATATCTAGCACATTATGCATATTTGAGAACAAAAAAAATCCCCGACACCTAAGTGTCGGGGACATTTTAACAAACTTACG
>DBBX01000020.1 GCA_002292815.1 Thiotrichaceae bacterium UBA973 | reverse complement strand
ACAGTTGAATGACAAGTTCTTACAAACAAGATGAAAAATAGTTAAGATTTATCTGGTTTACAATTCCATATGATGGTGAATTCGATTATATTTTAATTCTTTACATGCAGTTCTTTGACAATAACTGGAAGTAACATGCCCATGACAATTAAAAAATCAGGCACTAGCGTAAAAATCTTGATCGTTGATGATGACAATGATGTTCTTAATTTATTAGAAAACTGGCTAACAATTGAAAAATTTGATGTCAAACGTGCATTGTCCGGTTCAGAAGCGTTAAATCAGGTAGGTATTTATAACCCTGATTTGGTTGTTACCGATCTATATATGGAAGGTATGGATGGTATGGCATTATTAACAGAGCTGCACAACAATGACCCATTACTGCCCGTAATTATGCTTAGTGGGCAAGCTCAAATTCCAGATGCAATTAAAGCAATGCATCTCGGTACGTCAGCTTTCCTGACCAAACCAATAAACCAGAATGAATTTCTGGATACAGTTAAAAGGGTCACTCCAAGCCTTATCAATAAATCAATATTAAATGAGTTTACAAAAAATATAATTTATAAGAGTAAGGAAATGTCTGACATCACTGAGATGGCTAGTCTGGTTGCGGATAACGACGTTTCGGTATTCATTTCAGGAGCAACAGGTGTAGGAAAAGAAGTTGTTGCGAAAGCTATTCATGAAGCCAGTTCCAGGCGAAATCATCGGTTTATAGCCGTAAACTGTGGTGCGATCCCTGAGCAGTTACTTGAATCTGAACTGTTTGGCCATGAAAAAGGGGCTTTTACCGGTGCTAATGTTAAACATGAAGGACTGTTTCAGGCTGCAAATGGCGGCACTATTTTACTAGATGAAGTTGGTGATATGCCGCTTGCTCTACAGGTTAAGTTGTTGAGAGTTTTGCAAGATTTTGAAGTGCGTCCAGTTGGCTCAACAAAAACATATCCTATAGATGTGCGATTGATCTCGGCAACCCATAAAAATCTTGAAGAAGCAGTGGAGAAGGGGGAATTTAGAGAAGATCTTTATTATCGATTGAAAGTTGTCCCATTGGAAATCCCGAACCTTGCTGAGCGTACCGATGACATTCCGCCGCTTGTGGAACATTTTTTGGCTGTTTACGCAAAAAACAATAAACAGGATTATAAAAAGTTTTCTCCCGAGGCAATGAAGTATCTGGTGAGTATGCCATGGCCTGGAAACGTTCGACAATTAATGAATGTGATTGATTTATGTGCAACCCTGTCTAAAAATAAAACTATTCCGCTGAGTCTGGTTAAAAAGGCAGTTCATGATGACCCTATACATATGCAAACGCTCAAGGAGTCCAAACAGGCGTTTGAAAGAGGTTACTTGTTAAGTGTCTTACGTATCACGCATGGGCATGTGGCTAATGCAGCTAAAATCGCAGGGCGTAATCGAACAGAGTTTTATAAATTATTAAATCAGTATAATATTGAGCCAGCATCGTTCCGTGATAAAAAACGTGCTGAAAAGGAAGTTAATTAATTATATTTATTTAGATTATGACAGGTGAAAAAATTATAATTCAGGTGGACCCGGATCTCGAAGAGTTGATACCAGGGTTTCTTGAAAATCGAAATGCTGATATAGAAAAATTACGTTCTGCATTGGATGATAATGATTTTGTGAATATTCAATCTATAGGTCACAGCACCAAGGGAGTGGGTGGTGGATATGGTTTTGACCTTATGTCCGAGCTTGGAGCAGAGATTGAGTCTGGTGCTAAAGAAAGTGATGTAGATAAAATACGTGAAAAAATTGACCTACTTGATGATTATCTTCAGCGAATAGAAATTGAATACGCCTAAATAATAAAGGTGTTATTTTGAAAAAAAATGATCATCGACCTATTTCAACCAGATCTACCTATGTAATCACGTTCTTACTTGGTCTTGCTTTTAGCATTACACTAATGCAAAGCACGTGGGAAACCTCTATTGAACGGAAACAAAAAGATTTTCATTTTGATATTCTGTCGATTCAACAAGCAGTAGCAAGTAATGTCTTAACGGGCAATGATGTTACTAATAATGTCGCTGCCTTCATGACATCCAATAACAATGTCTTGTCTAATCAGTTTGAATCTTTTACTCATGATGTTCTTGAACGCTATGAACACATCGAAGCAATCAATTATTATTCATTCGTAGGAGATGACAGGGTTAATGAATTCCGTCTAACCTATGAGTCTACTCGTGGCAAACCAAGGATCAACATTGGTGAAGATATATATAGTGATCCTAGATATATAGATGCCATCGACACATCGATATCTACCAGTTCAGTAGTCCCTGCACCGCCAGATTTAGAACGCGATCCGGATCGAAAATATTGGTTATTTAAAGCAATCTATAGCCTCGGGGGCGAAGCTTCAATTAAGAAAAAAAAATATGACGGTATTGTAAAAGGCATGGTCTCTGTGCTGGTATCGCCGACTAAATTATTAGGCGATAAAGGTAAAAACAGTAGCTTAACCATAACTATGTTTAGTGATACGTCTAACTTATACGGGCGACAGTTACTATATTTTAATGAACCTAACCAGAGAGAAACTAACAAGTCATGGAAAGTTGACACGCTTGTTGAAGAAAAGCTTATTCAACTACCACCGTATTCTATTAAAACAATCATTGAAAAAGATCTTTATTTTTCAGATCTTGAATATCATTTGTTACTAGTCGCTACATTAATATGTGTAGGGATCTTAATGATGCTATTTGGATTGGTAAGCGCGAGAATAAAACAGGAAGAAGAATTAAAAACAAGAAATGCGGTAATTGAGCAAAAAGTTCAAGAACAAACAAAGGAACTTGGAATTGCAAGAGATGAGGCGCTTAAGTCAGTCCGGATGAAGTCTGAGTTTCTTGCGAGTATGAGTCACGAGATAAGGACTCCGCTGAATGCAATTATTGGCATGAGTGATTTGATGTCTGAGACGAAACTGACTGACGAACAGAGTCGTTATGTCAGTGTATTTAGAAAGGCTGGTGATGCCTTATTAAGTCTGGTTAACGATATTCTTGATCTTTCCAAAATTGAGGCAGAGCAACTCGCGTTAGAAGAAATCCCATTCAACATCAACGAGCTTATTGAAGAAGTCGCTGAAATCTATGCTCTAAAAGCAGCTGATAAAGATATTGAAATAATTACCCGTGTAGATACGAATATAAATATAAATCGTGTTGGTGACCCCGGCAGGTTGAAACAGATCGTACTGAATCTGATCAGTAATGCTCTGAAATTTACTACAGCAGGTGAAATTATCGTGACACTTTCAGCTGATACAAAAGAACAAAGTGATGAATATGTGCTTATTTCTGTTAGTGATACCGGGATTGGTATCCCAAAAGATAAACTGGAATCAATCTTTTCCAGTTTTACACAAGCCGATGCGTCAACCACACGTAAATATGGTGGGACGGGATTAGGTTTAACTATTTGTAAACATTTAACTGAAATGATGTGTGGGGCTATCTGGGTAGAGAGCGATGAAAATAAAGGGAGCACCTTTTATATTAACGCTGCATTGCCTGAGCAAACACAATGCCCAATCATGCCGCAGGGGTTCACTGGGAAAAATATTGTTGTAATTGATTCGCGAGAGGATAATTGTCTGAATATAGAAGCACAATTGATTGCTTCAGGTGCAAACTGTTTTGTTGCAACGACCAATGAAAATGCAGTGGACATTTTAAATAAAAAACCAGACGCTAGTGTAATATTGATTGAAAGTCGATTGGCATTTCTGGATGAAAAAATTAATTCTTTATTAACGGCATCAGAAATGCGTCACAAAGTAATTCTATTAGTGAATCCAAAAGACATGGCTAAGCATTCCAAACTAGCTAAATCTAATGACATTAACAGCATATTAATGAAGCCTGTAAAACGATATGAATTATTCAGGGAGATTAATAAAATCATCAACAATAAAGATGAAAATCTTGTTGATGACATAAAGGATGGTGGGCTGGAAGAAGAAGCAACACCTAAACATATCTTATTAGTCGAAGATAATCCTGATAATCGTATGCTTATCAAAGCCTATATAAAGAAAACACCTCATAGTTTGGATGAGGCAGAAAACGGCTCTATAGCTGTCGAAATGTTCAAACAGAATGACTATGACTTGGTATTTATGGATGTACAAATGCCGGTTATGGATGGTCATGAAGCGACACGATTAATAAGAGAATGGGAAAAAGCGAATGATAAGAATCGTACAAAAATCATATCATTAACAGCACATGCTATAAGAGAAGAAATAGATAAATGTATGGCTGCTGGATGTGACTCGCATCTTAGCAAACCCATCAAAAAAGCAACTTTATTGCATGCAATTGAGGCGTTGAGTTAAATACCCTTGAAAACGTCTCAGAAACACGACGAAAAACTGAATTTTTTTAGTAAAAGTAATTCTAAGCCAACCGCATAATCATCAATGATGGCATTAACATATATCTAACTCATTGTTATTAAGATATTAATTCAATAGACAATCAGAACATATTGAATATATCAAACTGATGGCACATTGATTGCGTTACTCCTTGTAATCTAGATTTAACAACAAGAGAGAGTGCGCATGTTTAAACTATTCGGTTTTAGAATCACACCATTTTTCTTTTTTATCTTGAGCGTGGAGTGTTTATCTTTGTTGGTTTGTATCTATTTGGGAATAATATTATATAACGGTACAGCAACCTACGTTTCATCTGGATCAACTAATATATTAATCTATTTTGGTATTTTCCTGTCCATTTTTCTTTTTACTTTGACACCAGGGATTCTCTCGGAAGTTAAAGTAATGAATCATATTAAAAAAACGTTTAATGATAAAATAACGGGGGTCATAGCCGCATTATTGACAATGTTGCTTATAGTTTTTTCTAACGCTGATAATCTGGAAGCCAAAACAATTTTTGCTGCTGCTCTGTTAAGTGCTTGTGTTGGATTGACAATTACTAAAGTAGGTCTATTGGGCAAATACTGGCGATCTCTAATTTACTTTGATGTGAATTAAAGAATTAGTTTACTTATTGTTTTAAAGTTTTCGTGAGAGGCATCTCGTAACCACTCAAAAAGAACTGATTCAGTATTTAATAAAATGATACCAGCCTGTTTCAATCGCGTTAGCGCCGATTCGTAGCTTGTGAATTCTCTGGAAGCAATAGCATCAATTACGACATAAACATCAAAGCCTGTTTGCCTCAGTTCGATGGCGCTTTGGAATATACAAATATGTGCTTCGACCCCGGTAAGTATAATTTGTTTTTTCTTAAGCTCAGTCAGGTGCTTTGTAAATCCATCTGCACCTAAGCATGAAAAATGGGTCTTTTCAAAGGTGATGGTTGAGTCAGTCAGGTTTTGCGTAATAAATTTTTCAGTTGCTCCTAGGCCTTTGGGATATTGTGCGGTTGTTATAACTGGAACATTCAATTCATTTGCTGCATTTAATAATATGCCTGTGTTTTTTCTCAAGCGATTTATCACTTTATCAGGGATAGCGGTGGTTAACTTCTCCTGTACATCTATGATGATAAGACAACTATCATCAATATCGCATAAGTTCTGTAGATTATTTTTCGATGTCATGTCATTCAGTTAACCATGCGTTTATGAGTTTAATATCTTCCGTAGAAAGCGTGCCTGCTGCCTTTTTGAGGCCAAGCGTGTCCAAAATGTAATTGTACTTGGCCTGACTATAATTACGTCGTGCTTCAGATGTTGCCCGTTGTGTGGCTACAACATCAACAGTAGTACGTGTACCGACTTCAAAGCCTGCTTCGGTTGCCTTTAATGCAGTTTCACTAGAGATAACGGCTTGATTTAATGCTTTTACCTGGCTTATGCCAGAAACCACTCCAAGGTAAGATGCTCTGGTCGAGCGTTGTGCCGAGCGTCTTGCTCGTTCTAGACCATACATTGCAATATTATAGTTTTCATGCGCTTCACGGGTTTGTGAATTGACTAGCCCACCTGAATAGATGGGTATGTTTAATTCAAGGCCTACGGCGCTGGAATGTTGTTTATTAGAACCAAATCGACCCCCAGTAGAACCATAAGATTGAGATGCAACCAGGTCGAGTGTTGGTAAATGACCTGATGATTGACGTTTTATCTCATTTCTGGCAGTTTCAGCAGCATGACGTGCGGCGAGGACCCCGAGGTTTTGATCCAGAGATAATTGAGTCCAACTCTCAATAGCTTCAGGTTCGGGACGAACCAGCGACATAGCATCACCTAATGGACTAAATGTTGATATATACTCGCCGGTCAATTCTCGCATATCTTCCTGAGCATTATCGAGCGCATTGAGTGCTTGAATCTCTCGTGCCACAGCCAGGTCATATCCAGCCTGAGCCTCAACCATATCGGTTATTGCGCTTAAGCCAACTTCAAATCGTTGGTTGGCCTGCTCAAGTTGTCGGCTTAGTGATTTTACTTCTGTCTTTGAAAATTCAATATTATCAATAGCCGCCAGAATAGCGAAATAGCGTTCGGCAATTCGAATAATCAACGCTTGCTGTGCCTCAACAAGCTCAGCCTCTGCCTTTCTTATCTCACTGCCAGACTGAGCCAGGGCAATAAAGCGATCACGTCTGAACAATGGTTGGGTAACACTTAATTGATAACCGCGGCTATTGAAATTAACATCACCACTTGAACCCACTGCGCCGCCGCTGGAAGAGATATCCTGATCATTACGAATTGTTTCGGCGCTAAAATTTACCTCTGGGAGAAGTCGTGACATCGCTTGGGGGCGTGATTCCAGTGCTACTCGATGTGTCGCTAACGCTTGCATATATTCTTGATCATTTTTCACAGCCAGTTCATAGACATGCATCAAATCTGAACCAAAACTATTTATTGATAGTGAAAGTGACAGCGCAAGAAAAGTTGATTTTACTAGAAGGTTATTTGTATTCATGCAGAGGACTTTTTATTTTTTTATTGTCATAGGTTAATTATCAATATTGAGCCATATCTGTATCAACAGTCCTGGCCCAGGCATCAACGCCGCCTTCAAGATTTGTGATGTTACTATAGTCGTTACCTTCTAGGTAATTAGCGACTTGAAAACTACGCATACCGTGATGACAAATAACGATTATTTCATCATCCGGTTTAAATTCATTTAGTATCTGCTCTATATTCGACATGCTAATGTTTGTGGAGTCTTCGATGCTACATAAGTCGTACTCCCATGCTTCACGCACATCGAGTAGACGCGGTTTTTCACCTGCATCGAGTATTGTTTTAAGCGTCGCTGGAGATATTGATTTCATAAACTACTAGAATTTGAACTCATCTTTTTGTTTTGCTCCAATCAAGGCGGGTAAGTCAGTCTCAAATAAACTTTCAAGTGACCAGCTAGACTCATTTTGTTTTGTGTATAGTCGCGCTTCCATGGCGGGTGATTCTCCAACTATGACAAACAGACGACCATGGTCATTCAATAAACCTAAAAATCGCTCATCCATTGTTGGCAATGATGCGGTAAATACAATGATGTCATAGCGTTCTGATTTTTCTAATAATGAGTATGCGTCGCAACTTTCGAGTTCGATATTCGTTAATTTAGTTTTTGTTATTTTTTCACTAGCAGCATCAATAAAGTCAGGAAAAATATCAACACTTTTAATTTGTCTTGCAGAGCTTGCGAGCAGCGCGGTGAAATAACCGCAACCGGTTCCTATTTCCAGTACCGATTCATCAGGTTTTACATCTAGAGATTGTAGAATCCGGGCTTCGAATTTAGGAGCCATTGTAGTTTGATCATGGCCGATTGGAATAGATGTGTCCGCCAAGGCGAGATTCTTATATGTGTCAGGGATAAATTCTTCACGATGAATTTCGTTTAATAGGTCCAGTACATCCTGGTCGAGCACTTCCCAGGTTCGGATCTGTTGTTCAATCATATTGAAACGGGCTTGTTTAAAATCCATATCTTTATATCTCGTTAGAGTCTATTTAAATGTTGTTGTAGTTCGTAATCGTATTATATAGCATGTCACCAAGCTAGGGGCGCCTTTGTGGGCTGAGATTGACCCTTGACCTGATCTGGTTAGTACCAGCGTAGGGAAGCAAGCATCTTGCCATTGGCGCTCATAATTATAATTCTTTTAATACAAAAGAGGCCATGTTTAATGAGTGCAATACCTGATTCCATCCTGAGTGATACAGCGACAGTAGACAAAAAAGCTGTTGAAGCGATCCCTAATTCGAAAAAGATACATGTTATCGGTTCCAGGCCTGATATTCGCGTGCCTATGCGGGAAATTTCCTGTTCTCCTACTCAAACTCAAAAAGGTCTTGAGGAAAATACGCCGATTACCGTTTATGACACTTCAGGTCCCTATACTGATCCTGAAGCGTCTATTGATATTCGAAAAGGCTTGCAGCCATTGAGAGCACACTGGGTAGCCGAACGCAATGACACCGTTGAACTCGTTGGTCCAAGCTCGAATTTCGGAATTGAGCGTCTAAATGACCCTGAATTGCAGAAATTACGTTATGCAGAGCCACCAAAACCGCGGGAAGCTAAAGCGGGCGCCAACGTCACTCAAATGCATTACGCGAAAAAAGGCATTATCACCCCAGAGATGGAATTTATCGCGATTCGTGAAAATCAACGTTTGAATGAATATAAAGATGCCACATTACTTAAACGACATGCGGGTGTGCCTTGGCAAAGCAATCTGCCAGAAGAAGTGACACCTGAATTTGTACGAGATGAAGTTGCCGCCGGACGAGCCATTATTCCAAATAATATTAATCACCCGGAAACAGAGCCAATGATCATTGGTCGTAATTTTTTGGTAAAGATTAATGCCAATATTGGTAATTCAGCGCTGGGTTCTACTATCGAAGAAGAAGTAGAAAAAATGACCTGGTCGATTCGTCATGGTGCTGATACCGTTATGGATCTTTCAACAGGTAAAAACATTCATGAAACGCGCGAATGGATCGTAAGAAATTCACCTGTGCCGATCGGGACAGTGCCTATTTATCAGGCGTTGGAAAAAGTGAATGGTAAGGCGGAAGACCTGACCTGGGAGATTTATCGCGACACTTTAATTGAGCAAGCTGAGCAGGGTGTTGATTATTTCACGATTCATGCCGGTGTTCGTCTGGCTTATATTCCATTAACTGCAAAACGGGTAACGGGGATTGTGTCTCGTGGCGGATCAATACTGGCAAAATGGTGTTTGGCGCATCATAAAGAAAACTTTCTTTACACACATTTTGAAGATATCTGCGAATTAATGAAACAGTATGATGTTGCGTTCTCTTTAGGCGATGGTCTGCGTCCGGGTTCATTAGCCGATGCCAATGATGAAGCACAGTTTTCAGAATTAAAAACATTGGGTGAGTTAACCAAGATTGCCTGGAAGCATGATGTGCAAGTGATGATCGAAGGACCTGGTCATGTGCCGATGCATATGATTAAAGAAAATATTGATAAAGAAATGGACGAATGTCACGAAGCACCTTTTTATACATTAGGGCCACTAACGACAGACATTGCCCCGGGTTATGATCATATTACTTCTGCTATTGGTGCAGCCATGATCGGCTGGTATGGCACGGCAATGTTATGTTATGTCACCCCTAAAGAACATCTAGGCCTACCTAATAAAGATGATGTTAAAGAAGGCATCATTACCTACAAGATTGCTGCCCATGCGGCTGATCTAGCGAAAGGACATCCTACTGCACAATTAAGAGACAATGCCTTATCAAAAGCACGCTTTGAATTCCGTTGGGAAGACCAGTTCAATCTCGGTTTAGACCCAGATAGGGCGAAAGACTTCCATGATGAAACATTACCAAAAGAAGGACACAAGATTGCCCATTTCTGTTCTATGTGCGGACCTAATTTCTGTTCTATGAAAATTTCTCAGGATGTTAGAGATTATGCGGACCAACAAGGCATGGAAAACATGGATGACATGTCGAAAGAGTTTAAGGAAAAAGGAAGTGAGATTTACAATAAACTCTAATAAGTTATTTTAAAATACTAAGCTCATGAAACTCGATAAGCTCATCGAGAAAACTGCGGATCCCGATGCGACATCAAACCGACTGCAAGCACTGCTCGATAATGAGCAGTCTGCTCGCATAATTGATGGCTTTACCGATGCTCAAACATCGGGGTTAGTTCAAATACTGGGCATATCTCGATTTTTATCAAATTTCTTGAGTCGACACCCGGATGCTGTTGCTTTAATAGGAACTCCGTATCAGGCGCGGGAAATTAATCATATCGCTGATGTCAATGAGCTACGCCTGTTTAAATATCGTTCTCTATTACAAATAACCTGGATGGATGTTTGTAATACTAGTCCCTATGAAACCGTATTATTAAATTTAAGTCACTTGGCAGATTCAATAATCCGGGTTGGTCATAGATTAGTGTCTAAAGATTCCAAAGTCTTTGATTCTGATAATGACATTGCGATTATGGCGCTAGGCAAACTTGGCGCGAATGAATTAAATTACAGCTCTGACGTAGATATCTTATTTGTGCTTCAGGATAGCGATGATCAGAAGCGCCATGAAATGCATAAATTCTACACGCAACATATTCGTCGATTTTGTCGCTTATTAACAGAAAATACGGAAGATGGATTCTTGTATCGAGTTGATCTGAATTTAAGGCCATGGGGGCGAAGTGCGCCATTAACATTTTCTCTTGATGAATATGAAGAATATTATCAATCGTCAAAAGAGGCCTGGGAACGTATTGCCTGGTTACGAGGGCGTTTTGTTACGGGTTCAAAAGAACTGGGCGATGCAATGGTCGCCAGACTGAAACCATTTGTATATCACAAAAGCCTGAGTGCAGAAGAAGTAGACCGTTTTTTCAAGATAAAAAGTGATATGTCTGCGCAACGAGAAAAACAAGGGCACTGGAATATAAAGCTGGGTGCAGGTGGCATCAGGGATATAGAGTTTTTTGTGCAAATGCTACAAATAATCAATGGTGGGCATCACCCTGAACTACAGGTCACTAGTACGTTAGAGGTATTAAGAAAATTGAATCATTTCGGCTTTATCAATGATGAAGAAATAATAGAGCTTAGAGAAAGTTATATCTTTCTTCGCAGGCTCGAGAACCGATTACAAATGATTGATGAACAACAAACACACCAACTTCCTAATGATAAGGTAAAGCTTAAACAAATCACAAGGATGATGGGTTATGCCGGTGAAAGCGTTGATGAGGCCTATGACAACTTTAATAATGATTTAATTCTGCATCAACAAACAGCAAAAAAATATTTTGAAACATTATTAACAGAAAATGCTGATTATTAATGATTAACCATCCGAAAATAAAACAGGCCTTATCTCTGGCTTGGCATCAGGATACCGCAGCCAATAGTCTCGAACGATGGCTAGAGCTCTCTCAACAAGAAAATTGGAGGATGTCTGTTGAAGCTCTGTCACTAATGACCTCTTTGTTTGGTGCAAGTTGGTATTTTACCCGTTTTTGTTTTTATCGAGGTAGTCACATTATTAGCTTGTTCGATAATGACAAGCAAAATGTGTCTGTAGTTGAAGCATCATTAGATGGTTTAAAAGATATTTCTTCTGATGGCATATTGGATGAGGAAATTGAACGACTAAGAATACGAAAGAATGAAGTTATGCTATCTATCTTGCTGCTGCAGTTAGGTGATGTGGTCAATCAAGAACAGGCAGAAGCCTTATTAACACGACTTGCAGAAAATGTATTGATAGTCATGTACAGCTTATTTGGTCTTGACCAGCTAGAAACGATTCAGTGTAGCATTTTAGCTATGGGCCGTTTTGCCGGCGACGAGATGAATTACGGATCTGATCTGGACCTGATCTTTATTGAAAAAGTGATGGTTAAAAATAGTAATGAGTACATTGTCAACAAGGTTAGAAAAATGTTGCGCTATATCGCTACTATGGATCCGTCAGGCGCTTTGTATGAAATAGATATGCGACTAAGGCCCCATGGAAACTCAGGGGTATTAATAACACCATTAGAGAGTTTCTTGCAATTTCATCAATCTGGACGTGAGATCTGGGAACGACAAATGATGACCCGTTGTCGCGTCGTTGTCGGTGATGAGGAATTGTCAGAGCAAGTCAAGCATGCCATTTTGACTAATGTCTATGCTGAATATGAGCTATCTTATCTTGCCAAGGAAATTATAAAAACACGTTTTCTGGTGGAACAAGAGCTGGCTGGTGGCAGTGACAAGATAGATCTAAAGCGTGGTAAAGGTGGTGTGATGGATATTGATTTTCTGACACATTTTTTACAACTGGCTTATGCTATTAAATATCCACAATTAAGAAATTCCAGCACGCGTCAGGTATTAAAGGAATCATCAAAGCTCGGCTTAATCAGTGACAAGACAGTATCAACATTATTAGAAGCCTATAATTTTTACAAAAAAAGTGAAGCAGCATTACGTGTGTTTGATATGAAGTCGATCAGCAATGTCACAAAAGACACGAAATCACTATTGCCGTTGGCAAGAGCATTAGGCTTTTTCTCTGATGATCATGATAAGGCAATAGCAGAATATCAGGATTGCTTGATGCAATATCGGGATAGGGTGCGTCAAATATTTGAAACAGTTATTGACGCTGCAATTTAGCCTGTTGCAGGGTTTGATTTAGTACAATACAAACCAGCGCCAGAATAAATCCAGGCACAAGCTCATAAAGCTCAAATATGCGATAGCTTGATTCAATATTCTTCCAGACGATAACCGTGATGCCGCCGGTCAGCATTCCTACTAATGCAGAATGACGTGTCATTTCTTTCCAATAGAGTGATAGAAGAATAACTGGACCAAAGGTAGCGCCAAATCCTGCCCAAGCATAGGCAACCATATCCAATACATTATTGTCTGCTTGCAATGCAAGTACTGTTGCCAAGAGGGTGAGTAAAATAACAGCCACTCTACCCAACAACATTAATTGTTTATCTGTGGCTTTTATATTAATGATTTTATAAATGTCTTCAGTTATTGCTGAAGAGGCAACCAGTAATTGTGAATCGGCGGTGCTCATAATGGCAGCGAGGATCGCGGCTAAACAAATACCTGCGGGTATCGGGTGTAACAATAATCTAAGTAACTCAATAAAAACTTTTTCGCTATCGCTGGCTTGTAATTCATTGCCTAATAATGCGATACCTGAAAACCCAATTAATAATGCGCTAAATAATCCAATGGCAGTCCAGTAAATTGCAATAGTGCGTGCTTTTGGAATCATTTTTTCAGACTTTATCGCCATAAAACGAACCAGTATGTGTGGCTGACCAAAGTATCCGAGCCCCCATGCTAATAATGAAACAATTCCGATAAAACCTAACGGCCCATTTGCTGCGCTGGTATAAGGGTTTAGTAACTCAGGATTGATGATGTTCATCCAGTTATACATGGCTTCAAAACCATGAATGCTGTAGACAGAAACAATCGCAACATAACTTAAAGCCAATGCCATCAATAAACCTTGCATTAAATCTGTCCACGAGACAGCAAGAAAACCACCCAGACAGGTATAGCTGAGAATCGTTAATGCGCCAATAATGACAGCCCATTGATAAGAAAGACCAAAAACGGATTCGAATAATTTGCCGCCAGCAACTAGCCCCGAACTAGTATAAAACAGATAAAATATAAGAATAAAAGCTGCGGAAATAAGTCGTAATAGATGTGATGAGTCATTAAATCGATATTCAAAATATTCCGGTATAGTAAGCGCATTGTTTAATGATTGCGTTTGAACGCGCAAGCGGGGGGCAACGAAATACCAGTTAACACAAGTACCTATATACAGACCAACAGCAATCCATATAGCTTCAAAGCCGGCAAAAAAAGCATAGCCGGGCAAACCCAATAATAACCAGCCACTCATGTCCGATGCGCCGGCACTAATTGCCGTAGTCCAGCTACCCAGCTTTCTGCCGCCAAGAATATAGTCTGATTGATTATGTGTGCGACGTAAGCTGAACCAGGCGATTGTAAAAAGCAGAAGCAGATAAGCGGCAAAGGTTATCAGGATAATATTTTGATCTGTCATCGGCGCTTCGATCAAACAGTCTCATGACAAGGGAAAAACTTTTCAGCTGGAATATGTTGAGTGATGATGTTTGTACAAAACTCAAGCATATCATTACGTATTTCAGACGGATAACCAATATTATTGTCCTCTTCCGCAAGCGGCGAAGAAAAAAGGATGTCATCAGGATAAAGTTTTTCAAGTTTACGAAAATAATCTTTGGGTAATCTGAAAGCACCTAAACTAATCGAATGTGTTAGCTGAGGATTAATCTTTGAAAAAATTTTTTTAAATAACTCGCTGTATTCTATAGCGAAATCTTTTGTATAGATAAGTGGGTCGAAGCGTAAGCCGATTTGCCAGCCGGCTTCTTGTAGATCTAGTATGGATTGTAGTCGTTTATTTATATCAGGCGCTTTATGTTCAAGTGTTCTGGCAATTTTATCGGGCGTAAAACTAAATGCGATAACACAATTCTTAATCGGCTCTCGTTTTAATAAACTGCGTATCTGCGTGCTTTTAGTTCTTAGCTCAAGCAATGCTTGCGGATTGCTTTCGAAGAAAGGTAAGAATGCACTGGTAAAGCCCGTGACAGGATCAAGCGCAAGACTGTCACAATCATAGCCAGAGAAAAAATGTACTGGTTCATTGTTATGTTGATTTAAAATAGAAGTCATCTCTTCGGTAAAGTCTTCATAATTCACGAATAAAATATAATGCGCTGACTGAAACATGCCTTGTAAAAAACAATAACGACAGTCATACAAACAATTCAGCATATGTGAAAAGTAATAATTATATTCTGCGCCAATAGCGTATTGTTTGGGTGTAGGTAATGCGAGACCTTTATGTTTCTTTGCGAGAATTAACGCAGGCTGTTTTTTCTGTAATCGAAAATTTTGTGATTTACGATTGAATATCTCGCCATATCGTTGACATGATATTTTTGTTGCATCTGGAAAACGTTTAAGAATAGCCAGCGTTCGTGGATGATTAGCGATCTCTTCTTCTATGTAAATCGTACTAATCATGAATTATAAACTCTGAATTGTTGATTGTAGATCGCAATGTTTTTAATACAGCCTTCCCCGATTTATTATTAGTAACTAATTGCATAACATCTTCGTCAGGCAAACGTAATGCCCACTGACGTAATAAACGTGATAACTGAATGCTTTCAGATTTTGTGAAATGCCATTCTTCAATGAAGTGTTGATAATGCGCTGGTTTGCACGTAATTGAATGGATTTCTGCCGACAAGGGTTTCAGACAATCAATTAGTTTTTCTATTGTTTGAACTTGTGCGGAAATCATTTTTTTTACTTTGTCGGCATTCACTGTTGCGGTGTTTTGTGCAGTGTTATCTGAAATAATCTTTAAGCAATGAATTAATTCAGCTGTGCCTAAGCGTATAGCCATCTGATAAAAAGCAGAGGCTTCCATGTCATATAGTGCATCTTGATAATCCGTTGACGGCTTATCTAATGTAATTAAATGGGTGCTTTTACAAGGAGAATTGAAAATAATCTGTGGATACCAAGTAGCATTGTCATGTTCGTCAGTAATTTTATTAACTAGACGCGCTTCACCTAGAGCAAGATTAGCATGGCCAGCAACGCCAATGTTTAACCAGATGTCACTAGCAGAAGTTTTTAAGCAGGCATGTTGAAAGCACACTGCGGCGGCGGTATTTAGTTTGCCGATCCCTGTCGTTGTTAAGCTTATTTCTTTGTCTTTCGATTGATAAATTCGAAACAAATCAAATTCTTTTATTGCAGATAGTTTGAAATGCTGAATAAGTGGCTCTGCTTCACAGGGAAGTGCACAAAATAGATGAATCATTATTCTGTATTTAAAGCATTTTTATTAGCTAGGCAGGCATTAATAAAAGATTGCCAAGTCTCATCGGGGCCCCAAATATCTAACATGTCTTGTTTCGCAGTATCTTCATCACAATCTTGTGCGATAACGCGATATAAATAGATAAAGGAGGAGACACGCCAGTTGTAAGCACAATGTACTAGTACATTTTTTTCTTTGTTCTGTTCCATAATCTGAAAGAAGCGTTTTAAATCTGTAATCTCAGGCTTTTTAAAATCGACCGGGATATGAATATAATCCATGGTGCATTCTTGCACGATATGATATTCATTCTCGATTGCGCCGGGCGAATCAGACAAGGCCAAGTTGATGACTAAGTCAACACCGGCTTTTTTTATCGATTCAAACTGCTCAACAGTGGGTTGTGCTGCTGTATGCAGTGTGTCAGATATCTTGCGGTATGTTTTTATGTCTTCAAGCATAGTGTTTTGCCATAGTGTTCTGCCAGGGCCTCAAATTCTTCGCAATGCTCATTCTTGCCATGTTTCTCAGCGCCTTTCAGAAAGATGCTGATCTTGTTTATTAACATATTAATTGCTGCTTCGCGATCTGAATCAGTTAACTTTTGTGACGCGATGCATTTTTGCAAGGCTATAATTCGAAACCGATCCATGCCCCAATGCTGTCTTGATAACTGGTCTTCATGACCACCAAATTTATTCGTTAACGCCTCGTCAAGAAACAATACCGGATACTCGCCACAAATCCGTAACCACATATCGTAATCTTCACATGCCGGGAGCTTTTCATCAAACAAACCGACCTTATCAAACAGTTCTTTTTTAATCATTGTTGATGATGGAGAAATCGCACAAAGTGGTAAGCAATGTTTAAAGACATTACCGCCGTGTTTTTCATGTTTCTTTCCCTGATTTAGTCTCTTGCCATTGCGATACCAGGACTCATTGGTATGGCAGAAGAGATGGATGGGCTTCTCTGTGAGTGCCTTGCATTGCTTTTCAAGTTTGTCAGGTTGCCAAGTGTCATCCGAGTCGAGTAAACAAACCCATTCGCATGTTGTTGCGTTTATTCCTGCATTTCTCGCTGCGCTAACACCCATATTCGTTTGTTGTAGATAGCGTATTTGAGAGTAGTTATCTTCGATGAGCTGTTGTGTGTTATCAGTAGAGCCATCATCAATAACAATAATCTCGGTAACAGGATATGTCTGAGCAATAACCGATGCTAAAGCGCGTTCAAGAAACGCCGCACGGTTGTAGCTCGGGATGATTACAGCAACTTTAAACATGCCAAAATAGGTGGTGTCAGTTAGAATAGCGCGCTCACGATAAACGACTTAATTAATAAATGGAACGTCTTAAAGATAAAATAGCAGTCATTACTGGAGCCAGCAGCGGTATAGGTGCTGGGATCGCAGCATTATTCGCAAAAGAAGGGGCTGCGGTTGTCGTCAATTACCGCAAATCCAAAGATAGTGCAGAAAAAGTGGTCGAAGCAATTAAGGGCATGGGGCAGGACGCGATTGCTATTCAAGCAGATATGGCGAATAAAGCAGATATTGGTCGTCTTATCGCAACAACCTTGTCAGAATTTGGCCGTATTGATATCTGGATTAATAATGCTGGCGCAGATATTCTCACTGGTGCTGGTGCCTCGGCTAAGCTCGATGAAAAGTTAGAGCAATTATTAAACGTTGATCTTAAGGGTACGATGAATGCCTGTTGGTCGGTAACATCAACTATGCAAGCACAGGGTTCAGGCGTAATAGTGAATATGGGTTGGGATTTAGCAACGCATGGATTTGAAGGCACTAATCCACAAATATTTGCAGCATCAAAAGCAGGTGTTCTGGGCTTTACCCGTTCATTTGCAAAAACAGTGGGGCCTCAAATTCGCGTCAATATGGTTTCACCTGGATGGATAGCCACATCCTTTGCTGAAGAACATATGCAAGATGAATACTTTCAAGCAAGAATAAAGGAAATCCCTTTAGGACGTTTTGGAAAACCAGAAGATGTCGCAGCAGCAGTTGTATTTTTAGCCTCTGATGAATCATCTTACTTATCAGGAGAGTCGATCAATATTAATGGTGGCTTGGTTTGACTAATAACTTTTACTAATGATTAAAAATTATGACTGAAGAATCTAAAAAAAATGGTATTAAAGTTCGTACGGAAGTCATGGGCGAAAAATTTGTCAAACGTGCGGTTGATAACACGACGGAATTAACCGCACCACTTCAAGACTGGATTAATGAACATGCCTGGGGATCAACCTGGCAACGCGATGGCTTGCCACGGCAAACACGATCATTAATAACTATAGCCATGCTGGCAGCACTTAAAGCACCTACGGAATTAAAAGGCCATGTCCGTGGTGCATTAAACAATGGCTGCACAGTTGAAGAGATTCAGGAAGTGTTATTACATTCTGTCGTGTATTGCGGCGCGCCAGCAGCACAAGAAGCGTTTCGTGCTGCACAAGACGTCATTGATGAATGGCAGGCCCAGTCTTGATTCTAATAATGTATTAAGGAATGAATATTATATTCTGCTAGTTTATCTCTACCCTTAAGAAAGTCGAGTTCGACGACAAAGGCACAAGCCGCTACTTCCGCACCGAGTTTCTCGATTAATTCGCAACTAGCCGCTGCGGTACCACCGGTTGCGATCAAATCATCAACCAATAACACACGGTCTCCTTTTTTCAGAGCATCGGTATGCACTTCCAGTGTGGCTGATCCGTATTCGAGGTCGTAGGACATGCTTTGCACGTCATACGGTAATTTGCCGGGTTTACGCAGTGGAATAAAACCAATGCCGAGCTCCCAAGCAACAAGACTACCAAATATGAATCCACGTGCTTCCATGCCTGCTACTGCGGTAATGTTATCGCCGAGAAAGGGATGAATTAATTGATGAACAGCCAGCCTCAGCATATCAGGTTCTTTGACTAGCGGAGTGATATCCTTAAACTGAATTCCAGGTTCAGGAAAATCCGGGATATTACGGATAAATGCTTCTAATCGCTTCATGAATTGTCTCCGAATTACGTTATAATTTTTTCTCTATATTAAACGCTAATCTATACAGAAGGAATTACTCAGCTTTTTTAAGTAAATTTTATCTGGTTTATTAAAATAATACATATGCAGAAATTTGAAAGAATATATGAAGCCGCCTTAGACATAAATGGTGGTGTTAATCCCTTGGAAGCTTTATTACCCACGCCAGACTCGGAAAAAGAGCTTAAAAAACTCTCAGACAGTTTCTGTTTATCGAACATGACTAGGCGTATTTTTCAGGCAGGATTGAATCGCAAAATTATCGATAATAAGTGGCCTGCATTTGAAGAGGTATTTAGGTGTTTTGATATCGATGCGGTACGCATGATGAGTGATGAGGACTTACAGCATTTGATGGATGATAAACGCATAGTGAGACACTGGGGTAAGATTCAAAGCGTAAGACATAATGCTCAGACTATTTATGAGCTAAATGAAGAGCAGGGTGGTTTTGTAAATTATGTCGCGGAATGGCCATCAGACAATATTGTTGAGTTCTGGGAGGTGCTGAAAAAACGCTTTAAGCAATTGGGCGGTGCCTCGGGACCGTATTTTTTGCGGCGCATAAAAAAAGATACCTTTTTCTTAACACAGGATGTGATCCGAGCGCTATCTCATTGGGGGGCCATCGATGAAGAACCTAGGAATAAAAGACAGAAAAGACAGGTACAGGAATGTATGAATCTGTGGCAGGAAGAAGCGCAAAGACCGTATTGCCAGATCAGTATGATATTGGCTAGATCGGTGGACTAGTTATGGGACGTTGGCGAGCACCGGCACCAAAGTCTGCGCCATATATAACGCCAGAAGGCTATAAAAAGCTAGAACAGGAGAATGCGGCGTTATGGACAAAACGTAATGTTGTGGCAAAGGCAGTTACCGCTGCCGCTGCAGAAGGCGATCGGTCTGAGAATGCTGAATATATCTATCGTAAAAAACAATTACGTGAGATTGATTCACGAATAGGTTATTTGCAACGGCGCATGCCTAAACTAACGGTAGTGCGAGAAGTACAGGATACAACTAGAATATTTTTTGGTGCATGGGTAACGATTGAAGATGAATCTGGCGTAGAGCGGCGACATCGTATTGTTGGTGCAGATGAGTTCGATGAAAATGAACAGTACATTACAGTTGACTCACCATTAGCAAAATTAATATTAGGTAAAACTATTGAAGATGAAATAATTTTTGAAAGACAAGGCGCAAAGCAAATATTGACTGTCATCAATATTAAATATCTTGACTAGAGACTCTGATAACTAATTTAAATTAGAAATATAAAGAAGTTATAGCGTATGATAAAAAATGCTTTTCCTATTGCTGAAGAAATTTTAAGAGAGGTCGTAAATAAAATTATTACTGCAATTGAACAAGCAGTAGGGCCATGATGACTAGTTTTTTTCAGTTGAGTCGTGCGTAATCAATTTGCTTAACATCTCTCTCCAACTACTCCCCTCTTTGTCATCATTATAGGCTACTGCTAGTTTATCAAGATTAAGATAGTCGGTTTTGCCAGTACTTAAAACAGGGACCACTTCAATATGAATTATGATTTTAGCAATAATCAATTCGCCCATATGTTTGTTTTTAGCGACTTCTTGCAATTGTTTCCGTTCAGTGTTTTTGCTATCGGTGAAGAGGATTATTTTTTCACCTTTACGTGCATCGTGTACTGCGACAGCAGCGTGATTCATATTCGGCCATGTCAGACTAGCCAATTCTTCAACCGCTGTTAAGGAAACCATTTCGCCGCCAATTTTCGCAAAGCGTTTTGCGCGCCCGAGAATAGTGATAAACCCTTCATCATCAATATCGACAATATCACCAGTGTCGTACCAACCGGCGCCACGCTTGGTTGCTGGTGCTTGTATTTCGCCGGGTTTATCGTGACTGAGATAACCTTGCATGATATTAGGCCCTCTTACGATAAGATGTCCGCCATCTTTTATACCATCAACCGGTTTTATGTAGTATTCCATCTCAGAGACTAAACGACCTGCGGTACCGAATTTATTTAGCATTTTATTATTGACTGATATAACCGGGCTAGCCTCGGTCACCCCATAACCTTGCAATATACGCAGGCCAAATTTATTCATCCATAAGTGTATCGTGTCATCATGCAATTTCTCTGCTCCCGCGACGACATAATTCAAAGTGTTTAGATCAAAAGGATGTGCATATCGAGCATAACCTTTAAAAAAAGTATCGGTCGCAAAGAATATAGTTGCTCCCAATTCGTAAATTAATTCAGGAATAATTCGATAATGTAAAGGAGAAGGATAAAGAAATACTTTTCCACCCCCAAAAAGCGGCATCAAGAAACCAGCGTTGAGTCCGAACGAATGAAATAGTGGCAAGCAATTAAAAATAGTATCTTTTGGGGTGAAATTAATATGACAGCGAACCTGAGCATAATTAGCCAGGATATTACTATGCGAAAGCACGACGCCTTTAGGATGACCTTCTGAACCAGAGGTGAACAATATAACTGCTGTAGCCTCCGGGTTTGTATTCAGGCCTTGCTTAGCATAATGTCTTGCCGGATTTCTGCTCTTATACAAGGCAGATAGTTTTGTTGCCAAACTGATACTTTGTTTAAAATCTTCCAGATAGATAACAGTAAAATCTTTCTCAAGTTCCGCTGCCATCTTTTCGAGCTTGGCATTCTCTATAAAGCCTCTTGATGTGTAAATAATCTTTGCCTGTGCAGTCTCACAGGCGCGTTTTATTGTTAGTGCACCAGAAGTAAAGTTTAACATCGCGGGAACACGACCAATAGACTGCAAGGCAAAGAAAAATATTGGCAAAGCATTAACATTGGGCAGTAATACACCTATATGTTCACCTGCCTTGGTTTGCTTTTTTATTAGGCCGCTTAATAAAATACTGCGTAAGATTAATTGTTTATAATTTAATTGCTCACGTTTGAAGTCTTCTAGAATTATCTGCTTTGGCCCAAACTGCTTGCTAGCATCAAGCATAGTTGAGTAGAGGGTTCTTTTTTGATCAAAGCTTGAGTATGTCAGCTTGAACATTAAGTCTTGTAATTGTCGCGAGGCTGCTTTTCTACGATCATGACCTAAGAGTTTTGATGAAACTTCTATTTTTTCCGGGGGCAAGATAGTTACGGTGACTTTCGGAAACCAACGCACATGTCCGCGTCCTTTCATATAAGACAAACGACTATATTGTGCTCCTTCAATAGCAATAGGCAGGATGGTCGCGTCACTCTTATCGGCAATTAAGCCCGGCCCCTCATAAATCTTCATTAAAGATCCGGTTACGGTGATGCGTCCTTCTGGAAATATCACTGCTTTTTTATTTTGCTTGATATATTTGACCATTGATTTTACGGACAAGGGGTTTGTTGCATCCATCTCAAACAAGTCAACAAAGAATAAAAATGGTTTAAATATTCTTTTAGCTGCTATTGATGTATTGATAGCGAAGGTGGGTGTTTCGGGTAACCAAGCATAAAGCAAGATACCATCGAGTAGTGAGGTGTGATTCGCGACGATTAAGACACGGTCACCTGCTTTTTCGTAGTTTTCCAAACCAGAGACTTCGACCCTGTAAAACAGGCGAAGTAAAATTCGAAAGCATAACTTCCATAAACGTATCATATTCTTTATTGTACGTGAAAATGAATTGCTATGAGAATAGCTTACTTACGTGACAGTATAAAAAATGATTTTTTGAACAGTGTTTTAGACGCCAGTGACTGCTTCTTGAACGATTAAGCTCTGGCCAGGTTGAAGATGTGTGCCTTTTTTTATGTTGTTCCAACTGAGCAAATCTCTAACGTGGATATCAAACTTCCTTGCAATCAACCACAAGGAATCACCTGGTTTTACTATATAGGCATTAGTTGACGTTTTATTCGCAACGGTTTTAACTAAGTTGTCTTTCTGTTTATTTGCATCCTGTTTAACCCATACAGTTAGTTTTTGTCCAGGTTTCAGCAAACTCTTTCTTGAAATACCATTCCATTGTGTCAATTGATTTACGCTAATACCGTAGTGACGACCAATATCCCAAAGATTGTCGCCACGTTTCACAGAATAGATATAACGTTTGCCATCACCCGTCTTGTTAAGGCCTTTAAATTTTCTGGCATCGGCACTCAAGGAATAATATTTGTTGGATTCTTTTGCAGTTGGAATCAACAGTGATTGTCCTGCTCTAATCCGGCTACCCTTTAGACGATTGATTCCTTTCAAAGCCGTTATACTGGTTTGATAACGTGCAGCGATTTGGCTTAGTGACTCACCTGCACGAATATTGTGTTGTTTCCAGCTAATGCGTTCAGATTTGGGCAGTGATGCCAGCTTTTGTTTAAAGCTATTGGCTTTGTTTGTCGGAATCAGTATACGATGCGGTCCTTTAGGATCAGTTGCCCAACGATTAAAGCCCGGATTCAGGGTGTAAACTTCATCCATAGTCAAACCAGAAAGCTTAGCGACAGTTGCTAGATCAATCTGACTACTGACATCAATACTCTCAAAGTGCGGCTTATTCGGAATAGTCTTGAAACTGATATTGTATTTAGTATTGTTTCTCAGAACTTCAGCCACAGCTAAAAGACTAGGCACATAACTTCGAGTCTCGCGTGGTAATCGTAATGACCAAAAATCGATTTTCTTACCGGCTTTTTTGTTCCTTCTTATCGCCTTCTCAACATTGCCTTCACCGGCATTGTAGGCAGCGAGAGCATGGAACCAGTTACCATTAAACCGTTTATGTAAACTTTGCAGGTAATCAAGTGCACCATCAGTTGCTGCGATGATGTCGCGACGACCGTCATACCACCAGTTCTGTTTCATGCCAAAACGTTTGCCGGTTGCCGGGATAAACTGCCAGATGCCTGAGGCATGACTGGGAGAATAGGCAAACGGGTGATAGGCGCTTTCCACGATGGGTAATAGTGCTAAGTCAAGCGGCATATTACGTTCTTTTAATTTGGAAATAATATAAAACAGGTAAGGCTGAGCGCGAACCGAAACACGATCCATGTAGTCTTGATTACGAGCAAACCACGCGATTTTATCTTTAACACTGCGTTGGTTTATATTGCTGTCAAATTGCAGGTCATCTTTGATTAAAAACCAGAGATTAGTGTGCTCTGCTTTATGAGCGACCTGATTTTCGAGGTCATTATCAACATTGATTTTAGAACTGCTTGCCTTCGGCTTATGCTCGGCTTGAATTGCAGTCAGTGTTAGTGTCTGGCTTTTATCTGCGGTCAGTGCAGGGTCTACTAAATCGGGACGGGTAGAGCTGGGGTTACAAGCGCTGATTATTAGTGGAGCTAAGCAAATAATTGCTGTACGTATCATATGCATGGCCGAATGCTAGGGACAGGATGCGTTTGGGTCAAGTACTAAATTTTCAGATTAAAAATTATTTTTTAGTTAGCTATTAAAAATGGTCCTTCCATTGCCGTACTGCAGCAAAAACATCGGCTGTTTCATTCAGCTTTTTAGCTGAAAAATGACTGGCTGCTGAGATAACATCACGCTCTTCGCAACGTAAAAATGGATTTGTTTGTTTCTCCTCTGCCAGTGTCGCTGGTACGGTAGGATGGTTTGATTTTCTGGTCTCTTCAGCAAGTTGCAAGCGTCTTTGTATGGCGACGTTATTGGGCTCGACCTTAGCAGCAAACTTGAGGTTGGCTACGGTATATTCATGGCCGCAATAGAGCAATGTACTGTCAGGCAAGGTCTTGAATTTTGATAAAGAGGCATGCATTTGTGGTGGCGTACCCTCAAACATGCGTCCACAACCAGCGGTAAACAGTGTGTCACCACTGAAGACCATAGCATCAGTGTAATAGGCCACTGCACCAGAGGTATGACCAGGTACATCTAATATTTTCAGATTCAGGCTCAATTCTGTTAGTGCGACGACATCTCCTTCGCCAACCGGATTTGTGCTGCCGACGACAGATTCTGTTTTCGGCGTATAAACCGGGATATCGAATTGTTCAGTAATGCCAGAGATACCGCCAACATGATCCCAATGATGATGCGTGATCATGATTGCTATTGGAATTAGGCCTTCAGATTTAATAACATTCAGCACTGGTTCTGCCTCGCTAGGGTCGACAATAGCAACGTGTCGGCTTATCGTGTTTTTCAATAACCAGATATAGTTATCCTTTAGTGCTGGTAGGGGTATGATCTCTAGCATTATTTTATCTATAGTCCGAGTCAGATTGTTAATTATGTGGTGTGTGACTTAATTCATGAGTTCTAAAAATACAAAGACATTATCACTCAGAGAAAAATTCTCAAGCTGGTTTAATGGTCCATTGGGCAGGACGGTCTATGCCGCAGAGATTGAACAACTTGAGGATATCCTGCCAAACTTGTTTGGTTATCATATTTTACAGTATGGCTACTCGGCAGAATCAAGCTATCTGGCAGCATCGCGCATTACCAATAAAACAATACTCTTTCTGGATAATACGGAATTAAACAATAGCGTAACGGCAGTACACACCAGCGCAGAAGAATTACCGATTGCAATGGATAGTGTCGATGTCATCGTCCTACCGCACATTCTTGAATACTCCAAAGATGCGCACAAGTTATTGCGAGAAATGGAACGTGTCCTTATTGGTGATGGACATGTCGTTATTATCGGCATCAACCCATTGAGTCTTTGGGGTCTTTGGCATTTGTTTAAATGCTGGTGGGGTGAAATGCCCTGGAGCGGACAGTTGATCTCAATCCCCAGATTAAAAGATTGGTTGTCGTTACTGGATTTTGAAGTTGAAAAGATAAACGGTTTTTTCTTTTCACCACCGTTAACTAATCAAAAGCTATTAAAGAAATTGTTACCGTTAGAACGGTTGGGTCGTTATTGTTGGCCAGTCTTCGGTGGCTTGTATGTTGTCGTTGCCAAAAAGCGTACCGTGCCCTTAAATCCGATCAAGATGCAATGGCGTGCCAAACCAAATATGATTGGGCAAGGAGCAATTGAACCCACCACAAGAACATCTATAAAAAAATTATGATTGAAACAACACACATCTTTTCCGATGGCGCATGCCGAGGCAACCCGGGGCCGGGCGGATGGGGAACCTTATTAAAATATAACAACACTGAAAAAGAACTCTATGGTGCTGAGATAGAAACTACTAACAACCGTATGGAATTAATGGCCGCAATTATGGGACTCGAAGCATTAAAAGGGGAATGTGATGTTGTGCTGACTACTGACTCACAATATGTCATGAAGGGCATTACCGAATGGATCGAGGGTTGGAAGAGCCGAGGCTGGAAAACAGCCGCCAAGAAGCCAGTAAAGAATAAAGATCTATGGTTACGACTGGATCAAGCCTGCGCACATCATCAAATAAAATGGGAATGGGTCAAAGGCCATAGTGGACATGATGAAAATGAACGCGTTGATCAACTAGCAAACCGTGCCATCGATGAGATGTTCGAGAGAGATGTGTCGTGAGGCAGATTGTTCTTGATACAGAAACGACGGGACTGGAACCAAAACAAGGCCACCGCATTATCGAGATAGGTTGTGTTGAGATTGTTAATCGACGTAAGACCGACCGGCACTTTCATCAATATCTGAATCCCGATAGAGAAATTGATGATGGCGCATTCAATGTGCATGGCATCGGCAATGATTTTCTAGCAGACAAACCACGCTTTGCTGATATAGCTCAGGAATTTATCGACTTTATTCGAGATAGCGAACTGGTTATCCACAACGCACCATTTGATGTTGGATTTTTAAATGCTGAATTAAAAAAATTAGGCAGAAAATGGGGCAAGACAGAAGACTACTGTTCCGTTGTCGATACTTTAATGATGGCGCGTGAAAAACATCCCGGACAAAAGAATAATCTTGATGCTTTATGCAAGCGTTATGAAATAGATAATTCAGAACGCGATTTACATGGCGCACTACTCGACGCACGGATACTGTTAGATGTGTATCTGGTAATGACAGGTGGTCAAGAAACCTTGAGTTTTGATTCTTCACAAGAGCAGCAGGCTGCAGATCAAACTAAAGCTAGAATTGTCGACGTTAATCGTAAACCATTACGTGTCATCGAAGCGACACCAGAAGAACTCGCGGAGCATGAAAAATATCTAGAAAGAATCAAAGAAGAAAGCGGGGGCAAATGTGTGTGGGTTGATAGCGGTTATGAGTAGTAAAAATATTATTCACATTAGTCTGTCTTAATAATTCAAGTACATAAATTCAAGGAATAAAAAATGGATGATGCAGTATTAATTGAGAGCCACCATAATGCGAAATGTATTTCAGATCGAGTTGCGTTTGCCTTCACTAAGTTCCTTCGGTTTTTTGCAGATACTTTTTTTGCGAAACGATACGGTCATCGTGCTGTTGTTTTAGAAACGGTGGCGGCTGTGCCTGGCATGGTTGCCGGGTCTTTAAGACATCTGCGTGCATTACGACGCATGGAAAGTGACCATGGATGGATTCGTGTGCTGCTCGAAGAAGCGGAGAACGAACGCATGCACTTAATGACGTTCATTCAAATTGCCCAGCCTTCAATGTTTGAGCGTTTTCTTATTTTTCTTGCGCAAGGGATCTTTTATAATTTATTCTTTCTTATTTATATTTGTTCAGCAAAAACGGCACATCGTATTGTTGGTTATTTTGAAGAGGAAGCCGTATACAGTTACACCGAATATTTGGCGGGTATTGATGATGGGACACATGAGAATGTTCCCGCTCCTGAGCTTGCTATTGAATATTGGGATTTACCTGCTAACGCTCGTTTACGTGATGTTGTAATAGCCGTTCGCGCAGATGAAGGACATCACCGAGATGTTAATCATCAATTTGCAGATGAACTCGCCTGAACAATATTCTTTAAATTGGTTTTTGTATAAAAGATCGTTTTAAAGGACTGTTAGAATGGGTCTAGCCATGACGCATAAACGATATTTTTTAATACTCTCTTTTGTTTTTCTTCTTGTGTTTTTAATACTCGCAATATCTCCTTATGATCGATCTGACTGGGCATTGGAAAATGTCTTGGTACTGGCATTCGTTATCATCATGGCGGCAAGCTATAAAAGTTTTACATTCTCAAGAATATCCTACAGCCTGATTTTTATATTCATGTGTCTACATGAAATTGGGGCGCACTACACCTATGCCAGAGTGCCATATGATTCTTTTTTAATGACACATTTTAATTTTAGTCTTAACGAGATGATGGGATGGGATAGAAATCATTTCGATCGCCTGGTTCATTTTCTTTATGGCTTATTAATGGCCTATCCCTTTAGAGAAATCTATTGTCGTATTGCATACGGCAAAGGCTTTTGGGGTTATTTCTTGCCTTTGCTATTCACCATCGCCGCCTCAATGACATTCGAACTGTTCGAATGGGCCGCAGCTGAAGTGTTTGGCGGTGATCTGGGCGTTGCTTATCTTGGCACACAAGGAGATGTTTGGGACGCACAAAAAGACATGGCATTAGCTAGTCTGGGAGCGTTTATCGCGATGCTGATTGTTATTGCTATTAATATGCGATTGCAAAAAGATTTTAGTAAAGAATGGCGAGCGAGTTTACGTATTAAAAGAAAGAAACCCATGGGGGAAGATGAAATTGCAAGGTTATTGGATGAGCAGGATAAGAAATAAACCCATTCATATTTCGCATGGCCAGTCAGTCCATATGCTAATCTTCAAAACATGAAACGTACCAATCTTAACTTTATTATCGACACAGTCGCATTTATTGGATTTGTCTTATTGACGAGCACCGGTGTGCTAATGAGATATGTTCTACCTCCCGGCAGTGGAAGTTATTCAACAATCTGGGGACTTGATAGACACGAATGGGGTGGGCTTCATTTCTGGATTTCAGTTATCTTTTTTTCAATACTGGCACTTCATTTAGTTTTGCACTGGCGCTGGATTGCGAACGTCGTTAGTGGTCAGCATCATGAAGCTTCAGGCTTACGAGTCGGACTAGGGATAGTTGGACTTATCACTGTAATTGCACTAGCCATTGCACCACTACTCAGCCCGATAGAAATACAAAGCAAAGAATCAGCATCGTTTTCACGTCATAAGTCAGAGGCCACGACTATAAATGGTTCAATGACATTAAAAGAAGTCGAAGAGGCTACAAGTGTTCCGGCTAGTTATATTATCGAATCATTGGGATTGCCGGAGACGACATCAGTAAATGAGAGACTAGGCTCGTTAAAAAAGAAACAGGGAATTGAAGTGAAAGAGGTAAGAGTTATTATTAATGGGTATAAATTGAGATAGTTTTTTAACAGTAAATATTTAAAAAAAGATTAAGGTACAACTTGAGAGTAGTAAATTAAATTACTACTCTCAATCTAAAATGCTATTAACTACCTACTGCCTCTTTTGTCATCTTTTGCAATTCGCCTTTTTCATGTAGATCCATAACGATATCGCAGCCGCCGACGAGTTCGCCGTTGATGAAGACTTGTGGAAATGTTGGCCAGTTTGAATATTGTGGCAGGTTTTGACGCATCTCTGGTTGTGCCAGTACGTCGACAAAACCGAATTCAACATCACATTCTTTCAGTGCTTGAACGGTTTTCATTGAAAAGCCGCACTGTGGGAAGTCGGGTGAGCCTTTCATGAAAAGTACGACAGGGTTTTCTGCTAGTTTCGCTTTAATTTGTTCCATTGGTTCCATTACATTTACCTCGGGTTAGTATCTTGTTTTACTTTGTGGCGGATTATACGCGAAAGAGACAAGCAATCACCATTTGTTGGGGGTGCTTGTATTAGTCAATCTAGATATGGGCGATATTGTCGATTTCAAGTCATAGTATTTTTCTGTAAATACTTGTTTTAGCTGGAAATGCGCGTTTATGCCTTATTTTTACTGCTGAAAGCGCATAATCCTGTCCTTTAGCGTTATTCTGATGTGAAAGGGGTGGAAGCGAACACTGACATCAGTATAATCCTAGCCAACATTTTACTGTTTCTTTAAGAAACACTTATTTTTATCCCGGGAGAATTAGTATGAATCCACTCAAATCAGTGCATGGCACGTTAGCGCTTGGTTTTGTAACAGCTATAGTTGTTATGTTTTTGGTTGGCGGCAAGCCAGAGTTCAACCTATTGTCTTTAACGGTCTGGTTACATGTCTTTTTTGGCGTTATCTGGATTGGTCTGCTTTATTACTTCAATTTCGTACAAGTCCCGGCGGTTGGTGTGGCTTTAGCTGATGAGGGCGGTCCTGGCCCTGCTGCAATCAATAAATATGTCGCACCTCGTGCGTTGTGGTGGTTTCGTTGGGGCGCATTAGGTACCTGGTTAACTGGGGCCTCAGCACTGGAATCATTGGGTGTTGGTCTTAAGAATGCTTTCTTGTTACAAGAGGGTGGTTTGGTTATTGGTTTAGGTGCCTGGATGGGCACAATCATGCTCTTCAATGTTTGGGTATTGATCTGGCCGAACCAGAAGAAGATCCTGGGTATGGTTGAAGCTAGTGCCGATGAGATTGCTAAAGGTAAAGTTGTCGCGCTAATGGCATCACGAACCAATACCTTTCTTTCTATCCCTATGTTGATGTGCATGGTGGGTTATGGTCATGGTTTGCCTTTATAAGATTTAGTAACCATTTTTTGTGTTTGAGCCCGGCTCATGGCCGGGCTTGTTATTTATAGGGATGTAATTTATACCCCAGCTACAGGATGCCTCTAGTGATCTAGGCAGTAAAAAACGTATAAAACCAGTTTTCGAGTGGCGATTTTTAGAGACGGATAAATATCGAATTGTTTGGAATGTATTTCAATGAGCAGTGCTTTAATGTCAAATTATCAACCGTTGTCGATTGAGTTTATAACAGGCTCAGGTACTTGGCTCACAGATGTTCAAGGAGAGCGCTATCTGGATGCGCTCAGCGGTATTGCTGTTTGTGGTTTAGGTCATGCGCATCCTGCCGTGCAAGAGGCGATTGCCGATCAAGCGGCGAAATTAATTCATACTTCTAATCTTTATCGTATTCCTTTACAAGAAAAGCTGGCTGAAAAACTGGTTCAGCATTCTGGCATGGAGAAGGTGTTTTTTGGCAACTCTGGTGCTGAAGCCAATGAGGCGGCGATAAAATTAGCACGTTTGTACGCGAGTAATAAAAAGATCGATAAGCCTGTCATTGTCGTGATGGAAAAAAGTTTTCACGGCCGAACCATGGCGACTTTAAGTGCAACGGGCAATCCTAAAGTGCATCAAGGTTTTGATCCTTTGGTCGAAGGCTTTAGACATATTCCCTATAACGATATTGATGCACTGAAAGCACTTGCAAATGAGGATTTAAATATCGTCGCAGTCATGGTTGAACCTATATTGGGTGAGGGTGGTGTCGTAATCCCTGATGCAGGTTATTTGAAAGCGGTCAGAACATTTTGCGATGAACACGATTGTTTAATGATGGTTGATGAGATTCAAACCGGGATGTGTCGAACCGGAAAATGGTTCGCCTTTCAATATGAAGATGTAATGCCAGACGTTATGACCTTGGCTAAGGCCTTGGGTAATGGTGTCCCTATCGGTGCCTGTCTTGCAAGAGGCGAGGCGGCAAACTTATTTCAACCTGGCAACCATGGCTCCACCTTTGGTGGAAACCCATTAGCCTCCAGAGCGGCGTTAGCGGTGATTGAAGTTTTGGAAGCCGACAATCTTGCACAACGTGCGGAAGTGCTTGGGAATCGATTGTTAGACGGCTTGAAACAGGCGTTAAAAGCTGTTCCAGGTATAAAAGAGATTCGCGGTGCTGGATTAATGTTGGCTATTGAATTAGATGAGGATGCGCCTGACTTAGTCGCTTTAGCATTAAAAGAAAAATTATTGATCAATGTAACTGCGGGTAATGTTATTCGTTTATTACCTGTATTAGTGATGAGTGATTCAGAAGCAGATCAAATTGTTACTAAATTGAGTAAATTACTCAAAGCCTATCTAGCTTGAAGGTGAAATTATGAACCCTAGACATTTTTTGACACTAAATAGTTTAAGTCGCGATGAGTTATTGTCGATCATCAATCGTGCGTCTGTCTTAAAAAAGCAGGTAGAAGAAAAGAATTACGATACGACACTGAATAATCGCGTATTAGGGATGATCTTTGAAAAGTCATCTACACGTACACGTGTCTCATTTGAAGCGGGTATGGCGCAATTAGGTGGTCATGCCATCTATCTTTCACCAACCGGCTCTCAAATCGGACGTGGTGAACCAATAGAAGATACTGCGCGTGTTTTATCAAGGATGGTTGATTGCATCATGTTAAGAACATTTGAGCATGAACGACTTGAAACTTTTGCCTCCTATTCGGATGTGCCGGTCATCAATGGATTATCCGATAGTTATCATCCCTGTCAATTGTTAGCAGACTTACTAACTTATTATGAAAAACGCGGTTCGATTGAAGATAAAAAAGTAGTCTGGCTGGGTGATGGCAATAATATGTGCCATTCCTATATGAATGCGGCCAAAATTTTTAATTTTCAACTAATCGTGTCTTGTCCTGAAGACTATGCTCCTGATGCCGGTATATTAGAATCCACAAAAGAATTTGTTTCGATAGAACGTGATCCGATGACCGCTGTCAAGAATGCGGATCTAGTGGTAACAGATGTTTGGGCCAGCATGGGACAAGAAGAAGAACAGAATCAAAGAATAGAACAATTCGCGCCTTATCAGGTTAATACCGATTTAATGGAATGTGCTAATGGCGATGCCTTGTTTATGCATTGTTTGCCGGCGCATCGAGGCGAAGAAGTCTCTGCCGAGGTTCTGGAAGGGCCGCAAAGCGTTGTTTGGGATGAAGCGGGCAATCGTTTGCACTCACAGAAGGCCTTATTAGAATTTTTACTAAGCTAAAAGCACCCTTATGATGTGTGATGTTTCAGAATCATTTTTGTCTGTTCTCAAAACACCGGGAGCGTTATTGTCCAAATCAATTTTAACTTTCGTAGCAATAGCCACTATAAATAACGATGCATTTTTTATTAAGTAATGATGATGGTTACCAGTCACCTGCATTAGCTGCCTTGGCAGAGATGTTGGCTGAGTTAGGCAAGGTAACCGTTGTTGCGCCTGATAGAGACCGTAGCGGCGCGAGTAATTCACTGACATTAGACGCGCCACTGCATGTTAAACAAGATAGTCGTGGTTTCCATTATGTCAACGGCACACCAACTGACTGTGTCCATCTAGCTATTACTGGACTGTTAGATGAAGAACCTGACATGGTGATCAGTGGTATCAATACTGGCGCAAACCTGGGTGATGATGTGCTTTATTCCGGGACTGTAGCGGCAGCAATGGAAGGACGTTTTTTGGGTTGCCCGGCAATCGCATTTTCTCTTGCTGGAGAAAGACAGTCTGATTATAAACCAGCAGTCACAATCGCCAGAAAAATCATTGAATCACTCATTCAGAGACCCTTTGATGATGTATTGTTAAATGTGAATATTCCTGATATCGATTTTGACCAAATAAAAGGTATGGCGGTAACGCGATTGGGTAACCGACATAAATCTGAACCGGTTCTGGAAACATTAGACCCCCGAGGTAGAAAAGTTTATTGGGTTGGGCCAGTTGGTTCTGAACAAGATGCTGGTGAAGGTACGGATTTTCATGCTATTCGTACTGGTAAAGTTTCCATTACACCCTTACAGATTGATTTGACACGACATCAGTCTTTGCAATCGCTATCTAGCTGGATAGAAGGTCTGCACTGATGATGGCAGAACATAGTGGTATTGGTATGACGTCACAGCGCACACGTGACCGACTTGCAGATACTTTGGTAGAAATGGGGATTCATTCAGATGTTGTGCTTGATGCTATCCGTAATACACCACGGCATCTTTTTGTTGATGAAGCCTTGGCTACTCGCGCGTATGAAAATACTGCACTTCCTATCGGGTTTAGCCAAACAATTTCACAACCCTATATTGTTGCAAAAATGACGGAAGCGTTGATAAAAGATAGATCGCTGGAAAATGTGTTGGAAGTGGGTACCGGTTGCGGATATCAAACAGTCATTATGGCGCAATTTACCAAACGCATTTACACCGTTGAACGTATCAATGGCCTATTAATACGAGCGCGTGAACGTTTTCAAAAATTAGGTTGTACTAATATTCGTAGCAAACATGCTGATGGTAATATTGGTTGGCCAACACATGCCCCTTTTGATGGCATTATTGTCGCAGCAGCACCTATTGGTGTTCCTGAAGCACTATTGGAGCAATTGGCTATAGAGGGACGATTAATTATTCCAGTTGGTAAGTCAGGTGATCAGAAATTATTATTGATTACCCGTAAAGAAGATGGGTTTGAGGAAGAAATTATTGATTCGGTAAGTTTTGTACCCATGCTTGGTGGCATTGATACAACTTAAAAGGGATAGGATGAGATCTTGTTATAAGAATGTAATTTATTTGTTAATTATTATCTTGCTACAGGCATGTTCTGGAGTGGGTGTAGCCCCGGTCGCTAATCGTGGTGAAGTTAAAGAAACAGCGCCGACAACAACTCAACGCGGTACAAGCAAACAATCAAAGCCAGCGCCAAAAGCTAAATCAACTATACAGAATAAATCGGGTTACCATATAGTTGGTAAAGGTGACACCTTATATTCAATTGCCTGGCGTTATAATCATGATTATAAAGCGGTAGCAAGCTGGAACAAGATCAATTCCCCCTATACGATTTATCCAGGACAACTCATTCGTTTAAAACCCATTCTTCAAAAGAAAGTTGACCCGATAAAACCAAAGGTAATTGTAAAAAAAGCACCTCCTCCGTCACCAAAACCAGTAACTAAAGCAACATCTAAAAAGCCAGTTAAAAAAACAAATGTTGTTGCGCAAAAAAACAAGCCCAAGGCGGCTTTACCAAAAGGACCCATTAAATGGTCGTGGCCGACAACAGGAAAATTAGTCAAATCTAATTCACCTACATCAAAAAAAGGGATAGATATCTCTGGCAAATCTGGGCAGCGTATAAAAGCTGCGGCTGCTGGCGAAGTTGTATACAGTGGGAGTGGACTTCTCGGTTATGGTAAGCTTATTATCATAAAACATAATGAAACGTATCTGAGTGCCTATGCATATAACAGCAAACTTTTGGTCAAGGAAGGAGATAGAGTTAACGCTGGTCAGCAAATCTCTGAAATGGGACAAGACCACACCGGTCGTACGGTGCTCCATTTTGAAATACGTAAGAATGGTAAACCTATTACGCCTACCAAGCATCTGCCTAAAAAACGTGCATAAGTATTTATCGTAACGGTGGTTGTATGAAAGACGATACGACAAACTCAAAATCAGCACAAAAATCAAAAGATAATGAGAGCGATGACGCTTCCTTGAGCAATGAAGAATTGGAAGATGTCGGCGGGATTGATGAAAAGGGCGATGAGAAACACACTAAAAAAATAATTACTGAAGCAGCACCAGTTACATCTGGCGACCTGGATGCAACGCGTTTGTATTTGAATGAGATTGGTTTTTCACCCTTATTGACTGCTGAAGAGGAAGTTTATTTCTCACGAAAGTCATTAAAGGGTGATGAAAGCGCTAGAAAACGCATGATTGAAAGTAATTTGCGTCTCGTCGTAAAAATTGCGCGTCGTTATATGAATCGTGGCCTTGCTCTACTAGATTTAATAGAAGAAGGAAATCTGGGGTTGATTCGTGCTGTTGAGAAATTTGACCCAGAAAGAGGTTTTCGCTTTTCGACATACGCGACCTGGTGGATAAGGCAAACAATCGAGCGGGCATTGATGAATCAGACGCGAACAGTACGCTTGCCTATCCATGTTGTAAAAGAGATCAATATTTATTTACGAGCAGCACGAAAGCTTGCACAAACGCTTGATCGTGAACCGAGCCCGGAAGATGTTGCTGAAATGCTCGATCAACCGATTGAAGTTGTGGAGCGCATGCTCGGTTTAAATGCGCGAACTACTTCTGTTGATAGTCCTAGTCCTTATGATTCGGATAACACCCTGCTAGATACATTGCCGGACGAACATAATCTGGATCCATCACGACTATTGCAAAATAATGATGTAAAAGAGCATATCGATGCCTGGTTGAATCTACTTAGTGATAAACAATGCGCCGTCGTTGAACGGCGTTTTGGCCTTCATGGTAGTGAAATATCCACATTGGAAGAGATTGGTAATGAATTAGGTGTCACCCGAGAACGGGTCAGACAAATTCAGATTGAGGCGATCAAGCGTTTGCGGCAAATTTTAGAAAGAGAAGGACTCTCTCTTGATACCTTAAATATGGAGAACTAATTATCAGATAGAAACAAGCAGGCAACGACATCTCTGCCTTCATCAACTAATAAGTTATAACTTCGACAGGCTGCACCTGTGTCCATTATTTCCAGGCCTATGTTTTTTGATGCAGCATGGGCAGTTAACTCAGGGTTTGGAAAGCTTGGTGCATTACCGATACCAATTATTATTAGTTCTGGTTGCCATGAAATGATTTGATCTAGATGTTGCGTTGCAAGATTTTGATAAGAATCTACCAACCAGTTTTTAATTAAACGATCCTTTGAGATAACAAGATTTGTTTCTACAAGCGTATCTTTTAATTTAAATGAATCGTTAGAATAGGAAATAATTTTGTTTGAAGTAGAAAATTCGCTATCAAGTTCAATCTTCATGGGATTTTTGCCTTAATTTTTGACATGATTATCATTATATCAATGTAGTAAATATATATTTGAATACTAAACGGGAGGAAAGTAAAAGTGAAAATAATATTATTAGGACCACCAGGAGCAGGTAAAGGTACTCAAGCAAACTTGATAAAAGAAAAATTTAACATTCCACAGATCTCAACAGGCGACATGTTACGTGCAGCAGTGAGTGCTGGAACACCGCTAGGACTTGAAGCAAAGAAAGTTATGGATGCCGGTGGCTTAGTCTCTGACGAATTAATTCTTGGCTTGGTAAAGGAGCGTGTTAATGAAGACGACTGTGAAAACGGTTATCTACTTGATGGTTTCCCTAGAACAATCGCGCAAGCTGACGGCATGGTTGGCTTAGACATAGATGTTGAATATGTTGTTGAAATTAAAGTAGAAGATAGTGCTATTGTTAGCCGCATGAGTGGCCGCAGAGCACATTTAGCTTCTGGAAGAACCTATCATGTTGAGTTCAATCCACCGAAGGTTGAAGGCAAGGATGATGTTACTGGTGAAGACATAGTACAAAGGGATGATGATAAAGAAGAGACCGTTAAGAAGCGTTTAGACGTTTATCACGAACAAACATCTCCGTTAGTAAAATATTATACTGACTTAGCAAATCAAGATGGGTCTAAAACAAAATACGTTAGTGTAAATGGTATGAATGATGTGAATGATGTGATGAACGATATACTTTCACAACTAACATAACCTTATTGCTAATGATTTGTTTAACATCAATTGTTGTAAATAAAACGACAAAAAAGTATTAATTTTGTGATCTATAAACATTAATTTAAAAAAAATTATAGAAAAAAGATAAAACATGACTATAATTGTTTGCGTGTATGTTTAATGTAATGTATATATTCATTTTGTTAATACAAATATTCAGTTTCTAGGGGAGTCTCTAAACATGGCAAAGAAAAAAGCAAAGAAGAAGACTGCGAAAAAGAAAGTCGCAAAACGGTCTGCAAAGAAGAAAGTAGCTAAGAAGAAAGCAAAGAAAAAAGTAGCTAGAAAGAAAGCCAAGAAAAAGGCTAAAAAGAAAGCAAAGAAAAAAGCTACTAAGAAAAAGACCAAGAAGAAAGCCAAGAAAAAGGCAAAGAAAAAGGCTACTAGGAAAAAGGCAAAGAAAAAAGCCACTAGGAAAAAGGCCAAGAAAAAAGTAGCTAAGAAAAAGGCTAAAAAGAAAACAGCTAAGAAAAAGGCTAAGAAGAAAGCCAAAAAAAAATCTAGAAGAAGATAAGCAGAAAAAGACGCTTGGTCAGCGCGATAAAGAACGCAGAGTAAAGGCCAGGGCAGTCATTGATGCTAGGAAAAAACGCCGAAGGGCGTTAGTTGAGCACTTGCTAAAGTCTGTCTAACGTCGGCAAAGCGAGATTCTCTGAATTTCTGATAGGCCCCGTTTTTACGGGGCCTTTTTTTTTATTTATACGGATATAATGTCTATCGTTTGAGTATCGCCGTGTATATAGCTTATTTGAGCAATGCCGGAGCAATTGCTAAGGGGCATACCAACGATGTACGTTTATGCGTGAACTAGTGGAAGATTATCCCTGAATTATCATAAAATCTTATTCAACAACCCTATTTAATGCCCACAAAACGCAAAACTTCTCGAAAACAAAAAAAAACTCAGTCAAAGAAGAAAAAGGTCACGTCTTTATTAAAGAAATGGATGCTGCAACTAATATTTATTCTGGTTTGTGTCTTTTTGTCTTATTGTGTGTGGCTTGATTTCCAGATTAGAAAAGATTTTGATGGAAAACGTTGGTCTGTTCCGGCGAGAGTCTACGCACAACCATTGGAACTTTATGCCGGTCGGCGTTATGGGCAAAAGTTAGTTACTGAAAAGCTCAAAAGCGCCGCATATCAAAATGTTTCTACACTAACAGGTTCGGGTCAATTTCGGCTCCGTGGTTCAACGATTGAAGTCTATACGCGACAATTTCATTATTGGGATGGCACCGAAGCAGCAAAGAAATTGAAAATTCGATTCAACGGCCAACAAATCACAGATATTACTGAAATGATAAGCGGTCAAAACGTTTCGATCATAAGGTTGACGCCGGCTTTAATTGGCAAAGTGTTCCCGTTGCACGATGAAGATCGTGTTCTTATTACCTACAAGGAAATTCCCGAAACGTTAATAGAGGCATTAATTGCAGTAGAAGATAGGCATTATTTTGAACATTTCGGGCTAGATCCCTTCGGTATTTTACGATCAATCTATATCAACATTATTAGAGGGAAAGTGACGCAAGGAGGCAGCACACTCACGCAGCAATTAATTAAAAATATGTTTTTAACTCATGAACGGACGTTTACACGCAAGATTAACGAGATGTTAATGGCATTGATGCTGGAATATCATTACACGAAAGAAAATATTTTAAGTGCTTACGTCAATGAAATATATTTGGGGCAAAATGGCCAACGTAGCATTCATGGTTTTGGTACCGCTGCAGAATTTTACTTCTCTAAACCACTAGCTGAATTAAATAATGCGGAGATTGCATTATTAGTCGGAATGGTCAAAGGAGCCTCATTCTATAATCCACGTAAACAAGCTGAAAGAGCTTTGAAACGTCGAAATCTTGTGCTTAATTTATTATGGGAGCAAGAATTCATCAGTCATACAGAATTAAAACTTGCAACATCTAAACCTCTGGGTGTAACAGCTAAGCCGCGATGGAGTAGCGCAAAATATCCAGCATATATTGATTTAGTCAGACGCCATCTAAAGCGGGATTATCGTATTGACGACCTCAGAAACGAAGGCTTACAAATACACACCACGTTAGATGTAGATAAGCAGGAAATATCGCAAAACAGTGTTACGAAGAGTCTTTCTAAATTAGAAAAAGAGAAAGGATTTAATCCAGGAACTCTGCAATCGGCTTTGGTTGTTGTTGAGCAACATAGTGGTGAGGTGCTTGCACTGGTTGGAGATAGGAATAAAGATAAAAATGCATTTAATCGAGCTTTAGATGCGAAACGCCCCATTGGTTCTTTGATTAAACCGGCAATATACATGACAGCATTAGATCGACCAGCCCGATATCATGTGCTGTCATTGCTTGATGACTCTCATCTAGTATTAAAACAAAAAAATGGAAAACGTTGGGAGCCTAATAATTACGACAAAAGAACGCATGGCAATATTCCTTTAGTAAGGTCAATAGCAAAATCATATAACCTATCAACTGTACGACTAGGTATGGCACTGGGGCTTGAAAATGTCATTCAAACTTTAAAAAACCTAGGTGTGACCACGGCGATACCTCGGCTACCATCAATTTTACTTGGTGCACTGAATCTCTCACCTTATGAAGTGACACAAATGTATCAAACAATTGCCAGTGGTGGCCTACAAATCCCGTTACGGACTATTCGTTCGGTATTGGATAGTAATGGCCAGCCTTTACGGCGATATGATCTGGCTGTACGCGAATATATAAAACCTGAAACAGCATTTTTGACGCAATATTTGTTAACTGAAGTTGTTCAGAACGGTACTGCTAAGCGCTTGACGCGTGAACTACCCTCCTTGCTACCTCTAGCAGGAAAAACAGGAACGACTAATGGGTTGCGTGATAGTTGGTTTGCAGGCTTTGGTGATCGAGTATTATCTGTAGTCTGGGTTGGACGTGACAATAATCAAACGGCTAAACTGACGGGTTCAACTGGTGCGATGCAAATATGGCTCGATATGATGAAAAAAATAAAACCAGAACCGCTATTATTGATTGAACCTGAAGAAGTTGAATGGCGGGATTATCCCGATATGAGCAATCCCAAGAGTTCTTGTGCTCAAGCTAGGTCCTATCCGTTTATAAAGAAATATGCCCCTGCAACTATTGATTGTTATTAAATGAAATTGAATCTGAATCTGAATCTGGTTTTAATTATGTGTGATTGCCGTTTATTTTTAGTCCTTGTTATGTTGCTTCTTAGCGCTTGTGCTGAACAAGCAACTAAGTCAGTAGTATTAGTTCCTGTAGAGGAGCGTAACGCGCCTACAAGCAAAAGTCAGACTATAAAGAATAAGCCAGTAAAAACCGAGAACAAGGCAAGTAGAAAAGTTAATAAGCAACAAGAACCAGTAATCATTGCGTTACTTGGAGATGCAGATAAATATTCTGAACAAGGGCAGAGTGCTAAAGCAGCGGCAACGATAGAACGAGCATTGCGTATAGAGCCGAGAAACGCAGTGTTGTGGCATCGTTTGTCTATGGTGCGTTTTCAACAGCAACAATGGCAACAAACGATTGCTATGGCAAGAAAATCGAATGCTTTAGCAGCGAGTAATAACAGTTTGAAGTCCAAGAATTGGGGGCTGATTGCCAAGGCTTATGACAAGCTGGGCGATAAACATAAGGCTGATGAAGCAAGAAACAAACAAACTGATCAGAGTTAAGAATCTGTTCATTTACCATTGATTATATAGGCGAAGGCGATAAGGGTTTGATCTTCAGAACTAAGCGCCGTGCTAACTTCGTTATTTATCCTTGTTACCTTTGCAGAGATAGCTCCCTTGTTATCAAAATTAATCTTGAAATTCACTTTCCATAATTGCTGTTCCTCATTATCAGATTTTCATTTCTTGTCTGCTTGAATATCGAGCTTTAACAAATCAAAATTCTGTTTGTCTTTGACAGGTATCTCGATTGAACAGACTGGAAGTTGTTTGACGTGTGTAACGACTACTTTTGATTGATTTACCTCAAATCGTGCAACAGACAAATCTATTTGTTTACCAAATAGAACGAAATTGTCAGGTATTAATCTTTCCGGTGTTGATATGGCGTACGCAGAAATTACCAAAGTGATTTTAGTTATGAAAATCTGAGAATGTACGTTTATTAGGCGCCAATTTACAATCTTCCGATCTACATTATGCAAACCTGAAAATGCAAGTCTTTCTATTGTTGATGTCAGTAATGCTTAATTAGCAGAGGCTAATTTATCGAATATAAAATTTGATAATACTATTTAGAACGGTGGTCGAGCATGTAAAAAAGGATCTGTAGAAAATTGCCAAACGTCTCTATGACTCACGAATAATATTCAGCAGTATAACGCCAGGCTTTATCTGGTGGAACAGAAGATTGGATACCGGCTTTTCGTTTTAACTCATTCAGGAATTGTTGCTTATTATCAATTGATTCCCAAACAACAGGCAAGAAGGTTGCTCTGGCGTTATTTTTAGCAATGATTAATCCATCAACATTTTTCCTCAACTGGTCAACTAGGTCCTGTTCGTCTTTAAAAAGTAATGGTTTGGCAGGTGTTAAAATCGATAAGCTAATTTCAACTTGTTTATAATCATCAACAGAGAGTGATTTAAACCGTGGATCAGAGAATGCAGCAGCATAAGCATAATGAGCAACAGCTTTAATTAAAGGCATTGTGGCTTCGGTCGTGCCGATACAACCACGTAACTGTCCATGAAGTTTTAGTGTAATAAATACAGCATACTTTTCTTGTAGTTGTTCAGAATAATTTATTGTTTCGGGATTGTAAGGATGGCCAGTCTCCAAGCCTTGTTTGATGCTCTTATTGATAACATCAAAAACAACGGCTTTGTCATTTTCGTTAAGTATCGAACTATTAAATAATGCATAGGCACCATAGCCAACCACCCGATCTTTTGTGCCCGCGGTATCAGCTGAGTTACGAAGGTCAATCGTTTGAATTGACATGTTTTTTTCATGTGCATACTTCAATAAACCACGCATGGGCATAAAGCCACAGGCTTGATTCGAGCCGATATTTTCATAGTCGAAATTTTCGATTAGGCGACTAGTGTTGCTATCAGTTTCGCAGGCTGTTTCATAATTAAGAAAATGACTTAAATCGGAGCTTACAATTATTAATGTTTCATCACCGCCCCATAACTCTTTCAAGATTGTCGCGACCTGATCAGGTTCAGCATCACCGACCAATAATGGAATAAGAGTGAAATCATTTAATACTTTTTGTAGAAAAGGGAGTTGTACTTCAAGACTGTGTTCCTGTTCGTGTGCAGCATCTGAAAACTGCACAAAAGAATGATGTTCTAATTGCTTCAGCACATTCGATTCTATCGGCACATTACCAAGAGGTGTTGCAAAGTGTGTATTTGAGGGCAGGGCAATACCTTTGACGTAAACTCGATGCGCAGGACCTAATAAAACGACTCGAGAAATTTGAGTCCTTAATTTTTCGATGTTTTTATAAGCATTAGCAGCAATCTGCCCTGAATAGATATAACCGGCATGTGGTGCAATGATGGCCTTTGGTGGGATGATATCGACATCACTGTTAGATAAATAGATATCCAACTGTTGATTCAACTGACTCGCGTTTTTGGGATAGAAACGTCCCGCAACCGCTGCTGGTCTTATAGAAAGTTGTCGTTGATTTGTCGAATTTGTCAACATATCGCTCAGAATTATATATAGATAATTAAATTATAGGACTAAAATTAAAAAAGAGTTATTGAAATAGGAGTGTTACGGCAATCGATGGAAGCGACGGTTAAAACTAAATATTGGCACTTGCTGGAAGATGGCCGGGTGCAATGTGATCTTTGCCCGCGGGAATGCAAATTAAAAAATGGTCAGCGTGGACTCTGTTTTGTCCGTGCCTGTGAAGAAAATCAAATTGTCTTAACGACTTATGGCCGTTCCAGTGGCTTTTGTATCGACCCAGTTGAAAAAAAACCACTAAATCATTTCTATCCGGGCACCTCGGTCCTCTCATTTGGCACTGCGGGTTGTAATTTGGCCTGTAAATTTTGTCAAAATTGGGACATTAGTAAGTCACGCGAGATGGATACATTGGCTGATTCTGCAAGCCCAGAGACCATAGCGCTAGCTGCAAAAAACGCGAACTGTCAAAGTATTGCTTTTACTTATAATGACCCGGTGATATTTCATGAATATGCAATTGATGTCGCTGCGGCATGTCGTGAACATGAGATAAAAACCATTGCTGTCTCTGCAGGGTATGTTAGTCCAGAACCTCGAGCAGAGTTTTATCAAGGCATTGATGCGGTAAATATTGATTTAAAGGCATTTACAGAAGATTTTTATCACCGGATTACAGGAAGTCATCTTGCTGCCGTATTGGAGACATTGTTATACATAAAGCACGAAACGGATGTCTGGCTTGAAATAACTAATCTAGTTATCCCGGGCGAAAATGATTCAGATAAAGAGTTGAATCAAATGACTGAATGGATAATTTCAGAATTAGGCGCCGATGTGCCACTACATTTTTCTGCATTTCATCCCGATTGGAAAATGCGTGATAAACCCAGAACATCATTACAGACCTTAAACAAGGCAAGGTCGATAGCCATTATGAATGGATTAAAATATGTCTATACGGGTAATGTCCATGATCGCGAGGGTGATACGACATTTTGTTATGAGTGTGGTGGAGAATTAATTGTTCGTGATTGGTATGAGATTAAGGAGTGGTCTCTAGATCAAGCAGGGAAGTGCCCAACGTGTCAAACGACCTGTGCCGGCATCTTTAATCCAGCCCATGGAAACTGGGGTTCAAAACGGGTTCCAATACAGTTAAACCAACATGGCTTATAGTAATTAAATCAATTGCATAAAGTATCTTGAAAATGATCATCTAGCCCTGTACTATGCGCCAACTCTGATGCGGGGTGGAGCAGTCTGGCAGCTCGTCGGGCTCATAACCCGAAGGTCGTAGGTTCAAATCCTACCCCCGCTACCAATTACTATCTTGGTGACATGCCCGACGCGCTTTGCGCTCATCTGGCTCGGTTGTTTACAACTGGCGAAGGACACAGATTTAAACGTGCTCCCGCTACCAAATATTCATAATATATTGGTAAAGAACTTTGAGGCCCCTGTTAAGGGGCTTTTTGCTATATGAGAGAATGGTAATGGTTAAAGGTCGTCGTGTAGCAGACCAGATATAAACTGGCTATAATTACCACACGTATTTTTAGATTTTAATAAGTGGGCCTTGAGCCCACTTTTCGTTTGCGACTATATGTATAGACAAAACCAAGCCTTACTCGATTTATTTGAGCCAGAAGTAGTAGCAATCGGTTACGAATTATTGGGCATTGAGATGACACAAAATGGTCATGGCTCGATATTACGTGTCTATATTGATAAGGAAGGCGGTATAGACGTTGATGATTGTGTAGCTGTCAGTCATCAGCTTACTGGAATACTGGATGTTGAAGACCCAATCTCTGGTCACTATGACCTGGAAGTATCGTCACCAGGACTGGATCGACCATTGTTTACCGTAGAACAGTATAAAAAGTTCATCGGTGAAACAGTTAAGGTCAAGCTATATGAGAAACATAACGGCAGGAAACGTTTTATTGGAGTTTTAAATGCAGTTGATGATGTTGAAGTTGTGATTGACTGTGAAGATGAGGAATATAAGGTGCCATTCAGGTTAATTGAACGCGCTCACTTGGTTCCCCAGTTTTGATTTTTTAAACGGTAGATTAAATGAACAAAGAAATTTTAATGGTTGTTGATGTTGTCTGTAACGAAAAAGGTGTTGCTAAAGACATTATTTTTGAAGCTATCGAACTTGCCCTCGCAAGTGCAACCAAAAAACGTAATCGAGAAGATATTGAATCACGCGTCAGTATTGACCGTGAAACGGGCGACTATGACACCTTCCGTTGTTGGGAAGTGGTCGATGATGAGCCTGAGTCATTAGAGGCGCCAACCAGACAGGTCAGTTTAAAAGATGCAAAAGAAAAACAATCTGACATCGAGATAGGCCAGTTTATAGAAGAGCCAATGCCTTCTGTAGAATTTGGTCGTATTGCAGCTCAGGCAGCAAAACAGGTGATTGTACAAAAGGTTCGTGAAGCTGAGCGAGCACAGGTAATTGACGCCTATCAGGATCGTGTCGGCGAGATGGTGAGTGGTGTTGTTAAACGCTCTGAACGCAGCGGCGTCATAATGGACTTAGGTAATAATGCAGAAGCATTTATTCCAAGAGAAGACTTGATTCCACGTGAGGCTGTACGTCCTGGCGATCGTATTCGAGCTTATTTGAAAGAGGTCAAGCCAGAGATAACACGCGGACCGCAACTATTCCTAAGTCGTACCGCAGCTGAGCTCTTGATTGAATTATTTAAAATTGAAGTGCCTGAAATCAATGAGGGTATGATTGATATAATCAATGGCGCAAGAGACCCTGGTGCCAGAGCCAAGATTGCCGTAAAGGCAAATGATCCGAGAATTGACCCTATTGGTGCATGTGTCGGTATGCGTGGTTCACGAGTTCAGGCTGTGTCTAATGAACTTGGCGGTGAACGCGTTGATATCATCCTTTGGGATGACAACCCGGCACAGTTTGTAATTAATGCTATGGCGCCAGCAGAAGTTGCCTCGATCATGGTCGATGAAGATGCACATACCATGGATGTTGCCGTTGATGAAGAGAATCTATCTCAAGCTATTGGTCGAGGTGGACAGAATGTTAAGCTCGCTAGCGAATTAACCGGCTGGGAACTCAATGTCATGTCCGTTGAGCAAGCGGATGAAAAAAGTGAAGCGGAAGCTGAGACCCTATCTGCCATGTTTATGGAACATCTTGGTGTCGATGAAGAAGTTGCCATTATTCTGGTACAGGAAGGGTTTTCGAGTATTGAAGAAGTTGCCTATGTGCCAGAGAAAGAAATGTTGGCTATAGAAGAGTTTGATGATGATTTAGTCAATGAACTACGCGAACGTGCCAAGGATATTATGCTGACACGTGCGATTGCCAGTGAAGAAAAGTTGGGTGATGAAAAGCCGGCAGAAGATTTGCTGACTATGGAGGGCATGGATGAGGCCTTGGCTTATGAGCTGGCTAGCAAAGGAGTGATATGCATGGAAGATCTAGCAGAACAATCCGTTGACGAATTAATGGATATAACCGGTGTTGATAAAGATCGTGCCGGCGAATTAATCATGACAGCACGTATACCATGGTTTGAATCAGAAGAATCTAATAGTGAGAGTGCTAATTAATGCCTGAAGTTACTATCAGTGAGTTTGCCACCGATGTGGGTGTATCTGTTGAGCGCATACAGGAACAACTAGTCGAGGCCGGACTTCCGAATAAAAAAGCTGAAGAGGTTATTACCGATTCGGAAAAGTCTTTGTTATTGGGGTTTTTAAGGAAAAAGCATGGAAAAGATGAAAGTTCTGAACCACGCAAGATTACCTTACGTCGTAAAACTGTCAGTGAACTTAAAGTGCCTGTTGCAACTCAGGGCAGGGCAAAGCCACGCTCAAAAACAGTAAATATTGAATTTCGCAAACGTCGCACCTATGCAAAACGAGGTGATGTTGCTGAAACTCTAAAGCAGGAAGAAGAAGCCGCAAAACTAGTCGAAGAGCAGGCGGCAACAGAACTTAAACAACAAGCAGCTGAAGCTGATGAGAACCTTGTTGATGTCCAGAATGAAGCTCCTGTTGTTGAAGAAGTAATTGCAGAAGGAGAAACATTAGAGACAGAAGCTTTAGTTGATACACCGATCGAGAGTGTTGAAGTAGTAACAAGTGTTCAAACGAAGAGTGAAGAGCCTGTAGAGGAACAAGTCGAAAATACACCGGAAGCCGTTATAACACCGCCAATCGTTCAGCCTCCGGCAGTTAAACAAGCTGCTAAACCTTCAAATAAAGAAAAGGCGCGTAAAGAACAAGCTCGACACGGACGACAAGAATTACATGTTGCTAGCAAAGGCTCTGGTAGAAGACGCAAAAAAGCTAGGCATACGCCAGTAATTCATCAATCAGGGGATAATCAACACGGTTTCGAAAAGCCAACCGCCCCGGTTTTTAAGGAAATTGAAATTCCGGAAAGCATAACGGTCGCTGAACTGGCTCAACGGATGTCTGTGAAAGGTTCTGAAGTAGTAAAAGTGATGATGGGTTTAGGCACAATGGCAACGATCAATCAAACTATTGATCAGGATACAGCCGGCATTGTTGTTGAAGAGATGGGGCACAAACCTAAATACCAAAAAGATAATGCATTAGAAGAAGAAATGATTCAGGCCGCTCAGCAAGACGGCGATCAGGTATCTCGTGCGCCGGTTGTAACGATCATGGGCCATGTTGATCATGGAAAGACATCGTTACTAGATTATATTCGACGTACTAAGGTCGCTGCTGGCGAAGCTGGTGGAATTACTCAGCATATAGGCGCTTATCGGGTAACAACAGATAATGGTGATATCACTTTTCTGGATACACCTGGACACGAAGCGTTTACTGCTATGCGAGCACGTGGTGCAAAAGTGACTGACCTGGTCATTATTGTCGTCGCCGCAGATGATGGTGTGATGCCGCAGACTGAGGAAGCTGTAAAACATGCTAAAGCAGCTGATGTTCCTATCATCATTGCTGTTAATAAAATGGATAAAGAAAATGCTGATCCAGAACGTGTAAAACAAGAATTATCGAAATTTGAAGTCATTCCTGAAAGTTGGGGTGGTGACACGCAATTTATACCTGTTTCTGCACTGACTGGCGATGGCGTTGATGATTTACTGGAAAGTGTTTTATTACAAACTGAGATTCTTGAATTAAAGGCGATAGAAACGGGTCCGGCTTCAGGTGCTGTTATTGAGTCTCGTTTGGATAAAGGTCGTGGCCCTATTGCGAGTCTTCTTGTTCAAAACGGGATGCTCAAGAAAGGTGATGTTGTTTTAAGCGGTCATGAGTTTGGTCGTGTTAGGGCGATGATTGATGATAGTGGTACTGAAGTGACTTCAGCAGGACCCTCTACACCAGTTGAAGTGTTGGGTTTGTCAGGTACACCTAATGCGGGTGATGAAATGCTGGTAGTACCAGATGAAAAGAAAGCTCGGGAAATTGCACTCTTCAGACAAGGGAAATATCGTGAAACGAAGATGGCCCAACAACATGCCTCTAAACTTGAAAATGTGATGAATCAGATGGAGGAAGGTGAAGTTGCTTCACTAAACCTGCTGATCAAAGCCGATGTGCAAGGTTCAACAGAAGCCTTGGTCAATGCATTAACACGCTTAAGCAATGACGAAGTAAAAGTAAATATCATTAGCAGTGGTGTGGGTGGTATAACCGAGTCTGATATCAATCTAGCTATGGCATCTAGTGGTGTCGTCATGGGCTTCAATGTAAGGGCAGATGCAAGCGCACGTAAATTAATAGATGCTGAAGGTATTGACCTGCGTTATTACAGTATTATTTACGATGTTATCGATGATGTTAAAGCCGCACTTAGTGGCATGTTATCACCTGAGATTCGAGAGCAAATTACTGGTGTTGCGGAAGTCAGAGAAGTATTCAGATCTCCAAAATTTGGTGATATAGCCGGTTGTATGGTGACAACAGGTCGGGTTAATCGAAATAATCCTATTCGTGTATTACGTGACAATGTTGTCATTTATGAAGGAGAACTTGAATCCTTGCGTCGTTTCAAAGATGACGTTAATGAGGTCAAGTCAGGAATGGATTGTGGTATCGGTGTTAAGAATTACAGCGATGTACAGGCGGGCGACCAGATAGAAGTGTTCGAACGAATTAGCGTTGAACGTAAGCTCTAGTTATTAGTCATGCCAAACGAATTTGGGCGTCACCAACGCGTAGCCCAGTTTATTAAAAAAGAACTATCTGTTCTTATTCAACGCGATTTTCCATTGAACGAACATGGCATGATCACTCTGGCAAATGTAGATGTGAGTCCAGATTTAAATAATGCCACTATTTATATCACTTCATTTAACAATAAAGACTCGCACGAAGAATTGGTTAAAGAAATGAATGATCAAGCCGGTCATTTTCGCCATGAACTTTCACGCATGATGACCACAAGAAGCGTGCCGTCGATACGTTTCAAATATGATGAATCTATCGAGCGTGCACAGCGTCTTACTGACATTATCAATTCCGTCAGTCATCGTGATGAAGATGAATCAGATGGGTAGATCTCCAAAAAAACGTGGTAGAGATATCAATGGTATTTTAGTGTTGGATAAACCTGCAGGTATGAGTTCCAACGGTGCCTTGCAGCATGTAAAACGACTTTATAACGCCAATAAAGCAGGGCACACCGGCAATCTTGATGTGCCTGCCACGGGTTTATTGCCTATATGTCTGGGCGAAGCAACTAAAGTTTCAGCTTACCTTTTAGATTCGAGTAAAACTTATCGTGCAAGGTGTCGACTAGGTGTTACAACGACAACAGGCGATGCTAATGGTGAAATACTCGTAGAAAAACCAGTACCCATATTGACTGAGACTGATATAAGACAGGCTTGCACTAAGTTTACTGGTGATATAGAACAAGTTCCGCCAATGTATTCTGCATTAAAGCAGAATGGAAAAAGACTCTATGAGCTTGCTTACAAAGGTATTGAAGTAGAACGAAAAGCGAGAAATATCACCATACATAGAATAGACCTGCTTGATTTTAAGAATAATGAGTTTGAGATAGAGGTGTTCTGTACGAAAGGAACCTATATTAGAACGTTGGCAGAGGATATTGGCCATGACCTAGCTTGTGGGGCGCATATTCTAACTTTGCGCAGATTGGGAGCAGGGCCTTTCCATGAATCACAGATGGTGACACAGGCACAATTACAAGCTGTTGCTGAAACAGGGCTCGAACAACTCGACAAGCTACTGTTGCCCATGGATACCGCATTGACAGACATGCCCGAGATTCGACTAGCAGAAGATGTGGCATTTTATCTCTGTCAGGGCCAAACGGTTACGGTTTCAGGCCTGCCCAAATCAGGTAGATTAAGAATTTATGATCATTCTGCTAATTTCCTTGGTCTGGGCGAAGTCACAGAGGATGGTCGGGTTGCACCTAAGCGATTGATTAATAATGTAGAAACAGTAATAGGGAACTGAGCTGAAACAAATTGATGTTTCGCTTGTTCGAGAGGATATGCGCGGGTACAATACGCGCGAATTTTTGATATCAGTAGGATTGCGGGAGCATATAGAAAATGGCAATGAGTTGTGAGCAGAAAGCAGGAATAGTTAAAGATTATCAGCGTGGTACAAACGACACCGGTTCTCCAGAAGTACAGGTGGCATTGCTGACATCTCGCATTACTGATCTGTCAGGGCATTTCAAAGATCACAGTAAAGACCATCACTCAAGACAAGGTCTGCTACGTATGATTAATCAGCGACGCAAGTTGCTTGATTATCTAAAAGATAAGGATCTGAATCGCTATCGCGATTTGATAGACCGTCTTGGTCTGCGTAAATAATATCTTTTTTGGCGTTTTGCCAATGAAGAAACGATATCAATAAACCCGCTACTGCGGGTTTTAACGTTTTTATAATTTAAAAATAATCTAAAAATCAACATCAACATTTGTTGTTAGGGAAAATCCATGAGCGTGGTCACAAAAGAATTTCAGTTCGGTAATCATAAAGTCACTCTAGAAACAGGCAGAATCGCTAGGCAAGCATCCGGTGCTGTCATGGTTAGCATGGGAGATACAGTTTTACTGGTCACTTGTGTTGCTAAAAAGGAAGCGAGAGAAGGGCAAGACTTTTTTCCTTTAACCGTCGATTATCAGGAAAAGACCTATGCCGCAGGTAAAATACCGGGTGGTTTTTTCAAACGAGAAGGTCGTCCTTCTGAAAAAGAGACATTAACCTGTCGCTTGATCGATCGGCCAATTAGACCGTTATTTCCGAAAGGATTTAAAAATGAAGTACAGATAATTGTGACAGTTATGTCACTTGACCCTGATATTAACCCTGATATACCGGCTATTATTGGTGCCTCGGCAGCAATCAGTCTTACTGGAGCACCTTTTAGTGGCCCTGTAGGCGCAGCACGTGTTGGCTATATTGATGGAGAGTACGTACTTAATCCGACATACACTGCATTAGAAGATTCGCAACTGGAATTGGTTGTTGCCGGTACCGATACGTCAGTGCTGATGGTTGAATCTGAAGCGAAGCAATTATCTGAAGAAATCATGCTTGGCGCTGTAATGTTTGGGCATGAACAGTTTCAAGTCGTTATTGAAAACATCAAGGCTTTGGCTGCAGATGCAAACACCAAATCATGGGGTTGGACTGCAAAGGAAAAAGACGAAGCACTTGAAAATGAAGTTCAATCGCGTGCGGGAGATTTAGTGCGTGAAGCCTATAGCATTCAAGATAAGCTTGAACGTAAAGATCGTTTGAGTGAAATTAAGAAAGAAGTTGTTGACGGCATGACAGAAGGCGAAGACGCTCAATGGTCAGCCGGTGTTATCGCAGGTCAAATAGAAGCACTTGAAAGTCATATTGTTCGTAGCAGTGTATTATCGGGTGAAAATCGTATCGATGGACGTGATTCAAAAACGATACGTCCTATTACCGTTGAAACCGGCATATTGCCTCGCACACATGGTTCTGCCTTATTTACTCGTGGTGAAACACAGGCGATTGTTGTTGTCACCTTAGGTACGCAACGTGATTCACAGATTATTGATGCCATTGAAGGTTCTTATAAAGATCCTTTTATGTTTCATTACAATTTCCCTCCATTTTGTGTGAATGAAACGGGTCGTGTTGGTACACCTAAACGTCGTGAGATTGGTCATGGTCGTTTAGCAAAACGTGGTATTTTAGGCGTCATGCCTGATATGGAAGCATTTCCATATTCTATTCGTGTTGTTTCAGAAATTACTGAGTCCAATGGTTCAAGTTCTATGGCCTCCGTTTGTGGCAGCAGTCTGGCGTTAATGGATGCCGGTGTTGAGTTGGATGCCCCTGTAGCAGGTATTGCCATGGGATTGATTAAAGAAGCAGATAAGTTTGTTGTTCTTTCTGACATTATGGGTGATGAAGATCACCTGGGTGATATGGACTTTAAGGTGGCTGGTTCTGAAAATGGTATTACCGCCTTACAAATGGACATCAAGATTGATGGTATCACCAAAGAAATTATGGATGTCGCTTTGACTCAAGCGAAAGAAGGACGATTGCATATTTTGGGCAAAATGAATGATGTGCTAAAAGTGCATAATGAAGAAATGTCTGAGTTTGCACCACGTATAACGACCTTAAAAATTCATCCAGATAAAATTCGTGACGTCATTGGTAAAGGTGGTGCAACCATCCGAGCAATCACTGAAGAGACAGGCGCTACTATTGATATTGATGATGATGGTACTGTCAAGATTGCCGCAACAGATAAAGCCGCCGGTGATGCAGCATTGAAACGTGTTGAACAAATCACAGCCGATATTGAAGTTGGTAAGATCTACGAAGGCAAAGTAGCTAAATTGATGGACTTCGGCGCCTTTGTGAACATATTACCTGGCAAAGATGGTCTGGTACATATCTCACAAATTTGTGAAGAGCGTGTTGAGAACGTTAGTGACAAACTCAGTGAAGGTGATGTTGTTGAGGTGAAGGTTCTCGAGGTTGATAGACAAGGCCGTGTTCGTCTGAGTATGAAGGCAGTTCATGAAGCAGAGCCTAGCAGCGAATAAAGACTATCCTAGTTAAGAAATACAAAAGGGGCTTTTAGCCCCTTTTTTTATTCACATGGCAATGTAGTTTAAGGATTAAAAACCCCTTTAGCTAACTTATGCGTTTATAGCTTTGATATAAGTAGCTACTAGTCAAATGGATGTCTCTGGAGATACACTATTATGAAATGGATAAAGACACGTCAGATGAGGACTTAATGCTGCGCTATGCTACTGGTGATGTAGCGGCATTCGAGGCTTTGTATGTGAGACATAAGGGGCCTGTATATCGCTATATGCTTAATCTTTGCCGTAATGAAGCTGTAGCTGAAGAATTGTATCAGGAAGTCTGGATGAAACTGATTAAAGCCAGAGAAAAATATCAAGTCAAAGCCAAGTTTACGACGTATTTATACAAACTGGCACACAATCAATTTATTGATCATTATCGAAAACAAAATGTCAGGATAGTGGAAGATCAATCTGTTGAAATTGATGATGTTGAGCATGGTCAATTATCAAAAAACAATCCTGAAAAAAAAGCGCAAACAAACCAGACTATAAAGAAGTTAAGCGGATTACTGGCATCATTACCAAATGAGCAACAAGAAGTATTTTTGTTGAGAGAAGAGGCGGGGATGAGTGTTCCTGAAATTGCGGAAACGCTCAGTATTAATCAGGAAGCCGCAAAGAGTCGGCTTCGATATGCAATTAGTAAATTACGTGCGGGGCTGAGTGTCGAGTAAGTTATGGCGAATAACGATCAAAATGATAAAGAACTAAACGACTATCTGAATGGCGATTCAGATGTGTCGAAAGCGTATCGTGCTTCTAACAAACAAAAACCTTCTTCCAAAATTGATGATGCGATTTTTTCAGCTGCTAAAGAAGCTGTTGATAGCAATCTATTGAAAGAAAAACCTAAATTTCATAAGGCACCTTGGGTGAAACCTGTTTCTATAGCAGCAATGATTACATTGAGTGTTAGCCTGGTAGTAACAATACAGCAGGAATCTGGTAAGCCATTAATCAGTGAGCCGGATATTGAAATGTTTGATTCAGCAACTGTTATTGAAGAATCAGCAATAACTGAAACGATTATTAGTAGTGATGATGCTTCTGCTCCCGCTCCCGCAGTATTAGGTGCAGCAGAAGACATGTATCGTGCTGAAGAAAAAACAGAAGCAGCAAAAGCGAGAATGAAAGCGGTACCCGCTAAAAAAATATTATCAAAAGAAAAAGCACAGCTTGAAGTATTGAAAGAAAGCGCTTCTGCAGATGAACAAATATTACCTTCCGCTCCAACCGGAGTAGAGTTTGATGGTGCAGTAAGTATTAAACAAGATTATGAACTCAGTATGAAAGAAGAGACGTTATTAAAAATAAAAGGTTTATGGGAGCAAGGTGAAATATTTAAAGCGAAGGAAACTTATGAAAATTTTACTAAGGATTATCCTGACGTGAGTTCGGAAAGCATAAAAGAAATACTCGGCGATTATATTTATAATGGATTGCTTAATAATTAACTCCGCTAACGACCCAATGTATAAGTTACACATCAAATTCCTGATCTACTGTTTCTCAACGAAAGTAGACATTAAAAGTATCTGTTTAATGGCATTTTTTCGCTTTCGGCTTAGTGTCGTTTTCAATCTTAAGCAGACATTCGGCATATTTAATACTATGACTGCTTAAGGCCGTAAGCAGAAGAATAATATTTTTAATGAGCCAAAAAAAAGCCATGCGGGGAGCATGGCTCTAATACTTAACATAGGGATAAGGGGTTATGTTAAGACTTTATGTTACTTTTTGATTACTTCTTTTTTAAGTAAGCATCAAGATCATCTGCTGTACCAATCAGTTTTCCACCGATAAAAACTTGTGGCGTTGTTGTTGCACCAGAAACTGCTCTGAGCGTACGACTGGTAACACCGTGGCCTAATTCAATTTCCTCATAAGGCATGTCGTTTGCTTCCAGTGCTTTTCTTGCACGTTCACAGTGGATACAACCTTTACGTGAAATCATTGAAACAAATTCAGGCTTAACTGCCTTTGCATTGATGTAGTTCAACATCGTATCGGCATCGGAAACTTCAAACGGGTCGCCTTCAACTTCTGGTTCGATAAACATTTTTTCGATCTTTTTATCTTTAACCAGCATTGAGTAACGCCATGAACGTTTGCCAAAACCTAAATCTTCTTTACCAACTAACATTCCCATACCATCGGTGAATTCACCATTGCCATCAGGCAGTACGGTCACATTGTTTGATTCCTGATTTTCTTTCCAGGCATTCATAACAAAGGTGTCGTTAACTGACATACAAATAATTTCGTCTACGCCATTTTGTTTGAATACTGGAGCCAGTTCGTTAAAACGTGGCAAGTGAGTACTCGAACAGGTTGGTGTAAATGCGCCCGGCAAAGAAAAGACAATAACCGTCTTCCCAGCAAACAAGTCATCTGTAGTTACATTTTTCCAGTCACCATCTTCAATGACACGAAAAGTCGTATCTGGGACATTTTTTCCTTCTCTATTTTCTAACATGAATAAGCTCCTATTAGGGTTTAAAGTTTGATTGTGTGTGTAGAGTAAATTAAAGATGTAAGTTTATGAATTTGATTATATTTATCGGCTTGATAGTAGAAAACTATCAGTGGATATCTCTAATGTAATTGAGCGTTCGGGCTGCGCTCACCGAATTGACCGACCTGCCACTCTGATCGTTCGATACTCTGCATCAATAGCGAATAAAACATATAGAGCAAGGTGTCATTCAAGGTTAAGGTAATACCTTGTTTTGTTTCTGATTGAAGTTCAAGAATCAGGTTGCCAGCATCATCGGTTTGCGTTTTTATACCAAAGGCTAAAACACCATCTTCTCCTAATGGCCGAGTTTTCGGTTTTTCTTCGGCATAGGGTTTTTCAAAGGCCCCATCTGTATAGAGTTTCTTGGTTTCTTTCTTAGTGCTTAATGATGTTGTTCCGCCACGTTTTTCGATTTCTTTATCCAAAATATCGAGTAATAGTTTTGTAAAGCGACGGGTTAACCAGATCAAATATTCATTATTATTTTCTGTTGAAGTACGTATTAGTATTCGGTCTTCCTTATTCGAATATTGAGCATTGATTTGATGAAGTTTATCAGACATAGAGGATTATAATTTACCCTGTTTACATGAGAAAATCTTTATTTCTGTTTTATCGCGTGTACTTATATTGAATAGCTAAACAATAGGTATTATTTTTTTTAGATAAGACTGGTGCAATCGCTATATAGTGCAGGATGGCTAAACAAGTGGGACGATCGAACATTTAACGTAAATTTATGAATACTAAATATGAAAACTCGTAGTATTTTATGCTTACCTATAGGTGCAATTATAATTTCCGTTATTGCCATAAATTATCCATCGTTATTAGCTGATTATGGTAAGGCCATTGTTCCGATGCTGGGTATCGTTATGTTTGCCATGGGAATGACACTTAAACCATCTGACTTCAAACGTATATTCGAAGAACCTGTGCTAATTGTGATTGGTGTTTGTTTGCAATATATCCTGATGCCTCTGATAGCGTGGTCCTTGTCTCTATTGCTAGATTTACCTGTTTTATTAGCAACAGGCTTGATTTTGGTGGGTGCTTGCCCAGGTGGAACCGCTTCAAATGTTATCTGTTTTCTGGCACGGGGTAATGTGGCTCTCTCAATATCATTAACAGCAATTTCTAGCTTGCTAGCTGCGGTGTTAACACCTTTAATAATGCTGTTTTACGCGGATCAAAGTATTGATGTCCCTGTTCTCAGTATGATGAAGAGTCTTTTGTTAATTGTAGTCGCTCCGGTTTTATGCGGTGTCTTGATCAATTCTTTATACCATCAACGAATTCAGACGGTTAAATTATTTTTACCGTTACTTTCTGTATCATTTATCATATTAATTATAGGTGTGATTGTCGCTAAAAATCAGGCGCATATAACTGAGCTAGGCGTATTGTTATTTGTGGCAGTTGCTCTACACAATCTTCTGGGGTTAATTACAGGTTATAGTATTCCAAAGTTGATGGGCTATGATGAGGCAATATGCAAAACGATTTCGATTGAAGTTGGCATGCAAAACTCGGGATTAGCGGTGGTATTAGCAAATCAATATTTTACAACTTTGGCTGCATTGCCTGGGGTGCTTTTTAGCATATGGCACAACATCAGTGGTTCGATTATGGCCGTTATTTGGTCAAACAATAAGGCAGGATAAACTGTTCTATCTCAATATGATGAATCATTGTTTTTCGATTATTAATTCGTTTAGAAACGGTAGCTTTGTTTTCTTACTCATTACATTAATCTGTTCAGGATGTTCAAAAAAAGAACCATCCTACTTTCCCCTCAGCAATGGTTATAAGTGGCGTTACGATGTTTTGTTAGAGACACGAGATGGTGTACGGAGACAAAAATACATCCTCAATAATCTTGGTGAAAGTGAATTAGATGGAGCACCGGTATATTTACGAGAATCACTCGATGGCACAGTCTTGTATTATTTAGATTCTAATAAAGGTATTTATTATCTTGGTAGCATAAATGACAAGAAAATTAAGCCCGAATTTAATAAAGATAAACAACTCGTTATTCCTGAACCACATGTAGCGAATACAAAATGGGAACAAACAACAACAACAAAATTATTGAAGAAGACAGGGCCGCCACAGAAAACAGTATTTGAAATTTTTGCCAAAGTAGATCTAGAAGCAAGGATAGAATCACTAGACGATGTTGTTACTGTTCCTGCAGGACGTTTTAAAAATTGCATGAAAATCACCATGAGTGGCTCATCATTTAAAGATGCTGGAAATTATGTTGGTCTAACACTAGTGAACGTAGAACAGACGAGCTGGTATGCTGAAGGTGTTGGTCTGATCAAAATGGAGCGGATTGAAACAACTCAAAGTGATGCCTTGGATAAGGGGACATTGCTTATAGAATTGGCTGATTTTGAGACAGACTAGAACAATAGACTTTAGGCTGGTTTCCTCAAATCAATAATCCTTTCCTCAGTTACGAGGATATCCATAGAAATATCTGTTTCTTCGATGGGTAATTGTTCAAGCAGCTGAATTTCAAATGCAATACCGATTTTTGTCTTCACTTTATTTTGAGAAAACCACCGATCATAATATCCTTTGCCGTAACCCAATCGTTCACCAGTAACTGTAAATCCAACTCCGGGAGTGATGGCTATATCAAAAGGGGGAGATGCGGATTGATTTATTTTGGGGGTCAAAATACCCATTTTGTCAGGTTCCAAATCAGATAAATCATCTACTGGAACGGCGCTCATCTCTGATTTACCCATGATCTTGGGCACGGCTAAAGCTAGTTTTTGGTCTATAATCTCATTTATCAAAGTGTGGGTTTCGACTTCACTGAGGTAAGAGACGTAGCAAAATATGCTTTTTGCTTGGTTAAATTCATCTATTTCATATAAATATTTACAGATTTGTTGGCTCATCTCCTTGCGTTTACTGTCAGTGACAAGCGATCGTCGTTGTTTTAAGATGGCTCTCCAGTGTTTTTTTTCTTCGTGTAAGTTCACAGGTATAGATTAAATATCTTTAATAATTAATATCTTATGATGTTATTGTGAATATAATGTTAATATAGCTTATTGGCTTCTTTATTGCGCATTTTATGAGGCAAGGCCAGTCGTATTTTACATGACGTTAAAGCACTGTATTTACTTTCTTTTTTGGTGCTTTTACGTACAATAGCGCCTTTTTTCGGACGGGTATTTTCTACTCGTCGTAAATTTTCAGAATAATATAGAGGTCATCAGACTGATGGTAACAATTAGATTGTCTCGAACAGGTGCGAAGAAAATGCCTTTTTATCACATTGTGGTAACAGATAGCCGCAATAAACGTGATGGTCGTTCATTAGAACGTCTTGGTTTTTTCAATCCTACGGCTACAGGTCAGGAAGTTCCATTAAAGCTAGATATGGAGCGTGTCGATCACTGGGTATCGCAGGGTGCGCAGACGTCTCTTCGTGTAGCGAAATTGATTAAAGACAACGCAGCAGCAGTAGCAGCAGCGTAGTTAGCAGTTTTAAAGAAAGTCTATTGCTTAAGTTCTTTAGGAATCTGGGTAATAACTTACCGGCATTTAAACTTAATGCAGGAAAATGAAAATTCAATCATCGTCGGCCGTATTGGCGGTGTTTATGGTGTGCGAGGCTGGTTAAAGATCGAGTCGTATACCAGACCCGTTGAAAATATTTTCACTTATTCACCTTGGCTTATCCATGTGGATTCAAGTTGGAAAGCTGTCGACATTGATGAATTCCAGCAACGTGGAAGTGGTCGACTACTGATGAAAATGGTTGGGGTAGACACACCAGAACAGGCACGAAAGTTTGTTCATTGTGAAATAGCCGTGACGCAAGAGATATTGCCACAGCTAAGCGAAGGTGAATTTTATTGGCATGATTTAATAGGTCTTGAGGTCCTTAATCAAGATGAGATAAATCTTGGCAAGGTCAAGGATATCGTTGAGACGGGTGCTAATGATGTACTTGTTATCAATAAGGTCGGTGAGAAGAAAACAAAAACGTTAATACCATTAGTAATGGACGTATTTGTAAAGCGAGTTGATTTAATTGCCAAGACGATGCATGTCGACTGGCAGATTGAAGAATAATGTATCAATTGGATGTCATAACGCTTTTCCCGGAGATGGTTTCAACGGTGTTTGAACACGGCATTATTGGCCGAGCAGTAACAGATAGTTTGCTTGAGTTTAGAGCTTGGAATCCACGAGATTTTAGCAGCGATAATCACAATACCGTGGACGACCGGCCTTATGGCGGTGGTCCGGGTATGGTATTAAAGTATGAACCGTTGTGTTCAGCCATTGCCAAGGCTAAACAGGCGCAACCAGCAAGTAAGGTGATTTATCTATCACCACAGGGGCGGCGGCTGGATCAGCTTGGAGTTCGTGAACTGTCGCAAAGAACCGGGATGATATTAGTCTCCGGTCGATATGAAGGCATTGATGAACGGCTCATCGAATCTGAAATAGATGAGGAATGGTCTATAGGTGATTATGTCCTAAGCGGCGGAGAACTCGCTGCAATGGTATTTATTGATAGTGTTTGTCGAACCTTGCCTGGTGTCTTAGGCCATGAAGATTCAGCTAATGAAGATTCATTTGTTGACGGTTTGCTCGACTATCCGCATTATACGCGCCCTGAGCAAATAAATGGCTATCGGGTGCCTGATGTATTACTCAGCGGTAACCATGAGCATATACGTCGTTGGCGCTTAAAACAGGCACTTGGAAAGACCTGGCAAGTGCGACCAGATTTAATCGAGTCTATTGAACTCGATGAAGAACAAAAAGGGTTGTTGCAGGAATTCATTACTGAACCTGAACAATCTAAAAGTTAATAACAAGTAATAGTGATTGGAGTATGAAAATGGCGAACATAATCGAACAACTCGATGCCGAGCAAATGACACGCGAAGTCCCTGAATTTGGTCCAGGTGATACTGTTGTTGTTCAAGTGAAAGTAAAAGAAGGTCAACGTGAACGTTTACAGGCCTTTGAGGGTGTTGTCATCGCGGTTAAAAACCGTGGTCTGAATTCAGCATTCACCGTTCGCAAGATTTCCTATGGTGAAGGTGTTGAGCGTGTTTTCCAGACTTACAGTCCCAGCGTTGCCGAGATTCAAGTTAAACGCAGAGGTGATGTACGCCGTGCAAAACTGTATTACATGCGTGACCTTCGCGGTAAAGCAGCACGTATTAAAGAGAAAATTAAGGCTAAAAAATAGCTTTCCACATAGTTTCCTAAGCCGGACTGGTTAGTCCAGTCCGGTATCTGTAATATCTGGTTTATTATTTATACTGAAGACCAGATCCTTGAAAATAATCAATCGACAAGATTTCGATAAAACTCAACAACTCCCATCACAAAGACGGCTTGCTTGATTATGAATCAAGCTTCTGAAAAACAATCTGCATTTTTAATCAAATCTAAACAAGTCATTGATTCTTTCCTTGATTCATTATGGATGGAACGAGGTCTAAGTGAGAATACGCTTTCCGCATATCGCAGTGATCTGACACAGTTTTCGTTTTGGTTGGAGCATAAAAAAGTTGATTTACTTAAAGTAGAAGCGAAAGATATCCTGGCTTATTTATCATCATTGGAGAATGCTTCAGTCAGAACCGTTGCGCGGAGATTATCGAGTCTGCGACGGTTATATGAATATTTATTGAGAGAAAATAAAATAAAGCAAAACCCGGTAAGCAATGTTGACGCCCCGAGACTCGGACGCACATTACCAAAGTCTCTAACTGAAGATGAAGTAGAAAATCTGCTAAATGCACCTGATACAGCGCCGGCTACTGGGGTTAGAGACAAGGCCATGCTTGAGCTGCTCTATGCAACAGGTTTACGTGTGACCGAACTCGTTAGTTTAACAATTCAGCAGGTCAATTTACGACAAGGAGTCGTACGTGTAACAGGGAAAGGGAATAAAGAGCGTTTAGTGCCGATGGGAGAAGAGGCTAACGCATGGATAGAACGTTATTTGTCATCGGCACGTAGTGAAATTCTTGGCAATGCCATAACCGATGCGATGTTTCCAAGTAATCGTGGCAAAGCAATGACGCGTCAAACTTTTTGGCATATGGTCAAACGTTATGCAGTAGTCGCCGAGATTAAAAAAACATTATCACCACATGTTTTGCGTCATGCATTCGCAACACACTTAATAAATCATGGCGCTGATCTTAGAGTCGTACAGATGTTATTAGGACATAGTGACATCTCTACCACACAAATCTATACACATGTGGCAAGAGAACGCTTGAAAGATTTACATGCGGAACATCACCCCAGAGGATGAGCTGAATATTAATCCTTATGTTGTGGTAACACTGAGAAGGCTTCTTCAAGCGTAGTTAAGCCATCAGCAACCTTTTGTGCTGCTCCTATCTTTAATGTCCGCATGCCCGTCTTTATTGCAATTTCACGCAAGGTGTCTAGGTCGGTTTGAGATGAGATATTATCTCGTAGTGTGGAATTCATTTTTAATATTTCGTAGATAGCGGTGCGTCCCATATAACCGGTATGACGACATTCATCACATCCAATCGGCCTGCAAATTGTCGAAGGCATTTTTAATTTATTCGGTTTGGAGAACTCATCCCATGCTTTTTTATCAGTTTTTACAACTTCCTTGCAATGGACACATAATGTTCTCAGTAATCTTTGAGCAACTATGCCTTGGATTGTTGCGTTTAACAGAAACGGTTGCATACCAATATCAATCAAACGTGTAATAGCTGAAGGTGCATCATTGGTATGTAAGCTTGATAAAACAAGGTGGCCTGTTAATGCAGCCTGAATGGCAATGTCAGCCGTTTCCTGGTCTCGAATTTCGCCGATCATGATTATGTCGGGATCTTGTCTAAGTAATGTTCGGACGCCAGATGCAAAATCAACCCCGATAGATTGTTGTACCTGCATTTGATTGAATTGTGGTTCAACCATTTCGATAGGATCTTCAATCGTGCAAATATTTATTTCTGGACGGGCAATCTGGTTAAGCGTTGAATATAATGTAGTTGTTTTACCAGAACCGGTCGGGCCTGTTATCAGAATAATCCCATGTGGATTATTAACCATTTCATTTAGTTGTGTCTGATCGTGATTTGTAAATCCAAGTTCCTTATAACTTTTAACCAGCATCTCAGGGTCAAAGATCCTGATGACAAGTTTTTCACCAAAGGTGGTGGGCATGGTTGATAGACGCATTTCAACTTCTTTCCCTGATGGGGTGATGGTTTTAACTCTTCCATCTTGTGGTCTTCGACGATCAGTCACATCCATACGGCCAAGAGACTTCAAACGGCTTGTTATTGCGCCCATCAGGACGACAGGTAATTCGTGCACGACATGTAAAACGCTGTCTATGCGAAAACGAATACGTCCTTTTTCACGGCGGGGTTCAAGATGAATATCACTGGCACGCTGTTCAAATGCAAATTGCAACAACCAATCAACAATACTGACGATATGTTGATCATTAGCATCGGGTTCTCCTGCCTTGCCTACCTTGATCAATTGTTCGAAATTTTGAATCAGGGCAATCGGTTCATCTCTTTTTTCATTTGTAGCACCAATAATGGTTCTACTCACACCATAAAATTCGATTAGATAACGTTCCAGATCTCTGGGATTAATTATCACGCGTTTAATCTTGAGTTTGGTAATACGTGCTAATTCACTCTCCCATGCGATAAGAAATGGTTCGCATGTGGCAATGGTGAGTTCTGTTTTATTTACTTCAACCGGTAATATTTTCAGTTTTGCGGCATAGGCTTGTGAAACGACTGACGTAATTTTCTGGATATCAATTTTTAGAGGATCTATACGAAAATAGGGCTGGTTCACTTTTTTGGCGAGCCATTTTGTCAATGTTTCCAGGCTGAGCGGGTAACTGGGATTGCTGGTTGACTGCCAAGCCTGTTCAGCGATAGTAATTATTGGGTGAATCTGAATTTTGTTTTGTTCAGCGCTGATATTAGCTAGCTGGATACGTTGCTGATTGTTTATGAGATCATCTTTCGCCAATAAATCAAGGATATAGCCAAGTGTTAGCTTCGTTTCTGATAATACTGCTTTGGCCGAGCTATTCATCTAAACCCATATTGTTATTTATTTAACGTATTAAATATGACTTTATCACGTAAAAAACGACACATCGAATTTTAAAACTGGAAGAAGCTTTTTAATGTAAGGGAACAGAAGGCCTGTATAATGGTCTGATATTTTTGTATGTTTTAGTTTACTGTCGCTAGCATTATGTGTTGGTAGTTTTCTCAGGAGTTAATATGAAGTTCAGTAAGTTTTTATTGATGGGTTTATTTATTTCATTTTCAGCTTTAGCCGAAGATGCGCTTGATGCTGAATTATCCATAGCTTTATCAAGGTTGCTTCCGGATGTTGAAATTGACGATGTTTCACCAACACCTATCGATGGACTTTATCAAGTTGTGATCGGTTCCGACATCATCTATATGACGCGTGATGGAAATTATGTCATTAAAGGTGACATACTGGATCTTCAAGAACGTCGAAATCTAACAGAAGATGTTCGAGCGGTTTCCCGAGTGAAAATATTAGGCAGTATTAAAAAAAATGATTACATCGAGTTCTCATCTGAGAATATGCAAGATGCAATCTATGTGTTCACAGACGTTGATTGTGGATATTGCAGAAAATTACATCAAGATGTTCCTGAATTGAACTCATTGGGCGTATCAGTTCGTTATCTAGCCTACCCCAGGGCAGGTGTTGATTCGGTCACAGGCCACGAAATGAGTAATGTATGGTGTGCCAAAGACAGGCAAAAAGCATTAACAGCGGCAAAGAACAGGGAGACTGTCGAAGCAATACCTTGTGATGACCCGGTTGCTGAACAATACGCCTTGGGAAAGAAACTTGGGGTGCGAGGAACTCCTGCAATATATCTACAAAATGGGATGGTGCTTCCCGGTTATATGCCACCAGATAAAATCATCAAACAGCTCAAACGTTAGTTATACAATAAAATTAATTCGTATTGAGGCCTAGTCCTTTTATTGATTTGATAATAGCTGTAGAGATACGATCATCCTTTTCAGTATTAATCACTTTCACTGGTAAAAAATCCAAATCATAAGCGCACCACAAATAAGTTTCTTGCTTACTGTTTAATTTATGGCGGGCAAGTTTCATCGTATTAAAATCGCCTAGCGGGGTTTTAATTACCTCGTCTGCTATATGTTCAAATTGATATTCTTTAATCTTGCCTCCATCAGCAATGAAATAACTCTTTGGAACAATACCTGCCTTCAGATCCGCCATAATCGTTAATTGATAGAGTAATTTATCCAGCACGCCAGGTTGAGTTTGCATTTGCCATGTTGATTCATTAACACGGTTTACGATTTTTTGTGATTGCCAATTAAAATCAATGTCAACGTCTCGTTTCTTTTTCCCTTTGGTGCGGTTGTAGGTGTAGTGTAGGGGAGTGAAGTTTGAATCGATTAAATCTCCGTTGCTAACTTCAAGAATGTGGACTTTTTTCAGAAGTGCAATAAATCCGGTAGTTTTACTCTCTGAGCGAAAGGTATATTTGCCATCTTCTTTTTGAAAAAAGCGTCGTTCCATAAGCCCGACTTTCATATCGTTACGATATAAGGTGTAGTTCACCTCAAAAAACCCCGGAATTGCATTGTCTGCAATACAAAAAGATGTATAAAACAGCAAGTAAAGTAAAAATAGACGCTTTTTAACCAACATATTGAATACTATGATAATTATCGTGTGTTAATATTTCGAGTTTAGACCAAAGTTAAGAGCAATAGTTGTAATGCAAGAAATCGTTTTTAAACCCAGTAGTACGACTAAGGTATTAGTCGTTGGCGATATTATACTAGATCAATATATATATGGTGAAACCAGTCGAATTTCACCAGAAGCCCCCGTTCCGATCGTGCGCGTAAAAAACACGGAAGAACGACCCGGAGGCGCTGCCAATGTTGCTATAAATATCTCGTCGCTAGGCGTTAACACGCAATTATTGGGAATTACCGGGCAAGATGCAGCTGCAAGAAGATTGCAGGAAATACTTGGAGAAAAAGGCGTGGCGTGCCACTTTGTTCATCAAGATGGTTTTCCAACAATTACAAAACAACGTGTATTGAGTCAGCATCAACAATTACTCCGGCTCGACTACGAAGAAGAATCCAGCATACCTGAAACAGAGAGGCTAATTGAGCAATATTTAACTTTGCTTGAATCAGTCGATGTTGTTGTATTGTCAGATTATGCAAAAGGCAGTTTGGCGAAGGTGCAGACATTTATTAAGCATGCTAATGATAACAATGTCACTGTTTTAGTTGATCCGAAGTCATCGGATTTTAGTAGTTACAGTAATGCAAGTATTCTTACGCCTAACTTGAAAGAACTCGAAGCGGTTGTTGGCGATTGCAAGACCAATGAAATTTTAATTAGCAAAGCGGAAGAACTCAGAAAGAAGCTGCAGTTGTTTGCAATATTGGTGACGCGTGGTGAGAAAGGCATGACTTTATTGTGCGACAAACAAAAACCATTGCATCTTAAGGCACACACTCATGAGGTCTATGATGTCACGGGTGCTGGAGATACGGTGATAGCTTCGTTAGCAGCAGCGATAGCCTCGGGTTATGAATTAGAGCAGGCAACTTTTTTAGCTAACACTGCAGCAGGTTTAGTTGTAGAAAAACTTGGCGCAGCGACAGTTTCAGCAGATGAGTTGAATAGTGCGAGTATGAATAAGTATCAACCGCAGGAATTATTAGATAAAAATTCTGCATTAGAGGTTGTTAATCGCGCTAAACGTAAAGGCGAGCAAATTGTTATGACCAATGGTTGTTTTGATATCATACATGCAGGACATATTAACTATTTGACTAAAGCAAGAACTCTCGGCGATCGACTGATTGTCGCTATTAATGCTGATAATTCTGTAAAACGATTAAAAGGCAATTCACGCCCAATAAATGCATTAAAAAATAGAATGACGGTTTTAAATGCGTTGGCCTGTGTTGATTGGGTTGTGGCATTTAGCGAAGATACTCCCGAAAAACTGATTTCACTACTTGAGCCAGACTTTCTTGTAAAAGGTGGTGATTACACAGAAGATCAAATTGCTGGTGCAGCAGGTGTTAAACAATCAGGCGGTGAAGTTGTTGTCTTGCCTTTTGAAGACGGTTGTTCAACTTCATCAATGTTAGAAAAAATAATAGAGAATAACTAGAGGCCAACATGATCGTTGTTACTGGCGGAGCGGGGTTTATAGGTAGTCAACTTGTGGCTGGGTTAAATAAACTTGGCAGGGAAGATGTCATTGTTGTCGACGACCTGACCGACGGGAAAAAGTTTGAAAATCTGGTTGTGAATAAGGTTGCTGATTATTTTGATAAAACCGAGTTCAGACAATTAATACAAAGACGCGACAGTCTATGCGACAAAATTGAAATTGTTTTTCATGAAGGAGCCTGTTCCACAACGACAGAATGGAATGGCCAATACATGATGGATAATAACTATACTTATTCTAAAGAACTGCTACATTTTTGTCTTGAGCGTTCACTTCCGTTTATTTATGCATCAAGCGCCGCAGTCTACGGCATTGAATCAAAGTTCATTGAAGAACCAGAGCATGAAAGTCCTGTCAATGTATATGGGTATTCAAAATTATTATTTGATAACTATGTTAGAAATTTAAACGCCAAGATTAATTCACAAGTTGTAGGACTTCGTTATTTTAATGTTTTTGGTCCCGGAGAGAATCACAAAAAAAGTATGGCGAGCGTCATTTATCATTTTAATAATCAAATCAAGGAAACAGGTGAGTTAAAATTGTTTGAAGGGAGTCACGGTTATGCTGATGGAGAACAATTAAGAGACTTTATTTCTGTTAACGATGTTGTCGCTGTCAATTTATGGCTGATGAGCAAGCCTGATGTCTCGGGAATATTCAATGTCGGCACAGGGCAATCTAATAGTTTTAATAATGTGGCTAATGCAGTTGTTGACTGGCATAAAAAAGGTAAGATAAATTACATTCCATTCCCCGATTCTTTAAAGAATGCTTATCAAAGTTTTACAGAAGCGAATTTAAATAAATTACGTTCCGCTGGTTATGATCAGGAGTTCACTTCATTAAAGGATGGTGTGAGTTCATATTTGAACATTCTTAATTCAAACAGAATTTAATATTTAAAAGAATATTCAAACATTGCGATATCTTTATACCATTATAATTTATTTACTCGCGCCTTTAGTTCTATTAAGGCTTTTTTTCCTGGGGTCAAAAAATCCTGCTTACAGGCAAAGATGGAAAGAGCGTTTTGGTTTCCTGTCTTGGGACAAAGTAGATAAACCGGTTATTTGGATCCATGCTGTGTCCGTCGGTGAAGTTAACGCGGCAATGCCGATTATTAATAATCTGCTTGAAGAATATACCAACCATATATTATTAATAACGACAGTGACTCCTACCGGCGCAATTACGGTTGAAAAACAATTTGCTGACGATGTCATTCACCGTTATTTGCCATATGATTTGCCTTATTCAGTTAATAGGTTTCTCAGAGTTGTTCAGCCTTCGCTTTTGATCACGATGGAAACAGAAATATGGCCAAATCTTTATCAATCATGTGAAAATTTAAAAATACCGATTCTTATTATCAATGCACGTTTAAGTCAGCGATCAGCAAAAGGATATCGCTTGGTATCAAAGTTAATGCAAGAAACCCTCAGTCTTGTGGATATTGTTGCTGCACAAACGAGTAAAGATGCTGAACGATTTATTTCATTTGGTGCTGCGAAGGATAAAGTGGTTGTCACAGGAAACTTGAAGTTTGATATCAATGTGCCACCAAGCATAAAAGAACAAGCACAATCACTAAAACGATATTTTTCTGTGAACAGACCTGTTTGGATAGCTGCAAGCACCCATGATGGTGAAGATGAAATTATCTTGAATGCCCATATTAAACTATTGAAAGCATATCCTGACGCAATATTGATCATTGCTCCGCGACACCCAGAGCGATCTGATAAGATCGCATCACTTTGTAAGAACCTGCAATTAAATTTCGTTAAGCGTAGCGATCATAAAACGTTCACAACTGAGCATGCCATCTATTTACTGGATACATTAGGAGAATTGCAATTACACTATGCTGCATCTCAAGTAGCTTTTGTCGGCGGAAGTTTGGTAGCAAAGGGTGGGCAGAATATGATGGAGCCAGCGAGTTTGGGTTTACCCATCATCACTGGCCCATATACGTTTAATTTTACAGAAATAACTGAATTACTTTCTGCTGGTGATGCTCTGATTCGCGTTTCAGATGAGCAACAGTTAATGCAAGAAGTTTGTACACTTTTGGGTGATGCCAATGAACGACATCATCGAGGTGAAATAGGTCGAGAGGTTATTGAATCTAATAAGGGTAATATAGATAGGCTGATGAAGTTAATTAAGCCATATTTATCGCGCTAGAATGCAACTTTACAATGGTGCGCACCTCTATTAAGAGCACATATTAAAGGATTTAAAGAACTTTTAGATTCAGAACTATTTTAAACTAGGAGAATTTGATCATGAATAAACTGCTTATTAGCATATCTTTACTGTTGTTTGGGGCGATGCCTGTTATGGCGGACGAATATACGACAGAGGAAACTGTACGTTATGCCATGAACTGCATGGCAGAATTAGGTGGACAGACGGACGAAAACCTTTATACCTGTACATGCCGGTACGATAGTATTAGAGCCAATATGACATTTAGCGATTACGAAGAAGGTTATACCTTTGAGCGGAACATGAAAATGCCCGGAGAAAAGGGTTCTTCTTTTAGGGACAATAAACGAGGTGAAAGACTTTACGAAGAATTATTGAAGGTGAGAGAAAAAGCAAGCTCGAGCTGTATCGTGGTTAAACAAGTCAAAATGATTAAACCAACTAGTAAATAGAAGATATAACAGACTGTTTTGGGCATTTGGGGCGTAAGCCCCAATACAAAATTTGATAGTTGTGTTTTTGAATTGGTATCCTTTAACCATAAATATATGGTTGTTTCAACTCGTGACTATTTCTTCTCGTCCTAACAGGGCGAAACTGCTGCGACGCAGCAAAATCTAGGGTTAAATAGGATTAAAAAAGTAGTAACTTTGTTGTCTAGATATATGTTTTTATATAGTAAAAATATCTTGCGCCAATTGGGAAAATTTCCTAAACTCTCCACTGATTCTTTCATCGAGGTAAGTTGAAAGCAGTCATATAACAATAAATTAAATATATCTAGATTTTATATCTTGAATATATATAACCTAAGGAATTGGCAAGTAGGGTTCAAAATATATCAATATGCACAAGTTGGCATTTGTTTTATCCAAATACTTAGATCTGATCTTCTTGTCAGACTACAAACCTTTCTTTCTGAGAAAACTTACACAGTCCGCTATCTTTATTAAGTTAGCTACTAAAATCCCTTTCAAAACTTTATAACACTTTATGATCTCGAGGTGCTATATAGTTATTTGTTCCATAAATGAGATCAAGTTACATGATCAACTAAATTAGAGGAGGAGGTCATGAGTAAAC
>DBBX01000030.1 GCA_002292815.1 Thiotrichaceae bacterium UBA973 | reverse complement strand
GTCGTTTCTAAAATTATTGAGTAAATATTAAATGGCCGACGAACAACAAATAATCAGGATCCGCCTTAAGGCATTTGATCATCGACTGATCGATCAATCTACTAAAGAGATTGTGGAAACAGCGCGACGAACAGGAGCACAAATCAAGGGTCCTATACCGTTACCAACGAAGAAAGAGCGTTTTACAGTTCTAATCTCTCCGCACGTTAATAAAGATGCGCGTGATCAATATGAGATTCGTACCCATAAACGTTTAATGGATATCGTTAACCCAACAGATAAAACTGTTGATGCATTAATGAAACTTGATTTGGCGGCAGGTGTTGACGTCCAGATTAAACTTAACTGATAGAGACTGGCGGATAAAACAATGACGATAGGAATAGTAGGTCGAAAACGTGGAATGACACGTGTGTTCACTGAAGAAGGACACTCTTTGCCAGTAACGGTAGTAGAAGCCAGCCCTAATCATGTTGCTAGTTTGATTACACCAGAGACAAAAGGCTATACCGCTATACAAGTTTCCTGGGGTGCAAAAAAATCATCAGCTGTGACTAAGTCAGAAGCTGGAAACTATGCCAAGGCGAACCTAGAAACAGCTGAAGGACTCTTGGAATATAGAGTAAGCAATGAAGAGCTTGAGCAGTATACTGCCGGTGCAGAACTTAAGGTTGATATGTTTGAAGCTGGTCAAAAGGTAGATGTTACAGGTACCACGAATGGTAAAGGTTTTGCGGGTGCGATAAAACGACACAATTTTAGCCATCAACGCAATACACATGGTAATTCATTGTCTCACCGTGCACCGGGTTCTATAGGTCAATGTCAAACGCCAGGCCGTGTTTTCAAGGGCAAGAAAATGGCAGGACATATGGGGAATGTACAACGGACAACCCAAAACCTTGAAATAGTTCGCGTTGATAGTGAGCGTAACCTACTTTTGATTAAGGGCTCAGTACCTTCGGTTAAAGGTGGCAAGGTTGTAGTTAAACCTTCGGTAAAAACACGATAATAAGGCAGTAATAATGGAACTAACGATTCAAAAATCAGGCAGTGGAAAAGCTGGCACAATGAATGTTGCCGATAGTGTTTTTTCTGTCGAATTTAATGAGCCATTGATACATCAGGTATTAACCTCGTATCTGGCAGGTGCCCGTTCAGGCACCAAGGCGCAAAAAACGCGTGCAGAAGTTCGTGGCGGTGGTAGAAAACCTTTTAAACAAAAAGGTACCGGTCGAGCGCGAGCAGGGACAATCCGTAGTCCGATATGGCGTGGTGGTGGTGTTACGTTTGCTGCTAAAACACAAGACCATAGTAAGAAACTGAATAAAAAAATGTATCGTGCAGCGATGCGTTCGATTCTTTCTGAGCTTGTTCGTCAAGAACGTTTCATCTGTGTCGATGAGTTCAATGTAGATGAATCAAAAACAAAATTGGTTAAAGACAAATTGGCGAGTCTTAGTCTTGATGATGTATTAATCGTGACCGAAGAATTGAACGAAAATCTTTATCTTGGTGTAAGAAATATTCCAAAGGTTGATGTGATTGATACTAATGAAATTGATCCGTATTCATTGATTGGTTTTGACAAAGTATTAATGACTCAGGCAGCCGTAGAAAAAGTTGAGGCATGGTTATCATGAATCAGGAAAAATTAATGACGGTTTTGCTTGAACCACGAGTGACTGAAAAGTCGACAATGGTTGGTGAAGCATACAATCAATATGTGTTTAAAGTAGCTAAGGATGCGACCAAGCCTGAAATAAAGCAGGCTGTTGAACTTATGTTCGATGGTGCTGAGGTATTGTCAGTTCAGGTTACCAATGTAAAAGGTAAGACAAAAATGTTTGCGCGTCGACCAGGGCAACGTGTTAATTGGAAAAAAGCCTATGTCAGATTGAAGCCTGGTTTTGACATAGATTTCATGGGCGCTTAATAGGTATATATTATGGCATTAGTTAATCCAAGACCGACATCTCCAGGTCGCCGCTCAATGGTTAAAGTTGTTAGCCCTGAGTTACATAAAGGCAAACCTTATGAGCCATTGTTGGAAAGTCAAAAGAAACATTCAGGTCGAAATAATAATGGCCGTATTACCGTTCGTCATCGTGGTGGTGGTTCAAAACAACGCTATCGCATAATTGATTTCAAACGTAATAAAGACGGAATACAGGCGAAGGTTGAGCGTATCGAATACGATCCGAATAGAACCGCACATATTGCATTATTGCTATATGTTGATGGTGAAAGACGCTACATCATTGCACCAGGTGGTGTGAAAGAAGGCAGTCTCGTAATGTCGGGTTCTGAAGCAGGTATCCAGGTAGGTAACTGTATGCCGTTGCGAAATATCCCGTTAGGTACAACGGTTCACTGTATTGAATTAAAGCCAAGTAAGGGCGCACAAATTGCACGAAGTGCAGGCGCTGGAGTTCAGTTGGTTGCAAAAGAAGGCCAACATGCAACGCTAAGATTACGTTCTGGTGAAATGCGTAAAGTCCTGGCAGATTGTCGAGCAACAATTGGTGAAGTGAGTAATGGCGAACATTCACTGCGTTCATTAGGCAAGGCCGGTGCAAAACGCTGGCGTGGTGTTCGTCCTACTGTTCGTGGTGTCGCAATGAATCCAGTTGATCACCCACATGGTGGTGGTGAAGGTCGTACTTCCGGTGGGCGCCATCCAGTTAGTCCTTGGGGAACTCCAACCAAGGGTTATAAGACGAGAAAGAATAAACGAACAGATAAGTTAATCGTTCGTAAACGTAAATAGACGAGAGGAATACCCGTGCCACGTTCAATTAAAAAAGGTCCGTTTATTGACCATCACCTTGTAAAAAAGGTGCAAACAGCAAAGGAAAGTAACGATAAGCGTCCAATTAAAACATGGTCTCGTCGTTCCATGGTGATGCCTGATATGGTTGGTTTGACCATCGGCGTACACAATGGTCGTGATCATATGCCTATCTATATCTCTGAAAATATGGTCGGGCATAAACTAGGTGAATTTGCGTTGACGCGTACTTTTCGTGGACACATTGCAGATAGAAAATCTTAATTATTAGAAAACTATACTTATGACAACTTCAGCAACATTAAAACATACTCATTTGTCACCGCAGAAATTGCGTTTAGTGGCAGATCAGATTCGCGGATTAGCAGTAGACCGTGCAATTAATCTACTCGCGTTCAGTAACAAAAAAGGTGCGGATGTCCTTAAAAAGGTGCTCGAATCTGCGATTGCTAATGCTGAAAATAACGATGGTGCTGATATCGATGAGTTAACAGTCAGTGCTATACAGGTAAACCAGGGTCCAACAATGAAGCGCTTACGTCCACGCGCTAGAGGCCGTGCCGATAGAATTATAAAGAGAACCAGTCATGTTACCGTGACGGTATCTGAACCGGAGGCTAATAAATAGTATGGGTCAAAAAGTACATCCAACGGGGATACGCCTCGGCATTATTAAAGACTGGACTTCAACCTGGTATGCAGACAGTAAGGATTACGCAAATTATTTGCATGCAGATTTAAAGGTTAGAGAATATGTGCGTAAGAAACTAGCTAACGCATCTGTCAGCCGGATTCAGATTGAGAGACCTGCGGGTAACGCACGTGTGATTATTCATACAGCTCGACCTGGTATTGTGATTGGTAAAAAAGGTGAAGATATTGAACGTCTTCGTTTTGAAATATCAAAGATGATGGGTGTTCCTGCACATGTCAGTGTTGAAGAGATTCGCAAGCCAGAATTGGATGCTTATCTTGTTGCTGAAAGTGTTGCGCAACAAATTGAACGACGCATAATGTTTCGTCGCGCTATGAAACGAGCTGTTACAAATACAATGCGTTTAGGTGCGCAAGGCATCAAGATTAGCCTTGGTGGTCGCCTCAATGGTGCTGAGATTGCTCGAACAGAATGGTATCGGGAAGGTCGTGTGCCACTTCATACATTACGTGCTGATATTGACTACGGCACTGCTGAAGCCAATACAACTTACGGAATTATAGGTATTAAAGTCTGGATCTTCAAAGGCGAAGTATTTGTTGGTCATGAACAGACTGTAGAAGAAGAAGGCCAAAAAGAAGACGGCAAGAAAGATAAAGCCAAAAAAGAACAAGCCAAGGCTTAAGTTAAGAGTAAGCAACTAATAGGAATTTGACGTGTTACAACCAAAAAGAACGAAATATAGAAAACAAAGTAAATTACGTAATCGTGGTCTTGCCACTGTTGCTAATAAAGTCAGCTTTGGTGAATTTGGTTTGAAAGCTATTGGCAGAGGCCGTATTACGGCACGCCAAATTGAAGCTGCACGACGTGCATTAACACGTAAAGTAAAACGTGGCGCTAAGGTCTGGATAAGAATATTTCCTGACAAACCGATCACCAAGAAACCTTTGGAAGTTAGACAAGGTAAAGGTAAGGGTAATGTTGAGTATTGGGTAGCCCAGATTCAACCAGGTAGAATGCTTTATGAAATGGAAGGTGTGCCTGAAGATTTAGCACGTGAAGCCTTTGAATTAGCTGCAGCCAAGTTGCCGATTAAGACAACCTTTGTTGCGAGGACAGTACTGTAATGAAAGCAGCAGAATTAAGAGAAAAGACAGCTGAAGAGCTGCAAACAATTTTATTGGAAGAGTTACGTGGCCAATTTAATTTGCGAATGAGGAAAGGCACCGGGCAACTTGATAAGCCTAGTGAGATGAAAAAGACTCGACGCAATATTGCACGGCTCAATACGCTTATTAATGAGAAAAAAATCGCATCAGGTAAAGACGCATGAGCACAGAATCAACAGAAGCAAAGACGGTTACCGGCACTGTAACAAGTAATAAAATGGATAAAACTATTTCTGTAATGGTTGAGCGTAAAGTAAGGCATCCGTTGTACGGTAAGTTTATGCGCCGTTCTACCAAGCTATTAGCTCATGATGAAGCTAACGAATGTAATGAAGGCGATGTTGTTGTAATTGAAGCATCACGGCCTTTATCCAAAAACAAGTCTTGGCGCTTGCAGAAAGTCGTCAGTAAGGCACAAGTTGTATAACCGGTTTAGGGAGATAGAGCGCACATGATTCAAATGCAAACAATGCTTGATGCAGCAGACAACAGCGGTGCACGCCGGCTGATGTGTGTGAAAGTATTGGGTGGCTCAAAGCGTCGATACGCTAACGTTGGTGATGTTATTAAAGTCAGCATCAAGGAAGCTATTCCTCGCGGCAAGGTTAAGAAGGGCGATGTTTATAACGCTGTTGTTGTACGTACCCGTAAAGGTGTACGTAGAGCAGATGGGTCGTTGATTAGGTTTGATGGCAATGCGGCTGTATTGCTGAATGCTCAATTACAACCTATTGGCACACGTATATTTGGCCCAGTAACACGAGAACTACGTGGAGAACAGTTTATGAAGATTGTTTCTCTGGCACCGGAGGTACTTTAGAAATGGCTCGCATAAAGAAAGGTGACGAAGTTGTTGTCATTGCTGGCAAGGATAAAGGTAAGCGTGGTGTTGTTTTATCTGTGATAAATGAATTGGATAAAATCTTTGTTGAGAACGTCAACATGATTAAGAAACATACCAAGGGTAACCCGATGCAAGGTACACCAGGTGGTATCGTCGAAAAAGAAGCAGCGATTCATATTTCCAATGTCGCTATGTGGAATCCAGTAACAAACAAGGGTGACCGAGTCGGTTATCGCTCACTGGAAGATGGACAAAAAGTACGATATTTCAAGTCAAACAATGAAGTTGTGGATGTATAAGGTCAATATTCATGGTCAGATTACAAGAACATTATAATAGTACGGTGATTAAGCAGTTAACCGAGCAGTTTGGTTATAAATCATCTATGCAAGTCCCGAAGATCACCAAGATTACCCTTAATATGGGTATCGGTGAGGCAGTTGCCGATAAAAAGGTTGTTGAACATGCAGTAAGTGATATGACTAAAATTGCCGGACAAAAACCAATCGTTTGTAATGCAAGAAAATCAGTTGCGAACTTTAAAGTGCGTGAAGGATGGCCTGTCGGTTGTAAGGTAACTCTACGTCGCGAACGTATGTATGAGTTTTTGGATCGTTTAATCTCGATTGCAATCCCACGTATCCGGGATTTTCGTGGATTAAATGCAAAGTCTTTTGATGGTCGTGGTAATTACAATATGGGGATTAAAGAACAAATTATTTTCCCGGAAATTGACTATGACAAGATTGACACTCTGCGAGGTATGGATATTACGATCACTACCTCAGCACGTACAAATGAAGAAGGCCGTGCTTTGTTAGCGGCATTTAACTTACCGTTAAGGTCTTGAGGTCTATTTAATATGGCAAAGTCATGCATGGTCAATCGCGAAGTCAAACGTATACGTTTGGTAAAAAAATACGCGGCAAAAAGAATTGAATTGAAAGCAATCATTAAAGATACGTCTTTAAGCGAAGATGAACGCGCAGCAGCGCGTGAAAAGCTTAATAAAATGCCAAGAGATGCGAGTCCGGTTCGTGTTCGTAACCGTTGTAATATCACGGGACGACCACACGGTTATTATCGTAAGTTTGGGTTAGGTAGAAATAAATTACGTGAAGCGGCTATGCGTGGCGATGTGCCAGGCTTGGTTAAAGCGAGCTGGTAAATAAAGAGAGAATATAAACATGAGTATGTCAGACCCCATTTCAGATATGTTGACTCGAATTCGTAATTCACTTCAACGCAATAAGCGTGATGTGAAAATGCCCTCATCAAAATTAAAGGTGTCGATCGCGAATATCCTGAAACAAGAAGGCTATATTCTTGATTACAGTGTTGCCGAGCATGATAAAAAAGCAACGTTGACTATCGAGCTTAAATATTTTGAAGGTAAAGCAGTAATTGAAAAAATTCAACGCGTAAGTCGACCTAGTCTTCGTAGTTATAAGTCAGCTGATGAGTTGCCTAAGGTATTGGGTGGCCTCGGTGTGGCAGTAATTTCTACGGCCAAAGGCGTTATGACAGATAAATCAGCACGTGAGCACGGTATTGGTGGTGAAGTACTGTGTTTTGTTTCTTAATTTGGATGAATTGACATGTCAAGAATAGCAAATAATCCGATAACAATACCTAGTGACGTCGATGTCAATATCGTCGGCAGTATGGTTACTGTTAAAGGTGGTAAAGGTGAGTTGTCACATAATGTGCATCCTTTGGTTAAGGTTGAGCAGGAAGACAATGTATTAAAAACGACTGTTAATAATAACAGTAAGTCTGCTAACGCTTTATCAGGTACCACACGCGCATTAATTCAAAATTTAGTGACGGGTGTTAGTGAAGGTTTTGAAAAAAAGATGACGATTGTTGGTGTTGGTTATCGTGCTGCAGTCTCTGGAAAAGTATTAAATCTTACATTAGGTTTTTCACATCCAGTCGAGTTCGCAATTCCGGAAGGCATTACGATTGAAGCACCGAGTCAAACCGAGATTATTATTAAGGGTTCTGATAAACAACAAGTGGGTCAGGTTGCTGCAAATATTCGTAGATACCGTCCACCTGAGCCCTATAAAGGAAAAGGTGTTCGTTATTCGGATGAACGTATCATTCGCAAAGAAGCTAAGAAGAGCTAGTCGATATGAGTAAAAAAACAGATAGAATCCGCCGCGCCACTAAGGCACGCGCAAAAATTAAACAGCTTGGAGTAAATCGTTTGTGTGTTTATAAAACACCACGACATGTCTATGCACAGGTTATTGCGCCAAATGGTTCGCAAGTGATTGCGAGTGCATCAAGTTTGGATAAAGAAGTTAAGGGTCAGATTAAATACAGTGGTAATGTCGATGCAGCCATTACTGTTGGTAAGATTCTGGCTGAACGTGCGAAGAAAGCAGGTGTTTCGAAAGTTGCTTTTGACCGCTCAGGTTTTAAATACCATGGTCGCATTAAAGCATTAGCCGATGCTGCTCGCGAACAAGGTATGGAATTTTAAGGAAGGGTCTAATGGCTTTAGGAAACTCAATAACCGGAAACGAAGATCTTCAAGAAAAGCTTGTTAACGTTAATCGCGTTGCCAAGGTAGTCAAAGGTGGTCGTCAATTTGGTTTCGCAGCATTAACAGTTGTTGGTGATGGTAATGGTCGTGTTGGTGTTGGACGAGGTAAATCTCGTGAAGTGCCTCTTGCGATACAAAAGGCAATGGAAGATGCGCGTCGCAATATGATTTCAGTACCATTGAATGAAGGCACACTTCAATACTCGATTATGGCAGAGTTTGGTGCGGCCAAGGTCTATATGCAACCCGCCTCAGAAGGTACCGGTATTATTGCTGGTGGTCCAATGCGAGCTGTGTTCGAAGTCGTCGGGATTCATAATGTTCTGGCCAAGTCGATCGGTTCGACTAACCCTATTAATGTGGTTCGTGCAACGATTGAAGGACTAAAATCAATGTCTTCACCAGAATACATTGCTGCAAAACGCGGCAAGTCTGTAGAAGAAGTGGTTAGCTAATCATGGTTAAGAAATCGGACAAACAATTAAAAGTTACGTTGGTTAAGAGTACTAATCGACGTATTCAGAAACATAAAGCCTGTGTTAGTGGTTTGGGCTTACGTCGTATTGGTCATACTGTCACCGTTGGTGATACGCCAGAAAATCGTGGCATGATTAATAAAGTAAGTTACTTGCTCGCAGTGGAAGAGGACTAAGCTGATGCGTTTAAATACAGTTAAACCCCATCCTGATTCAACCTCAGATGCAAAACGTAGAGGTCGCGGAATAGGATCAGGTCTTGGTAAAACAGGTGGACGTGGCCATAAAGGTCAAAAATCACGCTCCGGTGGCTATCATAAAGTAGGTTTCGAAGGCGGGCAGATGCCTTTACAACGTCGTTTGCCAAAAGTCGGGTTTAGTTCACGTGTTGGTCGCGTAACTGAACAGATTCGTCTGCATGAGTTAGCAAAACTTGATGCTGACGTGATCGATATTGAAGTGCTTAAAGCAGCACGACTAATTAACAAAAGCACGTTACGAGTGAAAGTTATGCTTTCTGGTAAATTGGAAAAAGCAGTGACCGTAAAAGGTTTGATGCTTACTAAAGGTGCTAAAGCGGCTATTGAAGCAGCTGGTGGGAAAATAGAAGAATAAATGTCAGCTTCTAACCCAGCAATTCCAGGCGGACTTTCAGGTCTCGGACAGTTAAAAGAACTGCGCCAACGTCTGTTGTTCGTATTATTAGCGTTATTTGTATATCGAATTGCAACACATATACCTGTACCGGGCATCAATCCAATTGCCTTGGCCGATCTGTTTCAACAACAGCAAGGCACGATTTTGGATATGTTCAATATGTTTTCTGGAGGCGCTCTGAGTCGATTCTCAGTGGTTGCCTTGGGTATTATGCCGTATATTTCGGCATCAATTATTATGCAGCTACTTTCGGTTGTTGAGCCGAAATTAAAACAGCTGAAAAAAGAAGGTGAAGCAGGGCGACGTAAGATTACGCAATACACTCGTTATGGCACTGTTGTATTAGCAACGTTTCAAGCCTTTGGTGTATCAGTTGCGCTGGAAGGACAACAGGCAGCAGGTTATGCCGTTGTTATGGACCCGGGTATAGGCTTCCGAATTGCAGCAGTAAGTACATTGGTTACTGGCACCATGTTTTTAATGTGGTTAGGTGAACAGATCACAGAACGCGGGATAGGCAATGGTATTTCGATGATTATCTTTGCTGGAATTGTTGCGGGCTTACCGTCTGCGATTGGCGGGACGATTGAATTATCAAGAACAGGTGAGATGCATTTGTTAGCAGTGGTTGGTTTATTTGCACTCGCTATTGCTGTGACTGCATTTGTTGTTTTTGTAGAACGTGGTCAACGTCGTATTACGGTGAATTACGCGAAACGTCAGGTAGGTCGTAAAATGATGGGCGGCCAGACGAGTCACTTACCACTGAAACTCAACATGGCTGGCGTGATTCCACCTATATTTGCATCAAGTTTGATATTATTTCCAGCGACGATTGCGGGATGGTTTGCACAGACTGAGGGTATGGGTTGGTTGCAGGATATTGCAACAACACTATCTCCAGGACAGCCGATTTACGTAATTACTTATGCTGCCGGGATAATATTTTTCTGTTTCTTTTACACAGCGATGGTCTTTGATCCGCGTGAGACTGCAGATAATTTGAAAAAATCAGGTGCGTTCATTCCGGGTATGCGTCCGGGAGAACAAACAGCGGCTTACCTTGATAAGGTTTTAACCAAGTTGACTTTGGCCGGTGCTGTCTATATCACATTTGTTTGTTTATTGCCTGAGTTTTTAATATTGAAATTTAATGTGCCGTTTTATTTTGGTGGTACATCACTATTGATTATTGTTGTGGTTGTTATGGACTTTATGTCTCAGGTTCAGTCACATTTAATGTCCCATCAGTATGAGGGGATAATGAAGAAAGCTAATCTAAAGGGGCACGGCCGACGTTAATTCGTTTGCTTGAGCATGCCGGAGAAAGAAAATGAAAGTTAGAGCATCAGTAAAAAGAATTTGTCGAAATTGCAGAATCATTCGGCGTAATAGAGTTGTACGTGTTATCTGTACTGACCCGCGACATAAGCAGCGTCAAGGCTAGATGATAAGCGCTAGAAAATTATATTGGAGAGATTGAATAATGGCTCGTATTGCAGGCGTTAACATACCAGATAATAAGCACTTGGTAATTGCTTTGACTTATATCTATGGTATCGGTGGTACCCGTGCACAACAAGTTTGTGATGCAGTGGGTTTAACAGGTTCCAGTAAGGTTAGAGAACTTAACGAAGCAGAGCTAGACAAGGTTCGTGCTGAAGTTGGTAAGTATGATCTTGAAGGTGATTTACGTCGTGAAGTCTCAATGAATATCAAACGCTTGATGGACCTTGGTACTAATAGAGGTATTCGTCATCGTCGTGGGCTGCCGGTCAGAGGGCAACGTACCAGTACTAATGCCCGTACCCGTAAAGGTCCCAGAAAAGCGATTAAAAAATAAAACAACAGGTTTTAAAAAACTATGGCCAAAACAGCAACAAAGACTCGCAAACGTGTAAAGAAAACCGTCGTAGATGGTATTGCGCACATACATGCTTCATTTAATAACACTATTATTACGATAACCGATCGTCAGGGTAATACTCTGTCATGGGCTACTTCCGGTGGTAGTGGTTTCCGCGGTTCACGTAAAAGCACACCGTTTGCTGCACAGATTGCATCACAGAAAGCAGGTGAAGTTGCACGGGAATTTGGCATGCAGAATTTAGAAGTATTTATAAAAGGGCCAGGACCAGGTCGTGAATCAGCGGTTCGGGCACTTAATTCAGTCGGTTTTAAGATCACTAATATATCTGATGTTACACCGATTCCACACAATGGGTGTCGCCCGCCCAAAAAACGTCGGGTTTAATTCAGGAGCTTTAGAATGGCACGTTATCTCGGACCAAAATGTAAACTTAGTCGACGTGAAGGCACAGATTTATTTTTAAAAAGTCGTGCTAGACCGATTGAATCAAAATGCCAGATAGATAAGTTACCTGGTATACAAGGCAGCCGTCCAAAAAGGTTGTCTGATTACGCATTACAGTTGCGTGAAAAGCAAAAGTTACGTCGTATCTACGGTGTCTTGGAAAAGCAATTCCGTAAGTACTACAAAGAAGCCGCTCGTCGCAAGGGCTCAACAGGTGAAAATTTGTTGCAAATATTAGAATGTAGACTGGACAATGTTGTTTATCGTATGGGCTTTGGAGCTACGCGTAGTGAAGCACGTCAATTGGTAAGCCATCGTTCAATATTGGTTAATGGTAAATCAGTAAATATCGCTTCGTTTCAGGTAGCACCGAGCGATACTGTTGCGATTCGTGAAAAAAGCAAAAAGCAATTGCGTATTCAAAACGCAATCAACGTGGCTGAGCAGTATGGTTTACCAGATTGGGTTGATGTCAATACTAAAAATATGGAAGGCGTCTTCAAATCAATTCCAGAAAGAAGTGAACTGCCATCAGAAATTAATGAACAACTCGTTGTAGAACTCTACTCCAAGTAAACAACGTGTAGAGGAGAATCACGCATGCCAATGACATTTAATGAATTACTAAAACCAAGAAGGGTTGACGTAGAAACAGTAAGTAATACTTCTGCGAAGATTACGATAGAACCTTTGGATAGAGGCTTTGGCCATACATTGGGCAATGCATTACGTCGTGTGCTCTTATCTTCAATGCCAGGTTGTGCAGTAGTTGAAGCAGAAATCGAAGGAGTTTTACATGAATACACAGCGATTGAAGGTGTACAGGAAGATGTCACCGATATTCTGCTGAACCTTAAAGGTCTTGCAATCATGATGCATGCCAAAGATGAAGCTACTTTAACGTTGAAGAAAAGTGGTCCTGGTGAAGTGTATGCCAGAGATATCACGTTAGATCATGATGTTGAAATCATGAATCCTGATCATCTTATTGCTAACCTTACCAAAGCCGGTGAATTAAGCATCGTCATGAAGGTAGCTCGTGGACGTGGTTACAAACCCGTCATTATTGGTGGAACTGAAGAAGTCGAGCAAACCATAGGGCAATTAAAACTGGATGCGTCTTATAGTCCTGTTAATCGTATTGCCTATGAAGTTCAAAGTGCTCGTGTAGAGCAACGTACTGACCTTGATAAATTGGTTATTGAAATAGAAACAAACGGTACTATTGATCCTGAAGAAGCAGTGAGTGAAGCAGCTAGAATCTTGAGAGCTCAGTTGGCCGTGTTTGTTGATTTAGAAGCAGAAGAAGCTATTGAAGCAAGTCAACAAGCGGAACCAGAAATTGATCCAATTCTTTTACGCCCGGTAGATGACCTCGAATTAACCGTTCGTTCTGCAAATTGTTTAAAAGCAGAGAGCATTTACTATATTGGTGATTTAATCCAGCGTACAGAAGTTGAATTATTAAAAACCCCGAATCTCGGTAAAAAATCTCTAACAGAGATCAAGGATGTCTTGGCATCACGTGGTCTTTCATTGGGCATGCGACTGGAAAACTGGCCGCCTGCTGCATTAGAGAATAAAGAAACCGCGTCAGCACAATAAAGAGAGAATAATAATGCGTCATCGTGAAAGTGGTCGAAAACTAAATCGCAATAGTTCACATCGTAAAGCGATGTTTCGAAATATGGCGGCATCCCTCATGGAACATGAGGCAATCAAGACGACCTTACCAAAAGCAAAAGAATTACGCCGTGTAGCAGAACCATTGATCACAATGGCGAAAAGCGACAGCGTTGCCAATAGAAGACTAGCCTTTGCGCGTCTTCGTGATCGTGGAATGGTGACAAAACTATTTAATGAAATTGGTCCTCGTTATAAAGAGCGTCCTGGCGGTTATCTACGAATTCTCAAATGTGGTGTTCGCACCGGTGATAAAGCACAAATGGCCATTGTTTCATTAGTTGATCGACCCGTTGTAGCAGAAGAGGGCGTTGAGACAGCAGAACAAGCATAATAATAATCATAAGCTTGTATCCTTAAAACCGGGCTTTGTCCCGGTTTTTTCTTTTGAGCCATAATTTGACGTTATTATGTCTAACAATGGTCAATCCTCTGCAGCCGTGACACTCGGGTATCCTGTCCATCGCGAGAGAAAAACTAGAAACCTCAAATTGAGCCGTAATAATAAAAACATTGCTTCAATCTTGTGTCTTGTCTACATTGTTTAAATGATATTTTTATTCACAGACTATGGCTTGGAAGGTCCATACATTGGACAAGTTGAGACTGTTCTGCATCAGCATGCCCCGAATGAGAAAGTTATTAATATCATGGCGGATGCGCCTCGTAATAATCCAAAAGCCAGCGCCTATCTTCTCGCTTCGTTAATGACTCAAATACCAGTGGAATCAATCTTGCTTTGCGTCGTTGACCCAAGGGTAGGTAGTAATGAAGACAAACCTGTCATAATGAAGATTGATAATTCCTGGTTTGTAGGGCCTGAGAATGGTCTGTTTGATATTGTGGCAAGACAAGATAAGGGCTTGGAATGTTGGGAGATAACTTGGCTTCCAGAACAACTATCAAAAAGCTTTCATGGACGAGATCTATATGCACCGGTTTGTACAATGATTGCTAATAAAGAGTCTATTCCGGGTGATAAGTTTGACTGGATTGAAAGACATAATTTACCGAGTGATTTATTTGAAGTTATCTATATTGATCACTTTGGTAATTGTATGACGGGTATCCGTGGTGATGTTGTGAATAACAAAACGATATTTAAAATAGATGAGAAGGAAGTGTGCAGAGCAGATACTTTTACAAATGTAGCAACAGGACAAGCTTTTTGGTATGTGAACTCAAATGGACTTATAGAAATCGCCGTTAACAAAGCCAGTGCTACCGATTCACTCAATCTGTCGATAGGTGACCCTTTAGCCATTCTGACTTAATTTATTATGGCTATATCCCCCATATTTACGTAACTAAATCATATTTAGTATAGATAGTTAAATTGTTAGGATAAATTAATAATTTCACTGTGCTGACTGAACAGTTCCTGTTTTACCTATACTGTTTGTCCCAACTTAAAAATAATTGTTTTAAAACTGGAGTTAAGAAGTGGATATACCCATATTAAACGATAGCCCTATAACACAACAACGCTATCGTGATCTTCCTATTACAATGTTTTCTGAATCAAATATCGCAGCATCTTCAGCACCATCGCTAATCGTACTTAATGAAAAACTGCTCAGTGAATATGGAATAGGTAGTGATTGGTTTAAAAGTGAAAAAGGATTAATGACTCTGGCGGGTAATGATGCAGACCCAATCAGTTCTCCTGTTGCTATGGCTTATTCAGGACATCAGTTTGCCCATTGGGTGCCTCTACTTGGCGATGGCCGCGCACATATGCTCGGTCAAATGAAAAGCAATGTTGGTTCATTGATAGATGTGCAATTAAAAGGCTCAGGTCGTACACACTATTCTCGCGGTGGAGATGGTCGTGCAACGTTGGGATCAGTACTTCGAGAATATTTAATTAGTGAAGCAATGGCTGGTTTAGGAATTCCTACCACACGATCGCTTGCCATCATAAAAACTGGAGATACGGTTCAGCGAGAAAAAATTACACCGGGTGCTATTTTAGTTAGAACTGCTAGTAGTCACATCCGTGTTGGTACCTTTCAATATGCATCTGATACGCAGGAAATAAGCGTAATTAAGGCATTAGCCGATTTTGTTATCAATCATCATTTTCCAGAATTAGAACAGCATAATGATAAATATGTAGCACTTCTGAGTGAAGTTATTAATCAACAAGCGGAACTCGTAGCACAATGGATGCTGGTTGGCTTTATTCATGGCGTGATGAATACAGACAATATGTCGATTGTCAGCGAAACAATAGATTATGGGCCGTGTGCATTTATGGATACATTTAAACCAAATAGAGTTTTTAGTTCGATTGATCGGAATGGTCGTTATGCATGGGATCAACAAGCTAATATCGCTGTTTGGAATTTAAGCCGCCTTGCTGAAACATTATTGCCATTATTAGATCTTGAAACGGAAAGTGGAGTAAAGGTCCTTGAGGAACAGTTAGCTGAATTTATACCGAAATTTAATTTTACTTTACGACAAGGCATGTTAAAAAAGTTCGGCTTTTATCAACCTGCCGATAAGCATTTAGAATTCACCAGTGATTCGTTAACGATGCTATCAGAACAGAAAATTGATTTTACATTGTTTTTTAATTATCTAACGAACCTGCAAAAAGGTGATGATGATGAGCCATTGCTAGAATTATTTACAGAGCGAGACAAAGGCATAGCGTGGTTAAATAAATGGCGACACTTAAAATCAGATAACCCAGAGATAAGAATCGCTATGCGACGAGCAAACCCAGTATTTATCGCGCGTAATCATCAAGTTGAAAAAGCAATAAGAGCGGCTGAAGATAATGGCGATTTTAGCCTATTCAAACGTTTAGCAAAATCACTGGCAAATCCATTTGAAGTTTCTCCAGATAACGAAGAGTTTCAATCCCCGCCATTACCTGAGGAAATAGTTACTCAGACATTTTGTGGTACTTGATGTGATAATGAAAACCCACATATTGTTTACAAGGGGGGTATGCTGCCCTGATAAACTATCTGAACTGAACGATGTAATCTATATTTAATTTATGTCTTTTGCCGGCTACTAGCAGACATTGATTAGATTACTCATTTACGACTGCTTCATACGGTGAGTTCAACTGAAAGTAGATATTAACGCTCGTATCAATGATCAACACAAGAGCGAAGTAAAGAATTTTAATCCGACTGCATGCGTTTATTAGCGCTGTTTATGCGGCGTCCAAAGCATCGAGAAAATCATCCCGGATAATGTCAAAAGACTCTATACCAACGGATACTCTGATCAAATTATCCTCAATCCCCAGCTCCAAACGTTTACTTCTATCTAGTTCGCGATGTGAAGATACTGCCGGCACGATCAACATTGTTGCGACATCACCCAGCGTTGGTCCATAGGGTATATTTTCGGCAGCTCTTAAAAACGAATTTAAGTTTTCATGTGTGCCCTTAAGGACAAAACTTACTATCGTTCCAGAATCACCATTGAGCAACTCTTTAGCCAGTGCATAATCAGGGTGTGTTGAAAGACCCGGGTAGTGAACTTCAGAAACCTTGGAATGTTCGCAAAGAAGTTGTGATAGTTTGTTAGCGTTGTGCTGTGCCTGTTTCAGGCGTAGATCAAAAGTATGTAATCCACGCTCCGCCAGCCAACAATTGTAAGGGCTGGCATTTAAGCCTAATGTTGAAACTGTTTCATCTAGTTTACTTAATAGCTTCAGATCGTTTGTACCTATATATCCAAGATTCAAATCACTATGTCCCGAGAGCATTTTGGTAACCGAATGTATGACTATGTGCGCTCCATGATTGAGAGGGTTAAACCCGGAAGGCGTTGTAAATGTATTGTCAATTACCAGCAATGCACCAACATTTCTAGCGGCCTTCTCCAAAGCCGTAAAATCAGTCACTCTTAACATTGGATTTGATACAATTTCGGCTAGAACGATTTTGGTAGAGGGAAGTATTGCATCAGCGAAAGTATCTGGATCTGAAGCATCAAAAAATGTAGTTTTAAATCCCAGACGCGGACAAACTTGAGATGTCATTTTCAAGGATTGTCCATACAACTGCGTTGCTGCGGCTATTCCATCCCCCGCATTTAGAATGCCCATAAATACCGCAGAAAGTGCTGACATACCTGAAGCAGTCATCACCCCACCTTGAGCATTTTCCATCCAGGAAATTTTGTCTGCAAGAATCGCAGAATTAGGATTGCCGTAGCGAGCGTAAGTAAACCCATCAATTTGGTTCTCATAAACTGCTTTTAATTGATCGACATCTGAATAGTGATAAGCCACCGATGGTGATAATGGTGTTACAAGCGGTTTACCGTAATTATCAGGTTCACGGCTTCGCCTGACTACCGAACGACGAGTTTTACTCATATGAAGATTCACTCAAAAAGACTGTTTCGTATGTATCGTTTAAATAGGAATTTATGATCTGAATTTGAAATGCCTAAATCGATCTGGATATTCTTTAGTTTCTAGTTATATAGACTAACAGTATGTTAATGGGAATCCCTTATATTTATTTAAGAATATTGGTGAAGTGTCCTTAAATCCATGTTTTATCTTCAGATTCTCCATATATCCCATTTCTTGCTTTATCTATTAAAGAGAAAGGTTGCTTTTAAATTATAATGTTTTCAAATATCCCTATTTATTTCTGTTAACGAATATCTTCGATTGCAGACATTCGGAGCTTAACTAGAAGACTGAATATAAGCCCTGTCTTATGGCGGCTTAGCTCAAAACTTTAATTTTTTTCTATCTCGGCCAAAAAATTCCTAGCTAAAGTTTTGGCAGAATTACGATGATGATTCGAAGAATTTCCCCATTCATTGCAGTACCAACATATTCGTTCTGCAATTGAGCCCGCAGATGATTCGTTTAATTTTGTTTTCAACGATAATATTTGTCTTCCGATGTCGATTAATTCTTCTGTGGTCTTATCCGTTTTATGTTTAAATCCTAAGTATTGGTTGTAACCTTCAGCACAAAATACTAAATCGTTATTTCCGATTGCAGCATGCTTTAAATGCAGAATAAGTTTTTCTTTTAACTCGGATTCAAGTGCGTCGAGCCGTGTGTATAGTTTCGTATGGGATACCATTTCATTTCCGATTACACTTAACTAAAGGATATAGGTTGCTTTTTCAGCTTAGGGTTGTGACTTCAATAGATCGATGCAACACATGCGTTAAAACATTCTGCCGGTGTTTCAAAATATAATGTCTCACGTGGTCCGTGGTCGTTTATTTAATTCGTTCGCAATTGGAATTTATCACCTGAAAATGCTTGTAGTTAAAGACAAATATTCATAATCATATACTAGATAGCTAGTGTAATAATCCAAACTCTTGACCTTTTAAATTCCCATTCTTCACCAAACTACTGGCTGCTTTTAGAACTTCATTATGATATTTTCCAGTTTGATTATTCATGATATCAATTGCTTCTTCAAATGAAAAAGCTTTACGGTAAGGACGAACGCCAGAGATCGCTTCTAAGGAATCAGCAACCGAGACAATAGCAACTTCCAAGGGAATATTAGCCCCCATTGTTCCGTCCGGGTAGCCAGATCCATCATGGGATTCATGATGATGCAGTATGATCTGTTTTATTGTTTCATTGAAATCAACCTCGGCAACAATTTCAAACCCTGTGGTTGGATGACTTTTTATAAATCCCCATTCGAAATTATTTAATTTATCCGGTTTGGTTAGTATCTCAATGGGGACAGATATTTTCCCAATATCATGAATACTGGCGCCAATCCAGAGAGTATCTATAGTGGCCTTATCCAGTGACATCTCCTTAGCAATCTCAACAGTAATTGCAGCGGTACGAGCCATGTGACCAGTGGTATAGCTATCTCGCTTTTCGAGAATATTTGTCAGAGTTCGTGCCAACTTTTTAAATTCGTTAAGTTGATATTTCTGGAGATTAATCACTGGCGTGTTATCAAAGCATGCTGTAAGCCTGTATGTAACACCATCAATTTCATAAATACTTGGAAAAACGCTTACAAATTTAACGGTTGAATCCTTAGTGAACAAGCGTGCATGATAATTCGTTTGATTCTTTTCTCTTATTCTTTTTTCTACGTCTTGCTGATCTTTTTGATAAATTAACTTTTGGATACTTTGACCATATAATTCGCTTTGTTGATAACAGACGAGATCTAAAAATGCATCATTAGCAGCGACAATATTTCCATCAACTGTGATAACTAAAGCGCCGTCTACAAATGGAAGATTGTTTGCAAGGCCTTCTACACCATCTTGCTTAAATACTGCTTCTAAAAACGACTGAAATTCTTTGTTGTATTTATCACGTGTCATATTCAGCGAACTTATTGATAATGATAGAAATATTATACTAACGGATTATTTTAGATAATAATTGAATATGAGCTTAAAGATCTTTCTAAAAACGTAAAATCATCTGAATTTAGGTATCCTTGTTCAGCATCTTTATCACCAATTTAAGGTGTATTCTATCTGTGCAGTACCATGCTAGGGATGATGTTGAATTCTTGTATCAAGCCGATTATAAGTCGTCTGTTTAAAAACGTGTAATAAGATTTGATGTTGGGATTGCTCTTGAGGCATTTGAGATTAATCACATAGGGCAAGTCTCCCCATGGGTAAAGATCCAGTAACTGATTCAACAAAGCCTCTAGCTTTACATTATGGAAAGGATTGTTTTGTTGTGTTTCAGCTGGGGGTTATATCTTACACTGGCTATTAAGCCTTTAGCTTTTCTTTCAATAATTCATTAACTTGTTTAGGGTTAGCCTTACCTTGTGATTGTTTCATGATTTGTCCGATGAAGTAGCCTATCAGCTTTCCTTGTTTATCTTCTGGGGCCGATTGATATTGTGCGACTTGGTCTGGGCTATTGGCTATTACAACGTCAACCAGTTTTTCTATGGCGCCAGTATCGGTGACTTGTTTTAAGCCTTTGCTCTCGATGATTGAATCTGCATCACCTTCACCATTCCACATGGCTTCGAAGACTTGTTTTGCAATCTTACCGGAGATGGTGTCGTCTTTGATGCGCCTAATCATACCGCCAAGCATTTCTGCAGAGACAGGGCTTTCTGTAATATCTTTGTTATCCTTGTTTAAGGAAGCAGACAAATCACCAGCTATCCAGTTAGCGCTTAGTTTGGCTTCACCTTTGGCTGTCTTCACACAGGTTTCAAAATAATCGGCCATTTCTTTTTGTGCGGTCAGTACGCCACTGTCATAGTCAGATAGTTTAAATTGATCTATGAAGCGTTTTTTCTTAGCGTTGGGTAGTTCAGGTAATTCACTACGGATCTTTTTAATTAGATCAGCTTCAATTTGAACGGGTAGCAGATCTGGGTCAGGAAAGTAGCGATAGTCGTTTGCTTCTTCCTTACTGCGCATTGAGCGCGTTTCATTTTTATTAGGATCGTATAAGCGTGTTTCTTGAATTATTTTGCCACCATCCTCAAGAATATCTATTTGTCTTTCTATCTCGATATTTATCGCTTGTTCGACAAAACGAAATGAGTTGATGTTTTTTAGCTCTGTACGTGTGCCAAACTCTTCCTGACCTCTAGGTCGCATGGATACGTTTGCATCACAACGGAATGATCCTTCTTGCATATTACCATCACAGATTTCCAGATAGCGCACTATCGAATGGACCTTCTTCATATAGGCAACCGCTTCTTTAGCACTGCGCATATCAGGTTCAGAGACGATTTCGAGTAAGGGTGTACCCGCACGGTTTAGGTCGATCCCTGTTTGGTCACCAAAACCTTCATGCATGGATTTCCCTGCATCTTCTTCAAGATGTGCGCGTGTGACGCCAACTGTTTTAGTCGTGCCGTCTTCTAACTGAATATCGAGATTGCCTCTGCTGACGATAGGTAATTCAAATTGGCTAATTTGGTAGCCTTTCGGTAGGTCTGGGTAAAAGTAATTTTTTCTAGCAAATATCGAACGTTCAGGTATTTCTGCATCTATAGCCAGTCCAAATTTAAGGGCCATCAAGACCACTTGTTCATTGAGCACGGGCAAGACGCCGGGCAGACCCAGATCTACTGCACAGGCCTGTGTATTGGGTTCAGCGCCATAGGCGGTAGCGGCTCCAGAAAATATCTTGCTCTTGGTCGCTAATTGGGCATGAATTTCTAGTCCGATGACTGTTTCCCATTCCATTATTCAAATCCCTCTGGTATTGCTTTGTGGTGATCTGTTGCTTGCTGGAAGCGATGAGCGATATTTAGTAACCTCGATTCTTCAAAATAATTTCCTATCAACTGCAAGCCGACTGGCAGGTTGTTTACAAAACCAGCGGGTACTGAGATGGCAGGTAGACCAGCGAGATTTACCGAGACTGTATAGAGATCGGAGAGATACATGCTGACAGGGTCATCTATCATTTCATTTAATTTGAATGCAGTGCCTGTTGCTGTTGGTCCAGCAATGACATCAACATCTTTAAGTGCATTTTGAAAATCGTCCCGAATGAGATGTCTAATTTTTTGCGCCTTTAAATAATAGGCATCGTAATAACCGGCAGATAAAACATAAGCGCCGATCATAATGCGGCGTTTTACTTCTTTGCCAAAGCCTTCACCGCGACTACGACAATATAAATCAGAAAGATCTTTTGGATTTTCACAACGATGTCCAAAACGAACGCTATCAAAACGTGACAAGTTGGATGAACACTCTGCTGGCGCAACAACATAATAAGCAGGAATCGATAACTCTGTATTCGGTAATTCTATTTCTTTACAAGTGGCACCGAGCTTTTCTAATTCCTTAATGCCTGCTTCAACTATCTTGGCAATATTGCTATCGAGTCCTTCACCAAAATATTCTTTTGGAAGACCAATCTTGAGGCCTTCTATCGAATCGTTTAATCTTGCCGTGTAATCATCAACCGGATGCTCGGCAGAGGTTGAATCGCGTTCATCAAAACCAGCGATCACATTCATCATTAGGGCCGCGTCTTCAGCGGTCTGCGTCATCGGTCCGCCTTGATCAAGACTTGATGCAAAAGCGATCATGCCATAGCGGGAGACCCTGCCATACGTGGGTTTCAGGCCGGTGATGCCGCAAAGTGAAGCGGGTTGTCTAATCGAACCACCGGTATCGGTGCCTGTTGCTGCTGGACTTAAACGAGCGGCAACAGCGCTTGCCGAACCACCTGATGATCCACCGGGGACAGTATCTTGATCCCATGGGTTTTTAACCGCACCATAAAAACTGGTTTCATTAGATGAGCCCATGGCAAACTCATCCATGTTGGTTTTACCAATGTTTACTATTCCAGCGGCATTCATTTTTTCAATAACAGTTGCATCATACGGCGCAATAAAATTATCTAACATCTTTGAACCGCAAGATGTTTTTATACCGTTGGTGCAAAAGATATCTTTTTGCGCAATGGGTATGCCAGTTAAAGGTGAGGCATTACCTGCTGCACGTTGTTGGTCAGCAGACTTTGCTTGATCTAATGCCAACTCCTCATTGATGGTGATAAAACAATTCAATGATCCATTAAATTGTTTACAGCGATCAAGATAGAGCGTTGTTAATTCTTCACTGCTGATCTGATTAGATTCAAGTGCAGTTGATAGTTGAGCCAATGTAGATTGATGCATGATTGTTATTGAATAAACTTAAGTTTAAATACTGGAAATATTATTGAGATCTTATTCAATAACTTTTGGTACGAGATAACAGCCATTGTCTGTTAACGGTGCATTCTTTTGAAATTGCTCACGTTGGTTAACTTCCGTTACCGCATCGGCACGAAGCCGTGCAGTTAAGTCTAAGGGATGGGCAATTGGAGAGATGCCGTCGGTATCGACAGAATTCATGGTTTCAACCAGACCTAAAATATTTGAAAGTTCATCACTATAAGTGGAGATATCTTGCTCATCGATTGACAATCTGGCCAACCAGGCGATTTTTTGCACTTCTGATTTATCGAGGGACATAAACTAGCCGTTGTTATTTGTTGAAAGAAGAGGAATTTATCACATTCCTTTGCTTGCCCAAAGCCTCGCCCATTGTTAAAGTTACGCTTTCGAACTTTAGGTGATCTTAGCGGGGGCTGGGATTGCTAAAATGGCGCAAACAATGATTTTAGAGGATTTCAGCATAAGACAGTTGCTACCCAATCCTTCCACTATAGCCATCTGTCGAGACTATATCACAATGCTAATACTAACTAACTGGTTTAATACATGTTTAACAGATTAAGAGGCCTTTTTTCCAACGATTTATCTATTGATTTAGGTACTGCAAATACCCTTATTTATGTCCGTGGAAAGGGGATTGTCCTGAATGAACCCTCCGTGGTGGCAATCCGGAATGATGGCGATAAGATAAATTCTAAATCAATTCGCGCAGTGGGTACTGAGGCCAAAAGAATGCTTGGCAGAACACCGGGACATATTACGGCAATTCGTCCATTGAAAGATGGTGTGATTGCCGATTTCACTGTAACTGAAAAGATGTTGCAATACTTTATTCACCAAGCACATGGTTCTACATTATTTAGACCAAGCCCTCGCGTGCTGGTTTGCGTTCCTTGTGGTTCTACCCAGGTAGAACGACGCGCTATTAGAGAATCGGCCAGTGGTGCCGGTGCTCGAACGGTACATTTAATTGAGGAGCCTATGGCTGCCGCGATTGGTGCTGGTATGCCCGTCAGCGATGCACGCGGTTCTATGGTGCTAGATATTGGTGGTGGTACTACTGAAGTCGCTGTTATTTCATTAAATGGTATCGTCTATTCCGACTCAGTGCGTATTGGTGGTGATCGATTCGATGAGGCAATCATAAATTATGTGCGACGGAATTATGGAAGCTTAATTGGTGATGCAACGGCTGAGCGCATTAAGCATGAATTAGGCTGTGCCTATCCAGGTAATGAAATTAAAGAAATGGAAGTAAGAGGTCGTAATCTTGCAGAAGGTATTCCCAGAAGTTTCACATTGAACAGTAATGAAATACTGGAAGCCTTACAAGAACCATTAACAGGCATCGTTGGTGCTGTTAAGAATGCATTGGAAAAGACGCCGCCTGAGTTAGGCTCAGATGTTGCTGAACGTGGTTTAGTATTGACGGGTGGTGGTGCCTTGTTGAGAGATTTGGACAGACTATTAATGGAAGAAACAGGACTGCCTGTCATCATTGCAGAAGATCCATTGACCTGTGTTGCAAGAGGCGGTGGACGGTATCTGGAAATGATTGATGAGTTTGGAACCGATATTCTCGCAGTGGAGTAACCACTAAAGGCGGAGGACACCTATTACTACTCTGTTTCAAAGAAGTTCGTCGGCTAACATTCGATTTGTCGTCTTTGCTGTACTCTGCGTTATCTTAATGCTTGTCGACCACCATCAAGGTCATCTAAAAATTATACGTTCAACGCTATCTACTCTGGTTTATCCCATACAGTATGTGGTTAATCTGCCCATCGAAGCAACAGAGTGGATTTCAAATAGTCTGGTTACTCACAATAGTTTGTTAAAAGAAAACGATCGGCTAAAACAAGAACGTTTACTACTAAGTTCAAAATTACAGCGATACGAAGTGTTGGAAACCGAAAATCGACGCTTACGTGAACTACTTGAATCATCTTTCCGTATTAACGATAAGGTACTTGTTGCGGAACTGATTGCAGTAGAACTGCAATCTTTTAGAAGACAAGTCGTTATCAATAAAGGCCAACGAGAAGGTGCTTATGATGGCCAACCGATTGTGGATTCAGCCGGCATCATGGGCCAGATTGTTCATGTTGGACCTTTTTCAAGTACGGTTCTTTTAATTACTGACCCAAATCATGCCTTACCCGTTCAAGTCAATAGAAATGGTTTACGTGCTATTGCTGTTGGCACTGGACAAAATGATAAACTCTTACTTGAACATTTACCCAATAATGCAGACATCCGTGTTGGTGATCTAATTGTCTCTTCCGGTCTCGGTCGTCGATTCCCATCGGGTTATCCTGTTGGGAAAATTGAAAAAATTTCTCGTGACCCCGGAGAACCTTTTGCCAAAGTGATGATCAAACCGAGTGCGCAATTGAGTCAGAGTCGCGAAGTCTTGATGGTTTGGCCTTATGAAAAAATAAATGCAATCAATAAAGAAGCAGAAGAGTTGGCTATAAAATGATTGGATTGGATGAACCGCAAGAAGGTAACGGGATAATTGCTATGAGTTTTATCGTGGCGCTTATGTTGACGGCCTTGCCTTTACCCGATTGGGCAGTTAATTGGCGACCAGCATGGGTTGCCATTGTCTTAATCTATTGGTGTATGGCGGTGCCGGATCGTGTCGGTATTTTTATAGCCTGGTTTTTAGGGTTATTACTGGATGTGCAGCAAGGTACAGTGCTTGGTCAAAATGCTTTGGGCATGATCTTAATAGCAGTTCTTACGATAAACTCTCATCAACGTATGCGAGCCTATCCCTTGTTACAGCAAGCTGTATTGGTTTGTTTTTATCTTTTATTCTATGAACTAATTATGCTGCTGGTGTCAGGTTATTTAGGTACGAGTACACGGAATTGGACTTATTGGATGCCAGCTATTACCAGCATGCTATTGTGGCCATGGTTATTCATTATTTTGAGAGATGTGCGTCGTAAGTACAACATCGCTTAAGGCCAAAAAAAATAGTCATGGCTAAAGAGTTTACCCTTAAAGATCAAGATCATGAGTCAAGTCTGATAACGAGGCGTGTTTACATTTCTGCTTTTATAATCTTGATATTAATCATTATGGTTATTTCAAGAATATTTTATTTGACGGTCATGCAACATGAGCACTATACGACCTTATCAAAATCAAACCGTGTCAAAATCACACCTATAGCACCAATCAGGGGGCTTATTTACAGTCGTGATGGCGTCATCCTTGCGGAAAATAAACCAACATTTAGTCTCGGCGTAATCCCTGAACAGATTGATGATATAGACGAAACTATTACGAAACTTAAGAAAATAGTCTTGATTGAAGATAGTGATATTGATCGATTTAATAAAGCGCGCAAGAAAAAAAGAAGATTTGAGAACATTCCATTACGACTAAATTTAAATAAAGAAGAAGTTGCACTGTTTGCAGTTAACCGACATCGTTTTCCTGGCGTTGATGTTGTAGCCGGACTCAATCGGCATTATCCCTTAGGTGAAAAATTAGTACATGCCATCGGTTATGTTGCCCGTATAGATGGTGATGATGTTAAACAGCTTGATGAATCAAATTACAGTGGCACAACCCATATTGGCAAATTAGGTATTGAGAAATCTTATGAATCACTACTGCACGGTGATGTGGGTTATCAACAGGTTGAAGTTAATGCTAAGGGAAGAGTGATTCGTGTACTTGACCGTACTGCACCGAAACCGGGTGAGAATATTCATCTAACGATAGATCTTTCTTTGCAACAGATTGCAATCGATGCGTTAGAAAATAGACGCGGTGCTATTGTTGCTATGGATCCAAGAAATGGTGATGTATTAACGTTTGTCAGTTCGCCTGGATATGACCCAAATAAATTTGTAAATGGCATTGATAGTAAATCATATAATTTATTATTGAAGTCAAAAGACAAACCATTAATCAATCGTGTTATTCAGGGAAAATATCCGCCTGGTTCCACGGTTAAACCTTTTATGGGCTTAATTGGTTTGGAGAATGGCGTTAGAGTGAATACTGATGAAACCTGGTGCCCAGGTTGGTTCTCCTTGAAAGGGCATGCTCATCGATACCGGGATTGGAAGAAGCAGGGGCATGGCCACACAGATTTGCATAAAGCGATTATGCAGTCATGTGATGTGTATTTTTATATTCTGGCATATGAGCTTGGAATTGATCGTATTTTTGAAGGCATGTCTCAGTTTGGTTTTGGGCAGGTAACAGGTATTGATATCGGCGGTGAGACAAAAGCTTTAATGCCCTCAAGAAAGTGGAAGCGCAAGGCATTAGGACAGCCATGGTATCCAGGTGAAACATTAATACTGGGTATTGGACAAGGTTATTATTTAGCAACACCACTGCAATTGGCCAAGGCCACAGCAACTCTTGCGAATAAAGGGCACATTATCCGACCGCGACTGGTTTCAAGTACAAGTAATTCCATTACCAACGAAGTAAATGCAATACCTAATCATTCTGAGAATAAGGTTACACTTTCTAGTAGCGCCTATTGGGACGACATGATTGCTTCAATGAAAGATGTTGTGCACGGTGTCGGTGGTACTGCGTGGCGTAGCGGCTTGAATGCCGAATACAACTTTGCCGGTAAGACTGGTACTGCACAAGTTATAGGAATAGCACAGGATAAAGAGTATAAAAAAGAAGAGATTGCTGAAGAGTTTCAAGATCATGCGTTATTCATTGCTTTTGCACCTGTAGAAGCTCCAAGAATTGCGATAGCAATCATAGTTGAAAATGGTGGCGGCGGATCCAGAACGGCTGCGCCTATAGCACGTAAAATGTTTGATCATTTTATGAACAATCGCGACTTGATAAATAAAGGTTAGGGCTCTTGGAAGAACAAAGTCTTGGTCAACGTCTGCATATTGATTTCCCATTATTTTTCGGGATTTTGGTGTTATGCCTTATTGGTTTAGTGGTTATTTACAGTGCTGGTGGGCAGGACATGAACCTGGTTTACCGACAAGCGGTAAAATTATTGATTGCCTTGGTCGGCATGGTGATAGTTGCGCAATTACCGCCAGCAGAGATCGCTAGATGGTCATTTGGTTTGTTCCTGTTCGGCATAGTTCTGTTAATCCTGGTTATCTTCTATGGAGATGTAGGGAAGGGTGCCCAACGTTGGTTAGACTTGAAGATATTTCGTTTTCAACCATCAGAATTAATGAAGTTGTCAGTCCCCATGATGGTGGCATGTTATCTTGCTGATAAAACATTACCACCACGATTTTTAACGGTCGTGATAGTTTGTGTGATGATTACCATCCCGGTTTTATTAATTGCGAAACAACCTGATTTGGGCACTGCTTTATTAGTAGCCACTGCCGGTTTTTCAGTCTTGTTTATAGCCGGTATTTCATGGCGCTTACTCATATTCATGGGGGGAGTAGCGGCTGCAGGGGCCCCCGCACTTTGGTATTTCATGCATGATTATCAGAAACAACGGGTTTTGACCTTTCTGAATCCCGAAAATGACCCACTGGGAGCCGGATACCACACAATTCAGTCGAAGATTGCGATTGGTTCTGGCGGCTTTTATGGCAAAGGCTGGTTGAACGGTACCCAATCTCATTTAGAGTTTTTACCAGAACGGTCGACCGATTTTATCTTTGCAGTATTTTGTGAAGAGTTTGGTATGTTAGGCGTGTTGTTTTTGTTATGCCTCTATCTGTTTATTATTTCACGTGGCCTCTATATTGCCATTAATGCGCAACATACTTTCGGTCGACTATTAGCTAGTGGTTTAACGCTGACCTTTTTTGTTTATATCTTTGTGAATATGGGCATGGTTACCGGACAGTTGCCAGTAGTAGGGGTGCCATTGCCACTGGTTAGCCATGGAGGCACCTCAATGGTAACATTAATGATTGGATTCGGTATCATAATGGCAATACACACTCATAGACGTTTTCTCTCATTTTAAAAACATGCAAAAACTTAATTTAATAATATTCACGCTACTGTGCCTATGGTTTCCACTCGCGCAGGCTAATACAGATGTGTCATCTATGCAGGATGAATTTATTGAAAAGATGGCATCTCAATATGATTTTGATGCGACAAGCCTAAAAAATCTGTTTAGCCAAGTCATCGTTTCGGAAACAATCCTCAAAGCAATTTCAAAACCAGCAGAAAAAAGATTGCCTTGGTATAAATACAGAAACATATTTTTAAAGAAAAAACGTATTGATGAAGGCGTTGAGTTTCTGGATAAAAACCGGGAAAAACTACAGGCAGCGGAAAAACAATTTGGCGTCCCTGCTGAGATAATTACCGCCATCATTGGTGTTGAAACTTTTTATGGTCGGATTGCCGGAAGTTATCGAGTCGTCGATGCGCTAAATACTCTAGGCTTTCATTACCCAAAGCGAGCTGCTTTTTTTCGTAACGAGTTTGAGCAGTTTTTATTGCTCGCACGTGAACAGGGTTTTGACCCACTAAGCTTAAAAGGATCTTACGCCGGAGCAATGGGTATGCCGCAATTTATATCGAGTAGTTATCGTCATTATGCGATCGATTTCGACGGAGACGATATAATTGATATCTGGAATAACCCGGATGACGCTATTGGCAGTGTTGCAAATTATTTTGCTGAACATGGTTGGCAAAAGGATAAGCCTGTTGTTGCCAGAGTGAAAGTAGAAGGTGATAAATATAAGGGTGTGTTAGGCAATGGCCTTAAACCGGATGTGGATGAATCTGAATTGAAAAAGCTTGGCATAAAATCAAATTCACTATTTGAAAAAAATGAGAAATTAAAATTATTCGTATATGAGCAGAAAAATGCCAATGAATATTGGTTGGCACATAAAAACTTTTATGTCATAACTCGTTACAATCATAGCCATCTATATGCTATGGCTGTCTATCAATTAGCATCAGAGATAACGAAACGTATCAATAATTCATCTCAGGCTTCAGATTAATAATAATGTCCTTAGCGTTAAAAGAATTCACTGGAAGTCTAGTAGTTAGGGTATTTATATTCTTTAATGTGTTGTTGATGTCGGCATGTGGCAGTGTGAATACTGCGCCTTCTTCTTCAAGCGATAAAGCGCCTAGTAAGCAAGTTGATGTCTCCAGTATCCCGAATGCTTTACCCAAGGATGAGCCTAGAAGTCGTTATGGTAATCCAAAGTCATACGTTGTTTTTGATAAGCGTTATTATGTTATGGAAAGCAATAAAGGATTTGTAGAGAAAGGCATTGCCTCATGGTATGGCACAAAATTCCATGGCCGACGTACTTCTAGTGGTGAAACCTATGATATGTATGCGATGACAGCGGCACATAAAAACTTGCCATTACCTACTTATGTTGAAGTCACTAATTTAAAAAATGGGAAATCTATTATTGTTAAGGTTAATGACCGCGGCCCATTTCATGAAAATCGTATTATTGACCTTTCTTATACAGCTGCCACCAAGCTTGATATAGTAAAAAATGGTACTGGTCTGGTTGAAATCAGGACTGTAGGACCTGGAGAAACGGTCTATTCTGATCCCGCTAAAGGTGCACCAGTTGTAAACACCCCAACCGTAAAGAATGACGATGGTTTTTATATTCAGGTGGGATCATTTGGCAATTTAACTAATGCTGAAGGCTTAAAGCAAAAGCTGGGGCCAGTTGGCAAAGACAAGATAGGCATCAGTGAGGTTGTCGTTTCTGGTAATACTTTGTACCGAGTTAGGATTGGACCGTTAACTGATATTGAACAGGCAGATGCTATTGTCACAAAATTGGCGAACTATGGCGTTAATGAACATCGTATTGTTACTAATTAGAATTTAATAGATATGAAAACAAGATTATTTAAGATTATTTTTTTTCTGGTATTTATTCCTCTGCAAGTTACCGCAGGAGAAATGATTGTTCCTGCGCCACCGACAATAAACGCTTCCTCCTACGTGGTGATGGATTTTAATAGTGGGGATTTATTGGTAGAACAAAATACGGAACAAAAATTACCCCCGGCTAGCTTGACCAAAATCATGACAATCTATGTTGTGGCCAGTGAGTTAGCGAATGGAAAGATATTACTTGAAGATGAAGTGTTGGTGAGTGAGAAAGCCTGGCGGACTCAGGGCTCAAGGATGTTTATTGAGGTTAATAAGAAAGTCAAACTTGATGATTTACTTCATGGCGTCATTATTCAATCGGGGAATGATGCCAGTGTTGCGTTGGCTGAGTATATATCAGGTACCGAAGGTGTCTTTGCAGACTTGATGAATAAACATGCAGAACAATTAGGCATGAAAGATACGCATTTTGTTAATAGTACTGGTTTACCCGACCCTGACCATTACACAACTGCTAGCGATTTAGCTAAATTGGCTCAGGCATTAATAAGAGACTACCCGGAAGTTTATGGCTTACATAAAATAAAGGAATTCACTTTTAATAAGATTAAGCAACATAATCGGAATAAATTACTTTGGCGTGATCGTAGTGTTGATGGTGTGAAAACAGGGCATACGGAAGAGGCCGGTTATTGTCTGGTTGCCTCAGCCGTAAAAGATGGCATGCGGCTTATTTCTGTCGTAATGGGGACAGATGGAATGAATGCCAGAGCAAAAGCCAGTCAGGCAATATTAAATTATGGCTTTCGGTTCTTTGAAACGCACAAGCTCTATAGTGCAGGAGATTTGATTACCAGTGTTAAGGTATGGAAAGCAGAGATTGATAATCTTAATTTAAGCATTAATAGGGATATCTATATTACTGTTCCCCGAGGCCAGTATGAAAAAATTGAACCGGTTGTAGAGGTTGATAAGCAGATCATTGCGCCAGTTAATCAAGGTGATCAAAAAGGCGTGCTAAATATAATGTTGGAAAATAAAAGCATCACAACTGTTCCATTATTAGCCCTCGAATCAATCGCTGAGGGTGGTATCGTTAATAGACTAAAAGACGAAGTATATCTTTTGTTTGAATAATTTTGATATGACGACGGTTTATTTAAACGGGGAGTATAAACCCCTTTTGGAAGCATCTATCAACGTACTTGACCGTGGCTTTACCTTTGGTGATGGTGTTTATGAGGTCATTCCAATTTTTAATCGTACGCTATTTCGTTTTGATGAACATATGCAACGTCTTGAGAATAGTCTAAAGGCTATTTTTATGGAGAACCCGTACTCTTCTATTAAATGGCGCTCAATATTCGAAAAACTGATTGATACCGTAGAACAATCAGAACAATCCATCTATTTACAAATCACCCGTGGTGTTAGCGAACGAGATCACGATATTTCACTAGCAGATAACCCAACAATATTCGCAATGAGTCGACCTATCGTAAAGCAGGAATTATCCGCCGGTATTAACGCAATTACACATGAGGATATTCGATGGCAATACTGCGATATCAAGGCCATCACGTTATTGCCAAGCGTATTACTCAGGCATAAAGCAAAACAACAGGGTGCAAAAGAAGCTATCCTGATTAGGGATGGTTATCTAACAGAAGGCGCTGCAAGCAATGTCTTTATTTGTAAAGATGATGAGATATTTACGCCACCTAAAAACAATCATGTTTTACCTGGTATTACACGAGATTTGCTACTCGAAATATTAGCGAGTAATAATATGTCTTATTCCGAGTCAACGATAAGTGAAGGAGCATTATTTAATGCGGATGAAGTATGGCTTACTAGTTCAACTTGGGAGATTGTGCCTGTGATTAAACTTGATAATATGCCTATAGGAACTGGAGAGACAGGTCCCTTGTGGCAAACAATCAATCAGCTTTATCAGGAATTTAAATCAGGCTACTGTTAATAATCATGGAAATATATAAATCCTTTACCATTGAAGCAGCACATCGCCTACCTAATTTACCAGACAATCATAAATGTAGTCGACTACACGGGCATTCATTTACTATAGAGGTACATGTTTCAGGTGATGTTGGAGAAGCTACTGGATGGGTGATGGATTTTGCTGATATAAGCGGTGCAATCAAACCGGTATTTGAATGTCTGGATCATCGTTATCTTAATGAGATAGCGGGCTTGGAAAATCCTACGAGTGAGAATTTGGCTAAATGGCTATGGCATAAACTCAAATCAAAGTTGCCATTACTTAGCGCTATCGTTGTGAAAGAGACTTGTACTTCAGGTTGTATCTACACCGGTAGTTGATTTAATTTTAATACTTGATTAAATCAAGATTTAATTCCCACTCCTCTACTTAACAACTGCAAAGAAATTATCAATAATGTAATTGTGAAGACTATAAGCATAATAAAGGCGTGAACGATGCTTATATCAGACTCTCCAAGCATGCCGTAACGAAAAGCATTCACCATATATAAGACAGGATTAAAGGCAGATACTTTTTGCCAAAATTCAGGTAGCAGATCAACCGAATAAAAAACGCCGCCTAAATAGATCAATGGTGTTAATACAAAAGTGGGGATGATGGAAATATCATCAAACTTATTTGCAAAAATAGCATTGATCATTCCGGCCAGAGAAAAGACGATCGAGGTCATCAGTACGACAGCAAAGGTTATCGTAAAGCTATGTAATTGCAGATTGGTAAAAAAGAGTGCTACTACGGTAACAACCGCACCAACCATCAAACCGCGTACAATACCACCAGTGACAAAACCAGCGAGAATAATAAAGTTTGGAATAGGTGCAACTAACATCTCTTCAATATGGCGCTGAAATTTAGCACCGTAAAAGGAAGAGACGACATTGGCATATGAATTATTGATGATCGACATCATAATGATGCCGGGGGCGATATAATCAATATAATCAAATCCATTCATGGTTCCAATCCTTGGGCCTATTAAACCACCAAAAATCACAAAGTAGAGCGTCATGCTGATTGCCGGGGGCAGAATGGTTTGTACCCAAATTCGTGTGAACCGTGAAACTTCTTTAATAACAATTGTACTGAATGGAATGAATAGTGATTGTGTGGACATAATCTAATCCGTTTTAATATTGTTACTTAATAAATCAATAAAGAGTTCTTCCAGGCGATTAGATTTATTTCGCATGCTGCAAACATTTATATTGTTGTTAGAAAAGACATCAAAAACCTGATTGATATTATCTTTACGCAATATCTCAATTTCTACAGTTGTAGGATCGATTAATTTACTTTTAAGCCCGTTTAAATCAGGCAAAGTATTAATGGGGTCAACCAAATCAAAAAAGAATGTTTCTTTATCTAGTTTTGATAAGAGTTGTTTCATTGAGGTGTCTTCAACGATTTTACCGTGATCAATTATAGCTATGTTCTTACAAAGGCTTTCGGCTTCTTCGAGATAATGAGTGGTGAGTACAATCGTAATTCCCTGTTGATTTAATTCAATCAGGAAATCCCACATAGATCGCCTTAATTCAACATCCACCCCGGCAGTCGGTTCATCCAGGATTAACATTTTAGGTTCATGTATTAATGCTCTTGCTATCATCAAGCGGCGTTTCATTCCACCAGACAGGTTGCGTGAACATTCATTGCGTCTTTCCCACAGGCCGAGCTTTCCAAGATATTTTTCAGCACGTTCCATTGCAATACGGCGCTTGATCCCATAGTAACCACCCTGATTAAGGACTATCCTCAGGCATGTCTCGAATTGTGAAAAATTGAGCTCTTGAGGAACGATGCCGATACAAGCTTTCGCTGCATCATTATCTGTGTCTATATCATGTCCAAAAACTTTAACTGTCCCGGATGTTTTATTGACAAGACCGCAAACAATACCAATTGTAGTAGATTTTCCTGCGCCGTTAGGACCGAGTAATGCGAAAAAATCACCCTGATTTACATTCAGATCAATCCCTTTTAGTGCTGCGAATTTGTTTGAATATACTTTATTTAAATTTTTTATTTCTAATGCAGACATGATGAAAAAATAGGATTGCAAATATCAATATAGCTAGCCACATATACAGTGACTCTAAATGGTGTAGTATAAATGAATTGATCTGGAATAGCTTGGGTTGGGAGGAAAGCTAAAGAACAACTATATAATTAGTTGCCCTCGAGTTTCGAGATCTCTTCCTTTTGAGCTTCACCTACTTTTTTTAAGGTCATAGCTAAGACGCTGTCTCGTTTTAATGCTAATTTGAAGTAATCTTTTGCTATCTTGATTAATCGTGTTTCATTATCCGTTCTGACATAAGCATTTCTCTCGCCACTGCTATTATCCATTAATGCCTGTTCACCGAAGTATTCTCCAGGTTTCAATCTAGCGAGTATGTTGATCTTACCATCCTCATCAATTATAAAAACCTCAACAATACCCTCTAGAACGACGAATAAATGTTCACCCGGTTCATCTTCTTTTACAACGAAATCACCGGGGCCCACTGAGACCACCTCGGTCCACGAACGATAGGCATCTAATTCTGATGATGCAAGAGACTCAAATAATCGAAGTTTTCCCAGCATATCGCGAACTTTTTGTTCACCGGACTTAAATACCTGGACGGTGACATCTTCTGACTCATCTAGTCCGCCAACATTTAACAATACATGTTTTTTATCTATACGAAATAGCTTGCTAGGATGAAATGCGCGGACACTGGCATTTCTTCTTCCGGTGCCACCGGGGAGTAAGGATTGCTCACCAAAAAAATCACCTGCACGTAAAGTAGCAATCGAAATCTCACGCCCACCAGCACTACTCTTAATAGAGACCTCAACTGTACCTTCCAAAATGATATACATACAATCGCCAATCTCTTCCTCACGAATGATCCCTTGCTTCATTTCATATTCTTCATAGCCATTGTCTGGAGAATTAATGATTTCTTGTAGCTCAGCATTACTGAGCGATGCAAAGATCGGGATCTTGCTAAGATAACTTGGACTTATTTTATCGTCTACCATTTCTTGACCTTATAATTACTTGTAATTAGATATTTCATAAACATGTTAATTCTATTACAAATTAAGCAACTACATTTGTTATCTCCATCACATGTTTTAATTTACAGGTCAAATGTATAGAGAAATGCATCACATAATAGCTAGTTAACCGTTATATTATATTTCGTCTGAGCCTTTAGGCGTTTTCTTTGTTACTTTTTTCTTAGATGTTTTTTTCTTTGTAGTAGTTGTTTGATTACTAAGAGAGTCTGAATTCAAGACATCATCATCTGAAGGCCATGGACTAAACGGAAATGGACGTTCTTCAGACTTGAAGGTTATATAGAATAGTATTTGGCCGACGTATTTAGTTAAAGAATCACTAAAATCAAGTAATTGCTCATTCAATTCTGTTGTGATCAATTTCATCAGAAATTGAAATATAACCACTAACCAAATCAGGAAAAAAAGGAAGTAAAATATGACGCCATAAATCAGTATAAACAGACCACGAGTCCAGACATCTACATTCTTGGCATTTTCTTTAATATCCATACTTTAATCTCCAAAGGTTGCTAGTTCTATTATAGTGAATAGTTGTGAGGGCATGTAATAAAATCACAATCAATAGTTGAGTTTAATCGCCCAGACGTTATTGCGCCAGTAAGGAGACACTGTCTCCTAAAGTGATAGTTCCACCACGAATTACGGTGGCTGTAATTCCGACATGTCCGCGCATGGCATTATATCCTCCTGTTCCTAGTGCTTCTTCCATGCGTGAGCAAGGATGGCAAAGACCTGTTCCTTCCAGAACGCATTCTCCTATGGAAAATTTCTCACTTTTAAGAGCCAATAAATTGATTCCACCGACAACGAGATTTCGTCTTAAGAGTTCTGGTTCTACGGCGCTCTTCTTCACTAATTCCCGTACTACCGGCAGGTGCTCTTCCTGAATGAGTGTAACTTGGCGCTTTCTACTTGAGCCTTTGGCAATATGATCGCCCTCAATGCCTTGATTTTCCAATAATATAGCCTTTTCTAGCATAATCATCGCCTGTTGGTGTTTAGGTCTGATGCCAATCCAGCTTAATCGACCATTTGCAGCGATGTGTGATCGAAGGCCAGCCAGAGTTTGTTCGTGTTTTAGAATCATCCTTTTAGTATCATTCAGATTAAAGAAAATATGTTAATCTTTCTGTCAAAATATCGAATAAAAGCAAAATCTTATGCAAGAGCCTGAAGAAGATAGCATTATGTCATTTCCCTGTCAGTTTCCCATCAAAGCAATGGGAATGGCAGAAGAAGGTTTTGATATTCTGATTGTTGAGATAGTAAGAAAGCATGCTCCTGATTTGGCTGAAGGCGCTGTCAAAAGTCGTCTTAGTCAAGAAGGCAAATACATCTCAATAACAGTTGTCGTGGAAGCCGAGAGTAGGCAGCAACTAGATAATATCTACCTGGAACTCACTGCACATAAAAAAGTGTTGATGGCCTTATGACCATTCAGGTAAAAGATTTAGGCATGCAGGAATACATGACAAGCTATGATCGCATGCGCGAATTTAATGAACGGCGTGATGCTGATACCGTCGATGAAATATGGTTACTCGAACACCCGCCTGTCTATACATTAGGGCTTGCTGGCAAAAAAGGACATTTACTGAATACGACAAATATTCCAGTGGTTGAAACGGATCGTGGAGGGCAGGTCACATACCATGGGCCTGGACAATTAATCGCGTATCTTTTGATAGATATAAAACAACGTTCTTATTCCATTAAGAAATTTGTTTCATTGATCGAAAAATCAATCATCGATTGTTTATGTGATTATGAAATAAATGCTGAGCGAATTTCAGGTTCACCGGGTGTGTATGTAAACGGTGAAAAAATTGCTGCGTTAGGTGTCCGAGTAAAAAAGGGCAGCACTTACCATGGTCTTGCATTAAATATAGATATGGATCTAAAGCCCTTTGAAGGAATTAACCCTTGTGGTTATGAAGGGTTAGTTTGTACACAACTAGTGAAGCATAAGAAACATATTGCTTTTGCAGAGGTAAAGCAGAAGCTTTCTCAACAATTGATTAAAAATCTGGATGAATCTTCAGGTGTCTTGTCAGATGTTGCATAAGTGAATCAAAGGATGACACATGTATCAAGATAATATACACAAACAGCCAGAACGCGATAAGCGGGGCAAGCTAAAGACCAACAAAAATCCGGTCAAGATTATACCTGTAGAAGGTAAACTGGAAAGGAAACCGGCTTGGATAAAAGCCAAGGCACCTACAGATAAAAAAGTATTAGATTTGAAATCTTTGATACGCAAACATAAATTACATACTGTTTGTGAAGAAGCATCCTGTCCCAATATCGGCGAATGCTTTGGACACGGCACAGCTACATTTATGATTATGGGTGATATTTGTACTCGACGTTGTCCATTCTGTGATGTCGCACACGGAAAACCCAAAGGACTCGACCCAGATGAGCCAACTAATTTGGCTCATGCAATAAAAATAATGCAATTGAAATACGTTGTAATTACTTCTGTAGACAGGGATGACCTACTGGATCGTGGCGCTGGTCATTTTGTGGATTGCATTAATGAGATAAGGACAGAATCGCCAGATACAAAAATTGAAATATTGGTGCCCGATTTTCGCTCCAAGATCGATATTGCTCTTGATATATTAAAGAAAGCACCACCCGATGTTTTTAATCACAACCTTGAATCAGTACCTGCCTTATATACTAAAGTTAGACCAGGCGCAGACTATTCGGCATCATTAGAATTGATTAAAAAATTCAAACAGCAAAACAAGTCAGTGCCGGCTAAATCCGGACTAATGTTAGGTCTGGGAGAAACAATAGATGAGGTCAAACAAGTCTTAAAAGATTTAAAAGATCATGATTGCAATATGATTACAATCGGACAATATCTGCAACCCAGCCGTTATCATTTACCAGTAGAACGCTATGTGCATCCTGACGAGTTTGAAGAATTACGAATATACGCAGAAGGTCTGGGTTTTAATAATGTCGCGAGTGCACCCATGGTCCGATCCTCTTACCATGCTGATTTGCAGGCATCAGGTAAATCTTTAGCGCCTTAGATTATGTTATGATTTTTTATGTTGTTGCTGTTATTAAGGCGATGATTCTTCCACCGTTGATGAATATTATTTTAATATCAACAGGTCTATGCTTAATCAAAAAATATAAAACTGCTTCTTATTTTTTTATCTATTTTGGTGCTTTAACGTTGGTGTTATTTTGTTTTCCGCCATTTTCACATGGGCTGTTGCAAAGTTTAGAACGTTATCCAGCATTAGAACCACCTCTAGTCGTTGATAAAGAGCAAGCTATCGTTGTACTCAGCTCTGGCAGTCACTCGATGGCCAAAGAATTTGGCAAAGCAGTTGACACTGCAGGGGCCTTAGAACGGAATCATTATGCCGCTTTTTTGCACAAGCAAACTGGTTTACCTATTCTTGTTTCTGGAGGATATGTTGGTTCTAGTGAAATTTCTCAAGCATCAGTGATGACGGACACATTGACAAATAGTTTTAATGTGCCGGTAAAATGGCAAGAGGAGAGGTCACATAATACAGCAGAAAATGCAATTTATTCTGTAGAGCTATTGAAACAAAATAATATTGATACTATCTATTTAGTTACGCATGCATGGCATATGTATAGAGCAGTAATGATGTTTGAGCAACAGGGCATTAAGGTTACCCCAGCGCCTACTATGTTTACTTCTTATCTGAGCAATTCTTTCGTGGACCATTATTTTCCTAATGCTTATGCATTATTAGATGTCCGTATAGCATTGCATGAATACATTGGTATCCTTTGGTACAAGCTTAGATACTAGTTCGAATCATTCCCTGATAAGAACAATAGTGGATCAACGGTGGTATTATTTAAAATCACACTCCAATGTAAGTGCGCGCCAGTAACGCGACCAGTAAGGCCAACTCTTCCAATCACATCACCAGTTTTCACCTGTGAACCCTCACTAATGCCGATGTGATCCAGATGGCAATACATGGTTATTAGGCCTTGTCCATGATCTAAAAAAATAGTATTACCATTAAAAAAATAATTACCCGTATTAATGACAATACCATCAGCTGGTGCGGTAATGGGTGTCCCTTTTGGTGCAGCGATATCCAAACCACTATGCGGTTTTCTTGGTTGTTTATTAAAAAAACGTTTTAAACCAAACGGGCTGCTATATGGACCTTCTGTTGGCTTAATGAATTGCAGAGCTACATTTTCGTTATCACGCCAATGTGATTTGGCCTTCGAGATGATTTCTTTTTCTGCAGTTATGCGAGACATATCCTGCTCGTTTGGATTAACTTTGCGTTTGTTCTTGATGGTGAGATATTGTGTTTCATATTCTTTATTGAGAATTTCAAATTGGTAATTGGTTTTAAGATCATTGTCTTTGACAATGAGTGTCTGTGTACCAGTCTTTTCAGTGAGGGGTATACCAACAATGGCTTTCCAATTATCGCTTGAGCCAACCACCATTACTCTGCGCTCATGGAAATAAGCCTCTGGTTTTTTTTGTGTATGAATCGATATGATAGCAATGCCGCCGGGAACAGCAGACTCAGCAGGAAGTTCTAGCGCATTAACTGAAGAAGGCGCTGATAGATAAACCAAGATTACCAATAAAACGAGTTTAATTTTCATGGATATCATCAATAGTTGAATCAATTTCAGCCGCAGACAACCTGATTCGAAGTTGATCACCTTTGTTTAGATCATTAACCCCGGTAATAATGGTATTCGTTTTGGTAGCCGTAACTATGGCATAACCCCGGTCTAATGTTGATATAGGGCTAACAGTATTCAACATTTGATTCAGTCTAGAGATGTCGTTATTAGATTTATCAAGCGTTAGTTTTATCGATTGCTCAAGCTGAGATTGTATATGTTTAACTTTTTCGATCTGTTGGGAAACCCCATGCACTGGGTTTAATTCGCTGATTTTATTTAACCATGTGGAAAGCATTATCTTTCTATTCGATAATTCATTTTCAATTTGATGTCTGATTCGCATTGAATATTCATCAGTCCGTTGTATTAATTCTATCAGGCGTTGCTTCGGATGAGGCACTTGTATCGATAACAATTCAACATGACGTCGGAGATTATGAATAATTTGATTTTGATAACGAATCAGTTGATCTTCACGTTGTTTCAACTTTGCAACAGTCTCGTTTACATCAGGACTGACTAGTTCAGCTGCAGCTGATGGTGTTGGTGCTCTGTGGTCAGCAACAAAGTCAGCAATGGTAAAATCAATCTCATGACCTACGCCGCTGACGATAGGTGTGTCAGTAGCAAAAATTGCACGTGCGACAATTTCTTCATTGAATGACCACAGGTCTTCCAGGGAGCCACCACCACGAGACAAGATTAAAACATCACATTCCTTGCGTTGGTCAGCGAGTTTAATCGCATTAGCTATTTTTATAGCCGCTCCCTCACCCTGCACAGGAACAGGGTAAATGATTACCTTGCCGTATGGGTATCGACGTTTAAGGATGCTCAAGATGTCTTGAACGGCGGCCCCGGTTGCCGAGGTGATAATGCCAATATTCTCGGGAAATAGAGGTAGTGGCTTTTTGTGTTCTTCAGCAAACAGACCTTCAGATGAGAGTTTCTGTTTCAATGCGTCGAACGCAAGCTGTAGTGCACCAGCCCCGGCGGGTTCTAATGATTCGATTATGAGCTGATATTCACCGCGACCTTCATAAAGTCCGATATTGGCTCGTGCCATCACCTGAATACCGTTTTTCGGGACAAACCGCATTCCAGACTGACGATTTTTGAACATGGCACACCTGACCTGAGCGGCATTGTCTTTTAAAGTGAAATAAAGATGGCCTGATGCTGGTTTGGCAAGGTTTGAAATTTCCCCATGTACCCAAATCGTCGGGAACACATCTTCCAGAACTCGGCGGACTTCACGATTTAAACGACTTATTGTGTAGATATCATTTGGATCGGGTGAATTTTTCTTGATTGGAGACATATTATTTATGTTAAGCGAAAAGAATACTGAAACAAAGCAGAAGACAGTTTGCCGTTGGGCGAGTAGAGACTATAATTGGCGGTTATTTCAAATCCACTATATGGACCTGTCATGATTATTGCTGAAGAAGCGCTTACCTTTGATGATGTTTTACTAATACCAGATTATTCTGAGGTCTTACCGCGCGAAGTCTCATTACAAACCCTGTTAACACGGGAAATAACCTTAAATGTGCCTATTGTGTCCGCTGCCATGGATACTGTGACTGAATCGGGACTCGCAATAGCATTAGCTCAGGAAGGCGGTATTGGCATAATTCATAAGAATATGAGTCCCGAGTTACAGGCTAAGAATGTAAGGCGAGTTAAAAAATATGAAAGTGGTGTTATTAAAGAGCCATTAACAGTAGGGCCTTATACCAGTATTCAGGAAGTTATCGAATTAACGCGTGAAAAAAATATTTCAGGTGTTCCTGTGGTTGATGGGGAAGAGTTGGTTGGTATTGTGACCAGTCGCGATTTACGTTTTGAAATAAAAACGGATGATCCTGTGCGTAATATCATGACGCGGAAGGATGACCTTGTAACCGTCCGAGAAAACGCGACAAAGGAAGAAGTCCGTGCTCTCTTGCATAAGCATCGAATTGAAAAAGTTCTGGTGGTAAACGATAAGTTTCAACTCGCAGGTTTAATTACAGTAAAAGATATGCAAAAGGCATCTGAGTATCCCACTGCCTGTATTGATTCTTCCGAGCGTTTACGTGTTGGTGCAGCTGTTGGAGTCGGTGAAGCCTCAATGGAGCGAGTAGAACAACTTGTCGAGTCACGTGTAGATGTCATCGTGGTCGATACTGCACATGGGCATTCCAAAGGTGTATTGGACATGGTCAAATGGGTAAAAGCAAACTTCAAAGAGACACAGATCATCGGCGGTAATATTGCTACTGCAGAGGCAGCACTTGCTCTGGTCGATGCCGGTGCCGATGCCGTAAAAGTTGGCATAGGACCTGGTTCGATATGTACCACGAGAGTTGTGAGTGGCGTAGGTATGCCGCAGATATCTGCTGTAGCTAATATTGCGGAGGCACTGAAAAGTAAAGGTGTGCCGCTTATATCGGATGGCGGTATTCGTTATTCAGGAGATATAGCCAAGGCACTAGCTGCCGGAGCACATAGTACGATGATGGGGGGCATGTTTGCCGGTACCGAGGAAGCACCGGGTGAAGTCGAGCTTTATCAGGGACGTTCCTATAAATCTTATCGAGGCATGGGATCATTAGGTGCAATGTCGCAACAACATGGTTCTTCAGATCGCTATTTTCAGGAGAATGATGAAATTGAAAAATTGGTTCCAGAGGGCATTGAAGGTCGCGTCCCATACAAAGGACCATTAGCAGCAATTATTCATCAAATGACAGGTGGTATCCGTGCCGCAATGGGTTACACCGGATGTTCGTCTTTGAAAGAGCTGCGGGACAAAGCCAAGTTCACTCGTATAAGTAATGCGGGTTACAAAGAAAGCCATGTGCATGATGTCACCATCACAAAAGAGCCACCAAACTACCGTGTCTGATTTTTAATCAAACACAAAATAACTAATTTCATGACTGATATACATTCCGAACGTATCCTGATCCTGGATTTTGGATCGCAATACACACAACTTATAGCCAGACGCGTCCGCGAAGCGGGTGTCTATAGTGAGATCTATGCCTTTGATATGGATGAACAGGCAATAAAAGATTTCAAACCCAATGCCATCATTTTATCAGGTGGACCCGAGTCAGTGACTGTGCTGAACGGTGTAAGAGCACCTGAGATAGTCTTCAATATGGGCATACCGATACTGGGTATTTGTTACGGCATGCAAACCATGGCCAAACAACTGGGTGGAAAGGTGGCTAATTCCGAGTTACGTGAATTTGGATATGCGCAGATCAGAGCACGCGGTCATTCAAACCTATTGAAAGACATACAAGATGAAGTCAATGATGAAGGACATGGTTTATTAGATGTTTGGATGAGTCATGGCGATCGCGTTGATACCTTACCGGAAGGCTTCAAAGTTATTGCCTCTACTGATAATGCACCCATTGCCGGTATCGCGGATGAATCGCGAAAGTTTTATGGCTTGCAATTTCATCCGGAAGTAACACATACAACTCAAGGGCAAGCCATCCTGCAACGTTTCTTACACGAAGTTGCTGGTTGCCATGCACTATGGACGACAGAAAATATTGTAGAAGATGGTATAGCAAGAGTAAAAGAACAGGTTGGTGAAGATAAAGTCTTATTAGCCTTATCCGGCGGTGTTGACTCTTCTGTTGTCGCAGCACTTTTGCATGAAGCGATTGGTGATCAATTGACTTGTGTGTTTGTTGATAACGGTCTGTTACGTTTAAATGAAGGTGATCAAGTCATGGAAACCTTTGCCGAACATATGGGTATTAATGTTATTCGGGTCGATGCCGAGCAACGTTTTCTCGATGGACTAAGTGGCGTCGAAGACCCGGAAGTTAAACGTAAAATCATTGGTGGTGAATTCATCAAAATCTTTGAAGAGCATTCAAACGATTTCGATGATATGAAATGGTTAGCACAAGGCACAATCTATCCGGATGTTATCGAATCAGCTGGCGCCAAGAGTGGTAAGGCACATGTCATAAAGTCACATCACAATGTTGGCGGCCTGCCTGATACCATGAAAATGCAATTAGTCGAGCCCTTACGCGAACTCTTCAAAGATGAAGTAAGGCGCTTGGGCGTGCAGCTCGGCCTACCAAAAGAAATGGTTTATCGACATCCGTTTCCAGGGCCAGGTCTGGGTGTAAGAATTCTTGGTGAAGTTAAAAAAGAATATGCTGATCTACTTCGTCTTGCAGATAATATCTTCATCGAAGAACTTCGTTCGAAAAATTTATACGACGAGGTCAGTCAGGCCTTTACCGTGTTTCTACCGGTTAAATCTGTCGGTGTTATGGGGGATGCACGTAAATATGATTATGTCGTTTCACTGCGTGCTGTTGTCACCGTAGATTTTATGACAGCACATTGGGCGCACCTTCCGTACGATTTTCTCGGACATGTCTCCAATCGTATTATCAATGAAGTCGAAGGCATCTCGCGCGTAACCTATGACATTTCAGGGAAACCGCCGGCCACTATTGAGTGGGAATAGTATTTTTCATATATTCATGATGAACTAGAATAAAATCATGAATAAATTTGAAATAATAATATTTTTCGTTCTGCTATTAAATTCATATTCCATAAATTCAAATGAGCTATTAGATGCTGACGAAGCATATATGCTTCGTGATTATTCTACGGCATTTTCATTATATGAAAAATTATCAGAAGAAGGTGATGTGTCAGCACAGTTCAGCCTAGCCATGATGTATGACGCAGGATTAAGTGTATCTCAGGATTATAAGCAGGCATTTTACTGGTACAAGAAAGCAGCAGAACAGGGTGTTGCCCAAGCACAATACAATATTGGCATTATGTACATCAACGGAGAATATCGTGATAAAGATAGTGTTAAAGAAAATTATCAACAAGCATTTAACTGGTACAAAAGTGCTGCTGAGCAGGGTCTAGTTGAGGCACAAGTTAATCTTGGTGATATGTATAAGAAAGGACAAGGCACCCTCCGTGATTATGAGCAAGCACTACATTGGTTTAAAGAAGCAGCAGAGCAGGGAGATGTAAAAGCACAAATGAATCTTGGTGATATGTATAAGAACGGACAGGGTGTCTCCCATGATAACGTTGAGGCATATAAATGGTTTAAAATAGCATTAGAAAACGGAAGCAAATTATCAAGAACATATATAAATTATATTTCAAATAATATGACATTATCACAAATTGAAACAGCTCAGGAATTAGCTAGAGAATGGAGGCAAGATAATTAATAAAATTAATAGCATATCGCGCGTAACTTATGATATTTCAGGCAAGCCTTCAGCCACGATTGAGTGGAAATTACAATTAACCCTTTAAAAGGTATCTATCGTGGATGAGAATAAATCTATAGATACAAAGATTGTACTTTTAAAAATTTATGCTATTACTGCTTTTGTCCTAGGCTCTTTTTTCTTAGTCTATTCTATAGAAAATTATAGAATCGTTGATGAGAATATCATTTCATTATCAGTAACCGTCTTAACAGTATTTGTTGGCTTAATTCTGATCTTAAAAGGTATTAAAAGTAAATTTCTAAAATCTCACAGGGCAGGCGATGTTACTAACTGGCTGGTCATTAATTTTCTTGCTATCCCTTATTTTCTATTTAGTGCTGGCTATATAATTAACGGTGCGCTTGATCAACAAGATGATGAAACCTTTGACGTTAAAGTAATAGAGGCATTTAAAAAATATCGTTATGGTAATAAAGGCTTTGGCGATAGATATTCTTATCAGGCAAAAATTAAAAACTGGCGGGAGACTCCTGAATTCATCCAACTGAGATTAAATAAGGATGAATACCAAGAATTAAATAGAGTAAAAAAAGGAAGATATATAACAGTAGTAACAAAACCGGGGTTGTTTAATGAAGAATGGATTGTCGAATCAACGATTAACCCAGTGGGGAAAAAGATTAAGACGAATAATAGCGAAGAAGATAAGAGCGCGAGCGGTTTAAGCTTGTATAAAGAAAGCTAATTATTATGAATAATGACGTCGAATGGATGCAGCATGCTTTTGAATTAGCGAAAAAAGCAAAAGAACATGATGAAGTTCCCGTTGGCGCAGTCATCGTTTATGAAGATCGCATCATTGGTGAAGGTTGGAATCAACCGATATCATCTCATGACCCCACAGCACATGCAGAAATAATAGCATTACGTGATGCAGGCAATAATGTCGGCAACTATCGCCTCCCTGATGCAACGATGTATGTCACACTCGAACCCTGTGCAATGTGTGCAGGTGCTATTGTCCATGCACGACTTACTAAACTTGTTTTCGCTGCTGCAGATCCAAAAACTGGCGCCTGTGGCAGCATCTTTAATCTACTACAAACAGAAGAATTAAATCACAAGGTTGAAATAGGCAAAGGCATCATGGAAGATGAATGCCGTGCATTAATACAAACATTCTTTAAAGAGAAAAGATTAAAGTCATCATGAGTGATGTAGCAACACTACAAGCAGAACAGCTCGCTAAACTGTTTTTAAAAACATCAACTAAGGTAGCGACAGCTGAATCGTGCACAGGTGGAGGCCTTGCTGAAATTCTGACACGCATACCCGGTAGTTCTGCCTGGTTTGAACGTGGCTTTGTTACCTATTCCAATGAAGCTAAGCAAGAAATGTTAGGAGTACCGTTTGCTACGATTCAACAATATGGTGCAGTTAGTGAAGAAACAGCAAGTGCCATGGCCAGAGGCGCCGTCGAAAATAGTCGGGCAGATTATAGTGTCGCCATCACTGGGGTAGCTGGTCCGGACGGTAGCTCAGAAGATAAACCTGTCGGTACAGTATGCTTGGGTTGGTACAAACGAGGCAATGGTGGAACAACCACAAGAATTCTTTTTGATGGTGATCGTTTAAAGGTCAGAGAGCAGTCTTGTCTATTAGCAATACAAGGTTTAATAGACCTATTGCAAAAACATTCAGAATAAATATTAATATACTGGTCTCGATCCAAAGCCGACCTACGCTATTTAGGATACACTGAAGCTAAATTCATGATAGTGAACGCCAGTTTGAGTGAAAATATAATCATCCATTGGTTTAGGCAGGATTTACGAATCAGTGATAACCCTTCCTTAGTTGAAGCCGCTCTAGAAGGACATGTTCTGCCTATCTATATCCTTGACGATATAAATTCCGGTGAACACAAAATGGGCTCCGCAAGTCGATCTTGGTTGCACAGTTCTCTATCCGCTCTGGATAAATCATTAGAAGGCAAACTATCAGTTTATATCGGTGAGCCTGAACAAATAATCTTAGATCTTGTTTGCAAATATAATGTCAAAGGGGTTTTCTGGAACCGTTGCTACGAGCCATGGCAGATCGTTCGAGACCAACAAATAAAAGCGACACTAGCTGCACGCAGCATAGAGGCTCGAAGCTTTAAGGGTTCTTTGCTTTGGGAGCCTTGGGAAGTGCTTAAGAAGGACGCAACACCATACAAGGTGTTCACACCCTATTATCGCAAGGGTTGTCTTCAGGCAAGCCCACCAAAAGTGCCTTTTCCGAAGCCAAGTAATATGAGCTTACATATAGATTTAGATAACAAGCTTCGAATTAATGATTTAGACCTACTGCCTAAAATTCGATGGGATCAGGGACTTTTAGCACATTGGCAGGTGGGTGAAACTCATGCGCAATTAAAGCTAGATAAGTTTATTGAAAATCACTTTAAGCACTATAAGATAGCTAGAGATTTTCCAGCCCTAGACGCTGTTTCCAGATTGTCACCTCATCTTCATTTTGGCGAACTATCACCCAATCAAGTCTGGCACGCGGCCACGAACAATGAAGCAACGGATGATTTAGATCATTTTCTCAGTGAGCTGGGTTGGCGTGAATTTTCTTATAGTCTTTTGTACCAATTCCCTGATTTGCCCAGTAATAATTTGCAGCCCAAATTCGATCGATTCCCATGGTTAGAAAATGAAGAGTACCTGCGTTCCTGGCAGACTGGCCAAACTGGACACCCACTCGTCGACGCTGGCATGCGCGAGTTGTGGCAAACAGGGTATATGCATAATCGCATAAGGATGGTTGTCGGCTCTTTTTTGGTTAAGAATCTGTTGCTGCATTGGCATCATGGTGAAGCGTGGTTTTGGGATTGCTTGTTTGATGCAGATTTAGCCGTCAACAGTGCTAGTTGGCAGTGGATTGCAGGATGCGGTGCTGATGCCGCGCCCTATTTTCGAGTGTTTAATCCATCGACTCAGGGCTATAAATTTGACCCTGAAGGCGAATACACACGTCGTTTTGTACCAGAGCTAAAGCACATACCCGATAAATATCTATTTAGGCCATGGGAGGCACCAGACGATATTTTGCATAACGCAGGTGTAAAATTGGGAGATAACTACCCATACCCAATTGTTGATTTAAAGCAATCTCGTCTAAGTGCCTTAGAGGCATTTCAATCTTTGAAAAATGCGCCTAATTGAATGGTATTTGCCCTAGATAAAGTACCGCTTATCAGTGAAAGCAGAAAACTTAGTTAAACGCCCAACTAGCAAAAGGCTCTATTTCATCACGATTCAATACAATCAATTGATATTTATTCGGGTTTAATGAATGGTCTTGTGTCGTATCAACAGACAGTTGTTGTAGTAAATATCCAATTAAGGCGCGTCGGATTTTAATCTCGATAATGTCATTAACACTGCCGTAATCAATTAGCAGGCTTGTTCGATTTTTATCCTCCAGCTTTGGGTGGGGACTCAATTTCATGGTAATAATCTCAACCCAATCATCATCATATTGGGCACTGGATTCAGCCAATTCATCCTTACATTCAGCAGCTTTGAATCGTGATAAGACGAAATCCCTGAAATCGAAGGTATCCTCATTGTAAGCACGGACATGCCAACGAAAACCTGTATTAACTAGAGAATGCGGTTCAATAATACGCCTTTCTTCACTACTTCTATTTGAAAGTGAATGGTAACTAACATTCAACTTTCTCTTGTTATGTATGGCGCGTGTGACTTGTGCCAGAACAGCCTTATCGGGTAATCGATTGGGTAGGGCGAGGCCATCTACAGGAATGCCGAATACTGCACTATCCTGGTTCGGACCACCAACCACGGTCAGATTAGCTTCTATCATGGGTAAAACGATTGCCGGTGAAAGATCCGCAAAGACCTCTTTAAATGAGGGGGTTGGCACAAATCCAAATACAGTGTGCTTATAAGTTAGGTTTTCAGGGGCTATCTCGCTATACAGCTTCAGATCCTTAGTCGCGGCAGCATCGGAGATACCGAAGGCTTTGGCCACTTCACTACGTGTGACAACGCCCGTGTAATAGGCCATAAGCTCTATGTACTGCAAGCGCTGGCGTGTCGCCCATTTGATATCGTTTAGCATTTTTTTTATTGAAATAGGTTTAATGTCACGGATTATACAAAATAAGACTACTAGCTAATAAAATATATTATATAGTAAAAAATACATAGGTAGTAAAAAGTATTGACATTAAAAAAAGTATTGCTTATAGTACTTGCCATGAGGGCTGTTCGGGGGAATGGCTTAGGTATTTCGATTTAAGTAAAAAAATGGAGAATTAACATGGCAAGCGCAGAAAAGATTGAAGAAGATAAGAAAAGAGCTCTATCAATGGCGTTAGGTCAGATTGAAAAACAATTTGGCAAAGGTTCTGTTATGAAAATGGGTGACCAAGCTGTGGCAGCAGTGCCTACGGTGAGCACCGGTTCAATAGGCCTAGATGTCGCGCTCGGTGCGGGTGGATTACCCTATGGACGTGTTGTGGAAATTTATGGACCTGAGTCTTCCGGTAAAACGACACTAACTTTGTCAGCGATAGCCGAAGCACAGAAACAAGGTAAGACCTGCGCCTTTATCGATGCGGAACATGCGCTAGACCCTGTCTATGCGGAGAAGCTTGGGGTGAATATTGATGAATTACTAGTATCACAACCCGATACCGGTGAACAGGCATTAGAAATCTGCGACATGTTGGTTCGTAGCGGCGCTGTTGAGTTAGTTGTTATCGACTCCGTGGCAGCGTTAGTACCGAAGGCAGAAATCGAAGGTGAGATGGGTGATTCACACATGGGTCTTGCCGCGCGATTAATGTCGCAAGCCTTAAGAAAGTTAACGGGTAATATCAAGCGTGCTAATTGTTGTGTGATTTTTATCAACCAAATTCGCATGAAGATTGGCGTTATGTTTGGTAGCCCAGAAACAACTACGGGAGGTAACGCATTAAAGTTTTATGCTTCGGTACGCTTGGATATTAGAAGAATTGGTGCGATTAAGAAAGGCGATGAGGTGGTGGGTAATGAAACCCGCGTTAAAGTCGTTAAAAACAAGATAGCGCCTCCCTTTAAACAAGCTGAGTTTGAAATTTTATATGGCGAAGGTATTTCTCGTCTTGGCGAGGTCATAGATCTGGGTGTGAAGCTAGAGCTCATTGATAAAGCCGGCGCCTGGTATAGCTACAAAGAGGATCGCATCGGTCAAGGTAAGGAAAATGTTCGTAAGTTCTTAAAAGAAAATCCTGAAATAGCGGATGAGATAGAAAAGAATATAAGGGAGCAATTACTGCCAAAAATATCTGCTGAAGATATCGCTAAAGCTGAAGCTGAAGCTGAAGTAACACAAGAAGAAGCAGAAACAGAAACAGAAGGAGCAATAGCCTGAGTAGCGAACGTCAGGAAGTCCTGCAAAGGGCATGTGACTTCCTGGCTAGACGCGAACATAGCCGCAAGGAATTGGCAAATAAACTCGCGCGGCGTTGCAAAGATGAAGTCTTGATCGAAGAACTTCTGGATAAACTGAGCAGTGAAGGTCTACAGAGCGACGAGCGCTTTGCCGAAAGCTTTATACATCATAGTCTCAATAAAGGGCAGGGCCCGAATAAGATCACTCAGGAGTTGCGACAACGTGGAATCGAGCAGATGTTGGTTGAGCAATACCTCGAGTCAGAGTCGATAGATTGGATGTCATTAGCGGAAGAAGTCAGGGTCAAGAAATATGGCGAAAATGCGCCCAGCGATTATCAAAATAAGGCAAAACAATCTCGATTCCTATATAGTCGCGGTTTTAGCAGTGAACAGATAAGCCAACTTTTAAAATAATGAAAACCAGTAACGATATTCGTCAATCATTCCTAGATTTCTTTAAATCGAAAGATCATAAAGTGGTTTCTAGTAGTTCTTTGGTGCCGGCCAATGATCCGACATTGTTATTTACCAATGCGGGCATGGTGCAGTTCAAGGATGTTTTTCTTGGTAGGGAAAAACGAGATTATAAACGCGCAACAACATCACAACGTTGTGTACGTGCCGGTGGTAAGCATAACGATCTGGAAAATGTTGGCTATACTGCTCGACACCACACCTTTTTTGAAATGCTAGGCAACTTCAGTTTTGGTGATTATTTTAAACGTGAAGCGATAACGTATGCTTGGGAATATTTAACAGAAGAATTAAAAATACCGGAATCTAAATTATGGATAACCGTATTTGAAGATGATGATGAAGCAGCTGATATTTGGCTAAAAGAAATAGGTGTTTCACCCGATCGTTTTAGTCGTTGTGGTGAATCTGATAATTTTTGGTCCATGGGTGATACGGGTCCTTGCGGTCCTTGTAGTGAAATCTTTTATGACCATGGTGAAGATATTCCTGGTGGTCCTCCAGGCTCAGCTGATGCCGAACTGGATCGTTATATCGAAATATGGAATCTTGTTTTTACCCAATATGACCGTGATTCGGGTGGCAATTTAAAACCGATACCTCATCCATCAGTTGATACCGGGATGGGACTTGAACGCATTACTGCCGTTATGCAAGACGTGCATAATAATTATGAAATTGAATTATTTGAAAAAATTATTCAGTCAATAAAAGAGCTTGCTGGCAACAACGACCTTGATGTTATTTCTAGTCAAGTTGTTGCTGACCATATTCGCTCCTGTTCGTTTCTGATCGCCGATGGTGTTGTTCCTTCTAACGAAGGCCGAGGTTATGTCTTACGCAGAATCATCCGGCGTGCAATTCGACACGGCAATAAATTAGGTTTTAACGAATCATTCTTTTATAAGCTGGTCGATGTGCTCGAACAAGTTATGGGCAAAGCTTATCCTGAGTTATCACAATCAAGGACGAACATTGAAAGAGTATTATTAGCTGAAGAAGATCGTTTTGCAGAGACTTTAGAACAAGGATTAAAGGTGCTGGATGACGTTATCAGTAAAATGGAAAGTGATTTAATTCAGGGAGAAGACGTCTTCCGTTTATATGATACTTATGGGTTCCCGGTTGATCTGACTGCAGACATAGCGCGTGAGCGTAATCTGAAAGTAGATATGAATGGCTTTAACAAGGCCATGGCTGAACAACGTAAACGTGCTAGAGCAGCGAGTAAGTTTGATGTCGGTGTATCAGTCGATACAGACGATAGCTTAGTGAGTGCGTTCACTGGTTACGAACGCTTAAAGCAAAAGACAACTATCATCGCGCTTTATCAGGATGGTCGTAATGTTAAGACATTAAAACAAGGTGATGTTGGTGGTGTTATATTACTAGAAACACCTTTTTATGCACAATCAGGCGGGCAAGTTGGCGATAAGGGCGAACTTTTTACTGATGATATATTTTTTGAAATAGAAGATACAAAGAAACAAGGCCAATCGCATATACATCTTGGTGTATTACGTACAGGCGCATTAAAAGTAGGTGATGTTGTACGTGCGTCTGTCGATCAAAAAAGGCGCATTGATATCATGCGTAATCATTCAGCAACACATTTGTTGCATACCGCGTTACGTAACCTATTAGGAGATCATGTTTTACAAAAAGGATCTCTGGTTGCGGATGACCGATTACGTTTTGATTTTTCACATAACGAACCATTAACAAAACAACAGATTCAAGAGGTTGAACGACTGGTTAATTCACAAATTTTAAAGAATGAAGAAACCGAAGTTCAAGTCATGTCATTAGATAAAGCCAAGGCTTCTGGCGCCATGTCTTTGTTTGGAGAAAAGTATGATGACACCGTCCGAGTATTAAATATCGGCGGTGATTTTTCATGTGAGCTTTGTGGCGGCACGCACGTTGAGCGTGCGGGTGATATCGGATTTTTCAAAATAGTTTCGGAGTCGGGAACGGCATCAGGAGTGCGTCGGATTGAAGCGGTAACCGGAGTTGGTGCCTTAAACTGGATTGAAAACGCTGAAGGTAAATTGCATAAAATTGCTGAGATACTTAAAACTGATATAGAGTCAGTTGACGCTAAGCTTTCTGTACAAATCGACAAGACTCGCAAACTGGAAAAAGAGCTGGAACAACTTAAAGGCAAGATGGCCAGTAGTGCCGGTTCGGATATGGTCAGTGAGGCAGAAACGATTGAAGGTATCAAAGTCATCGCAAAATTGCTTGAAGGTGTTGATCCAAAAACCTTGCGCGATACGGTTGATCAACTCAAAAATAAATTGGGTACAGCGGCATTGATATTAGCGACCGTGAGTGGCGACTCGAAGGTGAGCTTAGTCGCGGGCGTGACTCAAGATGCGACAGATCGTATCAAGGCCGGCGATTTGGTTAACTTTGTCGCCCAACAAGTAGGCGGGAAAGGTGGCGGTCGGCCAGATATGGCTCAGGCAGGCGGAAATGATCCTTCAGGCTTGGATGACGCACTAAAAAATGTTCCAGACTGGATTCGTAGCCAAATTTACACCTGATTGTCTATTCCTTATGTCGTCCAGTTCAGCTAGAATTCGACGCCTTTTACTAGAATCAGTGATATGGCATTAATAATCCAAAAATACGGCGGTACTTCCGTTGGCACAATTGAACGAATTCAAGCAGTTGCCGACAGAGTAATCCAAACAAAAAAACAGGGTAATCAGGTCGTGGTGGTCTTGTCTGCTATGAGCGGTGAGACTGATCGTTTGCTATCACTTGCAAAAGCGTTATCACATACGCCTACGCCTCGAGAACTGGATGTTTTGTTGTCGACTGGTGAACAAGTTACCATTGCTTTACTGAGCATGGCGCTCGAAGAAAAGGGCTATCCTGCAGTCTCATATACCGGCGGGCAAGTTCATATTCGTACAGATAATGAACATAACAAGGCCAGGATTGTTGATATTGAGGCTGCCCGTGTTCATAAAAAGCTGGATGAAGGCAAAATCGTTGTTGTAGCAGGCTTTCAGGGCATTGATGAAGATGGCAACATTACTACCCTTGGACGAGGTGGTTCTGATACGACGGCAGTAGCGATGGCGGCTGCTTTAAAGGCTGATGAATGTAGAATCTATACCGATGTTGATGGTGTCTATACAGCGGATCCACGAATAGTTCAGAATGCACAGCGTCTCCCCTTGATTACTTATGAAGAGATGCTTGAAATGGCTAGTCTTGGTTCCAAGGTATTACAAATACGTTCTGTTGAATTTGCTAGGAAATATAATGTTAATTTACGCGTCCTCTCCAGTTTTGAAGATGGTCCAGGCACGTTAATAACCGATGAGGATGAAAATATGGAAGCGGCACTGATATCAGGTATTGCTCACAATCGCGATGAAGCAAAGTTGACGATTGTAGGTGTTCCAGACATGCCTGGAATTGCTTCTAAGATACTTGGGCCGATTGCCGATGCCAATATTGAAGTAGATATGATTGTGCAAAATGTAGGTTTGGATAACAGCACCGACTTCACATTCACGGTCAATCGTGATGACTATGACAAAGCATTCGCGATTTTGCAGAAAACAGCAAAAGCTATCGATGCGAAGGATGTTTCGGGTGATAATACCATAGTGAAAATATCTGCAGTGGGTGTAGGTATGCGCTCACATGCTGGGATAGCAAATACCATGTTCAAGGCATTGGCAGATGAAGGCATAAATATACAAATGATCTCTACTTCGGAAATTAAGGTATCTGTCGTAGTGGCCGAAAAGTACTTAGAGCTTGGAGTTCGTACGTTACATACGGCTTTTGGGCTCGATAATGGCACTATTGCAGAAGACAATACCTAGTACCGATTAGTCAATATGGTGAAATATTACCATTTGGCTTGATAAAAGATGATTACGGAAGATACAGGAGAATTGAGATGTTGATATTAACTCGGCGTGTAGGTGAATCGTTGATGATTGGAGATAATGTAAATGTTACGGTCCTGGGTATCCGTGGCAATCAAGTACGTATTGGTGTTGATGCACCAAAAGATGTTGCTGTACACCGTGAAGAAATTTATGATCGGATACAGGATGAGAAAACCGATGAATCCTAAGGATTAGAAATAGATATTAGTCAGAAGGTTCTTTAACTAGTCTTTACCCGGAATCCCCGCAGGGGTATCCTTGACGACCTAAAAATCTAAGGTCAAAAATAAGCATTTAGTTTTGGGAAATCACCCAATTAAAGGGTGTATTGCTGTGTTGAATATATTGGAGAGGTGGCCGAGCGGCTGAAGGCGCTCCCCTGCTAAGGGAGTATACGGTTTATCCCGTATCGAGGGTTCGAATCCCTCTCTCTCCGCCATTTGACTAAATCCCGAAGTTCTATATTATTCGCCGTTCTCAAATAACGCGCCCGTAGCTCAGCTGGATAGAGTACCTGGCTACGAACTAGGGGGTCGGGAGTTCGAATCTCTCCGGGCGCGCCATTTTCAATTCCTGTATTACTTTTACTGAATTCAGTAAACTTGTTCTTATAATAAAAATAAATAATAAGGAACTTAAATGGGAATTCTAGCGATATTTTTCTTTGCCGCTTCTGCTTTAGTGGCTCTTTTTTATGGCGTAATCCTGATAATCAAAGCATTTAAAACTTCAATTTTATGGGGTGTAGCCTATTTGTTGATCCCATTTGCGGCATTAGTTTTTATAATTATGCACTGGGATGACACGAAAAAACCATTTTTAAAAAGTCTGATTTCACTTCCATTATGCTTGATAGGACTAGCTATGGCTCCGAATTTAGTCATGAGCAATGGTCAGGGTATTAGTACTGGTGTTTACGAGGATGTAACGCTTTCTACAGAAAATGATTCATACAGATCAGATAGCGATACAAACTTGGTTTCTGCTTCCTCTGAAGTTCTATTGGAAACATCGGAACCTTTTGACGTCATTAAGACGCCTACCTGGGTTCCTGCATCTCCTGATGATTTACCAACGTATCTTGGGAAAAGAATTAAAATTAATACCACTCAGGGTACCGAACGAATTGGTGTACTTACGGAAGTTAATGATATTGGACTTCTCATAACGACTGACGAGGGATCACAAAGTATTATTCCACCAAGACAAATAAAAATATTTCACGTAGATTCTAGTTGATAAGACATTTAAGTATTCATTAAGTCGATGTGGTTAGCTGTTCAGGCAAAATGTCCCATAGATAAATGGTAGTTTGAGTATTCTTAGATAAGTTTGAAACAGTAACGCTCTAATTGATGGGGCACATCACAGCGCCAGGTTATTAATTAATACAAGACACATTAACTAAAGGATAAATTAATGAACACAGCGATTATCATAGGTGTTGGCCCAGAAAATGGATTAGGTGCTGTACTTTGTAAGCGTTTTGCCTCTCTTGGCCTGCATGTCTTTGTCGCAGGACGAACACAGTCTAAATTAGACGCAATAGTTTCTATCATCGAAGCAAATGGTGGCAAGGCCACAGCACACGTTACGGATTGCACCGATGAAAGCCAAACCCAAAACTTATTTGATGCCGCCTGTGAGACCGGGATCGTTGATGTTGCAATTTATAATGCGGGAAATAATACTCCGGGACGTATCATCGAGATGGAGTCTGATTATTTTATAGACGCGTGGAAAATTTGTTGTTTTGGTGGTTTTTTATTTGGTCGGGAAGCCTTACGACGTATGCAACCTAATAAAAAAGGGACTGTTTTATTTACAGGAGCAAGTGCATCAATGCGGGGTCGCGCAGAATATGGCGCATTCAATTCTTCCAAGGCCGCATTAAGAATACTTGCACAAGCAATGGCAAAAGAAGCTGGCCCCGAGGGCATCCATGTGGGTCATGTTGTTGTTGATGGACTGATTAATGGAGATAGGGTTAAGGAGAGGTTCCCAGATTTTGTTAAAACATTAGGTGAAGAAGGAATGATAAATATCGAGAGTATTGTTGATGCCTATGAATTTTTATACAAGCAACCTAAAACAGGTTGGACCTTCGAAGTGGACCTTCGCACTGCGCTTGAGAATTGGTAGAAATGTTACTAAAGTTAATTTTTAATTAGAATCGAAATAGTTCATGACACGCAGAACAGGTGTCATTTAGACGCTTATAGGAACGATCCATATTCACCGTATCATTTTGTTCTGCCATCTCTTTAATATTTTCGGCTTCTTTTTGTAGTTGTATAGCAATGGCTTGAAAAATATCTTTTTCTTCTGTACTTAAATCAAAACCCGGTAATGCTTCTTGTAAAAATATTGCGGCATAACCCAATTCATTAACGGTATAGACCAGTTCTTCCATGTATTGATTGCGTAACTCTTTTTTACTTAGTTCACTTAATTCTTTTTTATAAATTAATTGGTTTAATCGCTGCATGATATCGCGTAAGTCTTTACTGTAGATAACATGAAATTCTAACTTCTCAGGTGTTGTCGGCGAATCTATTTCTGAATATGCTGGGCTAATACTAATCAAATAGCCTAGTAAACTTATAAGAATATAAAACTTCATTTTTATTCTGTAGCTCCGCATATTTTTATATGATCTTTGGTTTCATAATTAAAACGATCGCGGGTAATAATAATAAATCTCCGACTAATGCTACAAACATGGCAAAACTGGTAAGTAGACCAAAGTAAATGGTCGGGATAAAATTTGAAAATGAAAGTAATGCGAATCCAAACATAATTGATATGGAAGTGTAGTACATGGCTTTACCGATACTGCCGTGGCAACGATTGATAGCTTCTTTATAATTGTGACAAAGCGGATACTCGTGTTGTAGGCGGTGCAAGTAATGAATGGTATTGTCGACTGAAATCCCAATCGTTATAGCAGCGATTGTTATCGTCATCATATCCAGGGGTACACCAGCCCAACCCATGATGCCAAGAATTAGTAATGTTGAAAATATGTTTGGAATAATTGCAATTAATGCCAATTGAATATTTCTGAATAGAATAATAAACATAAACAAGATGGCGATAAAAACTGCGCCGATGGTTAATATCTGTGAACGATAAAGGCTTTGAAGCATGTTGTTATAGAGAACCATCATCCCAGTCAAGTGTATTTGATCATTTTCAAACCCTAAATCATTAATTAAAAAATCCTGAATACTATTCAACAACTCTTTTCGATTCAGTTTTGGATCAGATTCAATAACACGAATACCAAATCTGATTTGATTTGAATCATCTGATAGATACGGACTTATGAGATCATCTGCGATTGATGCTGGAATGCGTTTACGCAACAGGGCTAATTCAAATTCATCAAAGGGGGCTCCATTTAGTCTTTCAACAATGCTCAATGATGTGACTATTGAGATAACTTTGCCGATAACAGGATATGATTCGAGATGTTCATGTATCAGTCTTGCTTTATCCAGCATGATTGGGTTTAACCAGTAATTTGGTGCTGATAAATCATCGGCGTCATCAAAAAACAGATCATCGAGCTCATTAGTCTCAATAGCAAGCTCATCTCTCATTTCTAAAAAGGATGTGTCAGGATCTATAATGATATCAAGCGGCATCGTACCGCCTAATTCATTATCAATTAATTTCATGCCCTGATAAATCTCCGTATCTGATTTGAAGTTATTAATAAAACGATTTTCTACTTCAAGTTTTGAAATACCATAACCAATAAACAACATCAGACATAATGAAGTGATAACTATTAATACGGGTTTATAGTGTACGAATTTAGCCAGATTTAAGGTGATGATTTTTGTTATATCTTTTTGGGCAGGTGTTTCAATCTTTCCTATTAAAGTTAAGCAAGCTGGCATAACAGTAAAACTCACAATAAAGGCTATACCAAGGCCGACTACCATAATCCAGCCAAAATCTATAACAGGTCTGATTTCACTGACAACCAGAGATGCAAATGCCACAGCAGTAGTCAATATCGTATAAAAGCAAGGTCGTGCCATGGAGGTTGTTGTTAATTGTATCAACTCATTATGTGTCGAAGCAGGATGTATTAATTGCAAGTCTCTATAACGTACGATGAGATGAATGGTTAGTGACAGGGTGATAATTAACAAGATGGATATGAAATTTGAGGATATAACCGTTATAGACCATCCACTGAAGCCCATAAAACCAATGGAGGTTATGCCTGTTATTGCACATATAATCAGTGGTAATAAAACCCAACGAACTTTATGAAAAAACAGGGAAAGGATTAATATCAGGAATATAAATACACCACTACCAAATACAATAAGGTCATGTTTAATAAATTGGATCATGTCGACCGTTATCATCGGGATGCCGCCTAAATATGATTTCCCATGCTCACCTTGTCGTTGCATTATTTCGCGTATACGATTTATATCTTGCTCACGTTCTTTAGAAAGTAGCTTGTTTCTGGTTTTTATTTCACGCCTTATCTTTTTGAGTTCAATACTTTCAAGCTCAGACAAGTCATGAGTTGACGATTGTAATTGCTGCCGACGGTTTAATAGGTTTTCATATTCAGTGTCTCTTTTAAATAAAGCTTGTAACGCAGTTATCTTGCCATCTTCGCTGATGATTAGGTTCCGATAGAGAGGGTTTGATTTGAATTCACTATAGGCAAGTTTATAACCCACATTGCCAGATTCTATTGACTGTAATCCTTCAGTAAGTTCTGATAATTCCAGTCCTGATTCATAAATTATGGGTACATCCAGAATTGAATTGACGGATTCAATATTATCAAGTTTAAGTAGCTCGTCTCGGAGTGTGCGAACTGTCTTGATGGATTGTGCTGATAAAAGATCGGAATCAGGCTTGAATGTGATAACAATGAAGTCATCAGAAGCGTATTTTTGACTTATTTCACGGTAGTATTCAAGGCTCGTATCATTCTCTAGTACAAGCGATTCCCCTGAAGCATCAAGTTCAAAGTCAAGAGAATAAAATGCAGCAACGACTATGATGCATAGCGTCACAAGAAGAACTATGACCGGATTTTCTAGTATCAGGCGCTTATATAAAGATGATAAATTCACAGGCGTAACTATTAGCTATTCGCGTCTACCTGAGAATTTCTAGTGTCAAGGACTGCACTCCTTAAAGCTATTAATAAAAACAACAAGGCCTTGTTGTTTTATTTCTTTATGAAACATTGTTCTATAGTTTTTGATAAGGCTTATGTCATCAATAAGAAGATCTGCGACTTTCCAGCTATCGCCATCAGGATGCATGCGATACTCTATTGTCGAAGGGTCTGTTTCGGAACGGTCTAATGTTTGTCTCACAGAGACATAGTCTTTCTCACCAATTGGCTTGGCAGTTTGATAATAAATATCATGACCACGATAACTTAGCAGGATATGTGCGTAGCGTTCGACTAATAGATTTTTGAAACCAAGGCGTAGGCAAGCTTGCGTGCCATCATTTAATATCTCCCAGTTATCACCTAATGCCAGAGCAGACATGGTATCAAAATCCATATGCGGCATTATCAATTCACGAACAATTACTTTTATGTATTTTTTTTCAGTCTTAAGTCTATCTTTGTCAATCTCAAGCTGTTTCAGAACTTCTTGCGTTGTTTCATAGACAACCTCATCAGCAGTTAGGCCAATAGCAACACTAATATGCGAGATGAGATATAAGAAGATAACAGCTCGTAAATTTTTGTAATATGGTTTGTTCATATTGTCGATTACTCCATTAATGCCCTTTAATTAATAATGGGCTATTGTTACAAATTAGTGTTGATCCACATTAACATATAATAAATGTTAATTACTTGTTCCTCAATTAGAATAGCGTTGTCAGATTCAAGTTAATATGGCTCGGCCAGTGAACCTGTGAGACGATGTAAAAAGTCTGGCAATCAATAATAATTGCCTATTCTAGTGACAATCTCATACCTATAAACATAAACAGCAGGTGCAATATTGGAAAAAATCAGTGTCTTTGTTGATGTTCAGAATATCTACTACACGTGTCGGCAAGCGTACCAATGCAGTTTTGATTATAATAAATTTTGGGCAGAAGTGACTCGAGATCGTGAAATTGTCAATGCGTTTGCATATGCAACAGATCGTGGTGATGAAAAGCAGATGCAGTTTCAGAATATTCTGCGTGCGATAGGTTTTAAGGTAAAACTAAAACCCATGTTGCAACGTCTTGACGGTAGCGCTAAAGCAGACTGGGATGTGGGAATTGCACTAGATATTTTCGAAGAAGCGGAAAACTGTGACACCGTCATACTAGCTTCAGGTGATGGTGATTTCGATATTTTATTACAACGAATTAAAAAGCGTTTTAACACCAGAACAGAAGTATATGGTGTTCCGCAATTAACATCAGACTTGTTAATCAAAGAAGCCAGTAAATTTATATCGATTGACGAAAAATTGTTACTAAGAAAATGAGATGATTTGAGAAGTGGGTGATTCCAGCATTGCAGGAATCACCACAAGTATTTTAGACGAAGACGATATGTTTTTGCGTTGACCGCCTCAATATTTAGGCCTAGCGGCGCCCGCGTCCCGGTTTAATGACTTCAAAGTTAACCTTTAATTGTTTACCGTTAAAGTCCTTACCGTTCAACCCAGCAATCGCTGCGCGTGCTTCGTGCCCTTCCATTTCAATAAAACCAAAACCTTTACACTGACCAGAAAATACATCTGTCACAAGTTTGAGCGAACGAACCTTCCCAAATTCTGAAAATAAGTCTTCAAGTTCTTGTTCTTTAGTGCTTGGGGCTAAGTTGCCAATAAATAATTTTTTCAATTCTTTTCCCCTTTCGGAGTATTGAAGTTGTTATTGCAAATAAACCCAAAAAAAAAGAAACCCGCCGAAACGGGATTCTTTGTATCGGTTTATCCGATTCGGTATTACTTAAGCGGTAACGTTAGTTGCCTGAAGGCCTTTAGGGCTATCTTCAACGTCATAATTTACCTTTTGTCCTTCATTCAAGGTTTTGAATCCGGTACCTTGTATAGCATTGAAATGTACGAATACATCTGCGCCGCCGTCGTCCTGGGTAATGAAACCAAAACCTTTTGATTCGTTAAACCATTTTACTGTTCCTGTAGCCATGTCTCTTTTCACCTGCAATTAAATTAAACAAATTATGCGTTTTGTACAGGTAATGAAACGGGGAATTCATGAGAGTATCACGGATGGAAAAGACCAAAACTGCCAATAACACTAACTGTAGCTGGTTGCACTATAGGAGAAACTAACTGGTTTTGCCAGAATTATTAACGATTTCAGGCTTATAGAATGATGTTTATCGGGGAATTAGTCATTAACACGCTAAATAATCAAAAAATACAGTTAAAAAGAAGATAACGTGATCGTTCTAGCTGCAATGTGTATTAGTAAGAATGAATGCTCTAAGTTTCAGGAAAATCTCGATATAAATAGTTTGTAGTTTGTAGTTTGTAGTATGAATTGTGATAAGCAAAATTAATGAAAGTGAAGAATTGTTCTCGATCTAATCGATTTTTTGTCTAATTAAAGAATATCTGTACTATATTGATTGTGTTTGAAATTTTGATCATCTGCATTCATAGATACTCGGGGCAAAAAGATAATGACAACGAATATTCTTCAGAAACTCCAGAGTGCTACCTTTTTTAATGGTTTGGATGAGGCTCAATTAGAAAAGATATGTAGCAAGTCAAAGATACTTTCATTTAATACTGATGAGCTGATCTTTTGCCAAGGAAATGATGCGGCTGCATTTTTTCTTATCATTCGCGGATGGGTGTCGATCATTAAAGAAAATAAAAATGCCGAACAATCGGTATTGCATGTTTTTAAGGACGGCGAGAGTTTCGCAGAACCGGCGGCATTAGTGATGGGGCGTTATCCTGCCAGTGCGTATGCTGCCTCTCCGTGTGAACTTCTAGAAATCAGGAGTTCCTCTTTAAAAAGTATGATCACAGAAGACCCTGACATTGCATTACGCATGATTATCCGTTTGTCTAGTCAATTAAATACTTTAGTCAACGAGTTTGAGCAATATAAAACTATGGGCGTCACGAGACGATTGGCATTATTTCTACTTGATCTCTCAGAAAATAAATCAGATAAAAAAAGCGTTGATCTACCATTTAATAAAACAGTATTGGCGGCTCACTTGGGTATACAACCGGGCACGCTTTCACGGGCGTTCAATCATCTAGCAGAACATGGCGTAATATCTGATCGTAGCAGCCACATTATTTTTGAAGACATTGAACGTTTACAGGATTATATAAACAGTTCGAGTTAAGGGCAGGTTGTCTTTGCATGCCTTATCCGTTTATTTTGAAAATTTCGTATTAATAATAAATTAAATGTTTTCTTGAGATTCTCTTCGATAAATTCAAGCGCTATTAAGTCGTTAGTGCTGTTTATTAGATGAGCATACTAGTATAGATTGCAAAAAAATTAATCAGGTAAAATTAGAAACTATGGAATATATGTCATGAAGTATCTTCCAATATTTTTGGATATAACTAAAATGCCTTGCCTGGTTGTAGGAGGAGGGTCAGTCGCTGCGCGTAAGGTAGAACAGTTACGAAAAGCCAATGCGCAAGTCATCGTAGTTGCACCTGAACTATGTCATGAATTATCAGTGTTGGCGGATAGACAATTAATTGAATACAAATGCAGCGACTTCAATGAAGATAATCTGCGAGACAAAATATTAGTTATTGCGGCCACAGATGATACCTCGGTTAATAAGCTCATATCTGAGCTAGCTAATGAAAGAAACTTACCTGTTAATGTCGTTGATAATCCTGAGCTGTGTAGTTTTATTATGCCGTCTATTGTTGATCGCGATCCTGTGCAAATTGCAATATCAACAGGCGGTGCATCACCTGTTCTAGCGCGACTATTACGCGCACGTCTAGAGTCTTTGATTCCTGCATCGTATGGTGAGCTGGCAAAGTTGATGCAGAAATTTCGCACTGCTGTTAAAGCAAAGTATCCCGATATGCAGCATCGACGGCGTTATTGGGAAAATATATTACAAGGCCCCATTGCCGAAATGATTTATGTCGGCCAACAAAAAAAAGCTCTGGCCGCTCTCGAAAAAACACTCTCTGATGAAGCCGATAATATTAATCAAACTGGAGAAGTTTATCTGGTTGGTGCTGGGCCAGGCGATCCTGATCTATTAACATTCCGTGCATTGCGATTAATGCAGCAGGCCGAAGTTGTGCTTTACGACAGATTAGTTGCGCCAGTGATTGTTGATTTATGTCGAAAAGATACAGACCGTATTTATGTAGGTAAAAAACGGAATCAACATGCCTTGCCCCAAACAGAAATCAGTCAATTATTAGTAGAGCTGGCTAAACAGGGTAAACGTGTATTAAGACTTAAGGGGGGGGACCCTTTTATCTTTGGGAGGGGCGGAGAAGAAATAGAATTACTCGCTGCAGAAAACATTCCATTTCAGGTGATCCCCGGTATCACTGCAGCTTCGGGTTGTGCGAGTTATGCGGGTATTCCATTAACACATAGAGACTATGCACATACTTGCGTATTTGTTACAGGCCACTTAAAAGATGGTGGCATGGATCTTAATTGGGAAACCTTGATTCAACCCAGACAAACTATTGTGGTCTACATGGGGCTCATGGGTTTGGAAGCGCTCTGTAGAGAGCTGATTTTGAGAGGGTTACCAAAAACGATGCCAATAGCCTTGATACAAAGAGGAACTACATCGCAACAGAAGGTTTATATTGGCGATTTGGCAAGCTTACCTGAGATGTCTAAATTACATGACATTACCCCCCCGACAATGATTATTATTGGTGAGGTAGTTAAGTTACATGAATCCCTTTCATGGTTTGAACCTGGTCAATAATGTCAGGTTTATAAAAGAATCTTTCATTAATACTTCGAAATTGGATATGCCGTAATGGAAACCTGAGGAAATGGATTATGGGATGAGTTCTATTGCGACAGCAGTCAACTAGTTAAACATATCTCACTGCTTGAAAACTTAGGGCAAGGGAGTATCAATAATTTCACGTAGTATGCCGCTATTTAACATAATCAGCATTTGACCTTGATCAAGGAATTAGTGTTTTTCAAGTGTTTTACTCTAGCTACTAAGACTATATCGACTGAGGAGAGAGAGTATGATTACTGTGTTTGAGCCTGTCAGATTCTGTACGTTATTATTTTCGATGAGTCTTTTGATACAGCCAGCATCGACTATGGCGGAGTCTAAACTACCAGTAGAAAATGCGGTATTAACTGCTGCTCCACAAGTTCCCCCTCCAATCACACGTGATCATGCTGTGAAGATGGTCGTCAATTTAGAAACGATTGAAAAAGTGGGCATGCTCTCTGATGGTGTCGAATACACTTATTGGACGTTTGGCGGTACCGTTCCAGGCAGTTTTATACGTGTGCGTGTAGGAGACTCAATTGAATTCCATCTGAATAATCACCCTAGCAGCAAGATGCCACATAATATTGATTTGCACGCAGTTACTGGACCAGGTGGAGGTGCAGCATCGTCGTTCACGGCACCGGGACATTCCTCGCAATTCTCATTCAAGGCATTGAATCCAGGTTTATATGTTTACCATTGTGCAACTGCACCAGTCGGAATGCATATAGCCAATGGCATGTATGGATTGATATTAGTTGAACCAGAAGGCGGGCTGCCAAAAGTCGATAAAGAATTTTATGTCATGCAAAGTGAGTTCTACACCAAGGGCGGTTATGGAGCCGAAGGCTTACAACCGTTTGATATGGCGAAGGCAATAACCGAGATTCCAGATTATGTTGTTTTTAATGGTGCCGTCGGTGCTATGACTGGCGACAATGCTATAACAGCTGAAGTTGGTGATACGGTTCGTATGTTTGTTGGTAATGGAGGCCCAAACCTTGTTTCATCTTTTCATGTTATTGGTGAGATCTTTGATAGTGTCTATATAGAAGGTGGTTCGGCAATAAATCACAATGTGCAAACTACCCTAGTCCCGGCAGGTGGTTCTGCAATGGTGGAATTTAAGGTTGAGGTGCCGGGAACATTGATTGTCGTAGATCACTCAATCTTCCGTACCTTTAATAAAGGCGCACTGGGTATGTTGAAAGTGAATGGTAAAGAAGATCTTCTGGTTTATTCCGGGAAGCAACATGACACTGTTTATTTACCTGAAGGTGGCGGCATACAGACCATCAGCGAGAGCGGGCCTGCACCTATAGAAGCCAGAGATAAAAAAGAACGAATCCTTTTTGGACAGAGGATATATGAACAGAACTGTCAGGCTTGCCATCAGGAAAAAGGTCAGGGTATTCCTGGCGCATTTCCTCCGCTAGCAGGTTCAGACTATCTATTATCCAAGCCTGAACGCGCGATAGGTGTTCTGTTGAAAGGACTGTCTGGAAAGATCACAGTAAATGGGACTGACTATAATGGTGTCATGCCAGCAGTCAGTTTGTCAGATGAAAAAATAGCGAATGTACTGACGTACGTTTTAAATAGCTGGAATAATAATGGTGGTGAGATCATGCCGAAACAAGTCGCAGGTGAACGCGGAAAACACTAGGCTCTTAAAACACGCACACCGATACATCATGGCGTCGCTTTGTATCGGTGTGTTATTACAATATAGCAGCATTGATGCGCATGCCGAAGATGATATGGTGGTGATTCCGAAAGGACACTACACACCACTATTTAAAAGTGACGATGGTGTAAAAACTATAGCGGTAGAATCCTTTTATATTGATAAATATCCTGTCACAAACTCACAGTTTCATGCCTTTACCAAGCAGCATACAAAATGGGATAAAGCAGCAATTAAGCCTGTGTTTAGCGATAGTAATTATTTGAAACATTTTTCAGATGATGTAATGGGTGATATCGCTGCTCAACCAGTGACTAATGTGTCATGGTTTGCAGCAAAAGCTTATTGTCGCTCGGTTAATAAACGTCTCCCCACAACTAGTGAGTGGGAATATGTCGCCAAGGCAAGTCAGAATCTGGCCGATGGCAGTAAAGAGCCTGAATACAAGCAGCAGATACTGGAATGGTACTCCAGACCGAACACTGTGACGCTACCTAACGTTCATGAAACACAAGCTAACTATTGGCAGGTCTATGGCATGCACGGCGTTGTTTGGGAGCTGGTGAGCGATTTCAATACCGCATTAGTGACGGGTGAATCCCGTGGTGATACGCAACTCGACAAACAACTTTTTTGTGGCGCAGGTGCAGCATCTTCTGTTGACCCTGGAGATTATGCTGCATTTATGCGTTATGCCATGCGTAGTAGTTACAGTGCGCATTATACAATTGAATCATTAGGTTTTCGTTGTGCAAGTGATGTAAAAGAAATCAGATGAATATGAATATGAATATTATAAAAATAATAGCCATTTTACTATTACAGTATTGTGCATGTCTTTCTGTTGCCGCTGCGGAGTTACCAGATGAATCGATATACTATATTGAATCAGACTGGATAAATCATAATAACGAGAATGTAAATATCACGTCGTTGCAAGGTAAGGTACAGGTCGTAGCATTTGTCTATACGTACTGTGAACATAGCTGCCCAATCATCCTTGCCAAGCTGAAATACATTGAAAACAATATTTCACCGGAAGATAAAGATAAAGTTAATTTTCTTTTAATATCACTGGACCCTGAAAGAGACACACCAGCTATTTTAAATGACTACATGAAAGAAAAAGAGTTAAACGAAGAGCATTGGCAAATGTTCAATGGTGATCCAGATGATGTTCTGGAGTTAGCCGCCTTATTTGGTGTGCGTTATAAACCGATGAATAATACAGAAAAAGATATTGCCCATTCCAATATGATTTCGATACTGGATAAAGCTGGACGAATTCATTATCAGATGAAGGGGCTTGATGCTAGTTTAGAACAAGTCGTCGTCGAAATATCTAAAACCGCACAAAAGTAATATAAAGAATCTAGAATAATTTGAAGTTGTCAATATGACAAGGCCTGTCATTAAAATCGCACACCGTTGCTATCATCCATTTTGGCAGAACATCCCCAAAAAAAAAGAATAGCTTATTAGTATGAGATAAGAAATTTGGTATACGATAGTCCCTGATGAAACCAATCAACCAAGTCTGATTCAAAATGCCTTTTAATTACACCCTTGAGATACCGACAGATTATAGAAGGAATCTGGCTACTATCTGGTTCTTGTTGGCCGTGTCCACACTATTAGGTGCCGGTGTTTTTGCTGTTTTGTTAGTTCTCGCGCGAACGCCAGTGATTGGGGAGTTCATTCCTTTCGCAGATTTTTTTCACACGGCATTGGTGATACATGTAAACCTGTCTTCTTTAGTGTGGATCTTGTCATTTGCTAGTGTGTTATGGAGTCTTAATAGCCGTTCTATATTGCCATGGTTTCCCAGAGTTAGTTTTATTATTGTACTAACAGGAACTGTAGTAATGTGTGTTTCGCCCTTTCTCGGTAGCGCTAATGCGTTAATGAGTAATTATATTCCGGTATTAGATGATGCTCTTTTTTTGTCGGGGCTAGTCATTTTTGGATTAGGCATCGTTTTTCAAGTCGTATTTAGTATGAGTGCCATGTTCAAGGTCGGGGAAGAAATCAGCGGGCAAGGTGTGATTAGATTCGGATTAAACTGCGCGGCAATTGGTGTCTTTATCGCCATCGCATCATTTATTTGGTCATACATAAGTTTGCCCACTCAGTTAGTCAGTGAAGTATATTATGAGCTGCTTTTTTGGAGTGGCGGACATGTGCTTCAGTTTACTTATACCCTGTTAATGATGGTGGCATGGCTATGGCTGTCATCAAGCGCAGGACTCTCTCTGCCGCTAAGCCCGAGAGTTGCCTTGTTTCTGTTTGGTGTCGGTTTACTTTCAATATTTATGACGCCGCTTATTTACTATACGTATGACGTTACCGACGTTTCTCATCGTCAAATGTTTACTATGTTGATGAGTTTTGGAGGTAGCCTTGCCGTATTTCCACTAAGCATGGCAGTATTATTTGCACTATTTCAAAAGAGAGTAGAGTCACCTAAAAAATCTTCGGCATATGCAGCCTTACTGACTTCTTTACTGTTGTTTGGAGTAGGGGGTTTTATGGGTTTTATGATTGATGGCAATAATGTCAAGATCCCCGCACATTATCATGGTTGTATTGTCGGCGTTTCATTGGCATTGATGGGGCTCAGTTACCAATTACTGCATGCGTTGGGTTTTAGCAGTGTTAATTTCAGTATTTCTAAAATACAACTCTGGACCTATGCCATAGGCCAGTTCCTTCATATTGTTGGCTTGCTTTGGTCAGGAGGTTATGGCGTCGAAAGAAAGATTGCTGGCGCTGCACAGGGTCTGGATTCAATAGAACGCATTGCAGGAATGGGTTTAATGGGAATAGGTGGATTACTGTCTGCAGTCGGTGGTTTTATGTTTATTGTGATTGTGCTCAAGGCAATGATGACTAAACAGAATGATCAATTCAAAAAAAATTCTACAGTAGGTTGTTAAACGTTAGCATTCATTTTTTCAAATGAATTATCATTGTTAAATTAATTGTTGCGAACAATAACATCACTGCTAATAAGTTATGTAGAGTGTTAGTCCATAATGGCATTTCAGCTAAGACATTAACGATCCCGAGAATAAACTCGGCAATGAAAATAACACTCACGACCATCAATGGTTTGAGTAATGCGGGATATTCATGTTTTACTTTCCATAATGCCGCTACAATTATAATTAATAATAATACTGCGATGAGTCTATGGTTAAACTGAATAATGCTAGATGTTTCATTTAGTATCAGATGGTAATCACTATCTAGTATTAGTCTGCGAAACACATTTACGCTATCCAGTAAGCTCTCGCTTATATTGCTTGTATAAGTACAGCTTAATAATTCCGGACAGGCAGAGCCGGTATAATTTGCACTCGCCCAGGCACCACTGATCAGTTGGGCTGTCAGTGTTATCGAGACTAGAAATAATATAAAGGGTGCTGGTTTTTTCGGTCTGTCTTTCGTCGCCAATATTTGTCGCCAGACAAGGCCTGACAAAACAATACCGCCTAAAATATTTCCCAGAGTAACAAGAGGCAAACTTCTGGTTGGTGTTGCAATGCCTAATATTGAAAGAAACAGCACAACCATAAACATCAATACAGGCAGCAGCGGTGATGTTTCTTTACGAAACCAAAGTGCTATTAACATGATGACTAATATATTAAGGCCCAATATGCTTGCAATGCTGCGATGCATAGACCGAAATGTTTTAAACGCAGTGTCTGGTATCTGGAGACCTTTTGGACCATCGGCAAAAGAGAGTTGCGCATAACAATCAGGCCAGGGACTACAACCCAAGCCCGCTTCTCCAAGTCTTATGTGGGTACTAAGAAAGACAATGAGCAGCGACATTATTAAGGCACAACAATTTAGAAGAAAAAAACATTTCTTCGGGTAGTGATTGTTATTAAGAATTTGCATGATTGATGCAGACAATATTATCGATGCGTTGCTATTTTACAATGAGTGGTTGTTTTAATTTATGAATTGAGTAAATAATAAATTACAGAGTAATGCAAATTACATCATCACCGTGACTTTATGAAAAAATGTACCAGGACAGCAATTAATGATTGATCTAATAGCTTATACACTAGCCGGGATTATTCTTTACTTCGGCTCAGATTGGATATTAGACCAGATTGAAAATGCTGTGGGGCGTAAGTTTGATAATCGCAACCTGATATTTTTTGGCATCATTCTGATTCTTGCCCTCAGTTCCTTCGCAGCAATTCGCATGTTAGCCCCTGAATAACAAAAGAAATTTTTCCGAACCTCCTTCAGCTTCGCCCATATAAAAACGCCTACTTGATCTAGGTTAAGAAAAAACTGCGACAAATAGCATACATTCGGACACTCGCTTATATGTCTATATAAGTTGGATAGGTCGATGATCTTTTAACGTTCTTAAAGGAGACGTTATGTCTGAAGAAAATGATGCATCTGGCAATGATGAGTCAACGCCTGAACATATCCCCGTCATGCAACAGATATTGGATAACCCTTTTTTACTGCTCTTTCTCGGGGTCACTATCCCAACCGTTTTTTATATCATCTGGGGCATTATGGAAATTATTACGATCCCGGTAGCAAAATAATTTAAGGAGACAACATTATGTCGGTTACCCCTCCAAAAAGCAGGCTCTGGTGGAATGACCCGGTCCCCAAGTCAGAACTCATCTGGGTAATCGTCGCATTCGTATGGGGATTGATTATGTTTTTCATGATGATCTATTGGCATGCATACGGCGAACAAAATTTATCCAACGAAGCATATAAAATCACCGCTGAACAGTTCTCTGCGAAGACTGAAGCGATGACGGAAAAATATACAGTCCGTGAAGAATCGGGCTATCCGGTTGTGCATCCACCACCAGGAGAGGATATCTATATGATTGCTAGACTTTGGCAGTGGTGGCCGATTCTGGAACTGGAAAAAGGTCAATCATATCGATTACACCTCTCTTCTTTGGACTGGATGCATGGTTTTTCATTGCAACCGATAAATATCAACTTACAAATACATCCTGATTACGAAATGGTGCTCACAATTACACCTACGACGACAGGGGAATTTGGAATCGTCTGTAATGAATATTGTGGTATCGGACATCACACAATGCTCGGCAGGATGTACGTAGTCGATAACGAGGGGATATAAACCATGGCAATTAATGAACAATACAGAACATGCCAAACGACAGGGTTACGTGTTTATAAATCGGCGGAAAATCTGATTAAGGCGAACGCTGTCGTAGCAGTAGTCTTCCTCCTTGTTGGTGGGGTCTTTGGAATCATGGTGGCTTTGACGCGTTGGAAGGCTGTCCATTTATTACCTGCGGATTGGTTTTATCTGGCGCTTACCGCGCATGGTATTAACCTCTTGGTGGTCTGGATCATTTTCTTTGAAATGGCCGTCTTGTATTTTGCCTCATCAGTCCTGTTGGGTAGTCGATTGGCAACACCCAGGTGGGCATGGGCAGGGTTTGCCTTGATGTTAATAGGCGCGATCGTCACTAACATTGCCGTATTACAGGGTGGTTCCAGTGTGATGTTCACATCCTATGTGCCATTAAAGGCAGATCCTTCGTTTTATGCGGGTGTCATACTCTTCGCCGTTGGTGCCTTAATTGGTTGTTTTGTTTTCTTCGGAACGTTGGTTATTGCAAAACAGGAAAAGACTTATGAAGGTTCGGTACCGTTAGTTACCTTTGGTGCAACAGTCGCGGCTATTATTGCTGTTTTTACGATTGCATCTGGTGCCATTATTCTCATACCTACTTTTCTTTGGTCCATCGGTTATGTCAGTCATATTGATACTTTAATGTATCGAACTATCTGGTGGGCATTTGGACATTCCTCACAACAGATTAATGTGGCTGCACATATCTCTATCTGGTATTTGATATCGGCAGTCGTCTTAGGTGCGAAGCCGCTATCAGAAAAAGTTAGTCGAGGTGCTTTTCTGCTTTATGTCCTGTTTCTACAACTCGCCAGCGCGCATCATTTATTGGTTGATCCGGGCATCAGTTCAGAATGGAAGATCTTTAATACCAGTTACGCTATTTATCTGGCGGTACTCGGTAGCATGATTCACGGTATGACAGTACCCGGCCAGATTGAATCTGCGCAACGAAAGAAGGGTTATACCAATGGTCTCTTTGAATGGTTACGTAAATGTCCATGGGGCAATCCAGCTTTCTCGGGAATGTTTATTTCCTTAATATTATTTGGTTTCCTCGGCGGTATCTCAGGTGTCGTCATGGGTGTTGAACAAATAAATTTGATTATCCATAACACTATTTATGTCCCCGGTCATTTTCATGCGACCGTCGTAGCGGGAACTACACTAGCGTTTATGGCCGTAACCTATTTATTAATTCCACTCATATTTCAGCGCGAAATAATGTTTCCGAGTATGGCTAAGCTCCAACCCTATGTCTTTGGCCTGGGTGTCGCTGGTATCTCACTGTTCATGATGGGCGCAGGTACGCTTGGTGTGCCAAGACGTCATTGGGATATCTCTCAGGCGGACGCCGTATTACCGTATGATTTTCCAGGTGCAGCCAATTTGATGATGGGTTTGAATGGAATAAGTGCGCTTTTAGCCGGGGTAGGTGGGGTCATGTTTATCGCTGTCGCAGTAGGCTCAATATTCTTTGGGAAGAAAATTGTTGATAGCACAGAAACAGCTGCGGCTGAACCAGCAGAAGCTACGACAGCTACTGAGTATGGTAGTGACGAGCATCCAGCGATTCCAGGCACGATAGTTTTGGTTGCTGTCTTCTTTACAACCTTCGTACTTTACTATTTTGTAAACTGGAAATATCTCGCAGAAGTCTGGCCACTGCGTTAACGCTGGGTATTAATGATGATGCCCGGTGTTATTAGCGACTTAGTATCAGTCTGTAAGCTCAGGATCGGATATGCGATCATGATAACCGGTCTTGCAGGTCTCGCAATTACGCCGGGACCGCTTCCGGAAATATGGAAAATATTTTTGTTTTCTATAGCCATCCTGATGTCATCAGCGAGTGCTGGTGCGTTCAATCAATTCGTGGAACGTGATTTAGACGCAACTATGAAACGCACACGAAACCGACCGTTTGTAACAGGTCGTTTTCAGGCGGATAAATACTGGTTAACGGTTATTGGTTTGATGTTGCTGCTCTCTGTGATGGTAACCTCACTAGCAATCAATTCAGTCGCAGCACTCTATGTTTTTCTGGGCGCGTTTACCTATGGTGTTGTTTATACGGTTTGGTTAAAACAACGTACATGGCTCAATATTGTCATCGGTGGGTTATCGGGTAGTTTTGCTGTGCTCGGTGGCGCAGCAGTAGTTGACCCTTCATTATCTCCAGCGCCAATCTTGTTGGCCATAGTCCTGTTTCTTTGGACACCACCTCATTTCTGGAGTCTGGCATTTGTGTTTGCTAATGATTACAAACAAGCCGGTGTACCCATGTTGCCAGCAGTTTTTAAAAAACCGGTCGCAGCAAAAATTATATTTGCCCATACATTGGCGTTGCTTATAGTGTCGATCCTTCCATTTTTCTATGGTTTAGGCTGGATTTATCTTTTGGGCGCGCTCAGTGGTGGCCTATATTTTTTAAAGACCAGTTTTGATTTGGTGCGTCAGCCATCAATAGAGATTGCACGAATAAATTTTCATGCCTCATTAATTCAACTGACGTTGTTACTCTGTGCATCTGTTCTGGATGTTTTGTTTATTTAAATTATGCGGGAATCATGTGTCGTTCTATTTAACTAAAGCATTGTGCACAGCTTATAAAAATTCAATCCAGCTTAACTTTTTAACAAAGATTTGTTTTTTATTCTTATGTCTTTTTTCTCTCAATGCTTATTCTATCAACCATGACAATCAGGTTGCAGGTCAATACGACAAACATAAAGCGATTGAATTTAGTCAGTCCGCAATAAATCGAACAATAGAAAGTTATACTTTTATTAATAAAGACAAAAAATCTGTTGATATAATGCAATATCGCGGTAAGCCACTGGTTGTAAGTTTGATCTTTACCAGTTGTCATCATATCTGTCCGACATTAACCAACTCACTTGCAGAAGTTGTAGAGGTTGCCCAAGATGCATTAGGCGAAGAAAGTTTCTCGGTTGTCACTATAGGGTTTGATACAGCCGTAGACAGTCCAGAACGCATGCGTCTGTTTGCCCGTGAGCGCAATATCAATTTTCCAGCTTGGGATTTTCTAAGCACTGATCAAGAAACTATTGAAGCTTTCAGTAATGATGTGGGCTTTATATTTTTTAAATCATCCAAAGGTTTTGACCATTTATCACAGATAACGGTGCTTGATGCCGATGGTAAAATTTATCGACAAATCTATGGTGTTAAATACGAACCACCACAATTGATTGAACCATTAAAGGAACTGATGTTTGGAAATAGAACTGAATCTACGTTAGTGGAAGGGTGGATAAATAATATTCGTTTGTTTTGTACTATCTATGATCCACATAGCGGGCGATATGAATTTGATTATTCAATTTTTATCGGAATTATCATGGGCATTCTTATCCTTGGTTCAATTGGGACGTTTATAGTGAGGGCATGGCGTCAAAATAATAAGCACATGGAGAAGTCTTAAGCGTGTTAGTTCTGAAAATGTTGTTGAGAACATTATTCGAGCATATTGAAGATTGGTTCGATGTTGTTTTTGGTGCTAAATGGAATCCCTTTTATCAACTGGGTGCTTTGGGCTGGTTTTATTACTGGATTGTCGTTATCAGTGGTTTTTATCTATACATTTTTTTTGATACTGGGGTTACCCAGGCCTATCAATCTCTAGAATATTTAACCCATGAGCAGTGGTATGCCGGCGGCATTATGCGTAGTTTGCATCGTTATGCTTCTGATGCCTTGGTCGTAATGATGATAGTGCATCTTTTACGCGAATTTGCTATGGATCGGTTTCGAAGTCCGCGCTGGTTTGCCTGGTTTACTGGAGTACCTATGCTCTGGTTGGTTTTTGCAGCGGGCATTTCCGGATACTGGATGGTTTGGGATCAGCTTGCACAATACATCGCTATTACTACAGCAGAATTTCTAGATGCGGTGCCTTTATTTGGTGAAGCAATCGCGCGTAATTTTTTAACTGATGCCAAGTTGAGCGGTCGCTTTTTTACCTTAATGGTGTTTGTGCATATCGCCTTACCATTGTTTCTGTTGTTTGTGATGTGGATACATATACAAAGACATGCTACTCCTAAGGTTAACCCGCCGAAGGAGCTCGCTATAGCTACTCTTAGTATGCTATTGATACTCTCGTTTATAAAACCAGCGTTGAGTCAGGCGCCTGCTGATTTAAGCATCGTGCCTACCACAGTCAATCTGGATTGGTTCTATATGCCGATCTATCCAATCATGAATAATGTCTCTGGTTTAACCGTCTTGATAGCACTTATTGTTGCAACACTATTGTTAATGATGGTGCCATGGATGCCTCCCGGTAAACGTGTTCCGGTCGCAGTCGTTCATCTGGATAATTGCAATGGTTGTAGCCGATGTGCTGCCGATTGTCCTTTTAGTGCCATCGATATGGCACCACGTAGTGATGGCAGTGCCTACAAACTGGAAGCCGTTGTTGATGCCAATCATTGTGTTAGCTGTGGAATATGTGTTGGTTCGTGTCCAACGGCAACACCCTTTAGGACAAAGTCTGAATTATCTCCGGGAATAGAATTGCCTGAGGATAAAATTAAAGAATTGAGAGAGAAGACGGTTGCAGCATCAAGTAAGTTGACTGGTGATGACCGTGTTATTGTTTATGGTTGTCAGAATAGTCTCGACCCATCAAAAATGGCTGATGCAAAAGTGGGCGTCGTGACAATGCCATGTATTGGTATGCTACCTCCCTCGTTTATTGATTTCGTCTTATCAAAAAAATTAGCTGAGGGTGTTTTTCTTACCGGATGTCGTCAAGGTGACTGCGGTTATCGTCTAGGAATAAAATGGACTGATGCACGTCTGGCAGGGCAACGTGATCCCCGTATACGTAAACGGGTTAATCAGGATCGAATTGGTAAATACTGGGCGGGCATGACTCGGCGAAAAGAATTTTTCAAGGAATTAACAGCATTTCGCCTGCGTTTGAATAAACTTGACTCTGCACAGCTTGAAGATCAGAACAAAACAAACAATAGTAGCGAGAAAGACAATGCTCAAGTTTAGTCGGCTGATTGGACAGCTTGTTTCGTTTATACTATTTGGGCTAATGCTAGGATCTTTCTCGAATTCGCCGCGCTATACCTATCACGATCCTGAGATGGCATTAATCATGGTGAGTTTTAGCCATTCAAGCGAGCGTAAAGAAGAGTGTCGCCGTTTCTCGCCGGAAGAATTAGCGGATTTGGCAGCAAACATGCGACGGCCCATGGACTGCAAGCGAGAGCGGGTGCCTGTTTATATTGAAGTTATGCTGGATGGTGAAAATTTACTGAGTAAATCGTATAACCCTACCGGTTTAGCCAAAGATGGTTCCGCTTCTATCTATGAAAGGATTTTGGTTGAACCAGGCCAGCATCAGTTAATAGTAAAATTAAGAGACAGCGGTCGAGTAGAGGGGTTTGATTATAAGAGTGATACTGTAATCAATATTGAACCTAAAGAGCTTTTTGTTATAGATTTTAGGAAAGAGCTAGGTGGCTTTTATTTTCTGTGAGATGAATAGTATGGCATTAGTAGAATGGCGAGATGAATTTGAAATCGGTATAAAAGAAGTCGATTTTGAGCATCAGGAATTAATTGATTTAATCAATGAATCTTATGCTATGGCAAAAGAAGATGATTCCAGAGCGGCAGTGATGGAATGTCTGGGTGATATTTTTACAAGGATATCAGCGCATTTTGCTCTGGAAGAAAAAGAAATGAGAGAATTGAAGTATGACCAGTACGGAGATCATAAAGAAGAACATGAAGAACTATTGGATAATATTAGAGATATAATGGATGACTATGAAGAGCGGGCGACGCTAGATGAAGAAGAATTTGGTGAACGCTTGAAAAACTGGTTTGTAAATCATTTCAGTACAAAAGATGCAAGACTGCATAAGTTTTTAAAAGATTAATTTGTTTAATAAAGTGGAGGAAGTAAAAGGATGAAATTTAAATCTATAATATTAGTGGCCTTGATTGCTAGTATGCCGGCAGTATCTAATGCTGGCGATGCTGCTGCTGGTAAAGTAAAAGCTGCGGCATGTGCTGCCTGCCATGGTGCAGAAGGTGTTAGTGCGATGGATATATGGCCAAACCTTGCAGGACAAAAGGCCGGTTATCTCGTTAAACAGATGAAAGCCTTTAGAGACGGTGGTAGAAAAGACCCAATGATGTCACCTATGGCCGCTGCATTAACGGATGAAGATATTGATAATCTAGCTGCATATTTTAGTGGTTTATAATCATCAATATAAAACGGAAGGAGGGTGTTATTAGAACATCCTCTTTTTTTTCGTCTAAATATCATCAGTTACTTAACCGTGAACAAGTCGAATAAGAGAAATCTATGAGATAACAATACAGGTTCAATAAATGATAAGTAGAGTTCTTTAAATAGCGTTTGAAAACAGTAATCCATCACAAATAAGTGCATACCGGAGATTATGGATAAAACAAATACATCGATTCCAAATATGGCCTTGTTCAATTTGGGGTTCAGGGTTTTCTTCCTTGGTGCTGCAGTTTACTCAATAGTGACGATTCTATTCTGGCTGGGGATGTTTGCATTTAATCTATCTTTGCCTGTATCTGGCCTTTCAAGTTTCCAATGGCATGCCCATGAAATGATTTTTGGTTATGCCTTGGCAGTGATAGCCGGGTTTTTATTAACGGCAGTTAAAAACTGGACAGGAATTCAAACGGCGCATGGATTACCTTTGGCGTTTATATTTTGTTTATGGTTGATTGCAAGGTTGTTGTTTTTATTTGGTTCGACGTTCATACCCATTGCCGCAGTTTTTGACATGTTATTTATTCTTTCAGTGATTATTGCCGCTGCCTACCCGATCGCTAAATCAAAAAACTGGAGACAGCTTGGAATACTTTCAAAGCTGGTATTACTTGCAGTTGCTAATCTATGTTTTTATTTAGGGTTTCTGGGGCTACTTGAACAAGGGCTTTATTGGGGGGTTTACGGTGGCTTGTATCTGGTTATCGGTTTAATCCTGACTCTTGGTAGTAGAGTTATTCCTTTCTTTATTCAAAATGGTGTAGAAAAACACGTGCAACTTTATAATCCTAAATGGATAACGCTATTAGGTTTAGTCATCTTTCTTGTTTTTTTTATATCAGAATTATTTCTTCATGATAAAAATATTACAGGAATAACATCAGTGGCTTTGTTTCTCCTTTATTCTGTCCGGCTTATCGGCTGGTACACCTCAGGTATTTGGAAAAAACCATTGCTGTGGAGTTTGTATTTAGCAATGTTATTTATTGTAGTTGGTTTTTTGTTATTTGCGTTAAGCGTCTATGCGGGCATTCCAAAATTTTTAGCCATACACGCTTTTGCATATGGCGGTATCGGAGTAATGACAATGTCTATGATGGCACGGGTGTCATTAGGTCATACGGGTAGAAATATAAATGAACCACCAGAGATGGTGAAGTACATGCTTGCCTTACTATTGGTAGGTGCTGTTTTTCGAGTGTTTTTACCGATGATTGCACCTGACAACTATCTGATCTGGATAGTCTCTTCCCAGCTGATCTGGCTTATTGCATTCATAATGTTTGTTATATCGTATGCCCCTATGTTGATTAAAATCAGGCTCGATGGTCAGTTTGGATGAAGGCATCATTCATGTGGTGTATTTAATGGAGTTAAAACTAATTTAAAAATTAGCATATTGATCCAGATCAAGAATATATCTTTCCCTTTACTATATCCTTATTAAAAATAAGGTAAACTGATGTTAGTTAATAGATTCTATTACACATTCTTCGTATGTCTCGTTGCAATATCTTCCAATGCAACTGCAGGGGATTCATTTTTCGATGCGTTAATTGGCGGCAAGGTCGATTTAAATATCCGCACACGCTTTGAGCATGTCGATGATGATTCAAAGGCATCAGGTTCTCGGGATGCGGATGCGGTAACAATACGAACTGCATTAGGCTACAAAACTGCTGATTTCTATAAAATGTTTACTCATGTTGAATTCGAAAATGTGTCCGATATTCTTGATGACACTCAGTATAACGACGGCGAAAATGGTTTAAGCTCTTTACCGGTTATTGCTGATCCTAGAGGCACCGAAGTAAACCAGCTTTATCTAGGCTTCAAGTTCATTGATAAAACCCTGATTAAGGCCGGACGTCAGATAATCACTACTCGTAAGGCGCCATTTCATCGTTTCTTAGGCAATGTTCTTTGGCGTCAGAATTGGCAGACCCAAGATGCCGTTACAGTGACCAATACCTCTATTAAAGATACCGAACTCATGGCCGGTTATATCTGGAAGAACAATACTATTTTCGGTTCGGATAGAGATATGGAAGCACCGATATTTAATGCTAAATATAACGGTTTTAAATATGTCAATTTGGAAGCGTACTATTACGATCTTGATTTTACCGAGACTGCTGATCTGGCTAATGCGACCGAGACTTATGGTTTCCGGGCGAATGGTGGTGTTCCCGTTGTTAATGACAAAACCAAGTTCATATATACAGGGGAATTTGCAAGCCAAAGTGATACAGGTTCGAACCCTCGTGATTATGATGTGAATTATTATCTCATCGAAGCTGGCTTTAAGCTGAAAATAGATAGTTTTGTTAAGAGTGTAATGGTGAAGTATAGCCATGAGGTGCTGGAACATGATATCGGTACTCTTAATGCCACTGGCGCCGCCTCTGGTGCTGTCTTCAGAACACCATTAGCAACGGGTCATGCCTTTCAGGGTTGGGCAGATAATTTTCTTACCGCGCCAGGCACAGGTTCAAGCACGGGTGGTGTTGAAGATAACTACTTCACGATGGTGGCCACCGGTAACTACGATACCAAGTTGATTGTTTCCTATCATATGCTAGAGGCGGAAACAGGTGGTTACGATTATGGTGATGAACTTGATATTTGGTTCACCAAGAATTTCTTAAAAAAATACTCAGTTGGTTTGAAGTACGCTGCATATGATGCTTCTTCAGATGCAGGAAATTCCAAAGCAACAGACTTATCCAAGTATTGGGTTTATTTTACATATAAATATTAACAGAGTAGTGTTTGCATAGATGAGAATCGGAAATTAAGTTTATATGACAAATGAAGTAAACGATCAGAAAACCAAGGAACGCCATGCATTTTTATTTCTTACTGCAGTAGTAGCGCCATTCTTTGCTGTCGCTATAGTGGGCGGCTATGGCCTGTTGATATGGTTATATCAACTTTTTACAGGGCCACCAACTGGGTAAATCATAATGACCCAGAATTCAAACATAGACATAAGTCGACGCTCATTTCTCCGTGGAAAATTTCATAACAAATCGCATATCAATAGCCAGTGCCTGAATACTAAAGGTGTTTATTGTCAATCCTGCAGGGATATTTGTGAGGAAAAAGCAATAATGTTTAAGCCTCAAGATAATGGGATTCAGTTGCCGGTGATTATTACCGACAGATGCACAAATTGTAAGGAGTGTGTTGATAGCTGCCCGGTAGATGCTATTAGCATCATTGATGTAGCGGAGAATAGATTATGATTCACGATGTGCATATCGTTAGTTTAATTATTTACGCTAGCCCAGAATATTTCAACGAAGTCATAGATAAAGCAACTAAATTACCACAAGCAGAATGTCATTCTAACAAGGGCGACTATAAGTTTGTCCTTGTGTTTGAAGCTGAATCAGAATTCGCACTCTCTAATCAAGTGAGTGAAATAAATAGTTGGCAGGGCGTTTTGTCGACGCAACTTTGTTATCACCATTGTGAACCCTACGAGTCATTGGAAGAGGAAATTGAACATGCAACTCAAACGGCGTGATTTTATAAGAGCAACCGCGGTAACGTCGGCGGCAGCTGCAGCAGGTATTACTGCACCAGTATCGGCCACTAATTTGATCACTGATTCGGAATATACCAAACTTAAATGGTCTAAGGCTGCGTGTCGTTTTTGCGGTACCGGATGTAGCGTTAATGTCGCAGTGAAAGACGGAAAGGTTGTTGCAACACACGGCGATATTAAATCAGAAGTTAATCGTGGTTTAAATTGCGTTAAGGGTTATTTTTTATCCAAGATCATGTACGGTAAAGATCGATTGCAAACGCCGTTACTGAGGATGAAGAACGGTAAGTACCATAAGGAAGGTGAGTTTACCCCTGTCAGTTGGGATCAAGCCTTCGACATCATGGAAGAAAAATTTAAGAAAGCCTTAAAAGAGAAAGGCCCAACAGCATTCGGCATGTTTGGTTCGGGGCAATGGACCGTTTGGGAAGGTTATGCCGCTTCTAAGTTATATAAGGCTGGGTTTCGTTCAAATAACATAGATCCGAATGCGCGTCATTGTATGGCCTCTGCGGTTGGTGGCTTTATGCGAACCTTTGGTATTGATGAGCCGATGGGATGTTATGACGATATTGAACATGCCGATGCATTTGTCCTGTGGGGATCAAACATGGCAGAGATGCACCCTATACTCTGGACCCGTTTAACTGATCGACGTTTAAGTGCGCCGCACGTTAAGGTTGCCGTTTTATCAACGTTTGAACATCGTAGTTTCGAATTAGCTGATATACCGATGATCTTTACGCCACAAACTGATTTGGCCATTCTTAACTATATTGCTAATTACATTATTCAAAATGGTCATGTTAATAAATCCTTCGTTGATAAACATGTAAATTTCAAACGTGGTAATGATGACATCGGTTATGGCCTTCGCCCGGAACATCCATTAGAGAAAGCAGCAAAAAATGCGGATAAAGCAGGCGGCTCAACACCCATCAGTTTTGAAGAATTTGCAAAATACGTCTCCAAATACGATGAAGAGTATGTCGAAAAGCTTTCTGGCGTGCCGAGAGATAAATTACAGAAAATGGCTGAGCTCTATGCTGATCCAAAGATTAAAGTCACCTCGTTCTGGACCATGGGTTTCAATCAACATACGCGCGGTGTGTGGTGTAACAATCTTATTTATAACATCCATCTCCTAACGGGCAAGATATCAACACCTGGTAATAGTCCTTTTTCTTTAACGGGACAGCCTTCTGCCTGTGGTACTGCGCGTGAAGTTGGCACCTTCTCTCATCGATTGCCAGCTGATCTGGTTGTGACGAAAAAAGAACATCGCGATATAGCTGAAAAAATCTGGAATATCCCCGAAGGAATTATTCCAGGGAAACCCGGTTACCATGCCGTGTTACAAAATCGCATGTTGAAAGATGGCAAACTCAATGCCTATTGGGTGCAAGTCAATAACAATATGCAGGCTGGCCCTAATATAAATGAAGAGGGTTTACCTGGTTATCGAAATCCTGAAAATTTTATTGTGGTCTCAGATGCCTATCCGACAGTAACGGCACAGGCAGCCGACTTAGTCTTGCCAACCGCGATGTGGGTCGAGAAAGAGGGCGCCTATGGTAACGCTGAACGCCGCACACAATTCTGGCATCAAATGGTGGATGCGCCGGGTGAATCAAAATCAGATATGTGGCAGATAGTGGAATTTTCCAAGCGTTTTAAAACCGAAGATGTTTGGCCGCAGGACATCCTTGATGCAAACCCTGATTATAAGGGCAAAACCTTGTATGAAGTCTTGTATAAAAATGGACAGGTCGACAAGTTTCCTTTATCCGATATCGAAGAAGGTTACGCCAATGATGAATCTAAAGATTTTGGTTTTTATATTCAAAAAGGCTTGTTTGAAGAATATGCACAGTTTGGTCGAGGACATGGCCATGATTTAGCTGATTTTGATGAATATCATAAGGCACATGGCCTACGTTGGCCGGTAGTCGACGGTAAGGAAACGCGCTGGCGTTTTAAAGAAGGTAGCGATCCTTATGTTAAAGCTGGGACGGACTACCAGTTCTACGGAAATAAAGATAACAAAGCCAATATCTTTGCCTTGCCATATGAACCTGCTGCTGAATCCCCCGATGATGAATATCCGTTCTGGTTATCAACCGGACGTGTACTTGAACATTGGCATTCGGGCTCTATGACACAACGCGTGCCTGAACTTTACAAGGCATTCCCTGATGCTGTTGCCTTTATGCATCCTGATGATGCAAGTGACATTGGTGTTCGTCGAGGTAGTGAAATAATAGTGGCATCCAGACGCGGAAATATTCGTACCCGAGTAGAAACGCGCGGACGTAATAAACCACCACGTGGTTTGATCTTTGTCCCCTGGTTCGATGCGAGTCAATTGATTAACAAAGTAACATTGGATGCGACGGATCCTATCTCCAAACAGACAGACTTTAAAAAGTGTGCTGTGAAAATAACGGCTGTATAAGAGGTTCATTATGAAACCATTACTTTTTATATTATTACTTATGCCATTCCTTGTGATTGTTGAGCAAGCTATGGCAGAACAAAACATAGCCACCTTACGTTCTGCGGAAATTGCCGTAGAGCCCGAAGCACCACGCTTGGGGAATGAGGAAAACAAGGATATAAAGCGAAAACGCAATTACCCGATGCAACCACCGACGATTCCACACAAGACCGCCAATTATCGTATCGATCTGAATAGCAATAAATGTCTGGCTTGTCATAGCAGACGACAGGTTGATGAGTCACAAGCGCCGATGGTGAGTGTTACACACTATATGGATCGCGATGGTAACTTTTTAGCTGAAGTGTCACCGCGTCGTTATTTTTGTAATCAATGTCATGTGCCACAGGGAGATGTTAAACCGTTGGTTGAAAACACCTTTCAAGATGTTGACGCAATTCTGGATAACAAAAACAAAAAGTAATTGTTATGTTAAATAAAATCAAAGAGCTTTGGGGGACGATTAGTTCTCCCAGTCGTTATTACAGTTTCGGTATCTTGATTATCGCTGGTTTTGTTGCCGGGGTTATCTTTTGGGGTGGTTTCAATACGGTTCTAGAAGCGACAAATACTGAGACATTTTGTATAAGTTGTCATGAGATGAACGATAACGTTTATCAGGAATTAAAATCCACCATTCATTACACCAACCGATCTGGTGTTCGCGCTACTTGTCCAGACTGCCATGTTCCTCATGATTGGACAGACAAGATCGCAAGAAAGATGCAGGCATCGAAAGAAGTGTGGGGGAAGATTTTCAAGACGATAAGCACACGTGAAAAATTTCTCGCCAAACGTAAGGAATTAGCACAGCACGAATGGGATAGGTTTAAAGCCAATGACTCACTTGAATGTCGAAATTGCCATGATTTTGAATACATGGATTTCACTCGACAGGGAAAACGTGCAGAAGCAGCACATTCCACTGGTTTGGCACAAGGCAAAAAGACCTGCATCGACTGTCATAAAGGGATAGCGCATGAATTACCCGATATGGCCGGTGTTGAAGGTTGGCAATAAAGTATTGATAAATGGCTTGCGAGATTCATTTAAACCATTAAGCTAACGCGTTCCTACACAGGTCCTTAGCGCTCGTAGCTCAACTGGATAGAGTATCGGGCTTCGAACCCGAGGGTTGGGGGTTCGAGTCCCTCCGAGCGCGCCAATACTAAGAACTTTAACGACTCGTCAACTTCAATTCTATGCGTCGATTACGTGCATAGGCTTCTGGTGTGTCAGCGGTATCGGCAGGGTGGTGCTCGGCAAAACCGGTAGCGGCCATACGTCTCGCAGGAATCCCTTTTTGTATCATCGCGCGCACAATACTAATGGCTCGGGCGGATGAGAGTTCCCAGTTAGACTGGAAGCGACCATTGATGATGGGAAGTTTATCTGTATGACCATCGATGCGTAATACCCAATCAATATCATCCGGAATAATTTGTGCAACTTCACCCAGAGTCTTTGCCAGTTTCTTAACTTGTTGTTGTCCGGTCAAACCGAGTTCGTCAGAGCCTGATTCAAACAAGAGTTCTGAGGGAAACACAAACCGATCCCCGACCATATGAATATCGGGATAATCACTTAGCGCTTCACGTAAGCGACCAAAGAATTCGGAACGATATTTTTGTAATAGTTGTGCCTTGTTTGCCAAGGCCGTGTTTAATCGTGAACCTAGATCATCAATAGTTGTTTGTTTATTGGTAATATCTTTTTCTGCGATATCAAGAGCGCTGGATAAAGCTGATAGCTGTTGTCGCAGTTCTTCTAATTGTCTGTTTAATAATTCCATTTGAGCGAGATTATTAATGTTAAGTTCGCTCTCTTGTTGCAGACGTTGTTTAACAGCATCATGTTCTGAAATTTCTTTTTCAAGCTCTAGTGTGATTCTATCACGTAGTGCAGTGAATGCTTTGATATCGATGTTCAGTGTTTCGATCATCTCAAGCTGTTCAGAGATCGTTTTTTGATGTTCAGTTATAGTTGCATCACGTTGTGTGAGTGATTTTTCTTTATCCAGAATAGTCTGGCGTTGTGATGAGATTTGACTACTAGCTTCGTCAAGGTTTGCCGTTCTTACTGATAAGAGTTGTTCTAGTCTTGCTGTCTCAGCTTCTTCTAATGAAAGTATCTCGGCAAGTTTGCTGACACGAATGCCGAGTTTTGCAAGTGCATCATCGCGACCGGTTAAGGCTGTGCTAAGAACTAGATGGCCGATAATTGTGAGTAATAAAGCAAAGACAACAACCATTAGTAATGATGCCGTGGCATCGACAAATGCCGGCCAGATATTGAGAGAACGTCTCTGTCGCATTCTTGTCACGCAGTTCCTCGAGTAGAGAGTGCATTGGCGATGGTCTTGGTAAGTAAGCGTAATTCAGAACGCAGTTCATCATTTGCCGACGAATCTTGCGCCTGTTCTGATGTTGCTTTTAATAATCGAGCAATTTCATTTTGTGTTTGGTTGAGTTTGTCGAGCAGAACATTCTGTTCACGCAATTGTTTACCAAGAAACTCACGTTGTTGATCTTCTGATGCTCCAGCTTTTTGCATTTTTTCCAATAAGGCCTGTACATAGGCGGGAGCACCCAGCGCCCCAGCTTCATCACCGATGATGCCACTTGATATACGTGTACTACTAGAGAGCCATTCTTCCAGTTCGTTTACGAAACGGTTTTGTGAGTGACCTGCTTGTAGGTCGAGAAAACCGACAATCAGTGATCCTGATAGACCAAAAAGTGATGATGAAAAGGCCACGCCCATTCCTGCTAATGGCTCAGATAGACTGGTTTTCAAGTTCTCGAAAATAGCAGCACCATTATTTGCTTCAACGGACATTTCACTGATAAGCGAACCAACGGCACTGACTGTTGCCATCAAACCCCAAAATGTACCGAGTAAACCAAGAAATACTAGTACGCCAATTAGGTATCGCGACAGGTCTCTCGAGTCTTCAAGACGACCACGAATTGAATCGAGGATGGTATGCATTGAGGTCGTAGACATGGCCATATCTTCTTTTCCTTCAAGCATCCTTGCCATAGAAGACAACAGTTTCGGTCTCGATGAGCTCAAGCCTAGCGCATTGCCTTGGTAGGCCTCAATCCATTCAATCTCGGGGTAGAGTTGCAGTACTTGTCGAAAATTTATGGCGATAGCAATGATTAAAACACCGAGAATAATAGAGTTGAAAATTACATTGGATGAATAGGCATGATGTAACGTGTCTGAGAGTAATACAGCGCCAACAGCGATCACTACCGTAAAAATGCTCATCCACAGAATAGTCTTTATTGGACGCGTCATATTACATAATCCTTTGTTGTTAATTACGTAACTATGATTTTCGCATGAAATAGCATTTCTGTCGTATCTTGATTTATGTGTGATGTCATAGTTGCCACGTAGATGGTATCTAAATTTGGCAGACGGTAGATATTTCATTTAAGTCTTCATTAAGTACGTCCCGTTCACTATTCTCAATATCTAATTTTGTGATTTTTTGTATCAATTCCTGCAATTTTTTGAAGATCTTCAGAAATTCCCTATCTTGTTCTTCTTCAGAATTAAATTCACGAGCGGGGTCATCCAGATCCCAGTGCGTTGAAAGTGGATTTCCAGGAAAAACAGGACAGGATTCATTTGCTGCGTTTGAGCAGACAGTGATGACGATATCAATTTCAGGGGTATCAGGTAGGGTGAATTCATCCCAGCTTTTGCTCCGAAATCCCGCTGTATTGAGGTTATTCTTATTAAGTGTCTCGATAGATTTGGGATGTATTTCGCCTTTAGGTTTGCTGCCAGCACTAAAAGCATTAAATTTTTCGTGCCCTAACTGTGCCAATAAAGCCTCAGCCATAATGCTACGTGCTGAATTTCCGGTGCAAAGAAATAACACATTCTTTTTTTTATTTGACATCGGGCTCTCCTGAATAATGGGACAGTTTCACATTATCAATTAATTATTGTAATACTTCGAGTAGGGTTATAAATATCTAATAAACTTGCAATAATCGTCTGTATCATTAATTATGTTTTTTAGAATGAGTCTAATAATCACAACCTACTCGACTTTAGATGGTAATGCAGAATGAATAAATCAGGACAGGTTATCGAGTTTTCTAAAATCAAGGCGACTTGTTCAAACTGCAATTTACATGAGTTGTGCTTGCCTCATGGTCTGCAAGCGACCGATCTTAAGAAACTGGAAGTTGTTGTCAAAGGTTCACACCCGATAGAGAAAGGGAAACATCTCTATCGTACGGATGATATCTTTGAGTCTTTTTATGCTATTCGATCTGGCTCGGTAAAGGTATACGTTATCAATGAGTCTGGCGAAGAACAGATAATTGGTTTCTATTTTCCGGGTGAAATTATCGGTTTTGACGGGATAGAACATCATAAGCATCTCACTTCGGCAGTCGCACTAGAGACAACAACATTCTGCTCACTTCCCTATGACAATATTAATGATATTTGTATGCAAATTCCTGATCTTCAAAACCAAATGTTCCGATTACTGAGTCGGGAAATATCCAATGAAAATCAATTGTTATTGACTATCAACAAACGCAGTGCGGAAGAACGAATTGCAAGCTTCTTGATTAGTCTCTCATCACGTTTTAAAAAGCTGGGTTACTCTGCAAAAGAATATAACCTGCCGATGTCACGTCAGGAGATTGGCAATTATCTTGGCCTCACGATAGAAACTGTCAGTCGTTTATTTTCAAAATTTCAACGTAATGGACTGGTAACAATAAATCGAAAATCTATCAGACTTGAAAACCTGCCTGCTATCCATGCAATTTGTGACGGCTTTTCTGAAGAACCAAAAGACAGTAATAGGTCCAGCCTTTAAACAGTTAAGCTTTATCAGTCAGATAAGTCATGCTTATTTCATTCATTATCGCTTTCAATCTTGGATTGGTGAGTACGGCACATTGCGTTGGTATGTGTGGCGGTATCTTAACCACATTAATGCTCGGTTCACCCGAAGGCGAACAAAAATCAAGCCTCAAAGTATTTAAGCGTAGCCTTGCATACAATCTAGGACGTATCAGTAGTTATTCCATAGCTGGTCTATTCGCAGGTTTATTAGGTGCGAAATTTCTTGGCTTATCACAAAATATAAATGCGCATTTAATCTTGCAAAGTATTGCCGCACTGGTGCTCATTGGTTTGGCTTTAAATATTCTGGGCTTTTCTCCACTCACTAAAATAACTGAAGCTGTAGGTATGAGGTTGTGGAAAAGAATTCAACCATTAGGTAAACATCTCTATCCCATTAACACCCTCTGGCGCGCATTATTATTCGGTATGCTGTGGGGTTGGTTGCCATGTGGACTGGTTTATTCAGCCATGTTATTGAGCCTAAGCACGGGAACTGCGCATGAAGGCATGCTAACCATGATGTTTTTTGGGATAGGCACATTACCAGGCATGTTGACCATCGGTTATTTTTCAGATTATCTCAACCGACTAAAAACAAATATTAAATTCCGCTGGGTAACAGCAAGTCTAATGATTTTGATAGCCATCAGCTTGCCTGCATCTACAGTTTATTTTTCTAGTCACGATGATCATGGCGGTTCAAGTATGTCATCGCATCAACATCATTAAGGTGTGTTTTCTTCTTTTGTCTTAACGTCGTCGTCATCCATCAGTATTTGATGCCCATGTCCTTCCAGGTCATCAAATTGCCCTGACCTTACCGCCCAAAATAATACGCCGGCCAGTATTGCTACAAACACTAAGGATACAATGATAAGTAAGAATATTATTTCCATAGCAAATGTGGTCTAGGAATAATCAGCCGTTGTTATTTTGCTGGCATTGATCACGACAATCAATGAGCTTAAAGACATGCCCAACGCAGCCATCCACGGTGTTATAAAACCAGCAATCGCAAAAGGTAATGCGATAATATTATACGCAAGGGCCCAGGTAAAATTCATCTGAATGGTGCGATTTGTTTTTGTGACAATCTTCAGCATTGTTTTAAGTGACTCTATTTTGTTATTTAATAGCAAAATATCAGCATTAAGTTTTGTGATATCGCTTGCATCAGTCATGGCAATCGCCACATCAGCTTGTGCAAAAGCAGGCGCATCATTAATACCATCGCCTATCATACATACTTGATACCCTTGATCTTGTAATTTAGCAATATTGTTTAATTTATCTTCAGGTTTCAATTCTGCATGATGTTTATCAATATCAAGGTTGTCGGCGACCAGGTCTACGATAGAGCGGTGATCACCACTCATTAATATAATTTTCTTTCCTTGTTGTTGCAGATAGTGAATTAATGATTTGCTATTCTCACGCAGTTCATCATTGAAGTACAAGGTTGCTATTACTGATGTGTCATTAGCTAAAATTATTTTCCTTAACGAATCGGGCGTGTCTTGTTGAGGTATAACTTTTTCTGAACAGTGTTCATTAATGAATTGTTCTGTTCCAATAAACCAGCGGCCTTCGATGTCACCGCTGATGCCTTGACCGGGAAAATTTTCTATATTGGTTGCACGGATTGTTTCAATATTTTTTGATGCATTGCCGATGGCCTTAGACAGCGGATGTTCAGAGGCAGACTCAAGCGCCGTAGCGATTTGCAATACATCGTCTCTGTTAAAGTTAGCGTCAGTGATTTCTATCTCTATGAGCGCTAGTTCACCTTTCGTCAGTGTTCCTGTCTTGTCGAAAACAAAGCAATCAGATTTGGCGATTTTTTCTAGCGCATCATTATTAACCAAGGCTATACCATATTGCATCAATGTCGCTGCGGCAGATGAAAATGCAGTGGGTGTTGCAAGTGATAGGGCGCATGGACAACTGACCACAAGCACAGTAATGGTGATTGCCAACCATTGACTTTGATCTACTTGATACCAATAGAGTGCTACAAGGCTGGCAATGATGAGTAAACAGACGATAAAGATCGATACAATCTTATTTGCCAATAACACGGTCGCCGGCTTATTGCTGCTCGCCTTATCGATGATTCGAGATATATTGGAAAGGACAGTGTGTTCACCAACTTCGCTTATTTTGATAAATAAAGGTGATTCAATATTAGTACTACCGCCAATCACATGCATTCCTGCTGTTTTAGTAACCGGCATACTCTCACCGGTAATCAAAGATTCATTTACCGATGACCGGCCTTCGTAGATCTCACCATCAACCGGGATAACTTCACCCGGCTTAACCAACACCTGATCTGAAACGGATAGCGTATTTAATTCAACAATCTCTTGATCTCCGTTGAGATGAATTTGCACTGCAGTTAAAGGCAATATGGAGGATACTTTATCGAGATAAGCAGTCGACTTTCTTCGACTCATGAATTCAAAATAACGGCCGCCAAGGATAAAGAAAACGAACATAACGATAGAGTCATAATAGACATGCCCCGTGTTTTGCAGGGTTGACCATAAGCTACTACAAAAGGCGATGGAAAGACCAAGCGCTATGGGCACGTCCATACCGGGCCGTTTGTTTTTAATATCTCTATATGCACCAGTTAATAAGGGACGTCCCGAATAAAACAATACCGGCAGGGTGAGAATTAAACTGATCCAATGAAAGAAAATACGATATTGCTTCTCAATCCCAGAGGCCTCACCAAAGTAAAGTGCAATAGCAATCATCATCACCTGCATCCCAAATAGACCGGCAATGCCGAGACGAATTAGTTGTGATTTACGTTCATTGTCGTACACCAATTCGCGTTGTTTATGATTATACGGTTGTGCGCTATAACCGAGCTTGGTAATAGCAGTCAGGATGTCGCTCAATGAAATGATAGATTCTTGCCAGCAGATTCGAGAACGTTGTGTGGAATAATTAACGCTCACGTGACTTATACCCGCCAACGATGAAAGCCGGGATTCGATGAGCCAAACACAGGCAGGGCAACTAATCCCTTCGATGATTAACTTTGCTTCCTTGCTTGAGTCATCGTTGACGCTGACAAACTCGGTTTGAACTTGGGGGTTGTCGAAGATGGCTAGTTTTTTTAAGTCTTTCGGGATAAATTCATCTGGCTTTTGCGGCAGGCTGGTGCGGTGCTGGTAGTAATCAGTTAATCCAAACTCAAGAATCTGTTCCGCAACAGCTTTACAACCATAACAACACATTTCGCGTGCTTGCCTATCAATTTCAACAATTAATTCAAGATCATTCGGGATGGGTTCGCCGCAATGGAAGCAGTTTTCAGACATGGTGCCCATTCTAACGAAAAATAACATCGGATAAGCAGTTTTTTATTGCGACGCAATATTTTCTTGATCTGGATCAAAAAAAACATTTCTAAATCTTGGATAATCGCCTTCAATAATAAAAAATACTAATAGAAAAGAATTCTGCATGAACTATTCAAATTTATTGCTGTTTGCTTCAAGTCTCTCTCTATGTTTGACAGCAGCTTTCTTATTGTTATCAATAAGAAAGAATTTTATATATGGCCAGTCATTTCGTGTTGATTTTTTGGCCAAGATTGAGGCTGCTCGGTTTGGTAATATGTTGAGAAAGCATAATCTGGATCCACAGGAATTAGTCCACTCACAACCCCTCGCGGGTATTGAAAACCAACTTAGAAATTGCCAAGGCTGCCTAAAAAAGACCGAGTGCGACCAAATTTTAGAAAAATCTATTGTCAGTAATAATGAGTTAGCGTTTTGTCCTAATCATTGTTCAATATTGCAACAAAATTCATAATTTAAATATACTAACTACGGATTGATACGAAAGTGAATGAAGAAGTTACATTTTGCGACAAACGGAATATTCCCTGTTACTCTATGTGATAATTTTTTAGTGTTAATTAAGATATTTTAATTGAAAGTAACCGAATATTTAGTTTCTAGGAGATGTCACTATGACAGATAGTGGTACATACAATTATAAAGTTGTACGTCAATTTGCGATTATGACAATCGTATGGGGCATCGTCGGGATGTTAGTCGGTGTGGTCATTGCAGCACAGTTGGCGTGGCCGGCCTTAAATTTTGATATCCCTTATTTGACCTTTGGACGGTTACGACCATTGCATACCAATGCGGTTATCTTCGCCTTTGGTGGTTCGGCATTGTTTTCAACGTCATACTATATTGTGCAACGCACCTGTCATGTTCGCTTATGCAGTGACAAGCTGGCGGCCTTCACCTTTTGGGGGTGGCAAACTGTTATTGTCTTGGCCGCAATCACACTGCCACTTGGTATTACTTCTTCAAAGGAATATGCAGAACTTGAGTGGCCTATCGACATTCTGATTACTGTCGTTTGGGTCGTCTATGCCTACGTATTCTTTGGCACTATTATTAAAAGAAAAATAAAGCATATCTATGTTGCAAACTGGTTTTTTGCGGCTTACATCTTAACGATTGCCGTCTTGCATATTTTTAACAGTCTGGCAGTACCGGTTGGTTTTCTTAAATCTTATTCATTGTACGCGGGTGTCCAGGATGCCATGGTGCAATGGTGGTATGGCCATAATGCTGTTGGGTTTTTTCTGACATCAGGTTTTCTTGGCATGATGTATTACTTTGTGCCAAAACTAGCGGGTCGTCCGGTCTATTCTTATCGACTTTCTATCGTCCATTTCTGGGCACTGACCTTTACTTATATCTGGGCCGGGCCACACCATCTGCATTACACCGCTTTACCTGATTGGGCACAATCTCTGGGTATGGTGATGTCGATCATTCTTTTAGCGCCATCCTGGGGCGGCATGATCAACGGCATGATGACCTTGTCAGGAGCTTGGCATAAGTTGCGTACCGATCCTGTGCTACGCATGTTAATTGTATCTTTATCGTTTTACGGCATGTCTACATTTGAAGGGCCGATGATGGCAATTAAAACGGTTAATGCGCTCTCGCATTACACCGACTGGACCATTGGGCATGTACATTCCGGTGCGCTTGGTTGGGTCGCATTTATTAGCCTCGGTTGCATGTATTACCTGATTCCACGGCTATATGGACGCACAATTTACAGTGTCAAATTGATCGAAGTCCATTTCTGGGTCTCTACCATTGGTATCGTACTTTACATCGTTGCGATGTGGGTTGCCGGTATCATGCAAGGGCTAATGTGGCGCGCGGTTAATGACGATGGCACCTTAACATACAGTTTCGTTGAGTCAGTTGAAGCGATGCATCCTTTCTACATCATACGTTTCCTTGGGGGTGTTTTATTCCTGTCAGGAACATTGGTAATGGCCTATAACATTTGGAAAACAATTGCCGGAAGCGAGCCTGTTACGGCACCAATTCCAGAGCCTGTTGGCGCACATTAAGGAGATAACAAGATGGCGTTACAGCACACACAAATAGAAAAAAACATTGGACTAATGATGTTCTTAATCATCTTGATGATTAGTGTCGGCGGTTTAGTACAAATTATTCCCTTGTTCTTTATGCAGTCAACGACTGAGCCAGTAGAGGGACTAAAACCTTACTCAGCGTTACAACTCTCTGGCCGCGACATCTATGTCAGTGAAGGATGTTACCTATGTCACTCACAGATGATAAGACCGTTCCGCGCCGAGGTAGAACGCTATGGGCATTATTCTTTGGCTGGTGAATTTGTTTATGACCGTCCTTTTCAGTGGGGTTCAAAACGTACTGGACCAGACTTGCATCGTGTCGGCGGTCGATACAGTGATGAATGGCATCGAGTGCATTTAACTAATCCACGCGACGTTGTGCCCGAGTCGATTATGCCAGGTTATCCGTGGTTTGAAACGACGATGCTTGATGCAAGTGATATCAAAACCAAGATGGAAGTTCTGCGTAATTTAGGCGCGCCATATACTGATGATGAAATAGAAAAAGCACCTGCTGCACTTGAAGGCAAGAGCCAAATGGATGCAGTGATCGCTTATCTTCAGGTATTAGGCACATCTGTTAAAACGAGACGTTAATTATGAGCTTATTATTTTCTATGTGGACGGTATTGGTAGCGGTTGTTTTTTTAGGGATAGTCTTATGGGTGTTTCTGGGAAATAAGGAAGAGTTTGATGAAGCAGCTCAAATTCCATTTGAAGAAACGGATGAACCTTTAATAGAAGCGGATTCAAAGGAGAAAAGCCATGGCTGATTTTACAAGTGGGTTTTGGACGTGGTTTATTAGTCTGGCAACAATCGTAAGTATTATCGGAATTTTGATATTCCTTCTTAAGTGTTCCAAGAGAAGTCCAGATGAAGACCCTGATAATGTAAAAACGATGGGACATGTCTGGGATGGTGATCTGGAAGAGTATAATAATCCATTACCGACCTGGTGGTTTTATTGGTTCATTCTTACGATTGTTTGGGCTGCTGCGTATCTCGTTTTTTACCCTGGTTTGGGTTCTTACGCAGGAGTACTAGGCTGGACACAAGTGAATCAATTAGAGAATGAAATGCAAGTCGCCGAAGAAAAGTATGGGCCACTTTACCAGCAATACTTAAATACAGACATCGCCACCCTTGCGACAGATGACGCCGCTCTAAAAGTCGGTGAACGTCTCTATGCGAGTTATTGTACAACTTGTCATGGTTCAGATGCGCGTGGTGCAAGAGGTTATCCAAACTTACGTGATGATGACTGGTTATATGGTGGCAATCCGGAACAGATAAAGACAACATTAATGCAAGGGCGTAATGGTGTCATGCCGCCTTGGAGTGAAATATTATCATCTGATGATGTCTTCAATGTAACCAGCTATGTTGAACAGTTAGCTGCCAGAGAAGTCGATGATATGCATGCCGCTTCAGGTAAAAAAATATTTAATACGAATTGCGCGATGTGTCACGGTGCAGAAGGTAAAGGTAACGTTATGTTTGGTGCGCCAAACTTGACGGATGAAATTTGGCTCTATGGTGGTTCACAGAAAAAAATCATGGAGTCTATTAATGCCGGTAGAAATGGTGTCATGCCTGCACATAAGGAATTTTTAGGCGAAGCTAAAGTGCATATACTTACGGCCTATATTTATAGTCTAAGCAAGGAATAACAGCATGGAGACATGGGCTCGAATTGGTTCGATGTCTGTTGCGCAAAGGATAGCGACAGTCCTGTGGTTGTCATTTTTGATGGCGGGTATTGCGACCGGGTGTTTTTTTTCAGTGATCGACCCTTTTGAATTACAGTACTGTGTTGATTTTCCCGAGATGAGCCGGACCGGGGCCTATTCAATCGGCTTTTTTCTATTCTGGTTATTGACCGCATCATCCAGTTTGTTAGCTGCATTTTTTATCTATCCGACAAAAGAAAGTAAGCCTTCTGATAGTCTGAATTCATAACGGATAACGTTAGTTTTAAATGCAAACAGAGTCGTCTGACAGTAAACCTACTCCAACAAGTTCAGCACCTAAAACTACTGAACAGTCGCTGTATGAAAAACGCGAAAAAATTTATCCGCGTGAGGTTCATGGTCGTTTCGCAATCTTAAGAACACTCTCTGTTGTCGTTTTGTTAGGACTCTTTTTTATCTTGCCCTGGCTGGAAATGGGCGGGCGGCAAGTTATTTTATTTGATTTGCCGGCGCGTAAGTTTCATGTGTTTTGGCTAACATTTTGGCCACAAGATTTTCTTCTATTAGCTTTTTTATTGATGCTCGGCGCATTTTCATTATTTTTCTTTACGGCGCTTGCCGGTCGATTGTGGTGTGGTTATGCCTGCCCGCAGACGGTATGGACAGAGGTCTACCTATGGATCGAGAGAAAAGTTGAGGGCTCACGTATTACACAGATGCGACTTGATAAGGCAGATTGGTCGCTGAATAAAATATTACGTAAATCGATAAAGCATTTTATTTGGTTGTTAATTGCAGGCGCAACTGCTGTGACCTATGTCTCTTACTTCAGCTCCGAAGAACTTTTAAGTCAGGACTTGTTTTCTTTTCAACTGGGTGGCTGGGAATTGTTCTGGATTGCCTTCTTTACACTTGCAACATACATCAACGCAGGGTTTATGCGCGAGCAAGTTTGCAAATACATGTGCCCTTATGCGCGTTTTCAGAGCGCGATGTTTGATAATGACACACTGATAATTTCTTATGATGAAAAGCGTGGCGAGCCGCGTGGTTCGAGACGATCAGACGTGCACACGGATCACAAAAAAGAATCATTAGGAGACTGTATTAACTGTACTATGTGCGTACAGGTCTGCCCGACCGGTATCGATATACGTGATGGTCTGCAATACGAATGCATAGGTTGTTCGGCATGCATTGATGTCTGTGATGACGTGATGGATAAAATGAGTTATCCAAAAGGACTGATTCGTTACACAACGCAGCATGCAATAGACGGTGAGCCTAGTCGGATATTACGTCCGCGCATAATCATCTACTTTATAATACTCACACTATTCACATCGTTATTTGTTTTTTATATTAGTCAGCGTACCTCTATTGGGCTGGATATTATTCGCGACAGAAATCAACTGTATCGTGAGACATCAGGATTGATAGAGAATATTTATACATTAAAGTTGATTAATAAGGATGAGCAAGATCGAACTTTCGATATTAAAGCGGAAGGTATTGATGATCTCATCTTACTTGTTGATAAATCGACTATACTAGTCGAAGCGGGTACGGTTTATGATTTGCCAGTGCGCTTACGTGCAAAAGAGGAAAATCTAAATGGGCGAAGTACAGAGGTTCGTTTTATTCTTTCGGTGCCGAACGATGATGATCTATCAATTACTGAAGTGGGAAAATTTCTGGGGCCAATACAATAATGTTAAATAATGAATCTCAACAAGTACTTCCTTGGTATAAAGAATCTTACGTTTGGATGATTATATTTTTCCCTCTGCTGGCAGTGATAGGCGGCATTGTGACGACAATCTTAGCGGTTCAATCAGACGATGGTTTGGTTGTCGATGATTACTATAAGCAAGGATTGGAAATAAACCGCACACTAGAAAGAGATCAAGTTGCAGTCGATTATAATCTCGACGCCGACATACAAATTGATCAACAACTTGAAGAAGTCTCAATCTCGATGTCATCAACATCAGACTTTGTTTATCCAGCAAATTTATCAGTTACTTTTTTACATGCCACTCGTTCTGGATTGGATAAAGAAGTGCACATGCTGTTAACACAAAAAAACATTTATCGAGGCAATTTATCTGCTTTAGCTGCGGGTAAATGGTATGTACATATACAATATGATAATTGGCGCTTAATAAAAACGATCATCGTCGATCTTTAAGTTGTAACTATTTTATTCAGTTGCTTGCAAAGACTTTAACGCAGCAATGATTTCCTTACTGTGTTCTTTTGGCTTTACCTTTCTATAAATTCTCACAACCTTGCCATCAGGTGAAATGATAAACGAATGTCGTTTCGCCTTACTCAGAGGGCCAAGCTTCCACGCTGCGCCATAAGACTTGGCAACGACGGCGTGTTTATCAGACAGCAAGACAAAAGGTAAGCTGTACTTCTTTGTGAATTCATCATGACTGCCAACATCATCCGTGCTCAAGCCGATGACTTCGGCGTTTGCCTCGCGAATAGGGTAAATGTCATCTCTAAAGTTGCAGGCTTCTTTGGTGCAGCCGGGAGTATCGTCCTTCGGATAAAAATAGAGCACTAACCATTGGCCGGAATAATCTGCAAGTTTATGTATTCTAGAATACTGGTCGGGCAACTCAAAAGGAGGTGCCAGACTATTCAGCAAGTCATCGGCGCTAGAGTTAAAACTGAATAACATTAAATTAATAGCAATAAATAAGTGTAATTTGAAGGATAAGCATTCTGCTTCCCGGTGCTAAAGTTTGACCATTTTGATGGGTTTTCGCCCAATAGCATACTCAATAATCAGCTATAAAGGTGCATGGATGAAAGAAGCCTATCGACAGCCGTATGTTTTGAAGTAAATTTGTGTAAGTGCCTATCTGATATCAATAATAGTAGTGTGCAATTAGGTGTTTGTCTTTGATAATTGCAGCAAAGAATTTGCAAAGCGAAGTCGCTGAAATAAAAAAGAAAGTAACCTGCCTAACCTTTTGTCAGAATTAGAATTTGTCAGAGTAAGGGGCACACCGGACAGCCTTTTAGAGAAGGTGAGTACCCGACTGGAAGAGACCCATGCAGCGAAGTAGACTTATAGCCTAATTACCTGTCTCATTATTGAGACGTTTCCGTTTTTTTAATTATAAATCTGACTATAAAAAATAATCAATATATTAAAAAGTAATTAAAAAAAGGATTTATATCCGAATATATTCTGTTAGAACTCGGCAAAATGTGAACTGCATCATATTTTCCAGATACATATACTAGCCACATGTATTTTAGACCCTATAGGGTAACAAAGAGGCGGTAATATCTATATTATTAATAATTTAGGTATGAATAGTGCAGCAATATAGGTTGAATAAAAGAAATAAAGACGCTTTTATGTATAAATTATATAAGAATCAATGATTAAGGTCATATGCTCAATTACTTAAAACAAAGAATACGTCACTTAAAGCCGACAAGACCAAAGCTCTTGTACGACGGCGCGACCTCGGGGTATGCACTACCTAAAATGACCGTGTCCGACTCCGTTCAGGCGCTCGAACCACGGATCATGTTTGATGCTGCGGGTGTCGTCACCGGCGCAGAGGTAGCAGCTGATACTGTGGCAGAGGAACAAGCTGAGCAAGCACTCACTTCAGAGAGCCTCGAAGCCCAAGCGGTTAATCAGGAAAATAAAGAATCTGACGAAGTCATTGAAGCCTTAGCCGACCTGGTCCCGCCCGCGGGTCGTAATGAAATTGTTTTTGTCGACAAATCTGTCGAAGATTACACCTCTCTAATTGCCGGTATCAGTTCTGATGCCGAACTTGTATTTATCGACTCAAGTTCAGATGGTCTCGAACAGATTGCGAATGTTTTAAATGGCCGTAATGATATCGATGCCATCCATATCGTCTCACACGGTGATGCGGGCCAGCTTCAATTAGGCAATACAGTACTCACTCAGGAATCAATGCAAGGTGAGCATGCCGATGAGTTGGCCACTATCAAAACAGCATTAGGCGAATCAGCCGATATCCTTATTTACGGTTGTAATTTCGCCGAAGGTGAAACGGGTCTAGCGGCAGCAAATGCCTTGGCAGAATTGACTGGCGCCGATATCGCCGCCTCGGAAGATTTAACCGGTCATGCAAGTCTGGGTGGTGATTGGGATCTGGAACAACATGTTGGTGAGATTGAAACGGAAGTTTTTATTTCAGAGCAGGCCACAGAGGTCTATGTCGGTACGCTTCTGACCGTAGTGGATGCTAATACTGTGACGGCAACAGATATAACGACGGAAATGTCGCCCGCGGGTAATGGATTGACGATTACAAATGAAGCTATTCCTAATGCAGGAGATGATGCTGCTGTTGGGCAATTCACGAATGGTGGAACACTAGGTATAGATTCGGGCGCAGTCTTTAGTACGGGGGAAGTAGAGGCACTCGTAAGCGCAAGTAACATTGCTTTAAATATCGATAATCAAAATTTCAATAGTGACGATGATCAGCTTGATCTGGTGGTGAATGGTGATCAAGTCGATCGCTCAGAATTCACACACAATTTTCAGACTGACACAGGCATTACTAAAATCGCCATTCAATACGTCTTTGCTACAGACCAAGATCCAGCCTTGATACCAACTTCAGGCAAAGGAGCAAACAAGGATTATAACGATGCTTTCGCCATATCCATTACGGATGACATTAATGGCAGTGGTGACCCATTAGGTAAGCCAAATCCAGCGGTTTGGACCGAGGTTGCCGGAGACAGTATTTTAAGTCTTGATAGTGCTGGTGAATTCACTAGGGGTTATTTGGGTGCCGACGGTTCAGGTCATGGAACAGGTTTTGACTATATTACTGACGTCAAAACTGGGGTAGCGACGGTTACTGATGCAACGCTCTACCACATGAAGTTTGAACTAGCGGATTATGAGAACTCTGAAGTTGATACCGCCGTATTCGTTTCTTACTTTGGTTCTTCTCTTTCTCTCGATGCAGATGCAAATGATGATAGCGGCGCTGCTGGTTTTGATTATCAGGACGCCTTCAACTATGACCCTGCCAGCACGGGTATTTCAATAGTTGATAGTGATGCTACATTAACAAATTTCGATACAACAAATATTACCTCAGCAACCGTCACTATTAGCACAGGGTTTGATAATACTAGCGCTAACACTCCGCCTGTTACAGGCACCGGTGACCAACTAATATTTTCAGACACAGGTACTATTTCAGGTAGCTATGATGCGGTTACCGGTGTCCTGACTTTAACAGGGGCTGATACAGCAGCAAATTATGAAGCCGCATTAAAAAGTATCTTGTTTAATACACAGTCAGACACAACTGGTGCACGCGCTATCTCCATTGTTGTAAATGATGGGGTGACTAATAGTAATACGGCAACATCCACTATTACTGTTAACAGTGTTAATCAGGCGCCCGTCGCTAATGTTGATACCGCGATTACTAATGAAGATACCGTATTAAATTCGTCAGTCGATGTCGATGTAAACGATACCGATGTGGCTGGTTCAACACTTACAGTTACTGCAGGAACATTTGCAACAACACAAGGTGGCAGTATCACAATTGCTGCAGACGGCAGCTATAGCTATACACCACCGGCGAATTTCAATGGTGATGATACTTACACCTACACTGTCTCGGATGAAGGCGGTTTAAGCGATACAGCTACCTTAACTATTACAGTTAACCCGGTTAATGACCCGCCAGAGGCGACCGACGATATTGGCGTCACTACTGAAGATACGCCTCTAAATAACATTAATGTGATTGCTAATGATACTGACATCGAGGGCGACACATTGAGTGTGACCGCAGCTAGTGCCACGAATGGCACGGTCAGTATCAATGGCGATAATAGCTTGAACTACACTCCCAACAGCAACTTTAGTGGTGTCGAAACCATCACCTACACAATTGAAGATGCCAACGGCGGTACCGATACAGCAAGTGTAACGATCACTGTTAATGCAGTGAATGATCCTACAGTCGCATCTGATGATGTGATGAACACGGTTAAAAATACATCAGTCAGTTTTGATGTCACAGCAAATGATACGGATGTGGATCTTGATACATTAACAGTGACACAAATTGACGGTACTGCGATTACTGCGGGAGGCGCAGCAGTCACAGTAGCCAACGGCTCAGTAAGTTTAGCCGCTGATGGCAAGACACTAACTTTTATACCGACGTCAAACTATGTCGGCGCAATCAGCTTTAGTTACACCGTGAGTGACGGTGCGTTGTCGGATACAGCCAATGTAACAGGCACTGTTGGCGACTCTAACGCCGCCCCCATTGCGGTAGATGACAGTTTTACCGTTGATGAAGACACCACCACCGGCACACTTGATTTAATTAGTAATGATACTGATGCCGATGGTGACACACTCAGTGTGCAATCCATTGCAGGCACTACCTTAACCCCGGGCACAGCACAAACGATTACTGTGACCAACGGCACCGTTAACGTCAATGCAGCAGGCGTGATTACGTTTACCCCGGATACAAACTACAACGGCAGCATCAGTTTTGACTACGTAGTCACCGACGGCACAGTGACTGACATTGGCACGGTAACAGGTACTGTGAATGCGGTGAATGACCCGACCGTCGTTGTCAGTGGTCAGAGTTACACGGGTGATGAAGGCGACACGGTGACCAATACCTTGGTCGCAACGGACGCGGACGGTTTAACCGACGGCACGGTGTTTACCAATACTGCTCCGGGAGTTGCCGGCGCGAGCGCGACGATTAACCCCGACACAGGCGTATGGAGCTACACCCCGGTCAACACGGACTGGTTCGGTACGGACAGTTTTACGGTCACGATTACTGATGATCAGGGTGGTACGCAAACGCAAGTCATCAGCGTGACCTTAACAAATGTAAATGACCCGACCATCGTTGTCAGTGGCCAGAGTTACACGGGTAATGAAGGCGACACGGTGACCAATACCCTGGTAGCAACGGACGCGGACGGTTTAACCGACGGCACGGTGTTTACCAATACTTCCCCGGGAGTAGCCGGCGCGAGCGCGACGATTGACCCCGACACAGGTGTGTGGAGCTACACCCCTGTCAACGCGGACTGGTTTGGTACGGATAGCTTTACGGTCACGATTACTGATGATCAGGGTGGTACGCAAACACAAGTCATCAGCGTGACTTTAGCAAATGTGAATGATGCCCCAGTCGCAACTGACGATGTGATGAACACGGTTAAAAATACATCAGTTAGTTTAGACGTCACAATAAACGATACGGATGTGGATCTTGATACGTTAACAGTGACACAAATTGACGGCACTGCGATTACTGCGGGAGGCGCAGCAGTAGCAGTAACCAACGGCTCAGTAAGTTTAGCCGCTGATGGTAAAACAATAACCTTTGATCCGGACAACGGTTACAAAGGCCCAATTAGTTTTAGTTACACTGTGAGTGATGGCACCTTATCGGACACAGCAAATATAACAGGCAGCGTTGGCAATACTAACGCCGCCCCCATTGCGGTGGATGACAGTTTCACCGTTGATGAAGACACCACCACCGGCACACTTGACTTAATCAGTAATGATACTGATGCCGATGGCGATACGCTTAGTGTGCAATCCATTGCAGGTACTACCTTAACCCCGGGCACAGCACAAACGATTACTGTGACCAACGGCATCGTTAACGTCAATGCAGCAGGCGTGATTACGTTTACCCCGGATGCAAACTACAACGGTAGCATTAATTTTGATTACGTTGTCACCGACGGCACAGTGACCGACATTGGCACGGCAACAGGTACTGTGAATGCCGTGAATGATGAACCTACCGCCTTGGCGCTGGGCTCTGTGGCGCAGACCTTGCCGGAGAATACGAACACCGCCAGCGACGTGGTGTTAACGGCCATCACCATTACTGACGATGCGCTCGGCACCAACACGATTACCTTGTCCGGTGCGGACGCGGCAGACTTTGATGTGGACGGCAGTGGCAACCTGGTCTTAAAGGCGGGCACCGCGCTCGACTTTGAATCAGGCAAGACCACCTATAACGTCACTGTGAATGTTGATGACACGAGTATCCCTGGTGGCGCGTTAAGCCAAAACTATGTGTTAACGGTTGGTGATGTGAATGAAGAACCTACCGCCTTGGCGCTGGGCTCTGTGGCGCAGACCTTGCCGGAGAATACGGACACCGCCAGCGACGTGGTGTTAACGGCCATCACCATTACTGACGATGCGCTCGGCACCAACACGATTACCTTGACCGGTGCGGACGCGGCAGACTTTGATGTGGACGGCAGTGGCAACCTGGTCTTAAAGGCGGGCACCGCGCTCGACTTTGAATCAGGCAAGACCACCTATAACGTCACTGTGAATGTTGATGACGAGGGTATACCCGGCTCAGCGGGCATCAGTGAGAACTTTACCTTAACGATTAGCGATGTCGATGAAGTGAATCCGATCGTTCCGGCGACGACGACCATTGGTTACGATGAGAATAACGGTGCGGGCAGTGTTGGCAGTGTCACGATCAGTGACAACGTGGCGGTGACCACGGCAGCGTTTGTTGGCGGCACGGGTAACGAGAGTGCGGACGGATACTTTGCGATTGCGACCGACGGCACCATCAGTCTGACGGCGGCTGGCGCGGCAGCG
>DBBX01000029.1 GCA_002292815.1 Thiotrichaceae bacterium UBA973 | reverse complement strand
ACCGACCCCAGCGTTATGAGTGCTGTGCTCTAACCATCTGAGCTACATAGCCATATTTGATTTTGTTCTTTTCTTCTAATGGATTAGGAGAAGGACGGGATTGTCTTTGCTCTGGGAGTCCTTGTCAAGAATAGGATTAACGGAGACCTTGAATTATCTCCTTCATTCTCTTTAATCAGCGTGTGCCAAAGATGACCATTGTTTTTCCAGATACTGAGATCAAGTGGTCTTCTTCCAGGCTTTTGAGTACACGGCCGACCATTTCGCGGGAGCAGCCAACAATTCTGCCTAATTCTTGTCTGGTTATGCGGATTTGCATGCCATCGGGATGCGTCATAGCATCGGGTTCCTTGCATAAATCCAGTAATGTGCGAGCTACTCGCCCTTTTACATCGGTAAAGGCCAGATCACTTACTTTGCGGCTAGTTCTACGCAATCTGATAGCCATTTGTGCAGCAATCGAAAATACGAGGTTTGGGAAGATATTGTGGAGCGTTTTAACTTTTTCGTAGCTGATCTTGGCAATTTCTGATTTTACCTTTGTACGAACAAAGGCGGTACGGCTATTTCTCTCCCCAAACAGGCCAATTTCACCGAAAAAATCTCCAGCGTTAAGGTAGCCCAATACAATTTCATGGCCTTTACTGTCTTCGACCATAACGGTTACCGAGCCTTTAATGATGTAATACAAATCATTAGAAGGGTCACCTTCTTTTATTATAAGCTGCTTGGCGGTGTATGTTTTTTGGTGGCAATGTTCAAGAAATCGAGATATCAAGGAGTCTTGTTCCAAAGGTGGTGAAGTCGCCATATCTATTTTCCTCTACAGAATCATCACTGCTATGAATGTATGAACTATGTTACTCTTTTTCCAGAAAATCAACTGCTTGGAGAGTTAAATTGGAGATTAAAGTGAGCTGGGCTGGTAATGCTGCCTTTGTTGGGGAGTCGAGTTCAGGACATAAGGTGGTGATGGATGGACCGCCAGAAGGGGGTGGTCGCGATCTTGGGCCACGGCCGATGGAAATGTTATTACTGGGTACGGGTGGTTGCAGTAGTTATGATGTTGTCTCTATTCTGAAAAAAGCACGCCAGAATGTCAGTGCCTGTGAGGTTGTGATTAGTTCGGAGCGTGCTGATAGCGAGCCTAAGGTATTTACCAAAATTCATATCCATTTTAAAATTTCGGGTACTTCTTTAAAAGAAAAACAGGTAGAGCGTGCGGTTTCATTATCAGCGGAAAAATATTGTTCTGCTTCAATTATGCTCGGTGCAACGGCTGAAATAACTCACGATTATGAAATGTTTGAGGTTGAAGGTACTTCATAGTTGTGTTCGTTTAAATTATCAATGATGCGTTTTAACAAGGACGCCTCATTTTCCCCTTTGCGTCATGATGAAGTTGCAATCTGTGTTTAAATCTTCCTAAGTATTAATATTTTATCTCTAGCCAATAAAACGAAACTTACGTAAATAATTTTAGGTAATGTTTCAGGAGGTAAAAATGAATCAAAATCTAGCCGACTTAATATTGCATGAGTTTATAAAGGCTGTTTTTGCGGCGATTGGTGCTTCGAAGCAGAATAGGTGTGTCAGCTTCAGCCTTTGAATCGATTCGTGCTCGTTCATAAGGCGTAATAAATTGTAAGAATGGGACGTGAGGCTTTATTATTATTTTTCAAAGTGCTCTGAACGCATAATCATTGCTACTGGACCAGTAATGATTTTATGAAATAAAGCAGATTGGCGATTTGTTTTTGTTTTTCGATAAATATGTTTCAGATGCGTGCGAACTGTAGAAACACTGATGTGTAATGACTCTGCAGTCGACTCAATATTGGGGTTATCAAGTAATTGGGATACGACACGAGATTCAGCCGGGGTTAAATCGTAGACCTGATGCAATATTTCATCGAGAACGGGCGGCTCTTTTTTAGCCGGATTACTCTTATTCTTATCGAGTGCAAACCGAACCGTTGTTTTTAGATCAATATCACGCAATGGTTTGTTGATAAAACCGTATGGGTTAGTCATTTGCGCACGTTCAAGCGTATCTTCATCACTATATGCTGTGACATAGATGACCGGGATTTGAAGTTTTTGCATGATAACTTCTGCTGTTTCTATACCATCCAGTCCTTTGCCAAGACGAATATCCATTAAAACCAGATCGGGTTTTAATTTTTTTGTTTTTTCTATTGCTTCAGCACCGGACGAAGCAACGTCAGGAACAATGAAACCATAATTTTCCAGATACAGTTGCATGACGCTAGCCGTTGTCTGGTCATCGTCTACTATAAGTATCCTTTCTCCTGACATCGTTCCTCCAAAAATAAATTTAGACATTTTAATTGCTTAGCACATACTATACGAATTATAAATTAAAGACTTTACCCTAAAATGAGTATATTTTTGAGGTATTGGTCTAATCAAAAAAGCTATGATGTGATTCACATAACCACTAACATCACATTATATCGGTGAAATGGTGTGAGCGTAATAATTTAGATCTTTTTAGGGTTATGCGCGCGTTTAATTGTAAAACTGTAAACGCCTTCCGAAAGTGTTGAATTTATAATCTCATGATCTGTGCGTGCACAATATGCCTCGAAATCAACTTGAGAATGTGGGTCGGTTGCCTCAACTAACAAGATTTCATCAGCTAGCATTTTATTCAGCAGTAACTTGCTCTTGAGAATTGGTAAAGGGCAATTGAGCCCTTTCGCATCAAGATATTGATCGAATGCTGTTTGGTTTTCTGATTTTGATTTAACCAAGTCTTTCATCATTTATGAGTGGTAGTTTGTCCATTGTATTAAAAACCTGCCTGGAACCCAACCATTAAGGCACGGCCCATTATGGGCGCCCGATCTTTAATGAATGATGTATGTAAACGACCATCTTCATCAAGCAGGTTTGTTGCCTTAGCAAACAGGTTCAGCTTACGTTTGCCTGTAAAGACATCATAGTTCATGTTCAGGTTTAATACGGAATAACCGCCCGTATCTGTCTCTAATGCAGCATTATCATTCTGTGCAAGTATGGTTGTAATATCTAGCTTCGCACTAAATTCGTTATATTTATAACTAAGCCCACTACCAATCTTTGCCGGCGAAATACGTGGTAAATTATCACCATTCGAACGTTCAGCTCGGACATAGTCACCAAAAAGATTAACATCAAGCTGTCCATAATTGCCTGTGTAAAGATTAAAATTCGAGGCAACTTCAAGACCATAAAAAACGACATTATCTTGTTGAAATTGGACTAATTTAAACTCACCAGGCGCAGTTCCTGAATCATCTACTCTATCAATAAAACCATCATTATTTCTATCCAAACCTTGCAAGAAAATAAAATCTTCAATGTAGTTAACGAATAAGCTTAGGTTCCACTGTAAAAAACCATCTTCTTGCGCCAGAGAAAGATCGATACTATTCGCAATTTCAATATCTAGGCTTGGCTGGCCTATTTCGAAAGTTACGGTCGCAACATGTGGTCCATTTGCGAATAGTTCTTCAGCTGCCGGAGCACGTTCACTGCGACCAATGTTTAGTCCAATTGCGGTACTTTCTAAAACATGCCAATGAATGCCGGAGGAGATGCTAAACATATCATTACTAACCTCAGTAGTATTATCTGGATCATTTTTTTGATGTTCATAACGGCCACCTATCTCAAAATGTAATGCGTCAGTAATATCAGTTTCTTCTAGGATGAAAATGGCGAAAGTCTCTGTATGAGTCTTTGGCAAGAATGCCTCATCACCAACGGCGCTTACATCTCGATAACCAAGCTGCGTGCCGATAACGCCTTTGAACATACCAATGTTTTTATGTTGTAACTCGATACGCCCATCCAGTTGTTCGTTGTTAAATACGGTGCCCGGCGTTACTGAATCTTCAAATTCAGTATGTTGATAGTCATTATAGCCGAGCTGAATATTTATCGACCTTATGCCATTGAATGGATTATTAATTTGACCAGAAACCGTTGTGCGATTTTGTTCAGTTTCGATAAAAGGCAATTCTGTTGGGTCATCGGGGTTAAGTGGTACGCCATGAGTTGAATCAAAACGACCATAGGAAATACCCATGAAACCCCAATCATCGATAAATGATGTACCTAGATTAATATTTTTGGAATCATAAAAGCTATTAAAGACCTGCCCCTTTTTAGCGGAATAATTTTTAGCGTCACGATTAGTGCCATCAAGATGAAAAGCTAGCTTCTCATGACCGCCCTCAGCTTTAAAAGAGATTAATTTCTCAACAGAGTTAGTGTTAATGCTGGAATGAGTATTTGCGTTGAACGAATCAGGCATATATTCAGGAATGCGATTAGTAACGACATTGACTAGACCGCTGGAGGCCTCACTACCGTATAGCAAGGTCGATGGACCACGAAAAATTTCGATTTGTTCTGCATGAACAGGATCAATAGTAACTGCATGATCAACACTAATCGTTGATGCATCCATCGAGCTTAAACCATTCTCTAATAGTTGCACACGTGAGCCGCCCAATCCACGGATGATAGGTCGACTGGCAAGCGGACTAAAACGATTTGTCGTTACACCAGGGATATTGGAGAGTGTTTCACCAATAGTTGATGATTGTTTTTCTGTTAACTCTTCATTCCTAAGTACAGTAATAGGTTGAGCGATGTGTTCAATACTTTGCAAGCCAACCGGTCGGGCTGTGATTGTATAATCGTCCAGTGTTGTTAGCTCTTCAGAATAAACCTGTTGTGTTGTTGTAAACAGCGCAATAAGAAGCGCATTGTATAAATTCATTTTATTACCCTCAGTAATAATAAATAACGGGCTCGCGTAATAGCGTGCCATGAAAATAAGTGTTAGCTATTAGAGGGTTATTGGTGGGCTTCTATTATTGACAAGGGAAAAGTTAGTGAGGCAGATGCTCTGACATTGATGGTGTGTTTTTGCAAAAGCAACTGCATTGATCTCGATTAATGCGGATGAATTACCAAGTGCGTTGTGTAGATCTGCATTATGAATACAGATAAAACATTGCTCATTATCGTTATGCCCTGACTCGTGCTCAAGTGCGTGCGCAACTGTTACTACCTGGGAAAGTAATAAGTATAAAACCAAAGCTTTGATGGTTATATTTTTCAGCATGGATAAGCTTTCTTTGCTTGCATAAACGTTATATTATAACATAACATTTTTTGAATCAATCGATTGAATAAAATATTGTGAGCAAAAGTAAATTAATAAGCCCATTCAAACCCGCCGCGCACAAACATCAGGAGTGTTTGCAATCTGCAATTGTTGCTGCAAAAACTCATTGTGATGCTGCTGGTATACGATTGACACCTATTAGGCAACGTGTGCTGGAACTGGTTTGGCAAAATCATGAACCAGTGAAAGCTTATGACATCCTCGATAAATTGAAACAGGCAAAGTCATCATCAGCGCCACCGACGGTATACCGTGCCTTGGATTTTTTACAAGATGAAGGTTTGGTTCATAAAATCGAGTCATTAAATGCTTATGTTGGATGTGGCAACCCCAAGGAGTTGCATAAAGGTCAGTTTTTTATTTGTCATGATTGTGGCTTTGTAGCGGAGCTTGATGATGATGAGATTCGAGATTTGTTACAGAAAAAAGCAAAACGTTTTGGCTTTGAGATTAATGACGAGATGGTTGAGATAAAAGGCTATTGCCAGGAATGTCGAGGATCAAAAAAATAAGTTATGGTGAATTTTTTGAAAGTTTTACTAATGCTGCTGTCACTTCAGTGTGCTTGGATAACAAATGTCTATGCGGATAATAAAATAATTGTGTTTGTTAGTATATTGCCACAGCAATATTTTGTTCAGCAGATTGGTACTGATCTTGTCGATGTGCGTGTCATGGTCGGGCCAGGACAGAATCCAGCGACATATGAACCGACACCACAACAAATGGCAGCTTTGTCTAAAGCAAACGTCTATTTCAGAATCGGGGTTCCATTTGAATCTACCTGGTTAGATAAAATAGAATTGAATAATGAAAAATTGATCATTGTTGAGTGTTGTGACTCAATTGCAAATTTGAATGATCACGATCATGCGCATGATCATAATACGGATTATGACCCTCACGTTTGGACTAGCCCAAAAAATGTTATCAAGATTGCCGAATTAATAAAAAAATCATTGATCAAGATAGATAACAAAAATATGGCTGCATATGATGCGTCAGCAAAATCATTCAAAGAAACTCTTATAGAGCTGGATGAAATAGTAAGGCTAAAAACTAGAAATATAGAAAGAAAAACCTTAATCGTTTCACACCCGTCATGGAGTTACTTTGCCGATGAATATGGTTTCACACAAGTATCAATAGAGCGAGAAGGAAAAGAGATACAAGCAAGATCATTGGTAAAATTAATCAAAATAGCAAAAATAAATAATGTTAAGACTATATTTGTGCAGCCGCAGTTTAATGATAGAGCAGCAAAGACTGTTGCAAATGAATTAAATGCACAAATCATGGTCCTGGATCCACTTGCATTTAATTATGTTGAAAATATGAATATGGTTACTGACAATATTGTAAAAGGATTGGCATATGAATAATGTTGTTATAGATATCGATGATGTCAGTTTTAATTACGGTGCGGTTCCTGTGTTGGAGAATATTTCTCTTAAGATCCATGAAGACGAATTCATTGGTATTATTGGGCCGAATGCTAGTGGTAAAAGCACACTATTGAAGTTGATCCTCGGTTTATTAGAACCGGATAAAGGTACGATTTCAAAATTTAATCACGACGGCAAAGATCTAAGAAATCATATTGGTTATGTTCCACAACACAGTACATTTTCTCGAGATTTCCCAGTTACTGTTGGTGAGGTTGTGATGATGGGCCATATAGCCACTTCATCAAAATATTTTCGTTACAGTAAAAAAGAGATTGAATCAGCGAAACAGGCCATGCAAAAACTGGAGATCGAAGATATAGAAAAACGACAGGCGGGAGAATTATCCGGCGGCCAATTACAACGTGTATTAATCGCACGAGCATTGGTATGTCAACCAGAGATTTTAATATTAGATGAGCCGACCGCCAATGTAGATATGCGTATCGAAGAAGATATTTTTTCATTGTTAAAAAATTATAGTGAGCATATGACCATTATTGTTGTGTCACATGACATAGCATTCATCTCCGGCTATGTTGACCGAGTCGCTTGTTTGAATCGAACACTTGTTTGCCATAACACAGAATCGATTAGCGGCAAGATGATTGAAGAGTTGTATGATGCGCCGGTAAAGATGATCCATCACCATCATTAAATCATGAATGAATTTATAACAGCACTAACAGAATATACGTTTTTACAAAATGCTATATTTGCATGCCTGTTAGCCAGTATTGGTTGTGGTGTGATTGGTAGTTATGTTGTTGTAAAAAAAATAAGTTTCTTAACAGGAGGCATCGCACATTCTGTCTTGGCTGGGATGGGCATGGCTTATTATTATAATGCATCGCCAATCATGGGTGCGATCATTGCGGCATTGGTTTCGAGCATTATGATTGGCTGGATCAATCTACGTTGGAAAGAACACGAAGATGTATTGATAGCCGCATTCTGGTCTGCGGGGATGGCAATTGGCATTTTGTTTCTATCAAGAACGCCTGGGTATAACGTAGACTTAATGAGTTATTTGTTTGGTAATATATTATTAATCACACGTAGTGATTTATTATTAATGTTCTTGCTCGACATGGTCGTGCTGACCGTTGTCTTCGTTTATTACAAGCACTTTCTGGTGAGTGTGTTTGATGAAGAATTTGCCCGTTTGCGTGGGATAAATACAGAGTTCTTCTACATATTACTATTGTGCTTAATTTCTATAACAATCGTTATATTGATCCAGCTTGTTGGTTTGATAATGGTAATAGCGTTGTTAACATTGCCCGCCGCTATAGCAAATCAGTACGTAACTTCATTGTATAAGATGTTTTTATTATCTGCCGTGGTATGCGCCGTCATAAGCGTTGCAGGCGTAGCTATATCATTTGGCCCTGATTTACCTACTGGTTCAGTTATTGTGTTAACCGCTTGTTGTGCTTATTTCTCTTCAGTAATTTTCAAACAAATCCTAAGCAGTAAATAGTTTAAAAACAGTGTACTAACTATTTCGACGTGCATTACTGGCAGCGGCTAATGTCTCGATTAATTCAACACTGTTTTCCCAACCGAGACAGGCATCAGTTATGCTTTGCCCATAAACAAGTTCTTTGTTTGGAGTAACATCTTGTCTACCAGCGACCAGATGACTTTCAATCATAGTACCAATAATGCGTTTATCACCATTAGCGATCTGCTTTGCGACATCTTCTCCAACCTGTATTTGAGCATCATGTTGTTTTCGACTATTGGCATGGCTCAAGTCAATCATAATGTTCGCTGGAAGATTTGCTGCCTCAAGTTCTTTTGATACTTTGTTAATGCTTTGCGCATCATAGTTGGGTTCTTTGCCACCGCGTAAAATAATATGGCAGTCAGGGTTTCCTGTTGTTGAGAATATAGCTGCATTACCTTCTTTTCTAAGCGATAGGAAGTTATGTGGTCGAGTTGCCGAACCAATCGCATCTACTGCTATCTTGGTTGTGCCATTGGTTCCGTTTTTAAAGCCTACTGGGCAAGAGAGCCCTGAAGAAAGTTCTCGGTGACATTGGCTTTCTGTTGTTCTGGCACCAATAGCGCCCCAACTGATTAAGTCAGTGACATATTGTGGGGTGATCAAATCAAGGAACTCTGTGCCTGCAGGTACACCAATATCATTCAAGTCTAGTAATAGTTGTCTAGCTACGCGTAGCCCTTTATTAATATTAAAACTATCATCAAGATCAGGATCATTGATAAGACCTTTCCAGCCAACCGTTGTGCGTGGTTTTTCAAAATACACACGCATAATAATTAATAAATCATCAGAGTATTTATCAATCAGTGGTTTTAATTTGCCTGCGTATTCCTTCGCCGCATCAATATCATGTATTGAGCAAGGACCAGCAATTACTATTAGGCGCTTATCATTGCCATGCAAAATGTCATGGATTGCATTACGAGTCTCTGCTGTTGTCTTTGCAGCCGCCTCGGTGATTAAGATCTCCTCACAGATAACCGCAGGTGAGGTAACCGCTTTGATTGACTCGATTTTTAAATCATCAGTTTTAATTTTCATAGTGTTCTTATTCATAGTTATTATTATTTGATGTGATTCTTTGCTTAGCCTGCTGGCCAGCTAAATTCACGTCCAGCAAGAATATGTATATGTAGGTGAAATACGGTTTGTCCTGCTTCGGCCCCATTATTAACGACTAGCCGAAATGCATCGCCATAACCTTGTTCTTTTGCTATATCACTAGCTCTCAATAACAGGTGACCTAGTAAAGACTGATCCGCTTCGGTCGCATCAGATACCTTGACGATAGGCTGTTTGGGAATAAGTAGAATATGCACTGGCGCTTCTGGGGCGATGTCCCGGAATGCAAGACATAGGTCATCTTCATAAACAATATCTGCCGGTATTTCACGGTTTATAATTTTACTAAATAATGTGTCAGCCATACCTAAACGTAATCCTTGAAATATTGGATAATTTGCGAGCAGCGATTATAGCGTCTAATCGTAAAGAATAAACAGTTTTAGCCTATCTATTAAGGCTTGGATACAGGGTCTAGCGCAAATAGGAAGCAGAATTAAAATCAGGGTATTCAAATTTTGTTTGAAACATTACTAAATTGATCGGGTTTTGGCGTAGAGATCTATTACTAAAAATAGTGGCATTATGAGTATGTGGAAAACGGCTTTCCTGAATCGAAGGGGTTGCTATTGAATTTGTTAGACGAATATCAAATTTCTTACGTAAATTATCTTCGAAAAGTTGATCCCTGATTTTTAATACAGTTAACATAATATTGCTGGAAACAAATTCAGGTTGGTCCAGATGGATAATGTGCCCGCTTTCTTCAGCGAGATAATGCTTGCTTTGCATACTGATATTCTTCAGGTCATTTTGTAGTCTCAACCATTGTTGTTCACGTCGTTCTCCAAGCTCATCATCAGCCCAGACTCTTTTTCCACGGGTGAGGATGGTGACTGGAAATATATAAGGCGGGTGATCTGTTTGTTTGGCAACTTGACCTGCACTGGTTTCCATATTATCCATTTCATTTAATAGTGTGCTGCGGGATTTTATTGACGACATTAAGCGAAAAGCAATGCGTTTATTTTCTGCCGGATAACTATCGGAGATAATTGGGTGGATGACACGAACTTTATAACTATTTAGATAGGTCTTCTCATCTTGATTCTTTTCAACGCGCTTAAATTCTTCAGTATTAAATTGTTCAGGATGCGAAGAATCAACCAGAATCAATCCGGCAGTCAGCCCAGGATATTTACTAGCAAAATAGCGAATATTATAACCGCCAAAAGAATGGCCGACGAAGACATATGGACCAGTTATTTTTGCTGCGGTTAATAAAAGACGAAGTTCATTTGAAATCCGCGCGGTAGTTCTTGGTCTAGGCCCTGGGTCACTCCAGCCATAGCCGGCTCGGTCATAACTACAGACTTTTAACGTATCAGCTAATCTATTTTGAATTTTAATCCATTCGAGTGAGAAGCCACCGATACCAGAATCAATTATGACAGTAGGGCTGCCTGTACCTATGCAATTGATGTGTAAACGATGCGTGCCAATGTCAATCAGCTCGCCTGGATAGTATTTTTCTTTTGCTTGAGCACTGTTTGTTAGCGCAATGGCGATGATTATGATCAGTAAAATATGAAGACTGAATTGCTGGGCATTCAGTGTTTTAACTTTACATTTTATCATAATCATATTATCCCTTAGTTAAACAAGAAGCTATTAGCGGCATCGTGTTGAGATTTGTCATAAGCATTATTGCCTTGATAACCCATAATAATTACTAAGCTTATCTTTGCTAAATACTCGTAACAATTATAGATGAGCAATAGCTATGCCAGACTATATATTTGAATAATCATCTATAAATCATATGGTTACTATTTCTGGGCGTGTCTGTGAATTGAAAGGAATGTGTTAGAACGACGACTATTGCCCATTGCTGGATAATATTGGTGCAATTAATAGGGGAATTCATTGTCTCAATCTTCATGCAGCTTCTAACGTATCCTGTGATAGAGATAATCAATGTATAGCACTAAAATGCGGGTTGTTAAATAAAAATATCCGCGACGTTAAGTTTATTCTTTCCATAAACCAGTCTATTTAAGGTGAATATGAAGGCTATAAGAAAAAATTACATTTATATTATTATGCTCTTATTTATATGTGGTGGGCTATTGTCATGCCAATCTTCAATGACACCACTACAGGTCAGCGAGAAGTTTTGGTCGGGTATAAAGAAGAAGAATATCTCATTAATAACGATATATAGTAGTTCTGACTCAGGTTTTTCGGCAGATGATATAAAGCAGTTGCCAGAGGTCACAGCCATCAGCTATGGCCGGATTATCATAGATGCTGATATTGCAGAAATAGAAACGCGTGTGACAATTACAGCTGATGGAAAAACTATCAACATACCATTGAAGACTTATTTGGAAAGAGAAGGTGATGTTTGGAGAGTGAGTTACAAACAATCAGTTCTTTTGCTAAAGACAAACCGAGAGATGAGCGAGTTATTGGATGATGTTCAGGAGCTAACAGAGGACTTGGCTAAAGAGATTGAAGAATCAGTGGAAGATTTCAAGGAAAAGGCAATGCCGGAAATAGAGTCACAACTAGAACAAGCAGAAGAAGCATTACGAGACAAAATACCTGAGTTTAAAAATATGTTAGATGAGTTATTAGAAAGCCTTAAAAGATCACTAGATAAAGCTATTCCTCCCAAGGAAGAAGAAGCCAAAACCCATCAAACCTGATTATAACAATAGTGAGCTAAGCTATTTACACGCCTGACTATTTTCTTTAACCTAGATTCAACAATTCAAGTCCAAATATGAATTAAAGGGGAGTGGGTCATGTCAAAGGTATACGGTTTTTTTCTAGCACTTTTTTTGGTGTCAATGAATGCCCAGGCATATGAACCCGTATTAGACCATCAAGGTATGCTTTATTTTAATCTTGCTTTTGATGTGGGGCAGTCTAAAAAGGTAGATCATGACTTTGGCTTCAGATTTGACAGATCATTTGTCCAGCCCCGAGAGACTATGACAATGAATCAATTGAATGCTAAACCGGCAGTATTTGATCTTAAATTGAATAATAAGGGTTTAAAGGCATTGAACGTTCATGGCATTGATTATTCTTATGAGGAAAATGATAGCTATGTTTATCACGGTGCAGAAGGCGGAGATACAAAGAGTAGTGGAGATGCTGAGTCACAGCCGGTTCCTGAAGCGGCAGTAGAACCTAGAAGAAAAATAGATATTCCTCTTGGTGTTATTATTGGTGTTCTCATTGGCACGCTGGCAATCGCACAATAAAATTATTTCTAGTTATCTACGCATGTTCCAGAGGTCATCACCTGTTCACCAATATGTCCAACGCCACCTCTAAACTTCGATTGTCCATTTCCCGTTGCAAAAGAAAACTTATGAGATTTTACACCATAAGTGAATTGCATCGATTCACTTATGGCGATAATTTCGACTTCTGTTTTTACAATTAATCTTAAACTACCTGAATCAACGTTTCCGATGTCACTTTTAACTTCGACATCTTCATTAGTTATAGTTACACGCAGCTTGCCACCACGTCTGTCAGTAGATCTTCCAGATCCGGTTATATAAACCTTATCTATATTGCATTCATATGCTTCATAGATTCCATATACTTCAACGTCTTCGAGAACTTCAATTTCAGCTGCATAAATATTACATGCTAAAAAAAGAGCGGCAAATAACACGATTAACGTACTTTTATTTATCATTAAGAAATTTATCCTAATCCTTGAGACTGTAAGTTTACAGAAACTTATATGTGTTTAGAGTAGGTTATTGCGGATTGGTTTAATTTGTCCAGAATTTTTTCTGATAGCGATACAGTATAGAACCTTAAACGTGACTACTCGGTAAAATAAATTATCCATTTAAAAAATATTTCTCATCTTCAGAAGTCGAATGTTGCGTATTAGATGGGGCGGTCACGCACAAAAGAACCACTCAGCGTCCGATATGCAGGTTGCCCTCTCTTTAGCAGTAATTATTGAGTCTATTGAGGAGTGGGCTTGAGTTAGAAGATGGTATAATTCATAACATTTATTTACGAGACAGGAATGAACGAAAATCTTTATATCGTTGCTCATGAACAGGGTTTTGGACCAGAACCTCTTCCAACTTGGGCAGACCAGTTTGGACAAGTAAATCCATTTGAAGAAAATGCGCCAGAAGACACCCATCGTGTAGATATCTCAGCGGTGCCGGGAGCCTTTCAAATACTCAACCTTTTATCAGAAAAGGAATCAGATAGCATAGTGAAGATAGCTGAAAACCTCGGTTTTCATGAGGACTCCCCTGTTTCTCTATCACGGGACATTCGTCATAATGATAATCTCAACTGGGTTGTTAGCGAATTTATTGATGATGTTATCTGGGCACGTTCAAAAGATTGGATTACTGAATCATTTGGTGAGCAATCCGCCAAGGGTATTAATGCTCGTTTTCGTTTTTATCGCTATAAAACCGGCGATTACTTTAAACCTCACACTGACGGTGGTTGGCCAGGCAGTCGCGTCATTGGTGGTGAGCTTATCGCAGATGCATATCCCGGACTCTTCAGCCAATATACCTGTTTGATTTTTCTTAACGATGGCTATGAGGGAGGCAGTACCCAGTTTTTTGTGAGTAAGTCAGACCCGAAAAAACCAGCAAAGGCAACAGACGACGTTAATATCATTAGTGTGAAGACACCAAAGGGAGCTGTGCTTTGTTTCCCTCACGGCATGCACCCCCTTCACTGCTTGCACTCTGGTGAATCAATCACTTCGGGCACTAAATACATTATCCGTACCGATATTTTATTCGGTTAATACGATAACCAATCAACTATGCATGCGAATAGTGAGTTTT
>DBBX01000004.1:1317-8765 GCA_002292815.1 Thiotrichaceae bacterium UBA973 | reverse complement strand
ACATGGGGCTGACGGGGTACAGCTGCGTTAAAAGCAGCCGGTCTTGTTGTTGTACTAAAAGGTGAAGGTCCCTTTACCGTATTTGCGCCAACCGATGAAGCATTCGCAAAATTACCAGAAGGTACGGTTGAGTCATTGCTAAAGCCTGAAAACATTGAACAACTAAAAGCTGTACTGACTTACCATGTTGTTTCAGGAAAAGTAATGGCAGCAGACGTTGTTAAGCTAAGTACTGCAACCACGGTTAATGGCGCTGATGTCAATATCTCAGTTGTCGATCAAGCAGTAAGATTAAATGACGGTAGCACAGTCATATTGACTGATGTAAACGCAAGCAATGGCGTAATACACGTTATCGACACCGTAATATTACCACCAAGTTCATAATCCATCCTCCCTGGATAGTTTCTTTAATCCCCAAAAGAAGCTAATACTTATGGCCGGCGAAAGCCGGCCCTTTTTTTCATCTGTCACTAGTTCAAAAAAAATAGCGCTATACCTACAACCCGAAGGCGGTCTGTCGCTTAATTATTTATCCGAAAACTAATGACCTTTTGATAATTCAATTAAAGGTTGAAAATTGTCAGAGGGCTTTAAGGCTTGCTTCACGTATTCGCCTTGTTTCCAATAAATCAGATACGCCTTCTTATATTTCTTGGATGCAAGAATACGATATTTATCATCTTTAATATGTAAAGCGGCACAATTTTCCAAGGCAACAGAGACGCCTCGCGTTGTTTTCATCATCGCTTTCAAGGCAGGCTGGCGATGTTTTTCAACATCATAGTGCGGACACATCAACACATCAGCATAATTCATCCCAGTGACTTTTATTAAGGTCTTATTGCTTTCATCTTTGAACTTACGCGAATCGCTATTGCCTTGTCGAAACCAGCAAATCGAACCCGCACTCAATCCGCATAATACCGCACCACCTTTTCTGGCTTTATCTAAAACCTTATCAACACCTAACTGTCGCCATAAGTTCATCATCCGCAGCGTATTACCACCACCGACATAAATAATATCGCTTTCTGAAATAAGCATTTGAATTTTTCTGTTAGAAGGTCGATTCCGATACAGCAACAACTCCTGTACAGAACAGCCTAAGCGTGTTTCATACTGCTTACGAAAAGCGTCACAATAATCGACATCATCTTCACTAGCAGTAGGAATAAATAATACCTTCGGTGTTTTTCTATTGACCTGTTGAACAATGCTTTGATCAATCGATAAGGTTTGTGCCTCACGATGTGCAGGCACCATAATCTTCCCACCACCAATGGCAATAATATTTCTCTTCATAATTTTTAGTCAGTCAAATTAGATGGCTTTAATAATAAAATGATCAAAGCGACATAAGCCTTTCGGCATGGGTTGCTAACCAGTACCCGGCGAGCATGGCTAATACAAATATTGTCACATCGGGTGATAATGTAATCAAAGCAGCAATCGATGGACCAGGACAAAGGCCAGCGATACCCCATCCTAAACCAAACAAACAAGCGCCGAAGATCAGTTTTTTGTCGAGCCGTGTTTTATCAGGTAATGAAAAAGTATCTGCGAATAGTGGTACTGTAATCATGAGTGCGCTGCCCATAAAAAATGCCAGTGTTGGATCCCAGTTTCCTTTTATATCGAGAAACCCAATCACACGAGCGGGATTAACCATCTCAGATACAGCTAAACCCAGACCAAAGAAAATCCCTGAAAACAATGAGATGAAGTTATTTTTCATAATCCAATTGCTCCTATTATGTATACAGTCAACATCGCACACCGATGAATACTAATGTTGCTGTAATTGAACGTTTAGAGCGACGTGCGATGCCACAGATACCATGTCCAGAAGTACAGCCCGAACCTAGCCGGGTGCCTAAACCAACCAGCAGACCTGCTACGATAAGCATAGGGCGATTAGCCTGCATCTGAACGGGTAGATCTCCTTGTACCACAAGGTATATCCCTGCACCGAATAAAATACCAATTACGAACATTATTCGCCACAGGCCATCATAGGATGGTTTGCTTATAAGCAGCGTGCCTACAATTCCCGAGACACCTGCTATGCGACCATTGAATAACAATAACAAAACAGCCGATAGACCAATCAGCCCACCACCAATAACACCACCTAACCAGTTTGTTTCCATTTTTGATTTTGATTATTTTTAATGTTTCAAAAAGAACTAATTGTAATTAAATACTAACGAAAAACACATAAGTATTATCTGTAAGATAAACATTGTCAGAACCATCCATAGCCACCAATTTTTTAGAATCAATCGACAATGCTCCTATTGATTTCATTCAAACTCTGAAGGAAACCGTGGCCTGCCCACTATTATTCAATTTAAAGAGAAGCGTCGCCTTTATTCAGTTGATATAGACAGCCTATTTTATGAGTTTACTTGGAGGTATGTCACAACAAGCAAATAACAAAAGTGCTGTCGCTTCGATTGATGCTATCAATTACTGCTAACGTCCCCATTAATATTCCTCAAAATACTTGGATTGAGTCGGCTAGTAAAAAAGTCTAGAATAATGGACAATTCAAGTGGTCGGTTCATTGGGAACATACGCAAAAACAGGAGCAATGTATGAATTGGTATCTAGACGTATTGAAAAAATATGCCGAGTTTAACGGGCGAGCAAGAAGGAAAGAATATTGGATGTTTATCTTGTTCAACACAATCATCTTGATTGTACTCGGGGTAATAGAAGCACTGATTGGCAGCCCCGGTGTTCTTGGAATGCTTTATAGCTTAGCGGTGCTCATTCCTAGTATCGCTGTAGGAGTGCGACGGCTTCATGATACGGACCGGACCGGCTGGTGGTGGTTCATATTCCTTATTCCACTTATTGGTGCTCTCGTGTTGTTTGTCTTTATGGTTCTAGATAGTACTCCTGGACAAAACCAATACGGCGCAAACCCAAAGGAATAGACTACCTAAAATAATGCTACGGCGGGCGAGCTCCGGCTCGCCGTTGTGCTTTATCACTACCGACCTTGTTGGCGTGCGTGGTGGTTCAACGCTATCCCTTCTTGTCGTACAAAGGGTGGTCTTGATAGTGGATGTTAGCCCTGAGGAAAAGGGGACGATATCCTTTAAATTCTGATCCCCTTGATTCAACTCCGCTTAATAAATCAATTAAACGGAAGCGTCGCCTTTATGTACAAGATGCAATGATATTCAGCAATGAAGACCTATCTTTATGTATTACTGCTTGCGACATTTCCCTTCACAGTACGCATCAAGCCATTCTGCTCGATGTGGTATCGCCGGCCTTGTTAAGGAAGTTTAAGCGACCAGTTTCACCGCCCTAGTAATTCAAAAAAAAGGTCGCCAGTGCAATAATCACCATACTGGTCGCGAAGATTTTTTGTAATAAAATTGCTGGTGCGCGGCGTGACATTAACCTGCCTGCAAACAGTCCGATCAAGCCGCCGATAACGAACAAGCCGGTCACCACCAGTTCTATTTGACGTCCCTGTAACAAGGCAGACGCCACACCCGAGAGTCCAATTAATGCGATGATCAATAAAGAAGACGCCACCGCCCGATGGATATTCAGTTGCGTGACGAACGTTAACGCCGGGACAATTAAAAAACCACCGCCGACGCCAAAGAATCCAGAGAGGATACCGGTCACACCACCGCAGACTAACAAGACGATACTACAAGGTGCGGTTAATCGGATACGTTGATTATTGTCCAATCGACATATGGCGCCCGATTCATCTTGCGTCTTATCAAAATTCACCCTAAGCACGGCAGCATCGTCAGGCTGTTTAATGACGCGATACCACATCGATGCGGCAATCAATAACATCAGTATTGCGAAACTGGTGAGAATCAAAACTTCATCAACCTGCCGCGACAAGGCCACGCCAAAAGGGGCAGTGACCATACCACCGACGGCCAGAATAACGGCAACGCGCCATTCGACCATCTTGTTGAGCAACGCTTCAATCGCACCCATGCTCGCCATCGCGGTGACCGCTGCGAGCGATACTGTAATCGCCATCAACGGCTCCACAGCCAACACATAAATCAATAACGGTAAGGCAAACAAAGAACCGCCACCGCCGGTTAGACCCAGTCCCAGCCCCACCAGTATGCCGAGGATAATAGTGAGCATGATTTAACCCTGAGGACTTTCCGTCATCTGGTGACAGTAGGAATCGAATTTATCGGGTAAATCCGCCGGGCACATTCCGCCCTGTTGGTTCCCCGGTACCGCATGGTCAATAAATTTAGGATAGTCGAGATTCAGGTTATCCATGATCTTAAGAAAATCCGGCAACGAGCGATTGCCTCCCAGACGTGGATTTAATTGCTTCTCCTGCACGATGGACGAGACACGATGCTGACGATAATCATGCCCGGGATACACCAGCGTATCATCCGGCAAGGCAAACAGTTTCTCGCGAACGCTATGGTAAAGCACTTCACCATCACCGTTTTGAAAATCAGTACGACCACAACCGTTAATCAAAAGCGCATCACCGGTCAGCACCCGATCGTTAAACTGGTAACTGGTATGGTCATCGGTATGGCCGGGCGTATACAACGGGTTGATCACGACACTCCCCAGCGTGATTGGTTTGCCTTCCTCAGAACGGAGATCGGTACGTTCACACTCAGACATCAGCGGAAAGATCATCTTGCTACCGGCATCCTTCTTTAACTTCAATGCCGAGGTGATATGGTCAGCATGAATATGGGTCTCAATCGTATAAATCAGCGTCAGATCCAGCTCATGCAACACAGAGAGATCTCGATCCGAGGTGGGATACACCGGATCGACCAATACCGCCTGGCGTGTCTCTTCACAGGCAATTAAATAGGTATAGGTACTACTCAGTTCTTCAAATAATTGTCGAAATATCATGGCGGATAACTCTAATAAAATTCATTAGAAAAACCATACCATTAATTAAGGCATTGATCCCCTGCTCGCCTCTCTAAATTCGGGAAAAAAGAAAACCGAGGAAAACGGGCGTTATCCTTAACTCTTTGTGTAAGAACACCGTGGTTAAGTATAAGGACATACTTATGTTGATAAAGGCACGACGCCAGTATCGACCTGTCCCCTATTCTTATCTTCTTCAGGCAACCGTTTTAATAACAGCATCGTCATGTCATCGACTTGAGATTCGCGTCCGGTGAAAGTGGTAATCGCTTTCTGTAAATGATTTATAATTTCTTCAACAGATTTATCCTGATTTTCTTTTAACAAAGCGACCAATCTTTCCAGTCCAAAAGCTTCACCTTCATCATTCTTCCCTTCGTAACAACCATCAGAAAACATTGCAACGATATCACCCGGCACAAGCGCAAATTTAATTGGCGGGTCCATGTTTAAAGGGGTATCAATACCTAAAGGAATCGATTGAGCTTCCAGATTTTCGACCGTACCGTCCTGTTTACGAATAACCAGGGTTGGGCCATGCCCGGCAGAAAAATACTTTGCCGTGTGTGTATTCATACATAAAACCAGTGCCGTCAACGTAACAAATTGTCCAGAACGCAAATCATTTGATAACAACTGATTCACACGTTGAATGATTTCTGAAATCTTTTGATGTTCTCCCAATATTGCCCGGAAATAAGCGCGACTCGATACCGTCAACAGTGCCGGGCCAATACCATGCCCAGAGACATCAGCCAGCATAAAAATCGTCTGCTCAGGATCTGGCGTAACTAAATCATAATAATCACCACCCGCATGTCTGGCAGGCGTGCTAAAGGCAGCAACATCATATCCCCTTAATTCAGGCAAAGGTGAAGGCAACAGGTTTTTCTGGACTTCGCTCGCCAGATTCAATTCATCCTGCAACGCCATTTCTTCTACTGCGACATCGACATAAGAACGTAACTCAAGCGTAATAAAGTACATAACAATTGCCGCAATGAATAACATCAACGACATAAACAGATACAAAGTATTCGGATGCGGATTAAGAACCTGGAAGTCACCAAAATACAGTACCCTTATCGTCAACGCCAAATAACATACAGCACTAAGAAGTCCTGTAATTAATGTCAGGCTTGGTGTCAGACGCAATGCCGATGCAGAAACAATGATTAATATAAAAGCATATACAGGAGATATTAAAATAGTATATGGATTATCGGCTACATCCATAATGATCACCATCGCGACAACAGGCAATAGACCTTCCACTACTGACTGAAAATATCTTAAGAAATTCATAATCCGTTTTTTCTTTTTTATCGCATTACGAACAACAAGCAAAAAGATTGCCTCAAAACAGGCAAATATAAAAACGGTATAAAGTATCGAACGCCCAAGACCAATTTTTGATTCAGGCGCAAAGAAAAATGTATAAAAACCAATCAGGGAGACAACAGCTAAAACTATCAGCATGCCTTTTGCGCGCAAATGCTCGCTTTTAAGTCGAAGTAAATGAAAGTCGGTAAATATGTATGCCATATGAAAAGTATATAGTATGGAAAAAGGGGACGTTACCCTTTAATTGTTCTTATAATAGCGTATTTCAATTTTATGAAATAACATGTTTTTACATTTGAAAACGATTAGAACAGGAGCACCAATTGAAATCTTATAGTTGCCGATTAATAGCGTTATTATTTATCACGTTATTATATGGCTGTAGTGCTATCGCTCCCCTAATACAGACAAATGTTACCGTATTCTATACAGACCAATACAGCCCAAGAGGGACTATCTCTGTTGTTGCATCTGATGCCGGCATCAATAACTCTTTAGAGTGGGCTGCATATAAAAAGAAATTTGAAGCAAAGTTTGCTGACAATGGATATTTCATCGAACAAGATCCAAACAATGCCCAATTTATAGCATTAGTGGCCTACGGAATAGATAATGGAGAAACAGCGATAGTGACTACGCCTATTTATGGGCAGACTGGTGGAGGCATGATCACAACTACCGGGATAGCTGGAAACGTTAATTATATATCGACAAGCTACACAATGCCTATTTATGGCGTTTTCGGAACCAGTACCAATAGTCAGACTGAATACACGAGAGCCATAGCCTTAGATATAATTGATGCTGATAGCATAAAAGAGGCTTTACCTAATAAAGTTTATGAAGGTCGTGCAAAAAGCATAGGACCTTGCTCCGTTTTTGTAGAAGTTTTTGATGAAATGTTAGCAGCTATGTTTACGGATTTTCCTGGTGAAAATGGGCGTAATAGAAAAATAGAGTCAGAAAGTATTACCAACTGTTAATTAAAATTCAAAGTCAGTGGCACTTCATTGAGTGCTCCAATACCCACACACTAAATCAATAGGGCCAGTGTCGATTGATTTCTTATCGCACATCAATTAAACCCCTTAATACTCTCTTCCAGCCCAACCAAAGATTGCCTTAACTTCGGTTTATCCAGCTTGAAGAAGCCTTGTTGTTCGCAGGAGTTTAATGCTGCAAAGGAA
>DBBX01000004.1:0-1257 GCA_002292815.1 Thiotrichaceae bacterium UBA973 | reverse complement strand
AGTGCCATCAACTTAGGATTAATGAAAAGTTTTTCTCTACCTACTTGTTCTTCTTTTAATACACCAATGCTTTCTAATTTCTTTAGGTATTCTGATGCTGTTTGTCGCTTTGCTATATCCGCATCGACTAAATTACTTATCCGGCAATACGGTTGTGCAAAGATAATATCAACTAATTCTCGCGTATAGATTTTCGGTTGTTCTACTTTTACATATTCAGCTGTGTTTTCTATTAACTTTCTGATCGTTGCGATTTTATCCGTTGTCCAACGTGCAGTTTCTTCAACTGCTTTTAGCATATACATGATCCAGGATTCCCAATCTTCTTCTTTTGTTACTTGTAATAATAATCGGTAATAATCATTTTTGTTTTGAATGATGTATCGACTTAAATACATGATGGGTAATGACAATAATTCTTCCTGAATCAGAAATAGATTATTTACAATTCTTCCTGTTCGCCCATTGCCATCTGTAAATGGATGGATTGCTTCAAACTGATAATGCGCAACCGCCATGCGTATTAATGGGTCTATATCGGATTCAGCATGTATAAAGGTTTCCCAGTTTGCGAGAATATCTCTTATCTGTTTTTCTCCTTCGGGGGGCGTATAAATAATGTCTCCGGTTTTATCATTTGCCAGGGCCGTGCCTGGTACTTTCCGAACGGCCATATCGACATCTTTAATCTGACTGCATATTTGCTCAACCGTATTGGTATTCAGCGGTCTTTTTGCTATTAATCGATAACCATCTAGCAAAGCCATTCTGTAACGTAGCGCCTCTTTCGTTGCACCATCCAGATTTTTATCCACTCCGGCATTTGCTTGAGCGTGCATGAATAACTTATCAGTGGTCGTAACAATATTCTCAATCTCTGAGCTGTCCTTTGCCTCCAGTAATGGCAAGGTATTGATCAACATGGTTTGGTTTGGAATGAGTTCCGCCACCTGTTTTAACTCTGCCAGGGCCGCACGAGAATTAACACATTGTTTTAGAATAACTTTTGTCTCTACATCACGTGCTGGTGGCAGATGAGGCAAGTCGTTATAAGGTTTATCTGGATTCCAGTTCATAATCACTATCTATGCGTATCACCATTATTTCGACACATTATTAAGACATGTCGATATTTTTATATTTTTTCGACACATCTTGAGAATATGTCGATGGCATCGACATGTCAATATAATATGTCGATATTTATAGTAATTTTCGACATATCATAAGTATCCTGTACCCCGTCAGCCCCATGTG
>DBBX01000023.1 GCA_002292815.1 Thiotrichaceae bacterium UBA973 | reverse complement strand
CATGGGGCTGACGGGGTACAGATGTCACTCATAGTGCAGGTGCGATTATGAGGTTAAGTGCATACAAGACTAATTATTAACAGACAGGATGAAGACTAACAATAAAAACGGTTTTACCTTGATCGAAATGATTATCGTAATCCTGCTGATCGGCATCTTATCGGGTGTTTTATTTACGGTACTTCTTGGTCCTATGCAGGGGTTTGTTGAAGTAGAAAAACGAACACGTCTGGTCGACATTGCAGATACCGCTTTACAACGCATGGCCCGTGAAATACGTCTTGCTTTGCCAAATAGTGTTCGTGTAACGGGTGGAACGACTATTGAATTTCTACGTACATTGGATGGTGGGCGTTATCGTGCAAAACCGGGTGGCGGGGCTGCTGTTTGTCCCGGTGGTGCGCCTCCGGCTCAGGATAAATTAAATTTTGCAAAGACAAGTGACTGTTTTGAAGTGCTAGGAGCATTGAATAATGTACCTACAAGTTTTGGAACAACACAGGCTGAATGTCTTACTAGTACCGCGGATTGTCTGGTTATTTATAATACCGGGCAGGTCGGTGCGAATGCTTATAACGGTGATAATATTGCGGTTATCACTTCAGATACTGCGGCAAATTATATTACCTTTGCTGGTGCTCCGCCGTTCCCCTATAAGTCACCGCAGCAACGGTTCTTTGTTGTTGATACACCTGTCAGCTTCGTTTGCAGTGGTGGAGAGATTAATCGGTTTGATGATTATTCAATTACCGGTGGGGTAAGTGGAACAGGTAATTTGTTAATCAATCAGGTTAGTGCTTGTAACTTTACCTATAACGCTGGCTCAGCAACACGATCTGGTTTAGTTACTTTGAGTATCACGATTCAGGACAGTACCTTGCCGGGTGGTAGTGTTACCTTGTTACAGCAAGCGCATGTGGATAATCAGCCATGAGACTATTAAGAAAAAAACAGCGTGGTTTTAGTGCAATTATTGCCGTGATACTTGTTATATTGTTGGCTTTGATCGGTGCTTATATGTCAACCTTGACCAGTGTCGGTTCGATCAATACTACTGTCTCAGCAGGTACCATGCAGGCTTGGTATGCAGCACGTAGCGGGATTGAATGGGCGGTACGTGATCTTATTGTTGGATCGGGAACTTGCTCTTCACCTACCATTAATCTTACCGGTGGAAATACCAATGGATTTACAGTGAGACTCACCTGTAGCTCTGGTGCCTATACGGAGGCGGGTGTTGGTACATACAATGTGTATGCACTGACATCAAGAGCGACCAGAGGAGATCCAGGCGATCTAGCTTATGTCTCCAGGCAGATTAATCTATCTGTAACAGATGCCCCTTAACTTTATTGAACAAAATTATTCTGTCGCCAGGCTTCGTAAACAATAATACTTGCTGAGTTTGATAGGTTTAAACTTCTGCTTTTTTCAAGCATAGGGATTCTCAAAACTTTATTAGTATCAAATCCACCTAATATTTCATTTGGTAAGCCACGTGTTTCAGGTCCGAAGATAAAGCTATCTCCATCGCTAAAATCACAATTTGAATATTGCTTAGTTCCTTTAGTTGAGATTGCATAAAGCGAATTAGATGCGTTCTTTTCAAGATAATCCTTAAAATTATCATAGTGGTGTACGATTGATAAATCGATATAATCAAGTCCGGCTCGACGTAGACTTTTTTCATCCATATCAAAACCTAATGGGTGAATTAAATGTAAATGCGCGCCGGTATTGGCGCATAGGCGTATAATGTTGCCTGTGTTAGGTGGAATCTCTGGTTCAAATAATACGATATTAAACATGTATGATCCGAGTATTGAATATTGTTTATCAGTATAATTACCTTGTTAGATAAATATACATCGTTCTCTCATTACTAAAATTTAAATGACAATCTTAACTGAACAAGAAAAGAAAAAACTGGCACTCAATTTTTGTGGTTTAGAACTTAATTCCCCGCTAGTTTTATTATCAGGCTGTGTTGGTTTTGGTGAGGAATATACACGTATTAACGGTTTTTCCAATACTGATGTGGGCGCGATATGTTTAAAAGGCACAACGCTGGAACCTCGCCTGGGTAATTTACCGCATCGTGTTACTGAAACCTATATGGGCATGATTAATGCGATAGGTCTCCAAAACCCCGGCTCTAAAACTGTCGTCGATGAATATCTTCCCAATCTGGATTTCACTGAAACGCGCTTTATCGCAAATCTATCCGGTTCAACGGTTGAAGAATATGAAGAAGTGACGCGTATCTTTGATGATTCTCCGATAGATGCAATGGAGATCAATATCTCTTGCCCGAATGTGAAAGAAGGTGGTGTTGCCTTTGGTAATGATCCGGATATGTCTTTTCGTGTCGTTGAGGCCTGTCGTCGAGCGACAAAAAAACCGCTGATTACCAAACTCTCTCCAAATCAAACAGACATTGCCGAAAATGCCCGGCGTTGTATTGAAGCCGGCACCGATGGTTTTGCTGTTATTAATACACTCATGGGAATGGCGATCGATATTGATTCCCGGCAACCGGTCATTGGTAATAATCAGGGCGGTTTATCCGGTCCGGCGATTAAACCGATTGCACTCCTAAAAGTACATCAGGTTCATCAAGTCGCCAAACAGCATAATATCCCTATCATTGGTCAAGGTGGTATAACCACTGTTGAAGATGCGATTGAGTTTATGATTGCCGGCGCAACAACGGTGGGTATTGGCACCGCGTTATTCTATGAGCCGTTGATTTGCCCTAAATTAAATAAAGGGATTGTCGATTATCTGGATAAGCATAATCTAAATAATGTATCGGAACTTATAGGAACGCTTCAGCTACACGGTTAATCTTTCGTAAGGCGTTTTAGGAAAACACGCATTTCTTTGACGGCTTGTATGTCGCCATTTTCTTCAGCAATATTAATTCCTTTTTCATAGGCAACTATTGCTTCATCATTTTGATTGTTTGCCGTTAACGCTTTTGCATACAATTTCCATGCAGCTGAGAAGGTGGGTTTATGTGAGATGGCTTTTTTCAAATGAATTATCGATTGTTTAAAATCATTCTGCTTAAAGTAAGCATTACCGAGACTGTATCTGAGAAGTTCATTGTCATTCCCTTTGTCGAGTAAGGCTTTAAATGTATCAAGTTGAGTCATATAAAAGCGTTTATGGTTTTTGAGCGATTAGCATCGCTTGGTTTCTAAATCCACTATCAACATTGCCGAGCAATCCTTCTTCTCGGTAGAGAACCACTTTCCATTCACTAAAGAAATTCAACAATTCATTATTATCTAATAAATAATCCGGGTTGCTCGGCCCAATATTACTGACTTTATCTATAATGAATGTTTGATAAAAAATAAGGCCATCTGGTTTTATTGCCTTTCTAATATCATCGATCAGCTCGCGTTCGAGAAAATTGCTAACAGTGATGACATCAAAAGAATTTGGCTTAGGTGGATGTTCGGAAATATTTCTTGGCTCAAGCTCAATGATTAAACCTTTGTTTGTTGCTTCATTAGCAAGATGTTCGAGGGCAGATGCAGAGATATCCCATGCCGAAACAGTTAAGCCTTTTTCGGCAAGGCAGATCGCATTTGCACCACGACCGCATGCCAAATCAAGCGCGCTACCTTGTGAGGGTAAAAGATGTTGGTTTTGACGTAACACTTCAGCCGGGGAAGGGTAGTCACTTGAGCAGGAATCATAATTCTTATCCCACTTCTTTTTTGTGGTCTCGTTCAACGTCGCCAGAATGTTGGAGTGAATAGGACTAATAAAGTAAAGATTTCAAGACGACCTAAGAGCATGGCAAAGCAGAGTATCCACTTGGCGGCATCATTGATATTGCCATAGTGTTGGCTAACTTTTCCCAATCCGGGACCAAGGTTGTTCATGCAGGCCGCTAACGCTGAGAATGCGGTAACCTGATCAAGATCAGTGGCCATCAACGCCAATAGTAGTATTGCAAATACAGCGATATAAGTAGCAAAGAATCCCCATACGGCTTCAATAATACGTTCAGAGATGGGTTTATTGCCTACCTTGATGATAAAGATAGCGCTAGGATGAATGAGCCGTTTTATTTCTCGCATTCCTTGTTTAAAAAGCAAGAGAATACGTATGATTTTAATTCCGCCGCCGGTAGAACCAGCACAGGCGCCAAAGAAACTGGAGAACAATAATAACAGCGGCATAAACCCCGGCCAGCCTTGATATTCTGCTGTAGTAAATCCTGTCGTTGTCGCGATAGAAACAGTTTGGAAGATACTGTCTTTAAGTGCTTTCCCAAAGCTTTGATAGTCACCGATAAGAACATGATAACTTGCGCAGATAAAGCAGATCATCAACAAGATGCTTAAATAGGCACGTAGCTCCGCATCATACCAATAGGCTTTTAAGCTGGTTTGTCGCCAAGATATAAAATGTAGACTGAAATTAATTCCAGCGATAAACATAAAAAAGATAGCCACTGTTTCTATTAAGCCACTTTCAAAATACCCCATGCTGGCATCATGGGTTGAGAATCCACCAATAGAGACAGTTGAAAAACTGTGTGTAATTGCATCAAATGCACTCATCCCAGCTAACCAGTATGCAAGAGCGCAAAGAATTGTCATGCTCAGATAGATATACCAGAGTGCTTTAGCGGTCTCGGTAATTCTAGGTGTGAGTTTATTATCCTTAACAGGACCGGGTGTTTCAGCACGATATAGCTGCATGCCTCCGATGCCTAACATTGGCAGAATCGCAACTGCTAATACAATGATACCCATGCCGCCTAGCCATTGAAGTTCTTGTCGGTAGAAGAGTATTGATTTAGGTAAAAAATCTATTCCGACGATAATAGTTGCGCCAGTTGTAGTCAGGCCTGATATTGATTCAAATACTGCGTCTGTAATCGACAATTCTGGGGTATTGGATAATATGAGTGGAACACTTCCTGTCAATCCAAGACCAACCCAAAAGAGAACAACAACGACAAAACCATCTCGTAGTCGCAATTCATTTCTTTCATGACGGACCGGGAACCAAAGAATTAATCCGATTGATAGAATTAGAGCAAAGGCTGAGGTAAAAGGAACTGTAGCACCATCATTTGTGATAACTGAGATCAGCAATGGCGGAAACATTGTTAGACTGAACAAAGCTAACAATATGCCCAATATGCGTTGGATTACTGCAAGTTGCATCGTTAATAATACCTAGCGAAAACTTTCATTTATAAAAAGGTAATGCCAACCTGAAACAAGGATTCGACTTCTGCAACATGCTTTTTATCAGAGACTATCAGGATGACATGATCTTCGGCTTCGATAATAGTTCGCTTTTTACCCATCAGAACATCATCGCCCCGTACGATAGCGGCTATTGTCGTACCGTGTGGCAATTTGACATCGCCGATTTTTTTACCGACAACCTTTGATGAGGTTGTATTGCCATGTGCAATGGCCTCAATCGCTTCAGCAGCCCCTCTTCTTAAGGCATGCACTACGACCACATCTCCCTTGCGTATATGCGCGAGTAAACTGCCAATAGTCGCTTGCTGTGGTGAAATCGCGATATCAATGGTATTGCTTTGAACTAGATCGACATAAGCAGCGCGGTTGATTAACGCCATTACTTTTCTAGCGCCTAACCGTTTTGCAAGCATTGAAGAAATGATATTAGCTTCATCAGCATTTGTTAACGCACAGAATACGTCGGTTCTATCAATATCTTCTTCGTGCAATAGCTCTTCGTCGGACGCATCACCATTCAAAACAATTGTGTTTTTTAATGCTTCAGATGCAACGTGTGCTGTTTCACGATCAAACTCAAGTAATTTAACCTTGTAATTATCTTCTAATAATCCAGCTAGTCGTAAACCTATATTGCCACCACCGGCGATCATGATACTTTTAAGCGGTTTTTCCTTGAAACGTATGACTTGTAATATTTGTCGAATTGATTTTTGGGAGCTGATAAAAAATATTTCATCATTTGCCTCAATAGTAGTATCTGCATTGGGAATAATTGCTTGATTGTCTCTGAAGATAATCGCTATCTTATATTCAATCCCGGGAAGTTGTTTTCTGAGTTCTCGTAATGAATGCCCCACTAATAGACCACTATAAGATGCTTTTAAAGCCACCATCTGTGCTTTTCCATCGGCAAAATCAAGTACTTGTAGTGCGCCAGGATGCTCGATCAATTTTTTTATGTATTCGGTAACCAACTGTTCTGGACTAATCAAAACATCAATTGGTAACGCCTCTTGAGCAAAGAGCGCGGTACTTGAGAGATATTCTTCTTCACGTATTCGTGCAATTTTTGTAGGGGTGTGAAACAGGGTGTAGGCGACCTGACAGGCTATCATGTTGACCTCATCGCTATTGGTAACCGCCAGGATCATGTCCGCATCTTTGGCACCGGCCTTTGCTAAAACTGAAGGGTGTGATGCAATACCGGTAATCGTTCTCAAGTCGTAGCGTTCACTGATCAGTTGTAATGCTGCAGGGTTATTGTCGACCAATGTAATATCATTGTCTTCATTGACTAAATTGGCTGCTACTGATGCACCAACTTGTCCTGCTCCCAATATAATAATTTTCATTTTAGTTCGATTCCCAGCATTTTCAGTTTGCGGTAAAGGTGTGTACGTTCTACCCCGACTGCGTTGGCAACTTTACTGACACTACCTTTTGCCTTTTTTAATTGATATTCAAGATAAACTTTCTCAAAATTTTCTCGTGCATCTCGTAATGGCAAATCGAAATCGAAAGTCTTTGTAGCGGCACTGTTTTGTTTTGTATCAGTATTACCCAGACTGGCCTCGATTTCATCGATATTTATGTTTTCATCTGTACCCAGAATCAAAAGACGTTGCACAATGTTTTTTAATTCTCTTACATTCCCCGGCCATGCATAACTTCTTAAACGATTTTGTGCGGCAACACTAAACTTTCGATAAGAAAGACCTTCTGTTTCTATAAAATAATTAACAAAGTGTTCAAGTAATGCTGGTATATCTTCATAGTGGTCACGTAGCGCAGGGATGTTGATTGGCAGGATATTTAATTGATAATACAGGTCATCCCTGAAGCTGCCTGCTTCAACCAGAGATTTAATATTAAATCGTGTTGCGACTATGATTCGCATGTCCAGCTCAATCGGTTCAGAGCTTCCAATATGAGTGTATTTTTTAGTCTCTAATACATCATGTAGACGAGATTGAAGTGCTGTATTTAACTCACCAATATCTTTGATATAAAGTGTTCCGCCTTTGGCTCTGTCAAAATAACCTTCTTGTAATTGGTTATTTGTTTCCAGTCCGAATAGTTCGGTTTCCGCATGATCTTTGCCTAAAGTAGATATGCTAGTTGAGATAAACGGACCGTCATTATATTTGCTCAGTGAGTGTAAGTAACGCGCGAACAATTCTTTGTCTGTACCCGACTCACCATAAATTAATACGGGGGTGTCATGATTTGCGATTCTTGATATCTGGGTTCTTAGATCTGATATTTTTTTACTTCTTCCTATCAGATCAAGTTTAGATGAAGTGGCATGGTGTAATTGTAAATTTTCTTGCTGTAGTGAAGTGGTTTCAAGTGCGTGTTTGATTGTTAATAACAATTTGGCAATTGAAAGCGGTTTTTCGATAAAATCATAAGCACCAAGGCGTGTGGCTTCAACTGCTGTTTCGACATTCCCATGACCTGACATCATAACGACTGGCGCAGATAAAATATTCTGCTCATGCCATTCTTTTAATAAAGTAATACCATCTATATCTGGCATCCAGATATCAAGCAACACTAGATCAGGTTTAAATGACGTCACTAATTGACGCGCTTTTATAGCATTTTCTGCTACAGCTACGCTAAAACCTTCGTCTTCAAGAATTTCCTTTACCAGACCTCTGATATCAGGTTCATCATCTACAACGAGAATATGTCGAATACCCATTAAACTATCTGTGTTTTAGTTGTTTGAATCGATTGGTTGAGTGCTGGTAATCTTACCACGGCACATGCCCCATTTTGATCATTATTGTTCTCAAGCCATACCGTGCCAGAATGCTCGTCAATAATTTTCTTGACGATAGCTAATCCGAGCCCGGTTCCTTTTTGTTTTGTGGTTATATACGGCTCAAATAACTTATTTACAACCTGCGTATCGATACCAGGGCCGTTATCTTTAACGCGGATTTCAACCATATGCTTGCTATCAATATTAATGCCCTTAGCACTGATGATAAGATGGTTTTCCTCTCCCATTGCGTTCGCATCAATAGCATTCGTCAAAATATTATTGAAGACTTGTCGTAACTTTTTTTCGTCTCCTACAATTAAGGGAAGATTGGCTTCGATATCTACTTCAATTTCATTTTCATTATCCATAGTGCTGAATAAGTCGCGGCCTTCCTGTATCAGATGCTCCAGTTTGATCTCTTCAGGATTAAATTCGGGAGACCTTGCATAGTCTGAAAAGCTGTTTACCATTTCTTTCATGGTATCGACTTGTTGGATAATAGTATTTGTCATTCTGTCCAACATATCGGCATCTGCTGAATTCATTGAAGATAAATATTTATGTCGCAATCGTTCTGCGGCTAGTTGAATCGGCGTGAGTGGATTCTTGATTTCATGGGCTAGTCGACGTGCCATTTCACTCCATGCCGCATCACGTTGCCCACGAATCAGAGCAGTGATTTCATCAAAAACGATAACATAACCACTCGCCAGGCCATCTGATCCTAGAAGAGTTGCGCCATTGATCATTAAGATAAGGTTGCCCGTTTTATTGGTCAAGGTGATCTGTTCGCGCCATTCGTCCAATTGCTCTTCAATATTTGATGAAATACATTCGAAAAAATTGGTTAGATATGGAAAGTCTTCAATGAGTGTTGCTATGTTTTTTTGTTCGAGAGCTTCAACATCAATCTGGAGTATCTGTTTGGCACTAATGTTTGATTTTTCAAGTCTGCCATCTTTGTTAAAAACGATGACGCCGGAAGACAAGCGCGACAAAATAGTTTCTAGAAAATTGCGTTGGGATTCTGTTTCCTGTTGACTTTGTTTTACCGAGTCTCGTGCTTGCGATATTTTATCAGTCATGTCATTAAATGATGAGACCAGAAAACCAAGTTCATCATTTCCCGGCACGGGTAGTCGGGTACTATAGTCGCCTTCTGCAATGGCCTTGGTTCCTTCCGCGAGATTTTTAACGGGTTCAGAAAGCTTACGAGCCGAATAGAAAGCTGCCCATACAGCACTGAATATAGTAAATAACAAAACCAGCGTTAATATTATTATGAAGCTGACTTTCAGTTGTTCACGCAAGTATGAGAGTTCCTTGTATTCAATGAAGGACGATTGAACGCTTTCAGCTAATTGATTCATCCGTTCAGAGATTGGAAATAGCGCTTGAACAATACGGGCTTCCTTTTCAATATCAATCGCTGGCAGATTGGCAACTACACGGATTAATAAATTTTTGTTTTTAATTGCATCTAGACCTATGTAACTATTACCCTGTGATAATTGTAATAAAATAGTTTTGCCAGGCGTATCGGGAACGAGACTATTTATATCGCTTGAGCTTGAGACTATTACCGCTCCCTTCTTGCTCAATAATGTAAGCTCATAAGCACTAATGCGCTCTCTTATTTGGTCAACGTCAAAAGGGAGTTCTGCGTCACTTTTTTCATTTAGTTCTTCTGCAATTTTTTCAGTCGTGTTTAATAATTCACGCATACGCACATCTAGTGCGAGCCGACTTAGTTCGAGCGAATCATCTAATGCTTGTTCTACTCTTAAATCAAACCAGCTATCTATACCTCGATGCAGGAAATCCAGTGAAAAGTAGTACACAATTAAAACGGGAGTTACTGATAACAAGGAAAAAATCATTACCATTCTGACGGTCATTCGAGAACCGACAATCTTGTTTTTAAATTGGCGAATCAATCGCTTAAGATTTAAAAGGATTAATATGATCAGAGTAATTAAGCCTGATGCATTTAATATAAGTAGAACTGAATAATAACGATCAAACAGGTCTGAATTTTGTAATGCCTGGCTCATCATCACTAATGAAGCAAGCATGAAAACAAATAGACTGGAGCCGATTATTAATATCAGGTTGCTACCTTTATTCATCGAGCCAATTCCCATTCATACCATTCACTTGATAGATCCCAGTTAGGAGAAAAATATGCTTGAGGCCGCATTGGTGGTGGCAATGATTCTATATCAAGAAAGGTCCTGATTCTTGCGAGGTATGTTTTATTTTCAATTAGTAAGTCTTGATCAAACAACGTCATTTTTGAAATGGTTTTTATATGGTTTAGCGCAGCCTCAAGACTGTCATAGGAATGGCGTAAGCCAGTTAATAAATCGATAGTTAGAAAGTTCTCAGTCAGTGGTTTATGTTCAAGTTTATAAATTAATGTTTTTTCACTGATTGTTTCATCCCACAACCAGGCGCGTTTTAAACGTAATTGAAAATGAGCATGAATTTCAAACGATATCCCATGACGTAATGCTTTATATGCTTCTTCTGATAATTCAAAGTCATATGAGGCATCAAGGTAATAAGTATTATTCTCAATATAAATGTGGGTATTGTTTATCGTGGTTGTATTTGCATAAACGGGATAATGCATACTTAGCAGTATAAAAAGAACGCTAATTTTTGCTATTTTATGACATGCAATAGACATCACACTATTATCTTCTCAAGACAAGCGTAGAAGAAACCATCCATATTGTTTTGTCCGGTTAAAATTTGTTTGCCATAGCCGGTATCTTTGCCCCATTCTGCGTCGATAGGTTTAAGCACACAGTCGTTGTTATTATCAGTAAACTGTTTTATCAGTTCCGAGTTTTCCTGCTTGAAAATAGAGCAAGTAACATAAACTAATAACCCTTTCGGCTTTAAAGTTTGCCAAAGTGTTTCTAAAAGCTGCATTTGCAATAGGCTAATGGCCTTAACTTCTTCAGGTGTTCTTAGTAACTTGATATCGGGGTGTCGGCGAATCACGCCTGTGGCAGAGCAGGGAGCATCTAGTAAAATACGATCAAATTGTTCTTTATCCCACCATTGGTCAATATCAATGATGTCTGACACTTTAGTTATTGCCTGGAGATCGAGTCTCATTAGAGTTTCAGATAATCTTTTTGCACGATTTGGATCTTTTTCTATGACAGTTAAAGATTTGATCTTTGCTTGTGACTCAAGAATGTGTGAACTCTTACCTCCTGGCGCGGCACAGGCATCTAGAACAGAGTGTCCGGGTTTTAAATCAAGCAGTTCTACTGATAACTGAGCAGCAAGTTCTTGTACTGACACCTCGCCTATATCAAAACCAGGTAATTGGTTAACGTCAATTGGTTTTGTTAGCAGTATTCCTTGTTCCGAATAGGGTGTGGCTTGTCCTGTAATACCCGCGTGTTCCATTTTTATCAGATATTCATCTCGACTTTGACGTAGTTGGTTTACCCGAAGATACATGGGCGGATGTTGATTGTTTGCTTCGAGGATATTTCTCCATTCTTCCGGCCAGTCTTGCTTGAGTTGTTCGGTAATCCATTGGGGATGTGACGTCTCAAGGTTATCGTCATTATCAATATTAGGACTCAAACTATCCGTTTCCCGAAGATACCGACGCAAAATTGCATTGACTAAGCCTTTAGCCCATTCCATTTTTATTTTTTTGCAGGTGTTCACGGTTTCGGAAACAACAGCATGAGAAGGAATCCGCATAAAACGTAGTTGATATAAGCCGACAATCATTAAGTATTTAAGACGGCTATCTTTTTTCTTGATACGTTTTTCTAATAATTGATTAAGAATATATTCAAGCTGGATATACCATCTGAATGACCCATAGCAAATTTTCTGGATCAATGCTTTGTCATCTCCTGCTTGCTTGAATGATTCATTATTACGCAATGCATAGGTGAGGGTGAATTTACTTTCAATCACTTGCTGAATAATTTGGGTGGCAATTAAACGTGATGACATGACAGTTAAAAAATTAACAGGCAACGATATTATCGTTGATAAATTCAGGGTGACCATTGAGAAAGTCCTTTGCGGACATAGGCCGTTTTCCAGGTAATTGTAATTTTGTGATAGCCAGGACATCTTTACCCGTCATAATATCCAGACTTGTTTTGTTGTTCAGTATGGTGCCAGCCATTAAATTATCTGGGCTTTGTTTTATTTCCGCTTCCCATATTCTTATATTAATGTTGTTAATCACTGTATGTGTCACAGGAAATGGATTGAATGCTCGAATTTTTCTTTCCAGTTCAATGGCAGATTGAGTCCAGTCGATTTTTGCCTCTTGCTTACTAATCTTCTTCGCATAAGTCGTCTTTGAATTATCTTGTTCTGTTGCATTGATTTCACGATTAACAATTTTACTCAGTAAATCATTTATGTTTGCTGCACTCAGTTCAGCCAAACGATCATGCAATTCGCCGGCTGTGTCATCAGGCATAATTGAACAAGTAAATTGTTCCAATATTGGGCCAGTATCTAGGCCGCTATCCATCTGCATAATAGTAATGCCGGTGCCATTATCACCATTCTCGATGGCTCTTTGAATGGGTGCAGCTCCACGCCAACGCGGGAGTAGAGAGGTGTGTATGTTGATACAGCCATATTTGGGCGTAGCTAAAATCTCAGGCGAGATAAGTAATCCGTAAGCCACTACCAACATTAAATCACAATTCTTTAAACTATCTGGAACAAGTTCTTTTGATGTTGCCGGTTGGAGAACAGGTATATTATTTTCAAGTGCGTAAAGTTTAACAGCACTTGGTTTCAGCTTGCGACCTCGGCCTGCTGGTCGATCAGGTTGAGTTAAAACCAGTTCGACAGTATGGCGACCTTCACAAACCAATGCCGCTAGCACGGTGCTAGCAATCTCAGGTGTGCCTGCAAATGCGAGCCTTAATTTCGCCTGATTCACAATAAGTTTTGTTGAACTTTTTCTTGTTTATCGATTTTTTTCTTTAAGCGCTGACGTTTAAGTGGTGAGAGGTAATCAATGAATAATTTACCATCAAGATGGTCGATTTCATGCTGAATACAAACGGCTAGCAAACCATCTGCATTAGTTGTAACTAACTTATTTTCAAGCGTTTTATGACAATATTCTATATTTTCAGCGCGTTCCACAATGTCGTAATAGTCAGGCACCGAAAGGCATCCTTCTCGCATTGATTCACTACCCTCTAATTTGGTGATTTCAGGGTTGATCAATATTAATGGTTCGTTTTTTTCTTCTGATAAATCAATCACGACGATTCTTTTCTGGATATTGACCTGAGTAGCCGCGAGCCCAATACCATTTTCCGAGTACATCGTGACCAACATGTTTTCAGCAATTTCCTTAATATCCGGACCTATTTCTTCGACCAGAATCGCCTTATTACGCAGCCGTGGGTCAGGAAAGTGCAAAACTTCGAGTATTGCCATGGCAATATTCACTCCAAGATGGTTATAACTGACTGATAGTATATAGGAAAAATTATTTGTTGCAGTTAAACCACGATAAAATAGCGTCGCCACTAACATTTTGTTAGACTTTTTGCTAATCTACATTAAGGAAATCATGTAAGGCAATAGACATGTTGAATAAAATTATGATTTCATGCGCGATTTTGCTATTAACTATTAGCATCAGAGCGGATGAATTATCAATCAATCCAGATCATCCAGAAAATTACACTGTCGTCAAAGGCGATACGCTATGGGATATTTCGTCCCGGTTTCTAGACCAACCTTGGCGTTGGCCAGAAATTTGGGGTGTTAATCCTCAAATAGACAATCCTCATTTGATATATCCAGGAGATATAGTCTTCCTTACGTATCAAGATGGGCAGCCAGTTTTAAACCTTCAAAGGGGAACCGGTCAAGTAGTGTCGGGGCGTAATGTAAAGTTGTCACCGACTGTCCGTACTACGGACAATGCTGAGGCCATTCAAACTATCCCTATTGATGCAATACAACAGTTTCTGAAGCGCCCAATTGTTCTTGATGACAATGAGATAGAGCAGTGGCCCTATGTTGTATCAAGCTATGATGATCATTTGATAGCAACCACGGGTAATACTATTTATGTGCGAGGTGTTCCTGAAGATTCAAACATTATCAAATATTCAATCTATCGCAAGGGTAAACCTTATGTGAACCCTCAGATGGGGAATAAAGGTAAAGCTGAGGTTTTGGGCTACGAAGCCATATATATTGGTGATGCGACACTTACAAAGAACGGTGATCCTGCTTCAGCCATCATTACCGTCGTTGATCGAGAGGTTTTGAAGGGTGATCGATTACTGCCTCAAACTGATGAAGAAATCAGTGCGGAATTTATTCCTCGTCCAACGAGTAATGAAGTAGCAGGCAATATATTATCTGTTGTTGATGGTGTTTCTCAAATTGGACAATATCAGGTTGTTGTTTTAAATCTTGGCGAAGAGCAAGGTCTTGAAGCGGGTAATGTGCTCGGCATATATCAAAGTGGCTACGTTGTTCAAGATAAGGTTGGACCCAATATAAAAAAGAGTGACGCGCAAAAGGCAGCAGAGTTGCAGGATCTTACTGAAAATGGAACCGTAATAAGCAAGCTCGCTTATGGTGTTGGTCAAGGTGTTGAGGCTTTTGATGAAACATTCCCAACGATAGCAAACATACAAGACAAGTCTGAAGATGTGACGTTGCCGGAAGAATATGTCGGTGTCGTGATGGTCTTCAAAACCTTTAATAAAGTCAGTTATGCATTGGTGATGAAGACACAAGGCCCAGTGCACGTGTTAGATGTGGTCAGAAGTTTATAGGCAAATACCACAGTTCTAGGAACCGCTTTATAGCTTTATTCTCAGCATAATCAGCGGCTATGTAATATGTCACCCCCTGCAATAATTTTGGCGGGGTGATTTAAATTAGAGTTTTCATATGGATGTGGATACTACTCAAAATTATACCGATTGGTTGTCGCTTACGCAGGCTACTGGTATCGGCCCTGCGATTTGTAATAAATTATTAATTGAATTCAAAACGCCTAAGGCTGTATTGTCGAGCAATCACAATACTCTCAGACAATTTGGTTTAAATGACGGCTCAATAAATTCCCTGTTAAACCCAAAACAGGAGCAAATAAGCACAATCCTTGAATGGTTGAATCAGCCAAACCATCATTTAATAACCTACCTTGATGACGATTATCCAGAACTATTAAGGTCAATACAATCTCCACCTATGATTTTGTTTGCTATTGGGCAACGTAAGGCATTGGGTTACTTGCATTTTGCTATTGTTGGCAGCAGAAACCCTACGGCTGGAGGGAAAATGCTGGCCGAAGATTTTGCCGCTGAATTATCAAGAGCAGACCTGACAATATGTAGTGGTCTTGCATTGGGGATTGATTACCACAGCCATTTAGGCGCTTTGCAGGCAGATGGTTCAACAATAGCGGTTTTAGGTAATGGTTTAAGTAGTATCTACCCGTCACGCCATAAAAAAATTGCCCATCAGATTATTGAAAAAGGTTTACTCATTTCAGAATACCCTCCTGACACAAAACCTAGTCCGGGTAATTTTCCCCGTCGCAATCGAATTATTAGTGGCATGAGCATGGGCGTGCTGGTCGTAGAGGCAGCAAAAAGAAGTGGGTCATTGATTACAGCGAATTATGCGTTAGAGCAAGGCAGAGATGTTTTTGCAATACCCGGTTCGATACATAACCCACTTGCACGTGGGACGCATAGCCTAATCAAGCAAGGTGCAAAACTGGTGGAATCGGTAGACGATATTCTTGATGAGCTATCTCCAATGGTTAATTTAGTGCTGAATAGGAGCAGCACATTAGAGCATAGTCAGTCTGGATATAACGAGCTGGAACCCGATTATAAATTACTACTAGATAGTATGGGATACGAAATATTATCAGTGGATAGGCTTGTTGAATTAACAGGATTGACGGCAGATGTAGTTTCCTCCATGCTGTTAATATTAGAACTTCAAGGAATGATCGAATCCCAACATGGTGGTAAGTATTGTCGTTGTTCATAGAGATTGGCCAAAAGAAGATTACAATTTATGAAAGAAACTGTTTTAGATGTACTCATATATTTATTTGATCATTACGTCGAGGAAGAGCTCGAAATCAACTCTGATCAACAAGACCTGAAAACGCAATTAGTTCAGGCTGGTTTTGCCGATCTACAAGTTGATAAAGCAATTGATTGGTTAGAAGGTTTAGCCACACAAAAGGACGTATTGGGTACCAGTGTTCTTTGCTCTAGATCTATCAGGGTTTTTAACGATTTAGAAAATGAAAAGCTCGATGTTGAGTGTAAGGGGTTTCTGTTATTTCTGGAACAATCAGGAGTACTAGATTCAGAAGATCGTGAGCTTGTGATCGATAGAGTAATGGCTCTTGAAACTGATGCCATAGAATTGCAGCAACTAAAGTGGGTCGTGTTAATGGTACTATTTAATCGACCTGGTAAAGAAGCTGCGTTTGCCTGGATGGAAGATATTGTAATGGACGAAGTTAGTGCTGTAGTTCATTAGTGTTGTTTATTAGAATTTGATATCTTCATCACAATAAAGTTTTTATCTTTAATTTCATTAATTAGAAAGTGATATTATCTAGCGAATATGAGTAGTTCTCTTGTAATTGTTGAGTCTCCCGCCAAATGTAAAACTCTTGAACGTTATCTAGGTAATGACTTCAAGGTTTTAGCATCGTATGGCCATGTGCGAGATTTATTACCAAAAACAGGTGCAGTTGATACTGATAACAATTTTTCAATGCGTTATGAAGCGATTGAAAAAAACGCTAAAGCGGTTGCTGCCATTTCAAAGGCTTTAAAGAAAGCTGATACTTTATATCTTGCGACTGACCCGGATAGAGAAGGAGAAGCTATTTCCTGGCATCTTCATGAATTATTAAAAGAAAAAGGCGAGCTGAAAGACAAACAGGTTCATAGGGTTGTTTTTCATGAAGTTACCAAGAGTGCAGTCCAGGATGCAATCAAACATCCTCGAGAATTAGCTTCAAATTTAATTGATGCACAGCAAGCGCGACGTGCACTTGATTATCTAGTTGGTTTTAATCTTTCTCCATTACTCTGGAAAAAAATTCAAAGGGGATTGTCTGCCGGTCGTGTTCAGTCACCAGCTCTGAGGATGATTGCTGAACGTGAAAAAGAAATACAAGCATTTGAGCCAAGAGAATATTGGACGATTGAAGCAGACCTAGAACATAAAAAAAGTAATTTCCTTGGCAAACTTACTCAGTTTGAAAATGAAAAAATAAAACAATTCACAATACAGAAGACTGAACATGCTGCAGAAGTTAAAGCTACTTTGGATACGGCAGCGGGTGGTGAGTTGTTGGTTGAAACCGTTACTAAGAAACAACGTAAACGCCAACCCGCAGCGCCATTTATTACTTCAACCTTACAACAAGAAGCAGTACGCAAGTTAGGGTTCACGGCACAACGGGCCATGCGAACAGCACAACAACTTTATGAAGGTATTGATGTTGGAGAAGGTGCTGTTGGCCTTATTACCTATATGCGAACAGATTCAGTTAATCTAGCCCAGGAAGCTCTTGTTGAAATACGCGACTTCATTTCTTCTAGATACGGCAAGGAATCTTTGCCCGACGAGCCAAGAGTTTTTAAAACAAAATCTAAAAACGCGCAAGAGGCACATGAAGCCGTTCGTCCAACGTCAGTAACCCGAGTGCCGCAGGATATAAAAAGTAGTTTGAGTGCAGAGCAATTCAAGCTTTATGAATTGATCTGGAAAAGAACTATGGCGAGTCAAATGACGCACGCTACCATAGATACTGTCGCAGTAGACATGTCATGTGGTAAAGGAAATTTGTTTCGAGCCAATGGTTCATCCATAGCTGATGCAGGTTTTATGGCAGTCTATCTTGAAGGTAAGGATGATTCTAAAGGGGATGATGATGAAAAAATGTTACCCCAGATAGAAGAAGGCGAAAAAATAAAATTAAAAGAGATACGCGATGAACAACATTTTACTGAACCACCGCCACGTTATTCTGAAGCGAGTTTGGTGAAATCACTTGAAGAATATGGAATAGGTCGCCCATCAACTTATGCCAATATCATATCAACGCTTAGAAACAGAGAATATGTAGAGGTAGAGAATAAACGTTTTCACCCTACTGATGTGGGTAAAATAGTTAATGATTTTCTGACTAATCACTTCAAGGACTATGTGGATTATGAATTTACTGCCAAGTTTGAAGATGATTTAGATGCAATTTCCAGAGGTGAGAAAGACTGGATCCCATTGCTGCAAGATTTCTGGACGCCTTTTCATACTCAAGTTTTAGATATAGATGAAAATGTTAGTCGTAGTGAAGTCGCGCAAGCTAGAGTGCTAGGCGCGGATCCGAAATCAGGGAAAGAAGTCTCAGTACGAATTGGCCGATATGGTCCTTATGCCCAAATAGGTACGAAGGATGATGAAGACAAGCCTAAATTTGCCGGGCTAAGACCAGGACAGAAATTAGACAGCATCACATTTGAAGAAGCGTTGGAATTATTCAAATTACCGAGAATACTGGGTGATACTGAAGAGGGTGAGGAAGTTGCAGCCAGTGTTGGGCGTTTTGGCCCCTATATTCGATACGGCAGTAAATTTGCTTCGCTTCCAAAAGAAGAAGACCCTTATACAGTCACATTTGAACGAGCGCTTGAACTCGTAGCCGAAAAGAAAAAGGCGGATGCAGAAAAGCAAATTAAGATTTTTGTTGAACAAGGTATATCAATACTTAATGGACGTTACGGGCCCTATATTACTGACGGCACTAAGAATGCCAAAGTACCTAAAGACAGGGAACCTGCTTCTTTGGAATTGGAAGAATGCATCACTTTATTAGCCGCGGCTCCGGTCTCTCGTGGACGAGGACGCAAAAAAAAGGCAGCAGCAAAAAAGAAAGTAAGTAAAAAAGCTACAACGAAGAAGAAGACTAGCAAAAAGAAAGCGAATAAAAAATCAGCCACCAAAAAGACGGCTAGTAAAACTAGCTAGTTGATAATCCACCATTAGGACGAGCTATCCACTTCAGGTGAATACATCGCATTTGAAGCAAGCAATAATTACCTTGAATAAAGGTGGCGTAATTGCCTATCCAACTGAAGCCGTTTTTGGTTTAGGTTGCATGCCTCTTTTTCAAGATTCTGTATTTCGAATTCTGCAATTAAAGCACCGCGCTGTAGAAAAAGGGTTGATATTGGTTGCTTCGTCCATTGAACAGCTTGAAGACTATGTGCATTTTGAGAACTTATCTAGGATCGACCAAATACGTGATAGTTGGCCGGGACCAGTAACTTGGCTCATCCCAGCTAAAAAGAAGACGCCGGTATGGTTAACAGGATCACATAAAACACTGGCGGTGAGGGTGAGTGCTCATCCGATTGTAAATGCTTTATGTCGAGAATTAGGCCCCATCGTCTCTACCAGCGCAAACCCTGCTGGTTCTGAGCCTGCCATCTCTACACAAGAGGTGCTCTCATATTTTGGAGAAGAGCTTGATTATGTGATTCCTGCAGATATCAGAAATAATTTGAGCCCAACTGAGATAAGAGATGCTCAAAACGGAAATATTATTCGTATAAGCTAAATTATTGATAACACGCGTGTTGACAGCGGTAGATGATTATTCCAGAATAGCCGGCTGAATTTTGGAGGGGTACTCAAGCGGTCAACGAGGGCAGACTGTAAATCTGTTGGCTCAGCCTTCGTAGGTTCGAATCCTACCCCCTCCACCAAAATGATTTTTATAGTGGATTGCAGTAAGTATAGTAGATTTTTAACATAATCGTATTTTTGAAGTGCCAGACTCGATGAAAGTGAAAGATGCGGAGTAAATCTGTCAGTTGAATATTGATAGCAAATGGGTGATGTAGTATTTGGCGGGTGTAGTTCAATGGTAGAACGTCAGCCTTCCAAGCTGAACACGTGGGTTCGATTCCCATCACCCGCTCCATTAAAATAGCATCATTGCTGTGTTAAACGTTGTTAATACATTGAACAGGTAGCTGAAACTGGTTTATTTGCTCATATAGCTCAGTCGGTAGAGCACTTCCTTGGTAAGGAAGAGGTCACCGGTTCAAATCCGGTTATGAGCTCCACTATTTGAGTTTTTATTAATTTTTATTACTAACTAAAT
>DBBX01000013.1:2021-14644 GCA_002292815.1 Thiotrichaceae bacterium UBA973 | reverse complement strand
TGGACGAAATTATAAAAAATATAATGTTTAAGTTAGATTAAAGATGGAAAATATATATGCAAGATGCTCCAGACATGGTTGATATAGAAAAAATAAAGACCTTATTGCCACATCGGTATCCGTTTTTATTGATTGATCGTGTGCTAGAAGTAGAAAAGGGACATCACATAAAGGCATTAAAAAATATAACAATCAATGAGCCTTTTTTCCAAGGACATTTTCCGAGCAAATCGGTAATGCCCGGTGTATTGATTATTGAAGCCTTGGCACAAGCTGCGGGTTTGCTTGGTGCATTAGGTTTTGAAGAAGGTGATATAACTGAGGATAGTTTATTTTACTTAGTAGGTATCGATAAAGTCCGATTTAGGAAACCAGTCGGCCCTGGCGATCAATTAATTTTAGACGTCAAGTTCCTTGCACTAAAAAGAAACATATGGAAATTTCATGCTTCTGCGTATGTGGATTCACAATTAGTAACATCAGCAGAGCTCTTAACCACTGTCATGGAATAAGTCCATGATAGATGCCACTGCAATTGTTCATCCCGATGCCATTCTTGAATCTAATGTATGTATTGGACCGTATTCGATAATCGGTGAGAATGTATCGATAGCGGCTGGTTCTGTTATTGGTTCTCATGTTGTTATCAATGGTCCTACAAAAATTGGACCAAACAACAAGATTTTTCACTTTTGTTCTATTGGCGAAGATCCTCAGGATAAGAAATATATTAAAGAAAAAAACTCGACACTAGAAATAGGTGCCGGGAATACCATCCGTGAATATGTTTCAATAAATCGTGGTACTAATGATGGTGGTGGTAAAACCATTATTGGTGATAATAATTGGGTTATGGCGTATGTACACATTGCCCATGATTGTATTGTTGGCAACGATACTGTCTTTGCCAATAATGTAACGTTGGCTGGCCATGTGATTATTGATGATTTTGTTATTCTTGGTGGCTTTACCGGAGTACATCAGTTTTGCCGTGTTGGTAGTTATAGCTTTTCTGCCATTTCATCAGTCATTGTCAAAGATGTCCCACCCTATGTTTTAGTGTCCGGTAACTCTGCAAAGCCATCCGGATTAAATCGAGAAGGCTTAAAAAGACATGGTTTCGATTCCGATACTATTAATATCCTACGTAAGGCCTATAAAGCAATCTATCGAGATGGATTAATCTTGAAAGATGCATTAAAGGTTTTGACTGACTTAGCCTCTGAATCCGACAAAGTGGAAATTATGCGTGCATTTATTGCCTCTTCTCAGCGCGGAATTGTTAGATGAAGCTATTTCCCTTAACAACTGTCTTAAGATAACTCAATGGTTCGGATTGGAATTGTCGCGGGTGAAGTCTCAGGCGACATACTCGGTGCAGGATTAATTAATGAATTAGGAAATAAAACTGAATCGTTATCAATAGAGGGTGTCGGTGGAAAAAATCTTGCTAGAGCAGGAATGAATATCTTATATCCAATGGAACGATTGTCCGTAATGGGTATTACTGAAGTAGCTGGAAGATATTTTGAATTAAAAAATATTAGAGACAATTTGTTAAAACATTTTATTAGGCATCCACCAGATATTTTTATTGGTATCGATGCGCCTGATTTTAATCTTTGGCTAGAAAAAGAATTACGCAAGGCAGGAATAATAACAGTTCATTATGTCAGTCCATCAGTATGGGCCTGGCGTGAATACAGAGTAAAGAAAATTCGTATGGCTGCTGATTTGGTATTGAGTCTGTTTCCTTTTGAGGCAGCTATCTATAATAAATACGGTGTGCCAAACCGGTATGTAGGTCATCCTCTGGCAGACAAGATAACAACCACACCAAATGTATCAGCAGCCAGATCAGACTTAAACATTCCGCAAGAAAAAACAGTTATTGCACTTTTGCCCGGCAGTCGTTTATCTGAAATAAAAAGAATCGCCAGGCCACTATTAAAAGCAGCTGTTTTATCACAATCGATATACCCTGATCTGTATTTTATAAGTGGTTTAGTTGATGAAAAGGCATTCAATTATTTTATAGAGATAAAAAATAAAGTTGCGCCAGATTTGAACGTCAATATCAGCGTAGCTAATACACATAAAATAATGGAAGCCGCGGACTTCATTATGCTCGCGTCAGGTACCGCAACACTTGAGGCAATGCTGTTTAAAAAACCGATGGTTGTTGCCTATAAACTATCTTTTTTAACGCATTTAATAGTTAAGTTATTAGCAAAGATCCCCTATGCTTCATTACCAAATATTCTGGCAGGGAAAATGCTGGTGCCTGAATGTTTGCAATCAAGGTGCACCCCGGAAATATTATCTTCTGAATTAAATAAATTATTGGCTTCTGATGAACAGGCGGAACAAATGAAAATGGAGTTTGTTAAATTATCTGAACAGCTCAAAAAGAATGCTGATTTACAAGCTGCTGACGCCATACTGGAATTACTTGCAGGTGATAAAGTTGACTGATTACTCCTATATAAACGATCTTGACTTGGTGGCTGGCGTTGATGAAGTTGGCAGAGGACCTCTGGCAGGTCCTGTTGTCGCAGCTGCCGTCATACTAGACCCTGAGAATATAATCCATGGCTTGAAAGACTCTAAAAAACTGAGTCATAAAAAAAGAATGCTATTGTCTGAGGAAATAAAATCTAAATCCCTGGACTGGTCTTTGGGAAGAGCTGAAGTTGAAGAGATTGATAATATAAATATTTTACAAGCCAGTTTACTGGCTATGAAACGTGCTGTTGAAGCGTTAGGGAAAAAACCAGAAATGGTAGTCGTCGATGGTAATTTTATGCCAGAAGTTAATTACAAAACTATTGCTATTATCAAAGGTGATAGTTTGATTCCCGCTATTAGTGCTGCATCAATTATTGCTAAAGTAGCACGGGACAATGAAATGGTAAACTTTGATGATGAATATCCTGATTACGGTTTTTCATCGCATAAAGGTTATCCCACCAAACAACATATTGAAGCTTTAGCAAGATTAGGAATAACGAAAATACATCGGCGTAGTTTTGCTCCAGTTGCTAAATATATAGCGTAGTTTGTCATCTATATGAGCTTTGTTCATTTACACCTTCATACTGAATATTCATTAATTGATGGGGTGATCAAGGTTGATGCTTTAGCCGCTAAGGCAGCTGATAAGGGCATGCCGGCAATTGCTGTTACAGAACAGGGGAACACTTTCTCTGCGGTAAAGTTTTATCGTGCGATGCATAAAAGAGGTGTTAAGCCACTGATTGGAGCCGAAATAAAAGTATGGGGTGTCAGTCAAGACGAACCATCGAGTATTGTTCTTCTTTGTCAGCATATACAAGGTTTCCAAAACCTGTCTAGATTGATAACAAAAAGTTTTACCGAAGGACAGTTTCGTGGGAACCCATTAGTACAGTTTGATTGGCTTAAAAATTATAATGATGGACTCATCGTTATTGATTGTGCAGATACCGGTGATTTTTCAAATTCAACTTTACTTCAAGATGATGGCAAGGTTGAAAGTAACTTCGAGAAATGGATGTCAGTATTCCCAGATCGATATTATCTTGAATTGCAAAGAATCGGCAGAAAAGGACAGGACGGCCATATAAATGAGGCTATAAATTTTGCTGAGAAATTTAGTGTTCCTCTGGTAGCAACGAATAATGTTCGTTTTATAGCTGAAGATGATTTTGATGCACATGAAGCACGGGTTTGTATCCAGCAGGGATATACACTAAATGATCCGAGACGCATCAAACAATACACTACACAACAATATCTCCGAACCAATGAAGAAATGCAGGAGTTGTTTTTTGATATTCCTGAGGCACTCGAAAATACAGTTAAAATTGCGCAAAGATGTAATGTCGAATTTACTTTAGGCGAAAATTTCTTACCTCATTTTCCTGTTAATTCAGATGAGACACAGGATCAAAGACTCACTAACGATGCTAAAACGGGATTACAGAAAATCCTGAATGAAAACGATGGTATCCCGGAATCAATTCATGCGGAATACTTTTCAAGATTACAACGCGAAGTAGATGTTGTAACCGGTATGGGCTTTTCAGGTTATTTTCTCATCGTTGCTGATTTTATTCGTTGGGCTAAAGAGAATGCCATACCGGTAGGTCCTGGACGTGGTTCTGGTGCGGGTTCACTGGTCGCCTACGCACTGGATATTACTGAATTAGATCCGATTGAGTATGACCTGTTGTTTGAACGCTTTCTAAATCCTGAACGAGTTTCATTGCCCGACTTTGATATTGATTTTTGCATGGATCGTCGTGATGAAGTGATTGATTATGTTGCCAGAAAGTATGGACGTGACCATGTTTCACAAATTATTACTTATGGCACCATGGCAGCAAAGGCTGTGGTCAGAGATGTTGGAAGAGTGCTCGGGTTCCCATATGGTTTTGTTGATCAAATTGCAAAACTAATTCCATTTGATTTAAATATGACGCTTGACCGTGCTCTGGCAGAAGAGAAAATGTTGCGACAGCGATACAAAGCTGAAGAAGATGTTAGATCGTTACTGGATTTAGCACAAAAGCTTGAGGGTTTATCAAGAAACGCAGGGCGTCATGCTGGTGGTCTTGTTATAGCACCTAAGCCTTTATATGAGTATATGCCGCTATATTGTGAGCAAGGCTCACAAGCAACGGTTACACAATTTGATATGGGTGATGTTGAATCTATTGGCTTAGTCAAGTTTGATTTTTTGGGGCTCAGGACATTAACCATTATCGACTGGGCACTACGTGATATTAATCTTGTAAGAAAAAAAGATAATAAAGAGTCGATCAATATACGAAAAATACCACTTGATGATCCAGCTACCTATGCATTGATTCAACGCATGGACACGACAGCTGTCTTTCAGTTGGAATCAGATGGCATGAAGAAATTAATCAAGCGACTCAAGCCTGATGTGTTTGATGACTTGATCGCCCTTGTGGCCTTGTTTAGACCGGGGCCTTTACAGTCAGGCATGGTCGACGATTTTGTTGATAGAAAACATGGCAGGGCTTGGAAGCATATGCATGAGGACCTGGAGCCTGCGTTGAAGACAACTTATGGCGTTATTCTTTATCAAGAACAAGTCATGCAAATTGCTCAAGTATTAGCAGGTTACACGCTAGGCGCTGCTGATATGTTACGCCGAGCAATGGGTAAGAAAAAACCGGAAGAGATGGCAAAACAAAGGGCTATATTTACTGATGGTTCAGTTAATCGTGGCATTGATAAAAGACAGGCGACGATGATTTTTGATCTCATGGAAAAATTTGCTGGATATGGATTCAATAAATCGCATTCTGCTGCATACGCGCTGGTTGCCTACCAAACTGCATGGTTAAAAGCACATTATCCAGCTGCGTTTATGGCTGCAGTTTTATCTTCTGATATGGATAATACCGATAAGGTAGTTACCTTATTGGAAGAAGTTAGAAGGATAAAGATAGAATTGTTGCCACCGTCAGTAAATCAGAGTCAATATAGTTTCACGATCATCGATGATAAAACGATTTGTTATGGATTGGGCGCGATTAAAGGGGTTGGTGAATCGGCGATCGAAATAATAGTCAATGAAAGAGAAGAAAATGGTCCTTTTTCAGACCTGTTTGACCTTTGTAAACGGGTAGATTTACGAAAAGCCAATCGACGCGTCATAGATGCATTGATACGCTCGGGTTCGATGGACGAACTTGGCGCTAGCAGAAGTACATTAGCTCACAATTTGACAAAGGCAATCTCTTTAGCGGAACAGCACAGTCAAAATAGTACCAGCGGACAGAATGATATGTTTGGCTTAGATGTCGCTAATAAAGTGACGACTGAAGATACGTCTATGTACGATCTGGTTGCAGATTGGGATGAGAAAGAAAGGTTGACCGGCGAAAAGGACACGCTTGGTTTTTATCTCAGAGGTCATCCCATTAATCGATATGAAGATGAATTGGAAGGCATTATAAGCTCTAGACTAAATGCATTTAAATTAGGCAGCGTAAGTGTCGCCGGTTATATAATGAGCATACGTACCCGCACTGGCAGTAGGGGACGTATGGCAGAAATTAAATTAGATGACAGAACAGCACGAACATTAGTAAACGTGTATTCAGAAGAATTTCTGAAATTTCGTCATCTGCTTGTTAAAGACCAGTTGGTCATTATAAAAGGTAAGGCGATAGACGACGATTATGTAGAGAGTGGTATTTCTATTCGTGCAAATGAAATATTCAGCCTGGACGATATTAGAAAAAGAAACGCCAGTCTTGTTCTGAACATGAAATATGATTATCTGAAAAATGGTGGTATTGATCTCTTGAAGAAGACTATCTCGCCCTTTAGAAATGGGAGTTCCGAGGTATCTATCCGATATGACAATGGCGAGGCCATTGCTAAACTCAATCTCGGAGAAGAATGGCATTTAACGATAAATGATGATTTATTAGATAAATTATCAGAATCTATAGGCAAAGATAACGTAAAAATAGATTATAATGCTCGTCGCATTTAATAACTATATGTAACTATATGAATTTTCTAGATTTTGAACAACCTATAGCCGAGCTCGAAGCCAAAATTGAGGAATTGCGTTACGTTGGCAATGATAAAGAAATAAATATTAATGAGGAGATCTCAAGACTCAAGAAACGTAGCGATGAACTGACTGAATCCATCTTTTCATCATTGACGCCGTGGCAAGTATCTCAAATTGCGCGACATTCTCAACGTCCTTACACACAGGATTATATTGACCTCATTTTCACCGATTTTGAAGAATTACATGGCGAACGATATTTTGCGGATGATCCGGCAATTATTGCTGGTATAGCGAGATTAGACGACAAGCCTGTTGCTGTCATCGGTCATCAAAAAGGCCGTGATACTAAAGACAGAATTATGCGTAATTATGGTATGCCTAAACCAGAAGGTTACCGCAAGGCATTACGCATTATGCAATTGGCAGAGCGTTTCCATCTCCCCGTGCTGACATTTATAGATACGCCTGGAGCCTATCCTGGGATTGATGCTGAGGAACGAGGTCAAAGCGAAGCTATTGCCAGAAACTTGATGGTAATGTCTGAACTAAAAACCCCTATTGTTGCAACAGTGATTGGTGAAGGGGGTTCAGGGGGCGCGCTCGCTGTTGGTGTCGGTGATCGTTTGTTAATGCTGCAATATAGTACGTATTCTGTGATTTCACCTGAAGGTTGCGCCTCAATTCTCTGGAAAAGTGCCGACAATGCCAAAGATGCCGCAGAAGCGATGGGTATTACGGCGCAAAGGTTGAGTGAACTTAATTTAGTTGATCGTGTTATTGATGAGCCATTAGGCGGTGCACATCGTGACTTTGATCTTATCGCTAGTAGATTAAAGATCGCTTTAATTGAAGAATTAGAACAGCTACGTTCATTGCCTGCTTCAGATGTTGTTGCACAAAGACAAAACAAAATAAGACAGATTGGTGAGTTTAAGCAAAATTAGTTTTTTATTTACATGGACGTAATCTATGCCGCGGGCGCAGGAAGCGCAGGAGCGGCAATGAATATCTTCGGCAGATGAATAATTCTGTGTCGACAAGTCCACTCTCGAAATATAGCTTTGATTCAGTACTGAATACATATCCACAGGCAAAAAAAATCTGGATAGCCTGTAGCGGTGGAATGGATTCCAGTGTCTTACTGCATTTGATATTCTCGAATAAAGATAAAATAGGGAAAACACTTGAAGTTGTTTATGTGAATCATGGGCTACAAGAAGATAGCGTTAAATGGGGTGAGTTTTGTAGATCTCAGTGTAAAGGCTATGACCTGTCTTTTACGCAGCTAAATATCAATGAGTCTGTGCCTAAGGGTGATAGTATCGAAGCTTGGGCCAGGGAAAAACGTTATGCATTGATTGCACAAGTCATGGGTAAGGATGACTTGCTCTTTACTGCACATCATCAAGATGATCAGGTGGAAACATTCTTTCTGCAAGCCCTGCGTGGTGCTGGGCCACGTGGTTTATCTTCTATGCCACTATTTAAGCGCATTGCAAATGGTATTCATGTACGTCCACTACTGAATTATTGTCGAAACGAATTACTCTCTTACGCGAATGAAAATGAACTGTCTTGGCAAGAGGATTTGAGTAATGCCGATACGAAGTTTGATAGGAATTACTTGAGAAATAAAATTATGCCAGCGTTTGAGGGTCGATGGCCTGCTTATCGCGAAACAATTAGTCGTTTGGTCAACCATCAGCAAGATTGCAAATCCTTGATGAATGAAATTGGTCTTGCAGACCTAGAACAGGCATCGCATGAAAATACTCTGAATCTGGAGATGGTAAAAAGCTTAAGTGTTGCCAGGCAGAAGAATATTATTTTTACATGGTTGCAAGTACTGCAGTTGGAATCACCTGGTTCGAAGCATATCAATCAAATTATATCGGACCTGATTAATTCAACGAGTGACAATGCGCCCTGTGTTAATTGGAAGAATGTCGAAGTAAGGAAATACAGAGCATTATTATACGCATCCAATAGCATCGACAAAAATATTGAGAGTATTAATTATGACTGGGATCTCCAAACCCCATTGAAAATAATGGGAGAAGTGTTAGTAGCAAAACCGGAAACAGGAATCGGACTATCGAAGGTAAAAATAAATAATGCAAAGATTAGCGTTCAACACAGACAGGGTGGTGAAAAGATACAACCAAGTAACACAGCGCATTCAAAGACAGTGAAGCAATTATTTCAAGAACGTGGTGTTTTACCATGGTTAAGAGACAGGTTTCCCTTGGTTTATGTTGATGATAATTTGGCTGCGATACCAGGTATATGTGTCAACATAAACTATTCGGCAGAAAAAAGTCAGGCTTCCTGGCTGATAGAGTGGTCTGGGTATGACAAAGCTGTTCAATCGTAATGGATAATTTATTTTCCCTTGCTTATCAGTGTTTGACAGAGTTTAGACTGGATGAAAAGTTATCTTTATCTACATTAGCGGCTAAAACGATATTGTCTGGCGATATTCTCGTTAGTCCAATTGATGAGGATATTAAATTACTAAAGCCAGGCAGACCTGCAAAACCATTTCTTGTTGAACAAAGAGATTTGCCTAGACGCAATATGCAACTTGCTGAGGGTAGGGCGGCAATGATACATTCGATTGCGCATATAGAATTTAATGCTATCAACCTTGCATGGGACTTAATATTTCGATTTCAGGATATGCCGAAGCAATTCTATCTTGACTGGACAACGGTAGCAGCGGAAGAAACTAAACATTTTCGGTTGCTACAGAGTCAGTTACATAATTTGGGTTATGAATATGGTTGTTTCCCTGCACATAATGGTCTTTGGGATATCGCAGAACAAACCGCACATGATTTATTGCTACGTTTGGCAGTAGTGCCTCGTATTCTGGAGGCACGAGGTTTAGATGTGACGCCGGGTTTAATTTCTCGATTTCGCCAAATTAAAGATGAATCGACAAGTTTAATACTTGAATTAATTCTTGAAGAAGAGATTGGGCACGTTAAAACAGGCACTAAATGGTATCGCTATCAATGCAAAAAATTAAATTTGGATCCAGAAGAAAAATTCAGACAGATTACTAAGCAATTTTTGCCTTCTAATAATATCAAGAAGATAAATCATGAAGCGAGATTGATGGCAGGGTTTAGTCAAGCGGAACTGAATTATCTTGCAGCACATTAATGGCAAATAAAGAACTATGAATATTATTAATAAAATTAAAACATCATTGTTTGGGGATGGTGAAGAAGTTTTACCGGCAACTGCTGCTCCAAAAATGCCGATGAGTGAGCGCGAAAGAAATGTCTATGATGAAGAACATTTAAGATTACAAAAGTTATATGAAAAATGGATATGTAAGGACAAGTGGTTACTGTATAAGGAAGGAATTCCATTGTTATTTGGTATTAATCCAGATGCTAATAATAGTGGCAATGATGAATCAATTAAAACAGATGAACTATGGCAGCATGCTCAAGAGTGTGTCCAAAAAAAGCTATTATCAATTTTAAATATCGATAATTCAGTTGATAAATGGGAAGTTTTACCTGTTGATTTGTATCGTTGGGCAATGGTTAGTCGAATATCAGTCCCTGATGAGTTTAGCGTGTTAATGACCTTTGTTATTCAAACAGTTAAACCTGAACAACATAGTCATGCGCATACACCTGTAGAACAAGATGCAGTATTACAAAAACACAGAGAAATTGTGCTGGGGGCAGCGACATCATTATTAGTTAATGCCTCCAAACAATGTAAAAATGATCAAGGGGAAGTTGTCGCATTAAATATATCGAGGTTGATTTTCGAGAATCAACAAGAATGGTTTGGTCAGGATGTACCTCTGTTAGCTGAAACAGCCATGACAGATCTGATTGATGAGTATATTAGATTAACAAGACCTATTATCTAGGAAAATGATCAATGCGTGATAGGCACCCTTGTCTTTTGCATAACTGTTGATTCATCAAGTGAATAATCAGAAGCTAGTTGTGTGAAGTGTAAAAATATATCCCCGATTTCAACAACGTCGCCTTCATGTAGTTCTGCTTTACCAATTTTTTCATTGTTGATATAGACGCCGTTCATCGAATTCATATCAATGATGTCGAATGTGCCATCGCTGTTTCTATGTATCTCCGCATGACGTCTGGACAAAGAGGTGTCGTTCAAGCTTAATTCATTATCCTTGCTTCGACCAATGCGCCAAATGGTACGTGTTATTGGATATCGTGTATCTGTACCATCATCAGCAATTAAATAAGCATAGGGTTTATAATTACTATCCGAAACCACCTTCGTTTCGGGACGTCTGTTCCATAATAAAAATAATGTAATTAATATAAATATAATGATGATGATAAACGCCGCTGGGAGTCCGTACCAAAGCCATAAGTTGATTGCTTGATTGTCTGCTTGTTTAGCTACTATTTGAATTGGCGGATTATTGTCAGGAGTTACTTTGCTGGGCGTTTTCACTTCTGCAACAGGAATACTGGGTTGCGTCTGTGTAGACCTTGTTACCTTTTTTATTTGTACGGGAACGTTTATGTCTTCTATCCCTTTCGCACCTTTGAATGACAGCGTTATTACCTTGGGGACAGGATTGTTCTGTGATAGTGAATCTAATTCAACAGAGAATGCACCGCTATTATCCAAATTGTTTATTAGTGGTTTTAGACTATCTGATGGTAGTTCATAGCTCATATCTGTTTCAAAGTAATTGCCGCCAGTTTCTTCACTTAATCGTCTGATCGTTTGTAAAGAAACAGACAAAGAAACTGATCTTGGATAACCTATAGAATTAATGACTACGCCATGTTTCCTTGCCGCTTTGATAACATCTGTGTGAAAGTAGGCCTTGTCTTCAGCTTGGCCATCGGACATTAAGATAATTAGTTTTCTATCTCCATCTAATGGTCTTAGAAGGTCAATTGCTTTTATTAGGTTACGATATAACTCTGTTGTTTTTCCTTTAGCATTTAAGGCATCGATCGACTTCGATAACAAGAAGCTAGAAGTGCCTATTGGAGATAAAAACTGCACAGATTTATCAAATGATGCCAGCCCAACTTTATAAGTTGGTTTGATTGCAGTTAAGAGTTCTTTTATATGAGATTTGTTTTTTTCAATAACATTTTGCCTATTAGGATCACTGGTATCAACCAAAAATAAAATTGCGGTTGTGCCAGTATCTTTTGGCAGTTGACTTGTCTTATTTACTGGAAGATAAACCTCATTTGATTTTGCAATGAGGTCAGGTGCTATCTCAGAATCCAGATATCGATATGTGCAGTTGAGAACGGTTTTAGATTGTTGGCAAGTAATATCAAGCTGATCGGTTAATATATTCCAGGCAGATGCGTGACCATAATATGCCGATAGAGTTAAAAAAAATATTAGAGACGTAATGTTTCTATTCAATTATTTTATGCCTCCTATTTATCCGGAAAGAGTGGATCAGGTAAATCATAAAATTCGATATAAACTGATTTTACACCGCGTCTTTGTTCCTGCACCTGATCCATCGTCTCATCCGGATCTTTGAACTCACCGAGTTGCGCAATATCTTTGTCCAGTTTAGCCTTAACATTAATAATCTTTTCGTGTAATTCGTTTGAATAAGCTAATTCATATGCCCTCGGTTCAGATGTGCTAGACATATTTTCTATTGCTGATAGCCAAAGATAAATTGAACCTTCTTTGCCAGTTTCCTTGTTCGGTTGCTCGACGTGTGCAGATATCAAGCGAAACTGTGGTGGTAAATTTTCAGATGTTGGCCAACCGAGCAATGGCGGGAAGGAAAAGTAGGTTACAACATAAAATGCAGATGTAATTATGATGCTAGCGGCCTTAACTTTCCAGGACCATTTAGAATAAAGATTTATGCTAAGTAAAAGTAAGCCTATTAATATATAAGCTGAAATTATGCCGGTTATACCCAATATCACAGTTTTTTCTCCAGTATTTTTATTATTTAACCAAGCTCAACAAGGTTTTTTGGCAGAAAGTTTATGCCGTATACATTACCATCGCCACCAATCTTAAATCGTACTGCTGTTTTTTCATCGCCTCTTTTTTCGAGATTAACCGT
>DBBX01000013.1:0-1900 GCA_002292815.1 Thiotrichaceae bacterium UBA973 | reverse complement strand
GTGTCGACATCATCAGGACTATCGTCTTCCCAGGTTATGGTGATGATGTATTCCGCTTTGGGGTCAATGATGCCGGACTTTGCTTCCGGATTCATAAACATAATGGCAACCAAAAACAAAAAGGTAAAACCCAGAAGTGCATTGAACAGCAAATCTGTGAATGGGTCCGAACGAAGACGATCTTTTACACTCATTGCCTAATTAATTCCCATTAATCTTTGGTATGACATGAACTTGCGTCAGATGACGGGTTAACTCTATAAGCTCATCAGCATGCCTGTCTAACATATGATATTGCATTGCCGATAATATACTGCAAGTTAATCCAGCAAGCGTCGTATACAGAGCAGTACCCATACCATTACTCATGTGTTTAAGAATTTTCTGCATACCGCTAACATCAAAATCTGCAATATTAGCGACAGAGCCCAACATAAAGATAAAACCGATAATAGTGCCGAGCAGTCCTAGTTTTAGCATCATATCCGAAACAAACCAGCCAATTTCTTGTGGACCTTTTAAACGTGATTCATAAACATCAATTAAATCAGATGATGAGTTAGTGTCTTCTGTATTATTTTTGTTGTTATAGCGGTAGTGAAGGTCTCGGATATATTCAGTCATGAAGCAATCTGGTAATTTAATCTTTGAGTTAATGGTAACTTCTTCGTCATTTATCGTTAATTCAAGTTTGTCCTCATTTTTAATGATGTCATCGACTTGTATGGACAAATTTGTTTGTAATGACAGCGTATATATTCTTCTTGCGCAGTGCAGCGTGACGAGAAGATAGGCTAGGGCAATGACCCAGCAAATTTTGCTTTGGTCGACGCTAAATAATGAGGAAATAATATCTTCATTCCAGGCAACGATTAAAGCAAATACGATAAGGCCAGTTAAAATTAGCCAGCGCAGTAAAAGACTATGATCAGGATGTTCTTTCATTATTAAATAATATCCTTTTTAATTTTGGTCAAGAATAAACGGGTCTTCTGATGCAGCGTATTCTACCATTGAGCGTAGTATTTTATTAATATTTTTGGAGATTTTATCCATTTTCGCATTGCTCGTCTTGAACGGTAATAGGCGCGTTCCAATAGTGATATGCCCAGCAGAATCAGTGATCGTTATTTTGTATGGACAATAATTAATATAGCGGGGTTCAATCTTTAACATCTCTTCTGCGATGGTGAGATTACAAAATAACACTATCTCGTTTTGCGGAAAATCGGTGCTGCCACGTTTTTTAATGGCGCTACCTATATGAAGACGATTGGTGATGCGGAAATTATTTTCGGTAATGGCAAATTCAGCATCCTGAACCACATTTTCAAAAGGTTTTTGTGTTGTTTCCTCATAGAGTTGATCCGTTTCACTTGTACAGCCAAACAGAAATACAAATAGACAGAGCGGGATAATCTGTAACGGCAGTTTGCTGAATAACATGCGAGAAAATTTGTTGTCTAAGATGAGAAAATTAACCAACAAGCATAATTGAGTTGTGTTCAACACAGGCGGCTTATTCTCTAATTATCACGGCTGTGCCGATGGTGACGAATTTTTTCAAATCATTTATTTCTTCATTGGTTAAGGCAATACATCCTTGTGTCCAGTTGAAGGATTCATGAATATTTAATTTTTCATCATTAGTAATACCCAGACCATGTATCCCGATGAAGCCGCCTAATTCAGTATCCTGTGGTGGTGCTTCCCGCTTTTTGTATGCCGACGCTATGCGTTTAAAATTATTTGCATCAATAACTTTATTCTTGTAACCATACCAGGCATCTATTAGGTTTGGATAATCTAACTGAATGAAGAAATGAAAGCGGCTGCTTTCTTTAAAACTGGCAACGCGGTACATGCCTAAGGGGGTTTTACTATCACCACGTAAACGCTT
>DBBX01000017.1 GCA_002292815.1 Thiotrichaceae bacterium UBA973 | reverse complement strand
CCACATGGGGCTGACGGGGTACATAGGATTGTCTTGAATCTGCATCTATTAAAAATGCTGTTTCATCCATAGAAATCATTTCTAATTTCCCATGCAGTAAATAATGAACGAATCTATCTTCAGAGCCTTCTTCAAAAACACGTGCCCCTGGCTTATAAACTGAAACCTCAGCTGAATTAATCAGTGCTTCTTGTTTTTTCACTGACAAATCCTTAATAGGCACAAGCTTTGTTATTATGTAATCTTGAATGCCTTTTGTAATATTCATAAAAATATGTACTAGTACTAGATAAAGAATTAAAACTACATTAGTTTTCCCTTAGGCCTCAATAATATATGCACTTAACCTTATAATTACCCAATACAGAGGAATAAACTTCAATATCTAATACCCAATAAAGGGTAAAAGATTAATTAAAATGAGGATATACGTATAAAGTACTGAAATAGTATACGGGTATATTATATGTGTGCCTGAATCTGACTATTAATCACTAAGTTGACAGTTCGAGCCTATCGCGTGGAGCAAAACGAAAGACTTTAAAGAGTAATCTTTAAGATCTTTTCTTCGACTATGAATATAGTTTTTTTTATGTATCCTCTATCCATTATCTATAGTGATATAAAAACTCTATAAAGATCAACATACTCTGACCCCGTCAGTGCGGATTCTAACTCCGCACTCCAACCCTTTAAGATAAAATTGCTTCGTCAATATTTTATTTCAGTATTATCGAATAATCTTGTAACAAGGTTTATAACTTTCAGCAGAGAGCTTCATACGTTTTTGTGTGACAAACGCACATAATAATTTATTCATCGCATTCAGGATTTGTTCATCACCGTGAATTTCAAATAAACCCTGTTCTTCAATTAATTTCATACTTTCAATTTTTACATTGCCGGCAACAATACCTGAAAATGCACGGCGCAGGTTTGCAGCTAAGGTATGTGTTTCCATTCCTTGATATAGCTCAAGGGAGCGCATGTTCTCATGATTTGCAATAAACGGGATCTGGAGATCCTGTTTAATCTTTAATAACCAATTAAAATAAAATGCATCGCCATGTTTAATTCGAAATTCTTTTACTTCAGCAATACCTTTTTTCACTTCTTTTGCAACAGCAATAGGATCGTCTATAATAATCTGATATCGTACTTGCGCAGTAGCTCCAAGTGTTAATGAAATAAATTTATTTATTTCTTCAAAATATTCCCGGGATGATTCAGGTCCTGTAAAGATTAACGGAAATGGAATTTGTTCGTTGTCTGGATGTAATAATATGCCTAACAGATATAGAATCTCTTCGGCAGTGCCGACACCACCGGGAAAGACAATAATCGCATGTGCACAACGGACAAAAGCTTCGAGACGCTTTTCTATATCTGGCATAATGACCAAATGATTTACAATGGGATTAGGTGACTCAGCTGCGATGATTCCCGGCTCGGTAATACCGAGATAAATTCCTTTTTTAACACGTTGTTTCGCATGGGCCACATTGGCTCCTTTCATTGGTGCTTTCATCGCACCGGGACCACAACCGGTACAAACATCAAATTTGCGCAAACCTAATTCGTAACCGACTTCCTTACAATATTCATATTCACCTCTACCAATCGCATGCCCCCCCCAACAGACAACAAGATTAGGTTCTATACCCGCTTGTAACACATCGGCATTGCGCAAGATATGAAAAACAGCATTACTGATACCTTCAGATGTATTTAGATCAACATTTCTATTGTCTTTGATTTGATCAAAAACATAGATGATATCTCTCAGCACAGCGTAAAGATGTTCTTTGATGCCGCGAATAATTTTACCATCGACAAAAGATCGGGGCGGCGCTGCAATTAAATGTAATTTAATTCCTCGTTCTACTTGCACAATACGGATATCGAACGAAGCGTATTGTTCAAATAATTGTTTGCTGTCATCAATAGTGGCACCACTATTTAAAACGGCTAAGGCACAGTTTCTGAAAGTGGTATACAGACCACTCTTGCTGGTATCCAATAGGCGACTAACCTCAGCCTTGGATAGCACATCCATACCATGAACCGGGGAGATAACAACATCAATGCATTCATCATACATAGTGTGAGATTTTTCCTTCAATTAATTTTTAGTAAATACTTTTAATACTACAGATATGATATAGAACAATTGAATATTATTCCTCCCGCAAAAATAGCTTTGTTGGGCTTGCCATAATTAATAAATTATTCTTGGTCTTACACATTGTCGCGAGGAATACACCTATGGCTGATGGTAAATGATGTCTCCTGGGAAAAACCATTATCCCTCTGTTGGTGTTTGGTGTATTTAAATGCATCAATAGATAGCGTATCCATTATACTATAACGATGTCCATCGACTACTCCATTGTTATTCCCGCCTTTAATGAAGAAGACTTTCTATCGACAACATTGACTGCCTTGCATGAGGCAACAGCGCAGTTAGAACTTAGCGGCGAGATTATTGTTGTCGATAATAACTCCTCTGATGAAACTGCAGCGATAGCGGCCGCGCAGGGAGCACAAGTTGTCTTTGAAAAGATAAACCAGATTTCGCGCGCTCGCAACGCCGGTGCCCACACGGCTCAGGGCCGTTACTTGATCTTTGTCGATGCCGATACTCTGGTGCCACCAGCCTTGTTACAACAAGCCCTTGCCAATTTGGAAGGCGGAAAGATAATTGGTGGCGGTGCGCGTGTAATAGGTGACAAACCGCTAAATTTCTCGATGCAGATTTTATTAAATCTCTGGGATTTTATCTCCATGCATACCAGCACTGCTGCAGGTAGTTTTATTTATTGTCGGCGCGATGCCTTTGAAACCATCGGTGGCTTCAACGAAGAAGTGTATGCCAGTGAAGAGATCTGGTTGTCTCGAAGAATAAAAAAACTCGGCCGTAAAAAAGGACAACACTTTTGTATTATCAAACAACCACCAGTCATTACCTCGATGCGTAAGATGGAATGGTATTCACCGCTACACATTTATTTTTATACCTTGATGCTTGTGGTGTTTCCATTCATTGTGCGCATTAAGTCATTATGCACGCCCTGGTATCGCAGACCCGATTAATTCTAAATAAATATCAAGCCTCTTATTTTTAGTTGAACGCCTTAATACTCTCTTCCAGATCAAGCAAAGATTGTCTTAACTTTGGTTTATCCAGCTTGAAGAAGCCTTTTTTCTCGCAGGAGTTTAACGCGGCAAAGGCAAAGCCGGCTCGATTAGCTTGATTTTCTACGTCATTCCATTCTTTTGCCGATTCACTCCATAAATGTTGAAAGGGGATCCATTGCGTAAAATCGATTCCGCCGGCAAGAGCTATCGTCAAGTTTAATCCGACTTGATTCAGTGTTTCTTCGCAGGTGGCCGGGTCATCCAAATTACTATCATCGAAGTAGATGATGAGTTCTGGTAGTAGCGGGTTCAATTCCTCAAGCAAGTCTTCTTTGTTGTTCGCATTGTTGGCAAAGACGTAAACACAATAACCAATGACGACAGCACTCCAGAACATCATCATGATGATGGCGATGATTTTAAGTTTTTTTTTATCATCATGTCTACTTCAAACAGAGTCGATAAAATCTAAAATTCGCACACGAAGCACTCAGGTCTATACCGTGTCGTGAGGCGCACCCCTTTAGGGTTTTGTTTTGCCTAATTAGAACCTGATTTTAACGCTTATAGACCTATAGTTTAAACAAAAATATGAATATTTAACGTTGTCTTTTTTGCCGTTTTTATTTCTTCGAAAACCTATCCTTGCGCCAGAATTCTTTTTGCGCTTCGGTTACTTTAACCAGATAGCGTCGCGATTCCTGCTTGGGGTGCTTATTAGTGAGTTGTTGGTAGACCTCATTGGCTGGAAGTTGGTTTATCTTTACCACGGCTTGCTCTCGATTGGATGAAAAGGTCTTCAGGACATTGCCTGCGCCGCCGTTGTAGGCCGAGATGACGGTATAGCGCTTGGCGTTTTGGTCTTTTACCTTTGCCAGGTATTGCTCCTGTAGTATCTGGATATAGGCGGTGCCGATATCGATATTGTATTCCGGATCGTAGAGGTTCTTGGGTGTCGGTTGGCCTGAGCGTTTCTTTATTTTTTGAAAGACATCTTTTCCCGCGGTACTGGGGACAATTTGCATCAGGCCATAGGCCGGGGCATGGCTTACCGCAAAGGGATTGAAACTGCTTTCTGTTTTTATGATGCCGTAGATCAGGCTTTCGTTTACGTTATATTTCTTACTGTATTTCTGCACCAGGCTGGCGTATTTATAGGCGCGTAATTCTTTGTGCTTCGAGACTAATGGGAAGATGACTCTTAGACCATTACGCTTGCCAATTTTTACTATCGTGAGTTTATTTGCGATTAGGTATTCCGCATATTTATTCGCGCGCCATTGCCATTGGATGGGCTTACCGTCGTTATCCAATACTTGTTCATAAAGAAACGGTTTACCGTCTTCGTTGGGGGTGGCATCGGAATAAAGGTCGACTTGCCTTGGATCGTCTGGTGTGAGTAAGGTGGTGACGATGGCTTTTTTTAGATAGGTTTGTTGCGAATCTGGCGCCACCGTTTCGATGGTTACGGTGCCGGTCTCGAAATTGATATGGGCGCGGTTATAGTATTTGTCTGTGTACTTCACATAGTCTTTCGGTCCCGCTTGCGTTGCGTCGTCTTCTCCCCAGATATCAGTGATAAAACTGACAAACTCTTTTAGTCTGGCTTTATAGGCCTTGAAGTCGGCCGGGAGTTGAGAAGGATTTGCTGCATATTGGCGGCTTTTGCTTTCTATCACTTGTGCTGCACCCGCGGCGGGATCTTTTACCAACACGGATGCCGTGCGAATATCGCTTACATTGCAGGCTGCTAACAGACTTAGCATTAACCAAATTAATGATTTCGAACGGCTTTTATTGAGCATTTTAAATATTATTACGCTTCTATCCTGCTTTATCTTTTACAACACCCATCACTTCGGCCCAGGTCATTTTGATATCGACTTGCAGTTCCTTGAGTTGCCTTGCATCCAATTGTGCGTCCAATTCTATTAACATCGCTTCTTCTTCGCGCTCTTCGTGGTGTTGGTTAAGGCCTTTCAAGGTTTTCTCTTTATCTAGCAGCGCAATGATGTTGCGTCGCCGTTGCGATTCGTTGAGTTCTTGTTCACTAAGCCAGTTTAGATCGTTGATGATATTTTGAAATAATATTTTTATTTTTGCATGTTCTTTTACATACAGGCTTACATCCCATTTGCTCTTGTGTTCTATCTTTGCAAACTCGGGAAACAGATATGCTTCTTCGATTTGCATATGCGCCTTTTGGCAATAGGCAAAGTGTTGCAGCCATTCGTCGGCGATATCGAAATGTCCTTGCAACAGTGCCTCTTGGTGCCGTGCAAACAGTTCTTGTAATGCCAGGTGTTGTTGGTGGATGAGTTTGACTAGCATTTTTGATTATTAAGTTGTGAATTTTTATTCTACTGCAAATGAGGCTTCTACGTCAGGGCACAATTATTTTACGGTGAAATCTTGCAATATCGTTCTAGACACTCAATATAGTAATCATATGGAGGAGAAAAGCAGAATGAGCGTATACAACCGTGAATCAGGCATCCTGACCTTAAGTCTGAATGATGCGCAAAACTTTCATCGCACTGCGGATCACAAACTGGGCGAGAACCCGCCTATTGAGTTCTATGCCGAAAAGCTCAGAAATTTTGGCTATGACGTGACTCGGGTAAGTAAAGATGAGTTAGATGTGAAGGCACCGGAAGATGAGATTTATGAATTCTTGAGCGGACAACTAATTTACCTTTAGAGCAGGACTTTACGAAAAGCACTGTTTGTTGTTGTACTATTACACTACTGATTTCATAAGAGGTTATGAATGGATTTCAAAGATTATTATAAGATTCTCGGTGTCGCACCAGAAGCCGATCTGAAGACGATTAAAACCGCCTATAGAAAACTGGCGCGTAAGTATCATCCCGATGTTAGTGAGGCAAAGGATGCCGAAGCCAAATTCAAGGATGTGGCCGAAGCCTATGCTGCCCTAAAAGATCCGGAAAAAAGAGCAGAGTACGATGAACTGAGAAAATATGGTCAGGATGGACAAAGCTTTACACCGCCACCGGGTTGGCAGCCTAACGGGAATCATAGTGGTGATTTCTCAGATTTCTTTGAATCGGTCTTTGGTGGCGGTGCCCCCCATACTCAATCCAGAGGACAGCAAACTCAGCACAAGACACATTTTAGTTTTCGTGGGCAGGATATCGAAACTGAATTGCCGATCTTTCTTGAAGAAACGCTTTCTGATGAAAATAAAACTATCTCATATCATTTGCCGCAGCATGATAAAGAAGGCCGACGACTGGCGGATATTAACAAAACCTTAAATATCAAGATCCCTAAAGGCGTTAACGATGGCGAACGTATTCGCTTGAAGGGTCAGGGCGGAGCAGGTATTGGTAACGGTGGAAGCGGGGATCTATATTTACACATTCGATTGATTCCGCATCCATTGTTTGATGTTGAAGGGCATAATCTGATCATTACGGTGCCTATCGCGCCGTGGGAAGCAATACTCGGTACCAAGATCGAAGTCCCTACTCTTGCGGGCAGTATTAATCTGACCTTGCCAGCTAATAGCCAGACCGGAAAACGACTTCGAGTAAAAGGCAAAGGCTTACCTGGCAAAACCGGCACAGGTGATCTCTATGCAGTAGTTAAAATTGTGATCCCGGAAAAAACCAGCGAGGACACTACAAAGCTATGGGAAACCTTATCGGAAAAAACGACATTCAATCCCCGTAGCGAATGGAGTAAGACATGATAGAAACCAGTTTAACAGTCGAGCTATCGCTCGAAGATATATGCGAATTAGCAAAACTACCAACAGAAGTTATGATTACCATCGTTGAAGAAGGCGTTTTAGAACCCAAAGGCGAAGCACCTGAAGAATGGTGTTTCGATTGCTACATGCTTAGCATCGCCAAGCGTGCTGTCAGACTTCATCGGGATTTTGATATCGATTGGTCAGGTATTCCCTTATATCTGGATATGATCAATGAATTAGAAAAACTCCGCTCGGAAAACAGAACACTAAGACAACGGCTTGGACGATTTTTGCTGGAGGAATGAATCATTAAATTGGCTCGCCCTTCTGCACCCATGGCATACCCTTCGGTAACATTTGGACTTCCTGTCTATCGTCTATGTAGACATAGTTAACGCAACATCATCGTATGTTGCTCGCCTTGTTCATCCAAGACAATCACCGTCAGTGAACTTCCCACAGGCACGACATCGCTCCATAACTTGAAGACATCAGTTAACGACACAGTACGGGCTTCATACGTTGTAGCCAGCCAGGCTTCTGTCGCAATGACCTGGATAGTTCCTCCACCTTCATCTATAACCTCTATGAATTGGGGTATGCCGTTTTGGTTCCTAACGTTTTCTTTATGGGCATTGAATCTTTGCTTAAAGATTCTAAAGCGTTTTTCTTCTGCACTTTCTTTTTTCTTTACCTTGGCGATTAAGGTTTTATAGACCCAGCCGGTCTTGATATCTTCTCGATTGGTTTTGATCTCGACCCAATCACCCTGACGTTGGATCTCGATGACCTTTCGGTCTTTTTTTAACTTTATTAACAAAGTCGCGTCTATTGATGGCGCCGTTCTGAGATTTACTATATTCCTGGTAATGATGAGTTGATCGCCAGCTGCCGCATGACTATGACTTATTGATACACTCCCGCAGAGGAAAAAAAGCAGAAGCGTCTGAATGATTCTATTGTTAATTCTCAAACCGTATTCTATTTTGTAAAATCAGAGCTAATGAATGTGCCTTCTGATGAATGGTCTGTCAATTGTAGCGCGTCACCATCACTAATGTGTATAGAGAGGTGTGTTCGCGATACATTTTTTTGCGCTGGGTCTATCTTCACTGTGCTTTTAACACTCCTGCCAATCATATTGGTCCCATTATTGAGAACCGTTATGCCGCTATCGTCTATGTATTGCACCTTGTCATTCGTTGCAACCAATTCACCCGGGTATGATGCAAGAAGAACACCTATTTTTCCACCTGGTGGCAACATCACTGATACCGCTGTGTCTTTCGGTAAGCGTTTAAACTCTGCTTCCGTTTGAGACGCCGACTTGACCTCTTCACGTAAAGGATTAAGGCTCCATGTCTCTTCGAATTCGTTTGGTTTATTTGCATCACCATTCGCTACTGCGCCTGTATTTTGTTTCATTCCCGCACGGATATGTTCGATGGTGTCCTCCACCGCTGATAAATACTTCATGTATTTCATAATAACGGTGACACGGATTGCATTAATCTCACTTTGCTCTTTATTCAAGGACTGGATTATATCGCGCCAATTCTGGTCTTGCGAAAACATTTGTGTATCTAACTCGCGCATTGAACGATCAATATTCTCAGGTTCATCGACGATATTGTTTAGGATTTTAAACATCTTTTTATTGAGATCGGCGAGTTTATACGCTTGCTTTTCTAATTCCTCTCCCGATAGCGTAAACAATTCAGCTAGCTTTACAGTCGATATGGAGGTTCTACCTTCCAGACAGAATGCAACATCCGTTACCGAACTAAATTGTAGTGTCTGATCACCTATTTTTAGTTCTAGTGGTTTTTTAAATAGTTTATCGAGCATAGACAGGGCTTTTTAGGAAAAAAATACCTTATGATTTACCATTAGTATAGTAATAACGCTGAAGTCAGCCAGCTTTTTTATTAAATAAACCACAGAGCACATGAACTATTATTGTGCTTCCTTATCGTAATTTTTGATACACTTTGTTTTTTAGTCTAACTTAATAACTCTATAGGTATAGTTATGCGCATTACTTTTATTCTGTTGTTTTCTTTTCTGAGTTTTGTATTTGTTCCATTTTCTTCAACCTATGCAGCTCCGCTTAATGTCGGCGGAACTGCCGCTGACTGGGAACTGCAGGCAAAGGATGGCAGTTCGGTACAATATTATGCCGATAGTGAAGATAAGGTGTCGGTGATTATCTTTTGGGCAACCTGGTGTCCGTATTGCGCAACCTTGATGCCGCATCTGGAAGTTATTTATCGTAAGTACCGTAATAAAGGCGTTAAGTTTTATGCGATTGATGTCTATGAAGATGGTGTTATCGACCCGATAGAATATTTTGATAAGAAGGGATTTACTTACACGATGTTAATGGATGGAGATGAAGTCGGAACTCAATATGGCGCTAAAGGTACGCCCGCTGTTTATGTTGTTGGTAAAGATAAAAAGATAGTTTATAAACGGCCTGCTGGTGTGAGTGATGTCTTGGTAAAGCAGAATGTTAGTTTGCGTATTAGGCAAGCCTTAGCAAAATAAGTAGCAGCGGATTGATTGTGCAGACCTTCCTTGGTCTGCCGACGACAGGGCTCTCCAGCCACTTCAGGAGACAAAGAATTCTTTTTAACTGTTCGCTACGCTTCTTTGCGGTTGCTCGTCTACCCTGTTTTTGAGTGGTGTTATTTCCTTATAAGTATCGAGCATCCTTTCTATGCTTTGGGCTTCTGCCACTGTTTGGTTCTGCCAACCTTCAAACAGGTTAATTCCGACAAACCATTTCGTTTCGTGATCGCGGCATATAAACCAGTGCTCCTTCCCAAGGTTTACAAAACCATCGGTCTTATCACATAACGGACATACTCCACAAAGCTTGCTGTATTGAACGTCTTGGATTGGAATAACATTGGTAGGGATCATGGCACGCCTCCTAGGGTGTAAGTTACCTACTTAATCAATCTGCAATCTCTATACCATTTAAGTATAGTCTGCTATTTACGACTGTATATGGTGTTTATAGTTTGATTTTTATGAAGTTTTTGTGAAGCGCAGGTAAGCTAATTTCTTATGAAGATCTGTTAAGATACGAGAATATTGGCAATTTTTTCTATTTTTTAGTGCAATGTAGCCAGCGATGAAAAAGTTTTGCCATGAACGGCATAACAACATAAGTCATGAGAATGACCAATATCATAGAGATAATGGCTAACTGCCCAATAATATGAAGCTCAGAGATGACAGGTTTAAGACTATAGTTTAATAGTAGTGACAGCGGAAAAATGGAAAACCAAACAATACACATCATCTTGTATTTGGGCGGCGGCACCAGGGTTTCTTCACCTGGCAAGGTAAACCAGGTTTCCAGTCCACTCAGAATTTCCTGTTCCAGGTCGCCTAGCGAAACTTCGGCATAGCGCTCCAGCCATTTCTCACGAACTTCTGACCCTTCCCATGCGAGGTAATTACGCATGGAATCGAACTTAAAGACAATACGGTAATAATCACCCGCCTTTGTTGGCTTGATAATATTTGCACCAAGATGCCCCTTGAATGACATTGCCTCTTTGGTCGTAGCCGACATGACCTGCTCAAATTCTTCTACACGATCTGGCCTGGATCGTCGCTTAACAATAATGGTGACGGGTGAGTTACAATCGATTGTTTCTGCCTTGCTAGTTTGTTCCATTTAGCTTTGCATTGACTGAGGCAAGTTCTTCTTCAGTCACCCGCGCGATTTCCAGGATCACATCGCGGTTTTCAAGTTCGGTGGCCTGTTCTTCAGAGTCAGCACTAAGTTTCTGGCCAATATCGCGTTTTATTTTTTCTAACCTTTCTTCGAGTTCTTTCTTTTTAGTTAGTAAGGTTTCTTTATCACTCATAAATACTTCTCCTGTTAAATACTATAGCTATTTTAGCGTCATTAGTTTTCAGTATATTGCGTTTGATCAATCTTTATTAAGGTTTAATAAAGAATTTATACGACCTACGTTTCTAGTAAAAACTGATCGCGGTACGCCCATGGCTTGTTTTAACTCAACGTCACGGTCCCATTTGTTTTTTATTCCCCCCACGCGCCAGGCATTTTTTAAGCCGATATGATTAATATGATACCAGGGAGAAACCAAAGGGAACGATTGTAATGGCCAATCGGTACCGTAGATCATTCTTTCTGTTAAACCGGGTTTCTTTAATGCCTTTACCAGATAGCCGAGTTTATTTATTTGGGTCAGGCTGGATATCTCGGTGTAAAGATTCGGGAATTCAGCAAACATTGGCATGATACGTTCAAAATTATCCTGCCCCTCCGATTCGCCCGTTGCAGCTATATGCGCGGCTATAACGGTTACTCCACTATTCAATGCCAGCTCCAATCGTCTTGGGTCTGCAAGCGCATCGTTAGTATTGGGAAAAGACTTTTCCATCCCTGTATGTGTGAGTAGTGGAATATTTAATTCGGCCATTTTACGATAGAACGATGTAAATTTTTTATCGGCCGGATCGAAATGCATAATCGACGGTATCCATTTTATTAACACTGCGCCTTGCGCGTGAACCTCTTCTAATAGTTGGATACTATTTGCGCGACTGGGATTGATGCTGGCACCAAATAAAAGATTCGAATACTTGTCAGACTCAAGCGCAACAAATTCATTATCGACATAAAATTGCGTGGCAGCTTTATCCAATTGTCCGGTTTTATTATCGATAACACCATCAAGAGCCAGAATGATTGCTTGGTCAATGTATTTAGATTGTTCTATTTTTTCGTTGAGGCGTTTAACCATGATTTGATCACCGTGTTTTTCCAACTCTTCTTCAGTGACATTCATCCATTTTAAGAAGAATTTAAAACGATAATTATTGTACATCGTATCGTTTATAAAATTACCTGATTCACCATGGCCTAGACCGGCAACATGTACATGCCAATCAACAATATTCAGTTGTTCCAGATCTTCGTTCGCTGCAAGTTCAGTCATTGAAAATGTAATGACTATCAGCAACAACAATCTACTTATAAAACCTGACTTTATGCGCATCAGTTTATATTCTCTTTAAATATTAATGTGTTATATCACTATTATACAGCTAGAAAAGTATTGGTGGATCGGATGATTACTTGATTTAGATCAATTACATTTATCGGGATCAAGCCAAATATATAAGTATAACAATATAAAAATTGAGGCCGTGCATCATGAGCATGAAGAAAGTAACGTTACAACTTTATAAACAAGCTAAGGTAGCTAGCAAAGATATTTATCGTCATGATCGCATTGAACGATATGTATTACTTCTGGTAATCGCAGCAGCAGAAAAGAAACTACCCATCGATGAGGCTTTTATTAAATGTGCGAAGAAGGCTTTAGCAAATCATTCAGCCAATAATACAAGCATCTTCGCTTAATCAACAAGACTATCGATTAGCACCTCTTTTTCTAACAGCTCGTCGCTATCAGTTTTATGCTGTCCAAACTGGATTTCAGCAAGACGTTTGTAGATGCCACCCTTTTGCATCAACTCCTGATGCTGACCAATATCAACAATCTTGCCTTCGTCCATCACCACGATACGATCCGCTTTAATTACCGTTGATAGGCGATGTGCGATCACCAATGTCGTATGATCCTGCATAAGATGATCAAGTGCAGCTTGCACTAACTTTTCACTCTCAGAATCAAGTGCACTAGTCGCTTCATCCAGCAACATAATAGGCGGATTCTTTAATATAGCGCGGGCAATAGCAATGCGTTGTTGTTGACCACCCGATAAACGAATGCCTTTTTCACCTAAGAAACTTTGATAGGCTTCTGGTTGTTTTTCAATAAACTCATCGGCTATCGCAGCACGGGCAGCATTTTTAACTTCTTCATCTGTCGCTGTCGGTTTTCCGTAACGGATATTTTCCATTGCCGTTGTTGCAAATAACACTGTATTTTGTGGCACTATCGCAATACGTTGTCGGACTGCTTCTGGATCGGCCTGTTTAATATCCACACCATCCATCATGATCTGCCCTGATTGTGGATCATAAAAACGCAGCAGTAATTGAAACACCGTGCTCTTCCCCGCTCCGGAAGGCCCGACTAGCGCAACAGTTTCGCCTGGCTTTATTTCAAGACTGAAATGCGCCAGCGACTTCGTGTCAGGTCGTGATGGGTAGTTAAAACAAACATCCTGAATTTGTATATGGCCGCGACCTTCTGTGGGGAATAGAGCGGGAGCTTGCGGCATGCTAATGTCGGATTGAATATGCAGTAATTCCATCAAGCGTTCCATTGCACCTGCCGCACGTTGGATATCATTCCAGACTTCACCGAGTGAGGTCGTGCTGCCTGCAAGAAATGTGGCATACAATAAAAACTGTCCCAAGGTGCCAGGACTCATTGTGCCATCGACAACAGCATGAGCACCGACCCAGAGCACAACAACCATCGCACCAAAGGCTGTTAATATGATCGTGCCAGATAATAGCGAACTCATTTGCAGTCGTCGTCGCGCTGTTTTAAATGTTTCTTCTACGGAGTCACTAAATCGCTCGCCAAGAAATCGTTCCAGCGTAAACGCCTGAATAATCTGCACTGCGTTAAGCGATTCATCGGCAATACTACTTGAATCAGCAATTCGATCTTGATTGGCGCGTGACAGCTTTCTTACCTTGCGGCTATAAAGCATTACTGGCACAACTACTACAGGGACTAGCAGTATAATCATGAGCGTTAGTTTTGGACTGGTCACGAACAACATGATCAAACAGCCAATGACACTAAACAAACTGCGTAATGCAATCGACATGCCGGCACCAAATACAGTTTGCACCAGAGTCGTATCCGTTGTCAGTCGCGATAAAACTTCGCCGGTGCGGGTCACTTCAAAAAACGTAGGACTCATTTTTATGACGTGCTTATAAACACTGGAACGAATATCTGCGACTACCCGTTCACCGATCCACATCACCAGGTAATAGCGTAGTGATGCAAACACTGCAAAGAATATTGCAAGACCAAGCAAGGCGATAAAGTATGTGTTAATCGAATCCACATTGTCGCTTGAGAAACCAAAGTCAATGACATAACGAATGGCAACAGGCATAGCTAGCATTGAAACCGATGCCAACGTTAAAAACAAGAATGCCAAAAGCAGCCTCGAAACATAGGGCCGCATGAAAGGTAAAGCCAATCGTAAAGGCTTAAGACTACTCGCCTTGGGACGATCAATATTTTTTGAGTCTGACTTCGCCATGCTGTTATTTGATTAGTTTTTCCTTATCTGCCTTTGTCATGCGTTTAATTATCGCCTCGCGTTTACTTGCACACGAACGATCAATCTGACCTTCCTGATAGACGAGGGTAACTGGTCTGCGTGCACGAGTATACGCTGCGGCCAGACGATTATTGTGATTATGTTCGTTTAACCTTCGATTTAAATCACGGGTTATACCCGTGTAGAGAGAGTTATCGGAACAGCGCAGAATATAAACTGTCCAGTCCATTCTTAAATGAGTGTATTAATAACGAATCACAAAGATGGCAGTAACTACTATTACTACATTGCTTCCAGAAGCTCTTCAGCATCGGCCTTGGCAACATAGCACCAACCGGTTGAATTTAGTCGATGATATGGAATAACTTTTTCACTGATGGAAATAATATTACTTTTAATGGCTTCGGTTAGCATAGTTATATAATTTAAGGGTGATTATTCAGGGGGCTTACATAAAAGCATAAAAATATTATCTTTTCTAAGGGTAGAAAGCTAGTCAGCCATTAAATTTTGTCGTAAATTCGCGACTATTTCACAAATATTTCAAGCAACTCATTGAGGTAGCGTAAGCCCTTTGAGGAGGGCTTCAATTCATTAAGTTGCCATTCAATCAAGCCGCGGTCTTCGGCCAATAATAATTCTCTTTCTGCAGTTTTTAAGGGTAGGCCAGTTCGATCAGAAAACAGGTGCGTTGGAACTCCATCAATCAAGCGCAAGGCATTCATCACAAATTCAAGCGCTAGCTCATTCTGTTTTAGCACTCTTGTCTCAGTAATGACAGCATCAGTACCGGCCAAGTCGATATAACGTTTGGGTATTTTATGACGTGTATATCTTTCGATCTTCCTTTCCGCCACATTTGTAATCTTGCCATGCGCACCCGCACCTATTCCCAGATAGTCACCAAACTGCCAATAATTGAGGTTGTGTAGCGCTGGATGCTTATCTTTGGCATAGGCCGAAATTTCATACTGTTTAAACTCCTTAGTTTCAAGAAATGACTGCCCCTGCTCTTGCATAGACCAGATATCGTCATCATTAGGTAATGTCGGTGGCTTTGAATTAAAAACTGTATTGGGCTCTATCGTTAATTGATACCAGGATATATGTGTTGGTGTGTGAGAAACGGCTTTATCAAGATCACCCAGTGCTTCATTAATCGATTGCCCCGGCAAACCAAACATTAAATCTAAATTATAGTTTTCAAAGCCGGCTTCTTGAGCGAGCTCGATCGCATGGTGTGACTGAGCCGCATCATGAATACGTCCTAATGCCTTTAAATGTTTATCATTAAAACTTTGCACGCCGAGAGATAAACGATTGATTCCAATTTCTCTGAAACCACGAAATTTTTCTGCTTCTGCTGTCCCCGGATTTGCCTCCAGCGTAATCTCTATTGCCGGATGAATGTTTAATCGTGCACGTATCGCACTGAGTAACTTATCCAATGATTCTGGCGAAAATAAACTGGGTGTACCCCCACCAATAAAGACGGTATTAATTGTTCGTCCCCAGATCCGTGGGAGTTCTGAATCGAGGTCCCGTATTAATGCCTCTATGTAACTATCTTCTTCAAAACCCGCCGGAGAAAACTCATGTGAATTAAAATCACAATAAGGGCATTTCTTCACACACCAGGGTAAATGAATGTAAAGCGATAACGGTGGGTTTTCATGGAAAGTTAAAAGTGTCATTCATTATATCCATGGACTCGGTACTGTTCTGCCCTGTGGTTAATGTTGTCTGTATAAATGTTCAGTGCTTATAAATTCGAAATTACAATTTACAGACTTGTTTGATCAGGCTCGTTAACGCTTGTCCCCGATGACTTAACTGGTTTTTTATCTCTGGCGATAATTCAGCTGAAGTACAATCATGTGTTGGTACATAAAACATAGGATCATAACCAAATCCATTTCGGCCACGTGGCTCCGTTATAACAACACCATCCCAAACCCCTTGGGAAATAAGGGGCGTTGGATCTTCTGCATGTCTAAGAAAAACCATTGAACAGACAAAACGTGCGTTACGATCCTTTTTATCTAATGGTTTGATATCTTCGATAAGTTTATTGAGATTATCTTCATCACTAGCATCTAAACCCGCATAACGCGCGGAGTAGATTCCCGGTCGCCCTTTCAGCGATATAACTTCTATACCGGAATCATCGGCAATCACAGGGTGGTTAGTATATCGAGCAGCATTACGCGCCTTGAGTATTGCGTTCTCTACAAAAGTTAATCCTGTCTCTTCCGCCCCAACAACATCAAAGTCAGATTGCGGCAGTATATGAAAACCTGTATTAGCCAGTAATTCATTTACTTCTTTGGCCTTTCCCGGATTGTTACTCGCCAGGACTATCTCTTGCTTATCCAAGATAAATTCCTAAACGATTAACCTTGTAGGGCATTACGTTGATGCTCGAATAATTCCGATATACCTTTGTTAGCCAAGTCTAGCATGCTGTTTAATTCTTCAGATGAGAAAGCATGACCTTCAGCCGTTCCCTGAACCTCGATGAATTTGCCTTCATCATTCATAACAACATTCATGTCGGTTTCAGCATTTGAGTCTTCTGGATAATCCAAATCCAGGACTGGCGTGCCCTCATAAATGCCAACTGAGATAGAAGCGATCATGCCTTTAAGCGGATTAGTCGTAATTAAGCCTTTCTCTTTTGCATTGTTTATTGCATCAACCAACGCAACATAAGCACCTGTAATTGAAGCCGTACGTGTTCCACCATCAGCTTGAATAACATCGCAATCTATAACAATGGTGTTTTCACCTAGCGAATCCATATCAACAATAGCTCTAAGCGAGCGGCCAATTAAACGTTGAATTTCCAGAGTACGGCCGCCTTGTTTGCCTTGGTTTGCTTCCCGGCGCATACGAGATCCGGTAGATCGAGGCAACATACCGTATTCAGCAGTTACCCAGCCCGTTCCCTTGCCACGTAAAAACCCGGGAACGCCAGAATCAAAACTGGCATTACAAATGACCTTGGTATTACCGAATTCAATCAAAACCGATCCCTCGGCATGACAAGTAAAATTCCTTGTTATAGTGACCGGTCTGAGCTGATCCGGTGAACGTCCGCTTGGGCGCATTTGAGTCTCCTGTAAAAAAGTGCTGCATTATAGCGATAAATTCTGTCTGCGTATTTCTGATATGCTCGCAAAACGTTACTATTAACAAATAATGATAATGAAAAGGATAATTTAATGATAAAGAGCATGACGGCATATGGCAGAGCTGAGAGTTCTGGAGAATGGGGTGAAGCCTCTTGCGAAATAAGAAGCGTCAATCACCGTTATCTGGAAATGTCGATTCGGCTGCCAGAAGAATTGCGTCTGCTTGAGCAAGCTATTCGTGATCTATTATCAAAGCAATTAAAACGCGGTAAAGTTGATTGCAATATTCGCTATGAACAAAGTGAAAATTTTAAAGGGACATTGCCAGTAAATCAGGATCTGCTGACAAAAATTCTAGAAACTGCTGAGACAACAAACGCACAATTAAAATCGCCTGCGCCAATCAATCCGCTTGAATTATTACGCTGGCCGGGCGTTCTTGATAGAGACGTTCCCGATCCTGAAGCGATAAGTGGACCATTACTTGAATTAGTCAACGAAACCCTCACTGCAGTTATTGATACTCGCCAACGTGAAGGTGACAAGACCAGAACGATGATCCTGGAACGCAGTAAAGCCGCGAAACAAATCGTTGCCCGTGTACGCGAACAAATGCCAACCATTCTCGAGGGTATTCGAGAGAAGTTAACTCTGCGCGTACAGGAACTAAGCGTTGAGTTTGATAATGACCGGCTTGAACAGGAGCTATTGTTATTATCACAAAAAATGGATGTAGCAGAAGAAATGGATCGCCTGGACGCGCATATTGATGAGGTACAACGAGTGCTTGATCAAGACGGCCCTGTCGGTCGACGTCTGGATTTTCTTATGCAGGAAATGAATCGTGAATCGAACACTTTAGGCTCAAAGTCTGCTCACCTGGATACCACTAATTCATCGGTTGATTTAAAGGTATTGATTGAACAAATGCGTGAACAAATTCAAAA
>DBBX01000024.1 GCA_002292815.1 Thiotrichaceae bacterium UBA973 | reverse complement strand
CTGAGGTAGATAGTCCCAATGCCAGTACAGCAATAAGCCATTTCTTTATTAATTGTTTACTCATCAACTTCCTCCTCCTCTAATTTTTATGAAGAATGTTTTGAGATAATCTCTAAAAATAATTAATTTATCTCCCCGAGATTAAAAGGAAAATTCTTAAAACTCTATATTTTATATTCCTTAACATAAACGAAATCAAAGCGCGGCATGGGATGAACCATGCCGCTAGCAAACAGCAGTTAGATAGGAGGAGGTCATGAATTTTTATCGAATTCATACCAATGCCCAGCTGTTTAATATCTAAACTGATAATACTTATATTTTTTAGTGATTTAGTTCTTTAAGACTTCGTTTTATTTAAAAGCTTACGTCTTAATATGACAGCATATCCAATTAGATAATCTTTACTGTTTATTGATAAGTTTTGCTTATGAATTAGAGGTTAAATAAGTGGGAATAAAAAATTCGGGACAATTTTCTATAAAATTAATTTCAGATAAAGCCAATACAAATGAATTAATTCTATTCTTATCAGAAAAGCTTTTATTCCATATCAGTGATAACTCATAATTAATGGGGTTATCCAATATTTCCTTTACTTTTAAGCCATTCAAATCTGCGGGTAATTGACTACTTGGTAAAATTGAAGCAATAGAAGAATATTTTAAAACTTGAATAATCTCATCAATTGAATCGAATTCTGAAACCAAATTCATGTCATGTCGGTTATTGCCAATATAATTATCGAATATCTCTCTTGGTAAAACTTCATCTGAAGGTAATAAGATAGGATTTTTTAAAACGTCCTTAATACTGATACGAGGTTTGTCATCGATCGACTGGTTCGTTTCTCCTGTAATAAAATACATCTTTTCACACAAGATGGTTCTTTTTTCTAAACATTTTTCCTCATGTGTAGAATGCATAATACCGAGTCCGATAATGCCACTATCAATCTCTCGCATCATTTGTTCTTGGCGCATCTTTTTTATCTTGATCTTAAGAGCTGTCAGACTGGGCAGTATATTGAGTAATAGACTGTGGATCGGATTTGATACACCGAGTATTACTTCACCCTGTCCCTTTGAAGGTGTCGGAACAAAAGCATGCAATGCCTTATCAACATTATTAATAATTGCTCTTGCATAGGGAATAAATCTTTTGCCATCTCCTGTTATAGCAATCCCTCTACCATTAGGTGTTAATAATGACACCTGTAATTCATCTTCTAACTTATGTATTTGTTGTGTTAAAGCGGGTTGGGTAACGAAACATTTTTTAGCCGCTCGACCAACATGCTTTTCTTCAAAGATCGCAAGAAAATATTTTAATTGGCGAATTTCCATAACATAGGCTCTTTATAATCTATTATATTTAAGGCATCCCCTCATGATGATTTACAACAATGTAGTCGTCCTTAATAATTTAAGCACCATATTAACGGGCCTAATCAAGAAAAATTACTCATCTCTCCAGAGATAACGTAAAAAAGATAGGTTATGGGTGGAAGGGGTTTGACTAGCATATTAGCAGGGATTTTGATTAAAAAACCACCAATACAGCAATTAAACAGATTCGTTAATTTTTAAGTACCTTATAGACTCGACTTAAACATACTCTCAATTAAACTTCTGCACTAGATATCTGTTCAATATTTCTAATACTTTGTCTTTTAATAAATTCACCGATACGTTGCAAAGCTTGATTGGCATCAGGTAAATAGGGTGCAAAAGCCTGAAAAACATGCGGCATGTCTGGGTAAACATCCAGGGTCGCGTCGACACCAGCAGCTTGTGCTCTCTCAACAAAGCGAACAGAGTCATCCTTAAGGATCTCTGTATCACCCACTTGCAACAACATGGGTGGCAAACCTTCTAGATCACCGAATAACGGTGATGCATAAGGTGTTTTCGGTTCATTTTTTTTCTGAAGATAGCCGTAGGAAACCATAGGCATTAATTTCGCGTTCAATGCCACATCCGATTTAGCATTTGTTTTTATAGAATCTGCAGACCAACTCATATCCGTTACCGGTGAAAGCGCAACAGCTGCGTCCGGTAATGTAATGTGTCTGTCTTTTAGCACTAGCAATGTTGCTAGTGTTAGATTCCCACCAGCAGAATCACCCATTATAAACGACGAACTTGTAGTGTTATTTTTTTCAGGCCCATTACAACGCATCCATTCATACGCTGTCACACAATCTTCCAGTCCTTTCGGAAATGGGTTTTCGGGTGCCAAACGATAATCTATCGCTAACACAACACAACCGGTAGCAGCAGCAATTCTGGCGATATGCGGACGATAGACTCCAACTCGCCCCGCCATCCAACTACCCCCATGAATATAGAGTATCCGCCTATCTGGATCAGATGTATCGGTACTGACCCATTCACCTTGAAATTTATCAAATGATACCGGGGTGACTTCAGCATTCACTTCGAGGATGGATGGATGAGCTGCAGCATATTCATCGACTAATGCTCGCTTACTTTCAAGACCACCTAAGGGGTTCAATACCCGTTTGGCAATCTTACGGAGGTGTTTATTTATAACGTTTAATTCGTCTGATGACATAAGAGCAATCAATTACCTGTTTTTATTCTTATTAGATGAGGTCACTTAATAAATAGCATTAACGCCTGCTAGCGGCTTCTGGAATTGTATCAATAAATTTTAGTTGTGGATCAGCATAAAAATCCGGGTTTTGTTGATAATCAAGATACATATCCGTTGCATCATTACCCCAGAACAAATGTCCGTCAGCAATAATAGTGGGCACACCAAACACACCGGCCTCAATTGCCGCTTCGGTATTTTCTCGCAATTGCTGTTTTACTTCCGCTTGATTGATAAAGTTATCCGGGTCATCAATACCAAGCGAAGAAACGAATTCATACCATGATTTATCGTCATCAACAGAAAGACCATCATGCCAGATGTATTTAAATATCTTTGTGACCACATCCATGTCATTTCCCATAGCGATGCCCAAACGCAATGGCCGTAATGGACTAAAAGGATGCGCTGGCGGCATACGCAATTGAACGCCCTGTCGCTTTGCCAGCCAGACAACATGTTGATAAGTAAATAGTCGTTTTGCCGGAATCTCAGCCGGCCCCTTGTGCTGCCAATGATTCAGTAGCGCGGCAAATAAAACGGGACGTGACTGAATAGCTATATCATTTGGGAACTCACGTAATCGTATTTGCTGCAAGTAGGCAAAGGGAGAAATAAAATCAAAGTACCAGTTAATCATATTAGACATATTTAGTAATTCGCGAATTCAAATAATGCTATACGTTATCACTAAAGTGATTATTTGTTTCAAATAATAAATTAATAAAATCGACCTTCCTGATCAAGCTATGTTTCCGACTTAATCCAGTTCCTTAAAAATTTTAGCCCCGTCTTAAGATTCTTCTCACCACATTTATCTGTTGCGATTAATTTTTTATCCGGGCCATAGATTTCGATATGAGGTGTGCCACAAGTAGTTAACTGATATTCAGTCTCTGTCTTAACAACATGATGGAAGTTATAATTGCCAAGGCGTTCATAATAATCAGCAACTTGTTGCATAACTTCTTCCTGAGTAGTTCCGCTAAACGATGGACTAACAGCGCCTTCAGGAAAATGCACCTTACGGATAATGACATCTTTACGATTATTTAGAAATTTCGGAAAGTCAGACTCCAGCTTTTTACAGATGGTACAGCTATCAATATAGCCTTCTATAACCGTATAATGATCTTTTTTTGCTAGTTTCGAGAAAGCCTTGTTTTGATCAAACAAATCAGTGAACTCGTACGTCTTTATGCTACTGCCAGCACCCTTACCCGTCGCCGCAACTGGCGTAACAAAACCTGCAGTTGGGTCAGCATTCTGATAGATAATGACACCGGTTATGATAGCTATAATTATAAAAAACAGCTTCTTCATATCAATTTTCTCCGATAAACCTTCTTATGCTCGAATGACTAATTATGATTATTTTCAAAGTGTAAGAAATCAATTAGGAATACAGCGCCTAACAACAAATACTTCGATGTTTTATCAAGCTCCTTTACATCCAGAACAAAAATGGATATTTACCTCTTCATAAAAAATTGGGGTTAGTACACCACTGCAATCAGGGCATTGCATAAAACATCCTCAATCTCTTAATGATTATAAGACAGAACATTTCTAACTTAATAAACATATTATGTTTAAATTAACTCATTTTACTATTAAAGTAAGCTCACTATTATTAAGTCTGTGTATGCATTCTATTTCAACTATTTAATCTTATGAAGCTTTTGAATGAAACAGCATAAAATGATATGTCTGAAATAGAAATAATTGAAGCCATAGCCAGATGCTATAAAGACAACAACATATCTCTTTTTATACTGGACATAACACCAGAATTATCCCAAGAGTCATTAAGAGAGATTAAGCTCAGTGTTGATAATATAAGTACAAGCATCATCGTCTTCGATGAATTTAACGATGTTGAAATACAAAACCCGATTTTATGGTTGCACTTGATTATTGACGCCTGTGAAGGTTTTGAAGAAGCAAAGGATTATCACGAATGGCGACTAAATGAAGGTTTTCATGACACGGCCTTTTTTCAGTCTCTCTACCAGCAATATACCCTCCTGGTGCCCGAAATCAGGAAAATCATTGGGCATGCAGTAAAAGCCGTTGATTCCCATCATATTGAATTCAACACAAATATTGCAATTGCTTTAAGGGAATATCATCTCTAGATTTTTGTAACACAATTAATTACCTGTTCAAACAGACAGTTCACTAAAACATAACGTTGTGTGTCATGGGGAATGCTATGGAATTATCATTAGCAACTGAAACGAAGTCTTTATCAATAAACTTTAATTCAAGTAGTTTTTCAATGTTTTCCTGCGTAATGCCTTGCCATTTAATAAAGATATACTCACCGTGTTCTATTACATCCAAGAACAAAAATGATTTAAATGACTCATCTTCATCCCAATCCCCCCAAAAATTAAAATCCGGGTGACGTATTGTGTCAAATGTATTCAATATTTGTGCATTGTCATTTAACTGAATAACAAAAGCAGATATGTCACTAGAAGTTCCAAACAGATCTGCACCCAGTTTCTCAAGACCTTCCAGAACTTTTACTTCAAATGGATATTTAACATTACTTTTTGGCACAGCATTACTCATATTATATGTAATTGAAGTTTTATAAGCTGAGTATTTAATTATAAAGAGTCATCATCAGTAGTGTCCAATCAACACCAAATAATATAATGAGTTGTCAACAAACCGTCGAGATAGCAGAATAGAACACGCTATGAGTGGCACTGACAAAAAAAGGACTCTAGTCCGCATAACAAAACCATTTGAAACGACTTGTTTCATTTCATTCGCCGCACCTTACGGTTTAGATGAAAGAGTCACTTTGCCCGAAGGCCTGGTGCTTAACCTTATCGAACATGAAGCCCAAGAAGAGCCTTATCGCTTTGAGGCCTCCCCAGTTGAAAGTAAATTGTGGGCACCTTTTTTAATATCCGACAAACACCGTTTCGACAAAAACTTCCGGTACAGTTATAACTTTTACTTCAAACAATTAGAAGTTGAACAAAATTGCGAGGCTATTGATCAAATACCACAAGAAATCCCAGCCCCATTAAAACTTTATTATGCTTTCCAGGGTTGCATGTTCGGAACAGCGGTAGGCGATGCAATAGGTTTGCCGTATGAAGGGATTTCATCGAGACGTATTCAGAAATTAAACCCGTTCCCGTTAAGACACCGTTTTCTATTTGGTCGTGGCATGCTCTCTGATGATACAGAGCATACCTGTATGGTCGCACATGCGCTTATATTCAGTAATGAAGATACCAATAGGTTTTCTGATGAACTCGCCTGGTCATTGCGCTGGTGGCTATTAGGATTGCCCGCCGGAATCGGCATGGCTACCTTAAAATCATGTATAAAACTCTGGTCATTTAAACCGGTAAATAAAAGAAAAGGCGTTTTTAGTGCGGGCAATGGTCCCGCCATGCGTAGCGCCTTAATTGGTGTATACGCACATGATGATAAAGCATTGCGCACAACACTTGTCGAACTGAATACTCGCATCACCCATACCGATCCAAAAGCAATTAAGGGTGCCATGATCGTCGCTGAAATGGCTGCTAGAAATACACAAGGTGAGCCATTAACACCTGAAAATTGTTTATCTGGTTTAGATGAAATTATTAGTGATGATGAGGAACTAAGAGTACTCGTTAAAAATGCCATTGAGAGTGCGAAACAAAATCAAACAGCACAAACATTTTGTCAGGATAACCACCAAGCCAAAGGTGTGGGCGGTTATATATACCATACCTTGCCTGTCGTCATGCAAATTGTCCTCAGACATAATAATGATTATGAACAAGCTATAACAGAAGCTATAGCCTGTGGAGGCGATACCGATACTGTAGCCGCCATTATTGGTGGCATAGTAGGCGCGAATGTCGGTAAAGCAGGTATTCCGGAAGATTGGCTGATCAATTTAAAAGACTGGCCTAGAGATAAAAATTACCTGGATTTACTCGTTGATGAATTGGCTTCGGTCAAATGGAAAAAAGAGTCTGGGCAAACATGGTGGATGGATCCAATCCGTCTATGGTTGAGAAATGCATTTTTTATGTTGTGGGTATTAGCGCATGGCTTCCGACGCTTATTACCACCCTATTAAAAACTAAACGTCCTGATCTTATTCCTTTTCAGAATCATCTTTTTTCATCAGCGCGCGCAATTTCTTTGTGCAAAAGACAAGAAAGCCTATCAATCCACCTACGATCATGAGCGCACACATAACCTGAATATACAACACCGGGTCAACCTTGATTTGTTTCGCAATAGCATGCGATGCAGGGACTATGATAATAGACCACATAAATACGCCATCAGAGATAGGTAAAAAAGAAAAACCACTCACAAATACAATTCCGACTAAAAGACCAAGTAGCGCACCAGCCGACGCATGTTGATACCAGAGTCCTGAATCGTACAAGTTATTGAATGTATACCAGCCAGTGATCGCAAATAAAATAAACCAGAACGCCATACCTAAAATAAATAGACCAATAAAGCTACCAGCATGACGCGCAGGACTATCGAACTGTGTTATTAATCTTTGCATAACTTAAATGGCTTAATTGATGAATTGTTAGTATTAACTGTATAACAGGAATTGCCAAGATAAAACATATCTACCTATTTTATTATTTTTAATTTTACTCATATACTGTAATTAATTATTTTAAGATGCTGACATGAAACCAGACACAGACAACAATAAAACATACGGCATTAAACATTGGCTTTACCAAGTCATCCCACCGTTACTCATGCTATGCATTTTATTTGCCACAGACAGTGGCACTGCTTTGTTGTTCCTTACTGGAATGTTCATCCTTCCTGTATTAATCAGCGTTCTGTCAATAATTGCAAAACTGCTTAACTTGAAAAAAAGAAAGTATTACCTTGTTCGGCCTCTGCTAACGATAGCTTTTTTTATTCTGATTTTTGGGGTTTCACAATGGACTTATAAGATTGCCCTTGAGCAAGCGACTAGCGCCGCTAAGTCCATACACGAGGAATGTAATTTAAAATCACACTGCCCTGAGAATCCATCTGGCTGGGACATAGATGGTTCAAGAATAATAAAACGAGATTTGGGTTCTTGGATGAAGTATTCCGCATCCTATCACTACAACGAAGAAAACTTCAAAATACACGTCTATCAAGGTTCCGATTTAGGCGAAACAATTACTGCTGGGGTGAATGTACCCTTTAAAGTAGAGCGCTATCGAGAAAATTAATTAGCAGAGTCTGATCGCTGTCTTTTCTCTAATTGCAATCTTGCCGCATGGAGAAGCACAACCGAGTAAAGTTTGTGAAACCCGAGCAGGGCTCGAAAAACAATACCAAGGGAACTCTTTCCTGTCTTGGGATTCTTTCCTGGAGCAACTGTTGAACCAAAATATAAACGCGTGTGAACATCGCTAGCCGCTGAAACAGGAACGACCATTAACCAGGATCGAGTACGACTTTTGAAATCGCACAACAACAATTTATTTTCAAAACAGCCTTGCACGCCCCAGGCAGAAAATTCGCCGACAGTTCCAGTTGCCAATTCTGCTACTTGGATATCTGTAGACGGCCTCGACACGAATAGCCTCAAAATCAAGCGTTCCAACTTAAACACAAGGGTCGTATCGAAGGCTGTCACATAACAATCCGTATAGGCACCTTCCTTAAGATAGTGTCCTAACAATGCATCGTTTGGAATCGGGCACGATTCAATCGAAAACATGACATTGTTCCGCTCTGTATAGCGTTATAAAAAGGATAATCGCTTTTGATAAACTATACTGATTTTTAAGTTATTTTAGATATGTAGTGATAATCTTTAATAGCTTTAACTGTTCGATTAAACTGTGATATTGTATTTTGGCAATAACAACGGAGCGGAGGACAATTCATTGCGTCATCGCATAATACAGTACAAGTCTACGACGCTATTTGTCTTGCTGTTGTTATTTTTCTCCAGTAGTTTCGCTGTAAACTTTCCAGATAAACCACCTGAAACTGATTTTTTTGTCGACAAGGCTAATTTGATTTCAACTGAGGACCGAGCGGAAATCAATTCGATTGCATCAAAGTTATTGTCTGAAGAAAATATTCCGCTTTTTATTGTGACCATCGGTTCACTGGCATCACAAGAAGCAAGTAGTCAAACGATTGAAACCTATGCGACTGCATTGTTTAACGAATGGGGAATTGGTTCTCCAGAGCGTAATTACGGTATCTTGTTATTAGTCTCCAGAGGCGATCGCAGAGCACGTATCGAACTTGGTGCTGACTGGGGTCAGTCACATAATCGTGCTGCGCAAGACATCATGGATAGTCTGATCATCAAGCAATTCAAAAGAGATGAATATTCATTAGGTGTACTAGATGGTGTTCGTGGTCTCGATGCAATGGCGCGTGGGTTAGCGTTGCCTAAACCGACTGCACCATGGTGGTTTCTCCCTGCACTCATCATCGGTTCAATCTTTCTCATTGTATTGATCGTTAATTTATTTAAAAGTGGTCGCAGTGGTTGGGCCTGGGCATTGATTGTTGCTATTGGATTATTATTATTTTTCATACTACGCTCCGCCGCATCATCCGGTGGCTCAGGTGGAGGTTCTTCCGGCGGTGGGGGCGCATCAGGGTCATGGTAGGCATACTTAAAGCAAACAAACTCTTCTCGGAAGCTGATCGCGATGCGATCAAGCAAGCAATTGTGCAAGCAGAACAAAACACATCGGGAGAGATTATCCCGGTTATCGCCAGCGCGTCTGGTCGATACGACCGTGCGGAAGACATCTTCGGTTTATTATTTTCGTTACTCTGCGTTGCCATAGGCTGGGGTTTGTTTCATAACAACGCCCCAACTGATGACTGGAGTAGTTTTAATTTTGACCTGACAGCCATTCTGCTGACGATGTTCTTGAGTTTTATCATTGGTGTACTTCTGACACACCTTTGCCCAGTGCTGCGTTCACCTTTCATAACAAAACAAGAGATGGAAGAAGAAGTCGACCACGCGGCAGCGACGGCTTTCCAACACAATCGATTACGTAATACTGCGGATAGTACCGGTATCTTGATTTATATCTCGCTGTACGAACATCAAGTCAAGGTAGTTGGCGATGACGGCATCAGCGCAAAACTGACTCATCCTGACTGGCAACATATCTGCGACGCAATTATTAAAGAATTTAAAGAAAAGCAATATACCAACGGCATAGTTGACGGCATTGACCTTTCAGGAAAATTACTTGCAGAACATTTTCCGATTAAAGAAGGAGATCAAGATGAGCTGGCAAACGAACTAATTATTATTGATTAGAGCATACTAGAGATAAATTCTGATAATTTTCACTTCACACCGGTGTTGAGTTCTATAGATGTTATTTTTTAAAGTATTATTATAAAAGACGACATTGGGCCATCAATAGCAATAACTGCATCTACTTATTACATTCGTGCTCTTTACCATCTAGCTGACATAGTTCAATAGGCATGAATCCCGCTATAAATTCTTCAGCATTATCTGGTTTAATGGGCATATTGTCCTTATCAAACGAATCACCTCTAATTGACTTATGGATGAGGTAATAATCCTGTTGACCCTGTATCGCGAGATAATAACCAAGCTCACTTTTACCTTTCTTTTCTGAGCTGTTTTTTGTAACAACTGAATTTGAACACCCCATAATGGCAGCAAATGCCTTATGTTTTGAAACCGTCAAATGACCCAATTGCTCGTAGACAGAATACTGTCCACATGACTCTTTCAAACGCAATGCTAATCCATCTAAAAAATCTATTGGTTTTGTCTTATCCGCCAATTTTTCAAAACCCTGGATTGTAAACAAGTTTTGCCAGTTCTCGAGTACTTCGTCTTGTGGAATAAACTCGATCAGAAAAGCACCTGAACGTTGATCTTGAAATGCTGACTTCCAATCGGTCGGTAAGATAAAGGAAATCTTTTGACTATAAATAGGAATTACCGCAGCAACAGACTTGACGTCTCCAGGAATAGTATCAACAGATTCAATTCCTGCAGCTGATACCGTCAGGGTTAACAACATTAATAGACTAACAACTCTCATGGCTTTCTCATTCCTGTATTAATATTCAAATAGTGTGATTATAACTTGTTCGCAATTAATATCTTATAGTAAGTGATAGTAATACTTTGAACAATTCACAACAGCACATTCACTTGAGTCTTTACTTCTTGCTGATCTTATGAAAAAGTTGTAGCTGAATTCAATTACTTTATAAAAGATTGTGGCCCAAATTATGAACACTCGAAATAGAGATTTAATTGTTATTACTTGTTTTGTTGTATTGATTACTGGATGTAGTAATGCACCATCAATTAAATCGGCCACAGCTGACAAGGTCATCATTAGCAGCCCACCGGGGCAATTTACCACTGCTTACGAATTGGCAAATAAAGAATGTTTGAAAAACATCAAGACTGCTAAATATATGCCCGATAGCACTGTCGGCTTAAAAGAGGTTGCTTTTCATTGTGTAGGTCCAGAGACAGAAGAGGAAGCAGGTGCTACAGATGAAATGACGACTGAAGTTGAAGCCAAGCCAGAAGAAACTGAAGAATTACCAGCAGAAACTGAGGATGCTCTGACAGAAACAGGCCCTACTCAGTAAACACAATAGCGATTCTTTAATACTTATCTTTTTCCAAACTATTAAGCCTGAAGGAACAACTATGAATCATATTTACAGCAACTTACATACAATATTTTTTAGCTGGCTTAAGCGGTTCTGTTTTACTACATTAATATTTTCTTCTATTATCGTTATCCCAACAACTGCTTCTGCTGATGATCATCTAGCAGATATGAAAGATTACCTGGCCGCTTGAAACGAGCACGATGCTGTCAAAGCGGCAAATTTCCTTGCAGAAGATGTCGTGTATTTCGATGCCTCAGTCGGCAAACCAATAAATGGCCGTATCGAAGCAAAGAAGAATGTCATTGAAGCATTCATGAATGCCGTTCCTGATCTGAAATGGGAGCCTGTCGGCGAACCTTTAGTGAATAACGACACCGTCGCATTTGAATGGGAATTTTCTGGCACTAATACAGGCGACTGGTCGGATGGGACTAAAGCAAGCAACAAAACGTTTAGTATTAATGGGATGTCGATATTCCGCTTCAACGGCAACAAAATAAAATATCAGGGTGATTACTACGATGCCTTGAGTTTCTATACACAACTTGGATTGATGTGAGCTTGGGTTGAAATTAATATAGCTGGAGAGCTTAATTCTAACTCATACCAATAATTTTTATAAAGAATTGAAAGATTAATCACACTTTAAAATGCTATATAGTCGTCTCGTCGACACATTTTTAACAATGCAATGACTATAATTATAAGTCTATGCTGCAAAAAATATTTACAAAACCCGTAGAGCTAAACATTGGTGGCAAGATCATCACCTTTAAGTCTATTGATGACTTTGAATTCTCCCTGGGTGCTCGCACCACTATTCCCTTAGAAAAAATCAACGAAGCCATAAAATCAACACCAGGTGAATTAGATCTGGAAGCAAACGCTATTGTTGTTGCAATCGAACAACTTTCTGACTTAAACAATCAATCTTCTGAGAAAAATGAGATTACCCAAAATCTTAAAGCCATCAACCCGGCTATTTTTTCTAATGATAATGCCTGGCGGGATATCTTTTTTGCGTTAAAGAAAGATCAATCTTCTGAATCGAGTAAATATAAACAAATAGCATTAACAGCCTATTTGCAATACTTGGCAAATAGACAGGAAATGATCCAAACGATAAAGACTCAATTAAAGAAAGATAATTATCAGAAAGAAAAAGCGGAAGCACCTCAATTTAGAACAGGTGAATTAGAGTGTGATAAAAAATCTGACTCCCAAAATATTGCCGAAAGATTAGGCATGGAAAGTATGCTATAAAGGAACCTGTTTTCTTTGAAGTTAAAGAAAGAGATGAGATAGCTCTTCTTTTAGCTAGCTATCAATGTAAGTTAATAGCCGTCAAGGATGGCATTAAGTTTATTGATAATAATAACGATGAGTATGCAATGACCATAGGCGAGAACAAAGTAGGCCGAGGCAGCGAATGTAAAGTTAGGTTTATAGACACAATGCAACGAATTTCAAGACTACACTTGATGATCATAAATCATGATAACAAAAAGCTGGAGTTAACCGATCTATCCTCTTACGGAACTCACTATCGTCATAAATCATACTAAATTAATTCAGACCTTTAATCTTTACTCCATTCCTTGTTTTCAAGAGCATCCCAGCAAAAGTCATAATCGCTAAACTCAGTTTCTCCACTCTCATTTCTGGGACCAGCTTTACTATATTCAAAATCAATTTTATCAAAAATAAAAGTGATATGTTCTTTAAAAAAATCATCATCTATGCCGCCGCCAGAAACAATCGACTTAATCACGACAGACTCTAGTTTCACGTGCAATAGTTTTTTAACAGGTTCTCTTTTACCTCTAAGAGGAGTCATGCTTAATTCAACAGTCGGAATTTTTTCACCTTGTGCAAACAGTAATCTAATCCTGGGACTATCAATTCCAATCGGTTTAATAACGGATAGTTCGTTTAACGATGTCTTGGCACCATCCGTGACTTCTATTGATTTTCGATTACTTGTCATGCCCCAACTCCATGAATGAATTTCTGACCAGCCTTTATGTTCAGAACTTATTGAGGTCCCAATAACACCATCTATTTTCATGCTCATTTGAAGATCCATGAATTTCTCCATTTATTAAATAGTTTATTAAAAATGATTCCTAGAGAAGTCATACAAACAACATAATGAATTCAGTGTAAATCGTTAATGCTTGTCTAATACACATTGCACCTAAACAAGGGCAATACTTAAACTTTCTGGCGCTTACATGATGGAGAGGACATCTAAAAGCGAAATAGCTAGCGCTGACAGAGCGATTTTTAAATATCGATATCTCAAAACCAACATTACTTACTTATCTGTTGCTATAAAGGAAGAGCTAGTATCTTTCTTGGCTTTTTTAGCAGCACGTTTTTCTTTCAATGAGAGGGCGGGTTTCTTTGCAGTTTCTTTTCTGCTATTTCGTTCTTTAGACATGGTTGTACTCCAGATGGGAAAGTATGCATCTATCTGCATAACTGTTATTGCACTCTACTCCAAACAGAGAAAAATGTATCGATTTATAGTATGAAGCGGCCTATTAAACGTGGTTAAACATCCAGTTCCTAGTTCTTAGATAATTCAGTTAATTCTTAAATCTTTCAAATTAATTAATCATTTAATTTAATACAATGTCCTATTAATTATAGTGTTATAGGTCAATCAAGCATGTAGAAGTTACCTGTCAGCTTTTACCTACCAGTTAATTTTGGCCAAAAATGAAAATATGAATAAATACTTTTAAGCGATTACTTAAATACTGAAAGCAAAAGTCTAACTTTTATGTCATAATGGGTGGCTCGACTCAAATTAGCCGCTTTTATAAGCCGACATATCAGTCGAACTTCCTGTCTACAGTGTTTGTTAAGTAATCGCTCCTTACAGAATACTGTTCCGCCGGCAAAATTCTCATCATCATAAAACATCGATTAGCCACCAGAAGGATCACTATGTCGTCAGGCAATGTAGTATCGCAAGAATCACAACCAACAATTCTTTCCTATATAAAAGATCTTCCCAACTTGTGCTCACTTGCAGGGCTAGCCTGCACAATAACAGCTATTTACTTCAGTATTTTGGGTGTTTACTACGCAGCAATGATTGGCATGATATGGGCCGTTGCTTTTGACTGGGCGGATGGTCTTATTGCACGAAGAATGAAAGGCCGCACAGGTAACGACCAAGCATTTGGTGGACAACTTGATGTATTAATAGACATCGTCAGCTATGGAGTCGCACCAGCTATTCTTCTACTAAGCTTTGGAAAATTCGATCCACTCTTTTTACCAGGCGCATTTATAATGCTCGCTGCCAGTGCCATACGGTTGAGTTATTTCAGCACATTCGGCCTTGCTGGTGGGTCGAAATACACAGGTCTGGCACTCGATAACAATAATATAATCCTCGTTTTTATATTTATATTTGAAAGCATGTTTAGTGCGGGAATTTTTTCTATCATTCTTTACATTAGCGGTCTGAGTCTCGCGGCCTTGAATGTTTCACAAATCAAAACACCAAAACTTTCTGGAAATCCAGTCAATGTTTATCTTCTTGCAATTTATACTCTTGGAATAACCGGCCTCTATGGCTGGAAACTTTTATAAAAAGTAACGAGATTGAAAAAACACAATAATGAAAATTACTTTTATAGGAGTTAAATAACACAATGGTTGTATATACGGTCGGTACATTTGATATGTTGCATGTAGGTCACCTTGCTTTATTAGAAAGATGCAGAACATTAGGCGCTGTCGTGGCAGTGGGTGTTGCTTCCGATAGTGTGGTGAAATCTTATAAATTCAATGTCCCGGTTATTCCGCTCGAGCAACGAATAGAAATGTTGAAGGCTCTACGCTGTGTCGATATCGTTCGTCCCTACCATGAACTTGAATATGTATCTGCCTGCAAGGACTTGGACGTCGATATTTTTGTGATTGGAGAAGATTGGGGTGACAAACCTCATAATATCGATGTGGAGTATTACTTAAAGACTGAAGGGAAAAGGATTGTTCAAGTTGATTATAATTCCCGAACTTCATCAACTAAAATAAAACAAAATGTCATAGACCAACCGCTTAGAAGCACCTATATAGGACAAGCTATAGTACATTAGCCCTCGTCCTTTCCATTGTATTGATCAATAGCTAAAGGTGCCTGGTACCTTTAGCTATTCACTCTTTCATTCAAGTAATTCATCAGCACCATATATGTAAAACCCCATAACGGTGTATCTCCCATCCGTATGTAGGGAAACTCCCGGTCATCATATTCAGGAGCAATCACCCCGCTGTCGTGATTGTTCCGGTCGGTAAGATATGACAACTCCTGCCAACGTGCCGAAGCAATCTCAGTCTCATCTGGAATCAAGTCTACCCGCTCAGGTATCTCCCACAGAAACGGCGCAACGATAACCGGGTGTTTTTGCAGACGACCAGCTTTTGATATTGGTAAAGCACGTTCGTAATGATCGAACGACAAGTGACAGCCACATTCTTCCAAAACTTCGCGTTGGCAGGTCGCTAATAGATCAGAATCTGACTCATCCACCTTGCCCCCGGGAAAAGCCCACTGCCCCGACCATGGATCAGAGTCATAATCCGCCCTGCGCACCAGCAATATAGACGGCGACTCACGCGTGACGACAAGGGCAACCGCTGCACTCGGATGTTCTGTTTCTTTAATCTTATTCACAGCCATACTTTATCCAATACTGACAAGAAAGAGTATTGCATGTATGTGATACTGTAAAATAGTGAAATCTTTTAGGAGCAAAATGTGAACTGAGCCGTGATTTTATTTTGCTCAAGTTATCTCGGTTCAGGATTAAATCATTGCATCAAATACATCTGCTCGCTGAATCGAAGGTGATGATGATTTTAATTGACTGCTAAGGACTTTAAGTTCAGAGAGCAGGGCTATTTTAGAAGCGCTATTAGATAAAAAAAACCGCGGCAGTTCGACTTCTGCAGCAAGTAGGATATAACCATACGAATTTGGCGGTTTAATCATGTCTTGCTCTCTAATACTATGCGCAAGGTATGAATTAACAATTTCCATATGAATAACCTCAGTATGATTTTGTTAAATAGACCTTTTGATAAAATTCAATCACGCTGCTTTTATTTGATTTCAAGTTCTGCCCCATTCCTGCTTTTCATTATTACGTCTGTTCGCTTTTACATCATGCTTGGTTGTAAATTACTGGCATTTTTCCTTTCCATGTATCCCATAGTTCTGAATTGATGACTAGGTTTGACATAAAGTCTGCGACGTTAATGCGACTGGTTTGTCCAGCATCAAAGATAGGATTTCTAATCGGTGAGGGATAAATTTTATATTGGGTAACATTTTCTTCATCTGTAAGACCATCAGGACGAACTATCACCCATTCAATGCATTTGTGTGTTTGACCGACATGAAGACGAAGATAATCAGCTGCCTTTTCATTATCGACATGTGGCGGCAATATCAAACGCAATAGCGATATAACAGATCGTTGCGAGAGTGGCGGCTTTTCTGGGATATCACGATTACTGTTGCCTGTTGTGTTCATCAGAACAATTTTAACTTTCTTATCTGCGTTAATAGTTTCTAGAATGCGTGATATTTTTTCAATCGTATCGGTCACTAATAGTTTGGGTTCTCCAAATATGCCTTTTAAAGTTAAATTATGCCCTAAGCAACAAAGTACAGCATCGCAGTCTTCGAGGTGGGAAGCGAGATGCTTCGTTGTCATATCAGATATATTTGCGCTAATTATATCCAGATTTGGTTGGACATAATTAGTCTGTGACAATGTGCTTGAAACGCGAACAATAGTGACAACTTTAATTTCTTGCTGAAGCAATTGTTGCACAAGTAATTTACCAGTGGCTCCACTTGCACCGACAACTAATACTTTTTTCATAGTATTTCCGTAATGTTTGATTCGATAATGATTAATAAGCTTCCATCAAAGTTAGTAACTTTTCTGGACTGTCCTCAACCAGTAGCATGTCGCGATGGTGCGTTTTTACAAACTGTTCTTCTACAGTATGGTCTAGAAAAGAGCATAAGATATCGTAGTACCCTTCAGCGTTAAGCAATCCACATGGTTTTTTATGGAGTCCTAGTTGCGACCAGGTAAGCGCTTCGAATAACTCTTCTTGAGTACCCAATCCACCGGGTAGCGCGATAAACCCATCGGAGAGATCCATCATGACTGCCTTTCTCTCATGCATAGAATCGACGACTTTTAATTCTGTTAACCCGTCATGAGCGACCTCTTTATCGACCAACGCTTGAGGTATAACACCAATCACTTCACCGCCGTCAGCTAAAACCGCATCTGCAATCTCGCCCATGATGCCGACACTGGCGCCACCATAAACCAACCCAATACCACGTAGTGTTAGCGCTTTAGCAAGGCTACGTGCCGCGTAACGATACTCAGGCCGTTTACCTGAACTAGAACCACAATAAACACACACTTTTTTCATGAAGCATATCTAGTCTGTTGAAATTAACCCTCCTAGAATAGCATTGCTACTAGCCAAACACCGCTCAGGATTTGAGCAATTTAAAGGAAATTCACCCCTTGAATCTGCTATTTTTCAGATTAATAACGTAAAAAGATAGTTTTTCTGGGCGGAAAACTATAAGGTGCGGATATTAGTAAAAATTTGTAGCGGTTCCCGGTAGTTAAACGCAATGAAAAAAGCAGCCTCTTCCGTATCAGTTCCACAACAATTTGCATGCTAATACATTGTTTTTTAACAACTTAAGGGGTAACCAAAAATGGCTACAGGTACAGTAAAATGGTTTAACGATAGTAAAGGATTTGGATTTATTTCACCGGCTGACGGCAGCGCTGACGTGTTTGTTCATCACAGCTCTATCCAGGCTGATGGTTTTAAGTCACTCGCCGAAGGACAAAGCGTAAGCTTTGATACTGAGCAGGGTGAAAAAGGACCTAGTGCAATCAACGTAGTTGCACAATAGACCAAACTAGACAGTTTTAGTCTTAGAAGCCTCGCTAATAGCGGGGCTTTTTTATGTCTGTATGATTAATGTCCAGGGGTAAAAATAAATATCCCGGAAGCGTCTGCAAACAACGTAAGTAACCGTCTAATTAGACGTGGCAAGATAAGGTCTATTTGGACTTAATGGCACATTCCCTTCCTTCCAGAGTTTCGTTTGTAATGTTTCATCATAAGATGACGAAAAATAATTATATAACGCAAGCGAACGACAATTTAAAGTTAAACGGTTCTGACGCGATAAATTATTATTTATAAATTATTGAAAGCTTATATTGTTATAGAATGGAGAATCCATACCCTTACTACCTTCTTCTACCACTTCACCATTAAACAGCTTTACCGACAAGTTGCCATTAATCTGCTTTGTGAATGGTATCAAAAGCTCATCAATATACTTTTGCGCACAATCCAGCGAGGTGAATTCATAAAAACCACCAACAGTATGGTTATTAATACCACTAAGCCAAGTCTTAGACTTCAGGCCTTCAAACTTCTTCATCTCAGGATTGATAGATTGCCAATCGATCTGATCAAAAGGAATTGAGACCTGATACTCAGCATAAAGAAATATTTTTTCCTGACTCATCATTTACCTCCCATAGAGAAAAGTCTCATTCGACCTCACTTATCGATTGAGGGGTCAGAGCACTTAAAGTAAATATCTTATCAACATTTCAAGAACTACGAAATTCAAAGATAAACGTCTCTCACTCATTCAATTGATTATATAATTTGAGTATGAGCGTATTAATTTTACAAATTATCATCAAGCAATGGGATAAAAGCCAACGAACAGAAGCACATGTTTCGGAAAGAGCAAATAGACCCGACAAATATCCAATTAAAATACCGCCCGCATTTTATGTTTTAGATAAGCAATGTGTCATAGATCAACATGGCGATGATTTACAAGGTGGTCGTATAAAATATTCTCAAACAACAAAAAATAATATAATACTTGATCGATTCCAAATAGATCTAAACACCAATGTGCTTGAGTACAGCGACACCTCAGCAACAGATGATGAGACTAAAACACTCGGTTCGCTTGAAAACAGGTGGATACAATGCAAATATAACTGGCGCTATAGCATCTTTGAAAAGGACATGTTTTATTGGTTGTATGAAGACATAACGCTGAATGCAATATGTCTACAGTCGCTAAACGAAGACTTATTCCTGAATTCAGAGCCAGCGATAGTTTACAAAAATACTTAGTGTTGGTTTAATAAACCATCAAATAATAAAGTCTACATCGTAACTAAACGTTACACCTGGCTCCACTTAGTATGGAAACGTATCATGGCAAGCTATACAGGTTTCATTTATGCGTCTATATGCCGGCTCGATAAGCTCGTATTCATTAACGTCTAAAACTTTTTTAAGATTTACTGTTTCGACATAAAGTTTAATGGCCATAGACCTAAAGGCTATTTGTTTAAATTTTTCCAACCTGGCATCAGGTGCTTCAGTTGCTTCATTTGCCATTAACTCTGCACTGAGCAATAGATCGCCGACAGCTTTGATTAACTCTGCCGTCTGATCTTCATCTATAGGATTCTTTTTTATGTCTGCATGCTTGCTCCCCTGCAGGGACGAATTTAGTTTCAGCATAATGAAGCGTAATTTCTCACTAGGGATGGCGTGGGGAGCCCGCGAGCGAGCTACTGGTTCCGCTGTGTTTTCTTCACTTATACACGTACCCGCATTCAGGGATAATATAAAAAGAATTAGTATTTTTTTCATAAGATACGCACCTCGTTGTTTTATTCGTTTAGATGATTTTTTTATCTCATCTAAAGCATCCATTTTTATCCAGTTATTGACTGTTATTTATAATCAACAAGAACCTAGCCGTACATTTGTCATCAAGTATAAAACTTGGCATGCATGCTTGAATTGATCTAAATCAATACAAAATCATACTTCAATTGTCTCCAAACTTCTAAACATTGTTGTTTAATAAATTGCCAAACATCAGAGCCTGCACCACAACTATAATTTATACTTGCCTCACTTATTATTCTTCCTTGATCTAGATCAAAGCGTGCCCCGAATATGCTTCTACTATAAAATAGAGGCAATTCCAATTGAAATGGAATAAATGGAGCCTAAGGCTTATTTAGCAAACCAAATAATTTAGAATCAATATTATTGCAGAGTAAAATATGAATAAAAAAATACTTGTTGCGGTGCACTCTGGATTTACTGACGCACCAGCTATTAAACGTGCCCTTGCATTGGCCATTAATACTGATGCGGACATTATGCTTTATAGTGCTGTATATGATGAATATATTCCAAATTTGAATGTCGTTGCAGACCAAATACAAAAAATGCATCAATCGATGCTTGATTCAGAAACTGCCAAACTTGAAGAAATCAAAAGTCATTTAGTGCAAGTCGCTAAATCAGTAGAGGTTCTGGCGCAATGGGAACCTTCTGTAACTGATGGCATCACAAAAGCTGCACAACAATTTAATGCTGATTTGATTATAGTTTCGAGTACCCGTCATTCATCACTGTCTCGACTATTTTTATCCAACACAGATTGGGAAATATTACGTCATGTCTATATGCCGATACTCTTCGCTCATCAACATGAAAATAAACCTTATAAAAAAATAATAATCGCTGTTGAGTCTTCCTATAAAAATGACGACACAATCGAATTAGAAGACAGAATGATCGCTATAGGCAAATGGATCTGCGAAACATTTGATGGCGAATTACATCTAGCGCATGCTTATCCTTCTCAACTTACAGTAACAAGCATGGATTACATGATCCCTGTTGAATTAAGTGAAAAATTGAAACAGGAGCATAAAGACACATTATATCAACTAGCCTCCAGACATAATATCAGTGATAAAAACACTCATTTTATTGAGGATTTTCCACGCATAGCAATACCAAAACTTGCCAAAGACATAGAGTCCGATCTAGTCATCATGGGTCTTGTCTCTCGCAGTTTTATAGACCGGTTTTTAATCGGATCTACGTCAGAATATCTATTAGACCATTTGGAATGCGATGTCTTAACAGTTCATGCAAATTACAAAGCTGATAGATAACATTATAGAGACCTGTCATTGGCCCTTTTGATTCATGCTTAACGCGTCAGTAGAAATGTTTATGCCCCATTAATTTATTTTCATTGCCACAGTAATGGGTCTACACAGTAATAGGTCTTAAATTCATTATATAGCTCGGGATGTTTGTTCGACATTTGCTGTGGCTTTTCGAAAAATGCTTCAGTGGCAACAGCAAAAAATTCAGCCGGGTTAGTCGCACCATAGTAATCCATTACCGCTTTATCATGACCTTCGCTGGCCTTAACCAAGGCCTTAAATTCTTTCGAGAGTACCTTTGCCCATAGCCGGTAACTATTTTTCTTTAGTAAAGGCGCTCCATTTGCAGAGCCAGACTCACTGTCTAATTGATGAGAAAATTCATGCAAGACCACATTATGACCATCATTAAAATTTACAACTCCGTGTTCAACATCATCCCAGGATAAAATAACCTTACTCGTATCCCAGGATTCACCAAGCAAGCCGCTTTTCACCTGACTAACCGTCCCATCAGGGTTATAGTGCTGACGTTCCACCTTAAACGCATGAGGATAAACCAGTATATGTTGCATAGTGGGATAAACGCCTGTGTTACGATTCAATAATAACAAACACGCTTCTGCTGCAATAGTCACACGAATATCATCATTAATTTCGAGTCCTCCGCAACCATAAAAATTCTTTTTACCAACAAACAGTTTAATCATATCTTGCAACTGTTTTTGTTCTGGCTCACTAAGCTTCTGTAAAAAAGGCAACCGTCGATGAACAGTGGCTTGCCATTGTGTGGGAAAAGGACGTTTTAGAATACGCTTATCGCGCCAGCCAGGATAAACGAAAGAAATAGTAACAATCGTCACTATAATAAAAAGTATGTAAATTGCAGTCATCTTCTAAATTTAATCAATAAATATCTCAATTCATATCTGGTGCAATTTCATTTTATAACGTTTAAAAAGATTTTCACTTCCGGAACAGTGATTTGCCTCATTTAAGTTCTGAAAGTGATGAGATATCAACATCCTGATGGATATTCATCACTAACTGAAGTTTATTTATCTTTTAGAAGAAAATAATATTCATCGTGCATGGTAATCATCTTCTCTATAACGATTGGAATTGTGATGTTAGTCACCTCGTAATAACAAAAAAATGTGACCCGTTTAACAAACCCCATATCCCATTTAGCCCAATCCATTAACTTGGCATCTTTGATGCAGATTATTATTTAAGATTAATTTTTGGAGACAAGAAATGAATAATTTAAATCTTAATATACCATTATCGATTTTTTCAGTCGGCGCCATGATTTTTTTATTTTCACCTTTAGAGTTCTTTTACTCTTATTCTATTCAAGATATAGCAATGACTGGTTTATTGATCCAATTTTTTGGGGTCATAATTGGGTCCATCGTTTTTTTTAGATATAAGATAACTAAGTCGTATTTGGAAGAGATTTGAATAACGGCGTCTGAGCGTTTTAACTTAATCAATAATAAACTTATGCGAACAAGTATCAATCGCCTGCCCTTTATTATTGAAACGACGCTCGGAAAAGAATACTTCCCCTTGTCTGTCTATCAATAATACAGTGGAACTGCGCGTTCCATAGTCTTCAGAATGCACAAAGAGTGGCGAAAGTCTGCGTTCCCATTCAATACTGACTCCCGTAGAAGGCAGCTCACTATCTGCAGCTATCGTCTTGTCAGCAAGTAATTCAAATAATTTCTCCGCTTCCGGTTTTACACTTGCATGAATAATATTCCCCAACACCGCCTTACCCTTTTCCACTTTAGGCCAAGGACTATCTAATTTACCGTTACTAATACCATACAAGCCGGGCTTTAATATTTGAGAATCATCTTCAACGCTGCAATAGAATAATAATGATTGTTTATCCCCCACCAGCAAATTAAATTCATCATAAGCATGACTTTGTGCCATAATTTTTTGCATATAATCTTCGGCAGATTCGTTGCTTTTAAGATAATCACTGACTAAAGCGCCTCTGGAAATCGCATTAGGTTTATTCTGTGATGGTTCACGGTAATTGGTGACGGCGGCAATGCGACCATTTTTATTAACCCCCATCCACGACCCTCCTTGACGCAGATCCCTCCCGGCAAGAATTGAAGGGGCATCTTTCCAAAATGATGCCGCTGCGGTGGGACGTTCGAAAAACTCATCTCGATTCGCTGCTAAAATAATCGGATAGTCAGGATGTTTGTTAAAACTAAATAGGAGCAGGCACATAGTGCCATTATAACTAAAAGGACTTAGATCCCTTTAATTTATTAGGGGACTTCAAAATCGAACTGAAGCGGATCTTTCTGTAATTCTAGATCATCGAATAATACTGGCCCAAGCTCAGATATTAATGGACCATCGCATAGGACATGCGCAATTTGTTTACCCGATTTATTTACAATAACACCTTCTTTTTCCCAACCTTTACCAATACCTGTAAATACCGTATAGATGTAATCACCTCTTTTGAATTTTAGATACGCCGCGCCGCCACCTGAATACGGTACCGTTCCTGATAGAAAATTCTTTTTGGGATGTTCCTGTCTTTTCGGAAAAATAAGTTCGGGAATTTTACCTATAACACCATAACGATACTGCAAATAACCGTCAGTCTCTGTGAGTATCAAAGAAGAACACAAGGAAATGGTTTTTCCTTTTGTTGAGCTACATGAAAAGACAACGGCTTCATCAACGAAACAAAAACTACCAACTGCCGAAGCAGCAGAAACGGGATGCATCTTCACAAAGAACAACAATATAAAAAATAACAGCCTACCCATGTTTATATCTCTAAATAATTACTGCGATTTTAAAAGACCCTGACCGAGCTGCATGGACCTCGGCACACCCTTGGGAGGTGTGAAAAATGTTACCGTAGGATATGCGCTAGGGTGCGTGTTGACATGGATGTCATCAAGAGACCCATTAATTTTGACGTCTCCACTTAGCCGGAAGCCACATATTCCTACCTATATAGGCAAGAAACGGAAGAACCGACATCCATGCAACGCCCCATCCCCATCCAAACCGTGTTGACATCATAACTGCCGGTGCAATAAAAAACATCCATATGAAACCCAGCCCTATACAACTATAAGCACTGTATAAAAATAATTTTCCCAGAAACTGGCCTACTTTTTCTACTATTTTCAGTATGTCCATGGGCAGTAAACTACTTGACCTCCCTACATTTACCAAAGATGACTTACCCTCAATCATGCTTGTGACCATCAATTTCAATTTCAATTTCACTTTAATTTAAAGGTTTTATTAACAATCATTAATCTCAAATTCAGCAGTCGCTAGCTTAATGTTATCATTACCAGAAAACTCATAGCTGTAAATCAAACCCAATTTCATTCTCTCCATTATTTCATCATTGTCACAAATACTCTTTTTTATAATCTTCTTCACTCTTTTATTGAATACTTCCATATCAAATTCTTCAGTTGAAAATGTTGTATAAGTATATTTAGTCAGCAATCTGGGCCCAGGTTCCACCGATATGCTGTCAACCCTGGTATCCTCATCTATGATTTTTGGCAAGCCATGATTCAAATTAATAACTTCAATCTCCAGATTTCTTAAGACTGACTCTATTGTTTCTTCTTTAGAATTTTCTTGATTGCTAGCTGATGTTGATTGAGCAGCATTTGATCTAAAATAGACGTTCCCAAAATAAGCAACTACACTGGTAATTATTATTGATAGTGTAAGGCTTAATAAGGGGTTTTTAACTATTTGCATAGTTTCTTTCTCAATTAAGAATTATCTTTCTTTGGCCATCAGGTCTTTGAAGAAACTGAAGATATCTTTTACGACAAAGTCTTTAAATTCACCTGCATCAAAGAAGACTGAAAAGCATTGGCTACAACTTTCATAATGAATATGAGGTTGATCAACAGCAACCATTTTTATCATCGTTGCTGAACAGCCCGGACAAGATATATCGCCTTTTTTATCGAACACCTTGCCGAATTCCGGATCTCCTGTATCGATTTCGTCTGCATCTTCCTGATCTCTCAGAAATTCATGTTTAGCATGATCAAACCATAGACCTTTACAGGAAGTGCAACGTTTTACTATCACGTTATAGATTTCAACATCTTCCATTTCAGCATCGCATTTAGGGCATTGCATATTCTCTCTCCCTTGTCTTTATATGTTCACGTTACTTAAAAGCCAACTCCTTTACCCAGCTGGGCTTCTTTATAAAAGAGGCGCTCGGTAATTGCTCAGTCTTCGCTCCTGACATGACTCTACTGCCTTTAATTCACACCGTAAAACGAGTATTAATCTTTAATGAATATATACCGTATAATAGGTAATGTTTTTGTTCGAGATCAAGACATAAAGCTTTTATTAAGGGTCTCTGTCCCTTTTAATCAAGTCATATAATCCATAAAAACTAATATAACAAAAATAGATTAGAACCAAGCATTATGTACAGTTACGAATACCCCCACCCAGCTGTCACCGTTGATATTGCTGTGTTTACTCAAGAAAGAAAGCCGCTGAAACTACTCTTGATCCAACGCGCAAATGAACCGCATCGAGGGGAATGGGCACTACCTGGCGGTTTTGTAGATATTGATGAAGATTTGGAAACTGCGGCACGACGAGAACTAGAAGAAGAAACCGGAATAACCGTTGGCGATATCGATCAACTCCACACCTTTGGCGCACCCGAACGCGACCCGCGATAGCGTGTGATCACCGTTGTCTACACTGCGTCAATCCCAGCTGAAATTAATGTTAATGCTGCATCAGATGCAGCAGCAGCTGATTGGTTTGATATCAATCAACTACCGTTACTGGCCTTTGATCATGCTAAGATAGTCAAACTTGCCTGCGATAAAATCAAAAAAATAAAAGGCGCATAAAAAACTGTCATCTGACCCCACTTATTAGAATTAAATTGGTAACGTTAATTAGACCGATCATGAGAACTCAAGCAAAAGACCTTTTATCTTATCCAACCTATTGGGCTGAATGCTATGGCATTGCACCGTATTTGCCGATGTCGCGTGCAGAGATGGACCAATTGGGCTGGGATAGTTGTGACATTATTTTGGTTACTGGCGATGCCTATATCGATCACCCGAGTTTTGGTATGGCGGTGATGGGACGTTTGCTTGAATCACAGGGTTTTCGTGTCGGTATTATTTCACAACCTGATTGGCAAAATACCGATGATTTTATGCAGTTGGGTGAGCCAAATCTTTATTTTGGCGTTACCGCAGGGAATATGGATTCCTTGATTAATCGTTATACCGCCGATCTGCGTTTCCGTAGTAATGATGCTTATACGCCAGATGGCGAGCCCGCTAAGCGACCAGATCGCTCAGTTATTGTGTATAGCCAACGTTGCAAAGAGGCTTACAAAGATACTCCTATTGTTATTGGCGGTATTGAAGCGAGCCTGCGGCGTATTGCGCATTATGATTACTGGAGCGATAAGGTTAGAAAATCTGTATTGATTGATTCGGCAGCAGACATTTTACTGTTCGGTAACGCCGAACGCGCCATTGTGGAATTAACGCATAAAATATCCCGCGGCGTGAAGATCGAAGAACTTGGCAATATTCGGGGCACTGCCATTATTCGAGAACACATGCCAGAAGACTGGACTGAGATCGATTCCAGTCGAATTGATTGGCCCAGTATGTGGCCAAAAGAAGTCGCCGGGAATAAAAACCCCTATGATTACGATCATAGCCCAACAACGAATGAAAGCTGCGCTACAAAAAATGAAGCCGGTAAGAATAAGGTGGATGAGGTAAAGGAAATAAAAATAATTCCGATGCCTTTGGCCAGCAAACAAAAGTTGGACTTAGAAAAAACCTATATCCGCCTACCCTCTTTCGAAAAAGTCCGTAATGATTCTGCCTTGTATGCACACACTTCGCGCATATTACATCTGGAATCAAACCCACATAATGCACGACCTTTGGTACAACGGCATGGGTCGAAAGACGTCTTAATAAATTTACCGCCAATACCGTTAACCACAGAAGAAATGGATGCAGTGTTTGCATTTCCCTACCAACGTAAGCCGCACCCCAAATACGGTGACGCAAAAATTCCCGCGTATGACATGATCCGTTTTTCAGTCAACATCATGCGTGGTTGTTTTGGTGGTTGTACCTTTTGTTCTATTACCGAACATGAAGGTCGCATTATCCAAAGTCGTTCACAAGAATCAGTATTGAAAGAGATCGAAGATATCCGCGATAAAGTGCCTGGCTTCACAGGCACTATTTCTGATCTTGGTGGACCAACAGCAAATATGTATCATCTGAATTGTAAAGATGATGAGATTCAAGCGAATTGCCGTCGACTCTCCTGTGTCTATCCTTCTGTATGTAAAAATCTAAAAACGGATCATAGTGAAACAACATCCTTGTATCGAAAGGCTCGGGCAATAAAGGGCGTTAAACGCGTCATGGTCGCCTCCGGTCTGCGCTACGATTTAGCAGTAAAAGATCCTGAGTATGTGAAGGAACTGGTAACGCATCATGTGGGTGGCTATCTCAAGATTGCACCGGAACATAGCGAAGAAGGTGTATTGAGTAAGATGATGAAGCCGGGCATGGGCAGCTACGATGAATTCAAACAGATGTTCGAAAAGTTTTCAAAAGAAGCCGGTAAAAAGCAATATTTAATTCCCTATTTCATTGCCGCACATCCCGGTTCAGAAAATGAAGACATGCTGAATTTAGCGATGTGGTTGAAAAAGAATGATTTTGAACTTGATCAAGTACAAACGTTCTACCCTTCACCAATGGCGATGGCAACAGCCATGTATCATTCTGAAAAGAATCCTTTGAAAAAGGTCAGGTATAAAAGTGAAAAGGTGTTTGTGCCAAAAGAACTGGATCAGCGACGTCTACAAAAGGCTTTTCTTCGTTATCATGATCCAAAAAATTGGGACGTGATACGCACAGCTTTAAAAGCAATGAATAAATCTGAATTAATCGGTGATGGTGAAAACCAACTCGTTCCTGCACCAGAATATTCTCGAGCGGCGAACCACCATAAGACGCGTTCCAATACAGGACGACGTAAAAAACCTACAAGAAGATAAATAATCATAATTAGCGGGGATAAGGCCAATAACTAGGCCTGCCCGCTATAATCTTGATTTGGCGACTTTAAAAGCGTGATCTGACACCACTTACACTTGGAAGTCACCTGTTTCAAGTTATAAAGATGGTCTTTCTCTACGAAATACTATATGGTGAGATCATTAGTAATATTTTTGTAGCGGTACCCGGTAGTTCCTCGCAGTGTAAAACAGCAGCTCCTCCCGTAGTAGTAAATCCACAACAACTAGCATGCTAATACATTGTTTTTTTAATAAATTAAAGAGGTAACTCAAAATGGCTACAGGTACAGTAAAATGGTTTAACGATAGTAAAGGTTTTGGTTTTATATCACCTTCTGATGGCAGCGCTGATGTGTTCGTTCATCATAGCGCTATCAAAGCGGAAGGCTTCAAATCACTTGCTGAAGGTCAAAGTGTAAACTTTGATACCGAGCAAGGCGATAAAGGACCTAGTGCAATCAACGTGGTTGCATAATAGACCAAACTAGACAGTTTTTGCCTACATGGATGTAGGTAGTCGAGCGACGCAGGAAGCCAAAGCCGAACAAAGTCTGAAAGCCTCGCTAATCGCGGGGCTTTTTTATTTCCATCCCTTCATCCTTTCCAAGCGTTTACAATTAACGGAACGATGACTGATAGCCAGACCCTGGCCTCTATTATTTAACTAAAGTAAGTAAACGCATTGATGTGCGGCTTCGTTAAGCGTTAATGTCTACTTTTATGTTTACTTAACTGCATCTATTTCCAGAGTAACACTGACTAGTTCTTTTTCGGATTTTACAACACTAAACTCATCTGCAAACTTTATCCGTTCTGCTAATGATAAATCTATTTGTTTTATGTAGTCTGTGATGCTATTTACTCTGTCTCTTGCTAATAATTCCAATGCAGATTTATCAATGGTCGTTGCTGCCATTGCAGCTAACCTGGTGAATAACTCTTTGTAATACGTTGTCCTCGCTGAGGATTCATCTGCTTCTGGTTCGATAGCTGTCTTTTCTTTCAATTTTATCATGACCTCTTTATCAATCCGCTGCTCCGCAAGTTCATCTATCGCATCTCTTATTTTAGGTTCTGAGTAATTCAGCGTGAATGTTTCATCTTCTGTTGCTTTACTAATATCATTGAGCACAGCCTTTCGTCCTAAGGCAAGGCTGTCACTTTTAGCATCATATGCGCCACTAATGACTAATATTAATGCGGGTCGCTCTAATAACGCTTTACCCAGGGCCGCCAGTTTTTCTGCTTCCGGCGGCATTATCTTAGACTGACCCGGTTTAAAGTTTATTAGCTTTAACTCCTCTCCATCAATATCAAACAATGAACCAATAAATTTAAATGGTGCGGTAACAATACCGCCTAATAAATTACCTATAGCTTTTTGAATCACTGATTTAATTTCGAAACCAGGGTGCTCTAAATCGCCCTTCAAGGGTACATTTATATCAATCTTGCCATCACTATCCTGCAATAAACTAAGCGCCATATCTAAAGGGAGATCCATTGCGTCTGGACTACTGACCTTTTCTCCTAGCACAAGACTTTCTAATATAATGTTATTGCTACCGTTTAACTTGTTGTTTGCAAGTTTATAATCAAGTGTTAATGATAAGCTCCCAGATTTTATCTGACGACCAGCATATTTTGCTGCGTATTGAGAGAGACTATTGGTACTTATATTACGAAACTGCAAATTGATTTCGCTCTGCTTACGATAATCATATGGTTGTAATTCACCCGTTATCGCAACAGAACCAAATTCATTCACACGTCCGTCTAGGTTTAATGAGGTATAGCGCTCTGGCGCTGAATTAAGTCCTGTAGCAACTCCATTCAATTCATCTATTGAAACTGAAAACTTCGGCTTCATATTTAAATCTGCAAAATCCATGTTGCCTTGCTCTAGTTCTATTATTTCCAATGCAAAAGAGGAGCTTGATTTGGTGTTTGTTTCCTGACTGACCGTGTTATCACTCACATTTTCTTTGTTAATAAACGCGCTCACCAGATTCAAATTCTGCTGCTCATCAATATGTACATTGATATATGGCTTGCTCAATTTTAGTTTATCGATCCGAACAGCTAATGGTGAAGTCGTTACACCAATATCTTCAACGCGTAATTTAGTAAAAGCAATCAATGGCAACCCGTTGCGTTGATCATTTAACAAAAAGTTGTCTAGCTCCGCTTCGGCCTGGTCGATCAACCATCCTGCTTCCGATGCACTATTACTTATTATTCCTTTAAATGTTAATTCGCCCGATTCAACAGAGACATTCGTATCGTGTTCAACATATGGACTCAAGTATGCTAAGGCAATATTACCAAGCGTTAAATCTAGATTAACTTTTGCAGTCTCAGGTTCCACCCAGCCGGCTAATATCACTTGACCATTATCATTTAACACCGCATTCATGCTGAGTTCGCTGCGAGACTTTTCAGCATTACTAAAATCCTGCATCTCTAAATCGATATTACTTAAGTGATGATCTATCCCGGTTTCATTCGAATTGTCGGTTAATACTATATCTATGCCTTTAGTTAATAACTTGTCCAAACTGATTTTTTTCGCAGTCTGTTCTTCTGTCTGCGATATTGCTTCTGCTGTTTCATCAGTAGAAAATAATTGTTGAATATTTAGCACACCATCTTTATTAATCGCCAAGCCAAGTTTGGCGCCAAGCAACTCAAGTGTTCCCATTTTAAATCTATTCTGAGATAGATCGAATTCACTGGACATTAGTTCCATATTATCTAACATTAGCAGTGTATCTGGGACAGTCTTGTTATCCGGGCTAATCAAATCTAACGAGCTGTTCGCAATGTGCAACTCTCTTAACTCAATATATAACTTTGACTGTTCTCTTTTAGCTTTTATTTTACTTCGAATATTAATCTTGTGCGGAATGAACCTGCCTGTTGAATCTGTATTCACAGTAAGTTTGCTTTCGATTAATTCAACTTTACCTATAACAAGTTTATTAGCTTTATTATCAAAAGTGATCTCATTTATTTTAATTTGACCAAGGTGATAGTGAGGTACTGCATCCTTTCTCAATATCAGGTCTAAGTCACTTAGGCCTATAGCAGCCAATTTTAATCTTGCTGTTTCAATATTATATTGAATATCAGATAACGACAGTTTAGCTATGTCAGTCAATTCCTGTTCTTCTGTCTGCACACCCAGAGCTGAGAGTGAAATTGATTTTGCTTCGACAGTCTGACTATCACTGGAATAAGCAAGATCATTTAAATCCAGTTCGTTTAATGAAATCGATACTTCTGATTGCTTATCCTTCAGCGAAATGTCATTAATTTTTATATCAGTCTCGTCTATGCTAAATAATACGTCGCCTTTAGCATCTGAAAACACATTGTAATGACCCTTTATTGTCGCATCACTTCGAAGTATCTCGACGGGCAATGAATCCTTAACCCACCTGTTTATACTTTCCGCAGATAAATCATTAATCTCGAATTGTCCAACTGACATCAATGGGAATAATGTCAACCTGCCATTGATATTTACCCTGGTGTTCTTATCCAGGTCAAGACTTGCCTGATAATCGCCTTCATCTTTCTGAATTGTACTGATACTCGAAAAACTAAGGTCGATATCTTTTACTGTGGAGACAACAGGCGTTTCTTGCGCGTTATCAACCACCAGAATACTACCCTGTCTAATCTGTATTGATTCAAAAATAATATTTAATGTCGATTCCTCATTCTCACTGTCTTTATCATGAGAGAATGACTTGATAAGTCGATCGAGATTTAGACTACCCGTTTTGTCATTAATTAATTCAATATGTGGTTCATTAAATCGTATAGTGGGTATGTTTATTGTCTTGTCGAGCAACTGATTAAGATCAATATCAACAAATAAACCAGACAAACTCGCAATGGCCACCTGATTACTTTCATTTAAGGCAATATTGTTTACATTAAGTTTGAAGTTAAACGGGTTGAATTGAATCTTTTCTATGACAAGCTGACGTTGCAACTCTTCTTCAACATATGCGGGCAAAGCATCTTTTACATACCAGGGTAATATCAAAAAACCCAATAGTGCATAAAGCCCAACAATCGAAACCAATATGGTTGCGCTTACTGTTAATTTCTTATTAATTTGAATCGCCATATTTATATCAACAACAATAGTTTAAAAGGAATAGAACCTATGGGTGGTGTACGTCGTCAAAACCTTTT
>DBBX01000012.1 GCA_002292815.1 Thiotrichaceae bacterium UBA973 | reverse complement strand
GACGAAAGTCGGTCATAGTGATCCGGTGGTCCCGCGTGGATGGGCCATCGCTCAACGGATAAAAGGTACGCCGGGGATAACAGGCTGATACCACCCAAGAGTTCATATCGACGGTGGTGTTTGGCACCTCGATGTCGGCTCATCTCATCCTGGGGCTGAAGCAGGTCCCAAGGGTATGGCTGTTCGCCATTTAAAGAGGTACGCGAGCTGGGTTTAGAACGTCGTGAGACAGTTCGGTCCCTATCTGCCGTGGGCGTTGGAGATTTGAGAGGAGCTGCTCCTAGTACGAGAGGACCGGAGTGGACGAACCCCTGGTGTTCCGGTTGTCATACCAATGGCATTGCCGGGTAGCTACGTTCGGACGGGATAACCGCTGAAAGCATCTAAGCGGGAAGCCCCCCTCAAGATGAGATCTCCCTGGGACTTTAAGTCCCCTGAAGGGCCCTTGAAGACTACAAGGTTGATAGGCTGGGTGTGGAAGCACAGTAATGTGTGAAGCTAACCAGTACTAATTGCCCGTGAGGCTTGACCATATAATGCTCAAGCAGTTTGTTGTGCACTATATAGTGTAAATACTTTAATCAGTTTTCCAGACGTGGGAGTGTTGTTAGATAACAGCACTCCCCAACAAATTGCCTGGCGGCAATAGCGAGCGTGAACCACCCGATCCCATTTCGAACTCGGAAGTGAAACCGCTTAGCGCCGATGATAGTGTGGGAGTTCCCATGTGAAAGTAGGTCACTGCCAGGCTCTTATATTTAAAAACCCGATCTCAATGAGTTCGGGTTTTTTTTTGTAAAATATTTAAGTGTTATTAATTTAGGATGATAATGTTATCCATAGGTCATTACTTTCGAATGTATACTTAAAGAAGATTTATTAGCGATAGTTTTCAATATTATGTTACGAAGTCATATATTAATAAAAAATAAAATATTTAAACATTCACTATTAACTGCTTTATTTGTGGCTACCTTTTCAATCTCTGTGATTAAAGCCGAAGAAGATAGTGGTACTGATATAGCCACTAAAAAAACAGTCAGCCAATACCTGAATAATATTTCTGACATTGAAATGACTCATGGCCCGCAGGATCCTGCTATAGAAGAAAATCTAATCAGCCTCTCTTTAATATATGAAAAACAAGGTGATTACATAGAGATGCTTGAGGTGTTAAATCAAGCTTTGCATCTTCATCGACTCAATTATGGTTTAGAAAGTAAAGAACAGCTTCAGATTATTGAACAATTAATTTCTACAAATAACACTCTAGAGGATTGGACCGCGCTGGATCAAAATTATGAATACTTTTACTGGGTTAATAGGCGCATATATGGGACCGATTCTCCAGATTTATTGCCCACCTTATATCGTCTTATGGAGTGGAAACTGGATGTTATTAAAAGAGGTTTGTTTGGCCATCCACAAATAATCGAACATCAAGCTACTGATTTGTTGAGGAAAATCAGGAAGATCAGGATGATTAATAATGTTGATAAGCAGTAATAATTTCAATTCATTTTTGCAAACGCCGTGCTAATGACTTCAGTACAGTGATACGTTCTATACTTGATGGGTGAGAGACATTAAAAGAAGATGCATTTATGTTTTTCGAAAGTTTATAAAGCTCTTCTTGTAATGCGACTGCACCGTCAGCGTCATAGCCTGCTTCTACCGCCCATATTGCACCAAGATAATCGGCATCGCGTTCATTATCGCGACTATAACGTGTATTAGCAGCTGAAAAATCCTTTCCGTGATTAAGTGTAATATTTTTTTTATTTATCTCGCCATGGTTTAATTTTAAATGCGCTAGTTCATGACCGATCAGTGCTGCTGCCATATCCATATCTGTAGCAACTATGTCCAACAGGGCGAAATTGATAGCAATAAAGTGATGATTCTCTTCTGTAGTCGCGGCGAAAGCATTTGCTAATTTTCCATCAACAATAAGTAATTCGGCCTGTATCTCTGAGGCCTCACTCATGCTACTCATAGCCGCATATAAATAGACCATTTGTTTTGCGCTGATTGTTTTCAGTAAGCGATCTTGATCATTTCTTAATCTAATCTTTTCTACTGCGGATCGTGCGAGTTCGCTGACCTGCCAGGAATAGCGTGGTGATTCTGCATGAGTATTCGTTGTTATTACGCTAATTAATATAGTAATCAACAACGATTTAATAGCCATACTATGCATTAGTTCAAGAATTTTTTTATTTGTGTTGCCATCCCGTCACAAGCATCTGATTTCACATGAGCTAAGAGAGGAATGGGTAATATCACAGCAGGCAGAAAGGAGGTGCCTTGTGTTTCTGTATGTATTTTTCCTGTTACTGATATGCTTTTTAAATCCCATATCTTTGCTTCGTAAATTGCTTCATCTTCCCAGATGGCAAAGCCAAAACAACCTGCGGGTCCGCCTGCGCAAGATATAGCACCCGATTTATCAATAGTTTTTGTATTACCTTCAATCCAGATGAAGTAATGTATTTTGTAATCCTCTAGTTTTTTCGAAATATTCGGATGTTGTATTAACTTATCAAGCTTTTGTACATCCATAGGTGCTGTGCTTGATTCAAAATAAGGATACATGCTGTCGAGGAACTGTTGTTCAGGTATTACGTTAAGCCTTTCTTCTCCGGTAGATAATTGCTTACCTACACAGCTAATATAATCCAGCTCAGTTTCATGTTGGCTCAGATGTCTGCGACCTAAAAGCACAATAGATTCTTTATCACCTAACTGAATATCAGTGGTTGTTTTATGTTCATCGATGACTGTAATCGTATTGCAGGCAACGATATTTAGACCGATGATCAAAATAAATAAAAATTTACTCAAGTAAATTATCATAATTAATAATTATTTTGGTCTGGTAACGAGCCATTTATTTATAGCGGGATCCGATTGAAATGAAACGATAAGTTTTGCCGCCAAGTCGCGATATGCCTCGTTTGTAGAGATAACCAGGCCTTCTCTTTCATCTAGCAAGAAGTCTATTGATGTATTAGGCAAAGATTTTCCATAACCGGTCAAATGTATATCAGTGATTATTTCCCCATTGGTTTCTAGAACATGAACAATGTATTTTATCCAGGTTTCATGAATCTCTGTTTTCGTTTCATTGGGTAAAGCAAATTGTATATCTTTAATTTCCGGAATTATTATTGCGTCATATTGTTGGTTTTTAGCCTCATCCAGGTTTTGGATAGTGGAGATAGTATTAAACATCGACGGTAGCACTTGATCAAAGATCTCTATCTGTGAAGGACCTATAGTGATGGACCAATTTCTTCTGTCGTCATTATTTTCTGTATAGACGTAATCTCGTAAAGATTTCTCATATAAGATAGCAATATTTAGCGGTGATTTTATTTCGATTGGTTGAGGTATGTCTAGACTGGTTTCCAGAACCATGGACTGTTCGCATGCTGTCAACAGTATTAAACAAAAGTAAAAAGACAGGTTAATTATTTTTAACATCAATTTAGCCCAATAAAAGTGCCACTATTTTTATGAGCAACTTCACGCATTAATGTTGCGTATCGTTGACTGGTGATTTGAAAATGCTCAGGTGCATTTGCGGGTATAGGAAAACCAACGCCGTGAATACGAACTCTTGTATCACCTTTGCTATCTTTTGGATTTAATCTGTCGATAGTATTTACGACATTACTTATTGACTTACCGGTGAATTCATCACCAAAGACATAAATGCTTATTTTTTTATTTGGATCGTAGTAAGTACTAATGGCACGCGTGATTCCTTCAACCGGACTGCTGTTGCTGAAGGTATTCCATATTCGAAGATTACTGATCATTGCTCGACGGCGTCCAGGCGTGTCTGGCATCCACTTGCCACGGTATTGTGAAAATAGATAACTACCCATATCGCTCATGATTTGTAAGCCTTTTACATTTGGGTAGACGTCTAATGTAGTAGTAAGTTGTTTGATCATCTTTTCCCAGTTGACCTGCACCATACTGCCGGAGGTGTCGACGATAAATATTATATATTCACTATCTACGGGTATTCCGCCAACAAGATCAGTGTCTGCATTATTTATTTTGGCTAAAAGACGCTGCATCTCTTTAGTTAATGATTGTTTTGCACTTTCGAATTGATCAGTAATACTTGATTGCACGGAAGAATTGCCTTGCAGACTGTTAATTTGATTCTCGACGCTATTTTTATCTCGTTTGAGACGGGCGATACGCTGTTTCCATTCAGAGAGTTGTTCTTTTGCATCAGTCAGATCACGGTTTAAGATATTGGTTTGACCTCTTAACTCAAACAGTTGTTCTTGCAAGTTTCGAACTAAGCCATTGTCGGTCGTGTCTGGAACAGACTCGATACTTGTTGTCGGTATGCCTGTCTTAGTGATGACTAATAAAAGAATTATGGCACCAAAACCACAGGTAATGATGTCCAGAAAAGACAAGCTAAAAATATCTGTTTCGCGACGTTTTTTCATATTAATGATTATGGCCAATCCCTTGATGGACTCATAAATGAACCTTGAGTTGCACGGGATAGTCGCCAATAGGCAATCGCTGCATAGGGATCCCCCTCGATTGGTGTCAGAATTATATTTACAGGTGTACGCACTGGTAATTTCTGAACTGCGTTGCCAAACAGTTTGGCTCGGTCTTTTCCTGAAATTGTGGTCTTTCGTGGTGATTTTGAGCCTTGGGTAGGAAAACCATCGGTGATGAGATAAATATTATCAGGTTTAGGTTTTAGTTGATTGGCAGCAATAAATGCTTTTTCTAGATTAGTGCCTTTTTCTGGAATCAGAGCTCCCAAGCGCTTAAATGCAGCATCAAGTTTGGCTTTATCTCGCACATCTAGCCATTGCCCCTTCGTGTTTGACACAAGTGCATCAGTCGCAGTATTAAAATTATAGATTTGAAATTGACTATCGAGGGGAAATTTAGCACTTAACCATTCAACAATCTTGATGGTATGTTGCCATTTAGCAGATCGTCGTTTTCGATCTTCTGACATATTACGGCGACGCAAAATATTAACTATGGTTTCATCGAGCATGCTAGCGGAGCTATCAACTAAAATTAATAGACGTTTTCCACTCATTTTTAATCCAGATACATAAGCACGATCACCATCCCCGGAGAATTGACGTGATGCTTCTCCTTTTTCTTCAAGCTTTTGTTCCAGAATATTTTTCTGTTGCTCTAGTCTAATTAGATCAGCTTTAAGTGAATCGAGTTCAGTGTCATTATTCGCTGCCAATAATGCATCATGTTGTCCGCTGAGATTGTTTATCTCTTCAGTTATTTTACGGGCAAGCCCTGCGGTTATTACAATTTGTTGTTTTATCTCTTCAGTAGTATTTTTGGCTTCGACAAGATTTAATTCGCCAAGTCGTATTTCTTCTTCCAATAGCGAAACTTCTGACTGAAAATCAGGTACGCTTATTACCTCTGGGGTAGGTACATCACTATCAATATTGTGCTTGATTATAAGAAATAATAAAACTGCGGCACCAAAGCCACAAGACATGATGTCGAGAAATGACAAGCTAAACGGGGTAAGCTGGCGCCGGTTGCGGGCCATCTTTCTATGAGACCTTTATTACAGTAGAGCTGGTTTCTGAACCGGCTATTTTAATATTGTCTCCAAGCTTGAGTAATTGCTTGTCATTGATAATGACGTTATTTAATGACACATGCGAATTATTTTCCGCCTGTATAGAATAATGTCCATCATCCGATTGAATTGAAAACTGCGTGTATGTACTAAGCGATGATTCAACCTTGCCACCCGCGGTGACGTAGCAGACCTGTTTATTGAGTTGATAAGCGATACTATTAATAAGGATGTGTGTGATGTCTGTAGTCTGTTTGCTTGCTGCTTCTGAACTTATTGATTTTTGCGTTATTCTAATTGCTGGTAATTCAGATAAGTAATTTGTATTTGACTCAGCATCAAGTAAGAATGCTGAATAGTCTTTTGCCGATGTAAACAGTGCAAATTCATCTAATAAGCTGGCATTTGATAGACCATCGAGAAAACCTGGTAACATGCCAAAACGATGGCTTAGCAGTATTTTTTTAGAGTCTTCAATATGTTTGTAAATGTTGTTATATATAGGGAAGAGTGTTTCTTGAACACTTTCTTGCGTGATACTCGCACTATAAGAATTCCCCTGATATTCAAGGTCTATTCTAGACATTGATGAAGTTGTTAGTTTAGTTAAGCACGCAGGAATATTTTCAAACAACAATTGTTCAGATTCGGCACGATGATGTGGATCAAAACGCGACTGATTAATAAACTCATTACTGATCAATTTCGCGCACTGTTCATAGATACCTAATAATCCAATTTCGGGTAACACCTCTGATTTAATGACCTTATGTATTTCATCAGTTTCTAACGATGTGATCACAGATTGATGTAATTGCATATCCAAATGAATATGCGCACCTTTATTTAAACTATTGATTGATGCAAGTAATGCACTATCTATTAATTGTACATCTTCATAGTTGGCAGCTTTGAGGAGGCCGAGTAATAAGCCTAGCTGTTCCTGACTGAAACTGGCGGGAACAGCGATGAGCCATTTTACAGATTCACCAGTTTGTTCATAAATCTCAGCCAATTGCATATAAGCAAGATCGGCATTATGACGAATTTGATTCGATGTTGACTGGATGGCCTCTTGGCCAAGACGATACCAGTAATCATCATGTGTACTGCGTGGATAGATACGATTAAGTTTTTCTGCCGAAGCACCAAATGCGATCTTGTCATCTTTAATTACAGCGTAACCGGGACTGTTAAGTAGTATTTGCTCACCTTTTCCGACACGAATATTCGTATCATTAAGATCAATAACTGTTAATGACATCGTCAGCTACCTTATAGAGCCTTAAGATGGCAGAGTAGACTGACATCACAATAACGTTGAGAGTCGAGTACCAACCGTTCTTGTAATAGTTGTAATTGATGCATCAGAAACATAATAAAAATACTGATGATAAGCGCAACAAAGGTCGAATTAAACGCGACACCAAGACTAAGCGTAACTCCGAGTATGTCGCCTTCCACGGCTTTGTGTGCCTGACCGAGTGCTTCACCAATTCCACGTACGGTACCAATAAAACCGATAGAAGGTATGGCCCAGATAATATATCGCACCATGGATAGTTCTGAATCGAGCCGTTCGGACTCGTGTTCGCAGATATCTTTTATAGTAGTAGCAACATCTTGAATATTCCTGGTCGAACCAAAGCGTTGTAAACCAGAGAGCAATGCCCTGGGTAATAGATACTCGCGTTCGTTTTCATCAAGGTTTTGTATTGGTCTTGAATACTCGCGTGTGTCTTCTGGCAAGAGGCTCGTCCCCGGCCTAATATTGATTAGAGTTTGAGACATTAGCGCACGTTCTCTTAAAATTGCTTTGGCCTTAAGAGCCATAATAGCAAATACCCATAAGGCGAGGATAAAACAGGCTTCTTGTTCAAAATCTTTCACGACGATGAATATGGAACGTTCAATCTCTACCGTTTCTCCCGCAGCCTGTTGAGCGGCTTGTTGTTCGAGTATGGCATCAGCATTCGGGCGAATGACGGTGACGTAGATAGTGTGCACAATAATTAATGACAAAAACAAAGCTATTAATTGATAGAGGAAGTCGGATAATGGATTGTGTTTATTCATAATGATTTTTATCTGCTATATATCTACTGGAAAGGCAGTGGGCACATCTTGAGACAAGGTTTCAGTGGGATCGAATGAGTCAGGAGTATCAACTGTTGAAGTAGATTGCTTATTTTTTTGTGTCTCAGTTTGTTCGTTATTAGTAACAGAGACATTTTCATCAGCTTCTGTCTCGGCGAAAGCTAATGTAATGAAACAAAATAAAATTAAAAATAAGAGTTGGTGCATGCGTTTATTTGTTCTATTCAAGGTATCTGGCAATTCTAAAACCTACGTCTTCGCGTGGTTTGTCAGCATAATCTCTAAACGATAATCGTAATTCAGTAATAGTACCATGTGTCCACGATGCTCCACGGACAACATGAAATTCACCAATTGTCGGACCGAGTGGATCGATATGTGTTTTTTTACTGCTTGCTTGCACAGCGTAATAGTCATGGACCCATTCTGCAATATTACCCCCCATATCATACAGCCCTTTTTGATTGGGGGCGAAGCTGCCGATGGGTGCTGCAACAGCGAAACCGTCATTATAACTAGTGATGGTCTTGCCTAGGAAACCAACAGTATTACTATCTGCATAGTTACCACTCTTTTTAGGAGGCGGCATTTTGTTACCCCATGGGAATTTGAAAAGTTCCCTGTTGTTAATAGTCCTAGCCGCCCAAGCCCATTCAGCTTCAGTGGGTAAGCGATAGCCATCAGCAGTAGAATCGATGCCACTGACTTTGTCATTTAAGATCTTGTAAAAGGGTTTTAATGATTCTTGTTGGCTTAACCAATTACAATATAGAGCCGCGTCATCCCAACTGATATTTACAACAGGCTGTTTATCATTATCCAAACTATGGCCTTGTAAAGATCCAGAATTATGTGCGTTTTTGAATAAACGGTATTCGACGTTGGTAACCTCGTTTATGCCGAGATAGAAGGCGCGTTTTAAATCGACGTTTTGTTCAGCCTCATTAGAGCGGCGACCTGGTTCACGGCGTGATGCACCCATGGTGAAAGCATGTGGGTAAAATAATTTAAGTTTTTGTCCCGCTTTGCTGGTAATAATGGGCTTGATGTTTTCCAGTTTCTGTTGCCGTAGCGACTTTAATGACACATTAATACTTTGTGCAGTTCCTGATATAGGGGTAATGGTCGTATTATAATCCACGTAACCTTCTTTACGTATAATGATATTTTGTTTCGTGGTCGGTAGTGTGATTGTTGAACCTGAAAGTTGAACGCGTTTGTCATTAATATAGACTTTGGCATCTGCAGGGTTTAGCTTAAAGACAACATCAACAAGTTCTGAGGACATTGTTATATTTATTTTTTTAGTTTGTCCTGCATCAACCTTAACGGTGCGGGCCTTTGCTACAAAGCCTTGTTTATAGAACTTAACTGAGGTTGTTTTTCCGGGTCTTATAGCCGTTTCTAATGGTGTTTTTCCGACATAGCTTCCATCAACAGTGACATTAGCACCGGTTGGAACTGTCTCAACAAGCAGCGTCGCATCGGCCGGCTTAAGCTGAATATCTGTGAAGGCAATATCCTCGCTGGCAACGATGTGAATTGTTTTTTGCCAGTCTTTGAAGCCCGACTTCTTGACCCTGACGGAGTGTTTGCCTTCCAGTAATTCTATTATTGCTGGCGTATTTGCCAGACTTTTATCATCGACAATTATTTCTGCTGTTTCAGGTTTTGAAACGAATTCAATCATTGCCCAGGCGGGTACCAGCTGAAGATTTAAATCTTGCGTTTTGTCTTTACCCTCAATATCTATATCTTGTTCGTAAGGAAAGTAACGATCTGCTTCAATCCGAATCTTATGTGCTCCAGCTGTAAGGCTTTCCAGTGTCATTGGTTCGACACCTTGTTCAACTTCATCCATAAATATTTTAGCTTGATCGATATCAACAACGTCAATTTTCAAATGGCCGGGCAGAGGGAGTAGGTTGTATGTGTATTCCTGATTTTGTTTTTCACTTACTTGTAAGGTTTCTCTGATGGTTTGAAAACCTTCTGCGCGTATTTTTATATCATAGTTATCTTCTCTTAGTAGGTAACGTTGCGCTAATGTTAGTTTTAGAGGCGAATCAATTGTAACGATAGCATCATCAGGTTCGGTCACAATGCTTACTGACTTGCTACTAAATAGGAACCAAGTGGTGAAGATAAGTATGGGTAATGCAAAAAAAAGTGTGAGCTTTAATATTAAAGTATGAGCTTTTAGTTTAGCCGGTTTTTGGTGTTTGGCCGGTTCAAAGTTGACGGGTTCAATATGTGCCATAGTAGGAAATCAGTTGATCTCTTCTTTTGCAGCGATGTGTATGGCTTGTTTACTTGTGTCTTGAGAAACTAAAAACTCAACCCTTACATCACGATAACCATCACGTCTCCCGATTGCAACATACTTGCCGGGCCGTAAGCTCAGTTCTTTTGTTGCGAATACTCCCATCTTGCCAACTTTGTATAAAATTACATCGGTTAGATTATCCGATTGAAGTCTGATTTTTACGGGGGTTGCGCTGACTTGTAATAGGTTTTCAAGATCTATTAATTGTTTGGTCAATATTGGCCCCTTATTATCAAGCTGACTAGTCACATCGTAATAAGCGTTTGTTTCTGCATGTACCTTTTTATCACTGAGTCGTTCAGGGCGGGACAATATTTGTTCCAGACGTTGATTTATTGCCAATTGAACTTGGGCGCGTGATTTTCCTATTTGCGCTTCTGCAAGATTTTTTTCTAGTTTCAAGGCATTATCATAAAGTTCAATAGCCGTATGCCATTGTTCATTCTTTTCGCTTGCGAAGGCTTGTTGCAATGTCTTTGCAATATCAAGTGTTGTTGCTTGGTGTTTGGTTTGTTGTAGGGCTGTTTTAGCAGAAGATGAGTCAGGCTTGATCTTTAAGGCCTTATTGAAATGCTTTAAAGCAGCAGCAAAGCTTTGTTGTTCAAGAGCGACATATCCTGCTGACATAAGAAAATTAAATTGCTCGTCTGCTAATAATTTGTTGGTCTTGAGTAGTCTTTGTTGTGCGAGTTTGGTGTCAGGATCAAGTTCAAGTGCAGTTTGATATGCCATTTTAGCCGCTGTTAAACGACCCTCGTTAAGTTCATCATCCCCGTGTTCAATATTAGCAAACACATCATCCAGGTTTTGTGCACGTATAAGGCCCTTGGCGGCTTGTTGAGATTCATCGGTAAATAGAGATGCCGTCTTGAAGGCAGTAAGTGCTGCTTCAGAGTCACCAGCATCAAGCGCATTGAATCCATTTTCAATATTCTCTTTATAAACAATTTCAATTTGGTCATTTAGCGGATTAAAAATAGCCAAGGCTTGTTTATATTCTTGATTGGCCTCTGCAAATAGTTGTTGGTTGTAAAACACATCTCCACTCGTTGCGTGATTTAGTCCGCTTACAAAAACTTCTCCAGCCCAAACCTGAGCATTATTGTCTTCGAGTGCCTTTTGCTTTTCCAGAATCTCTTGTAAATAGGTTTGCGCTTCTTTTCTAAGTGCTATATTCCGAGCTTGTTCTTCTGCTGATAATTGCTCAACAACGGCTCTATCCGTAGCAGAAGGTGTTGTTGCCTCAGGTGAGATTGCTATTGGTGATTTTGATGTTGCTTCAATATTAGCGTTGTTTGCAGGTTTGATAGAATTATTATTTTCTACCCAGTCAGGTAAAAAGAAAATTACAATGATGAGACTGACCAATAGTACGGCAAGGCCAAGTGTTATACTTAGTGTTTTAAGACTAAGGCTCTTCGACTTTATTAGTGTTGTTGGGTTTTCAGAAGCACGATCAAATGGTGCCGGTTTTATTTCTTTAAAACTCTCTTTTGAATCTTTATTCATGACAATATGCTATGTAGCGTTATTAAATAGCACCCGTTTCAGTTCTATAGATCTCACGTAGTACTTCGCGCCATTGCGTATATTGATCATTAACTGAGCCAGTTAGGGTTATGGTGCGTTCTTCAAGGTTTACTGTATGTGGTTCTATCTCTGCATCAAGTGACGCAGAAATCTCTTGTAACGCCTCGACATGAATCTTGGCTTCTTCACGTTTTTTCATGCCGCCAACCACAGCTGCGCCGCCTGCAAGAATACCAACTTGTCCGACAGTACGGGAAATTGAAGAGTTACTCCCTTGAGCTAGAACTCCAGCTAAAAAAGCTAGTACACCACCAATCAGGCGCTTTGTTGCTTGTGAATTAACCTCACGCAAAGCTTCGCCTTCTTCGTAATAAGCACGGCGCCATTCAAGATAAGGTTCTTCCATCTGACGATTAAAGTTAGCGTAATAATCTTGCAGGGTATCAACAAATAAATGGTCTCGTTCACGTATTGTTTCGATACGTTTTAACAAGGGATCAGTTTTTGCAGGTAAGCGTTTAACAGTTAAATGTCCTTTGTTATCTGTGTCGATGTAATCACTAAAAGCCTCAGGAGAAAAACGTTTTGCAAATTGCAGTTGAGAAATAGTACGGATTTTGGTGATTTTCTCAGCACTAAGTTTTCTGTAATACAACAGCATGTCATTAGCAATTTCATCATATAGATTCTGAAAAGGTTCACTGTTTTTTGTGTTTCTATCGTAAGCGTATTTACTGACTTCTTGCTGATATCGTTTGCTATACCATTCACTATTACTTGCATCGCTGACGGTGATATCAAGTTCAAGCTCAGCGCCATCAGACTTTATTATTTTGCCATCGACCCAGACATCCATTTCACTCTGTTTGTCCGGAATGACGCGTACCACGCCCCAATTACCGCTTCCTTGAATGGTTTCCATGAGTTTAAAAGGCATGTAATTCGCTTCCGCCTCAAGAATTTTGGTATACCCATTCACCTCTTCAGTCTTGTTTTTCGTGATATCGGGATCAAATATGTTAATGCCTACATCCAGCAATAATTCTTCAGGGATCGCTGCACCTGTAATAAGGATAGGTGTTGTTTGTGTCGATCTTACTGAAGTGGTATTACAAGCAGTCAATAATAAGAATGTGCTGACTATGAGTAATATATTATTTAATTTCTTCATAACTTATAGTCCTTATCTTAAATTCCACTTTTATATTTTCTATACTCGTCCCAAAGCTTTTCTCTGAGCACAGGGTCTTTCTCTTTTTGTGCAGCTTCACGTAGTTGTCTTGCAATAACATCATCGCCCTTGCTATTTGCAAGATCAGGGGGCGTGTTTATCTTCGTATTATTGCTGGGATATGAGTTTTGGCCAGCAGTCTGTTGAGTGCTACTTTTGCTATTTTGTGGGCTAGAATCTTCAGTAGCAATGCCATCAAAATCATCGAGGCCTTCAAAACCTGCTCCACCTGCAGCGCCACCGCTACTATTATTCTGAGGCTCTCCTTGTTCCTTTTGATGCTTATTAAGAAACTCGCGTTCACGAAGTAATAATCTATCGAAGTCAGCAAAGCGCTCGTCGAGTTGTTGGTCGAGTTGCTGAGATTGTTCTTCACTGGTGAAAATATCAGAAGCGCTTTCGCTTGTTATTTCTTTTTGTTCGCCGGAATTCTGATCGGGTTCGTTTTTGTCAGAATTACTCGGGGATTTACTCTGTAAAGATGTTGTCAGACTAGTTGAATCAGTATTGCTCGGGCTTGTTTGTTCAGGTTCTGGAACAGGGGGCTCATCAGGGTTTGTCGGGATCGTCTTGCATGCCGTTAAGAAAAAAACAGTAGCAAAAAAAACAGTGGTTTTTATAGAACTTATCATATGGCAATAGCGTGTCATTAATAATTATTAGTCCAAGCCCCAGTGATTGAATAAGCTGCAGAAGCTTGTGCTTATTATGACATAATGATCAAGGACTTGTTCCATTCCAAGAACATTAGATTGACGCTAAAGAGGTGGGTACTGGAAACTCAACCAATAAAATAATTATCGAAACAAATATCTAATAGATAACAAGCTGTCTCACTATTTCCGTATGTGCCAATACCTCGCTTATCTCAAGATTGATAGAGGCTCTTGTGTTTTTATTTAATGAGGGGTCATCACGTGTCAAGACGATAACGGTTGCCGGATGCACAAATAAATCTTTTGTGTGATAACACTCGCTGGGCGCTTTGGGGAGCGCACCATCATGATGGTAGTCTTTTTCCAAGCTGTCGTGAGAAATGTATTGCAAACTATCCTTTAGCATTAATGACTTGGCTAGATATTCATCACATTGCGGTAGTCGGTATTGCGCACTATTTATAACATTCTCAGATAAATCTAATAATGTTCTTGCCTGTTCGCTGATATCTATAGCGGTTATTGAGCCATTCTCCAGGTTTGTAATTAATTTTTTAGCTGCTATTTCGTAGTCAGCCAATAAACCCGCTGTTATCGAGATACGTTGGCGGGCATCCTCATCGGAGATTTCTATACGATCAACATTTTTAATTTCATCCTCATTCATGGTGCCACTGGCATAACTAAGATGAGTTAATCCGGCCAATATTAATAGGCAGATAAAGAGACTAGGTTTACTTATAGACATTGTCGTTTCGAGATTAGTTTAAATTATATGGTAATGATAACCATTCTCATTAAAAAACAAAAGAAATATTAATTTTGTTTTTGGAAATGTACTCGATTTATTGATTAGTATGAATTAGAACGGATTCCAGGTCTTTTTACGGGTGTATTTCATATAGCCGACATTGACCCCGGCCCTAAGACCTGCCCCTAATCTTAATGGCGCAAGAATGATGTTCTCGGATTGATGGTAGTTCGCGCTGATGCCACCCACAAAATAAAGACTGCCATCGATCGCAGGGAAGCGCTGAAATAAAGCAGCTGTATTCGGGAGATGATAGACCAATACATAGACCTTTGAAGCATTTGCACCTGCATCAAAACCAATAGAAGGACCTGTCCAATGCACGCTTGTCTTGCTATTATTTTTCATAGACAGCATACCACTACCAAATCGTGCGCCGATACCTATTGCACCGCTGGCTTCTTCTCCTTTTATGATGGCATTGGGTCGTCCGTGCTCTTTGAAGATTTTCTCTATGACTTCACCTAAGCCCTTTGCGCCTTCACCAAAAAAATCTGCCGCATCATCCAGGACAGTATCTTGTTCGTAATTTTTGTCTTCGGCAAAAACTGGCGTAGCTATAAAAGCAATGAGGAGGCTGGTTAGCAAGAGCGTGCGTTTGAGCATGATATGTGTCTCGTCAGCTAAGAATTTATTGATAGAGTATAAGCTTAAATAAAAAGTGATTAATACTTTTATAGGCTTTGACTGTGATGCTCTTCACAGGATCGTTACACGACAGACGTCTTTTTTAACTAGATATTTTCTTGTGCAAATGTGGCATGGATGATTTATCTCCGGCTTTCATGTATTTCTTCTCGCTACCTGTAGCCGTTACATTTTCATAAACGCCGTTATCACGTTTTACCAATTTGGTAAAACCATGTTCTTTGAGTCTTGAATTACCGGTTGGGAAAGCAATAGCGACAGGCCTGATGACCAATCTGACCGGTGCTGATACATCCGTGTCGCCAAGCGGGATCTGGGCAGTAAAACAGATTTCACCCCAGGTTTTTAACTTGTCGTTGATCCCATGATAAACCTCTACGGTTTTACCATTGTCTTCACAGAAGTAATCATAAGTAGGCATAGCAGTATTGTTTAATGAATGTTTGTGATTGATAGTTGATTATAGAACAGTTCTTTGTTTGAGAAAATGATCCTGACTTTAATCTCTCAAACCGTTTTACCTGCTACGCCCATAAAGTCGTGCTTCCATAAAGGTGTATTACACTACTAGTCGTCACTATAGGCAGAGTTGCGTTTTTGCTTACCATGGCATGGGTCATTTTATTCCCATTCTAGCTCAGTAAATGCCCTGGAAACATTGGTTGGGTGTTGAAAGTCGTGAAGCAACCAGTTTGACTGGTTATCTTTATCAATATGTTCTACTGCTTCATTTACAAACTGTCCATCCTCTATAGCTTGACGTGTTTCATTCAATAATCTTTGTAAGTAATCTCGTTGTTGTTTAATTGCTATAGCCATTGATTTAGCTACATTACCGTGGCCAGGTATTACTAACTTAACCTCTAATCGTGGTAAATCTTCCATTACCTTTATCCATCCGATCAGACTGCCTGTTAAAGATGGAATTCGTTCCCGGAAGATTAAGTCACCAGCCCACAGGGTATTGGTTTTGTTATCAATGATGATTAAATCACTATGGCTATGAGACACTGGAAAAGGTATCAGGGTCAAAATACGATCACCTAAATCTAATTGCCTGGAGTTCTCGACTAAAATACTTGGTCCTATTATGGAAGATGGCTCTGGATTTGGGCCTAGATCATTTTTAAAATGGTCTAAAAAGAACGCTCGATTTCGTTCAACCTCAGCGGCAAGCCGCTGATGGCCAACAAATTCCGGGTTTTCTATGATGAATGCCTTGTTACCGAGCATATGATCAAAATGCACATGTGTATTGATCACATAGCAAATGGGCTTATCTGATATTGATTTGATTTTATTAAGTAATTTTATTCCAATATCAATCGAGCCACCGGTGTCAATCACAGCAATACACTTATCGCCAACAATGAAGCCGATATTAGCAATATCATCATGATTAATATCATCTAGCGAAACATGGATACCTTTATGCAAATAATTACCTTGTGCTACCTCAGTAATATTGAAGTCATTTTCTACACCGGAAGCAAAAACAAAATATGTTAGACCTAATGATGTAATTAGAATGTAATTTTTTATGATATCCATCTATTGATTACGTCTGGATTAGTTTAATTATTTGTTTTAGTGATTTTGTTAATCGACTTTTATCTTCAAATGCCCTTGCTGATAACATGGCGCCTTCAAATGCCGAAAATAAAGTTTTTGCGCATTCAGTCGGACTTGCATCAAATTTAAATACCTCTTTATCTAAGCCATCTTTCAAGGTGGAGGCTAACCAGGTTTCGTTGTCTATATAAAAATCCTGTACTTCAACTTTGATTGAATCAGGTAAGCCAGAACTATCTGTTATTAGCATGCTACATGGGCTCATTTTGTAATCTTTACCCATTGTATGGCTAAAGAGTTCAGCAAATGATTGTAGTTTCTTTAATGGAGAATCTGACTCAGCATCAATTTTGTTTATAGCCGCCATATGCTTAAGCCGGTATTTCTTCATGACGGATTTACCTAAGTCATATTTACTTGGGTAGTGGTAATGGATGCTAGCAGTTTTAATGCCGATTAACTTTGAAATATCACCATAGCTAAATGCATTGAAACCATGCTTCTGAAGTAGCTCAGTTGCCGTATCTATGATTTGTTCTGATGTTGTCATCTATCTACCTTCTAATAGATAGAATAGATGTTGAGTTTCAGATGTCAAATTATTAATGAATGTTTTGGCTAACTAATGAACCGTAAGCTGTTGAAAATAAGATTTTCATTATTTTATTCTTGTCGAATTAAATAATTTCGACTATTTATAAGTGGAATTTATGAAAAGCATTTTTAAAATTTATCAATTTTATGCTCGCTCTGTTACAGGATATGTGCAAAAGAATGTAGCGGTAGAATGTCCACACCAATGAATTCCAATTTTCACATCATCATTAATACAGGGGGTGTCATGTTTGAACACGATCAGGAAATAGTAAATTCATTACTAAGCGAAAACAATGATTTCAAAAGACTGTACGAAAAACATAATGTTTTAAAAAATACAGTTAAAGATGTTAATGATAAAAATCTAAAAGTTGATCAACTTAGTCTGGAAGGGCTTAAAAAAGAAAAATTAATCTTGAAGGATCGAATGGCCACCATAATAGAAAATTATAAGCACGATCACGCTTAATCATTAGCTAAGTCCTTTTCTATAAAAACCCTGTTTAATACAGGGTTTTTTTATCTCCATGGATGGCGTGTATGCTGCGAGACTGTTACAGGGATGTAGGCGCTAGAGTAACGCTCGGAGCTAGTTGCCGAGGAGACTGAATGAAGCGACTATTTTAAAGGGAACACAAGGTATTATGAAACGAGAAGAGAGTTATCTGTAGCAGATATTTAAAAAACGAGCCGAATACCGATAATTAAAAGCATGCTGGCAAGGAAAGGACGCATAAATTTATCAGGTAAAAAAGTGCCAAAGTGACTGCCTAAATATATTCCGGGCAATGACCCAACAAGTAAACTCCCTAGTAAAATATAATTTACAGTACCAATATGTGCGTGACCGAGTCCGGCTATGGCTGTGATTGGAATTGCATGAGCAAGATCAGTCGCGACTATTTGTATTGCTTTAAATCGTGGATAAAGAAAAAATAAAAATGCAGCACCAATAACACCTGCACCTACCGAAGATAATGTAACAAGAACGCCAATCAAAACACCGGCAAATATTGTAACGGGTTTTCTATATTTTTTATGAAGAAGCTTTAATGCTTCAAATTTTTCCTGTTGACTAAATTTGTGTAATTGATCGCGAGTTAATAAAAAAAGTGCTGTTAGTATCAATGCGATACTCAAAGTAGACATTATTAAATTGTCATAATTTATTCCGGATTTATCAAGGTGTTTGATAATAAAGATTGAGCAAATGGACGCCGGCACACTGCCTATCGAAAGTAAGATAACAATTGGCCATTGAATGTTGCCATGTTTATGGTGCACGAAAACACCGCCTGATTTGGTGATTGCGGCGTAGAGCAAATCAGTTCCCACCGCGATAGCAGGCTGTATGCCAAAGCCAAGCACGAGGATGGGGGTCATTAAGGAGCCGCCCCCAACGCCCGTCATGCCCACTATGAAACCGACTAAAAAGCCAATGATTGTAAATGAAAAATCCATAAATCTTTGTAAGTTTGCGGTTTTATCCGAATTCGATGGTCAAATGGGACTGTAATCTACAGTCTGACAACTATTCTGAAAAGGAATTATTATGTATATTTTTATAATTTTATCGTATATACATATTTAAATAATGAAAATACAGCAACTGAAATATATCTGGGAGATTGCAAATCATGGGCTGAATGTGTCGGCTACGGCTGAAAGCCTGTTTACTTCACAACCCGGGATTAGCAAGCAGCTACGGATGCTAGAGGATGAGCTTGACGTCCAGATCTTTCAGCGCAATGGCAAGCACCTGACAAAGGTTACGCCTGCGGGGCGGGTCATTATCGATATGGCTGGAGAGATACTGGATAAGGTTGAAGGTATTAAACGAGTTGCTGATGATTTCAGCGATAAACGCCATGGCAGCCTTTCTTTAGCAACGACACATACTCAAGCACGTTATGTTTTGCCTCGAATAATTCAGGATTTTATCAAGCTATACCCGGATGTTTCCTTGCATATGCATCAGGGCACACCCGTACAAATTTCTGAATTGGCATCTAAAGGCACGGTTGACTTTGCTATCGCAACCGAGGCATTAGAATTATTTGATAACTTAATTATGATGCCCTGTTATCGTTGGAACAGAAGCGTCATTGTCAATCATGAGCATCCTTTGGCAAGTGTCTCTTCTTTAACGCTGGAAACGTTGGCTGAATATCCTATCGTAACTTATGTCTTCGGCTTTACTGGTCGCTCTCAATTGGACCAGGCTTTCAAAAACTCAGGATTAAATCCCAAACTCGTTTTTACTGCATCTGACGCAGATGTGATCAAGACTTATGTAAAGATGAACCTTGGTGTGGGGATCGTAGCAAGCATGGCTTATGACCCAAAGATCGACACAGACCTGGTTTCTATTGATGCGAGCCATCTATTTGAAGCGAGTATTACCAGAATTGGGTTCAGGCGAGGAACCTTTTTACGCGGATATATGTTTGAGTTTATTAAACAGTTTGCACCGCATTTGACACAAGATATTGTTCAACAATCAATGCAAACAAATACAAAGCATGAATTAGACGAAATATTTAAAGAGATAGATTTACCAGATTATTAAGTTAATGGATTAAATAAAATCCAGATCGTTACTATCTAATATATCTTTAGCTGCGTCTTCTTCGTTTGTTTTTCCGCTGAAGATCTCACTCACAAATTTAAAGTAAACCGTAAATACAAGCGGATCACTACCATCCTCTTCGACAATGAAAAATGGTGCGCGATCGACTTCATACTGTTTTGCTAATTGCATGCCTTCACTATTACTATCACGTTCATCTGCAATAACCGTGCGATCGATTTTATCGATATGGCCGTCTTTCTCCAGACGTGACTGAACCTCAGCACATTTTCGACATGGACTACCATCAATCTTGATTTTTTTAACAAATGTTATGTTCATAATGATTTATTTTTTCTGATCAGCAACATGTAAACCACATTCTTTCTGGGTCGACTCTTCCCACCACCAACGACCTTCACGTTCATGCTGATTTGGCAAAACTGGACGTGTACAAGGTTCACAACCAATACTGCTAAACCCTTGTTCGTGTAAGGCATTAAACGGCACATCATTGCTTCTTATGTATTCCCAAACTTGAGCTGACGTCCAGTTAGCGAGTGGGTTAAATTTATAAAAATTCTTATCTGTGCTTGAAAAAGCAGCATCTTTCTCTACCACTGGAACAGCATTTCGGGTATCTGGGCTTTGGTCTTTACGTTGTCCTGTCACCCAGGCATCCAAACCCGCTAAATGACGTCTTAATGGAATGACCTTACGAATACTGCAGCATTCCTTATGACCATCTTTGTAAAAACTATAGAGACCTTTTGTACGCACCAAGTCTTGTACAGACTTAGCATCTGGTGAGAGTACATCTATCTCTATATTGTAATGTTCGCGTACTTGTTCAATGAAACGATAGGTTTCGGCATGTAATCGCCCGGTATCAAGTGAAAATACCATCACATCTGGATTAATCTTTGTCGCGATATCGACCAATACGACATCTTCAGCACCACTGAAAGAAATAGCGATGTTTTCGAAACTCTTTAGTGCTAATTTAATAATAGCCGCTGGTGATTGTTCGTCATATTCATTTGCCAGTTGTTCTGGGTTGAAAATTTCTCTACTCATAGCTGATTTGTATAGGTAAGTTATTGATTTTTATTTTAATAAGTGCTCAAGAGCGGTGATTTTATCAGAATGAGATATTTCCACATATAATATGTCCTTATATTTATAGTCTATTCTCATATATATTCTTTAATTTACAATCAAAGTTAGTGTGCATTATGTAATTGAACAAAATATTATTTTATATTTTACTCCTGTTAAAATGACTGAAGATTTTAATTTACCTGCGGAGTAAAGATAAATGAACGACAAAAAAGAAGTTCAAACGATGTGGTCGGAAAGTCTGCTTGAGCATCTTTATCTGGCACTAAAAAAAATAAAGAAGACGAATTGATTCTAGAGTTAATTGAGGAACTCAGAGCTAAAGAATATGACGACGAGTTTATTGTACAGAAGGTGACAATGAAAGTTGGAGCCCAAGGCGCGACTAGAGTGACAGCTTTATTATCCGGGAAAACTGACGGTGGTAGTAATGCTGATAGCGGTGCCCCCGCTGATAAACCGTTTAGTCAGGCAGATCAGGCCAGAGCCAATGCCGCTAAGAAGAAAGCCAAAGTTAGTTTAGTAGGAAAAAGTTAAAGGAATCTTTGGCGGGAATTAAGTCTAGAAGGTCTGACTCGCAAGATATTTGGCAGGCAAATATGTGCCATGCGCAGAGAGATCAGTCAAATATAACGTATTAGTATCATCCATATCTATTACTAAATGCATGCGCGAAACGTCTCTTAGCTTTGGATCCATCATGATATCGCTTTTACTATCTCGACCAATTACATTTTTGCCTATTTTTAAATCGTAACTTCGCCCTGCATCATCAATAAATTTACTGCCTGATTCATCAGCGACAATCTTGCATTGGTTTTTCGACAAAAGAACCACGATTTTTCTACCAGCCTTCATTCGGATAGTTACATTTTCACCCTTCGGCATTTTTTCCATCTCACCGCTTTGATATTCGCCAGAAATAGGTTCAAAAACTGTATTTTCCAGAATAAGAGTGTCTTTAAATTCGCTACCTGCCTCAGTATCATTTGATATGGCGGCTGATTTGACATGCCTCTTCTTTTCAGAATAAAGGTACTTAATGATTTCCTGTCGGGATGATAGATATTGCATGTATTTAACCACTGCGACACGACGGAACTCATTTAACTCTTCATCCCCGTTGTGTAATGCGCCTATGATCAATCGCCAGTTATGGTCTTGAGAAAATATTTGAGCATCCATTTCACGTAAAGCACGATTAATACTACCAGGCTCTTCAATTGATTTTGACAAGATAGAAACAAAGCGTTTCTCAATGTCTTTTATCATTCGCGCTTCTTTCTTTAATTCATCAAGGGAAAACTTCACCATGCCGGTGATTTTATTAGAGGGCACGGATGTGCGGCCAGCTAGGCTAAACTCGAAATCCGCTAAGGAATTGAACTTCAGGCTTTGCTCGCCAACAGTGATTTCGATAGGTTTTGCAAATAAATTATCTAACATTATTGTCTCGACTTTATAGTTACCTGAGAGCGCTGGAGAGGTTATGCAGTCTAACCGACAACGCTAAAAAAAACCGTGAATCAGCTCACGTTTTCCATGATTTTTGCCACTATCTAATTATATATTCATATATTGTAAAGAAAACTTATTAATGAATATATCTAACATTCAAAATTAGTTTTTTCCGCATTCAAGATTTCTATACGTTTCATTTGCTTACAGTGAGATAGTGATATTACTAACGAATAGAATCGATTTAAATCTTTACCTAATTTTTTGTATATCTCCAAGAAGGATGAGGTGTATTGCCGATAGGTTACAATCGCTGATAGTTTTGCATTATTTATGCCTGACGAGAACCATTGCGCATAATGTTTTTTTTTCCAATGACGGCTGAGAACACTATATTCCTCTCTCATCTGTTCAAATATCGCTTCCTTTTGTCTACGCAGTTGTTGTTTGTTTGTTTTAGACCGATACAATCTAGTTAACAAAGTCTTGTATCGCATAACAAGGGAAATAAATTGCTTTTCCTGTGATTGAGATTGTATATATTCGGAGAGTAAGTTCTTATCAGGGCTTTGCTCAAGCCACTTGATGACGCCTATCGTGGCTACGGCTTCAGCATATGACTCATTAAATTCAGTATCGTTTTTAATATAGAGTTGTTGGTGAGCAAGTTCGTGAAACATCACGGTTGCCAATTGAATATCATTCCACCTGAGCATTGTATTTAATACCGGGTCGTCAAACCAACCCAGTGTTGAGTAAGCAGATACACCGCCGAGATAGACATCATGTCCTTGTCCTTTAAGTTTGGCGGCATGTTGTTTTGCATCTGATTTTGAAAAATAGCCGCGATAATCGAGACAACCCACAATCAAGTAACACCATCTAATGGGAGAAAGTGAAAACTCTTCTGTCGCAAATATATTCCAGATTACATAATCACGTCCAAGATCGGCATAGGACAAATAACTATTATTGTGCGGAAGCCGAAGTTGCTTAATGGAGAATTCTCTCAACTCTAATACCGTCTCAAGACTCTTCCGTTGTGAATTAGGTAGCTTGTTGTTGCCCAGCAATGAATGGATGTCTTGACGCTTTTGAATAATCTCGAACTGCCCCTGAATTGATTGCGCATAATAATTTACCGAGGCACAACCAGATACTAATACGGTAAACAGCAATAGAGCGATAGTTCTATAATAATATGATGGTTCTGTAATCATCTCATTAATATCATAAATATGAACCATTAATTAGCGGTGTATGCGAGAATATTATGAAAGCCTTCTTATTTAAAAGTTGTGGTAGATAACATGTTTACAACGCTGATCAGCGAAGATGAACTATTTATAGGATTCGATAACCCTGAGTGGATCATTTTCGATGTGCGTTATGATTTGATGGATAAGAATGCCGGCAAAGATGCTTATCTGCAAGGACATATTCCCGGAGCAATCTATGTTGATTTACACGATGATTTAAGCAGGCCACCTTCAATAAATGGGGGGCGCCATCCATTACCTACAATAGAAACCATGAACATATTATTCGCAGAGCTGGGTATTCGCCCCAATATGCAGGTGGTTGTCTATGATGATAATGGGGGTTCTTTTGCCGCGCGTCTATGGTGGATGTTGAGATATATGCAACATAAAAATGTCGCTGTTCTGGACGGTGGTTGGCAGTCATGGCTTACGGTTGATCGGCCGATTAGCCGGGATGTCGTGGCACGGGTGAGTTCCGAATTTAAAAACAGTGCATTGGCTAGCAGTGTTATTGATATTGAGGACGTCGACAAATTTGAACGGGTTATTGATTCTAGGGACCCTGCCCGCTATAGAGGTGACATTGAACCTATTGATAAAGTAGCAGGACATATTCCGGGAGCAACTAATCGTTTTTGGAAGGAGAACCTAACTGAAGCGGGTATTTTTAAGAGCAAACAGAAGCTAAAGCAGGAGTTTGATGAGCTTTTTGGCAATACGAGATCTGAGAATACGGTCTTTTATTGTGGTTCAGGAGTAACTGCCTGCCATAATTTGCTTGCGACAGCACATGCCGGACTGAATTTACCAAAATTATATGCGGGTTCATGGAGTGAGTGGTCCAGTACCCCGGGAAAACCTGTTGCAACTGAGATGTAAAGCGGCGTAACAATGATATTTAAGTAAAACATTTCAGTATGTTACTAATAAACATATAATGGTTGTTATAAGCAAACTTAAAGTTTTTTCATAATGGGTAAAATGTTCAGACTAATTGTAAAATTCGCGTTAATTCTAGTGTGCGTAACTGGCTATGCAGAGTCGGCATCAATCAATACTGTGATTGATGCCGGGGTCGAATCTGCAGAAGCTTTAATCATTGAGACTGTGGACAGTGACCTTTTAGAAGAAACCGATGCCATGGTCGACGAAGAGTTTGATGAGGAATTAGTTGCAACGGAAGAATACCAGGCTGAAGTGGAGATGCTCTTAACCAAGGACGTTGTCTTAGTACTGGATAACTCCGGCAGTATGAAAAAGAACGACCCGGATTTTTTGGTCAGTAAGGCGGTTAAGGAGTTTATTAGCCAGCAAGATGAGAACACTCGTGTTGCTATTGTCATTTTTGACCAAGGGGTTCGTTTACCTGTCGCACTGACAACTTCATCGCTAGCTAATCGTGAAACTATACTCAATAGTATTGAAGCAATTAATTATCAGGGACTTTTTACGGATAGTCCCGCCGGAATAGAACGTGCGATCTATGAGCTAAAGAATAATGGTCGTGACAGTGCGCAAAAATCTATTATTTTTATGACGGATGGTATCGTTGATACTGGTGCGCCGGATCGTGATTTAGAAAAGTCCAAGTGGCTACGCGAAGATTTAGCGCCAGATGCAGCTGATAATGGAATTAAGATATTTGGTATTGCCTTTACTGAAGGTGCAGATTTTCAGTTAATTCAATCCATCGCACAAAAAACGGAAGGCGAATATTATCGAGCATTGACGGCAGCAGACTTACAAAACGTCTTTGAACAGATTGATAAAATTATTAATACACCTCCCGAGCCTGAACCTGCGCCTGAAGTTGTTCAGGTAGTATCGGTTATTGAGGCTCCTGCCCCAGTAGTACAACAAGCACCGCCGCCGGTGATAATTGAAGTTCCAGCTCAATCGATGGGGCAGGAAGAACGTATTCGTTCAATCATAATGATTGCTGCTGCAATCGTATTAACGATTACATTATTAGGCATACTCATTATTCTTTTACGGCGCAATCGTGATTTGAAAACGGGCGCAGCTGAGACTGTACAAGAAGGATATATAAATGATTTGCAAGGCAAAACGGATAAACAAACACATAAATTAGGCTCTAAACCAGTCATGTTTGGACGTGTTGCAGGAAAAGATACGGAGCACCTCGATTACATTGTTGTTAATGAAACGACTATTGGCCGTCGTCATGCTTTAATTGAATATAAAGATTACTCATTCTGGATTATAGATCAGGGCAGTATCAATGGGACATTTGTGAACGGTGAGCCAGTCAGTAGTGAAGTTCGATTGAAACACGGTGATCGTATTCGATTACACAAATGCGATTTTGAATTTATCATGCCGGAAATGGAAGACAGCGGTATGACGGTCATCTCAAATACAGTGTTTGCGGCACAACCAGAAGCCATAATCGATGAATCTGAAGAGGCAACCCAGATTAAAGGCCATGAGACTACTGGTGAACTAAGCCAGGAAGAAATAAGTGTTGCCTCAAGTTCTGATATGGATTTCGATCTAACCGGCCCTGACTCGGTTGACGAATTAGCTGATTTGTATGAACCCGATGCCGATGATGAAGATACCATCATTAGGGAAGTCGCCATCGAGGATGGCGGTTCGAACCAACCAGAGTTCACATTAGACGCTGACGCAGATGAATTCGATTCTGAAGATGAGACGATAATGCTAGATGATGCAGATGAAGCTCATGGTGAACTTGATGATGATGCGACTCTGCGTAAAGATGAACATTAGTTAAACGCTGAATGGAAATCTCCAGCCAGCCATTAGCCGCTACGATTTATTTTCCCGCTGCTTATTAATATCAAATAATGCCAGATGACCTGTAGATGCTATAATAAGGACTATATGTTTTAAGTTATTGATTTAAATAGTTTAATTCAAGTTTCACACGGTTATGGGAGTGTCAGGCAGATGTCAGCACCTAGCTTACTGAATGAAGGTACAACCCTAATGGTCTTTGGTATGGGTTTTGTTTTTATCTTTTTGACATTATTAGTTGTCGTGACGTCTGTTATGTCACGACTTATTACCCGCTACGAGAAAAGCGTTGGCGTGTTACCTGAAGGTGGTGTCTCGTCGCCTACCGCAGTAATAAGACAGCATGAGCCAATCGCAAAGTCTGAAGCTAACAACAAAACATTAATCGCAGTGTTTACCGCCGCCATTCACAAATATCGTTCGCGGCATAAATAGCCCTCGCTAAATACCCAACACCATTTATTACATTGAGGCCTTAAATATGACCGAATCCAGATGCCCGTTGGGTATTACAGATGTTGTCCTGCGTGATGCTCACCAATCGTTATTTGCAACACGTCTGCGCCTTGATGATATGTTGCCTATTGCAGAAAAGCTTGACCAGGTAGGTTATTGGTCAATAGAAACCTGGGGTGGTGCAACATTTGATGCCTGTATTCGTTATCTAGGCGAAGATCCTTGGCACCGTATACGAAGTTTAAAAGCGGCGATGCCTAATACGCCGCAACAGATGTTACTTCGTGGACAAAACTTACTTGGCTATCGTCATTATGCTGACGATGTAGTGAAAAAATTTGTCGAACGTGCGTCAATCAATGGTGTTGACGTATTCCGTGTGTTCGACGCCATGAATGATACGCGTAATCTCGAAGTTGCCATTAAAGCGGTTATTGAAAACGAAAGACATGCGCAGGGAACCATTTCCTATACTTTAAGCCCAGTACACGATCTTGCCATGTGGCTAGATCAAGCTAAACGTATTGAGGATATGGGTGCCCATTCACTTTGTATTAAGGATATGGCGGGCCTGCTTAAACCTTATGCAGCATTCGAGCTGATAACAAGTTTAAAGCAGACAATCGATATCCCTATTCAACTGCATGCTCACGCTACGACAGGTCTATCAACCACAACCATTTTAAAATGCGTTGAAGCGGGCATTGATAATGTCGATACTGCTATCTCATCAATGTCTATGACCTATGGTCACTCGGCGACAGAATCAGTGGTTTCTATGTTTGAAGACACAGAACGACATACCGGTTTGAATATTGAGTTATTAGAAGAGATTGCCGCTTATTTTCGTGAAGTCAGAAAAAAATATGTCTCATGGGAAGGCTCTCTCAAAGGAGTTGATTCACGTATTTTAGTAGCGCAAGTCCCTGGCGGCATGTTAACCAATATGGAAAGTCAGTTACGTGAACAAGGAGCAGAAGATCGCATGGATGAAGTATTGGAGGAGATACCGCGTGTCCGTGAGGATTTAGGCTACCTGCCGCTGGTCACACCAACATCGCAAATTGTGGGTACACAAGCGGTGATAAACGTATTAACCGGTGAACGATATAAGTCAATTACTGCTGAATCAGCGGGTGTACTGAAAGGCGAATATGGTACTGCACCAGCGCCGTTTAATAGCGAACTCCAACAACGCGTTCTTGAGGGTGGAGAAGCAATTACTTGTCGGCCTGCCGATTTAATAGAAGCTGAATTGGACAAGCTTAGTGTAGAGCTTCAGCAAGAGGCAGCGAAGGAAGGCTTTGAACTAGAAGCTGGTGAGCGTGAAATTGATGATGTCTTAACCTATGCATTGTTTCCTCAAGTCGGTTTGAAGTTTCTGGCCAATAGACATAATCCTGATGCGTTTGTGCCGATTCCAACCGTAGCGTCTGCACAGGCAGCAACACAAAAGGCAACAGCTGCTGATGTCGAACAGGATGTCTATACTATTGCGGTTAATGGCCAGAATTATGTTGTTCAAATTAATGAAGGCGGCGACATTAGTAATTTTTCCAGCATGCCAACAAATTCATCAGGGACAGATTTACCTGTGGCCAGTGGTAGCCCAGTTATAGCACCCCTGGCCGGAAATATCTGGAAAGTAGAAATTTCATTGGGCGAGAAAGTTCAAGAAGGCGATGTATTAGTTATTCTTGAAGCAATGAAAATGGAAACACAGATTGTTGCTGACAAAGCAGGTGTTATTGCTTCGATTTCAGTTAAACCAGGTGACGCCGTCAAAGTTGGTGACCATTTGGTTTCACTTAAATAAAGGCTTAAAACATGGAAAATTTACTGCAACTTTGGCACAACACTGGTTTGTATCAAATGGAAACCGGTCAGGCTGTAATGATCGGGATTGGTATATTTTTACTTTATCTCGCCATTAATAAAAACTTTGAACCGCTACTGCTTGTTCCCATCGGTTTTGGTGGCGTTTTAGCAAATATTCCAGGAGCGGGATTGGCTGAACCGGGTGGGATATTATATATCTTCTACTCTATTGGGATTGAAAGCGGCGTATTCCCTTTGCTTGTCTTTATGGGGGTTGGTGCTATGACGGATTTTGGTCCATTACTGGCCAATCCAAAAACACTGTTTCTTGGTGCCGCAGCACAATTCGGTATTTTTGCAACGTTAATGGGTGCGATTTTATTATCAACGTTTGGTGTTTTTGATTTTACTCTGGCTGATGCAGCAGCCATTGGTATCATTGGCGGTGCTGATGGGCCTACCTCAATCTACGTTGCCAGCAAACTCGCACCTGAACTACTTGGCGCCATAGCAGTGGCATCCTACTCATACATGGCCTTGGTGCCTTTAATTCAGCCACCGATTATGCGGCTTCTTACCAATGAGCAAGAACGTAAGATAAAGATGGTGCAACAACGTCATGTATCACATCGTGAAAAAATTGTTTTTCCATTATTACTCATGTTACTAGTTGCCTTCTTGCTGCCCGATGCAGCACCATTGTTAGGTATGTTCTGTTTTGGAAACTTAATGAAAGAATGTGCTGTCGTAGATCGGTTGAGTAATACGACGCAGAACTCTTTGATCAATACTGTGACCATCTTTTTAGGCCTCGCTGTAGGATCTAAACTCAGTGCTGACAAATTTCTCGACATTACTACTTTGGGCATTTTATGTCTGGGTATGATTGCCTTCTCTATCGGTACTGCGTCTGGCGTTCTAATGGCAAAAATGATGAACAAATTTGGTGGTACTAGTATCAATCCTCTTATCGGTTCAGCTGGAGTATCAGCGGTGCCCATGGCGGCACGTGTATCGAATAAACTAGGACTTGAAGCAGACCCGCATAACTTTCTGTTAATGCATGCGATGGGACCCAACGTTGCAGGAGTGATTGGTTCAGCAGTTGCTGCAGGGATTATGATTAATTATGTTACTGGTGGTGGTTAACGAGTTTGTTATCACTTTATCGTTACTCTCCCAGTATTGGTGGTTGAGAAATTAATACAGAATTGAAAGGACCTGTTGCTCTTTTATCTATAATTTCGGATGGAAAATTTCATTCGGGACAGGATATTGCAACACAGTTGAATATTTCCAGAGCAGCTATCTGGAAATCTATGAAACATCTCGAGTCATTAGGCTTACAGATTGAAGCCATACGTGGGCGAGGCTATCGATTGGCAAATCAAATAGAATTGTTATCCGAAAAAACGATTAAAAAAGAATTATCCCCGAAAGCAAGACAGTGTTGTAATGAGTTGACAGTTTTGTTTAAAACAGAATCAACGAGTTCTTTCCTGCTTAATCGATTGAGTTCTGAAAAACATCATGGCACTGCTGTTTTGGCAGAGTATCAATCTAATGGTCGTGGGCGTAGAGGCAAGCAGTGGGTTTCACCGCTTGCCAGTAGCATCTGTATTAGTGTGGCGTGGCATTTTGATGATGCTCCTCATGCTTTAGGTCTATTGTCCCTGTATATGGGGGTTGCGACGGCTCGTACATTAACTGCGTTAGGACTTACAGATATTGGATTAAAATGGCCAAATGATATTGTCATTAATGATAAGAAGCTCGGTGGAATTTTACTTGAGTTACGAGGAGAAGCCGGCGGCCCTGTCGATGTCATAGTTGGTGTCGGGGTCAATTATGACCTGCCTGAATTTGCATTGTATGATATTAATCAAGCCGTGACGGATATATGTAGTCTTACGGAAAAGCGCTTATCCAGAAATAAGATCGCATCGACACTATTATCAAATATATTTGAGATACTGCAGGATTTACAATCGGGCACTAGCTCAAGTCTGTTAGATGAGTGGCGTGAATATGATCAATCTTTTGGGCGCAAGGCAAAGTTAATATTACCCGGTAAGGAAATTGAAGGCATTTTAAAAGGTGTAGATAATCAAGGTTCATTATTAATGATGGTTGATGGACAACTAAAAAGTTTTACCTCAGGAGAGGTTAGTTTAAGAGTACAACAATGAGTCTTTTGCTAGATATTGGAAATTCATCGGTTAATTGGGCTATGGAAGAAGGCGCTCAGCTTATAATTGATGGCGCGTTTAGATACGATAAAAATAATTTTGATAAAAGTCTTCAAGACAATCTGTTATCTCTTCAAAAACCAACACAGGTATTAGTAGCAAATGTGGCTGGTAATAAAGTTTTTGGCAGTCTTGAAGCTTGGGTAAAGCAACAGTGGCAGTTGGAATGTTGGCAACCCAGCGTTAGTGAAAGGTTCAATCAATTGAAAAACAGCTATATTAATACGCAAGAAATGGGTATAGATCGTTGGTTAGCAATGGTAGCTGCGTGGGAAAAGTATCAAACAGCATTGTGTATAGTAGGTTGTGGCACGGCAGTGACCATTGATTCCATTGACTCGCTAGGTAATCATCTCGGTGGCTATATCATTCCAGGCATTGAATTAATGCAACAAGCATTAATAACAAAAACAGAATGTATAAATGTGTCTACTGATAAGCATGCTTCAATTGATTATGCACAAAGTACTCAGGCGGCGATAAATAATGGTGCTTTTTTTGCGGCTACGGCCATGATTGACCGTGCCGTTAAGCATCTCTCAGTCGAATCAGGTGCTTTTCCAAAATGTGTAATATTTGGTGGTATGGCAGAAGCAATCAACCCCTTACTTCAAGAGCAGTTTGAGCATGAACCTAATCTAGTGTTAGGTGGGCTTTTTATCGCCCATAAGGCTTCATCATGAAGTGGCTTTTTATATTGATATTGATTGCTAATGCAGTTTATCTGGGTTGGGAAATGGATCGTGATGTGCAGTTGGACCGTGCGAATGTATCGACTGCTATCAAAGTGCCAGCTGGTACAAAACGACTTGAATTATTAAACGAACTGGAACGGCTACCAGAGACAAGGATTTCTATTAAAGTCGACACTGAGCTTTCTGTGGAGAATTTTAGCTCTGAGCCGGTATTGCCGATTGCTCTAAATCCAAATACAGAAAAGATGATCGATACACTTATGTCCCAACCCGTTGTAAACGAGCAGAGCGGTACAACGGAAATTCTGGATATGGAGAGTGACGGTCTATCAGCTATTTTGCCGGCTAAAGTCACAGTTTGTTATACTTACGGCCCGATACCGAACCTGAAAGAATCTCGTTTATTATCTGGTTGGTTAAATGACCGGGGTATTTTATATAATCAACGGCAAACCGATGAACAGGGTAGACAGTTATTTTGGGTGTATCTGGCACCTCAAGGCTCACGTGAATCGGCAGTAGCGGCGATGAAGGATCTTAAACTGAAAGGTGTGACAGACATGAGGCTGATCAGTGAAGGCGATTTATCTAATGCTATTTCGGTAGGCCTATTTTCCAGTCAGGCAGCTGTGAATCGACGCTTAAACGAGATTGAGGCCAAGGGATACCAATCTGTTGTAATCCCTTATTCCGGCGGGAACAAGATACATTGGTTTGATGTGAGTGTTGTCAAAGATTCGGGTTATGTGAATGATTTATTCACTGGATTTCCAGCTCGATATAATGCCTTGCCGATTGATTGTAATGAAATTGCTATGCACTTGGGAAATCCTTAGAATAGGCGCACAAAATTTCCACGCATGAATTAATAGGATTGATATACTTTGCGGCAATGATGTTTATTGCCCCGATAGTTAAATGGTATAACCGGTGATTTGTAATCACCTATTGGGGGTTCGATTCCCTCTCGGGGCTCCAGTCTGGCGAAACAGATTGGAAAAACATATCAATTCATTATTGATGGAACTATTAATGACGTCATATAAAACTATAATCGCGATATTTTTAAGTCTGTTTCTATGTATTTCCAATGCATATTCAAAAACCGCATACGGTGATATCCAGCTCTTAATTAATCAAGGTGAATATAAAGAAGCCTTAACGCTGACCGAAGATCAACTTGCTGAAAATAAGTCAGATATAAAATTACAATTTATGAAGGGGCTGGTCCTGACTCGCCTTGATCGATACCGTGACGCTGAAAAAGTGTTTATACAGTTAACGGCGGATAATCCTGAATTACCTGAACCCTTTAATAATCTGGCGGTGGTTTATGCCGCACAGGGAAAGTACACAGAGGCAGAAGAAGCCCTCAAGAACGCAATTAATACTCATCCTAGTTATGCTACCGCACACGAAAACCTGGGTGATATCTACGCTAAAATGGCGAGCCGTGCCTATAATCAGGCATTGGAACTGGATACCAGTAATAAAACAGCCAGAGAAAAGCTCTCTTTGGTTAATGAGATGATCTCTGCTCCGCTTGGACCTGAAAAAGCAGTTGTGGCTAGTGTAGAACCTAAAAAAGTTGAATCTACACCGGAAGTGAAACCAGTAGTGAAACCTGTTCGGGAGCCGTAAATTATTACTATTCCGGCGAAGACTAAGCCAGTAGCGGTTAAAACTGAGGTAGAAAAAGTAATCCCACCAGTTGAAGAAGTTGATGTTGGAGAAGAGATTGCACAAAACAGAAAAGCAGTAGAAATGGCAATCAAAAACTGGGCTAATGCCTGGTCGGCACAGGACGTGGATAGCTATCTGCTAAATTATGCACAGGAGTTTATTCCACCCAAGCGAATGAGCCGAAATGAGTGGGAAAAAGATAGGCGCAAGCGCTTACGCAGACCGAGTTTTATCAAGATTACATTATCTGAGGTAAAGATAAATTTGCATGGAAAAGATTATGCTGAAATCAAGTTCACGCAGGCCTATCAGTCAGATACTTATGGAGATAAGGTTAAAAAAGAGATATTAATGCGGAAAGTTTCAGGCGGATGGTTGATTACGCAGGAGAGAGTGCGATAATTTATTTAGTGTGATGTTAAAAATGAAGATTAATTATAAATGTCTATTATTGATTTTTTGTATCGGCCATTTTACCATGCCGGTTAATGCTGGCGACCTCCTTTCAAAAGCAACCTTAGATCAAGGGCTAACAACACACTCTGAAAGTCTGCTAATCAATGCAGTAGAAAACATTAAAAATTATGATACCGAAGGGGCAATAAAAGATCTGCGTCAATTGATAAAGATCAATCCGGATTTTAAGGCAGCGCAATTGATGTATGCCGATCTGATGTTAGCGCGTTCTCAGGTGATCACTGATTTTGGTAACATTCCAAATGTTTCTTTTGAACGTATTACCGCCTTACGTGACGAAGTACAAGCACGGTGGCTTAATCATAAATCGCCCGTTGACAGAAACAAGGTGCCGTCCTCGCTAATACAACTGGCAAGCAAACAAGATCATGTCATCGTCGTAGATTCTTCACGCTCGCGTTTGTTTTTGTTCAAAAATCAAAAAGGCATGCCAACCTTAATAAAAGATTTTTACATTACTGTTGGTAAGAATGGCACTGGTAAATATGTTGAAGGTGATCAAAAAACACCTGTCGGCGTGTATTTTGTTACCGAATTTATTGACCCGGAAGAATTACCCGATCTTTATGGCGATGGTGCTTTCCCTATAGATTATCCCAACGCCTGGGACCAACGCCATGGCCGCACAGGATATGGGATTTGGTTGCATGGGACGCCTAGCAGAACTTACAGTCGGCCTCCCAGAGACAGTAATGGTTGCGTCATTGTTAGTAATCAAGATCTGAATGTTTTAATGCCTTTTATAAAAACGGGGCATACGCCTGTGATTATTTCTGAGTCGATCGATTGGGTTTCAAAGCAGGAATGGAAGAAACGTCGTGGCAATTATGAATTGTTTGTTGAGACATGGCGCAAGGATTGGGAAAGTCGAGATGTGAATTTATATCTTCGTCATTACTCAACAGAATACTCAGGACTGGGTAAAGATTACAATTCATGGGTCGAATATAAGCGCAGGGTTAACCCTTCGAAAAAATTAATTAAGGTGAATATAAGTAACACAAGCATGTTCCTTTATCCTGGTGAGGAGCAATTAATGGTGGTCACATTTGTTCAGGATTATGCCAGTGATAATTTTCGTAAAAAGTTTACGAAACGCCAGTATTGGCACATGGAAGATGATGGACAGTGGCGAATTATTTATGAAGGGGCTGCGTCCTGATCATTTGCAAGTGACTGAAGGTATACTTCTTCAGTAACATTGTCAGTTAACCATTTCACCATATCACGCCATATACTACTTATCTCCTTAGTTGTCGGCATAATACCGGCATAGGGAAGTTCAATCGTCACAACCGGTATTTCTCGTTGAATACCTGCGTAATTACCTAAAGAGCCAGGATAAGTTCCTAGTAAATTTAGATAGAGTCGGCCTAATTTATAAGGTGCATTGCGTGGGCCATCGTAGTCAACGATTCCATGTGGCGCGTGTACAGCAACGATGACGTCAGGATTATATTCATTTATATATTCAACCAACCAACTGGATTCAGGTTCACTGAGTGGGCTTTCCCCAGGGTAACGTCTTGGATTCTTGTGCGTTTTATCGATCCAGTATTTAAGCGCAGTGTTCTCCCAGTTTTCCATAGGGAAGTTACGATTTAGGTCAACATCATTATCATTCATGCGTTGGGAATTTTTTCGTAATAAACCATCCGGGTTTAATACGGGAATAATTTGCCAATGAAACAAGCCGGAATGGTGTTCATTCAATATTTTCATCCATTTAAAAACAATACTGACAGATGAATATTCATCACCATGAATGCCGCCGATTAAAAGCACTTTGCCAAGTGGCGATCTTTTTTCAAGGGGAGGATATTCCTTTATTAGTATCGGTGCGTTTTTAACTGTTCGCCCATTGGTAGCGCTAAGATTTATGTCTAGACAATCTCTAATGCCGACGCTGCCTAATTTTTGGCCTATACGCTTGCATTCTTGTTCAACAAGTTGCTGATTGTCTTCAGCGTTGACAGGTGAGAGTGGCAATAAGATAAAAAGTATTATTGTTATTATAGTTTTAGTCATCATGTTGCTAATATATAGTCCAGAAATATACCCACAAAAATAGTAAAGCCAACCCAGTTGTTATTTAAAAAAGCACGCATACATTGTTCAGGCTCTCTGTCCCAGATTAAACGCAGCTGGTACAGAAAGAAACCGGTAGTAATACCAAGGCAGATAAAATAATAAATGCCAAGCTGCAACTGTCTGCCAATAGCTATCAATGTTATTAATACCAGTGCCTGAATAATAGCGATAATAACCCGGTCTGCATCATCAAACAAAATTGCAGTTGATTTAACCCCGACCTTTAGGTCGTCTTCCCGGTCAACCATGGCGTACATCGTATCATAGACAACCGACCAGAGAATATTGGCGACAAGTAATAACCATGCAATTTGTGGTACAGCGTTGGTCTGGGCTGCGAATGCCATGGGGATAGACCAGCCAAACGTCAGGCCAAGAAAAAACTGAGGTAGATAGGTATAGCGCTTCATAAATGGGTAGATCCCGGCGAGTATCACTGCTACCAGAGCTAACTGAATCGTCAGTATATTCATTATTAAAACAAGGAGAAAAGCTAAAATAAACAGACTGCTAGCTACTATCAACGCTTCAAGAGAAGAGACTTTGCCGGCCGCCAATGGTCGTGTTTGAGTACGAGTAACGAGAGGATCAAAACGTCTATCGGCTATGTCATTAAGCACGCAACCGGCAGAACGCATCAGAAATACACCGAGGACAAAAACAACAAAAACATCAGTGTTTGGAACGCCCTCGGCAGCGATCCACAAGCCCCATAAAGTAGGCCATAATAATAAGAAAATTCCGATAGGCCGGTTGAGCCTGATAAGCAAGCTATATTGATATAGCCGTTCACGAACAAACGGCCAGTTAGTTTTAATTGCGATTAACAGCTTGGCAGTAGCAATAGCAGTTTTGGCCCAGAATTTATCGGCCATTACCATTGCTTTATCTAAACTATCTTTCAGTTTTGGGTGCATTCCAGAATCGTTGGTAAAAATACTTCGGTGACAAGTAAGGGTTTATTATTAACATAAAAAAGTGATTGTCTGCCCCATAGATGAGATGCTATAGCAGACTCTTTAGATGCCTGTTTATGAAGTTCACACTGTGGAGGAATTTTCGCATACCTCATATTTGTTCGATACGTGGTGTTGTCATTAAATAAAACATTGCCCAATGGTTTCGTACCGAGACGCATCAATTTTTGGCTTTCGCCTTTTAAGGTTGATCGTGGAATTATTGTTCTAGCATAAACAATTCTTTGTTTGTCGCATTTTAACCATGATTCCCTGATAAATGTAATTTTACGATTGCAAGATGATAACAAATGGCCTTCATCTGCCATTGGATAGGACCACGATTCATTGATCAGTTCAATATGAAAAGAGCCTTTACACCGTTGCTGTATAAAATGTGATAATGAACCATTCTGGAATAAAAATGTATTTAATCGTTTATCACGAAGGGCTAGTCGAGCGGTTACTTTATTTTGCCAGCGTAGTTTCAATTAGTATTATCCTTGCTTATTAAACATTACTGTATTCGAGACTTTTTCCCAGCCAGCGATGGATTAATAATTTCACCTTGTCTGGGTGCTGAGCAAGTAATGTTTTTGCAGTGTTTTGAATTTCGGGAAGTAAGTGAGCATCACGCATGAGATCAGCAACACGCATTTCCGGCATGCCTGCCTGTCGAGTGCCTAGAACTTCGCCTGGACCTCTTAATTCAAGGTCTTTTTCTGCTATAAGAAAGCCATCACTGCTAGTACGCATAATTTCTAGTCGTTGTTTGGCCAAATCTCCTAATGGCGTTTGGTACATTAATACACAATCACTTTTAATTTCACCGCGGCCGATTCGTCCACGTAATTGATGTAATTGCGATAGACCGAAACGTTCAGCATTATCGATGATCATTAAACTTGCATTAGGGACATCAACACCGACTTCTATAACGGTTGTAGCAACCAGTAGACTAATCTTGTCATCCTTAAAGTCTTGCATTATGGCCTCTTTCTCATTTGCTTTCATGCGACCATGAATCAACCCAACCCTTATTGACGTTAATATCTCCGCTAGTTTCTCTGCGGTTTCTATTGCTGTTTCACATTGTAATGTTTCTGATTCTTCGATTAAGGTGCATACCCAATAAACCTGGCGACCCTCTGCGCAAATATGTTTTATTCGTTTTATGATATCTTCACGCCGCTCATTTGAAATAACACTTGTGTTTACAGCTTTTCGATTCGGTGGCAGTTCATCTATTATAGTGTGATCAAGATCAGCATAAGCCGTCATCGTCAATGTCCGCGGGATAGGTGTCGCTGTCATTATTAATTGATGAGGGTACTTGTCATGTTGCTGTCCTTTCTCCAGTAATGCGAGTCGTTGATGCACGCCAAAACGATGTTGTTCATCAATAACTATCAAGCCTAGTTTTGAAAAGTTTACTGAATCTTGAAATAAGGCATGTGTGCCAATAGCAACGACAGGTTTTTTTTCTTGTAATCGTGATTCAACATCATTTCGGATTGATTTTTTTAATTTTCCAGTTAAAAAAACAACATCTATACCCAACGGTTCTAACCAAAGCAAAAAATTATTGTAGTGTTGTTCAGCAAGTAATTCAGTCGGTGCCATAATTGCTACTTGATAACCTGCTTCTATCGCTTGTAAAGCGGCTAATGCAGCTACAACAGTCTTGCCTGATCCTACATCACCTTGTATGAGTCTAAGCATCGCTACTGTTTTATTTAGATCTGAGGCAATGGTTTTATAAGCTCGTGTCTGAGCATTAGTTAATGTGAAAGGCAATGCTTGCACGTAATCCGGGATCAGCTGTGTGCTTAGCTCAAAAGCGGGTGAATGTTCTGCCCTTAATTCATTACGTAATTCAAGCAGGCTTAATTGTTGGGCGAGCAGTTCTTCATAGGCGAGCCGTTGTTGTGCCGGATGTCTTCCATCAATCAGACTTTGAACATCGGCATCAGGTGGCGGACGATGCACATAGTCCAACGCGTCAATTAGCGTTGGCAGGTTTTGTTTTGCTAATATTTCCTCAGGCAATAATTCAGTCAGATTTGTTTTGTCATTATTAAGTGTGGTCAAGGCTTGATCAGTCAGTTTACGTAGTCGTGCCTGTTGCAAACCTTCCGTACTGGAGTAAACCGGGGTCAATTGTTCTTCCAGTTCATTGTCTTGCGCATCACTAAGTACACGATATTCCGGATGAATGATTTCTAATGAGTTTGGGCCACGACGAACCTGCCCATAACAGCGTATTGTCAGGCCACGTTGTAAGCCTTTTTCTTGTGCCTTGGAAAAATAAAAAAAACGTAAAACTATGGTACCAGTACCGTCACTGATTCGACATAATAGTGATCGACGTTTTCCATAACGAACCTGTGTGAGTTCGATCTCGCCCTGGATGTAGGCATTATGCCCAAATCGTAATGCACCAATAGGTGTTAAACGAGTACGATCGATATAGCGATGTGGTAAATGAAATAATAAATCCTGTATAACGCTAATTCCGATACGTTCCAGCTTTTCTTGCAAGCGAACCCCTACGCCACTTAAAACGGTGACTGGATCTGCAAGGGAGTGTTGTTTGTGAATTGTCAAAACCCTGAAGTTTGGCAGTATGATCTTTGATTCTGTTTTTTCAAATGTCTCTGTTTAATCAATCTATAGTGTCATTATTGCATCCATTTCCACCAAAGCGCCCTTTGGTAAGCTAGCAACACCAACTGCAGCACGTGCAGGATAAGGCTCAGAAAAGTATTCAGCCATGATTTCATTAACTAAAGGGAAGTGTGATAAATCAGTAAGAAATATATTTAACTTACTAATGTCTGCCAATGTACCGCCAGCTGCATTTGCAACTGCATTCAGATTGTCAAAAACGCGTGTAATTTGAGCGCGCATATCACCTTCAACGAGTTCCATGGTCTCTGGTATTAATGGTATTTGTCCAGAAAGGTAGACAGTATTGTCAACTTTTACTGCTTGTGAATAGGTCCCAATGGCTTGAGGTGCGTCATTAGTCGAAATTATTTCCCGTTGCATTATTGCCTCCTTTGTATGGTCAATGATCGTTAAACACGAGTTATTTGTGAAACACTTTTAATCGATTTTATCTTTCTGAGCACATTTGCTAAATGAACCCTGTCTTTTACTTCAATAGTAAATCGCTGGTCAGCATAGCGGTCATCGCGTTCCATCATTTCTACCTTCTCAATATTTGCCCCCGCGTCAGCAATGGTAGCGGCAACATTTGCCAGTACGCCACGCTGATTACTGGAATTTAAACGAATCAGAACTTGAAAATCTCGATCTATATCCGCTTCCCATTCAACCTGAATCCATTTTTCTTGGTGGTTTCGATACTCAGCAATGTTTTTACAAGTTTGTCTGTGTATAACGATACCGCGTCCTGATGTAACAAAGCCGTGAATTGGATCCCCCGGTATCGGATAGCAGCATTTTGGAAAATTGACTACCAACCCTTCAGTGCCTTTTATTGATAAGGGGTTAGTATCATTTGGAACAATGTTTTTACTTTCTAATAAAGTTAGGTTCTCAACCGTAACGACTTGTCTGGCAAATAAAGGCGCCATCTTGTTCCCTAGCCCTATTTCTTGAAACAGAAGGTCAACATGTTTTAAATTGTTTTCGACTAACAAAAAATTCATATCAGCTTCTGTGATGTCTTGATAAGAAATGCCAAACGGTTCTAATTCGCGATTCAATAGACGTTTTCCTAAAGCAATTGCCTCATCATTTTGAAGATTTTTCAGGAAATGTCTGATTTGTGTTCGAGCTTTAACCGTAGCGACAAAGTTTAGCCAGGCCGGGTTTGGCCTGCCGCTTGTCGCGGTAATGATGTCAATCGTCTTTCCGCTAGTTAGATGTGTACTAAGCGGCACCAACTTTCTGTTAATTCTAGCGCCGACACAACGATTACCAATATCAGTGTGTATCGCATACGCAAAATCTACCGCAGTCGAACCAATCGGTAATTCCATAATCTTGCCTTTCGGAGTGAAGACATAAACATCATCGGGGAATAAATCTATCTTTACATTTTCAAAAAACTCTTCCGGATTACCCGCGGTTTTATTCATCTCGACAATATTTCGCAGCCATTCTCTTGCTCGACGGTGTACATTGCTGCGGTCATTATCGACTCGGGCAGGTGCTTTAGATTTACCCTCTGCTTTGTATAGCCAGTGTGCAGCAATACCAACTTCAGCAACATCATTCATGTCTTTCGAGCGGATCTGTATCTCAATGGGGACGCCGTATGGGCCAAATAAAACAGTATGTAGTGACTGATAGCCATTGGTTTTCGGGATGGCTATATAGTCTTTAAACTTACCTGGCACAGGCTTATATAAATTATGTACTGTACCTAAAGTGCGGTAGCAGGTATCGACAGTATCAACGATCAAGCGAAAGGCATAGACATCAAAAATATCAGAGAATGATAAATGCTGTTCTCGCATCTTCACGTAGATTCCATACAGGTGTTTTTCTCTACCTAAGATTTGCCCCGGGATCTTTTCTTGACGCATACGCCGTTTCAAGGCTGTTCGAATTTTAGTGATAATCTCCTTACGATGACCGCGAGCATCGTTGATTTGTTCGTTTAATATTCTGTATCGCATAGGATACATGGCCTGAAAACCGAGTTCTTCCAGTTCCAGGCGAATCGAATTAAGGCCAAGTCTTAGTGCTATAGGCGAATAAACATCAAGTGTCTCACGGGCAATGCGACGCCGTTTTTCCGGTTTTAAAGCCTCCAGGGTACGCATGTTATGCAGACGATCAGCGAGTTTAACCAGAATGACTCTTATGTCATTACTCATCGCCATTAACATTTTACGAAAGTTATTTGCTTGGGCTTTAGCACTACTTTCAAACTGAACCTTATCCAGTTTACTGACACCATTAACTATTTCAGTAACACCTTTGCCAAATTTTCGTTTTAGTTGTGCTTCAGCGGTGGGGGTATCTTCAATAACATCATGCAGAATAGCTGCCATGATGGTTTGATGATCCATATGCATCTCGCCGAGGATTCGAGCGACTTCTAGAGGATGATTAATATAGGGTTCGCCGCTAACGCGTTTTTGGCCTTCATGAGCTTTGGCACTAAAGTAATAGGCGCGTTGTACTTTGAAGACCTGATCTGACTGTAGATAGGTGCCTATAAGTTTACTAAGGTCATTAATTGTATACACGGCTATATTTAACAGTGATGTTAATCAAATGTACGCTACTTGCATACGGGAACTGTATGATACAACAGCAGTAAGGCGCATGCTGCGCCTTTCTGATTGAAAGAGTGTTAGAGATTAATCTGCAGAAGGGATATTAAAATCAGATTCAGTGAATTCGTCTTCTGTTTCAAATTTGTTGATAGTGTCTATATTGTCATTATTTACCAAATTTTCAGCTATTTCACGTAAGGCAATAACGGTAGGTTTGTCGTTTTCAGCAGGAACTAAGGGGTCTGCGCCCATCGCAATCTGACGCGCTCGTTTGCTTGCTAATAAAACCAGATCGTAGCGGTTTACAACATTTTCTAGGCAGTCTTCAACGGTTAATCTGGCCATGATGTTCCTCTTCTTATCTTGTATAAAACTTTAAGTTCTTTCCGGTTAAAAAATAACCAGTGTTTTGTGGGAGAGCTATTCTACTGAATTCAATCCTTTTGTGCCATGATTTGACTGACAAAATCATCATAAAATGTCGATTGTCGACAGCTGCCCAAGTTGGTGGTGGTAATAATTGCCTTTATCTCTGCTAGGGCGGTGTCAAAATCATCATTTATAACGATATATTCAAAATCTTTGTAATGAGCGATTTCTTCCGAGGCGGCGTCCATCCTGCGTTCGATTGTTTCCGTATCATCCTTTTGACGTGAAATTAATCTATTACGTAGTGTTTCATAGTCAGGTGGCAGGACAAAAATACTAACGCTATTACGCAATTGAGATTTTACTTGCAGAGCACCTTGCCAATCTATTTCAAGGATAAAGTTTCTACCGGTGAGCATTTCTTGTTCAACCCAGTCTTTTGGGGTGCCGTAATAGTTACCAAAAACCTTGGCATATTCGAGAAAGTAATTTTTCTTAATAAGATCTTTGAATTTGCTTTCATCTATAAAGTTATACGACTCGCCGTTCTTCTCCCCCGCTCTTGGTTGACGCGAAGTATATGAGATAGAGACATCAATATTATTATCTTCTGTGGTTAGAGATTTTATGAGTGATGTTTTACCTGCGCCAGAAGGTGCAGCAATAATAAATAATGTACCGTTTTTATCTTTCATAGGCATACAATTATTCAATATTTTGAATTT
>DBBX01000005.1 GCA_002292815.1 Thiotrichaceae bacterium UBA973 | reverse complement strand
TCGAGATCGGATAGGTAAAAAATCGGATGACTTATTCATAAAAGTACCCTCTGGCACACTGGTTTATGATGACGATACTGACGAATTAATTGGTGACTTGGTCAGCAATGGTGATGAGCTACTTGTTGCTCAAGGTGGTTTTCATGGTTTAGGAAACGCACGCTTTAAAAGCAGTACTAACCGGGCGCCGCGGCAGACGACAAAGGGTTCCGAAGGAGAAGCGCGAAACCTAAGGCTTGAACTACAGGTTCTAGCCGACGTAGGTTTGCTCGGAATACCTAATGCAGGTAAATCGAGTTTTATACGCGCGGTATCATCGGCAACACCGAAGGTAGCAGATTATCCATTTACAACCATGTATCCGAATCTAGGGGTTGTCAGAGTCGATACTGAAAAGAGTTTTGTGATTGCAGATATTCCCGGTTTAATTGAGGGTGCTGCGGACGGAACCGGACTTGGAATAGAATTTTTAAAACACTTAAGTAGAACAAATTTATTGTTACACATTGTTGATGCCAGTAATGATCCAGAACAGGTATTTAAAGATATAAAAACGATTGAAGCTGAATTGAAGCGTTACGATGAGGGGCTCTCACAAAAAGAACGTTGGCTAGTCTTAAATAAGTCTGATGTTTTACCGGCTGAATTGTTTGATGAGTTGATAGAAGAGTTACAGACTAAATTGAAATATGAAAATAAGATCTTTGTTATTTCTGCGGTAACAAAAGAAGGCTGCAAGAAGTTAACTTATGCAATACATGATTGGATAGTAAGTCAGGATAAAATAAGTGAGTGATGATCGGAAAAAATTAAAAGACACACGACGTTGGGTGGTAAAAATAGGCAGTGCCTTACTGACGGATAATGGTTGTGGTCTTAAACACGAGTTACTCGATAATTGGGTAAAGCAAATTGTTGCGCTCAACGATCGTGGCATTGAGATAGTCATTGTCTCCTCTGGTGCTGTAGCCGAAGGGGTTGCTCGGTTGGGCTGGAAAACGAGACCTAATATTATTCATGAATTACAAGCTGCTGCTGCGGTAGGACAGATGGGGTTAATTCAGGCCTATGAAGTTTGCTTTCAAAAATACGGCAAACATACAGCACAGATTTTATTAACACATGATGATATCGCTAATCGCGCGCGCTACCTTAATGCTCGCACCAGTCTAAATACCTTATTGGCTTTAGGTGTCGCGCCGATTGTTAATGAGAATGATTCGGTAGCGACAGATGAAATCCGGTTGGGAGATAACGATACCTTAGCCGCATTGGTGGCAAATCTGGTTGATGCTGAACTACTTGTTTTATTAACAGATCAAGAAGGTCTGTTTACCGCTAACCCCAGTTTAGACAGTACAGCTAAGTTAATTGAAGAAGCGAAAGCGGGCGATAAAGCCTTAGAAAGTTATGCCGGTGAAGGGGGTAGTTTAGGTAGAGGCGGCATGCGTACTAAATTGAAAGCAGCAGTGATTGCGACTAGATCAGGCACGCAAACTATTATCGCTTCGGGTAATGATAACAGCACTTTAATTAAAATAGCAGATGGAGAAAACGTTGGTACTTTATTGACGACGAATAAAGAACCTATAACGGCACGAAAACAATGGTTAGCGAATCAATCTCATCTGCTCGGTGCCGTCACGCTGGATGATGGTGCTATTGTCGCATTGACAAAAAACGGAAAAAGTTTGTTACCCGTCGGTATTCGTGTTGTATCAGGTGATTTTAAGCGTGGTGAAATAATCTCTTGTGTTGATAAAGCGGGTAATGAGATAGCCCGTGGTTTAACGAATTATGATTCGATACAGGCCAAATTAATCATGGGCAAGTCGAATAAAGAAATTGAGGAAATATTAGGCCAGCTTGATGAAGATGAGTTGATTCATCGAGATAATTTGATACTGACGTAATATTGAGTATGAATATATATATAATGACTAGATTGATTCATGATATCTACATGGTCGCTTCGGACTTCCTCGGTAACTGCTCCTGACATTACTCTACCTCCCACATCCATGTGGTCGTGTCCTCTCGCGACATGACCGCCATGGATGGCGGAAATATCGAAAATGCAGGAGAAATTTTCGATGACGGTCCATCCTGTAAATTCATCGCTTATGTGCTCCTGCACAAGCGATATACATTACGTCCGTGTAAATAAAAAAACCGGCATTTAGCCGGTTTTAATATAATACTGTGATTGAATCTTAAAGCGCTTTCACGTGACCGTTTAATCGCGATTTATGTCTAGCCGCTTTGTTCTTATGAATGATTCCTTTTGAGACCATTGCATCGATGACAGGGACAGCAGACTGATAAGCAGTTTGAGCTGCTTCTTTATCTTTTGATTCGATAGCGCTGATGACTTTCTTTATTTGGGTCCGTAACATAGAACGTTGACTCGCATTGTGAAGGCGTAGTTTTTCGCCCTGACGCGCACGTTTTTTTGCTGATGCAATATTGGCCACTCTTAAAACTCCTGATTCATTCTCTAAAGGCGCGATATCATGCGGATGTTGGGGCAATTTGTCAATGCTTCCGCCAGTATATGATATCCTTCCGAGGATTGTCTTAATTGGAAGAAAAAACAACTAGATAGGCAAGGTTGTTAACGATCGATATTGATTATGGAAATGTAGAATGAGCAGCAAATTGTTAAAGTCCACGTTCACAGTGGGTGGAATGACTACAATCTCACGTGTTTTTGGTTTAATACGGGATGTTGTGATCGCGCGCCTGTTTGGTGCTGGCGCTGGTGTGGATGTCTTCATTGTGGCTTTTCGTATCCCTAATTTTTTACGTCGTTTATTTGCAGAAGGCGGATTTTCACAAGCATTTATCCCTGTGCTAGCTGAATATAAAGAGCAACGCGATGACGAATCTGTCAAAGCACTGGTTGATCAAACTTCCGCAACTCTTGGTCTGGTTTTATTTGTCGTGACGTTAATTGGCGTGTTTGCCGCACCTTTACTAATTATGGTCTTTGCCCCGGGTTTTGAAGATGCTAAACATGTTATCGCTACAGATATGCTGAGGGTGACGTTCCCATACATTTTCTTTATTTCTTTAACGGCCTTTGCTGCCAGTATTCTCAATACGTATAAACAATTTGCCATCCCCGCGTTTACGCCTGTATTACTCAACCTCTCCTTGATCAGTTGTGCCATTTGGTTGGCACCAAAAATGGATGTGCCGATAACGGCATTGGCATGGGGTGTTTTGATTGCGGGTGTTGCTCAGCTGCTATTTCAATTTCCTTTTTTAATGCGGCTTAAATTATTTCCTCGACCTGGATTGAACCGGGACAGGGAGGGTGTTAAGCGAATCTTGAAATTGATGCTACCTACGCTATTTGCTGTGTCTATTGTGCAAATTAATCTATTGGTTGATACCATATTTGCTTCAAATTTGGTCGACGGTAGTATTTCCTGGCTATATTTCTCGGATCGTATGGTTGAATTCCCGCTTGGTGTTTTCGGGATAGCCCTAGCGACCGTCTTATTGCCCAATTTATCTAGCGAACATGCGAAAAAGGAGACAGATAAATTTTCTAGCATGATGGATTGGGCATTACGTTGGGTGTTCATCATCGCAGTACCTGCGGCAATAGGTCTAGCTGTACTTGCTGTTCCTATATTAGCGACCTTGTTCCAATATGGTGAATTTACAACCTATGCCACTATTATGTCTGGGAAAAGTTTACTGGCCTATTCCTTAGGTTTACCCGCGTTTATTTTGATCAAGGTTTTTGCGACGGGCTTTTTTTCCAGGCAGGATACAAAAACACCGGTAAAGATTGGTGCGTTTGCAATGTTTGCGAATATTGGCCTTAACTTCTTATTAGTTGGCCCATTTGCGCATGTTGGTCTGGCACTGGCAACGTCATTATCAGCCATCTTGCAGGCTTTCTTGCTATTTTGGTTATTACGAAAAGAGGGTGTTTATCGACCAGAACCAGGATGGCTTAAATTCGGTATCCAAATCATTGTCGCGGTCAGTACAATGGCCTTTTTGATTCATTATTTCATCGCCATGCCAGAGCAATGGTTTGCCTGGAATATGTTGCAGCGTGCAGGGCAACTGTCGCTGTGGATAATCGCTGGTGGGATTTGTTATTTTTCCGTGCTTTGGGTTACCGGCATTCGTTGGCAGAAGATGACAGCGCAGCACTGATCGGTATAATTCACGGTTTTTAATAATCCTAGATTCCTCAATTGACCGGCTATAAATCAGGATTATGTGTATCAATATTATGAGTAATAGTGTGGGAGCTACTAATGTAGACTTACGTGAGGCCTACCCATTTGATTGTACGTTTTTCAGGCCCATTTGCTTGACAGCAAAAGCCTTACGTAGAATAACTATGCGCGGCTTTTTAGTCGGCGCAACTGAACCTGAAAAACGCACACTAAAACGGGTTCAATTGAGGAATCTAGGATACTGATGAAATTTATTCGCGGACTGCATAATTTGCAGCGACAAAGAAAAGAATGTGCTGCTACGATTGGTAATTTTGATGGTGTTCATTTAGGCCATCAGAAAGTTCTGGAACAATTAAAGAAAACCGCGAAAGAAACAGGTTTAATATCAACTGTAGTCATATTTGAACCACAGCCCATTGAATTTTTTGCTCCAGAAAAAGCACCGTCACGATTGACGCGCTTACGCGAAAAACTTCAGCAGTTTTCTCGTCATGATATTGATAGGGTGGTTTGCCTCAGGTTTAATGAGCAGATTGCTAATCTAACGGCAGAACAATTTGTCGATGATATTTTGTTAGATGCATTGGCGGTTAAAGAGTTAATTATTGGTGATGATTTTCACTTCGGCAAAAATCGACAAGGCAATTATCATTACTTGGTTAATGTGGCAGAAGAAAAGGGGTTTGCAGTTGAGATGACAAATACCCTGAATTGTCAAAGTGAAAGAGTGAGCAGTACTTTAATTCGGCAATTATTAGCTGATGGCGAGATGAATAAGGCGAACGATTTACTTGGACGACCTTATAGAATAAGTGGACGTGTAGTGCATGGTGACAAACGTGGCCGGCAGCTTGGTTTTGCTACGGCCAATATAGAATTACATCGCTACTTATCGCCAGTAGTCGGTATATTCTCTGGACGAGTGTATGGTATTGAGAATAAACCATTAGACGCTGTTATCTATGTTGGATCTAGACCCGTCTATAAAGGCGAGCATGTTATTTTAGAAGTGCATATTCTGGATTACGATGAGGATTTGTATGGTCGGCATGTTCAGGTTGAGTTACTGGAAAAATTGCGTGGCGAAGGAGATTTTAAAACCGAGGAAGAATTAGTCTTCCAGATAGCAAAGGACATAGAAACTGCAAGAAGCAGTTTGAATAAACATATAATAACGAATTAATCCGAATCAATAATAAATACTAGCAGTAATGACGAATTATAAAGACACACTAAATCTACCTAAGACCGCATTCCCAATGAAAGCGAATCTTGCCCAACGCGAACCAGAAATGTTGAAGCAGTGGCAGGAAAATGATCTGTATGGACAGATACGCAAAAGCAAAGAGGGCGCCAAGAAATTTATTTTGCATGATGGTCCTCCTTATGCCAATGGCGACATTCATATTGGCCATGCAGTTAATAAGATTCTTAAAGACATCATTGTTAAGTCACAAAGTTTAAATGGACTGGATGCGCCGTACGTTCCGGGATGGGATTGTCATGGTTTACCCATTGAACTACAGGTAGAAAAAAAGATCGGTAAGGCAGGGGTAAAAGTTGAACCCGATAAATTTAGAAATGCGTGTCGTGAATACGCACAGAAGCAAGTTGATAAACAACGTACAGATTTTATTCGCTTAGGTGTTCTGGGTGATTGGCAGAATCCTTATCTCACAATGGACTTCAAAACCGAAGCAAACATTGTTCGCTCGCTTGGAGAAATAATCGATGCGGGACACCTGCATAAAGGTGTAAAGCCTGTGCACTGGTGCACCGATTGTGGATCGGCACTGGCCGAGGCAGAGGTTGAGTATGAAGACAAACAATCCCCCGCCATAAATGTGCGTTTTGAAGTAATTGATAAGGACGCGTTACTGAAATGCTTTAACGTTGAAACCAGTGTTGAATCTTTATCCGTTGTTATATGGACGACGACGCCATGGACCTTACCTGCGAATCAGGCAGTGGCTTTAAATCCTGGCTTTGAATATGTATTAGTGCAAAGTGGCAATGAAGCACTGGTTTTGGCCGAAGGCCTATATAAAGACCTAATGACACTTTGTGGTACAGACGATTATTCGGTGCTTGGGACTTGCCTTGGTTCTGAACTGGAAGGCATGAAGTTACAACATCCCTTTTATCAGCGAGTAGTGCCTATTATCTTAGGTGACCATGTCACGCTAGAGGCGGGTACCGGTGCCGTACATACCGCACCAGGTCATGGCCAGGATGATTATGCTGTTGGTTTACGTTATGGCTTAGAGGTTGATAATCCGGTGGGTGATAATGGTTGTTTCTTAGCCAACACAGAACTCTTTGCTGGCGAACATGTGTTTAAGGCCAATGCTTCTGTATTAAGCGTGTTACAAGAAAAGGGCACCTTATTACATGAGGAAACATTGCTACATAGTTACCCACATTGTTGGCGACACAAGACCCCCATTATTTTTCGTGCTACACCTCAATGGTTTATCAGTATGGATGGTAATGGTCTGCGAAGTGAGGCATTAAAGGCAATCAAGAACGTAAATTGGTTGCCATCCTGGGGAGAAGAACGAATCCACGGCATGATTGAGGGGCGTCCTGATTGGTGTATTTCACGGCAACGTACCTGGGGTGTTCCCATTGCCGTATTTATACATCGTGAAACACAGGAATTACATCCTGATACACTTCAGTTGATTGAAAAAGTTGCTGGTTTAATCGATGAAAAAGGAATCGATGGCTGGTTTGATCTAGAGACAACTGCTCTTCTTGGTGATGAGTCAGATCAATATACCAAAGTTACCGATACCCTGGATGTCTGGTTTGATTCCGGTGTTACACATTTCTCAGTATTAAAAACTGATGATCGTCTAAGTTTTCCTGCAGATCTTTATCTGGAAGGTTCTGATCAACATCGAGGTTGGTTTCAATCTTCGTTATTAACTTCCGTCGCAATGAATGATGGTGAACAGCCTTATCGTAATGTTCTGACACACGGTTTTACTGTCGATGCCAAAGGCATGAAAATGTCTAAGTCCAAGGGCAATGTCGTTGCCCCGCAAAAAGTAATGAATGCTTTAGGCGCGGATGTTTTGCGTTTATGGGTGGCTGCAACCGACTACCGCACCGAGATGAGCGTGTCCGATGAAATCCTTAAACGAATGGCAGATGCCTATCGTCGTTTTCGCAATACAGCACGTTATTTATTATCTAACCTTGATGGTTTTGATCCTGAGAAAAATAGTGTTGCCTATGCAGATATGCTGGACATTGATAAATGGGCTATTGAACATGCGATACGGTTACAAAAAGAAATTAATGATGCCTATGATAATTATGAGTTTCATTTGATTTATCAAATGTTGCATCAATTTTGTGTGGTCGAAATGGGCGGTTTTTATCTTGATATTGTTAAAGACAGACAATACACCACACCCGAGAATAGTCTGGCACGACGATCATCACAAACTGCGATGTATCACCTTGTGGAAATGATGACGCGCTGGTTATCACCTATATTAAGTTTCACTGCTGATGAGATTTGGAAGTACATTCCAGGTAAGCGCAGTGCATCTGTTTTTCTGGAAGACTGGTATACGTTAGAAATAAATGAAGTGGAAGCGCAGCAACGCAAAGTTGTTTGGGATTCGATTATTCCCATACGTGATGAGATTAATAAACAACTAGAGACATTACGTGTTAGTGGCGAGATCGGTTCGTCATTGGATGCGGAAGTCGATTTATATTGTAGTGATGATGTTAAGCAGCAGCTTGCAAAATTAGGCGATGAATTACGCTTTGTTTTAATTACCTCTTATGCACGCTTACATGATATTTCTGAACAGCCTGCACAAGCTGTTGAGACTGAAGTACCCGGTTTGTACATTGGTGCAGTTGCATCAGAACATGACAAGTGTGTTCGCTGTTGGCATCATCGAGAAGACGTCGGTACAGATGAGACTCATCCCGAGTTATGTGATCGTTGTATTGAAAATATTAGTATCGCCTAAGACAGGGATTAATTAGTGATGTTTAAATGGTTAAGTTTGTCTTCGGCTGTAATTATTCTTGATCAAATAACAAAATATTACGCATCTCAAGAATTGGTATTGTATCAAGCTGTGCATATCGTCCCCGGTTTCAATTTGACCCTGATGCATAATACCGGTGCTGCGTTTAGTTTTTTAAGTCAAGCTGGTGGCTGGCAACGTTGGTTCTTTATCGGTTTAGCTAGCTTGATAAGCATTGCAATTATTGTCTGGATGTATGACTTGCCTGCAAATAAACGTTGGTTACTAGCCGCTTTGGCATTGGTTTTGGGTGGTGCGCTTGGTAACGTTTGTGACAGAGTAATTTTAGGCTATGTTGTAGATTTTATTGAGGTTTATTATAAGGACATGTACTGGCCAGCATTCAATATCGCTGATTCAGCTATATTCATTGGCGCATTCATGCTGATAATTGATGCCTTTTGGTTTAATGAGTCAGAGAATGATTCCTGAGATTTGATATACTGACGCACACATTTTTAATGATTGTTTATAAGGTAAAAATAAATGCAAATATTACTCGCTAATCCACGTGGCTTTTGTGCCGGTGTTGATCGTGCCATAGAAATTGTTGAACGTGCACTGACCTTGTTTGGCGCGCCAGTCTATGTACGCCATGAGGTGGTACACAATAAATATGTTGTCAATACCTTACGTGATAAAGGGGCTGTATTTGTCGAAGAACTGGATGAAGTCCCTGATGATTCAACGGTAATATTTAGTGCGCATGGGGTTTCGAAAGCAGTGCGTGAAGTAGCGGCACAGCGGAGTCTTAGAGTGTTTGATGCTATCTGTCCGCTTGTAACCAAGGTGCATATGGAAGTGGGTAAATATCAAGACGAAGAGAGAGAGTGCATCTTAATTGGACATGAAGGGCATCCAGAGGTCGAAGGTACGATTGGACAGTATCGACCCAAGAACGGCAATGGTGGCATGTATTTGGTTGAGTCAGTTGAGGATGTACTTAAATTAAAAGTTAAAAACCCGGAGTTTCTCGCCTTTGTGACGCAAACGACGTTATCTATGGATGATACAGCTCTCGTCATTAATGCTTTGCGCGAACGATTTCCCAAAATCGACGGCCCTAAAAAAGAAGATATATGTTATGCCACTCAAAATAGACAAGATGCGGTTAAAAATCTCGTTTCTAAATGTGATCTAATACTGGTGGTTGGTTCTCCGAACAGCTCAAACTCGACACGGTTGATGGAGCTTTCGCAGAAGGCAGGTGTCCCGGCGTATTTGATTGATGATGCTTCTGAAATTAAAAAAGAATGGGTGAATGGAAAGGAAAATATTGGCTTAACTGCGGGTGCATCAGCACCAGAGATTTTGGTTGAAGAAGTTATCGCACAACTGAAAGCTTGGGGTGCTTCAATGGTTGAAGAGAACCCGGGGATAACTGAAAAAGTGGTATTCTCACTACCAAAAGAACTTTTGAAAGAAAATTCAGAGGCTGTTAACTGATCTTATTCGGTTTTATTTGTTATTTCATTTTCTTTTTTATCTGCTTCATTGGGGTCTTTCCAACCGGCAGATTTGAGTGCTGAGACTAACTCAGTGCGGTTATAACCGGAGAGTTTTCTATCCCCAATTAAAGTAATTGGCACATTCAGTGAACCATTCAATTTCACCAATTCAGCTTGTTTATCAATATCTCCTTCCACGTTTATTTCAGACAGAGGGATATTTTTAATTTGTAAAAATTCACGTACAGCCTCACAAGGACTGCATGTCGGGATTGAATACATGGTTGCGCTAACAGAGGAGCCTATTTGGTCTAGCTTAACTGGTTTCTCTTCAGTGGCATCTTTACTACCTGTCGCAATACGTTTTTCATTGATTGTTGTTGAGCCAGGTGGACACGTTTTTTGAAACGTTTTATTTCCTTCCTCGTCTTCACATTCAACAATTTTAACGGCAGACATGCTATTAAAACTGATAATTAACAATGACAAGATGATATAAGACTTAAATATATACTTCATGATTATCAACCTCCTGACGTTTTGACAGATGAATAGGCCAGAAACTCTAAAACCTTTCATAGTTTTTCTTGTCAAATGCTATATATGAATGTATACATATACGCAATTATTATCAATAGGTTACAATAGATTCTTTAAGTCGTACACCTGAATTTCAGACAAAATTGAACTAGGGTAAAAATTATGAAAAAGTTTAAGTTTAATAAAGCAGCACTAATTTCAGTTATCATTTTTAATGCGGCGCTTTTTACGTCGATTGCAGAAGCCAAAATGTATAAATGGGTGGATGAAAATGGCAATACGCACTACACACAAAGCCCACCTCCGGGTGATATTCAGGGCGAACAGATCAAGCCGCCATCGAAGATTAAGATTGATACTGAAAGCGCGCAAAATCAGATAGAGCAACAAAAAAACAAGGCCGATGACATTCGTAGTGACCGTCAGGAGCAGGCCAAGATAGAAGCATTACAAAAAGAGAATGAGGCTGTTAAAAAAGAAAATTGCAAACGTGCCCACCAAAGTATGCAAACCTACTCAAGGCCGCGCGGTTTGATTCAACAGGAAGATGGTAGTCGCATCAGGATTGATGAAGAAACACGGCAGGCCGGATTAGCAGAGTCACAAAAAAAGATAGAAGAGTATTGTCAATAAAATACTAAGTACATGTCTATGCATATAGTCTCTTTTTAAATTCAATAATATTAGATTAGTTCTGTGTGCATAAAATGCTAAAACTGCTTCTATGATGCAAATTAAGTTTGACATAGAAAAGTTTTTTAAAGGCCATCGCGCATGAAAATAAAATCATTTCTTATATTTGTTCTTAATATATTTTTACTTTCTTTAATGTTGTTCAGTACTAGTTATGGTGCTGATAATTACAAAAAATTACTTTCACCACAATTGACGAGAACGGGTGATAAAATAGAGGTCTTGGAGTTTTTTTGGTATGGGTGTTCACATTGTTATCAATTCGAGTCAGTAATAGAAAAATGGCTTGAAGATAAAGCTGAATATATTAAGTTTGTTCGTATCCCAGCCGTATTAGGTAAAAATTGGTTGCCTAACGCAAGAGGCTTTTATGTGGCAAAAAATCTTGGCGTGCTAGATAAAATTCATCGACCATTGTTTGATGCAATACATAAAGAAAAAAGAAACATTACAGGAAAAAAAGCGCTGAAGATGTTTTTTGCAGAACATGGTGTGCTTGGTGAAGAGTTTGATAAGGCCTATGATTCAAAAGACGTTCAAGATAATGTCAGGTACGCACGTTTAATGGGGCAACGTTATGCTTTGACAGGAGTGCCAGCAGTTATTATCAATGGTAAATATGGCACAAGCGCATCCATGGCCGGAGGTTATAGCGCTATTATTGATGTGGTAAATAAATTAGCAGCAGAAGAATATGCAGCTAAGAAAAAATAAAGCCTAACAATCAATAGCCTATTAAATTAGGCAATGTACATCTATCTATGCCTTTGTGCGGGCTGATGCGATCAGAACCTTTCGTGAATGCACTTCATAAGCGCAACTCAATTTTAAAATGTGCTAATCCATCTGTTCACAAGCAACTAAAATCCATATATTTATTTAAAACATAGTTATTATAATCGCCGGTTATTTTAGCAACTTTTATTACTCCATTTCTTTGAACCAGAATTTTCTGAGTCGTGTATTGAGTGTTGAGCCAGGTGGTTGCGTAACAGCAACACCTGATATTACACCTTCATGTATCTCACCATTGATTTCAACCACGACGGGAACTGGTGAAGGTAGATAGCCACCACCGGAATGTACCGTGTACCTATCTGAGGCATCGGTATAGCCATCAATATTTTGATCAGCGATGGAGGTTGCATCGTCGTAATTAACTTTATATTGACGTGCTTCACCCAGATCGCTCTCGCATGAGCCGGAAGCACCTGCCTGAGAGCTAGGCACATTGGTATTAAAGAATACTGTATTGTTTAGTGTAACGGCATTACCAACAACTTTTTCACCGGGGGTTAATGTGATATACCAGCCATCAGCAGTAGTAAGAGCGGATACTGCCGTGCTTGAGTCAACTTCATCACCAGTACCACTACATGCCGTCGCTGCCTGTATACAGTTCGATGTGGAATCAAACAAATCTGATTCATCGAGTGTACTAAAACCACCATTAATTGATGTGCCGACGCTAGGGTCTTTGAACATATAGAATCGATTGGTGATGCTTTCATCAAATGGATGTTCACGATCACCGCTGCCGATCAGGATAGCATCGTAGCCATTTTCAGAATACACCACGTCAGGTGGAAACAAGAATTTGCGCAGGCCTGGAAAGTTTGTGAAGGGGTCGCCATCAGCATCGAGACCGGCTTTTACAGTAGTGTGGTCGGCAACATCCGCAATCTTGGTGACAGTCCAGTTGGAAACGCTAGTGTCAGACATGTCTACGCGCCACATATTACCGCCGGTATCGCCAGCATAAGCACGGTTAGGGGTGCTGCCATTGCGGTCAGTGATGACAACGACATCAGACGCTATAGCGTAATCCATCCCCGTCACTGATTCAAAGTGATGTGAGGCACTTGGGTTTGCTGCTGCAGGGCCGGCTTGCCAAAGGATGTCTCCGCTTTCTGCGTCGACAACAAAGATACCTCGGCCTTGTCCGCGTTCATAGGAAGCAGCGCCGACCTGAACTTCAAGATTACCATCCCCATCAGCGTCTGCATTAAAAGCTGTGATGCTCAACGGATCAAGATCCTCGACTAGTGGATCATAGCCAGCACCAAAGACCAATACGACTTCAGTGTCATCAGTATCGGGGCTACCAGTATTAATGGCGATCTCTTGCACATTTGGCACCGACCAAGTCTGGCCTAATTCCCCCCAACCCGTATCACCGTTGGATTTTCGCCACAGTAGTTTCGGATCGGTCGGGTTACTGACATCCAAGGCATAGAGAAAGCGACCGCCACGGTGGTTCGAGATAAATATCCAGACCTCGTCACCATCGGTATGCACTAATTTTCCATCATTATTCGCATCCTTGGTATAAACACCAATCGATCCATCCATGAAGTAAGGCTTTTTGTTATCGCTACTAATGGCGGGTTCGTTATTACGCATGCGAGTCAGTGTTGAAAAGAATTCTTCCGGGATAAATCCCCATGCTTCTTCAAAAGGTTGCGGTTCAGACAGATCACTTTGAGCGAAGCCACCTTTCACGGCGCGGAAGACGCCATCGTTAGCACCATAAAAAATATACACATCATCATCATTACCATGCCGGTTATAGTTTATAACCGCGGGGCGTGAATGTAATACATCGCCGTGGACTGAAGCACGCACATCAGTATTAGCACCGTTGTTGTTTTCATCTTGCTGATTATCTGCTCCACGTACCCAGGCGATGAGGGTCGCTAATTCGCCACTACTACCACCACCGGAGCTGGCCACAATGCTACCCGAAGCATCGCCCTCTGCAGATGCGATGGTGTAGGTGAAATTATCAACATCTGGAACGCTGGTAATGGTGAAGCTACCATTAAATGCAGTAGGTGTAGCACCAGAAATAGCAACACTGTCACCGTTGTTAAAACCATGGTTGACTACGCGTGCCTTGGCCGTGGTTGTTTTGATATTGCCATCCATCCCTGTCGCCGCGCCCTGCAGATTGGTCTTGGTTGTGCCCAAATCATAGGTAAAGGTATCAAGACTGGTGACAGTAATGGTCTGTGTGCCGTTGTAAGTATCTGCTCCGGTTATTGCTGTTTCACCGTCAACAGCATCGGATATTACAATTGAATCGCCAGTGGTAAGACCGTGTGCAACTGACGTCGCAATAGCGGTACCGTTGGTATTGTTTAAACGGAAAGTGGGTAATGTAGCTCCTACAACAGCACAGGGGGCAGTAACACCAGTTGCACCAAGTGGATAACTAAAATTATCATCATCAATTTTAGTAACTGAAAACTCGGCAGGATTAGTTGTTGTTCCAGCATCCGGGAACGCCGCACATACTGTCGCGCCGATGTTACTACCATTCGTATATTCAGGATTGGTGCCGCCACTAACAACAATCTTATCGCCAGTAACAAGTCCATGGCCAACCAGCGTGGCAATTGCGGTTGTGCCGAAACTTGAGGCCAGTGTCACGTTACCGGCGACGGTTGCCGGTGTTGTTGTTATTTTATTAAAGGTCGTATAGGTAAACGTAGTGGTCGAAGGGATGGCAAGTGTGTAAGTACCATTATAACCTGTCGGCGTTGCACCGGTGATGGAATGCGATGTTGCTGAGAGTCCATGTGCCGCTGCTGTTGTACCGGTGACGGTATTGCCCTTTGAGATTGTAATCGTTCCAGTAGGCGTTGCTAGCGCACTGCCGACGTTATAAGTAATCGTTGCCGGGTTGGTTGCGCCGCTGACGGTGGCAAGTGTGAATGTGCCGTTATAGCCGGCTACACTCGCGCCCGAAATAGTTACCGTGTCCCCGGCTGAATAAACGCCACCTGTATTATCGATGGTAGCAGACGCGGTAACACTGGGTCCTGAAGCGGTTGCGCCAGTCACACTGGAAACCGGTGCTAATTGCGTTGGACTGGTTGAGTAGGAGAAGTGATTAGCATCTGCTACAGAGGTAATCGTTTCAACCCCGTTAAAATCATTGGGGGTTACACCGGCGATGGTAATATTATCGCCGACATTAAAGCTGTGCGCAGTGACTTCAGCGGTAACGGTGGTGCCGGTAATGGTGTAAGTCGCACCAGTAATATTAGGGTTAACTGTTGGATTACTGTTGCCAGTGTCATATTTCAAAGTTGTAGAACTATTAACAGTGGCAGTATAGGTGCCGTTATATTCTGCGGAGCCGACCCCGGCAACATGGATCAGAATTGAAGTGCCTGAAAAATTTGCTGTGCTATCTGTGAGTGTGGCAATATTTTTAGACCCGCCTGTGCCACGATTCAGGCCATCAATGGATTCCTGACTAATCGCGTTACTCAGAGTGATGATAGACTTCGGTGTATTGGTAGACAGCGATGAAATCGTTTTCAGAGAAATAGGTACGCTGGATAAAGAGCTTATCGTTACTGCACCCGCGCCGGGGGCGACCAAGCCCGTTAAGGTCTTATTATCGGTCAGTTCGGTGATGGGTCTATTCTCAAAGCCAGTAAGCGCTGATACTGCCGTTGTGCCAAGACCAAAATTCGTTGTGGTCAAGCCATCATTACTCGTCGCAAAGGGTGTGGCGGAGAGAGAACTATTTGTTGTGCATGAGGTAGTACCATTTGTGCATGTGTAGAGGTTACGTGTAGCTTGCAAAGCCGCAGTGGCAAAATCAGTTCGCAACCCTTGAGCAATACCACCTTTTTCAACCAAGTCGCCATCGGGCGAGTCGGACGAGCCGCCGACACCATTTTCTTCCGCATCCCGAAAACTCCAAAAGGATGAGCCTGATGAGTGATAACTGATCGCACTTGGATCAACGAAACCAGTAGTCGTATTTTCGGCAATAGCGCCAGTAGAATCAGATAGAAATAGTGTTGAAGTGGCCGTGTTGAAACCCAGTTCATACATTTTTAAATTACCAAACCAGCGTGGCGCCTTGGTACTGTCGGGACGGAAGACACCAATATAAACTTGGTTTAAGTTAGTGCCTCGGACGTTTACACTCACAGGTAATGTGGTTGCAGCAAAGACACTATTGACCGCCTGTATTTCATTGAAGATTGAGTTTAGTGAGTTAGTAATGCCGGCACCTGCGTTGGTGCTCGAGACAGCAAAATAACTCCCTTTGCCTTTCTGCGCGACGCTTTGTAACAAAGCGGTCATATCATCATTTTGTCCTGTCGTTTGCGGGTCGACTTCAACGACATAGGTATACACATGCGGTGTGCCGGATGCGGCACCATTTATATCGGTGTTGGCCATGAAGTAGGCCCATTCATCCATCCAGTTACCTTGTTGACCGTTAGGACTGATGTTAATGGTGGAACTCGTGTCATAACCTAAAGATGAGAGCTCTGCCTCTGAGACCGATAACGCAGATGAATTTTCACCAGAGGCACCATTGCTAATATAAATAATAAAACTATCCTGACATATGTCAGTAATTGGAGAATTATATAAAGAACTTGAAGACGGGCTTGTTCCTAAAGGATAGTCGCCAAGCGCTGATTCAAATGGTGTTATCGTTGATGTGGGCGCATTACCGTCATAATCTGATTTGTCCTTGCCATGGGTGGCACGGTTAGCTTTACCACTGAAATAACGATAGGCTTCCATCATCGCTAGCGAGACAGTATTGTTATTTCCTTTATCGCCGTTGCCGTCAAGGGCAGTCACAATATTAGCCAATGCGGTTCGATTAGCATTGGTCATTTGACGAATGCCATAACGTAGATAACCGCCATCGACGCTATCATTCCCGGCTCCAGTTTCGGGATACATCATTAAACCAATATTGAATTCTTCACCGAGGTTTTGGACAACGCTTGATAACGCCGCAAGTTCATTGATGTTAATGGCTTGCCCACCTACGTTTCGACTCCAGTTTGCCGTGTTATCGAGTATGATTAATACATTGGGCCGATTTGCGTCGAGACCAGGGTTTGCAAGAAAGATATCCGTGTCATCGTTGACAGGGTCAAACACGGCATTGGCATTGAGTGGAACTATAGCCGTCGTTGCTGTTAAAAATAGGGCTGCACAAATTTTTTGAAAGCGTATGAATTGAGAAGACGAAATTATATTGTTCATAAAGAATACTCCAAAAAATTTATGGGCAGTTGCCTGCGAGCATGCGCATTTTTACACCGGTGTGTATGGTGGATGTAGCGCCTGTTAAGTCGTCTGTGACTGAAGATATAATTTCCCAGGTGTTGTCATCGGGGATAATAGCGGTGTTAACAGCGCTGTAGCCAGTAGCTGTTTGAGAGTCAAGACAGACAGGTGTGGAAACAGTTACCGTACCATAGGTAGTAACAACGGTTGTTGATGTGGGAGTTAAAAAGTTGCTGCTCTCACTAATGACCTGTTCCAATGCAACCTGAGCTTCAGCATCAAGTAACTTAGTCGCTTGCATATTGCCAACGACTTTAAGATTAATCGTGCTTAAATTGATTGATGAGATCGCAAACAAGGTCATCATTAGTAAAATAATTAGGGCAACAAATAAAGTTGCGCCGTTTTGTTTTTGAAAGCTAGGCATCACGGTATTTCTCTCCTGCCAGCAAGGTTGTTAGTTCGAATTTCGGTTGTGTAGACGTTACGTTTATAAGCATCGCCCGCTGCTGCAAGGTTATCGGGTCCAACTGTAAAAGATTTACTATCGGTATAGCCATTTGTAGTCTTTAGGGAACGGGCTAATACACTGGCTCTTATTGCGACAATATCTTCAGATTGCGCAAGTGTTGGTGCAGAGACATATGAATCGGGTATGCCATCGCCCACGTTGCCTGTTGTGACATCCACTGATGTTGGTGTGGTGTCGAGACCATATTCGATTTTAAAATGCTCAATACCCGCTACCAATGGCACAATGTTCATTTTGGTTCCGCCACTTCCATCGGGACCTAATTCCAGTCGCTTTAAAGTAGGTGTGTCTGTCGATGCACAAAGGGTAGCGGCTTCACATTGTGATAGGTAATAGATATGAACTCTAAGTTTTCGTGTGTCGGCCCAAGTGGCGGTGGTCTTACTAGGCATCTTCTGAAGTGTTGGTGTGGCGTTATCAGCTGTTTTAGCTGATGTAGTTAAATCAAGGGGATTAACTTCAACTTCGTTAGTAGCAATTTGTATGTCTGCGCTCCGCGAATTTGACTGAATATAAACTTCGCCATCAGTAGTTGTTCTATCTGCTGCAGATGATGTAGTGGGTTCAAGTGTTGTTGCGGCTGCATTGGTTCCTGCAAAAAGAGCAGTGTCTGCACGTCGGATAACGATCACATCTGAACCCGGTTTGAGATCGTTGGTTGATGTAAAAAAACCAAGTTCATCACAACCTGTTGATGCCATAGTGGCTGGTGTCGCACTTGAAAAGGCTTGAATAGGAACGGCCAGTGCATTTAATAAATTAGTCGTATTGGTTAATTCGCAGGGGTCCGGCGCTACAGTCGGGTAAGTGAGATCATTAGCTTGATAATGGCCATAATATCCCGCATGGCGTATATCATTGTATAATACATCCATTGCGTAACGACCATTCTCGATTAAATCACTCGCTTTTTGTAATTCTCGATAATTGTCACTTGATGTCTTGAATGTAGTGACTAAGCCGATCATTAGCATAGAGCCGATGGCAATCGAGATCATCAATTCAATGAGTGACATGCCTGAGTTTTGTTTAATATTTTTCATCTCAATCTTATGCTCAGTTTAGATTAGCAATTCGGGTAGTGATGGCAACAGTTCTGCGTTGGCCTTCGTCGCCATAGGTATTGTTCGCACAGCTAGCGGACGGTGTAGAAAGAATGCTCATGCCTTGCCATGAAACAGCAATGGTATAGAGCCCCGTGTCAGGATTGCCACCAATTTCAGTAGATGCGTCATAACTAATGCAGGCACGTGCCCCAATCATTGCGCCAACATTAGAACCTCCCATCACGGCATCAGTACCCTGAAGAAAATTACTGATTTCAGTAATGGTAGCAACAGCTTGTGTGTTGTATGCGGTAGTGCTTGCGGTACAGGAGGGTGTTGCTGTTGCAGCTACGCCTATATAGGGTGTGCCGCTGGTGGATGTTGTAAATCTAAAGCAACTCGCTGTATCACGATTGACATTTAATTTGTCAACGATGTCCGAAAGTATGATCAGAGCCTGGGCACGTTGATAGGACTCAAGCTCCGCTGTTTGTGCTTTAACTTGTAATGCAGCTATACCTAGTAGCCCGATGAGAACAATAATCATAGTTACAAGCACTTCCATTAATGAGGTGCCTTTTGAAGATGAAATTTTATTAATTGAATTCATTAGCCGCACCCATTAGCTGAATTGGTATCACTATCAACTTCAATAAGCGGTTTCCCGCTTAAAGAGAGACCCAGACATCGCATCTTTACTTTAGTATTGCCATTAATGTAAAAACGTAATTCAGGTGCGGTTGTTGAGTTAATTCGGCCCGACCTTAAATACGTTAACGTTGTTGGACATGCCGCGGCACATGTAACAGTAACCGCCGTAGATAATGCATCTTGTTGACGTATGAGCGTAGGACCGGGTGCGTCTACTCTCCAGCCACTCTTCCAATCTGACCCTGATAGCGGAGTAATGACTACTGAGGCATTACGTTTAATGGCTTCACTTCTAGCCAATATGAGACTTAAATGTGCATCCGATGCTGCCGTTCTGACCTGTTGCGTTAGGAGAAAATTGCGCATTTCAGGGACAGCAACTGCTGCCAAAATACCAGCAATCGCCACAACAATCATAAGCTCCAGTATAGAGAACCCGCTTTGTTTTTTGTTGCGACTAGCGATAGGTTCAAAAGAGAAAATAATCATAAATTTTGCCTTGTGCAGTTTAGTGCCACGTACCTGTTTTTACGCCAGCACTATTAATCGATAAATTGCCGAAATCGACTTGTGCGCCTGTCGCTGTTGCTGTTGCTGTGAATGAGGGTGGTGTACTTACTGGGACTGCTATGGTTATAGTGTAAAAATTATTACTGCAATTCGCCGTCGTACAAGTCCAGCTATCTGGTGGTGATATGCGTAAGACAGTTGGGTCAGTGCTATAGCTTCTCGCATCAAGCAAATATTGCTCTTGTCTATTCGCTATATCGAGCAGGACTTGTTCTGCTGATGAAGCCCTACCCTTTTTGATATACTTGTTATATGACGGTAAGGCAACTGCGGCAAGAACTCCGACTATTGCAACAACTATCATTAGTTCTATTAATGTAAATCCGATTTGTTTTTTCATCATGGATACCTTTATAGCAAATATATTGCTATCAATTTATGTTAAAAGGACTGAACGGTATAATTAAACCGATAAACGGTAAATAAATTATCACATCCCTATTAAAAGTGTGAACGAATTAACATTATTATGACTAAATACGATTTCATTATTGCAGGTGGCGGCGTTATCGGCATGACCACCGCTCGAGAATTAGCGGTTCGCGGCGCAAGCGTTGCTATAATTGAAAGGGGTGAGTTAGGCAGAGAAGCGAGCTGGGCGGCAGGGGGGATATTATCGTCTATGCGCCCGTGGACGGAAAATCCCGCATCAGCTGGGCTGTCTGAGCATGGCAAAATGCACTATCCGCAATATATCAGTTCATTGTTAGCTGAAACGGGAATTGACCCTGAACATGTGAATTCGGGATTAATTATTATTGAAGCTAAGCATATTGCTGATATTAATCATTGGGCCAGTAGTAAATGTATAAAAGTAATAGAAAAAATAGAGAATCAAAAGCCTGAGATAAAGCTCCCAGAAGCGGCTATCTTACTACCCGAAATAGCGCAGCTAAGACCCCCTAGACTGATAAAGGCATTACGCAAGAGCTTAGAGCAGTTGTCGGTTTCTATTCTTGAAAACACAGAGATCACTAATATGATGAAAAGACATGGTCGCTGTGAACGGGTTGAATTTAATGGCGGTAAGCTCTCCGCGGAATCGGTGATTGTTACGGCTGGTGCATGGAGTAAATTGGTATTGGGTGACAGGTTTAATGAGATAAATATCAAACCTATCCACGGGCAGATGATGTGCGTTAAACCTGCAGAAACGGCATTGCACTCAATAATATTGGACGGTGGACACTATTTGATTCCGCGATTGGATGGGCATGTATTAATCGGCAGCACCATCGAAGATATTGGTTTTAACAAAGAAACGACAATGACCGCGCAAGAAGAATTACGGGATTGGGCAGCTTCCGTCTGGCCCAGCTTGAAAAACGCAGGATTGGTAAAACATTGGTCGGGTTTACGACCTTCTACAGATACTGAAAAGCCATTTATAGGTTCGGTTCCAGGGTTCAAAAATTTATATATAAATACAGGGCATTTCAGGAAAGGGATATTACAGGCCCCATCATCGGCACTATTATTGGCGGATATGTTCTCTGGTCATTCTTCCTTTATGGATATCGGTGAGTTTTCTATTAACAGTCAGAAAAATTTAGCTAAATTTGTCTGATAAATGTAGATCAGACTTATTTCCTTTGCCCTTTGCCCTTTGCCCTCGGCTTCTATTATAATCTACCGATAACTGAAAAATTAACAGACAGGCTTTTATGAACAAACCCCAAGATGCTATCAAGGCGAAATTACTTGAGTGTAATATCAATCCTACGTTTCAGAGAAACGAGATTGCCAGTGTCATGTTGAGTAAACCCCAGCATTTGTCAGCTGAACAAGTACTGCTACTTGTTAATGCTAATGATGGGCATGTTTCAAAGGCCACTGTATACAACACATTGAATCTGTTTGTTGCGAAAGGATTGGTCAGCGAAGTGGTGATCGACCCTTCGAAGATTTTCTATGATTCAAATACGTCTTATCATTATCATTATTTTAATGAAGATACCGGCGAGCTGCACGATTTTGAATCAGGTGATATGAATTTAAATTCAAACTCCTCATTGCCTGAAAATACAGTACAATCTGGGCTTGATGTCGTTGTTCGAGTTAAAAACTCGACGTAATTTTTCTTTTTTTAGATTTTCACAATATGCCGGGATAGCTCAGTTGGTAGAGCAACTGTTTCGTAAATAGTAGGTCGGAGGTTCGAATCCTCTTTCCGGCACCAATCAACAAAAACCAACTGTAAGTCTAGTTTGCAAATCGACTTGAATTTTTAGTCTCTCTTCTTTTCATCTTTATAACGATCAATTGAATTACTATAATATATGACCACAGTTAAATGTTAAAAGGCGCTGGATGCATGAAACGAATACTATTAAGTCTCTTACTTATGAATATGTCATTACCTGTTTACGCGGGGTATTTGACTGGGAATAAACTGTTGAGTGATTGCAGGGGAGCATTAACGCTTGATGATGGACATGATGTTACGAGAAAGGAAATAGCTAAATCCGGAATATGTATAGGCTATATCATGGCAGTCAATGATGACCATGACATTCATGTGGCGTGGGGTACGATGGAAGCAAAATATTGTGTGCCTGATAGTGCCTCTCCAGATGAGCTTATCAGTATCGTCGTCGAGTATATGGAAGCTAACCCGGAGCAATTGCAATCTAGTGCTGCTGGTCTAGTAAATAATTCGCTGTATGTAGCCTTTCCTTGTAACTAGATATTACTAATGACAGAGGTACCTTTGAGCGGCACAATCTTTACACCTCTATAAGCGCCTCAACATGGCGCGCCAATCAATCAAGTTCAAAGATATATTTCATATGATCCATGTTATTCTCAAGACTCAAAAAATATAAATCAGTGAAACAATAATATGACGCGATTGTTACTGACGCTAATCATGCTTATATCTCATCAAGCTAATGCTGCAGATGGCTATTTCGAAAACAGTTATGGTTTGTATTTGAAATGCGAAAAAACACTTAATGGCGAAGGTGAATCTAGTGTCGACCCACAGACACTTTATCATACGGGTTTATGTGGCGGGTACATTAGTGGGATACACGATAGCGTCAAAGACCTGGTTTTACACGGACTCATTGCGAAAGATCCTTATTGCATGCCTGCAGGGATAAACCGTGGTCAACTTGTTAGCGTCGTCGTTAGTTATATAAAAGATAACCCAGAAAGTTTCACCCAGAGTGCCAGCAGCAGTGTGCTTAGTGCTTATTCTGAATCATTTCCTTGCAATGAATAATATGCATCAATAGATAAAGTAATGTGAAGTTATAGTCTGTTTGCTATTTGGATTAGGGTTTAATAAGTTATTGTAGCCGTGTTTCTCTTCGAATGAGTTACTTTGCCTATCCTTAGGTGCTAATTTAGTATCAATCAGATCATCATTAAATCCCTTTGTTGCCTACATTCATTCTTAAAAATCTAGACAATACCTGATCTAATCGTCAAAATTACAATAATTACCAAGAAATTAGTGACATATCTATTATATTTTTTTTAAATGAATAACATTTTATATTAGTTATTATCTCATGAAAGAACTACTGTTAACTTTAGTCTTATCATATCTGCCATATCAAGTTGATACTAACACTCAAGAATTTAAGCAATATTTTAATGATTTAAAAATAATCAAACTTGAGCCAGAGAAAATTGAATTAGAAATCTGCGGTGGGGTGGGCGCTTGTAATGGTGATTACACGTTCGCTTACGACGATAAAACCAACATAATACATGTCCCGAAGAGCTGTAATTTGGAAGAACATCGATGCAAAGCGGCATTACTGCATGAGTTAGTGCACTTCATACAAAGTTACTCTGGAAAATATACCGTTGGCGCAAATTGTTATGATGAACTTCAATTAGAGGTAGAGGCATACAAATTGCAGAATCATTACTTAAAGACGGTTGGTATTAATTTCGGTTTTATAAGCAGCCATTATTCAGAATACTTCTTAGCACATTGTCTCCTTCAGGAATTAAGAAAAACATAATTACACGAATAGTAATAGGTGTTTTATAAATCAGTTTGCGGAAGTGACATGACCTAAATTAAGCAAATGAATATGTACCTCAATCTAATACTTACAAAGTTTAGCTTTGATAAACTTAGTTGTTATGCGGATATTGTTCCCATCTACTCCCTGTAGGCGTTTTTCCAGAATCAAATAAGAAGAAGACTGCCAGAAAAACGATATCAAAAAAGAAATATACTAAGAAAAGCATAAGTAAAAAGAAGGCAAATCAGAAGAAGGTAAACAAAACGGAAACATCAAAGAAAAAGGTTTCTGCAAAGAAAATCGCTATAGGCAGGCCTGCCGTGATGATAATTGGTGGTGCTATTCGGATTAAACTTCGGTAAGGTATTTAATACTTGTTGAGTTATATTCAAGATAAATGAACGATATCAGGGGAGCCATTTATGAGTGATGACAATTATGAAGATATGCTGGCATATTTTAATGGATTTGATAGTAAAAAAAATGGCGTGCTGGATTTTTCTGAATTTTCTGAATTGATTAAAGGACTTGGTTTTAATCTTGACAATGAGCGTCTGATGGATGGGTTCAATAAAGTTGATACTGACAATAATAATATGATCGACTTTGATGAATTCATCAGCTGGTGGGGCGAACATAAATAGTATTCTGCTATCAACCACAGAGAACAAATGGTATTACTTCACCGCTATAGTCTTTCCCAGTTTGAGTAAGTCTGAATCCGATATATCTTCGGGGACATTCATGCCTTTTGCAAAAGCTTCACGCGCATCAAGTTTTTTCAGCCAGCGCTTTATATGTTCATACTCCTCTATATTAATGCCCGCCCAATCTGCCAATTTTATCCAGGGATAATGTGCAATATCCGCAATACTAAGATCGCCGGCTAGGAGTTCATGATTAGCCAGTTGCTTGTTCAATAGACCATATAGTCGATTGGTTTCGTTCTGGTAACGGCTAGTGGCTTCGGGAATTGCGTTATCCATATATCTGTAAAATACATTAGCTTGTCCCTGCATAGGGCCAACACCACCCACCTGTAAAAACAACCATTGCATGACGTTAAATCGGCTGACAGTATCTGCGGGGAGCAGGCGTCCTGTCTTTTCTGCAAGATAGATAAGAATTGCCCCTGATTCAAAGATCGCAATATCATTTTCATCATGATCGATAATGGCCGGTATTTTTCCGTTTGGATTAATCTTTAAGTACCAATCTTCTTTTTGTACATTTTCTGTTAGGTTGATATCTTTAACTTCGTAATCAAGCGCTAGTTCTTCTAATGCGATTGATATCTTCCTTCCATTGGGCGTTGCCGAGGTATAAAGCGTTATCATTTAAAGTCCTTTAATTTTAGTCTTAAAAGTCTTTGGTTAAACTTGCGTGCCAGGGCGTGAAGCGACTTTTTCATACCATTTTAATGTGTTTGTGTTTTCACTGGGGATTTCAAATTCAGCGAACTTGGCAAAATCGATTACTACTAATCCAGTAATGTCGGCCATGCTGTAGAAATCTCCAGCAACGTATTCTGATTTAGAAAGTTGTTGTTCAAGGCGTGCAAAGAATATTTTGATGCCATTACGCCCGCGTTCAATGAGTTCTGGAATTATCTTGTCGCCTTCACGACCACCGACACCTCGTGTGGCGAAATCTTCAAAGCCATTACGAAACGCATAGATAACCGACTGCATGCCGCTATGTTCCATATGGCGGTCAGAAGAAATGACCTGTGCACGTTCTAGTGGAGTAGTACCAAAGAGTGGTGGTTCGGGATGTATATCATTTAAATAACTGCAAATGGCAGGAGCCTCGCTGATTACCGTCCCATCATCTAATTCCAGAGCCGGGCATAAGCCCCATATGGTTTTTGATAGATAGCCTTCTTGCAGGTTTTCTCCGCCGAACAGATCAACTTCTACCGTAGGAATGTCGAGACCTTTTTCTTTAATAAAAATTCGAGTGCGACGTGGATTTGGTGCCATGGAACAATCGTAAAATTTCACTTCATTCTCCTCTTGTTTGTGCGTGTGATGCTAGTTTTTCAATCATATCATCTTGAAAATAAGGACCGTTGAGTCCACAATAGTCTACATAATGAACCCAGGAAGACCAAGAGAATTTAACACTGAGCAAGCGTTAGAAGCTGCCATGCAACAGTTCTGGCTCGCCGGTTATGAGGCAACATCACTTCAGGATTTGCTTGATGTGATGAATCTGTCAAAAAGCAGCCTGTATCATGCTTATGGTAGTAAGCATGAATTGTTCTTGCGCAGTATTGATTGCTATCAACAAACCTCAGCAAATGAACTTCAACAGTCTTTAGATAATAGTCTTACCAGTAAGGCATTTATGAAAAGATTGCTAGAAGACGTGATCTCTGAAGCAACGTCAAAAAAGAAAAAAGGTTGTTTACTGGTTAATACGGCTAATGAGTTATCACACCGAGACAAAGCGGTGTCTAAAGCCGTGTTAAATGGCATTGATAATGTTGCAAATGTTATCAAGCAAGCTATCAAGCGTGGAAAAAAAGAAGCTGCAATTAAATCAACAGTGAGTACGGATACTCTCGTTAACTATATTGTTTCAAACGTCAGTGGATTAAGGACAATGGTTAAAAGTGGTGTCGATAAGACTGAGTTAACACCGTTAGTAAACATGATTATGAAAACCGTGTACTAATAAAAAACTGGCACAGCTAAATAGCTGCACCAGTTTTTGTTTTACGACAGAGCGGCATCCAAAATATCATTGAACGTTGCACTGGGACGCATTACCGTGCTTACTTTTTCGATAACGGGCTTAAAGTATCCGCCGATATCAACAGGCTTACCCTGTGCGGCATTGAGTTCTTTAACAATCGTTTGTTCATTTTCCGCCAGCGTTTTTGCCAATGGTGAAAATTGCGCTTGTAGTTCTGCATCTTCAGTTTGTTCTGTGAGTGCCTGCGCCCAGTACATGGCCAGGTAAAAGTGGCTGCCACGGTTATCCAGTTCACCGGTTCTTCGAGACGGTCCTTTATTATTATCCAACAATTTCCCGGTTGCCTCGTCTAATGTCTTTGCTAGTATTTTCGCTTTGTTGTTGTCAGTTTTTATGTAGATATCTTCCAACGACACAGCCAAGGCTAGAAATTCACCCAGAGAATCCCAACGCAAATGGTTTTCTTCAATGAGTTGTTTAACATGTTTGGGTGCAGAACCACCCGCACCGGTTTCAAACAGTCCACCACCTGCCATCAACGGTACGATAGACAGCATCTTGGCACTGGTACCCAATTCCATAATCGGAAATAGGTCTGTGAGGTAATCACGTAAGATATTACCGGTGACAGAAATGGTGTCTTTACCGCGAATAATACGCTCAAGGGTATAACGCATGGCACGGGTCTGGGACATGATCTGAATATTAAGCCCGGTCAAATCATGATCCTGGAGATAGAGATTTACCTTCTTAATTAATTCCATTTCGTGTGGACGATACTCATCTAGCCAAAATACTGCTGGCATACCTGATTGGCGCGCTCGGTTTACCGCCAGTTTTACCCAATCGCGGATCGGCGCATCTTTGGTTTGGCACATACGCCAGATATCGCCTTCCTTTACATTCTGTTCGATCAGTACATTTCCTTTGTCGTCGACAATGCGTGCGATACCATCGGTTTGGATCTCGAAGGTCTTGTCATGAGATCCATATTCTTCTGCCTTCTGCGCCATTAGCCCAACATTAGGCACTGTGCCCATTGTCGTCGGGTCGAAGGCGCCATGCGTTTTACAGAAGTTGATCATTTCTTGATAAATGCGTGCGAATGTACTTTCAGGAATAACGGCCTTGGTGTCTTTTAGTTTGCCATCTGGCCCCCACATTTGGCCGCCTGAGCGAATCATTGCAGGCATAGAAGCATCAACAATCACATCATTGGGCGCATGTAGATTGGAAATCCCTTTTGCTGAATCAACCATTGCCAGTTCAGGACGGTGTTGATAACAGGCGTGGATATCGTGCTCTATTTCTTCGCGAAATGAGCTTGGTAGGGCTTGAATTTTGTCGTAAACGCTGCTGATCCCGTTATTAGGATGTACGCCCAGTTTTTCAAACAGGTCACCATATTTAGCAAATAGTTCTTTATAGAAAACTTTAACCGCATGGCCGAATACGATGGGATGAGAAATTTTCATCATGGTGGCCTTTACATGCAAGGAAAACATGACACCTGTTTCCCGTGCATCTTCCATCTGTTCTTCATAGAAATCACAAAGTGCTTCTTTGCACATGTACATACCATCAATGATTTCGCCTTCTAAGAGAGATGTTTTTTCTTTCAGGATGATGGTTTCACCGGATGTGGTTTCCAGTTCCATCCTGACATCGCAGGCTTTTTCTATCGTCATACTAATTTCGCTACTATAGAAATCACCGCCGTGCATATGCGATACGTGTGTGCGGGATGCCGGGCTCCACTTTTCCATTGAATGTGGGTTTTTGCGTGCACTTCGCTTAACCGCATCAGGCGCGCGCCGATCAGAATTACCTTCTCGTAGTACTGGATTTACAGCACTGCCTAGCGCCTTTGAGTAGCGTTCTTTAATGAGTTTTTCTTCATCAGATTTTGGTTCTTCAGGGAAGTCAGGGATGTTATAGCCACTTGCTTGCAATTCAACAATAGCGGCTATTAACTGAGGGATTGAAGCACTGATATTGGGAAGCTTAATAATGTTTGTGTCAGGCACTTGGGTTAAACGACCAAGCTCTGCCAGGTTATCTTCAACTTTTTGATCATCAGTGAGGTAATCACTGAATTCGGCAAGAATTCTTGCTGCTACTGAGATGTCACTTTCCTCAACGTCTATGCCTGCCGCGGAGGTAAATGTTCTGATGACAGGGAGCAAAGAGTATGTCGCTAACAATGGTGCTTCATCAGTCAATGTATATATTATTTTTGAATTTCCCGTACTAATCTTCATTTCTCCTCGTTCATACTTACTGTAATTTCTTTTCAATCAGCTCTGTGTCAGCAACCATTATGCCAGAATCTCAATGCTTGTTTTTTTATCTTTATCCTATTGATTATTATGGTTATTATATGGTCAGGCACTTCGAAAGCATTTAGATAAAGCGCTCGAAAATGAATCGGACGTTTAATAATCAGTATGATTTATGACTGCATCCGATTTATGCAGGAGGGTAAAAACAATCGTGCTTTGATTCGTTGAAATGTTTTTAGTATGAGTTGCCCATAATTAATATTAAATGGAAGTCTTGCACTGTCAGTTAAGGCATCTGAAATACAGTTGTCTCTGTGTAAAATTGTCGACAATTAGAGTATTGAAAAACTAAAATAAGCAAATTAAGCTGTCACTCGTTATATGCATTGTCAACAATCATAAGAGGATATCCGATGAAACTTGAACCACTTTTTACTTACTATGCAAATCTTTCAGCTGTATTAGATGTGGGAAATGGGCCATTTGGAAAACGAATGATTTTCGAAGTACAAGGCGGTGAGTTCAAGAGCGATAAATTAAATGGGAAAATTCGTGATGCCAGTTGTGCTGACTGGATGACGATTAGCGATGATGGCTATGGCCATCTGGATGTTCGCGCAACATTCGAAACAGATGATAATGCGATCATCTATACTCAGTACTCTGGGGTTATTGAACTCACAGAAGGGATTATGGGGGCAGTTGCCGGAGAGTGTGAAACCAATTATGGTGAGCAAAATTTCTTTACTAATCCGCGTATGCAAACGGGTGATGAGCGATATAGTTGGGTAAATAATATCTTCTGTGTAGCACGGGGTCGTTTGTTACCAGGCAAAGTGGAATACGAGGTATTTCAGTTAGTAAATGACTAATCGCAATAAAAAATTAGCTATTAAGGACGCAATAAACAATAGTTTAGCAACGCTTCATTATGAGTAATGCTTAACAACAAATATTGTCGACAATGTAGGGTTGAGTTACGCGTATATGAGGTTTAAGCTGTTGCAATTTGCTACAATTGTCAACAATTCTAACGATGCAAAATGAAGGGAAATCAATTGAATGACTGAAGTAAACCACGTCTGGCGATTACGTAAACGTCCTGTTGGCGATATACGTGATGGTGATTTGAGTTTTGAAGAAGAACCCATTCCTGAACCTGCAGACGGAGAATGTTTATTCCGTCTTAACTATCTATCGCTGGATGCCACAAACCGGATGTGGATGGCTGATATTCAACAATATATGCCACCCGTTGCCATTGATGACCCGATGCGTGGTGTCGTTTGTGGAACTGTTATTAAAAGCAGAAATGCAGCATTTAAAGAGGGTGATATTGTCAGTGGGCTTGGTGCTTGGGCTGACTATCAAATTGGTAGCACCGAAACGGTAAGTGTATTGGGCGATACGGGGCCTGTCCCGGTAATCGATGCTTTCGGCACTTTCGCTATCGCTGCACCGACGGCTTATTTCGGCCTGCTCGAGATTACGGAACCCAAAGCAGGAGAGACCGTTGTTATTTCTACTGCCGCTGGTTCAGTTGGCTCGATTGTTGGACAGATTGCCAAGATCAAGGGCTGCCATGTCGTCGGGATTACTGGTACAGATGAAAAATGCAAGTGGATCACTGAAGAGCTAGGCTTTGATGAGGCCATCAACTACAAAACAGAAAATTTATCAGAGGCACTAGCACGCACATGTCCTAATGGTATAGATGTCTATTTTGAAAATGTAGGCGGTGAGATCCTGGACACTTGCCTCAAACACATGAACATGTATGGCCGCATATCAGTCTGTGGGCTAATCGCACACTACAATTCTAGCGAAGAAGTACCGGGACCCAAAAATTATCCGATGATTCTGATGAATCGACTCAAGATTCAGGGTTTTATCATATTGGATTACATGGATCGTTATCCTGAGGCAATAGCCGCTATCACTCAATGGATGGGTGAAGGTAAAATCAAAGTACAGCAGGATGTTGTCGATGGACTTGAGAATGCGGTTGAGACGGTTAAAAAACTTTATACCGGTGCTAATACTGGTAAGTTGATGGTGCGTGTAAAGGATGTGTGAAGCTTGATTTATATTCGAAAGAATTTATCGAGTGAATGAATTTGGAACGGATTAGACCAAAACGACTGATAATGAGACTCTTAGCAAAGAGCGAAATAATTTTGATGGTGTTTAAAAGTATCAATTAAAACAAATAGATATAGTTAAAATAATTAAAAATATGTATTTGGCATAATGAGTGCTTAAGCTTATGCCAATCACGATTGTCGACAATATATTGTTTTAAACGAGTAAAGCGTTAAAATTACTAGTTATTAAAGGCTTATTGTCGACAATCTATAAAATTAAAATAATTTCAATAATGCAAAACCAAGGAAAATTATTATGGGAATGCTAGTTAATATCGACAACGGTGGAACGTTGACTGATATATGTGTACTGAAAGATAAGAACGTCTATAAGACCAAGACGCTTACTACGCCGTATGACTTAAGTAAGTGTTTTTTTGATGGTCTAAAGTCAATCTCAGCGGTGATATATGGTGAAGAAGATGTCGCAAAACTTCTGATGGAAGTTGAACATATTCGTTATTCAACCACTCAGGGGACTAACGCGATAGTAGAGCGTAAGGGACCAAAACTGGGATTGATATTAAATAAAGGTAATGCAGATTTAGCTAAGCGCATGCGTGAGCAAGATGCAGACTTATTCGACTTTCTGGTAGGAGATCGTATCGTTGAGGTTGATCTTGCTGATTTAGGTGATGAGTCAAAGGCAGCAGACACCGCAACGGTAATTACTAGACTTACCGGAATGGGTGCTAATAGGCTCGTGGTTTGTTTTGATGCTGATAACGCTGCTACCACCGAGGCTCAATTCAAGCGATTAGCATTTGATGTTTATCCGCGTCACTTATTAGGAGCTGTACCGATACTGTTTGCTAGCGAGTTAGTTGATGATGTCTTAGCTGATCGACGCGGTTGGACGGCATTGACGAATTCATTCTTGCACCCGGCGATGGAAAGCTTCCTCTACAATGCTGAAAATAGATTGCGTGAATATCGTACCAAGAATCCACTGCTGATTTTCCGTAACGATGGTAACGCTTCACGAGTTGCGAAAACGATTGCGCTCAAGACCTATAGCTCTGGTCCTCGCGGCGGAATGGAAGGCGTCAAAACCTTCAGTAAGCAATATAATCTTTCAAACGTGATGACCATGGACGTTGGTGGCACGACCACTGATATTGGGCATCTGGTTGATCTGAAATTAAATGAAGAACGACGCGGTAAAGTTGAAGGTGTGCCTATCTCGTTTGGCCTGTGTGAAATACACAGTCAAGGTGTAGGTGGTAGTTCTATTTTATCAGTTAAAGATGGTGCGATTCAGGTGGGCCCCGAAAGTGTTGGCGCAGTGCCGGGGCCGGCCAGCTTTGGTCGTGGCGGTAAGAGTTCAACAATTACAGACGTTAATCTTCTCTTGGGCTTACTCGATCCTGCTACCTATTTCGGTGGTGGTCTAAAGCTCGATAGTGAGCGTGGTCGTGCAGCTATCGATGAAAATGTTGCATCACCATTAGGCATTTCTGTAGATGAAGCACTGCATAAGCTGAGAGAAGCTTATGAGCAAAAGATTGCGGATGGCATGAAAGACTTTGGTGATGTCGCGAAAGATACCGTACTACTGGCTTTCGGTGGCGCTGGCCCGATGAACGCATGTGGTATAGCAGAGTTAGCAGGTATCAATACTGTTTATGTACCAAAGACGGCAGCTGTGTTTAGTGCCTTCGGAATCGGTTCTTGTGATATTGGCCAGAGCTATGCCGTTGTGTTGTCTACCAATAATCAAGCTTCACTCAAATCATCTTACGCAGATCTTATGGATCGCGCTGAACGCGATATGTTTGCTGAAGGCTATGCTAAAGGTGACTTTGATGTAAACGCGCTGTTGGTTAGTGAAACAGGTTCTAAAGAATCTACCCATCAATTGAATGGAAAAATTTCACTTCCCAAGGCTTTAGAAAAAGCGGATTCAGTAACGCTCGAATTGATCGCGACTAAACGCCTGAAGTCTGAAGATGATAAGCATGTCAAAATTAAGCAAGGCAAGGCTGCTGCTGCATCAGGTTCACGAACAATTATCGGTAGTGATCTGAAGAGCCAAGACGTTTCAGTCTATAGCGTGAATGATATGAAGCCGGGCGCGCATGCTGCTGGCCCAGCTGTTATTGAAGAAGATTACTTTACGTGTCTTGTACGTGAAGGTTGGGAATTTGTTGTGACCGAGGCAGGTGATATCTGTCTGACTAAGGGGGCTAAATAATGAAAGTTTTAATGACTGAATATCTTCGTATCGATCTAGATACAGAGAACTGGGAATGTCGTGTTTGCGATCATGTGATCAATTCGGCACGTGGAAATTACAAAGAAGGATTGCTGGTTTATAACCGCGACCCAGCAGATATTCATCCACACATTATCGACCCAGAGAAATATAAATTTACCTTTTGTCCTGATAAAGACTGGGTCAATATTCTTGAATTTTATTGTCCAAGTTGTGGCACGCAGGTCGAAGTTGAAAACACGATGCCAAATCATGAGCCGCTCTATGATATGGAAGTTGATGTTGATGCACTTAAAGAACAGTGGAGTCATCGTGAAGAAATTACAGAGGCGACGAAAGGGCCAGATGTATTAGGTGAGGTCGAGCGTACTAGACATCGCCACTAGTTTAAAAAATCACTACAAACAATAAATCAAACTACTACATAGTTATAGGAAAGTAGATTATGAAACGAATATCAGTAGATATCGGCGGCACTTTTACCGATTGCTTTTTGGTTTGGGATAACAAGTATATCGAGACCAAAGCATTAACGACGCACCAAAACTTAGCCTTAGGTTTTAATGAAGCTGTTGAAAAAGCTTATAGCGAATTGAATCTTACCATGGAAGAAATTCTCTCGGAGGTTGACTCAGTTCGATATGCAACGACCTTAGGCACGAATGCCTTGATTGAACATAATGGTCCGCGCATGGGCATGTTAGTCACAGCAGGATTTGAAGCAACGGTGCCACTCAGTCGTGCGCGTGGTTATGGAGAAGGTTTGGACAAGTTAGGCAAGGCAAATCTGCCTGACGCAAGACGTCCAGAACCATTGGTATTACCCAATATGATAGAAGGTGTGCGTGAACGTTTAGATTTTGAAGGCAAGGTTGTTATGCCGCTTGACGAAGATGACGTTCGACACAAGATCAGAACCTTATTTGATAAAGGCGCTCAAGTCATCGTCATCTGTTTTGTGAATTCAGTGGTGAATCCGATGAATGAAAAACGTGTAGAGGAGATTATTCTTGAGGAATATCCTTCGCATCTATTAGGCGCAATTCCTGTCATTCTGTCTCATCGTGTTGCGGGACGTAAAGGTGAATATGTTCGTGCCTCTTCAGCAGTCGTTGATGGTTATTTACATTCGACTATGTATCACGCGATGACGCAGTTGGAACAGAATCTGCGCGCACATGCTTATGAGAAACCGATGTTGGTGATTCATAATTCAGGTGGTATGGCACAATTAAACTCAACTGATGCGCTGCAAACTATCCACTCTGGACCCGTTTCAGGGATCAGTGCTTCTGAACATTTAGCTAAAGAAGCTGATCTGGGTAGCGTTGTCGCCACCGATATGGGTGGTACCAGTTACGACATTGGTATCGTCGTTGAGGGTGGTATTAAACATTATGACTTCAACCCGGTAATTGATCGTTGGATGGTTTCTGTACCGATGGTTCACTTGGTAACGTTGGGCGCCGGTGGTGGTTCGATTGCCTCTTACGACCGTATGTACGACACCGTTGCTGTAGGACCAAAGAGTGCAGGCTCAGATCCGGGTCCAGCTTGTTATGACCGTGGTGGCATGAGCCCAACGGTAACCGATGCCGATCTGGTATTGGGTTATTTAGATGCAGAAAATTACGCAGGTGGTGATATTCCGCTAAACCCTAAACGTTCTAACTTTGCGATTGAAGAAGCACTTTGTGATGATCTTGATGTAGAAGTGGTGGAAGCCGCCATGATGATCAAGGAAAAGGTCGATGCCAATATGGCGAATGGTGTGAACACCGAATTACGTGCCAGAGGCTATGACCCTGAAGAATTTACCATGCTGGCGTATGGTGGTAATGGACCGTTACATTGTTGTGGTATCGCGAGTCGATTGAATATCAATAAGATACTGGCCACACCAATGAGCTCCGTGTTCTCTGCGGTGGGTGCGGGAAATATGCATCAGATGCATATTCACGAAGCCTCACTGTTTATGGTGCTTTATGATTCTAATAACCGAAAAGTATTTGATAACTATCCACGCTTTAATGACATCGTCACTGAACTAAGCGAAAAAGGACTAGCTGATCTATCTAGACAGGGTGCAAATGAAGCTGATATCAAACACACACTAGAGCTTGATATGCGCTACGGCAACCAACTGGTGCAAACCACAGTGGTGATACCAAAGCATAACGTTGAATCAGCGCTGGATGTCTTGAATATCCTCGACCTGTTTTCAACTGATTACGGTAAGCGCTTTGGTGAAGGTAGTCAGGCACCTGAGGCTGGTATACGCATCAATACGATTCGTGTCGCTTCGTATGTAGAGCATGATACGGTTCACTTTAAACATATTAAGCCTGTTGCAGAAAATAAACGTAAAGCGCCGCCGAAACCGTCATCAACACGCAAGTGCTATTTTGTCGGTGAATCTAAAGCGATTGATACACCAGTCTGGAACAAAGATGATATTCCAGCAGGTACTCAAATCGAGGGACCGGGTATTGTGGCATCTGATGTGACGACCTACCTGATAGAAAAAGGTTGGAATTATGTATCTGCTGAGCAGGGTGCCGTTTGGTTCCTGCGCGACGAAGTAAAGAAATAACGAGGTAATAAAACTATGAACGATAAACTTAGTGCAGAAGCTGTTCTTGAAGATCAGGAATTAATTAAAAAATTTCTAAAGGAAACGACTTTATTCCTCGGGCCAGATCAGGAAATTATGCAATCGCATGACATCATGCCGATTACAGATTACGAAGCAGAGGCCGTAAAGAAATTTAATGACCCACATCAAATGTCATCTATCCGTGACCGTATGCAATCGGCTTGCGATGAAAGTTATGAAATGCTTGAGCAAATGGGTGCAGCTCCGGGTGCAAAATGGGGTGATGTCATCACTGGTATCTACTCAGCCTCGGGCGATTTAACCATTGGTAGTGCAGGTGGTGTACTTATCTTTAATGTGGTGGTTCACCATCCGATTAAATTTATCATTAAGAACTGGATCGATGAACACACCGTTGGTTTGAAACAAGGTGACGGCTTTATCCACAATGATTCGCGCTACGGTAATGTACATAACACCGACCAAAGTATGATTATGCCTATCTTTCATGAAGGTGAACTCATAGCTTGGGTGGCATCTACTGTACACGAAGGTGAGAACGGTGCTATCGAGCCAGGCGGTATGCCATCAATGGCAGAAACACCGTTTGATGAAGGTCTGAAGATGTCTCCTTTCAGAGTGGTTGAAAACTATGAAATCAAAAGAGATCTATTAACCTTCTTGCAGAACTCAGTACGTGAGCCAAAACTGCAATACGAAGATATGAAGGTAAAGCTCTTCGCTTGTATGCGCCTTGAAAAGCGCCTACGAGAAATATTGGCAATAGATGGTCCTCAAGCATTAGCTGCATGTCTGCGTAGTACCAATGACAATGTTATGGAAGAAGTACGTCGCCGTATTAAAGAATGGCCTGATATGACCGTGCGTACCTACTGCACGATGGACAGTACGCTACGTGAAAATGCATTAATCAAATTGAATTGTACCTTGACCAAAAAAGGTGACCGTTTGATATTCGATTTGAGGGGATCAAGTCCAGAGATTACAAACCGCGCGATCAATACTGCGATACCCGGTTGTAAGGGGATGATGTCTCAAGCATTCTTGAATCACATTTGGCCAGATTTGCCACGTGGACAGGCAGGTTTTGCCCCAATTGAAGTGATTACACCACCTTATTCTATTGTTAATGCGAGTGTCGATGCGCCAAACTCTCAGAGTTTGATGTCTATCTTTTTATCTTTCACTGTGGCTCAACAAGCGACTGCGAAATTTCTATACAGCGTGCCGGTTAAATACACACGTGTATTAGCACCTTGGTTTAATATGATTTGTACCTATATTTGGGGTGGTGTCAGCCAACATGGCGAGATGCTCGGTAACCTCTGTGCGGATCTAAATGGCATGGGCGGTGGAGCGCGTATGGACATGGACGGTGAGCATGCCTTGGCACCTATCTTTGCATCCATGGCAGATATTGGTGAGCAAGAGATGAACGAAGAAGACGTGCCTTTCTTGCAGTTAGTCTCGAAAAAAATGACAACCAATACACAGGCTCCTGGTAAGTACCGCGGTGGCATGGGTTATACACAAATGGTTGCGACCAAAGATAGTGACCAGTGGGGTTTTATGACGACTTGTGTTGGTTCTAAAGTCCCATCACTATCAGGTTTGTTTGGTGGTTATGCACCTGGCGCCTACCCATTATGTAAAGTAACCGGCGTAGATGTTTATGAAGAGATGCTTAAAAATCCAGAAAAATTTAAACATTCAATAGAAGAGACAATGAATGAGCGGCCCTATGAAGACGCTAACTATACGTCTCATCATATGGGCATGGGTTTCTCTATCTCTAAACGTGGTGAGCTGTATATGATCTCTCAAGGCTCTGGTGGTGGTTATGGTGATCCATTGGAACGTGACCCTGCTTTAGTTATTAAAGATATCGAAGAACGGTTGACGACTCCTGAGTGGGCAAAGAAGCTGTATAAAGTTGAGTTCAATGAAGAGACGTTGGTCATTGATGAAGAAGGAACCAAAAAACTGCGTGCTGCTTACAGAGAACAACGTAAGAAACAAGGTGTTCCGTATGCTGAGTTTGTTAAGAAACACGTGAAAGATGTGCCACCTAAAGACATTCCATTCTATGGTTCATGGAATAGCGACCTGAGTACAGTTTATGCGGGTAGCCCTGATGATAAACGTGATCCTAATAACCCGGGTCCGGTTTATTTTGAACATCCTAAAGATGTTGAAATTAGAAAACTCGAGGAAGAGCTTGAAGCCGTTAGAAAAGTAGCCGGTGTAGAAGCTAAGGATAAACGTACCTAAGTATGGCGATAGATTTAGTTAACTATTTATCTGCTGGAGAGGGAACTCCTAAACTCTGGATTGATTTTAATGCCTATACCAAGAAATTGTTATTGGCAGAAGGAGAGAATCCATGGACAAACCCGGCGACTTATATGTCTTTTTATGGACAGGCGCATGGTTTAGTTAATGCAGATGTCGTTGTCATCGATATATGGGATCTTTTTCATCATTGGATGCTGGACGATGACGAAGCGATTCCATCGATGGCCGGTAAGAAGCGTATTACGGTTGCTGCTAAAGCAATGTTAGAAGCGTACGCACCACGCGAATTACTAGCAGAAGTACTGACGGCTATAAGTAATAATTACGGTGATTCAGTGCCCATCGTATTAGTGATGCCCTCACCACGTTCTTTGCTTATCAAGGCTAATAAAGCAGCTAATGCTGTTGATGTCGAGCCGGAAGAGGCGCACATAGACACTGCATCAATGTATGTTGCTGACTATCTAAGATACTTTAGTGAAGTAAATCTCTCAGGTATTTTATTGCGGGAAGATCCCGAATCAATGCCCGAAAGCACTGAAGAATTGTCCTGGTATCAACCTATCTATAATGTTGCGAAACATTATCGTTGGTCAGTTGGTATGCATTTGCCATTTTCAAATGATGGTTTTAATGTCCCGGATGATGTTAATTTTTCTATCGTTCCGGCTGCTTGTTCAATGGCTGATAGTTCTGATGGTAAAGATATTTCCAAACCATTATGGGAAGCTAAGGACACTGTTGCTCCAGCAGCAAGTGGTTTTAATTATCTGACGATCCCTGAAGATACAACACCTGAGTTAGTTCTCGATACACTCTCAAGTTTAAGAACTTAGTCCCGGAGCAAGCTCTGCTCAGGAGTTAACATGCGCATTATCGATTTTCTCGAACGTAGTCCCGCTTTTAGCAAAGGCGATGCGAAATTTATCGACATTGATAATGACCTTTCACTGAGCTATCAAGAAGTATTTAATGTTGCACAACATATCGCTGTGCAATTAAAAGAAAAGGGCGTGAAAGAGCAGGATGTAATTGCGACCTATGCACCAAATTCTGTTGCCGCCTATTGCTGTATCTTTGCTATTTCTCAATTAGGCGCAATATGGTTGCCACTTAATGTTCGAAATACACTCGAAGCTAATTTAAAGTTACTTAAAAAATCTGAGGCAAGATTACTTTTTGTTGATTTGAACATCCTTGCTTCTAACCCTGAACTTGGTAATCAATACAAAGATGATTGTTGCTTGTCATTTACAGGTAAAGAAATAGCAAAGGTTAATATAGAATCTCTCACCGACAAGATTGAGCAAAGACAACAAGAAAAACTAGTCAAGGGAGACGACCCAGAGTTAATTAGTTTGTTTTCTACGGGTGGCACAACAGGCGACTCGAAACTAGCAGAGTGGGGTTATTTAACCTGGCAGTCTATGGTATCCATTCAGATGGAGTTAATGCCAGAACCCGATATTACTTCCACTTATCTTGTCAGTGCGCCAATGACACATGCTGCTGGTGTAGCATCATTTGCACCTATGCTACAAGGCTCAAAAATCATTGTCATGGAAGGTATGGTTCCAGAAGTTCTATTATCCGTTATTGAAAAATATCAAGTTACTCATTTGTTTTTACCACCGACGGCAATCTATATGTTATTGGCATATGAAGGTGTTAAGAATCATGATTATTCTAGCTTGCGCTATTTTTGGTATGCCGCTGCACCGATGTCAGTAGAAAAACTTAAAGAGGCTATTGATGTTTTTGGTCCTGTTATGGTTCAAACTTATGGGCAGGCAGAGTCACCCATGGTCTGTACCTTTTTATCGGCTGAAGATCATGCCGATGCGGTTGCAACTGGTGATTTTTCCAAGATCCGTTCCTGTGGTAAAATTGCACCACATATTGAACTTGCGATATTGGATGATGACGCGAATATTCTTCCTGCAGGGGAAGAAGGTGAGATTGCTGTTAAGGGTGATTTACTCATGCGTTGTTATTTCAATAATCCGGATGCAACAAATGAAATTCGTGTGGGTGGCTGGCAAAAAACCGGCGATGTTGGTGTCTTCGATAATGATGGATATTTATCGATTGTTGATCGTAAACGCGACATGATCATATCTGGTGGTTTTAATGTCTATCCTGGCGAGATTGAACAACTTATATGGGGGCAGCCGTCAATAAAAGACTGTGCCGTTATTGGTATCCCCGATGAAAAATGGGGCGAACAAGTTACTGCCGTAGTTGAGTTGAAGGACCCTGATATTAAACCTGATACACAAGAAATTATTGCACTTTGTAAACAGAAGTTAGGCAGTGTTAAATCGCCGAAGGAAATTTTAATTTGGGATGAGTTACCACGTAGCCCCGTTGGTAAAGTGTTGAAAAAAGAAATTCGTAAATATTTTTGGGACAAGGTCGGTCGCAAAATATAAATTCAAGTTTTAGTCATATCATTATTATTTTTACAATTTTATTCCACGGCATGGTGTGGAGAGGATAGCTCTATGGATATTAGTATAGTTGGTGCGCACAATACAAAATTTGGTGCGTTTGTTAAGCGTGATAGAGAAACAGGTGAAGTAGAAGATCTCAAATCATTTTATGAACTGATTGTGGAAGCGGGTGCAGGTGCGATTGCCGATGCCGGTCTAGAAGCAAAGGACATTGATGCTATATGGTTGGGTTCATGTTCACCGTCTTTGTTTGTTAATCAGGAGCATGTTGGCCCCTTGGCGCTAGAAATAGATCCTCAGGGTTTACTGTACAAGCCAACAACAAGAACAGAAGCTGCTTGTGCAACATCTTCAGTAGCTATTTATAACTCAGCCTATGCCGTTGCTAGTGGAAGATTTAAAAATGTCCTTGCTTTAGGTGTTGAAAAAATGAGTCTGTTAGACACGAAAGGTGTAACGCATGCATTAGCGTGTAGCTCATACTGGCCTAATGAAGGTTCTATGGGCGTTACTTTCCCAGGTTTGTTTGGTGAACTTGCCAAAGCATATCAAGCAAAGCACGGCATGAGTGACGAAGAACTTCGAACTATGTTTGCCCATGTCGCTGCGCAAAATTATCGTAATGGCATTCAAAATCCTATGGCTCATTTTGGCCCTGGTAGTTTGCCGGATAAAAAACAACTGGTAACTGCAGAGGCTATTCTTAATTTACCTGACTCGGGTAAAGGCAGTAACCCGCTGATTGCGCCACCGTTACGGTTGCATGATTGTTCATTAATTTCTGATGGGGCAGCTGCAGTAGTGCTTACGTCAACTGATAATGCTAAAGCGAACTTTAAACATGCTGTTGAACTCTCTGGCATAGGCCATGTGACGCAACGGATGATGATGAGTGAACGCAAAGAGACATTGCATGAGCTACAAGCAGCAAAGTACGCTGTGCAACAAGCTTGTACCGAGGCGGGTGTTAAGGTGTCAGATATGAACCTAGCTGAAGTTCACGATTGTTTTACTATCAATCAAATGCTGTGTGCAGAAGCGATGGGATTATCAGAACAAGGTCGCGCGGGTTATGATTTTATTGATGGAAAATATGATGTTGATAGTGATTGTCCAATAAATTTGTCTGGTGGTCTTAAGTCTAAAGGACATCCGGTTGGTGCAACGGGGGCATCGATGCATGCACTTATGTATAAGCAATTAACCGGCTCACCGATTGGGGTAGCAGCTAAAGGACAGCCCGAATTGGCAATGACAGTTAACATTGGTGGTTCAGGTGTGACAAACTGTGTTTCTGTTTTGCGTCGCGTACAGTAAGGTTAAGCAGGAAATCACGTTAATGAGAGGTGTTCAATGAAGGCAGCGGTATTCAAAACTATGGGGCCAGCAGATAAGGTGCTGGAGATAATTGAAGTTGATATACCTGCACCAGCACATGGCGAAGTCCTGGTTCGCCTGAATTGTTCAGCGGTAAATCCTTCAGATGTAAAAAAACGTGATGGGGCCTTTCCCGACCTGTTAAAAGATGGGTTTATTATTCCTCATAGTGATGGTGCCGGGGTGATTGAGGCGGTTGGACGTGGTGTTCCTGCATCAAGAATTGGTGAGCGGGTATGGGTCTATCAGGCACAGTATGGTCGGCGTTTTGGTACTGCCGCCGAGTATGTCGCAGTGGACTCTAGCCGTGCAGTTTGGCTCCCCGACAGTGTTGGTTTTGACGTGGGTGCCTGCATGGGTATACCGGCAATGACGGCTCATCGTTGTGTTTTTGCTGATGGCCCAGTTGAGGGTCAAACTATTTTAGTCACAGGTGGTGCGGGTAGAGTCGGCCACTATGTTATTCAATGGGCCAAATATGCCGGTGCAACGGTCATAGCCACAGCCAGTAATCCAGAGGCAGAGGCACATTGTTATGCTGCCGGTGCCGATGCTGTTTGTCCTCATAAGGGTGAAGAATTATTAAGCACCGTAGCTGATCTGACCGCAGGCAAAGGTGTAGAACGTCTTGTGGATGGAGAGTTTGGTGGTAATCTGCCGGTATTACTTGACGTCGCTAGCACCGGCGCAACGATAGCAAGCTATGCCTCAATGCAAGTAGCGGAACCTACATTACCGTTTAGAAGAATGTTATTTATGGACCTGACTATACGCATGGTCCTGGTTTATGCCATGCCGGAATCAGCCAAGGAAGACGCAATCGAAGATATTACTGAATTTCTGGATACCGGTATGTTACAACATCGAATTGCTTATCGTGAGCCGCTTGAAAATATAGCTGGTGCACATCAACGAATTGAAAAAGCGGGTTTTTACGGGGTGGTACTTGTTGATCTTGAATGATGTCTAGATATAGAGATTGAAATAGATTTTATCGTTGTTTCATTTTAAGTCTGGATTTTAATAAACCCGGATGCTAAAACTTTAACGAGGATTCTCTAACTTATATTTTTTCATCTTGCGGTATAACGTCCCTTTCGCTATGCCCAGATTTTTTGCTGCTTGGGTGATGTTTCCACCGAATCCAATAATGGCATTTTCAATCGCTTGTTGTTCAGCAATATCCAGGTTCGATAGTGACTGAGAAGATTGATTCTGCTCAGTGGGTATTGCGCTAATTAAAGATTCACCGGGTTGATAACCGGCAGGCAAGTCCGCTGTGGTTAAGGTTTCATTTGAAGACATATAACACATACATTCAATTACGTTTACTAACTCTCTAATATTACCCGGCCATTCCCTGTTTTTTAGTGCTGTAATCAAAGAAGCAGATATTCGTTTAGGTACAATTTCTTGAGAAGCTTGAATCTCTTTCAACACTAGTTGCGCAATTTCTTCAATATCTTCTTTTCGTCTTGATAGCGGATCAAGGGCAATGGCGACTGTTGATAAGCGAAAGTATAAGTCTTTTCTAAACAGACCTTCAGAGACTTCTCGTTTAAGATAACAATTTGTTGCAGCGATGAGTCTGAAGTTAACTGTGATTGGTGCGATAGCGCCAACGCGATGAATCTTTCTCTCTTGCAAGACCCTAAGAAAAACCGGCTGAATCTCAAGTGGCATTTCTCCAATCTCGTCCAGAAACAAGGTCCCGCCGTTAGCAGCTTCAATCTTACCCATCATGCCGCCTCTTTTAGCGCCGGTGAATGCACCTTCGACATGGCCAAATAATTCACTGCTTAAAATATCTTTAGTGAAGGCGCCGCAGTTCAGATCAATTAAGGGGCCTTTAGAGAAATTACTTGCTTCATGTATGGCTCGGGCAAACATCTCTTTGCCGACACCGGTATCGCCCAATAACAGAACAGGAAGCGGTGTCTTAGCTGCTTTGCCGGCCTTTTCTATACTGGCTTGAACCGACGCACTTTGCCCTGATATTTTTTCAAATGGATCAGCTTGTGAGTTACATTTAATCGATGCGATATTAGCAGGCGCACTTGTTCGTAGTGCGGAACGTTTGTTTGTAGGCAGTTCTATCTTGAAGCCAATAATTTCGTTTTTATCTTTAACCAGTTCAATCCAGTCACTTGATAGCCACAGCCCCTCGTCATGAGGATACATGATTTCTTCTCCACCAAAGCGTTCTAACGATAAACGAGATTTCAGAGAAGGATTAAACTCAACGTACAGTGCGCTGAGTAGAGAGCAGGCATTTTGAGAGTAGTCAATTAGTCTACCCTGCCTATCAAATAACATTTTTCCGGCATTACGGTGACTGTTTCTAAAGTCACAATTGCTATTTTCTCGAATAAGATTCCATTGATCAGATGTATTTTTGGCAAGCGATAATTGAATCTGGTTGGCCCATGAGACCACTAAGGGTACGTGGAATTTATCAAATGTGTTTGATAAGCCTGAGGCATCTATTACGCCAATTAGCTGATTATCGTAGGGGTCGTTAATAATTCCAGCGGTACAGGTCCAGGGCTTAAAGCCTTGTATAAAGTGTTCCTCTCCGTGTACTTGTGTCGGCATACCCGTTGCCATTGCCGTGCCTATAGCATTCGAGCCGGATACAGTTTCCTTCCAGCCGCTACCAGGAACCATCCCGATGCCGACAGCATCGTCAATACATTTAGGAGCCCCAACGACTTCAAGGTTGACGCCATTGTAGTCAGTCAGAATCAAAACGGTCTCAAGATCATGTAAAAATACTTTCGCCTGGGCTAAAACAGGTCGCGCGCACTTCATCAGGTCAGTATTTTTTTGGCGAAGAATATGCAAAGCGCCTTCGGTTGCCAAAAGTGGCGCTGCAGTTTGTTGAGGGTTGACGCCTTGAGATAGACAACGCCCCCATGAGTTGGCAATCATCTCTCGCACAGGAAGGTTTTTTGACTCTCCCCCCGAACAAAGGAAATTATCCCACGCACTATCAATATCTTTTTGGGAGTAATAGTGTGTATTGAAATCGGCTTCTTTTAATGGCTGACTCATGGAATGTCGTTGTTTAATCTCGTAGCGTACAAAATCTGTTTTAAGGGCCTTTTCTGTAAAATTTGTATAGAATCTTTATTAGGCATAGAAGTTGCAATAGTAGCATTGTTCAGTAATTTCCACAAAATTGAATGAGCAGCCATATATGTATCTGAATCTAATAGGTTTATTTTCAAAAAACGCAATAAAATATACCATAAAATTATATGGTTTTGAGCGACCGTTGCATTTTGACACACATGTCGTTCCTATATAGCTCGGTACGTTCGATCTTATGATTGTCCATGTAAATATAATAACCATATATATCAAGTGCTTATGCTGTTGCCTAGTGGTGCTTTCGACTTTGGCATAAAACTTGTTCCCCCCATCTACAGATATCGTTGTACGGTGGCGCTTGTTCTTGTAAGCAAAAGAACGAATCTGATGACGATTTTTTAAAAAAAACTCTTTGAAGGGGGAGGAATGAAAAAATATAACAGCAATATTTTGAAAACCATGGGTTTTCTATTGTGTATCGGGGGGACAGTTTCTGCTGGTTCTGTATTAGCCGCGGATAAGCCTGCGTGTGACACTTGCGCTGGCGGTTTCGGGGAAGATTGGAGCTTTGCAGTGAGTGGCTATGCCCGTACTTATTGGGGTGTCAGTCTTGAGGACCATGATGAAACTCCTAGCAACGACACTTGGGAAACGACCATGGCAAGGGCAACCTTGTATTTAGATACTGATATCTATACAGGACCTGTTTCCTGGAAAATAGTCAGTCGTTTTGATAGAGAGCATCAAACTGATTACCTGAAGGATTTAGAAGCTAATACCCAAGCAATTGGCGCTACAGGTTCGGCACTTCGTGGTCAGTATATGGACCAGTACAACACTGACCATCTGCAAGAACTCTTTCGTGAGTACTATGCAGATTTTGCCTTATTTGATGGCAAATTGAACATGCGTGTTGGTAAGCAGCAATTGGTTTGGGGTGAAAGTGATTTCTTCCAGGCCATGGATTTGGTGCATGGCTTTGATTTTCGCTGGCGTCTATTCTTCGAAAACAATGAGGATTGGCGTAAACCATTATTCCTTGTGAATTTTGACCTTGACCTGCAAGACGAGTTGGGTGGTTCATTGAACTTCTTCGTTCGACCGGGTCTGGATCGCGAAGATGATATCGGTAATAACTTCAACATCGAAGGTGGACGCTGGATTCCGCATCCTTATCGTGGTGTCGATTTTACCGCATTTACAGAGTACAACGCTGACCATACCGATGGCGCACAGGATGACCCCACATTTGGTTTTCGTTGGAACAGTGATATTGGATCAATTGGTTACTCGGTTGCTTATCTGAGAACGTTCAACCCTGCACCTATTATGAATCCAGCTGTGAACTCAGGAGTGCCAGGCGCTTTTGGTGTCACTGAAATGAATCAGTATGGCGAGCTTGCAAATAATCAAGTTTTGGGTGATTGGATCTATCCACACATTAACGTGTTTGGTGTCAGTGCCAACGGCTATATGCAGATGATTGACTCTACATTGAGTGCGGAGGTCGCGTTTATTCCAAACAAACCATATAACTTTGGTAACTTATATTCTTCATTGCCTGGTTGGGGCGGTGTAAAAGAAAAAGATACCTTGGTGACCATGTTCCGTATTGATAAAGAGTTTAAATTGGGTAAATACATCGGTACCAATCGTCCATCACTCTCAAGTGTTCAGTTGTTTGATACCTGGATACTCGATCATGATGACAATGATGAAATCGTTGAGTTTGCCTCGTTTGGTGCGCAAAAGAGAGAGCATACGGCTTATCTGACGATCTTTTCACTGTTGAACTTCAAACGTGACACCATCAATCCCATTTTCGTTGTCGGTACTGATCTAAGTAACGGCGGTGGCTTTGGTATTATTGGTACCGAATTTGTCTTCGGTGATGATTGGCGCGTGAAGATAGAAGCTGATCTTTGGTGGTCTGATGGTGATAAGAAGACTAATGCAGGTAACGCAACCTGTAATGTCTGTGCGAACCCACTGGGTAACCCAGAAAACAGTGCGTCATTGTTTGACTGGTTTGCTGACGATAACCAGCTGGTCTTGAAAGTAACCAGACAGTTCTAAATTAAGCAGTTAGTACAAAGCAGTACTTAGTGACTCATAAATGTCCTGCAGCAATGCAGGACAAATTTTAAAAAGGTAGGAGTATGTTTAATATGTATAAGAAAATATTAGCTACATCAGTAGTATCTTTGGGGCTGCTTATCGGCGCTCCATTGAGCGCTGTTGCTGAGGAGATGCCAGAAGGCACCATCATCAGTGCAGAAAATCTCGATCAAGTCATTGATATGACCTTCGAAGGCCATCGTGTCGGTGATATGTTGCCAGGTAAATACGAATGGATGATTCGTAACCATAACTTGAAGATTCCTGTCCGTCATTCAGAGCCTATCCCTATGGATGAGAAGTACATGGATTGGACTCAGAAAAGTAAGGAAACGGTTAAATTTAATCCTTCTGATCGCACAGCCGTTGGCTGGACAGCGGGTATGTTTTTTGACCCACAAGACATCAAGATGGATGACCCACATGCTGGTGATAAACTGATTTGGAACCTGCGTGGACCGACTTATGGTGCCACCATGGATTTACGTCACATCTCTTGGGTATTCTTGGATGCCACAAAGGGTATGGAACGTATTCAACGTTGGTGGGCTCAGCGTTACTATATGGAAGGACGTCTTGATGGCGGTCCTATTTCTGAAGGCGACGGCACCATCATGCAGAAAACTGTATTGGTGGCAACCTATCCTCAGGATATTAAAGGTCTGGGTATCTTCCAGATTCGCTATAACGATCCTACTTCAAAGACGCCAGATGATACTTGGGCTTACTTGAAGTCTGTACGTCGTGCACGTCGTTTGACTGGTAGTTCTTGGATGGACCCGATTGGTGGTACCGTGCAGTTGTATGATGATTGGGATATTTGGGATGCTGTTCCTACCAAATACCAATCTACTAAGCTGATAGGTCGTCAATGGATATTTGCGGTTGCTCATGCACCACTTATGACGGTTGATTTAACCTACAAAAACACCATTAAAGAGTTTCCAGCTGTAGGCATGGATATTCCTCCACATTTCTTCCCTGCACCACAAGTACAGTGGGAGCCACGTGAAGTATGGGTTATCGAAGGTGTTCCACCAGTCGAACATCCATACAGTAAGAAAACAGTCTGGATGGAAGTTGATTACCCACGACCTTACTACGGTGAATCACTTGATCAAAACGGCAAATTCTGGAAGTCATTTATTTTCCAAAACCGTCGTGACGTTGGTGATGATGGATATTTATCTACCATGCCAGTTGTGGGTCACATCATCGATTGGAAGGCTGAGTTCTCTACAACCTGGTCATCTAACATGAAGGCTAACCCAGCTGGTGTTACAGCGGACGATGTAACTCTTAAGAAGTTAATCAGTATCGCAAAATAACAATTACTACAATAACTATAACTTAGTTTTAATATTGTTCTCCCCTCAAAGGTAGCTGCTAGGCGATACTGCTTCTAGCAGCTACCTATTTTATTTCGGGGTGTAATCAAACACGAATGACACGTTAACCATTCAAAGGATTACTAATGTTTATTAAGATCCGCTTGGTTAAGAAATACTTTATAAAGAAGGGTTGTTATAAACATGTCAGAAAATAATACTGCAGTAGAACAAATGTCTGGAACATCTAAAGCTGCTGATTCAATTGGGCAGAAATTTGCAAAGCTTATTCTCTCTATAATGCCCTGGGCGATCGTAGGGACGTTGTTATGGGCTGGCATTTTCGTCAAGCCAACGGCTGTCATTGAAGAAGTCATCCCACCGGTAATTAATGTACGCGATAATATTTTTGGTTTGAGTCATGTAGACGCTGATATCTATATGGCTGTTGGTAATTATGGAAAGGTTATAATTTCAACTGACAAGGGCATAACCTGGAATAATCAAATAACGCCGACTGAAGCACATTTGCAAGACATAACGTCTTGGGATGAAAAATATTCAGTAGCAGTTGGGAACGATGGCGTTACTCTCAGAACTGAAGATGGCGGTAAGACTTGGGTAGAAGTAGAGTCGCCTAAATCAGACACCGCCAATAAATTACTACGTGTGCATTCTTATCCAAACGGTGAGGCATGGGCAGTGGGTGAGATGGGTATGATTCTTCAGTCTACTGACTATGGAAAAACTTGGAATCAAATGCGTGAAGAAGAAGATGTCTTCATGAATGACATCGTCCGTGTTGATGATACGACTCTCTATATTGCGGGTGAATTTGGTCTGATATTTAAAAGCACTGATAATGGTAAGACCTGGAAAGATACACAAACTGATAGTCCCAACAGTTTTACGGCTGTTGCGTTTCGTACCCCTCAAGAAGGTGTGGTTGTCGGCTTGGGCGGGTCTATCGTTGCTACACAAGATGGCGGTGAAACCTGGACTTATATCAAACCGGAAACATCAGGTATGACTGAGCATTTGATGGATGTGGATTGGTCTGAAAACACGAATCAGTGGATCGCTGTGGGTAATAAAGGTAAGTGGATAAAATTTTCAGCAGATTTGACTCAATTTGACTCAAGAAACCTGTCAGACACAGATTTAACATCACACACAGAATTAGCTATTGATGGTGACGGTAGCTTTTTATCAGTTGGCCAAACAGTAGGCTCAATGGATATTAAGTCAAACGCTTGGACCTTGTTTGCTGATTAGATTTTTTAATTCAAATAATAATAAATAATTAGGGGTAGTCGAAGCGTCTTTATTCGGCTCTTTGGAGAATGAAATGTTAGAGAAATTTGCATTATTTTGCATGAGGCACAGAAAAGTTGTGCTAGGTCTGGTTGTTGTTGTGACAGCTGTTTTGGCAAACTTTGCCTATAAAATAGATGTTAAAACTGTATTCGAAGATTTACAGCCTGGTTCACACCCCTACATTAAAGTTCACGAGCAGTTTAAAGATACCTTCGGCGGTACCAGTATCATCACCTTTATGGTTCAATCAAAAGAAGGTGATATCTTTCAGATGCCGGTCTTGAAAAAAATACGAGACCTCACTCAGGGCTTGTATAAGATTGATGCCATCAATGAATTTCAAATCTTTTCTATAGCAGGCAAGAAACTTAAAGAGACTCGGGCTTCTACCGTTGGTATTGAAAGCTTCCCGTATATGTGGCCAGAGCTGCCTGAGACTCAAGCAGATATTGACTATATGAAAGAGGCTATTTTGCGTAGTCCCTTGGTCTATGGTCCGTTTGTATCAAAAGATTTAACAGCAACACTTATCACGGTTGATTTCTTTGATAATTTACTCGATTTCAACCTCGCCTATGAACAAGCTTACGCTTTGGTCGAAGAACTCGATGATGATACTGTTGATATAAGTTTGGTGGGTAACCCGATTTTATATGGTTGGGTTGATCATTATCTGCCAGAAACAATGAAGCTTATAGGTATAGCTGCCGGAATCTTTCTTGTCTTATTGTTCGTTATAAACAGAACCTGGCGTGGGACTATCTTGCCCTTATTATCCGGCGCCATTAGCGCTATCTGGGCGTTGGGCGTAGCGCAACTGTGTGGTATCCACTTTGACCCACTGGTTGTTGTTGTCGCCATGTTGATTACTGCTCGAGCAGTATCTCACTCGGTGCAGATGATGACACGCTTCCATGAAGAGATAGATAAAGTTGAGGGGCATGAGGAAGACCTTGATTCTCTGTCTGCTGCGACTGCGACCATGAAGGATTTACTTAGACCGGGTTTGTTAGGCATTGCAACTGATGCAGGTTGTGTGACAGTGGTCGCGATCAGTCCTATACCGCTACTGCAAAAATTAGTCGTTCTGGCCGTTGTCTGGGTTGGCACGGTTGCGATTAGTTCTATTATTGTCACGCCCGTTTTGTTGTCATGGGTTAAAAATCCAAAGTCTTATGCGCATCCACTTAACCTAGATTTATTAGTTATCAGACCGTTCCTAAATATTTGCGTCAATGTGGTAGCGACTAAAACAAGATATTTTGTTGTCGGTCTTGCGACAATTGTATTTATTGTCAGTGGTGTTTTAGCAGTTGATTTGACTGTGGGTGATGCAAATCCCGGTTCTCCAATTCTTTGGCCAGATGGTCGTTACAATGTTGATTCTGCAAAGATCAATACGCAATTTCCTGGTGCAGACAGAATGTTTGTCGTCGTTGGCGGTGTCGAGGAAGGTGCCAAGAATGAGTTTGGTGGCAAGGTTGTTGGTAAGATAAAGGATGTTGAAATTCTTGACGGCATGCTGCGTTTTCAACAATACATGGAACAGCAAAAAGAAATTGGCGCGACTATATCAGTAGCGGATGTACTCCCGTCTGTTAATCAAACCTTGCGTGAAGGTAATTTTAGGTATTCTGAATTAGGTACTACTACTGATCAGAATGGTGAATTATTGTTCATGTTTGAACGTGCTGCTGAGCCGGGTGATTTATTACGCTTCACTGATGTCGATATTAACTATGCCTCTGTAGTGATGTACTTTTCTGATAGAAAAGGTGTGACGATTCAGACGGCGATTGCACGTGTGAAACAGTTCATAAAGGACAACCCAGAGTTACAAGAACTTGCAAACTTTAGACTCGCGGGCGGAATCATCGGAGTAATTGCCTCTGTGAATGAAGTGATACTGTCGGGTCAGATACAATCGATTGCGCTTGCGCTATTCATCCTGGTGATGATGTGTATCATTGTGTACCGTTCCAGTATTGCCGGTATGTTTTTTATGGTGCCAGTAGTGCTTGCGAATCTCGTTACTTTTGCCTTTATGTCTTGGCAAAATATTGGTATGAATATTAATACTGTCCCGGTTGCTGCTTTAGGAATTGGTTTGGGTGTAGATTACACGCTCTATATATGTGACCGCATAAAAGGTGAGTATGATTTAGGAAAATCACATCTAGAGGCTATAGCAATATCATTACATTGTGCTGGTCGTGGTGTATTGGTTACTGCACTCGTTTTAATCGTAAGCGTAGGTGTCTGGCTCTTTTCTTCCTTACGCTTCCAGGCTGAAATGGGAATGTTGATTGGTATGTGGCTTACTGTATCTGCATTATCAGCATTGTTCTTGATGCCGGCTATGGCATACATCTTCAAACCAAAATTTATTTTTGATGAAGACCGAGAACTAACTAGTGATGCGAATGATGCAGCAGTAACCGGTAATGCGCCTGCATAATTTGTAAATAACATAATCAAATGATGTGAACCATTGTCCTCTTTCATGGCTGGAGCCATGGGAGAGGACAATTTGCATTTTGAGTCATTGAAATTAGTAAGCGAGTTAAACTAAAATGATTTACTAACGAGTTTATCTCGATCAGTTGATTGATATAATTATTGCAAAAGCATAAGCACGCATTAGTTAAGATATAAAATATGCGTCATCAAATTGAGTTTTAAAAATAGGGCAAGCTTTAATGAATAAATTAAAAAATAATGCAACGGTAGCACTAGAAGGCATACTTTTTGATGGTATGACCATCATGGCCGGCGGTTTTGGACTTTGTGGTATCCCAGAACACTTGGTTATTGCCCTAAGAGATTCTGGTGTTAAAGATATCACTGTTATTTCAAATAATTGTGGTATTGATGACTTTGGTCTAGGTATTTTGTTACAGACACGGCAGATTAAAAAAATGATCTCATCTTATGTCGGTGAGAATAAAACATTCGAAAAACAATATATGAGTGGAGAACTTGAGCTTGAATTTAACCCGCAGGGCACATTGGCTGAACGTTGCCGAGCCGGTGGAGCAGGTATTCCAGGTTTTTACACCAAAACGGGTGTTGGCACCGTCATCGCTGAAGGTAAAGAACATAAAGAATTTGATGGTGTTACCTATATTCTGGAAACTGGATTAGTGGCTGATCTATCGCTAGTTAAAGCATGGAAGTCTGATGATGAAGGTAATTTGGTTTATCGTAAAACGGCTAGAAACTTTAATCCGGTGATGGCGACGGCAGGCAAGGTGACGGTTGCTGAAGTTGAAGAGCATGTCGCCTTAGGAGATTTTGATCCTGATCAAATCCATACCCCTGGTATTTATGTGGATAGTTTTATTGTGGGTACTGATTACAAGAAACCTATCGAAATAATGACAACACGTGAATACGTAGCTTAGTAGAGGATATATATCATGGCATGGTCTAGAGAAGAAATTGCACAACGCGCAGCTCAAGAATTACAAGATGGTTTTTACGTTAACCTGGGTATTGGCATACCAACTTTGGTAGCTAACTATATTCCCGAAAATGTTCAAGTAACATTAGAAAGTGAAAACGGTATGTTGGGCATGGGGCCATTCCCCTATCCAGATAAAGTTGACCCTGATTTAATTAATGCAGGTAAGCAGACAATTTCTGAATTACCGCAATCCAGTTATTTTTCCAGTGCAGATAGTTTTGCAATGATTCGTGGCGGCCATATCGATTTAGCAATACTTGGCGCAATGCAAGTAGCACAAAATGGCGACCTAGCAAACTGGATGATCCCCGGTAAAATGATCAAAGGTATGGGTGGGGCGATGGATTTGGTTGCTGGTGTTAATAAGGTCGTGGTTATCATGGATCATACTGCTAAAGATGGTAGCCCAAAATTTCTTAAGGCCTGTGATTTGCCCTTGACTGGTTCCGATGTAACAGATTTGTTGATAACGAATTTAGCTGTCTTTGAATTTAAGGATGGGCAACCAGTTCTTATTGAATTGGCACCTGGCGTTGATGCTGAAGAAATCAAAGAGAAAACTGAAGCTGAATATACTGTATGTCCGAAACTCAAGAGACATCTGCATATTCAGTAAGCTGATCTGGGCATTAGTACCGGCGGTACGATATTTGAAACCTATAGTCTAAGTTATTTTATTTAAATGCAAACCATAAGTATTTGTAATGACAGACGGTATATATCATGACTGATTCATATTCTGGTGCATGTGCTTGCCGGGCAATACAGTACGAATGTACCGCAGAGCCTGCTTTTTCCTGGAAGTGTCACTGTCGTGATTGTCAACGTGCCAGTGGCAGTATGTTGTGCCCTGTAATGTATGTGCCAAAAAAGGCACTCACCATAACAGGGCAAGCAAAATATTATGAAGTCAAAGCTGAGAGTGGCAATGCCGTACGCCGTGGTTTTTGTGAACATTGCGGTAGCCCTGTTTTTATTGATGCGGAGCTGGTCCCGGACCTTATGGGTTTATGGGCTGCGAGTTTGGATGACCCAAATCGGTTTTCTGCACAAGTTGAGGTCTGGACTAGCAGTGCCCAAAGCTGGACATGTCTAGAAGCAGATCTCGACAAATTTAGTCATGCCCCAACGCCCGAACAGATGTCCAAAATATTAAGCTAAGCCGCTATTAACCCTATATCAAGGATACTATCCATGAAAATAACAAAAATAATGACAATGACGTTGTTACTTCTTTTTTCTGTAATTAGGGTGGCTTGGTGTGGCGGTGATGAAGATAGCGCTACGATAGCAGCATTACAGCAAACCTATTTCAGTGCGGTGCAGTCTAAAGACTTTGCCACGGCATACGATATGGTTACAGAGAATATGAGAGACGGTCGTACTAAAGAAAAGTACGTTGAAGAATGGGAGGGCGTTATGAAGTCAGCCCAAGTTGATATTGTTGATGGTGGCGTGACCGCGATTGACATAAACGGTGACAAGGCACGTGTGCATGCATGGACCAAGGCCAGTGATGTGTTTAATCCTGTTCCTATTCTTGAAAAAGAAATTGATCATTGGGTGCTTATGGATGGTGTCTGGAAACTCGATTTAACCGAAGTACTGATGGAAGACGTAAGTGAAGTCCCAACAGAGTAGTCTTGAAAAAAATAGTTCAAATAACAAAGAACCATGTTCTGGCATCTAGTTAACGCAAAGAGGTTAACAACGGTAAAGTTATTGGAGGAAATCGATGAAGTTATATGACTGTCAGGTTGCGCCCAATCCACGGCGTGCACGTATGTTTTTGGCTGAGAAAGGTATTGAGATAGAAAAAATAGAAATCGATATTCTTGGTGGTGAAAACCTTCAAGATGAATTCTTGGCTATCAATCCACGAGGCTTATTACCAGTCCTTGAACTTGATGATGGTACGCGTATTGATGAAGCAATGGCTGTCTGTCGTTATTTTGAAGAAGTTCAACCGGAGCCTGCATTACTTGGCCGGGATCTAAGAGAGAAGGCGATCGTCACCATGCGTCAACGTAAGATGGAATTTGATGGCATGATCTCTTCATCTGAAGTATTTCGAAATCAGCATGAACAGTTTTTAAGACGTAGCATTCCAGGAGGTGGTAAAGATGAGATCCCCGCTATTCCTGGTTTGATTGAACGTGGCACTCAGACACTAGATCGTTTCTTTTGGTGGTTAGAAGAATATCTAGGAGAAGGGCCCTACCTTGCCGGTGATCAATTTACTATGGTTGATATTACGGCTATTTGTGCAATTGGATTTGCCGCGTGGTCCGACATTCATATCCCAGATGAGAATAACAAAACAAAAAAATGGTATGAAGAGGTTTCGGCACGACCAAGTGCGGAAGCTTGAGCTTTCCGATTAGCATACAACAGCTTAGATTACTTCTTTTGAAGAGAAGAATCGTTTTGAGATTTCCAATCAGTTCACAATAGCTTTAGCTGTATCCATATCGTTATATAATCGCGCTACATAATAAATCTCCAATTAACAAAGGGGCATGGCTTGATTCAATCATTAGCAAATTTCTTTACCCGCATCATGCAGCGCTGGTTACCAGATGCATTTTTGTTCGCAATAATTCTTACATTCGTTGTGTTAATTAGTGGTGTTGTTGTCGAAGATAGATCGGTCAATCAGATGATTGATTTTTGGGGTGATGGAATCTGGAATTTATTAACCTTTTCTATGCAAGCGTTGCTGACATTGGTAACCGGTTATGTACTGGCGAAAACACCACTTGTAAAACGTATTTTACATTTAATCAGCGGGGTCGCCAGGACGCCAGGCCAGGCAATAATATTAATGACGGTTATAGCATTACTCTCTGGTTGGATTAATTGGGGTTTTGGTTTAATTGCTAGTGGTCTCTTTGCAAGAGAAATTGCTCAAAGAGTAAAAGGTGTACATTATCCATTACTGGTTGCGGCGGCTTATTCAGGCATGTTGATTTGGCATGCGGGTCTTTCTGGCACTATTCCATTGAAGGTCGCGGTTGCCGATGGTGATAGGCTGGGTGAACTATTAGGTGGGCGATCGATTCCAGTGGGTGAGACTATATTTAGTTTAGAGGTACTGACGATTTGTGCATTATTAATATTGACTGTCCCAATCGTTTATCGCTTGATGATGCCGGCAGCGGATCAAGTAAAAGAAATACCGCCAGAGTTAAGAGATGAAGAAGTAGAAGCGCCTTCGCCAGCGAGTGATATGACGCCTGCTGAAAAGCTTGAAAATAGTATGCTGATTTCTTTATTACTGAGTGGCATGGGACTCTATTATCTAACGGGTTATTTCATGGATGGGGGTAAACTCGGTCTCAATAGTCTTAATATGATTTTCCTGATGGTAGGGCTGTTATTACAAAAGACCCCGGCAAATTATTTACGGGCTCTGAATGAGGCGATCAGGAGCACAACAGGAATAGTGTTGCAGTTTCCTCTCTATGCCGGAATTATGGGAATGATGGTGAGTTCAGGACTGGCCGTTTCAATTAGTGAATGGTTTATTAGTATCTCTACAGTGGATACATTCACCTTATTCACCTTTCTTAGTGCGGGTATAGTGAATTTCTTTGTTCCTTCTGGTGGTGGTCAATGGGCGATTCAAGCTCCAATTGTCATCCCTGCCGCGCAATCACTCGGTGTTCCCCTAAACCAGGCAGCGATGGCCGTCGCTTTTGGCGATGCCTGGACCAATATGGTTCAACCATTTTGGGCGCTACCGCTGTTGGGGATAGCGGGATTAGGCATCAAGGATATTATGGGTTATTGCACTGTGATTTTATTGTGGTCTGGTATTGTCATGGGCCTTTCAATGATTATTTTATTTTAAAAAATCAATGATACTCAGCACTATATTGTCGACAATTATGATATGAAATGTTAAATTAGATAGTCAAAGTTACTTTTTATAGCCAAATTGTCAACAATATGAGACTGAATATTCGTGTCCGAACCGCTTGAAAATCAACCAGTCATTGCTTCAACAATAGCAGATACAGTCTGTAGTAAATTACAAAATGCAATCGTAGAAGGGATTATACCCGCTGGGTCAAAAATTAGTGAGCCAGCTTTAGCAAATGAATTTGGTATCAGCCGCGGGCCATTGCGTGAGGCTCTAAGTCGCCTTGAGGCGTGTAATTTAATCGAGCGAAAACCAAATGTGGGAGCGCGTGTTGTTACATTAACGCGACAACATCTGGTTGAGATTTACTTTATTCGCGAGTCACTGGAAGGCTTAGCAGCAAGACAGGCTGCAGAAAATATGAGTGATAAGGATATTAACGAACTCGATGTTCTGCTCGAAAAACACCAGCAACAAATCAAACAAGATCAGAGCTACTATCAAAAAGAAGGTGATATGGACTTTCATTTTCGGATAATTAAGGGCAGTAAAAACTCGCATTTAATCGATATGTTTTCCAATGACCTTTATCATTTGATCCGTCTTTATCGATATCAGTTCGGCATGGTGAGTAAACGTGTTCCACGAGCATTCGTAGAGCACGGACAAATTGTCGATGCTATACGTCAGCATGATGGTGAATTAGCACAGTTTTTAATGTCGAGACATATCCGTAGTTCACGCATAAATGTTGAAAAAATGCTTGATGAACACCTAGCCATAACAGATTAATCAAACAGGAAATAACTTCTAATGAGTAATAAATTGGTATCAGCAGGGGCGCGGTTTCGGCTTGCTGTTGAAGAAGAAAAGCCATTGCAGGTTGTCGGAGCTATAAATGCTTATCATGCACGTTTAGCTGGCGCTACTGGTTATCGAGCCTTATATATTTCCGGAGGGGGTGTCGCTGCAGGGTCGTGTGGTATACCTGATTTGGGTATTACTAGCTTGGAAGATGTTTTAATTGATCTTCGTCGTATTACCGATGTGACCGAGTTACCGGTGTTAGTTGATATTGATACTGGCTGGGGCGGTGCATTCAATATTGCAAGAACGATTCGTTCAATGATCAAGGCCGGTGCTGCAGCAGTGCATATTGAAGATCAAGTTCAACAAAAGCGTTGTGGTCATCGGCCTAATAAAGCGATTGTTACAAAAGATGAGATGGTAGATCGAATTAAGGCCGCTGTTGATGCCAAGACAGATCCTGAGTTCGTTATCATGGCGAGAACGGATGCTTTATCAGTAGAGGGTCTGGACGCAACCATTGATCGTGCCTGTGCCTGTGTTGAAGCGGGTGCGGATATGATCTTTCCCGAGGCGATGACGGATCTCAGTATGTATCAAAAATTTGTCGATGCTGTAGGTGTTCCAGTACTAGCTAATATAACCGAATTTGGATCAACACCTTTATTCACAACGGAAGAACTGGCCTCGGTAAATGTCAGTTTGGCTCTGTATCCGTTGTCGGCATTTCGTGCAATGAATGCAGCAGCATTAAAAGTGTATTCAAGCATACGCGAAGAAGGTACACAGAAAAATGTAGTAGACCTGATGCAAAGTCGGGCAGATCTCTATGACTATCTGGCCTATCACGATTACGAACAAAAACTGGATGAATTATTTTTAGGAGAAAATCCATGACTCAGAAAACAATACAAAAACCAAAACCTAAAAAGTCCGTTGCTTTAAGCGGCACTGCTGCAGGGAATACAGCCTTATGCACCGTTGGCTTAACAGGTAATGATCTCCATTATCGTGGTTACGATATTCTTGATATTGCTGATACCTGTGAGTTTGAAGAAATCGCCTATCTCCTGGTGCATGGCAAATTGCCAACGACATCCGAGCTCGGTGCTTATAAAACTAAATTGCAATCATTACGTAGTTTACCAATCGCAGTGAAGAATTCTCTGGAGCAGTTATCACCTTCAGCACATCCGATGGACGTGTTAAGAACAGGTTGTTCTGTATTGGGTGCAGTAATGCCTGAAAAAGAAGATCACAATTCAGCGGGTGCAAGAGATATCGCGGATAAATTGATGGCGAGTTTTGGTTCGATGTTGCTCTATTGGTATCATTTTGCCGTTAACGGTACACGTATTGAAGTTGAGACAGATGATGATTCTATTGGTGGTCATTTCTTGCATCTCTTACACGGTAAGAAACCTTCAGCCTCATGGGTTCGTGCGATGCACACGTCATTAAACCTTTATGCTGAACATGAATATAATGCTTCAACATTCACCGGACGTGTTATTGCTGGTACGGGATCAGATATGTTTTCCAGTATCACTGGTGCAATTGGTGCTTTACGTGGGCCGAAGCATGGTGGCGCGAATGAAGTTGCTTTTGATATACAGTCACGTTACGCAAATCCCGATGAAGCGGAGGCTGATATAAAAGAACGTATGGCGCGTAAAGAGATTGTAATTGGCTTTGGACATCCAGTTTATACTACCGGTGACCCACGCAATAAGATGATCAGAGATGTCGCTAAACGACTGGGTACGCAAGCTAAAAACCTGAAGATGTATAAAGTTGCTGAACGACTAGAAAAGGTGATGTGGGCAGAGAAGAAAATGTTTCCTAATCTTGATTGGTATTCAGCGGTATCTTATTCATTGATGAATGTTCCCACAGCCATGTTTACGCCATTATTTGTTATTGCTCGTACATCGGGTTGGGCAGCGCATGTCATTGAGCAACGTGAGGACGGGAAGATTATTCGACCTAGCGCCAATTATGTTGGTCCACATGATCAAGTATTTGTACCGATTAGTAAGCGTAAATAATGATTATGTCAGTCTTTGGGTGACAATCGATCAATAATCAGAGTTATGCAGTTTAAGCCATCAGGAATGTTGAACCCTGATGGCTTTTGTTTTTCTGAGCTGGTTTATTTGTTATAAATTAAAAAATGAATAATAAGCAAAACAAACGTTCTGTTTTTTATGTTTCTGATCGGACAGGAAAAACGGCTGAATCACTTGGCCAAAGTTTACTCTCACAGTTTGATGGTATTGAGTTTTCAGATAGAACCTTCGCATTCGTCATCACTGAAATGGAAGCTCATTTTGTTGCCGGCCAAATACAAAGGGAATACGAAGCTAGTGGTGTTCAACCGATTGTCTTCAGCACATTGGTCAACGATGAGATTCAACAGTTTATATCTGCTACCGATGCATGTGTCATAAGCTTGTTTAATGCATTCATTGAACCGCTTGAAAAGAGTTTACAGGTTAAATCATCTCACACTATCGGTAAGCCACATGAAGAATTTGGTGATGAAGATTATAAAAAGCAAATGGATGCGATCGATTTCACGCTTAAAAATGATGATGGTATCAGGACGAATCTATTTGATAAGGCTGAGGTCATCCTGGTCGGCGTATCACGTTCGGCAAAAACACCAACTTGTTTATATTTAGCAATGCATTTCTCGATCAAGGCAGCTAATTATCCGTTGACTGACGACGATCTTGATAATGATAAGTTACCTGGTTTTTTACTACCATACATAGATAAGATCGTTGGTTTGACTATTCGCGCCGATCAACTCAGCGCTATTCGCCAACAGCGTCGCCCGAATACAGTTTATGCAACATTAAAGAAATGTCGGCATGAAGTTAAGCATGCAGAAATAATGATGGAAAAAGCAGGTCTATTTATTCTTGATTCGACGGCTATGTCTATCGAGGAAATTGCAGTAAATTTAGTAAAGGAAAAAGAGTTACTAAAGAATAACTAGATAAAAATTTAATCTTAAAGGTTTATTGAGTAATAAGAGCTATGACTAAACAGATTTCTAATGACTACATCATGCCATTACAAGACTTAGGCATGGGAGATGTGGGACTCGTTGGTGGTAAAAATGCATCACTAGGTGAAATGATCAGCAATCTATCCGGTGCTGGCGTCAGTGTGCCGGGTGGCTATGCAACAACTGCCAAGGCCTTTTGGGATTTTCTTGATCATAATCAATTACGTGAACGCATAGAAGCCAGACTGAAAGGTTTAAATGTTGATGATGTGAAACAGTTGACGTCAGCGGGAAAAGAAATTCGACAATGGATAATCGAAGCGCCGTTCCAAGCTGAGCTACAACAATCGATGATTGATGCTTATCAGGAAATGAGTAGTGGAGATAAAGAGTGCTCTATCGCTGTACGGTCATCAGCAACTGCTGAGGATTTGCCCGATGCTTCATTCGCAGGCCAACAAGAGACATTTCTCAATGTGCGTGGTATCGACGACGTACTACTAAAGGTTAAAGAGGTTTTTTCATCTTTATATAATGATCGCGCCATTGCTTATCGCGTGCATCAAAACTTTGCTCATGAAGAAGTCGCTTTATCAGCAGGTCTACAACGCATGGTACGCAGTGATCTTGGCGTGAGTGGCGTTATGTTTACCCTGGACACGGAATCCGGTTTTGATGACGCGGTATTTATTACGGGTAGTTATGGCTTAGGTGAAACCGTCGTACAAGGCGCGGTAAATCCAGATGAATATTATGTCTATAAAAAATCTTTAGCCGAGGGCAAGCCATCAGTGTTAAGTCGTAGTGTCGGTAGCAAGGCAATAAAAATGATCTATAACGATGACCCTGATAGAGATGAATTGGTGAAAATAGTAAATGTTTCAGCTAAAGAATCCTCGTTATTTTGTCTAAATGATGAACAGCTAGAAGAACTTGCCCGGCAGGCTGTCATCATAGAAAAGCATTATGATCGTGCAATGGATATAGAATGGGCTTTAGATGGAGAAAATGGAAAAGTCTACATAGTTCAGGCGCGACCTGAGACAGTGCAAAGCCGTGAGAATACAAATGTAATAGAGCGCTACCAGTTAAATGAACAAGGTAAGTTGCTGATCAGTGGTGCGGCAATAGGTCAAAAAATAGGTGCAGGTAAAGCAAAAGTTATCGAAAATCTTGAAGATATGGACGATCTTAAAGAAGGCGATGTTCTGGTAACTGAAATGACCGATCCCGATTGGGAACCGATAATGAAGCGTGCATCGGCGATAGTAACAAATCGAGGTGGCCGTACCTGTCATGCCGCCATTATTGCACGTGAGCTTGGTGTGCCTGCTGTCGTTGGCTGTGGTGATGCGACTAAGAAGATTAATTATGATGACGCTGTCACTGTTGTTTGTTCAGAAGGCGAGACCGGACATGTTTATGAAGGTCTATGTGACTTTCGAGTGAACCGGGCAGAGTTAGATAACATGCCGCCAGCACCTTTAAAAATAATGATGAATGTGGGTAACCCAGGCAAGGCGATGTCATTTGCATCGATTCCTAATGCCGGTGTTGGCCTGGCACGCTTAGAATTTATTATTAATAACAAAATCGGCATCCATCCTCGTGCGCTACTAGAATATGATGAGCAAGAAGCAGCGATAAAAGCGTCTATAGATGAACGTATCAGAGCATATGCGAGTCCAGTCGATTTTTATGTGCAGAATCTGGCTGAAGGTATATCAACTTTAGGTGCTGCATTCGCGCCTAATCCAGTCATCGTACGTTTGTCCGATTTCAAATCTAATGAGTACGCCAATTTACTTGGCGGCGAGCGATATGAGCCGGTAGAAGAAAACCCCATGATTGGTTACCGGGGGACATCACGTTATTTGTCAGATGACTTTGAAGCTTGTTTTGAACTGGAATGTCGTGCTTTACGTTATGTGCGAGAAGAGATGGGGTTGGCCAATGTCTGGGTTATGGTTCCCTTCGTACGTACGGTAGGGCAGGCGTCGAAAGTCGTTGAATTATTAGCAAAGTATGGGCTAGAAAGAGGGAAGGAAGGCTTAAAGTTGATTATGATGTGTGAAGTGCCGAGTAATGCGATCTTGGCCGATCAGTTCCTCGAATATTTTGATGGTTTCTCGATTGGTTCTAATGATATGACGCAGTTAACCTTAGCACTTGATCGAGACTCAGGTTTGGTTTCAGATTTATTCGATGAGCGTGATGAAGCCGTTAAGTTTATGCTAACTCGTGCTATCAAAGCATGCAAAAAGGCCGGGAAGTATATTGGCATTTGTGGCCAAGGGCCTTCTGATCATCCTGATCTTGCAAAATGGTTATTAGATGAAGGCATTGAAAGCATCTCTCTAAATCCTGATACCGTTATTGATACTTGGTTATATATTGCCGGTGTTGATGCTCAAGCTATTCCTGAAAGTACTGAATCCGCTTGAAGTAAAGATTGATTGTTTCACAGCCTAAAATGAATTAGTTTGATTATGATTATAAAAAATAGTGATGCTAGCTCATGTCTGAATATCTAAAAGCCTACAAACGTTCACTAGATACGCCTGACGCGTATTGGTCTGATGCAGCAAAGGGTATTGATTGGGATCAGGCCTTTACAAAAGTACTTGATGATCAAGATCCCCCATTCTACAAATGGTTTCCAGACGGAAAGCTAAACACTTGTTTTAATGCGTTAGATAGACATGTTGAAAACGGACATGCTGACCAAATCGCACTTATTTATGACAGTCCGGTAACAGATACGATAAAGCGGTTTAGCTATAGAGAGCTACGTGATCTAACGGCAAGATTTTCAGGGGTACTAAGAGAGCAGGGTGTTAATAAAGGCGATACGGTAATTATTTATATGCCGATGGTTCCTGAAGCCGTGATTGCTATGCTGGCTTGTGCCCGACTGGGCGCTGTTCACTCGGTTGTGTTTGGTGGCTTTGCATCGAATGAACTGGCTACACGAATTAATGATGCGCAACCGAAAGTGATTGTGTCTGCATCTTGTGGCATCGAAGTGAATCGTATCATCGAGTATAAACCATTACTTGATGCCGCTATTACAACAGCAAGTCATAAACCGGAAGCCTGTGTTATTTTGCAACGCCCACAATGTAAAGCAGACTTAATTGAAGGACGAGATGTTGATTGGCAAGTTGCTAGTGCAAGTGCTGAAGCAGTAGATTGTGTTTCAGTAAATGCGACAGACCCTTTATATATTCTTTATACCTCGGGAACGACGGGTAATCCAAAAGGCGTCGTGCGTGATAACGGTGGCCATGCCGTAGCTCTTCATTGGTCGATGAAGAATATCTACAATATAAACCCTGATGATGTCTTTTGGTCTGCGTCGGATGTTGGTTGGGTGGTGGGGCATTCGTATATAGTCTATGCCCCTCTATTGAGCGGTTGTACTACCATTCTCTATGAAGGTAAGCCTGTAGGAACGCCTGATGCGGGTGCTTTCTGGCGCGTTATTGAACAACATAAAGTAAACGTACTGTTCACTGCACCAACTGCCTTCAGAGCAATTAAAGGGAATGACCCTGGTGGTGATTTTGTTAAGGACTATGATTTATCTTCATTAGCAGCGCTTTTCCTTGCCGGTGAACGTTGTGACCCTGCAACCATAGAATGGGCTGAGGCTAAATTAAATATTCCGGTAATTGACCATTGGTGGCAAACAGAAACGGGTTGGGCAATCACTGCTAATTGCATGGGACTTGAACAGTTTCCAGTAAAACATGGCTCTACTTCAAGACCAGTGCCCGGCTATAACTTACAAGTGCTCGATGAACAAGCAAATCCATTGCCCGCAGGTGAAATGGGAAAAATGGCATTGAAGTTACCATTGCCGCCAGGCTGTCTACAGACACTCTGGAAAAACGATCAAGCCTATATTGATGCCTATCTTTCCGTTTACGATGGTTATTACATCACCTGGGACGCGGGTTATATAGATGAAGATGGTGATGTCTGGGTAATGAGTCGATTGGGTGATGTGATTAATGTTGCCGGGCATCGTTTATCAACGGGAGGGATGGAAGAAGTTCTGGCTGCCCATCCGGACGTTGCTGAATGTGCTGTGATAGGAGTACATGACGAGTTGAAAGGCCAACTACCAATGGGCTTGGTTGTTTTAAATAGTGGCGTGCAGACAGATCATGACAGCATAATAAAAGATCTTATTGCACGTGTTCGAAATGATATTGGCCCTGTTGCAGCATTTAAGAAAGTTGTTGTCCTGAAGAGGTTGCCTAAAACGCGTTCTGGGAAAATTTTACGCGGTACTATGAAAAATATTGCTGATGGTGAAGCATATAATATTCCGGGGACAATTGATGATGTCGCAATTCTTGATGAAATTGCTCACGCATTAAAAGGATTCAAATAATCCTGTCATAGCATATTTTTGCTAATTACTTCTAGGCTATGTATCAAACAGATTGTTATATGTTTCTCGTAGCGTATTTTTTTGCACCTTGCCCATCACGTTGAGTGGTAATTCGTTAATCGCAAAAATCCTTTTGGGTACTTTATAAGTGGCTAACTCTTGCTTTAGAAGGCCTATTAATTTCAATTCATCGATTTTATTATTCTTTTCCTTTTCCTTTTCCTTTACAACAACAGCAATAACACCTTCTCCAAAATCTGGGTGTGGTACACCAATCACCGCTGACTCATCAATACCATCCAAGGAATTCATAATGTTTTCTATTTCTTTTGGATAAACATTATAACCGCCAGAGATTATTAGATCTTTTGAACGGCCCACTATTGTTAAATAGCCGTTTGCATCTAGAAAACCGACGTCACCTGTTTTAAAAAAGCCATCGTCAGTAAATTCTTCTTGCGACTTTTCAGGGTTTCTCCAATACCCTTTAAATACATTGGGTCCTGCCACCTGGATATTTCCCGTTGATCCGGCTTCTAGAGTTTTGTCATCCTCAGTAGTAATTCTTACCGTAATATTGGGTAGAGCTAGCCCAACAGTTCCGGGTATGCGTTCTTCATTTAATGGATTAGATGCAATCATTACAGTTTCTGTCATACCATAGCGCTCTAATATTCTATACCCTGTCTTTGTATAAAATTCATCAGACACTTCTTTCAGCAATGGGGCAGAACCTGAAATAAATAACCGTATATTTTTTATAGATTCTTTATTGAACTCAGGATGAGACAACAGACGCGTATAAAATGTGGGTACACCCATTAACACAGTAGCTTCAGGTAAATACTTAATAATGTTATCAGCTTTAAATTCGGGTAAGAAAATCATCTTCGCACCACTCAGTAGCGCGCAGTTGAGGGCTACGAAAAGACCATGCACATGAAATATTGGTAAAGCGTGCAATAAGATATCATCTTTATTAAAGCCCCAGCTTTGTTGGAGAGTCAACGCATTTGAAGATAAGTTGCCATGGGTAATCATTGCGCCCTTGGGTTTACCTGTCGTACCACTTGTATAAAGTATGCAAGCAATATCATCATCATTAATATTTGAATTTACTTGGTGATACTCATCGTCATTTAAACTCTCAATTAACGAGCCGTTTCCAAATGCATCGAGAGTTAATAAAGGTATGTTGTTACTATTTGATAATAGATTTTCTTTAATGATGGGTGATGCCGTGTCACATACTACTAGAGCTGGTTCAATGTCATCTAAAAAATAGGACAGCTCAGAAGCTGTGTACGTTGTATTTAAAGGTACGGATATCACGCCAAGTTTAAGACAGGCAAGATATAAAAATAATGCCTCAGGCGACTTGTTGACCTGAAAAACGATTCTGTCGCCTTTTTTAAGTTTACGACTTAGGAGGAAGCTTGCAATTTGTGTTGTGCGATCATTTAAGTCTTGATAACTGTATACCTTGCCATCCTTTGTCTTTATGAAATCAGATGTTAACTCAGCAGGAAAACGTTTCTCAAAAAGCTCGTATAAATTACTCATGTTTATTAATGTTTAGTTCTATATGCTAATAGGTATATCAGTATGAAATTTACCAAATTGAAAAGCTTGTCTGATACTGGGTTATGCAGATGTTTTGTTTGTTAGTTTTTTGTCTGGCTTTATATCTTACAATAAAAAAGGCGAATTCTGTAAACAGAATTCGCCTCAAGAGGGACTAAAGTAAACTTAAATTTCTAAAAATTTGCTTTGACACCAACAAAGCCGCTGATGGGTGCGCCAACTCCTACAAAACGATTGTCAGTAAAGCCACCAAAGCCAGGAACTTCATCCGGTTCACCTAGTAATCCAAAGCTTTCATAATCTTTATCAAACAGATTGTTAACACGAGCGAATATTGAGAACATTTTATTAATGTCATAATTTGCTCTTATATTCACTGTGGCGTAACTGTCTAGACTGCCAACTTGATTTGATTCATCGCCTCGTAGAAAGACTCCCGAGTTATATTGCATGTCACCGCCAATAGAAAACTTATTCGTAACGGCATAATCCCCGCCTAACTTCAAGGTATGTTCTGGAATACCGGGGATAAAATCACCGTCTTCAACTTGTATGAGGTCATTGGCATCTTTAAATGAGTTATTGGCACTGCTGGCTTGAAATGCATCTTTGAAAGTTGCTTGGATATAACTGTAGTTAAGGAACCAGTTTAGTTTTTGCAGATCACCATTTAGGCCCAATTCCATACCCAGTCTTTCGGTATCCCCAATGTTATCGAAAAAGCCTTCATTACCGGAAACTCCGCCTGTGTTTTGGAAAATAATGTCATCTTTATTGGTAGTAATGAAACCACCAAGGTTCCAGGCTATATTATTTAATACACCTAAGTCAGCTAAGTTACCGCGGAAGCCAGCTTCGAAGCTTTCCGCAACAACCTGATCCAGAGGAGGATCGGCGAGGAAGCCATTTGGTAAGCTACACGGCGCAGTTGGTTCGGCACAGGCTAACTCTACGGCTGTCGGCGCTCGAGATGATTCGCTGTAGCTAAAATAGCTGGTTAGCCCCGGTTGGTGCGCATAAGTAAATCCAAAAGCGGGGTTGAAACGATTATATTCATGTTCGCCTGTAAGAGCGGGCTGCGCATTAGTTAAGCCACGACCGCCACCATCGGTAAGCTCGATATCGGTATGATCTATCCTGCCAGAGAAGGTCAGGTCAAGTTTGTCAGTTGCTGAAATCGTGTCAGTAAAAAAGAAAGAAACCGTGAAGGATTCCGAATCGATAGCCGTACCTTCCTCTGGGACGAAAATGTTGGTACCAACAGTACTTCTAGCTGCAGTCAAAGAAGCTAGTTCCTGACTGGAGTCAAAGACAACTTCGCCATGGGTGTAGCTTGTGCCTACAATAAACTGGTTATTTCTACCAAACAGATTACCCAAATAAACAGTCTGTAAGGTACCACCATAACTCTCCTGCTCACGTTCACTACGGTTGTTTAGTCCGTTTAATGCATCAATGTCCAGTCCACCAAGTTGTGTATTATTTTCGTCAACATTGTTGCCAAATTGATCTTCAACGATTTCAAAATCAACGCCGGCACCGTTTAATGCAATAGTTGTTGTTCCTGCTTCACAGTCAATATTATTATCCTCTAGATCATCTTCATCAACTTCTATCAGAACTTCAGTGCCATCAATAGTACATTCTTCAAACTCGGTACCATCACCATTAAAGGTATCCGTCTCATTGCGTCGATAAAAGGCATTACCGGTAACTTGGGTTAAATCGTTTAACCAGTGTCCGCCCTGGGCCTGAACAAAAACCATTTCATTTTTGGTTTGATCTGGAGATGTGAAGACAGCCTCTCTGTCTTGTTCGGCCAGTTCTATAGGAATAGCACCATTACCGATTAAATCAGTGTCACCGTAATTGAAATTCAAGTCCAATGACGTTGTTGTCCCGTCACGATAACTCAAAGCTGTAAAGATATTTAATGAATCTGATGGGGATGCATCGCGCCAGCCTTCTTCGTCAAAATATTGCACTGTACCGTAGTAACCGAAAGTACCATTGTTGCCGCCACTTTCAGCCGTCATAACAAAGCGATCGAAAGAACCACCATAAACTTCGAAGTTGTGTCCAGAGTGAGTGAAACCATTTTTTGTCTCTAAACTGATAGCACCGCCCAAGGTGTTTAGGCCAAATACCGGATTGCTACCCCCAACAAGGTTCAAGTTAGCAATGGAAGATTCCGGTATGAGATCCCAGTTGACTGTGTCGCCAAAAACTTCATTAACTCGAACACCATTTTGATATACAGCTAGGCCTTGGGGTAAGCCAAGTAGAGGTGAAGCTGAGAAACCGCGGTACTGAACATCGGGTTGTAAAGGGTTGTTTTGCGCATCGTTAATGATCAAGCTACCAAAATTACGATTCATAAAGTCAGTAATGTCCAGACTGGTACTTGATGCGAGATCTTCTGCCGTGGCTGTTTGGACATTGTAAGGAATTTTTTCTTTCGGTAAACCAACGCCAAGAACGGGCGTGATCCCGATGACCTCAACAGCTCCTTTTTCTTGAATATTCTCTTCAGCTAATACGACTTGTGATACTGATAACACAAGCAGTGATATTGTAACGGCTGCGATATTACGACTAGCAGTCATGATCGGTGTACCCTCAGTTATTATAGTTATATCAGATCTTCATATATTGGAGGGCAAGAATATCGGTCTAACTACTTTAATAAAAGAGAGATACTAATGAAAAACACAGGAAAATCTCCTGAATTTCGATTGAGAGAAGTTTTTAGATGTATTCTTCCAAAATTTCTCGTTCTTCTTCACTAGTTTTTGCATTTTGAAGGCGATTTTTGATCATATCTTTGTTTATATGCCCGCCCTCGATTAAGTCTCTTCGTTCTTCCGGCGAGAGCGTATCCATAAAAAATAAATTACTGGGTGGGTGATATCCGGCTTCGATAATTACATTCGCCTCATTTGCCATTAATCGATATTTTCCGATATCTTTTTTGAGACGGTCATCAGCAAAGGCCTTGTCCGCAATACCGGCGGTGTATATCGAATGTATTTCCATTTTGTAGCTGATGATATGGCCCGGGTCGTCAGTTTTTTCAATTTGTTTTTCTATATGCTCAAGACGTGGGCGTAATAATTCTCGAAGGGTATTTAGGACTTCTTGGTCTTCAAGTCTCTCAGAGTAGATATCCAGAATATTATCAATCGGTAACTGTGTATAAGTATCAGTGGTAAACAGTTCGTTTTGCCGGTAGATCAGTAGCTTATAAGAACGAAACCCAAGTTGTTGTTGGATATCAGTTAACTCACGAATGTGTTTATTAAAACCCAATGCACATACAAGTTGTGAATGATTGAGGTCGAGTTGTGCGGCGACAATATTAATACGCTTGATGAAATCTTTTTCATCACCAGTGCTGGTCTTATAAAATATTCTGACGAGTTCATCATCTGAAGCGGTTAATAATTCTGTAAAACTGGTCATGCTCGTTTAATTAATTCTCACGATGTAGATTGATGTAATCATAAAGGATCTTTTTCTCAACATCCGAAATATTTGGATCTTCGAGACGAGTTTCGATTAAGGGCCTTGGAATTAACCCTTTATTAAGCAATTTTCTCTTTTCCTGTGGCAAAATCGAGTCTCTGAAAAATAGCTCACCAACAGGAATAATCTTATTTTCAACAATTAATGAGACTTCATTTAATAAGGCACGAAATCCACTGTCTGCCAGTTCCAGACGTTGTTCTACAAAATCAATACCAACAATCGCATCGGAATAAATGGCGCGCATTTCTTCCTTATACTTATCTATAATCAGAGAGTTTACCGTTTCATCAATTCGTTTTTCAATGGACATAAGGCGATTTGACAACAAATATTCTATGATCTGCTTATTTGCAACGTCATTTTTCACGACTGAATAGATAGACAAAATATTATCCAGACTCACTAATTTATAGATATCTGTAGTGAAGAATTCGTTTCGGGCATTCAATAAATCGTCATAATTATCAAAGCCAAGAATTGGAGGTATCTCAGGCAAATTTCTGGTGGATTCATTGAAACCAATGGCGCAGATTAATTGAGCCTCGCGTAATTTTAGCTTTATGGCGATTGCTTCAGCTTTATCCTCGGCGCTTTCTCTAGAAACATTAAATTTATAGAGGAGTTGCAGTAGTTCTTCTTCGTTTGAATTTAGAATTTCTTTAAACGAGGCCATAACTGTTTATCCCCGTTGTACTATTGTTGCAATAGACCTTGCAGTATGCCCGTGTTTCGAACCCATGGTTTAGTTCTTTGAATTGCCATAGGGAGTTCGCTGACGGCGATTTCTGCATTTTTATAGCTCTCATAAAGTCCATATATAGCAGTATACCGAGTTGTACCATTCACACTAACCACGATAAAGCCTGCTTTTGAACCAAGTCCGGATTTTTTTATATAGTTAACGATATCATTCTCATTAATAACGCTGCCTAATTGTAGCGTGTAACTATCCGCAGCTTGTTGTTTTAGCCAATTGCTTAGATTTAAGTCTCCCCCGGAGGTGGTTGGCGTTTCCACCGCTGTTGTTGCTGAACGCGTTGATTCATGTGTCGGTTCTGCTTTACGACTCGATTCAACGCTTTTAGATTTTGTTGCCACCGTAGTTTTGCTATTGCCAAGCGCCTGTAGTTTTTGCTTTGCTTCCTGCAAGCCTTGATCAGCAGCAAGTTGGTACCACTCCCTGGCTTTGATGATATTTTTTTCGACACCATATCCATTTTCATGGAATACACCAAGATTAAACTGCGCTTGAGCAACATCCTGTTCTGCAGACTTATTGAACCATTTTAAGGCAGCAGCATAGTCTTTTGTTTTACTTTGACCAAAGGCGTACATCACGGCGAGGCTATATTGCGCATTGCCATGTCCTTGTTCGGCGGCAGCCTCGAATAATTTTGCCGCCTTTACATAATCCTTAGGGATACCGATTCCACGATAGTGCATCAAACCTAGATTAAATTGGGAATCAGCAATGCCAGAATTAGCCGATAGTTCCCACCATTTGGCAGCTTCCAGGTAATTCTGTTCTACTCCCTGTCCTTGAAAGTACTTTACGCCAATATCATGCTGAACCAGAGGCACACCTTGCTCTGCAGCCATGCGATACCATTTTATAGATTCGGCCGGGCTTTTATCCACGCCATGCCCGTAATCATACATAAGCCCCATGGTGATTTGAGCCTGGGAATCACCTGCCTCTGCCAGAGGTTTGAGTATCTCTAATGCAAGTGCATAGTTTTTGCTCAGATAGGCCTGCTTGCCTTCCTCATAATCCGCAGCAAAAACGGTAACCGAACAGAAAAAGAATAAGAGAAAGGGGATAGTCAGCTTATTCATCCATGAGTTTTTATCTATTGAGTGATATTGCAAGTTCGTGCTCATTTATAAGTTATTATTATTATGCCTAAAATAGTTGATATTAGGCTATGCCATTGTTTTAGCAAGACTAAAAATTTCTTCAGCATCAAATAATTGGTTATTACTCTCGAACAGCTTTTCAATACATGCTCGATGCAATGCTAATTTTAACGTACCAAAACCTATTGCGCCCCAAATTATTTTTCCATGACGATCCTGACCTCTATCCATCATGTCTGTACCGCCAATGCCTATCGGTGGCGTCGCGTTTGCATCAGCCATTAATTCGATAGTGCTATTGTTTTCCCAATGTTCAGACTTGAGCAACTCAACGCCTGCCGCGCCAGTGGCAAATACGATATTTGCACCTTCGATCAACTTTCCTCTTGAGTCATGATCAGCAGCCTCTGCAGGTGTAATGTCAACATCGAAACTGTTTTTTATGTCGGCACAAGCTTGTGCGGAGCGGCTTAGTTGCCGAGAACTGACAATAACCTCACTGGCACCTTCTTTTGCAAGCATGATAGCTGCCCGTTGTCCTACTGGCCCCGTTCCGGCTAATACGACCGCTTTTTTACCTTTTATAGCGCCGCTGCTTAATAATTTAGCAACGCCCGCAGCAGCGGTTGTATTACTACCATTACTATCCAGCATGACTGAAACGCGGAAGTTAGCAAAAAAGTTTCTTTGCACGGCTTTAAATAACTTTTCACCTGCTGCCATGTCGCTGCCGCCCACGAATAAAGCGGTATTTTTCTTTTCCTTTGGTGCGCGGGTAAAAATAGCACCTTCAATCAGAGGTGTGACGTTGTCAGGGGTGACGTTACCGTAACCAATGACATGGTCGGCACCGCCATCATAAGCAACGACCGTATCAAATACGGCAGGATGGGCATCGGTATCAAGTTGAAAAAGCAATTTTTTCATTATGGTTAATTCCTCTGAGTATTGTTCTAAATTAAGTAATACCCATGTAAACAATCAGATACACGAGTACCGGACTCATTCCCCTCCGAACGGCCCTTCAAAAAGTGGATAAGGTAACCGATGCTGGATCATGCGACAACGAAGTAATTGCTTAAGTTGCCACGAAAATAATTCAAATAATTAATGTTCAATAAAATCATGAACCTATTAAAATTTACCGATTTTTCTGCATGTGGCATATAATCGCCGTCTTTTTAAAAATTCCGGGGGGGATTATGATTAGAGATATGACGATTCAGGCATTCTTGGATGGTTTGGCGAGTAAGACTTCAACGCCAGGTGGTGGTGGTGCGGCGGCGGTCTCTGGTGCCATGGGTGCTGCTCTTATTAGTATGGTGGCAAATTTTACCATCGGTAAAAAAGGTCATGAAGATGTCGAAGAAGAGTGTAAGCAAATCCTCGCAAAGTCTGAGGCATTAAGAACACAATTAACGGACGCTATAAAAGATGACGTTGATGTCTTTGACCGTGTCATGGCCTCTTATGGGATGCCTAAAGAAACGGATGAAGAAAAATCAGCACGGTCTACAGAAATTCAAGCGGCACTTAAAGCCGCAACGGATGTCCCTTTAGAATGCGCTCGGCTTTGTCGTGAAGTGATTAATCTTAGCCAACCAATTGCGGACATGGGCAATAATAATGTGATTAGTGATGCGGGTGTCGCCGTATTAGCAGCTTGCGCTGGTCTTAGAAGTGCCGCCTTGAATGTATATATCAATATAGGTGGCATTAAGGACAAAGAGTTTGCGGATGACCGTCGTCAGAAATTGGAAACGTTACTAACTGATATGGATGTCCTGAAAGAAGAGATATATGAATTAGTTAAGAGCAAACTCTGATAATAATCATTTCCATGCGCATCTATCTATAGATTGATGCGCATGGAAAAATCAATTGCACGAATGTGTTTGGTTAATGCGCCAATAGAAATGTAGTCCACACCAGTTTTTGCAATCGCATATAGGTCATCTTTAATTATATTCCCGGAAGCTTCGAGTTTGGCGCGACCTTGATTAATATTTACCGCCTTTTCTAATAATGCCAGATCAAAGTTATCCAATAATATTTGATCTGCTTCAGCCATTAACGCTTCTTCAAGTTCAGCTAAAGATTCAACTTCTACTTCTACAGGTAGGTTTTTTTCTTTGGCTTGTTTGACAGCCTGCGTAATGCTGCCCGCCGCCATGATATGGTTTTCTTTAATCAGGATGGCATCATAGAGTCCAACACGATGGTTGGTGCCACCACCACAAGTGACAGCATATTTTTGTGCAAGTCGTAAACCAGGAATAGTTTTTCGGGTATCTAAAATTTTTGTTTCGGTATCTTTTATGATGTCGACAAAACTGGCAACTGTAGTCGCGGTAGCAGAGAGTGTCTGTAAAAAATTAATGGCAGTACGCTCACCGGTTAATAGTGAACGTGCAGAACCCTCGATAGTGCATAGTGTTTGCCCTGGTGCAACGACATCACCATCTGCAACATTCCAATTTATCGTTGTGGTATGGGGTAATTGATTAAAGACTTCATTAAACCACTGGCACCCGGCGATGACAGCATGTTCACGCGTGATTAATGTTGCAGAAGCTAAAGCATCTTCAGGAATTAAGTCTGCGGTAACATCTCCGCTACCAACATCCTCGGCTAATGCCGATTTAACATTTGCGCTTATATCTTTCTGGTTAATGACCATTTTGAATTTTTATTAAAGTATTGACGTGTTTTGCTAAAGACAATGGGGCTCAGTAGCAGTAAGGCGACAAGATTGGGTAACGCCATCAAGCCATTGAGGACATCTGCAAAAGTCCAGACTAGTTTTAGCTCTACAATAGCGCCGATGAAAATCGCTATAATCCATAGTATTCGATAGTAAATTATAATCTTTGTGCCAAACAGATAGCTTGCACAGCGTTCACCGTAATAACTCCAACCGAGTATGGTAGTGAAGGCAAATAAGATCAGACCAAAACTAACGACATAATTGCCATACCCATATAGACCACTTGAAAATGCGAGTGATGTCATTGGCGCACCTTGCAGACCGCTTTCCCATGCTCCGGTAATGATGATGACGAATGCGGTCAGGCTACACAGGATGAGGGTGTCTATGAAGGTGCCTAACATCGCCACCATGCCTTGTTTAACCGGGTCATTCGTTTGTGCAGCAGCATGGGCAATTGGAGCACTACCAAGACCTGACTCGTTAGAGAAAATGCCTCTGGCAAAACCCCAGCGTATTGCCATCCAGATTGATGCGCCGAGGAAACCGCCACTTGCCGCAGAGCCGGTAAAAGCGCTTTCTATGATGAGTAAAAATGCCGCAGGTAATTTTTCTAAATTTAAGAGAATGATGGCTAACGCAGCAATGATATAAATTGCTGCCATGAAAGGCACCAGTTTTGCAGCAACCTGCGCGATACGTTTTACGCCGCCGATAATTACGACGGCGGCTAATGCTGCCATAATAGTGCCAGTAACCCAGGCAGGGACACTAAAGCTTGAATTAATCTCATCCGCTACAGAATTGGATTGCACCATGTTACCGATCCCAAATGCCGCAATCATGGCAAAAAACGCAAATGAAGCAGCCATCCAGCGCCAGTTGTCACCTAGACCATTACGTATGTAATACATTGGGCCGCCAACGTAATTACCAAGCGCATCAGTTTCTCTATAACTGACAGCGAGTACCGCTTCGGCATATTTTGTTGCCATACCAAATATTGCAATGACCCACATCCAGAATATTGCGCCGGGACCGCCGAAATAAATGGCAGTGGCCACACCGGCAATATTACCTGTACCAACAGTTGCAGATAGCGCTGTCATTAAGGCTTGGAATGGACTGATATCACCTTTATTTTTAGATGAGTCCTCTCTACCTTGCCACAGGGTTTGAAATGCGAGGGGTATTTTTCGCCAGGGCATGGCGTGAAGTCCAATCGTCAGATAGACCCCGACGAACGCCAATAGAGGGATGAGCAGGTACTCTCCCCAGATGATGCCGCTTAATGTATTTAGCTTATCCAGTAACCAGTTCATGTTATTGCTATCGTTTCCATTCAATTGCTTAAGACTTTGATTGAAAGGAGGATAGTTTAATCGTTATCAATCAATATTGTCGAATGAGCAACTGGTCGCCTTGTTGAGAGAAGTCGAGATGTTTTAAAAAGCTCATGCCTAAAAGCACCTCTTCGCCTTGCATATAGGGATTAATATTGGCACTAATATTATGTAATTCTATTTCGCCGAGGCTAACACGATCTAATGTCGTAGCATAAACATCGATCTGTCCATTAGCGGTCTGAACGGGTATCTTTATTCCGGCTTTAAGTCTTAATTTTTGAGCTACCTTTTCAGGAATACTGATGTCAGTTGCACCGGTATCAAGTATAAATACAACTTCTGAGCTATTGATCATGCCGCTAGCAACATAATGACCGTAGCGATTTCTCTGTAACTGTACTTGTTTGTAATCGTCCCGTTGCATAGAGGATAAGTCTTTGTTTGGATTATTTTGCTGGTCGAGATATCGGGCAAAATACACTGATAAAATAACAAGAACGATGATCCAACCTAAGACAGTCATGACTCTGCCCAGTCGTTTTTGAAAATTGTTATCATTCATACTTTAGACCCTGACATAAATGTATCAGTCATAAACCAATCGACAACCTGCAAAAATATGACGCTTGTCAGGCTGATAATAATTACGAAAACTGGCTCGTTTAATATGTTTTTTGGTATAACGACTCCCACCCTTTAATAGATAATGTTGACCATCAAAGTAGGGCGCTGAATAAGTTGCGTAAGGGTAGGGGGAAAAACCATCATAGGGATGAAATGCATTGCTGCACCATTCCCAGACAGTGCCGGTTTGCTCTAATTGAACATTTTTATCCGCCACTTCCCACTCGTATTCATGGGGCAGCCTGCCTCCAGCCCATTTTGCATAGGCCTCAGCTTCATAGTGGTTTAAGCCATAAACCGCTTGCTCTTCTGCTAATGAAAATGGACCTTGATGATCAATACCATACCAAACCCCACTTTTATGTCTTTGCCAATGATGCGGATGAGATTGTTTGTTGTTAATACACCATGCCCATCCTGCGTCGGACCAAATTTCTTTTGTAGAATAAGCATTCGAATTCATAAAATGCAAATACGCACCATTTGATACCGGCAAGCTTGCTATTTTGAAGCTATCTAATTCTACGCTATGCATTGGCTGTTCGTTATCATAAGGCAAATTGTTTTCTTCAAGACCAATAGTGTAGGTGTTGGATTCAACAGTAATAAATTTTTTTTGTATATCGTTAGGTTCTAAAGTATTGGAAGGTGTGAATTGAGGATGCTCCCGATGAATCTGACTTTCAGTCAGAACCATCATCATAGTTTCAATATGCTGTGAATAGTGCTGGATCAAAAAATGAATTAAATAATCATTCTTCAATAATTCATGGGCAGTGTTTTGAGTCGTTGCCAAATCGAGCAAGGCGCAGTTTTCTTTTTGCGTTTTTTTAGCCCAAGCAAGCATCTTGTTTTTTTCTGGTAATGCTGCGCCGCGTGATTGCTTGACGCTTAACTCCGGTACGTAGAGTGATCTTAATGAATCATGGACAGCTTCTTTCTCTAGTAACTGTTCTTTAATCCAGTAGTTTTCGGTGTAAACACAATGCCCAAGGTGCCAACCAATAGGACTTAAGTCGGGATGAAACTGTTGATAGTAATCCTCTTCAACTACGGCACTGACAATTTCAATAGCTTCGTTTTGTAATAAGCGAAACGTCGCAATCAATTTGTTCATAGACGGTAATCTTCAATTACTCCTGAACGATTAAAACGAACAAGGCTATGTTCAGTAAAACTTATCCACGCATCGTTTGGAGAGAGTGGTTCAGATGCTATCCAAAAATCATCTTCTTTAAAGAGATAATAAAGACTTGGACAATTACCATTCAATGCATGTCGACAGGCATACAATGAGTCTCCGTCACTGAAGACTATATTTAATAGAGCCGATACCGAGTCACCACATATCGACTTTAAATCATTCATCATCGAAATTATAGCATTGGATATTGAATCACGATTTTGTAAGTGCAGTTGCAATAAAGCGAATAAATACTGTGAGTCTGAATCACCGGTTATGTCTGCACTGATCGTGTTTGGTAATACATCTAAAAAACGTGCTTTAGTAATATTATTAAATGGCTTCAGACTACCGTTATGGGTGAATATCAAATTATCTTTTATAAACGGTTGAGTATTCGACTCACTAATCCCTTGACCCGGTGTAGCGCCACGGATATTTGCTAGCCATAACTGACTGCTAATCGAGCGGCCTAGACTATTTAAATTTGTATCAGACCAGATAGGCAGGACATTCTTATAACTACTGGGAATATGATTATCTGCCAGCCATGCAACACCATAGCCATCGGCATTCAATGTGCCATCTTGCATTTCTTTTGGAGCCCATGATTGCTGTATGAGGCTATGCTCATGTTCCTGCAAAAATGCGGACAGTGATATCGCGGAACCAAGATAAGCGGCTAATCGGCACATTAAAATTCTCTCTTTAGATTCGTCATGGTTATGTTATTTTGTTAAGTAAGCTTAACAGTCCAATACAGGTATTGAAATTGAAGAGAGTGAATTATCAGATTGATGAGGACGGTGCATGGTTAGTTGGCGCACGTATTATTGAATCTCCCAATTGTGACGAGCGGGCAGAACTATCAGATATCAGTCTTTTGGTGATTCACGGCATAAGCTTGCCACCCAAAGAATATGGTGGTGGTTTTATCGACCAGTTATTTACCAATACCTTGATTCCTGAGGCACATCCTTATTTTGCAGAAATACATGAGTTACGTGTGTCTTCGCATCTACTAATCGACCGTAAAGGGGAGGTAACGCAATACGTTCCTTTTACCAAGCGTGCATGGCATGCCGGAGAATCATGTTTTGATGGCCGTGAGGTATGTAATGACTTTGCTATTGGTATAGAGCTTGAAGGTTGTGATGAAGAAGCTTATTGTGAAATTCAATACACTACTTTAGCAAAGGTAACGGATATGATATGCCAACGCTGGAACAAGATCACAAAAGATCGTATTGTTGGACATAGTGATATTGCGCCGGGGCGTAAAACTGATCCTGGTCCGGCTTTTGACAAGAACTACTACTTATCCTTACTGACACTATGACATTAATCGTTATTCTAATTGCCCTAGGCCTGGATTTTTTTCTGGGCGGATTGGAACGCTTTCGTAATTTTAATTGGTGTATCTCATTATATTACGGATTAGAGAAACGCTTGGCGCAATATAAGTTCTGGGATGGGGTATTAGGTTTATTGATTGTATTATCAGTTGCCTTATCTGGACTTATTGTTGTGTTGACTCTTTCAAGCTCATGGTCCTGGATTGTTGACGTAATCATATCACTGCTTGTCCTGATTTATTGCCTCGCGCCAGAAGATCTCGACAACCGTCTTGATGAATATATCACTGCAGTAGAGGAGAATGATGTCGACGCTGCTGCTTCACTAGCAGAAAATTTAGTCGACGAATCACTGCTCAGCGAAAATGATTCTAATGAATTAGCTATCATAAAATCTACCTTGGTCGAATCTCATAAACGTACCTTTGCCGTTATTTTCTGGTTTTTAATCCTTGGCCCCATTGGCGCATTACTTTATCGACTGGTTAATAAAATGGATGAAGAGTTTAACGAGGTTAGAAGCGGTCTGACTGATAGTAACTCTATTTTAATAAACATTCTCGAATGGCCCTCATCAAGGTTGATGGTACTTGGGCTTGCCCTTGCTGGACATCTGGTTGACGCCATGCCGGGCTGGAGTAAAGCAGAGCATCTTTCTTTTGAGGTTAATAATCAGGTATTGACCGATGCTGGGATAGGCGCCATGCAATATAACCTAGACATTGACGTACCTGACAAAGAAAAATCTTATTGGATAGATGAGCTTAAAGGATTGATTAACAGAACCCTGATTATATGGCTTGCCATATTAGGCATCATGACCTTATCAGGCACGCTGGGATAATTCGTATTCCTTGATATAGTCATCAACGCGTTCAAAGCTGAAACCGTTTTTATCATGGACTAGGACACAGTCTTGTTCAAACCACTCACCCAAAACAAATCTCGTCGCTTGACCATTGTTTAATTTGATTTCATGTCTTGCTTGCCGGTGTGTATGACCATGGATCAATGTTTCAACGTTGAAGTGTCTTAGCGTATCTAATACCGCTGTTTCGGTGACATCAATTATTTCAGGTGCTTTTTTTTGTACTGCTTCCGCGGCATAACCGCGAACGTCACGAGAAATTTTTGTTCGCAATGACAACGGCATAATGAAATAAATCCATTTAATAATCGGGTTGGTAATAAACCGTCGCCATTTCTGGTACTTCACATCATCGGTACACAAGGTGTCGCCATGCATTAACAAAACCTTTTTATCATCAAGCATGATTTCAGTTGGGTCTTCGATCAAAATACAGCCCGTTGCGTTAGCAAATTCTTGATTGAGATGAAAGTCACGATTACCGCGCATGATGAACAATTGCGTAGCACTGTTGGCTGAGTATTCACGTAAAATAGACATGACTTCCTGATTGGGTGGATGGTCATCATCACAACCAATCCAGAAGTCATCAAACAAATCACCGAGTATATAAAGCGCATCAGCCTTTAATGCAGGGCCAGTCATCAATCGCTTGAATAAGGCAAGTTTCTCCGGTCGCCGATAACTTAGATGTAAATCTGAAACAAAGAGTGTTGTCATTAGTTAATCAACGATATAAACCCGTGCTTATTCCTCTTCAAGTACGACTGCTTTTTCAATTTCAACCGTTTCTTCTGGAACATCTTGATGCCCATTGCGTGTCGTGGTTGGTTTTTCTTCGATACTGGTGACGACTTCAATGCCATCGACGACTTTACCAAAGACGCAATAACCCCAACCATCTTGAGTCTCAGATTTAAAATTCAGGAAAGTATTATCGTTCGTATTAATGAAAAATTGGGCAGATGCGGAGTGTGGTGCAGATGTGCGAGCCATAGATATAGTGCCATAGTCATTTGGCAGACCATTGTTGGCTTCATTTTCTATCTCGTCTCTGGTGGATTTTGAGTTCATGTCTTTATCCATGCCACCGCATTGAATCATAAAATCTTTGATGACCCGGTGAAAAATAGTGCCGTCATAATGACCACTCTTAACATAGGCTATAAAATTTTCGACCGTCTTCGGCGCTTTTTCCGAGTTGAGTTCCAGTGTTATTGGGCCGAGTGTCGTTGTCAGCTGAACCTTCATGATTAATCTCCAGTATTGATATTTTGAGAGTTGAATTTAATTTTCTGATTATGCCCGTATTGATATGAATGACAAATTCCTTTTGTCGCATAACCTCCTTTCGGATAAGATGCGCGGCTATTATCTACATGGACCTCGGTACCCCCTTGATGGGTGTGCAGGAGATAAGGCGAAGCAGGAGCTTGAGCCGAGGAGTCCGAAGCAACCAATCATTAAATATTTTAAAAATATAAACGTGCTAAAAATTCACAACAGTTTAAGTGGGCAAAAAGAAGTCTTTACGCCGATCGAGCCGGGCAAGGTCAGTATGTATGTCTGCGGGATGACCGTTTATGACTTTTGTCATATTGGTCATGCTCGCGTCATGGTGGTTTTCGATATGGTTGCGCGTTATCTGCGTCATAGTGGTCTCGATGTGTCGTATGTTCGCAATATCACCGATATCGACGATAAGATAATTGCTCGTGCCAATGAAAATGATGAAACGATTTCTGAATTAACAGAGCGTTTTATTGTTGCAATGAATGAAGACTCAGATGCGCTAGGGGTGTTGTCGCCAGACGACGAACCTAAAGCAACCCTGCACATGCCGCAGATCATCGAGATGATCTCGACATTGATTGATAAAAAACACGCCTATGTGGGTAGCAACAACGATGTTTACTTTGATGTGAGTTCGTTTGAAAATTATGGTCGCTTGTCAGGTAAGAACACCGAAGACTTACGTGCCGGTGAGCGCGTAGAGGTTCAGACAGAAAAAGATGACCCGTTGGATTTTGTTTTATGGAAAGCCGCTAAACCAGACGAGCCGAGTTGGTCATCACCCTGGGGAGAAGGACGCCCCGGTTGGCATATAGAGTGTTCGGCGATGTCGACGCATTGTCTGGGCAATCATTTTGATATTCATGGCGGTGGTCAGGATTTACAGTTTCCACACCATGAAAATGAAATTGCTCAATCTGTATGTTCCACGGGTGAAGAGTTTGCCAATATCTGGATGCATAATGGTTTTGTCAGGGTTGATGAAGAAAAGATGTCAAAATCATTGGGTAACTTCTTTACTGTCAGGGAAGTGCTACAAAAATTTCAGCCAGAAGTGATTCGCTTCTTTATCCTTTCTAGCCATTATCGTAGTCCTTTGAATTATTCTATTGATAATCTGGAAGAAGCCAAGTCAGCACTGAATAGCCTCTATACCGCATTAAGAGATGCAAATGAAGAAACCGGTGGCGAACCCATTGAAAAATATGGTGAGGAATTTAATGCGTGTATGGATGATGATTTCAATACGCCCAAGGCCATTTCTTTATTGCATGAGCTGGCACGTGATTTAAATAAAAACCCGGATAAATCGTCAAAAGAGGCGACTGGATTGGCGTCAACATTAAGAAATTTTGGGACTGTTTTAGGTCTGTTGCAAGATGACCCACAAAAATTTCTACAAGCGAAATCTGATTCAAGCGCTGACGATCTTGATGAAGTTGCGATACAAAATTTGATTGATGAGCGTGTTGCCGCAAAAGCGGATAAAAATTATGAAAAAGCCGATCAAATTCGGGATCAACTCGCAACTCAGGGTATTAGTCTGGAAGATACACCGCAAGGCACGATTTGGCGGCGTAACTAATTGATTATTTTAGTATAGTTTATTTTAAGTTTGGGAATTGACGCGATACGGTGTACTGCGTATCATCCCACGTCCTGTTGAGGTACGACTGCATGGATGCAGGAGGTAGAGTAACGGCAGGAACAGTTACCGAGGAGCCGATCATAGAAACAGGCTGTTCGCAAAGCAGCACAATAAAGGAACGTGTTATTACAAACGAGTATCATGTCGGGGCATAGCGCAGCCTGGTAGCGCATCTGCTTTGGGAGCAGAGGGTCGGGGGTTCGAATCCCTCTGCCCCGACCATTTAACTTGTATTTTTGATTGCGCCTGTAGCTCAACCGGATAGAGCACCGGCCTTTAGGCACAAACATTTCGATGTTTGTTATTAGGAGCCTTTATGGGGAAACAAAACTCATAAAGTGGATCGCACTATATCGGGGAAACCTTAACAGCCAAATTTTTAATTTTGGGCTGATGGCAATCCCGAGGAAACCGATGGTTGACCCATCTATTGGTATGGCATAATAGACTTCATGCACCATACTAAACAGAAAGGTGACCTGGGTGTTTTGAAGGCTCAGCTCGATTTATTCGAGCAAGGATTCGTTATATTGAATCCTATGACTGAACATGCGCCGTTTGATTTAGTGGCGTATAAAGATAGAAAATTTTTAAGGATTCAAGTTAAGTACAAGTCTGTTGATAAAACGGGCAGCATAACCGTTCATTTTCGCTCTTGTTGGGCTGATAAAAATGGTACTCATATGCAGCCGGTAGATAAAGATGAAGTCGATATCTATTGTGTTTATTGTCCTACGACAGATGAATGTTATTACTTTAATCCGATGGAATTTAAACGTTCGGTTACATTGAGGGTAGAAACGCCTAAGAATAATCAGTCAAAAAATATTAAGTTGGCGGCTGATTATAAGAGGGTTCCGTAGAGACTATACGTGTGACACCTGTGATGGTGAAGAGATAGTCCAGACCACAAACCTGACATTCTCAGGGCGTCAAAAGGCGTAGTTGGTAAGCTAAGCCGGGGGTTAGAGGTTCGAGTCCTCTCAGGCGCGCCAATCAATGAACACCAAATCATTGTCAGGCGTTAGTGTTTTTCCGATAATAGTTCAATTATGGTGAGCGTAGCTCAGTTGGTAGAGCCCCGGATTGTGATTCCGGCCGTCGCGGGTTCGAGTCCCGTCGTTCACCCCAGTCTTTCGGGCCGTTAGCTCAGTTGGTAGAGCAGTGGACTCTTAATCCATTTGTCGTAGGTTCGACCCCTACACGGCCCACCATTTCTTTTAAATTTGCACTATAATCTTTTAACGACACTTTTCTTGTAACGTGTAACGTAACGGACTACAATTGCTATGATTAAAAGTTTTAAGCATAAAGGACTGGAAGTCTTTTTCACTACAGGTAATACCAAAGGAATACAAACTTCACAGGCGACGAAATTGCGTTTACAGCTCGCTATGCTGGATGTCGCTGAAATCATCAGTGACATGGATAAACCAGGTTGGCGCTTACATGAGCTGAAAGGGAATAGAAAAGGAATCTGGAGTGTCATTGTAAGTGGTAATTGGCGTTTGACCTTCCGTTTTGAAAATGGTGATGCCCATCTGATTAATTATGAGGACTATCATTAAATGAGTTACCAACAACATAATCCGCCGCACCCGGGTGAATTAATTAACGAGGTTTACCTTAAACCCTACGAAGGTAAGCTTTCTCGCAGCGAAATTGCGCGCCGAATGAAGGTTTCTCGACCTACCTTTAATCGTTTGGTAAATCAGGAAAGTAATGTATCGCCTGAAATGGCAATTCGGTTATCTAAGGTATTGGGTGGCACACCGCAAAGCTGGTTAAAGATGCAAGCGAATTATGATTTATTTCATACGAGCAAGACAGCGAAGTTAGGCCAATTAAGACCATTTAATTTTGAGGAACTTGAAGCATAAATAGTTGTAATTCAGTAATCTTTATCATCTTTGAACCGTAACAAAGACGTTGTCGACGGTTATACAATCACATGGACCTCGGTTGCCTACATGGATGCCGATAGCGCAAGCTCACCATTTGCTTTTTACTTCATTCAACAAATACTAATTATAGTATTGATTTATATAGAATTATCATTCAAAATCAACTTTTATGTTAATGATTGATAAATCTATGAAATACAATAACTTATCATCAGAATCGCGTCGAGTATATGTTGATATGCAACAACTCTACGAGCAATCTATCGATGCGAGCGAGAAGTTGTCCAAATACAGTGGCTCAATGGTGTGGAAAAAAAGCAACGGTAAGGAGTATCTGTACAGGATAAGAAACCGCCGGGGACATGGTAAAAGTCTCGGTCCACGCTCAGAAAAGACAGAAATCATCTATGAACAATTTATTTCTGAGAAAAAAGACGCCGATGAAAGACAGCAAGCGTTGAAGTCAGAGGTTAATCGTCAAGCTAAATTTTGTGTGGCTGCTGAGATAGCACGTGTGCCTGAAATTGCGGCAAACGTGCGACGTGTACTTCAAAATGAAAAAGGATTTGATGAGTTACTTATCATTGGTACACATGCCCTATATGCCTATGAAATGATGGCGGGTGTTCGGATCGATAGTGACATGCTGGCAACGGGCGACATGGACTTATTATGGGACTCGAGGAAGAAAATCAAAATCGCCGCCGATGCTAAGGTGAATGGTATTCTGCCAATATTAAAGAAAGCAGATAAAAGCTTTATTCGTCTCGATAACAAACACTATGCTGCGGCAAATAAAAAAGGCTTTTTAATAGAATTGGTAAAACCATTGTCAAATCCACTCATGAAAGTAGAGCCGTTATCTATAGGCAACGAAAATGATTTGTGTGCAGTCGAAATTGAAGGTCTTGACTGGCTTATCAATCAGCCCAGTGTTGTGGTCATCGTCATATCTGAAAACGGGTTCCCAGTTAAATGGTTGGTGCCCGATCCGAGAGTTTATGCTGTACACAAACTTTGGCTTGCCGAAAGAGAAGACAGAGACCCCGTTAAAAAACAGCGTGACCAACAACAAGGCTTGCTGGTACTAGATATTATCAATAATTACCTCTCAAGCTATCGGCTGAATGATAAATTCAAGAAAAACCTGCCAAAGGAATTAAACGCGGTACTAAATGAAGTATTAGCTAATAATGAGAATTTTGATTCAGGGATAATGAACAATCTTCCACCTGGTCTTTAATGGGTATGGCTAAGACAGTGTGTCGACCCCTACACGGCCCACCATTTCTCTGCAGTTATCTTAATATTTTTGATTTAGCTTGATGTTAAAAATAAATAGTATGCGTTAGTTTGCATAATTGAATCTCTCAGAATCAAAAAACACTATTTAAAACAATTGCATGCATCTTATTTTCGAATGCTTCATGACTTGTGTTGACCTAAGAATATTATTTTGTAATTTGTTATAACATTAGTTAAACTATTGTTCGAGATTGACGCTATAATATTAACGCTGACTAATGAATGAGTTTATAGGGCATGACTATGCAAACACTTAAGGTACGTAAAATTGGTAATTCTCTGGGAATAATTATTCCACGGGAAATGCAAGAAACGCTTCGGGTTGAAGAGGGTGATGTGCTGTATTCAAGTCCTACTGAGCAGGGTGTTGAGCTTACTCCGTATGACCCTGACTTTGAAGTTGCTATGAAAGCTTTTGAGCGTACAAGACGCAAATATCGTAATGCGCTAAAAGAACTTGCTAAGTGACTATAAAATGGGTTCCTAAACATCTCGTTGTTACCATGCATGCGCTTCTCATAGAAGAGCATCGTGGTTTATCTGGAGCACATAATGAACAAGGGCTCGAGTCTTCATTAGCAAGAGCAGAAAATCTTCATGCACATTCTGAGAAGGGTGTCAGCCTGGAGGAGCTTGCAGCGGCATATGGTTATGGTCTTGCAAGAAACCATTGTTTTACTGATGGAAATAAACGTATTGCATTAGCAACAATTGACGTCTTTCTTCAAATAAATGGGCATGAACTCATTGTCTCTGAACCGGAAGTAGTTTCTGTAATTATTGAATTAGCTGCAGGTGAAATGGACGAAAAAGAATTGGCTAACTGGATTGGGAACAATATACAAAAGCTCACTCACCCTTAATCCCTGTCCGCAGGTTCGAGTGTCGCGTGAGGCACGACTACATGGAGAAGGTGAGACCTTGAGGTCGAGAAGCTGGTTGGGCCACGCAGGACGATTAGAGGGATGTAATCGGTACGCCTCTAGGAAAGGAAGCGGTAGAGCCGCGTTGGGAATGAAGGCCGAGGTAGAGTGAAGCAGGGGCTAGAGTCGAGGATGCCGATAGCGACCGGCCCACCATTAAAATCAATGACATATGGATTAATATCAGGCACAGATTTGAGTTCAACTTAATCAAGTTAAGCCATAGATAGGGTTAAATTTTGTCCACAATTTCTGATGTGAACTGTAGTAATTCGCTAACGACTGCTATTATTTTCATTAACCTCCTTTAATGACTAAAATAAGCGTCGTTATGGGAAAAAAAGCACCTGCATTATTACCCAAAGTCAGAAAGCGATTAAATCAGGTCGGTGAACAGATTCGTTTGGCACGGTTACGTCGGAATTATACAGCAGAGATCGTGGCAGAACGGTCTGGTATGAGTCGGGATACCCTGAGAAAAATTGAGAAAGGCGAACCAAATGTTAATTTCGGTTCCTACGCTTCTGTCTTGCACTCACTGGGTCTTGATAAAGACCTGGATTTATTGGCTAATGAAGACAGCTTGGGACGGAACCTTGAGGATATAAAGACAATTTCTCGAAAACGTGCCCGCAGAAAATAAATGGGTTTTTAATGATGACAAGGAGCGAAAATAATGAAATTCATGTCTATCTTGACAGTCCTTCTGTAAAAGCACAGTTACAACTCGGTAGTTTGCAAATTCAGCATGTAAAAGATAGCGAGATCTTTACCTTTCAATTTAGTGAACAAGCTTTAAAAAATGATCACATACGTACACTTTTGCCGAATGTAAGAATAGATAGTAGCCATTCAATTTCAAGAAGTGACAGTCTCGACAGGACCGCAGCCAGAGAATGATAAGGACGATATCTTATTGACTGCGGGTGTTCGCTATTTTGAAGCTTCTGGAGTGACTGGTAATTTTGAGTACAGCAAACGTCTAACACGTGCTGACTATGATGAAGACCGGATTAGTTTGACGGTGAGAATCGATTTTTAAAGTATTTGATGAACATTTCCTGATAATTCACTTTTAAGCGCTTTTTTATTTATTTGCTGCTAATGTTACGATTATATTGAAGATTCTTAGGCAAGAATCATAAAAAAACATAATGAATATAATATGCATATGGAGGCAGCATAAATTATATTAGGTGATTAACAAATTAATGACTAAGCAGACAGTATTACTTGCTGATGATGATCAGACGACACGTATGGTATTGTCAACAATCCTTGAAAGTCAGGGCTATCAGGTCGATACAGCAGAACGCGGCGAAAAGTGCCTTTTTCTGGCCCTTGAAAATACCTACGATGCGATACTAGTGGATATCAATATGCCAGGAATTGGCGGTATTGATTTATGCGTGCGATTGCGCGAAATTCCCCATTATAAGATGACACCAATCATTTTTATTACTTCTATGGATGAGGAATCAAACCTGACAGAGGCATTCTCAGTGGGCGCCAGTGATTTTATTATCAAGCCGGTTAACCCCGTAGTCTTAGCGGCCAGATTAAAAAACCATTTAGACAAGAAACAATATTATGATGAGCTTGAGCGTGTTCGACATTATTTAAACCGGTACATATCGGTAAGAACACAGCGTATGGTCGAGGCATATTCTCTAACGGGTTTGTTGCCGACACCTGAGTTACACCAAGTTTGCGTCATGTTTACTGATATCCGTGGATCGACAGAATTGAGTCGGACAATGGACCTAGAGATGCTTTTTGCGCGCATAAGCCAAACCTTGGGGCGACAGGTTGATATCGTGAATAAGTTTAATGGTTATATTGATAAGTTTGGCGGTGATGGATTGATGGCTATTTTTGATGGTGAACAGTCCGCTATTAATGCCAGTAAGTGCGCGCAAATGATACTTAAGGCGGAAAATGAACAGTCTGATGAACCCCTATCTCTAGGGATTGGCTTACATTATGGACCTGTGTTACTTGGTAATATTGGTTCTGAAGAACATCTCGATTATTCTGCATTGGGTGAAACAGTTAATCTTGCCTCACGAATTTGTGAGCATGCAAAATCAATGCATATCGACATGAGTCAGCAAGTCGTTGATAAACTTAAAGGCATCACTGATTTTACGTTTGGTGAGATTGACCCGGTTATGTTTCGAGGCTTTAATGAAGCGACATTGGTGCATACTTTATTATCAAATTCAGATAATGTTGCTTACATGAACGACTAACTTCGATTAATAATCATTATATTTACATTCTGTGCTGCCTAGCAAGGAACATACGAGAAGATAACTGTCTAAAAATTTATGAAACACCATAGCTATATTAAAAGTTTACAAGCGATGCTAATAACAATGGCCTTATTAGTCTCGGCCCCTGTCTTTTCTAAAGAAAGTGAAGATATAAGTGTCAAACCTCTGGACGGTGAATTGGTGTTACCAGATGATTATAATAAGGCAGAGGATAAAAAATGCATGACGGTCTGTGATCAATGGGGCGAAGACTGTATAATCAACCCAAGAACGGGTAGTAGAAAGTGTAGACGAGTTTGTAAATCATTTACCGAAGAATGTTTTTAAAATAAGATCATATATTAACCCACCTGTAATATTCAGATTTAACTAAATCTAGTTATAAAACTTTGAATAGATGTGCTTTTTAAAGCATGATGGCAGCGGTTTGTGCTTGGTTTTTGTTCTATACCATGACTTTGTTGTGGTGGCGCTAAGCCAAAAATTATAAAATAGGCCAGTACCTTATGAATATCAGTAAGTTATCTAAATTCATTAAGAGATAAGGTGCTAGACTAAATATCATGCGAGAGTGGCGGAATTGGTAGACGCGCTGGTTTTAGGTACCAGTATCGTAAGATGTGAGAGTTCGAGTCTCTCCTTTCGCACCAATTATATATGTTTAATGTGTTTTTCTTTATGAAAACCATAGGGAAAAGGACATTAACACATTGATTTATCTTAATATTTGAGGTTTTTACAGGATGCAAGTTTCAGTTGAGAATACCGGCGCCCTCGGACGCAAGGTTCGTGTTGAGGTGCCAGAGGATAAGGTTAGTTCTGAAGTCAGTGAACGTCTGCAAAAAATGACGAAGACGACCAATGTTCAGGGATTTCGTCCTGGTAAAGTGCCACTAAAGATTGTGCAGGGCCGATATGGTCTGCAGGTCCGAAAAGAAGTTGTCGGTGAATTGATCCAATCTAGCCTCTATGAAGCAATTACCCAAGAAGACCTGAAACCGGCTGGCCAGCCACAGATTGAAGAGCTTAATGACGAATCGGGTGCGGGTTTAGCCTATACCGCAGCGTTTGAGGTCTACCCTGAAGTCAAGCTTAAGGAAGTTGGCGGCCTGGATTTTGAAAAGCCCACTTGCGATGTGTCTGACGACGACGTCACTGGCATGATTGAGATGTTACGTAAGCAGCGGCGTGAATTAAAGGTTGCAGAAAGAGCAGCGCAAAATGGCGATGTGCTAAATATTAATTTCGAAGGATTCATTGATGGTGAAGCCTTTGAAGGTGGTTTAGCAGAAAATTACGAACTTGAATTAGGTAGCAACAGTTTTATTCCCGGGTTTGAAGATGGTCTCATCGGCGCGTCTGAAGGCGATGATGTCGTGGTTAATGTGAAATTCCCAGAAGAATACGGCAATGAAGTCTTGAAGGGCAAAGATGCTGAATTCAAGGTCAAGGTTAATTTGGTTAATGAGACTGTATTACCTGAAATAGATGAAGCATTTATGCTGGAATTTAACGTAAAAGATGGCAAGGAAGAGACGTTACGCGTTGAAATCAAACGCAATATGGAACGTGAGGTTGCATTAACGCTGCGTCGCCAAATAAAGGATACTGTGATGGATGCTTTGCATGAGGCCAATGACATTGAGCTTCCGCAGGCATTAGTAGAGAATGAATCACACCGCGCCAAACATGAATTTGAGAACAACCTCAAAAAGCAGGGGCATAATGCAGAAGCAATAGGCTCGTTAGATGCCTCAGTTTTCACTGAGCAGGCAAAAAAACGCGTTTCATTGCAATTGATTCTGGGAGAGATAATCAAACAGAACGAATTAAAAGCAGATCCTGCAAAAGTAAAAGAAATGATAGAGCAAGTAGCTTCAGGTTATGAAGACCCATCAGCGGTTCTTAACTGGTACTATTCAGATCAGAAGAATCTGGCAGAGGTTGAATCATTGTCCTTGGAAGACGAGGTGGTTGATTGGGTTTTGGGGCATGCTAAGGTTACTGACAAAGCATGCGCATTTGACGAAATTATGAATAAAGGGCAGACTGCTGGCTAAAGTAATTGCAGTTTTTGTCCGATAACGGATGACTATGAACAACACTGAAATTCAGGCACTAAACTTGGTGCCAATGGTAGTCGAACAAACATCAAGAGGCGAACGCGCCTATGATATTTATTCTCGACTCTTAAAAGAACGGGTTCTCTTTCTAGTAGGGCCAGTTGAAGATAATGTCGCTAATGTAATCGTGGCTCAGCTACTCTATCTTGAGTCTGAAAATCCTGACAAAGACATCCATTTCTATATTAATTCTCCTGGTGGATCTGTTACCGCTGGTATGGCGATATATGACACCATGCAATTTATTAAACCAAATGTCAGCACTATGTGTATTGGGCAAGCAGCCAGTATGGGATCTTTATTATTGGCAGGTGGTGAAAAAGGTAAACGTTTTTGTCTGCCACATTCGCGGGTCATGATTCATCAGCCGTTGGGTGGTTTTCAGGGGCAAGCGACAGACATTGATATCCATGCAAAAGAAATCCTCTATGTCCGTGAACGCTTAAACGAAATACTGTCAAATCACACTGGACAGTCTATTGAGACGATTCAAAAAGATACTGAACGTGATAATTTCATGAGTGCAGAAGCTGCAAAAGACTATGGTTTGATAGATGATGTGCTGCATGACAGAAGTGTTTTGCCAGAAGCGTATCAAAAAGAAACTGGACAAGAATCAGAATAAAATGTTTGATTGTAAAAAAGCCTGGGGTATCAACCTATGACTGATAAAAAACAGGGTAAAAATGGTGATGGTGATCGATTACTGTATTGTTCATTTTGCGGTAAGAGCCAACATGAAGTACGAAAGTTAATTGCAGGCCCATCTGTTTTTATCTGTGATGAATGTGTCGAATTGTGTAATGACATCATTCGCGAAGAAATTCAGGAAAAGTCAGTGGCTGGTGTTGGCACTGCACTGCCGACCCCGCATGAGATAAACAATATCCTCGACGAATATGTTATTGGTCAGGAGAACGCAAAGAAGATCCTTTCTGTTGCCGTATACAATCATTATAAGCGCCTCGAACAAGGCATCAAAAAATCTGATATAGAGCTATCTAAAAGTAATGTGCTTTTGGTGGGACCTACCGGTAGTGGTAAAACACTGTTGGCTGAAACAATGGCGCGTTTATTGAACGTACCGTTTACCATTGCAGATGCAACAACATTAACAGAAGCCGGCTATGTCGGTGAGGATGTTGAAAATATCATCCAAAAGTTACTGCAAAAATGTGATTATGATGTCGATAAAGCACAAACAGGTATTGTCTATATTGATGAAATTGACAAAATTTCACGCAAATCGGATAACCCTTCCATTACTAGAGATGTTTCCGGAGAAGGCGTACAGCAAGCATTACTAAAACTTATAGAAGGTACTGTTGCCTCAGTTCCGCCTCAAGGTGGACGTAAACATCCACAGCAAGAATTTTTACAGGTTAATACTGCCAATATTTTGTTTATATGTGGTGGTGCATTTGCAGGTCTAGATCGTATTATTCGTGAACGTTCTGAAAAAGGTGGTATTGGCTTCTCTGCTCAAGTTAATAGTAAAGATGATAGAAAGAGTATTAGTGAAGTACTTCAAACTGTCGAACCTGAAGATCTTATTAAATACGGATTGATTCCTGAATTTGTTGGACGACTTCCTGTTGCAGCTACACTTGGAGAACTTGACGAAGATCAGCTGGTGCAAATACTGCTTGAACCAAAGAATGCGATAACGAAACAATATATCCGCTTATTTGAGATGGAAGGCTGTGAACTGGAGTTCCGAGAAGATGCATTGCGCGCTGTCGCTAAAAAATCTATGGAGCGCAAAACCGGTGCCCGTGGCCTCCGCTCAATAATGGAAAATGTATTATTAGACACGATGTATGATTTACCCTCCACCGATGATGTTACCAAGGTGGTCATTGATGCAGGCGTGATAAACGGTGAATCTGAACCGCTAATGATCTATGAGGGAGCTGAGATGTCAAAGGTGGCATCCGAATAAGAGATCGTCTATTAACCTGTTCCTGGCTTAATGCGTTGTATAGTAGATTTTTACGACATGATCCTATTGAAAAGAGATTGATCAGTCACAATATTCAAATGACGCTAAACTGAACTCTTAAGTATAAATTAAATAAAGGTTTCCCATGACGCAAGAAACAGAGTCACTTCCCGTATTGCCGCTACGCGACGTAGTGGTCTATCCCCATATGGTCATTCCATTGTTCGTTGGTCGTGAAAAATCAATAAAAGCACTCGATAAAGCAATGGAAGGCAACAAGCAGATTATACTTGTTGCCCAGAAAAGTGCTGCGGATGATGACCCTGGTCATGATGAAACCTATGACATTGGTACCATGGCTAATATTCTGCAGCTACTTAAATTGCCCGATGGCACTATCAAGGTGCTTGTCGAAGGTACGGCCAGGGCTGGCATAAAAGAATACAAAGAGGCTGACGGCATGTTTGTCGCTAATGTCGAGCTACTTGAACCTAAGGTCATTGATGAACAAGAAATGGATGTTCATGCACGCTCAGCGATGAATCAATTCGAACAGTATGTGAAACTGAATAAAAAAGTCCCACCTGAGATAATTTCATCTTTAGCAAGCATCGATGATGCAAGTCGTCTTGCCGATACTATCGCAGCGCATATGTCGATAAAAATTGAAGAAAAACAGCAAGTATTGGAAATTATCGATATTAAAGATCGATTGGAACACTTGATCCATTTGATGGATGCCGAAATTGACTTATTACAAGTTGAAAAAAGAATTCGCGGCCGCGTTAAGTCTCAAATGGAAAAAAGCCAGCGTGAGTATTATCTCAATGAACAGATGAAAGCAATTCAGAAAGAGTTAGGTGAGATGGAAGATGTGCCGAACGAAATTGAAGAGCTCGCTGCAAAGATTGAAAAAGCTGGTATGCATAAAGATGCTAAAGAAAAGGCAGAAGCAGAGTTAAATAAATTGAGAATGATGTCACCGATGTCTGCCGAAGCAACGGTTGTTCGTAATTATGTTGATTGGTTAGTCGGTGTCCCATGGAAAAAACGCAGTAAAGTTTCTCAAGATATTGTTAAAGCAGAGGCCATTCTCGAAGAAGACCATTATGGACTTGAGAAAGTAAAAGAGCGTATTCTTGAATATCTTGCGGTACAACTTCGCGTTAAAAAAATGAAAGGCCCGATTCTATGTCTTGTTGGCCCTCCAGGTGTAGGTAAGACGTCATTAGGTCGTTCCATTGCCAGGGCAACAAACCGTAAGTTTGTTCGAATGTCTCTGGGTGGTGTACGCGATGAAGCAGAGATACGCGGTCATCGTCGAACCTATATCGGTTCCATGCCAGGGAAAATCGTTCAGGGAATGTCAAAAGTGGGTAAAAAGAATCCGCTTTTCTTATTGGATGAAATAGACAAAATGGCTATGGATTTTCGTGGCGACCCAGCTTCGGCATTACTTGAAGTATTAGACCCAGAGCAAAACAATATCTTTAATGATCACTACCTTGAAGTCGATTATGATTTATCAGAAGTGATGTTTGTCACGACAGCAAATAGTTTGAACATCCCGGCGCCATTGTTGGATCGAATGGAAGTGATTCGATTGTCCGGATACACCGAAGATGAAAAGGTCAATATTGCCAAGCGTTACCTGATCCCAAAACAACTCGGGCGTAATGGTTTGACTGATGGTGAGGTCTCAATAAGAGATAGTGTCGTACGAGATATTATTCGTTACTACACACGTGAGGCAGGGGTGCGTAACATGGATCGTGAGATCGCAAATATATGTCGAAAAATTGTAAAACAGATACTGCTTAAGCCCACTGACAAATCTATTATTATCACCCCGAAAAAACTGGAATCACTGCTGGGTGTTAAGCGCTTCAGGTACGGAAAAGCAGAAGAAGAAAACCGCATTGGGCAGGTTACAGGATTGGCCTGGACTGAAGTTGGTGGTGAACTTTTGACAATCGAAGCTGCGATAGTTGATGGCAAAGGAAAAATAACACGCACAGGTAAATTAGGCGACGTTATGATGGAGTCGATTGAGGCAGCGATGACTGTAGTTAGGAGTCGGAGTGAGGTGTTGGGTATAGAGCACGAATTCTATAAAGACCATGACTTTCATATACATGTCCCTGAGGGAGCAACACCTAAAGATGGCCCCAGTGCAGGCGTAGGAATGTGTACCGCGATGGTCTCCGCATTATGTGGAATCCCGGTTAAATCCAACGTGGCAATGACCGGCGAAATCACACTTCGTGGAGAAGTATTGCCGATAGGTGGGTTAAAAGAAAAATTACTTGCGGCTTTACGCGGTGGTATAGACACGGTATTGATACCACATGAAAATGAACGAGAATTAGCTGAAATACCAAAAAATATTTTACAACACATTGATGTTCGTCCGGTTAGATGGATTGATGAAGTGCTTGATGTTGCACTGGAACATATGCCGAAACCGATCGCTAATTTAGAATCGAAAGCTGACATAGTCAAAAAAGATGAAGCAAAGAGAAAAGGTAAAAACGAACTAATCAGACGTCATTGATAATTATTTCTAAATATTGCGAAAGCATTGCTTGACGGGTATTTCAGCACTTGGTATAAATTCATCGCTAATAAATACGTCGGCCACACAAATAAAACTACCTCGACAGTCTCATTTCAACTGTAATCGAGGAATATTAACAAGGGGAATAATCACTATGAATAAAGCTGAACTTATCGATGCTGTTGCAGATTCTGCTGATCTATCAAAAGCTGCAGCCGGTAGAGCATTAGATGCTGCGATTGCAGCGGTAACCAAGGCTCTCAAAAAGGGAGATACTGTAACACTAGTCGGATTCGGCACATTCTCAGTCCGCAAAAGAGCTGCTCGTACTGGACGTAATCCACGAACGGGTGAGCCTATCAAAATTAAGGCTTCGAAAGTTCCTGGTTTTAAGGCTGGAAAAGCTCTCAAGGATGCCATAAACTAGCGCGCCTTCATCGGGGTGCTTAGCTCAGTTGGTAGAGCGACGCCCTTACAAGGCGTAGGTCGGGGGTTCGAACCCCTCAGCACCCACCAGATTTTTACCTGAAGTGGTAGTTCTGGTGTAAGAAAAAAAATAAAGCAAAGAATTAACTAACATCTTTGTGTTTGTTTTCTACACTTCAAGTTTGTCGGGAATTTAACATGTGGTCTTCTTCCCGGGAATTGTTTTTGACTTGTTGAAATACAAGGGAATTTATTGGAGTGGTAGTTCAGTTGGTTAGAATACCGGCCTGTCACGCCGGGGGTCGCGGGTTCGAGTCCCGTCCACTCCGCCAACATTAAAAATTTACGGGCGTATCTAATGAAATGATATGCCCGTATTTAATTTCAGAACATAGAAAAGTTGAGTAAGTCATCATGTTAGGAATAATAAGAGATAAAGCATCAGGATGGATAGCCGGTATCATTGTTGGTGCGTTGGTTCTTTCCTTTGCTTTTTGGGGTGTTAGTTCTTATTTTGGTCAGGGTGGTGATGTTTACGTCGCTACAGTTAATGGCACCGACATAAATCTCAAATCATTTCAACAATCTTTCTATACTCTCAGAAAGCAAATGCAATCTATGTTGCAGGATGACGCTCTTACTCTGGAAGAAGAAGCGTTTGTCAAAGAAGAAACCTTAAAAAGGATGATAGAAACTGAAGTAGTCAACCAGCTTATAAGAGATAATGGCTTACGCATTACTAATTCGAAGGTCGTAGAAACGATTAAAGAACTTGATTACTTCAAAGATGATGAAGGTTTCGATCGTGACAAGTACGAGCGAAGCATCATTAGTATGGGCATGGAACCTGTTTATTTTGAAGCGCAATTACGGATGGATCTCTTATCTGAACAGTTACAAGCAGGTCTATCTGAAAGTCTCTTTGTATTAGAATCTGAGTTAAATGATGTTGTTCGACTAAAGTCACAAACTCGTGATTTAACCTACAGCATTCTCAATTTATCATCATTTACCGACGATGGAGCTGTTGATGATTCCGAGATAGAAACCTTTTATAAGGCAAATCCACAACGCTTCGTAGAACCTGAAAAAGTCAAAATAGAATACCTCGAACTAGATGTAAATGAGTTAGCCAAGGCCATTACTGCTGATGAAGAAAGCCTAAAAACTTATTACAATAACAATAAAGATAATTATGATGTTGTTGAACAACGTTCGGTGACTAAGTTATTTGTGAAGGCGGATGAAGAATCATCTGCAGAAGATAAGGCCAAAGCGGAAGAAGTTATTAATGCCGCCATGCTGCTGGTTAAAGAAGGTAAAAACTTTGAAGAAGTCATCGAGAAATTTACCGAAGAGGGTAAAGGATCGTTGGAATTCAGTGAACATGCCTACATGGCGAAAGGCGTCTTTGACAAAGAGCTTGATGAATTTCTTTTTGGTTCCGATGAAGGTGCTATTAGTGACCCAATAGAAACGAAAAGTGGTTTTAATATCGTTAAAGTAGGTGAAATTAGAGGTGGCCCTAAGAATGTATATGAAACCGTTGCTGAACAGGTAGATGCGGATTATAAAATAGCAGAGGCTGAACTACAGTTCTTTGAATTGGCGGATCAGTTAACGAACCTAAGCTATGAACATTCAGACTCACTTGAGTTTGCCGCTGAAGCCATTAAACAGGAAGTGACTGAAAGCGATTATTTTAGTAGAGATAGTGCTCCAGAGGGTGTTCTTAGTAATTCTAAAATCATTTCAACAAGTTTTAATCCAGAGATAATTAGTAATGGTCAAAATAGCGAAGCGATAGAATTAGCTGATAATCATATAGTTGTCTTAAGAGTGATAGACCATAAAATTGCTACAACGAAACCACTCGATGAAGTAAGAGAAGATGTGATTGCAAACATCAGGCAGGAACGTGCAGTAGAAAAGATTAAAGAAGCCAATGAAGCTATTACTGAACAATTGAAAGCGGGAGTAGCTACAGAGGCTTTATCAAACGATATTGAAGTAGAATGGATCACTGCTGAAAAGGTCACGCGTGATGATGTCAACGTAAATAGAGCCGTTCTAAGATATGCATTTCAATCTGGTAAACCAATTAGCGATAAACCCATCATCTTAAGTAATCGGCTTGGTAGTGGTGATTATGCCACTATCTTGGTAACAGCAGCATACGATGGCGAAGCTGTTGAAGATGATGAAAATATTAAAAAGTATGATTTAGAATTAAGGCGAAACCGCGGCATAACCGAATGGCAAGAGTTTCTTCAGAACGCTAGAAATAACGCGGATGTAAAAGTATATAAGGATAATATTTAAGAATTTCTTGTGAGTATTTGCCGCTAGTTTTATAGAGTACCAAGTAGGCAGTCTATTTTATCAGTTTTCTTTCGGCAGGTGAGGTTCTATTACCGCTGCACCGACACTATCTCCCCAGACATTAACAACAGTCCTAAACCGATCTAGGAACCAATCAACGGCAAGTATCATTCCAATACCTTCAATAGGTAAGTTCACAGCATTGAGCACGATTAACATCGTCACTAATCCCGCCTGAGGAATGCCTGCAGCGCCTATAGCAGCCAGTGTTGCTGTTATAAAGATAATAGCCTGTTCACCCAACCCCATCGGGATACTATAAGCTTGTGCGATATACATGACAGCCACTGACTCATAGAGTGCGGTACCATCCATATTGACTGTGGCGCCAATCGGGAGTACAAACTTTACTGAACGCTTATCAACACCGGCTTCAATGGCACATTCCATCGTCAGTGGTAAAGTAGCCGATGAACTAGCGGTGCCAAAGGCTGTAAATAATGCACGCAACAGTTTAAATAAATAGTCTCTGCCTCGTTTGCTAAATATTACCAAGATGATAAACAGCAATATAAAGTGCAATGTCAGTCCGAGGATAACGGTAAAACAGTAACTACCCACTGCCAGTAATTCATTTTTTATGGCTATCCCACCTCCAGCTTTACCAATTTGTCCTGCGATAAGTGCAAAGATACCAATCGGAGCAAATGCCATAACCCATATTACTAATTTCATCATGACTTCATTCAAGCCATCAAAAAATCGTATTATGGTGACGTTCTTTTCACCGATGGTGGTTAATGCCGCAGCAAATAAGAGACAGAAAACGATGACAGGAAGTAACTGTGTTTCAGCCGCAGCAGAAATGATATTAGGTGTGATTAGAGACTTAATAATATCAACAAAACCAGTGCCGCCTTTCTCAGCAACTGCTTCTGGAACTACATCACTCAGTTGTTCAATGCCCGAGCCTGGTTGGATTAGGTTGACAACAAATAGACCAATTAGAACGGCGCTGGCCGTTGTCAATGCGTAATAAAGCAGGGTAGCACCACCAACCCTACCTAACTTACGAATATCACCTAATGAAGTAACACCACTGATGACGGCAGCAACAATCAAGGGGATGATCATCATCTTTAGAGTGTCTAGAAAAAGATCACCTATCCAGGCTACAGAGACCATGGCTGGACCAAATAACCAGCCACAAATAATGCCAGCGATAGCACCAATCAGGATGGCGATGATCAGTTTGTTTTCGCTGAAAGACACCTTGTCTGTTTAGCCCATACTACCTACAGAATTATATCCGTTGTCTACATAAGTGATTTCTCCCGTAATTGCAGAAGCATAATCAGAACATAGGAATGCGGCGACATTACCGACTTCATCAATGTTTACGTTACGTCTCAAAGGAGATGATTTCTCGACATGATTGAGAAAGTCACGCATTCCTTTAATTCCAGAAGAGGCTAATGTTCGGATAGGTCCAGCTGAGATGGCGTTTACGCGTATTCCTTCTGGCCCAAGACTTGATGCCATATAACGAACATTTGCCTCAAGACTGGCCTTAGCAACGCCCATAACATTATAATTTGGCATTGCACGCACAGCGCCAATATAACTGAGCGTCAGCATAGCGCCATTCCTGCCTTTCATCATCTCTCTAGCGGCATCACCGAGTGCAGAAAAGCTGTAAGAGCTGATCTCATGAGCCATCAAGAAGCCTTCACGAGTGACGTTTTCTAGATAATCGCCCTCAAGCTGATCTTTTGGGGCATAGGCGACAGAATGTATCAATATGTCTAGTCCATCCCAATAATCATCTAAATGCTCGAATACGGATTGTATTTGTTTATCATCAGACACGTCGCAGGGTAGGGTAATCTCTGAATTGACTTCAGCAGCATATTTTTCGACTCTGCCACGTAGCTTTTCATTTTGATAGGTAAATGCCAGTTCAGCACCTTCACGATGCATGGCCTGAGCAATCCCCCAGGCTATTGATCGATTGCTGGCGACGCCAACGATTAGAGCGCGTTTATTATCGAGTAATCCCATCTTTTTTTCCTTTTGAAAATTGTTATTTGAATCTTTTGCTTTATTTCATATCAAAGTGTACAGAAAAACGCACACGTTTATAATGCACCAGTAATGACAAAACACATAAAAATAATAAATCCACACATCTTAGATTACAGCGCTATTTCGAAACTGTTCCTTTGCTTGTTGTTGCTTTGTACGGGATGTGACAATTCCCCCTGGAATAACCCCTATCCTAATCAGGATTCGGCAAAAAACATTTATTATGATTCATTTTCGGAGCGACCCAAGCACCTTGACCCTGTGAGCTCTTATAGCTCAAATGAATATGTCTTTCTGGGACAAATCTATGAGCCGCCATTACAGTATCATTTTTTGAAACGACCCTATGAATTAATTCCACTCACGGCGATCGAATTACCAAAACCGGAGCTTTTTGATAAAAAAGGCCAACTTTTAGAAGAAGACGCAAATCTAGGAACTATAGACAGAGTCAAATATAAAATATCAATTAAACCCGACATTTTATATCAACCGCATCCGGCATTCGCAAAAAATGCGAGTGGCAAATATCTTTATCATGATCTCAATACTCAAAAATTGAGTAATATTCACGCATTATCAGATTTTGATACGGTTGGTACGCGTAAACTGCTAGCTAAAGATTATGTCTATCAAATTAAACGAATGGCGCATCCCCGAGTGCATTCACCCATCTCTGGATTAATGGCGAAATATATTCTAGGTCTTAATGATTTTGCTGAAGAACTTTCAAAAATTGAAAAAGATAATCCCGGCACAAGCTTTATTGATTTAAATGATTACGAGTTGCCGGGAGCAAGGGTCATCGATGATACAACTTTTGAAATAACCCTTAGTCAAAAGTATCCTCAGTTTCTTTATTGGTTATCAATGTCTTTCTTTGCTCCAATGCCTTGGGAAGCAGACTATTTTTATTCCCAAGCAGGAATGACTGAAAAAAATATAACACTTGATTGGTATCCTGTTGGTACAGGTCCATTCATGCTGTCTGAAAACAACCCTAACCTGCGTATGGTGCTCGAACGTAACCCGAACTTTCGCGGTGAGGCTTTTCCATCAGAAGGCGAAAGTGGAGATCAGGCATCAGGATTGCTCGATGATGCGAGTAAAAAAATGCCATTTATTGATAAGGCAATATACAGTCTGGAAAAAGAATCAATCCCCGCCTGGAATAAATTTCTTCAAGGTTACTATGATACATCAGGCATCGTATCCGATAGTTTTGATCAGGCAGTGCAGTTTAATCTGCAGGGTAATGCAGAACTAACAGATGAAATGCAAGAGAAAGGAATTCGTTTATTAACCGCAGTGACAACATCTACTTCGTATATGGGTTTCAATATGGCGGATGAGGTCATCGGCGGTGATAGTGAACGTGCGCGATTACTCAGACGTGCAATATCAATCACAGTAGATTATGAAGAGTACATCTCTATATTTGCTAATGGACGAGGTAAGCCCGCACAAGGTCCTATACCGCCAGGTATTTTCGGTAATGTCCAAGGAGAGGCTGGAATTAATCCTTATGTTTATCAATGGCAGGGCGACAGACCGGTCCGGCATTCGATTGAACATGCAAAAGAATTATTAGCACAAGCAGGTTATCCAGAGGGCCGCGATAACACAAATGGTAAACAATTGGTTTTAAATCTGGATTCACCAGCAGCAGGACCGGGGAGTAAGGCTAGTTTTGACTGGATGCGTAAACAGTTTGCCAAGTTGGGTATTAATCTTGTTATTCGTGCAACCGATTACAATCGTTTCCAGGAAAAGATGAGAAAAGGTACAGCACAAATTTTTCAATGGGGTTGGAATGCTGATTATCCCGATCCAGAAAACTTTTTCTTTTTACTTTATGGCCCAAATGCAAAAATCAATCATAATGGAGAGAACGCAGCAAATTATAAAAATGCTGAATTCGATGAATTGTTTAACCAGATGAAAAGTATGTCTAATGGCCCTGAGCGTCAGGCTGTCATCGATAAAATGGTTGAGGTCGTCAGGAAAGATGCTCCCTGGTTATGGGGTTTTCATCCAGTTGGTTTTTCGCTCCATCATCAATGGTATAAGAATGCCAAGCCAAACTTAATGGCAAACAACACACTTAAATATAAAAGAATAGAGCCCAGATTACGCACAGAAAGCCGTAGTCTATGGAATCAACCGATTTGGTGGCCAATCGCGTTGTTAATTTTTCTGGCGCTTATTTTATTATTACCCGCGATCATTTCTTATCGTCGTAAGGAGACTGAATCAATCTTATGATTAGTTATATTTTACGACGTATTGCCTATGCTTTTCCTATTTTGGTCGGGGTAAATATTATTACCTTCATTTTATTTTTTGTAGTCAACACACCTGATGACATGGCACGCATGCAATTGGGTATGAAACGGGTTAGTGAAACCGCAATCACAAAATGGAAAGAAGAAAGAGGTTATGACAAACCGATACTTTGGAATTCAAGTTCTGAATCTCTAGAAAAGATAACCGATACAATCTTTTTTCAAAACTCAGTGAAGTTGTTTGTTTTTGATTTTGGACGCTCTGATAGTGGTCGTGATATAGGTCATGACATTAGTCAGCGGATGTGGCCAAGTCTTGCGATTACTGTCCCTAGTTTATTACTCGGGTTGTTAGCCTATATTTCGTTTGGTTTAACACTCGCATTTTTTCGAGGGAGTTACGTTGATGTTTCTGGTGTCATACTCTGTGTCGTTATGATGTCTATCTCGGGCTTGTTTTACATTATAGGTGGACAGTATCTTATTGGAAAATTTCTTCATTTGGTCCCCATATCAGGTTATGACACTGGGTTTAACGCTATAAAATTTACTATTTTACCCATACTGGTTGGATTAATAGGGGGCATTGGTGCAAGCACACGCTGGTATCGCACTATCTTTCTCGAAGAGATGGGGAAAGATTATGTCCGTACTGCAAAGGCCAAAGGTTTATCCGAGGCTCGCGTATTATACCAACACGTACTCATGAATGGATTGATACCTATATTGACTGGCGTTGTGGTTGTGTTACCCAGTCTTTTCATGGGCAGCCTGATTGTGGAATCATTCTTTGCCATACCTGGCCTAGGGAGTTATACCATCGATGCTATTAGTCGACAGGATTTTGCTATAGTGCGTTCGATGGTGTTTTTAGGTTCCGTGTTATACATCATTGGTTTAATACTGACGGATATTTCTTATACTTTGGTTGACCCCAGAGTCAGGTTAAATTAAAAATGCACTTTTTCCGCGATATCATCTTCACCTCGGTAACAGCTTCCAGTGTTACTCTACTTTTTGCATCCACGCAGTCGTCCATACTTGAGTACTCACAGAGTAGGTTATATATATATATTAACTTATACCTTGCGGTGCTTCTTCGCGCTCACGAAAAACCACTGTTTTTAAAGGTCCCTAAATGATGCCTGTTATCTTCGTTACTGACGCTTTAATTTTTCTGCTCGTATTCATGGTTGTTGTGTATGTGTTTTATGCCAGACAACATGAACATCTACGGGCGCCTTGGCATAATGTCTCCTCTCGTCCATTGGCAATGTCGGCTGCAATTATTCTTGCTATTTATATTGTGGTTGGTTTGCTCGACTCATTGCATTTTCATCCGAAACTGGAAGTAACAAAGTCGAGTGACACGATATATTCAACAGAAGTATCCAGTGTATTAGATCTCGTGCTTGGGGATTTACATCAGAATACAGAACGTACCTATTCAGCCCCTTTGGCAAGTTATGCCTTTGCCAAAGAGATGATAGACCTTCCTGATGGAAAGCAAACTAGAACTTATCCTAGATTAAAGTACGGAGGGGCACATCTTGATGAACCAGCGACTGATAGTGCTGCTGATATTACAAAAAATATTTTTATTGGTTGTGTTTTTGGCTTAGTCATTAGTTCTATTTTATTAGGTTTAATTACATTTATTTTAAGCAAAGCGCATAAAACTTCATTTAGACGAGTATTAAAACAAATTTATAAAAATGATTTTCATGTTGCCTGGACTGCGATGATAATCACTATGAGTCTTACTATTATAGTTTTGACTATCGTTTATAACTTGGCTCAGTACTATCATGTGTTTGGTACCGATAAAGTGGGTCAAGATGTGCTCTATCAAGCTATCAAGAGTATTAGAACCGGGCTTGTCATTGGTACCTTGACAACGCTTGTTATGTTGCCATTTGCAATCATGATGGGATTGATGGCGGGATACTTTCGCGGCTGGATAGACGATGTTATTCAATATCTTTATACCACCTTAAATTCTATCCCTGGCGTATTGCTTATTGCGGCCTCTATCTTATTGTTACAGGTGTATATTGGTAATCATGCCGATGATTTTAATAGCATTGAAGAAAGAGCGGATCTGAGGCTTCTATTTCTCTGCATTATTCTGGGTATTACCAGTTGGACCGGCTTATGTCGTCTATTAAGGGCAGAGACGCTAAAGCTGCGTGAAATAGATTATGTACAAGCGGCACAGGCTTTTGGCGTTAGCAATCTGAGTATAATGTTGAGGCATTTATTACCCAACGTCATGCATATCGTCATGATTTCTATTGTGATTGATTTTAGTGGGCTAGTATTAGCGGAAGCTGTATTGTCATACATTAATATTGGTGTCGATCCGAGCATGAACAGTTGGGGGAATATGATCAATGGTGCACGTTTGGAGATGGCCCGTGAGCCTATTGTGTGGTGGTCACTTGCAGCAGCATTTGTGTTTATGTTTGTACTAGTTCTTGCAGCCAATCTGTTTTCTGATGCGGTGCGGGATGCGTTTGATCCAAGGTTACGCCACTAATCATTATGACTTAACAACAAATATTAAATGCGGGACACTAAAATAAAATGACCAATACAAATGCAGCACTACCAATTGACAAACAGCCGGCAATAAAAATTGTTGCTATGCCAAAAGATGTCAATGCCGGTGGTAGTATCTTTGGTGGTTGGATCATGTCCCAGATTGATGTTGCCGGGGCTATTCCTGCTCTGGAACGTGCTAAAGGCAGAATTGTAACTGTCGCCGTGAATTCAATGGAATTCCATGAACCGGTTTTTATTGGAGACATTGTTAGTTGTTATGCTGAAGTTATTAAAACCGGGCGTACATCTATTACGGTCAAGGTAGAGGTCTATTCAGAACGCAATCCATCGAAGAAAGAAACGGTTAAGGTAACCGAAGCAGAACTAACCTATGTCGCTTTGGATGAAAATCGAAAACCTCGCAAATTACCCGATTTGGAAACAGAATAATAATGACTGAGCCGTTACTTAAGGTTAATCAACTGACAACGTCTATCGGGACTGGCAGTGATAAGGTCAATGTTGTTGATAATGTCAGTTTTGATATTAATAAAGGTGAGACCTTTGTCTTATTAGGTGAGTCTGGCAGTGGTAAATCAATTACAGCGCTCTCTATTATGCGTTTATTGCCTTCGGCGGCTGACATAGGCGGTGGTGAAGTAATATTAAACGGACAAAACCTGTTTGAATTACCAGAGAGTAAGATGCGCGATGTTCGTGGTGCGAAAATCGGCATGATCTTTCAGGAACCGCAATCGTCATTAAACCCGGTTCTAACAGCAGGGCAACAAATTAGTGAAACACTGTTTCGGCATCAAAAACTTTCTAAACTGGAGTGTCTCAAGCGAAGTATTGAATTATTAGATGCGGTAGGCATTCCTGAACCTGATCGACGTATCAATGAGTTCCCGCATCAATTTTCAGGTGGTATGAAACAACGCATCATGATTGCTATGGCATTGGCAGGAGAACCCGATTTATTAATTGCTGATGAGCCGACTACGGCACTAGACGTTACTATTCAAGCGCAGGTATTAGAACTCTTACGTAAGTTACAGAAAGAAACCGGCATGGCGATATTGTTTATTACGCATGATCTGGGCGTGACATCACAAATGGCAGATCATGTCGCCGTAATGCGTACTGGTAAAATTGTTGAAGCAAAAGACAAGACAAGTTTGTTTTCTAAACCGGAACATCCCTACACAATACAATTATTTGATGCCATACCCAGTTGGGAAAAACGACAGTCTGAATCTGACACGAGTAAATTTGAAGCATCGGATGAACAATGTCTACTGAAAGTAAACGATCTTAAAGTTCATTATCCTATTAAAAAGGGTGTTTTTAAGCGTGTTGTTGGACATGTCCGTGCTGTCGATGGTGTGACATTAAAATTACATGCGGGTGAGACATTAGCGGTGGTTGGTGAATCTGGTTCAGGTAAGACCACGATGGGAAAAGGGATCTTACGTTTATTACAGACAACAGCAGGCGAGGTCCTTTATCAAGACATAGACTTGAGCAGTTTGGATGCTACCACGCTAAGACAGAAGCGGTCAGAGATACAGATCGTCTTTCAGGACCCCTATTCATCAATGAACCCGCGGATGATGATCAAAGATATCGTTCAGGAAGGCATGCTTGCGCAAGGGATAGGTGAAACACGTCAGGAACGCGATCAGATGACGGCAGAACTGTTGGAACAGGTTGGGTTATTACCTGAACATCAATTGCGCTACCCACATGAATTTTCCGGTGGACAACGACAACGTATCTGTATCGCGCGTGCGTTAGCTGTTAAACCAAAGCTTATTATTTGTGATGAACCCACCAGTGCGCTAGATGTTTCTGTTCAAGCGCAGATCTTGGCATTATTGAGAAAGTTACAAAAAGAATATCAGCTTGGTTATTTGTTTATTACTCATAATATTAGTGTCGTTGAGTACATAGCCCATACTGTTGCAGTGATGTATCAGGGAAAGATTGTAGAGCAGGGTGGTGTTGAACAGGTTTTGATGCATCCACAAAACGAATACACGAAAGAATTATTATCCGCTGTGCCTAGAATTAAAAAAACGGGTACTGACTAATCAAGCTTTGGGAGATGAAAATGAATGTCCCAAGAAATAAAACATTTGTCTACACTCGCGATACTTCAGTTCTTGCATTACTAACGATATCTTTATCAACAGTTGCTAATCAGCAATGGTAAGCACTCGGTTATGATAAAGGCGCGAACACAAGACTATGACTTTAGACAGATTGGGAAACAGTATTAATCAATTCCCCTACACGCTGGTTTGCTTTAAAGCTGAGGTGAACAAAGAGGCAGACATGGATGGGCCGGGCCGCCGGACTTATCTGGTATTGTAAAAACTAGAATTAGTAAACCTGAATTACAACGTGCACTAGGACCACCTTCACCGGATTACAAAAGTGCCGCAAAGATGCCGGGTATTAGTGAGGGTGAGTTGCATGAAGCCATACGGTCAGTGCAGGCGCCGTAATTAACAATATCTATTGAGTAAATTATTAAAATCACTTAAATATATAAATGTGAGTAATGCTTAATCTTAACCACAGACACAAGCTGCCGACAATTATTGTGCTTCCTATGTTGATTATCTTTGTAGCCAGCACCTCTACTATAGCAAGCCCAAGAGATGGTGCGATGTTAGAAAAAGTATATAAACTGGATGCGGTTGTCAGTTCCGGGCAGTGCCCAAATAATTTTGAGATGGTTCTGCATGCGAGTAATGAAGACTTTGGTTGCGATAGGGTAAGAATAATATATGGATATCGCTCAGATGCATTTGTGCAATGTAAAACAAGAAAAGATTTAGCTAATAGAATAATTGGTGAATACAATGTGTTTATTGATGAATGCGAAAGTAAAAGTAATAATCTTGAATAATAGCGTAATTTAATATTTGTCTCGAAATATAATCTGCATGTTCACAAAACGTATACTGATTTTATCGTTATTAATATATTCATTGCCGACTTTCTCGACTGAGTTGTCAGAGGCTAAGGATGCCTATGACCGTAATGATGTTGTTGCTGCATTTGTCCTGTACGAAAAATTGGCAGAGCAGGGAAATGTAACCGCACAGAATAATATCGCTTATATGTATTATAACGGAATCGGCACCCCCCAGGATTATCAAAAAGCACTCATCTTGTATGAAGGATTAGCTAAACAAGGTCTTGTTAACGCGCAAAATACGCTTGCTGCAATGTATGTGCAGGGACATGGTGTGCCACAAGACTATACAAAGGCCGTTAGCTGGTATAAAAAAGCCGCTGAGCAGGGTCATGCTGAGGCCCAGTTTAATCTTGCCTTTATGTATAAAAAAGAACGTGGCGTACCAAAAAATTATCAACAAGCTGCTTATTGGTATGAAAAATCAGCAGAGCAAGGAGATGCTGATGCGCAGGTCAATATTGCTTTTATGTACCATGCTGGACAGGGTGTGACGCAAAATTATGGACAAGCCTTTTATTGGTATAAGGCATCAGCAGCGCAGGGAAATGCAAAGGCGCAATACAATGCTGGCGTACTGTATTATGAAGGCGAAGGTGTTGTTCAAGATGCTGTCGAAGCACATAAGTGGTTTAATATTTCAGCAAGGAATGGATTTAATCGGTCTGCTATACAAAAAGATAAAATCGAGAAAAAAATGACGGCACCAGAAATAGAACTTGCACAAAAAATGGCAGATGAATGGATTGAAGGATTTTCTGAATATACCTTGTCAGGAGAATAGTTGTTGTTGAGTATATTGGTATAGACTATTTATCTAGCTCACTTAGGAGTCTTTCATGAAACTATACGAATGGGATTTTGCACCGAATTGTCGGCGAGTGAGGATGTATCTTTTCGAGAAGGGCATAGAGGTTGAACGAGAGGAATGTATCACTCCTGATATTCTTCTAAAAGAAGGTTTTCGTAATCAGTATGTACATCAGATGGTACCTATGTTGGAACTGGATGACGGTACGCAAATTGGTGAGGGCTTGGCAATTTGGCACTACTTTGAAACTCTTCATCCCGAACCGCCGTTAATGGGATCGACTGCTTTAGAAAAGGCTATGATCAGCGCATGGGAACGTCGTGCCTACGATGGCGGTATGGTCGCACATGCGGAAATTTTACGTAATTCGCATCCTGCTTTAGTCGATAGAGGGCTGCCAGGCTATAGTGAGCCAATTCCTCAAATACCGGATTTAATTGACCGTGGCAAAATACGTGTCGCTAGTTTCTATAAAAAACTTAATGATCAGCTCGCAGATAATAAGTTTGTAGCAGGTGATCATTTTTCAGTAGCTGATATTACGACGATATGCGTTGTAGACATGGGGCATGCAATGGAAATGCAGATTCCTGAGAGTGCAGATCATGTCAAGCGTTGGTACGATGAATTACAGGAACGAGAAAGTGTACAGAAAAGTAAAGCGACGCATATGCCCGATGGCTCCGCAATAACATAAGCAGAAATTATGGATAATAATTTAGAACAAGAGTTTGATGATCTACCAAAGAGTAAATCGCAAGTTAAACGTGAGCTGCAGGCATTACAGGCACTGGGAAAACAACTTGTTGAATTGCCTGACAAGCAACTTATTGATGTGCCCATTTCAGATAAACTCAGGGATGCAATCCTTGCAGCAAAAACCATGAAGCATGGTGCCTTAAGCCGTCAATTTAAGTACATAGGTAATTTAATGCCAAACGAAGATGAAGCATCAATTCGCAAAGCATTAGATAAATCACAACAGCCGCATAAAGATGCAATAAATGCTTTTCATGTACTTGAAGAATGGAGAGACCGACTCTTGCAGAGCGATCAAGCCTTGTTAGATGAGCTGGCATTAAAGTTTAACGAGTTGGAACGACAATATGTTGGGCAACTGATTAGAAACGCAAAGAAAGAACAGACACAGAATAAACCACCTAAATCAGCCAGGTTATTATTTAAATACTTATCCGATTTACAGCAGAGTAGTGAGTCAGTGTAAAATAATAATTTCATGACTCGTTATTTCCAGAACCTAGAACTGGCTCAAAACCGTAGAATGCGATATATACTTTTAGCTTATTTGATCTCGATAATAGTTGGTTTTGGTATTAGTCTTTATTTCAGAACATTGATGGGACTGATGGTTGGTTTACTTGTTAGCTACCTCTTGAGTATGAAATTGACTGACTAGTATATAAAAAGATAAGAGCACCTTGTCCGCTTTGTGATGCCAAAGAACTAGCAGAAAATTTCACTCTACAGTGCAGACCTGCACAATACGAATGTAAAGAATGCAAAAGCGTTTATATGAAAGGTGTTTTAATTGAAAAATAAATTAGAGGAATATATACCCCAGTTATATTTATTTCAAAACATGGGGTAGTGTATGATAGATTAATCATTCTATTCTATTGTAAATTTCGCTTGGCAAAGAATTCTTAATAAGTATATTTTACTCAGGTTTTTTTGAATCGTAGCTTAAGAGCATTTTGGCTTGATCATAGTGAAGTGCATTAATCCCTGATTTTTGCATAGATGTATTTAATGAAGTTCCGAGGCCATATGCTAGTAACCGACTATAGTATGACATTTTCTTGACATAGAAAGGCATCGCTTCTTCTAGCGAGATCGAATTTTCTAACGATTCCTCGAGATGAATTTTTTGTTGATGCAGATAACTTATAAACCATTCTTGTTGCGAGACATCTTGATTGATCTGAATAGTCCAGGTTACATCATTTTGTAAGACACATTCCCCAATAAATATCCCTGGCTGTCCGCAGGCCCAATCATTTGGGGATGTGCTGAATAGTTTGAACTTATCATTTGTGTGGTATAGCCAATAACTATTCCCCGCGACAGGTCTAAATTCAAAATTTGTATTGAGCACAAATAATGAGGTAAATAATTCACTGGAAACCTGGTCAATATTCTTTGGAGGTAAAGAAGTTTTCACTTGACTGTCTACGAGCGCGTCCAGGACAGTCGACAAGCCTTTTCCTTGCGGGTTTGGTTTTTTTTGTTTCATATAGTGCTGATACTAAACGTTTGTAATGATGTTAACGAGTGACCTCAAATAATAATATTGTTTGTACAAGACAATTAGAATTATTGTTAAAAAATATTGAGTAATTTAATCTTATTGAGGCTCCTACTTTAAAATGTCTCTCCCTTAGCCGAGGTTCGTAGTCTATTGCTAACTGTAGTTAGCATGTATCTTGAGGAGGAGCTACGTTCTCTCGGCTTCTTTAACTGTAGTGATGAGCTATGTGCTAATCAGTTGTTGGTTCCCGCATAGTAACGAATTCTTCAGCAGCGGTTGGGTGTATGCCTATTGTCGAATCAAAATCTTGTTTGCGTGCACCGGCTTTCATGGCAATACCGATACCCTGAATAATCTCACCAGCATCTGGCCCGAGCATATGAACACCTATAACACGGTCACTATTTTTATCGACAATCATTTTCATTACTGTTTTTTCATCATTGTCGGATAGAGAGTATTTCATTGGTGTGAACTTTGATTTGTAGATATCAATATCACTATATTTTTCTCTTGCTTGATCTTCAGTCAATCCAACAGTGCCAAGATTTGGTTGACTAAAAACACAGGTAGGGATATCAGAATAATCAACAGTCTTATGTTCATTTGCAAAGAATCGTTTGGCCAATACCATGCCTTCAGCTAATGCGACAGGTGTCAGGTTAACGCGATCAGTAACATCACCTATGGCATAGATAGAGGGGACATTGGTCTGATAATCATTATTGACCTTGATGGCATTTTTTTCATTCAGTTCGATGCCTACATTTTCCAGACCCATATTATCTGTCATCGGTTTACGACCAGTCGCATACATAATCTGTCCTGCTGCAAGTTGTGTGTCGTCTTCAAGAGTGGCAAGTAATTTATTATCTAATTTATCAATCTGTTTTATATTTGAATTGAATTTAATATTAATGCCTTTCTTTTGCATTTCTACAGCAAGCGTAGTGCGCAGGTCTTGGTCAAAACCACGCAAGAATAGGGGGCCACGATACAACAGGGTGGTCTCCACCCCTAAACCATTAAAAATACCGGCAAATTCAACGGCGATATAGCCGCCACCAACGATGATGATCTTTTCCGGCAGTGACTCAAGGAAGAAGGCTTCGTTAGATGAAATGATATGTTCTTTACCGGGAATTTCAGGCACGCTAGGCCAACCGCCTGTAGCGACTAATAGCTTCTCAGCAGTAAACTGCTTACCATCTATTTCAACGGTATGCGCGTCTACTATCATTGCTCTCCCGTTTATAGTTTCGACACCTGTACCATCGAGCAGGTTTTTATAGACACCATTTAATCGTTGTATCTCGGTATTTTTATTCTTTATCAACGTTGACCAATCAAATGACATGTGATCAATGTCCCAGCCAAAGCCTTTGGCATTGTGTATTTCCTCGGAGACATGTGAGGCATAGACGAAGAGTTTTTTTGGCACACAACCTACATTGACGCAGGTTCCGCCAAGATAACGGTCTTCTGCTATGCCTACCCTTGCACCATAGGATGCCGACATGCGAGCCGCGCGAACGCCACCAGAACCAGCACCGATGACAAATAAGTCGTAATCGTAATCACTCATGATATTGTATTCTCATTATTTTTGATAAAGACTAACGTAATTGGGTTAATTTCTGTAGTTGAATATTTTAATAAGGCGATAGATAAATATGATCGAGCTCTTCACAGCAGCCACACCAAATGGCCACAAAGTGACCATTGCCCTGGAAGAAATGGCATTGGAATATACCGCACACCGTATCGACTTGGGGGCCAAAGAACAAAAACAAGACTGGTATATCAAATTAAATCCAAATGGCCGAATTCCGACGATAGTCGATCGTGACTGTGAAGATTTTGTGGTGTTTGAATCGGGTGCAATATTAGTTTATCTAGCTGAAAAAACGGGCCAGTTTATGCCTCAGGAAACAAAAGGACGATCTTTGGTTATGCAGTGGCTTATGTTCCAAATGGGTGGTGTAGGACCAATGCAGGGGCAGGCGAATGTATTTCATCGTTATGCGCCTGAGAAGATTCCCTATGCCATCGACCGTTATCAGAAGGAGTGCACACGGTTGTACGAAGTATTAAATAATCGACTTGCAGATAATGAATATCTTGCTGGTGATTACTCCATCGCTGATATGGCTACCTGGCCTTGGATTAGTGGGCACAAATGGTCTGGTCTATCTATCGAGTGTTTACCACATTTAACGCGTTGGTTTGAGCAGATAGCTAAACGCAAGGCCGTTATTATTGGGAAAGATATACCGGACGAGATGGAGGCTGGAACTGGCAAATCAAAAGTAGATGTGATCCGTGATTTCGTGATCTGAATCTAACTACGCATCCAACGGTGATATTTTTTAACTAGTTTTAATAAGGTTTGTGGTGCATTGGCTTTTTTCCATACACCGGCCGCAAATTTATTTGCTTCCGAGAGTGTTGGATAGATATGAATCGTGCCTAATATCTTGTTCATTCCGAAACCATTTTTCATGGCACTAATGTACTCGGTGATTAATTCACCTGCATGATGGCCAATAATAGTCACACCTAATATTTTATCTTTACCTGGAACAGTAAGCACTTTAACAACACCATGATCCTCTCCTTCTGCGATGGCGCGATCTAAATCATCAATGCCATAGGAAGTCACGTCATATGCTATACCTTTTTCTTTTGCTTCTTGCTCATTCAAACCAACGCGTGCGACTTCGGGATCAGTAAAGGTTGCCCAGGGGATTACAGAATAATCAACTTTAAATGATTTGAATTTCCCAAATAGCGCATTGACTGTGGCATACCAGGCTTGATGTGCCGCAGTGTGAGTAAACTGATAGGGGCCGGCAACATCACCGCAAGCATATATATTTGGTAAAGAAGTTTGTAACTTTTCATTAACACGGATTGTTTTGTTTAGATTCAATTCAACACCAAGTTCTTCCAAACCAAAACCACTGGTATTTGCAGCGCGACCGACGGCAACAAGGATTTCATCAAACTCTATCTCAATAGTTTTGTTGTCATGTTCGCAAATAAGATATTTCCGATTATCTCTAATCACAACTTCTTTCGCGATATGCTCTGTACGAATATCAACTCCTTCTTCTTGAAATCGTTTTGTTACCATAGATGCAATTTCTTCATCTTCTCGGATCATTATCCGCGGTAACATTTCAACTTGTGTTACTTGGCTACCTAAACGTGCAAAGGCCTGAGTCAGTTCGCAACCGATAGGTCCGCCACCCAATACGACTAAATGTTTAGGTAACTCACGAATACCCCAAAGATTATCTGAAGTTAGGTAATCTACTTGGTCGATGCCTTTAATAGGAGGCACAAATGGGCGAGCACCTGTTGCAATGATAATGTTACGCGTGCTTAGTATTTTTCCGTTTACCTCTACGGTCCAGGGGGACTTTATTTTTGCTTGTCCCTGAATACATTCCACACCTAGGTTTTCAAAGCGCTCCACAGAGTCATGAGGTTCTATTTTAGAGATGACCGACTGAACACGCTCCATTACGGCAGCAAAATCGACATTTGACTCAGGTACATTAATACCAAATTCATTGGAGCGTTTGATCAGCGATGCAACCTTGGCAGACTTAATTAATGCTTTGGAAGGGACGCAACCTGTGTTTAAACAATCGCCACCCATTTTATGTTTTTCTATCAGTGTGACTTTTGCATTTACAGCGGCAGCTATCAGTGCTGACACTAGACCGGCTGAGCCAGCACCGATAACGATTAAGTTACGATCAAATTTTTTCGGTCTACTCTGCATCATTCTCAGCCTCGATAATGTCGAGGCTTTCATGTTTTTTCTTTCGAATGTAGATCAGTGTCTTCTTTGCAAGAATCGGAAATATGCCTAATAGGGCAAATGAAAGTAACAACTCAAGTGACAATACATCGCCAGGGGATTCAATGCGGGCAAGTTGGGTTCCGGCATTTACAAAGATGATGGTCGGAACCAACATACCTATTTGACTAACAACAGCAAAATTAAGCGTTTTGATCGGCGTTAAGGCCATCAATGTATTAACAATAAAAAATGGGAATATCGGTACAAATCGAATAGTGAACAGGTAGAGGTCGCCTTCTTCCCTAATACCTTTGTTAATCCGTTCAAGGCGGTGGCTGAATCTGTGTTGAATGTAGTCATGAAAAAGGTAGCGTGCTATCAGGAATGCCATAGTTGCACCGAAGACCGAGCCAAAGGACACCAGTATCGTTCCCCAGACAACGCCAAAGATTGCGCCTCCCGCCAATGTCATGATGCCTGCTCCTGGTAGAGAAACACCAGTAATGAGTATGTAACTGATAAAAAAGATTAATCCTGTCTTTACTGGATTCTGGACGTAATAATCATTGATTACTTGTTGTTGTGATTTTATGTAGGCTAGATTGAGGTATTGGCCAAGATCCATTACGAAGAACAAAGTAATAGCAGTGATAAAGAGTGCGACAAGTGCTATTTTCTTCTTATTCATATTAGGGCTTAGAGAAGATTATTTGAGTTAGTTCAGTTTACGTTAATAACTCAAAATTAAGAACGAAAAAGGCCGTAGAGTTAAAGTTCTACAGCCTTTTAGGTTGAATAGTTGTATCTAAATAGAGACGAATAGCATTCCGCCGACGGTGCTAGCTTTTTTCTCAGAGAAAAAAAGCGATTTAAGAAAATGGAACGGATTTGATTTAATCTTTCGTAGCTGCCGCTCGATTTTCAATTCATATTGTTTTGCAAACGGGTTATCAAACACGAGGTCGTTTAATGTAAGTTGTTTATGGATGCGGCTGTTACCTTGTCCTAATTCTGGGACAAATAGCCATTTTGAGTTGTGGTTGCGGCAACAATAACCATTTATGCCACGATACCAGCATTGATAAACATTCATAATTGAAGATCCCTAAATTATTTTATTATTGTTATATGTGCAACTCGCATACCGCATACAGATAATAAGCCATATATTGATAAGGTTCTGTGAATCACATCACATTATATAAACATAAATACAAATAAAATCAATAAGATAGGGTTTAAGTATGAGATGCTGAAACGGTTAAAAAAGCTTATGTAGTGGTGCAGCATCAGTAAATACACATAATATTGTGTCGTGGGATGATGACATTATTTTTGGATCCCAGTCAGTTAAAAAGGTACGATATGAATATCAACAAGGAATGCGGTAATAATTAAAAAAATGATAAAAAAATACGCACTTTATTTTCTACTCAGCCTATTTTCAGTAGCAGTAACAGCAGATCAGTTTTCTACCCCTACTGATCGTGTCAAAGATTCTGTCGATAAGGTCATAACAATTTTAAAAGATAAGTCTCTTGATAAAGAAGTGCAATGGTCAAGGATTGGTCTGGTTATTAATGACAGCTTTGATTTTCGCAGTATGTCGCAAAGTATTTTGGCGACAAACTGGAAGCAAGCAACACCCGAAGAACGCCAACAGTTTGTGGTTTTCTTTTCTCAATATCTCGAAGATACTTATAGAACAAAAATTGAAGCCTATACGAATCAGAAAGTAGAATACGTAGGAGAGACCATTCGAGGTAAACGCGCCGTTGTAGAAACGTTAATATTAACGGATAGCACAGAAATTCCGGTTAATTATAAGTTGAAAAATAATGATGGTAACTGGTTTGCCTATGATGTGGTTATTGAAGGGGTGAGTCTGGTAAATAATTATCGAAGTACCTTTGCCGCCATTGTAAAGAACGATGGAATGGGCGGGTTGTTATCTGATATAGAGAACCGAATCAATAAATATAAAGCATCGCAAAAAACACAACCAACTACTGTCGACGTTAACGAAGATAGCTAGAAGGTTAATTATCTGATTCGAAAATATATTTACTGATTAACTCTTCCAGATTTATCGAAGGTTCTGTTTCGATAATCTCCATTCCGGCTTCTAGGTAGGTATCGCTGCCACCAGCCGAGATCTTGATAAACTTATCGCCGATGATCCCTGATGTTCGTATAGATGCTATCGAGTCTTCCGGTACATTGATATTATCTTGCAAACTGATATCTACATCAGCCAAATAAGTTTCGGGATTAAAAGAAATCTGTTTAACTTTACCGACTGTAACACCAGCGACTTCAACGTATGCACCTTCTCTTAAACCTGACGCAGAGGTGAATCTTGCTTTAATAATATACTCATCACTATTAAACAGGCCCACGTCTCCCATGCGTAGGGCAAGAAAGGTAATAGCGATAATTCCAGCAAGCAAAAAGATGCCTACGAGTAATTCAGTATGTTGTTTCTTATTCATAGGTACAGTTTACAGTATCAAGGCACTGAGTAAATAATCACTAAAAAGGACACCAATAGACGATAATACGACAGCTTCAGTAGTGATACGACTGACGCCTTCCGAACCATAAGCGCCATGTTTATCAAGGTGTAGATTGAATCCCTTGTCACAGGCTATCCATACGATGAGCAATCCAAATACAAGTGATTTAGAGAAGCCCATAAAGAGATCGCGAATCAATACGGTTTCAGACATGCCTTGAAAGTAAGAGCCCGGGCTGACACCAAATAAGATAACGCCTACAAAGTAACCTCCAAAGATTCCAACTAATATGAATATAGCCGTTAATATGGGTACGCAAATAACGCCAGCGAGAATCCTGGGTGCAAAAAGATATCGATAAGGATCTATTGCCATACATTCCAATGCATCGATCTGGTTATCTACCCGCATAATCCCTATCTCAGCACACATTGCGGAACCCGATCTTCCAATCACCATCAATGCCGTCAGCACTGGACCAAGTTCGCGAATTAAACTTAAGCCTACCGCGGAGCCAAGCAAACTGACAGAGCCGAAACGAAGTAAAGTGTCATAAAATTGCAGTGCTATGACCATGCCGACAAATAATCCAGCGACAACAATAACTAATAATGAACGAGCGCCTATAAAAGCAATTTGTTTTATTAATGGATTAAAAGAATATGGTGGCAACACCATAGTGCGTGTTGTCTCAAATAAGAAAATTCCGGCAATGCCAAATCGTATCAATACGGATTCAATCGATGACAATGCTTGCGGTTTATTTATGCTCATTGATAATCAATTACGGGTTAATTTATTCAGATATTCATCTGCGTCAATATTATCATTCATCGCTCTGCGTTCGAGCATATTCACGATTCTGGGGTCAGTGGATTTCTTAATTGTTTCTTTATCGCCGGTTATGATTTGTTGACCATTATCTATTACTGTTATTCTATCGGCTATCTTGAATGCGCTTTCTAATTCATGTGTGACTACAATGATAGTCATATTTAATGCATCACGTAATTCCAAGATTAATTCATCCAGTTCAGCAGAGGTGACTGGATCGAGTCCAGCAGAAGGTTCATCAAAAAAGAGTATTTCCGGATCCATAATAACCGCTCTGGCCAAGCCAGCACGCTTCAACATGCCGCCTGAAAGCTCTGCTGGCATTAAATCTTCATTATCACTTAAGTTCATTAACTCAAGTTTAAGCCGAGACATTATACGGATTGTATTGTGATCGAGCTTGGTATGTTCATGCAGAGGTAGTTCGACATTTTCTTGTAATGTCATCGAGCTGAACAAAGCGCCATTTTGAAAGGCAACGCCAATATGTTTTCGTAGTTCGTAAAGTTTCTTGCGATTTAAGTTAGTTATTTCCTGGCCTAATAATTTTATCGAACCTGACTCAGGAGTATTTAGTCCTATCATGTGACGTAAGAGGGTGCTTTTACCGGAGCCACTATGCCCCATGATAACCATGACTTCCTTGCGTTCAACATGTAATGAAATATTAGACAGGATTTGCTTGGTGCCATACCAGGTATCCAGGCCTTCAATTTCAATAACATTTTTAATGTTTGGGTCAACCATGTAGTCAATAGATAAACGTTTTAATATTCAATAATGCCAGAAAAAAGTGACGAAGAAACTAAAATAAAACGAGAGTCGAAAAATTAGAGAGAGCTGTTACTACTTAGACGACTAGATATCTGGTTTGATATTTCTTGAGATTGGGATAATTCCGTTTCGGAAAGCTCTTTTTCAAGTATATCTCGGCGGCGTATATCCATAGCATTGCCCTGACTTGCTACAACGTTATACCATGCCAAGGCATGTACTTTGTCTTGTTGTATGCCATTACCATCAAGATACATCATCGCTAAGTTTCTTTGAGCAATGGTATAGCCTTGTACTGCTGCTTTCTGGTACCACTCGGCAGCTTCTTTATTGTCCTGACGAACACCTTCACCATAAGCATAGGCAACGCCTACTTTATACTGTGCCAAGGCATATCCTTTTTCAGCTGCCGCATAGAATAGATTGAATGCATTGCGATCATTCTGCGGCACGCCATCACCAAATGCATAGGCTAACCCCTGTTGATATTCAGACTTACCAGTGGCATCCGAAATTGATTCATCTGCAGTTTTACCTTCATCTTCATTGATCTCAATGATTGTTATCTGCTCATCTTCTACTTTGTTTGTTTCAATCTCTAATTGCGTAGATGAATGCATCGAACGCTGTAAATTGGTAAGGTTATGCTTTGCTGACACGTGACCTTGCTCAGTTGCCAAGGCATACCAATGAGCTGCTTGTTGGTTGTCTTGCTCAACACCTTCACCCATCAAGTACATATTTCCCAGACTATATTGAGCATCGAGATTGCCTTGTTGGGCTGCACGTCTATACCATAGAGCAGATTTTGAAAAATCTTGTTTCACACCATCTCCTGAATAATGAAGCGTGCCTAATTTGTATTGAGCATCCTGATCTCCTTGTGTTGCTAACGAGCGTAATTGATCGAGTTCTGTTACAGGCTCAATTTCAACAATTGCTTCTTCAACGGAAGATATTTCATCACTGTTAACTACAGGCTGATCAAGTTCAGGTCCTAGTAAGGCTAAATCTTGAGGTGTTTCAGCTTCGGCCTCTATTTTTGCAGCAGTTGTTTCTGTTATCGTTTCTTCAGCAGGCCTAACATCCAGGTTAATGCTGTCATCAGCCTTCAATCTGGTAGTCTCGGTCTCACTCTCGCCAAATAAACCCTCAAAAAATTCAGACTGTTTAGAAGTAAGTTCGGCATCTTGAATTGACTCTGAGTTGCTTATTTGAGTCGATTCTTCCGTATCTGATACTAGTTCGTTTGCGACGGGCTCTATCTCTGTCTTAACGTTTGCAACTACTTCGCGAGACTCAATATCTGAGTAAGCTTGTAATGATTCAGTAGAAGGTGCATTACCCGCAGCATAACTTTTTACGTTTGTAGTCTCTGTTGAATTAGCTGTATTGAATTCCTGTTTTGCTTCTGCATATTGTTCTAATTTATTTTCACGGTTCAATGCATCAAGTTTTTTAAGATTATTAAGGTTGTTAGTCGCTGCAACGTGACCTTGAACACTTGCCAAGGTATACCATACAGCGGCCTCTTCATTGTTTTGTACAACGCCTTCACCGAGCAAATACATATTGCCGAGACTATATTGAGCATCTACATTGCCTTGATCTGCCGCTTTTTTATACCAGCTAAGAGAAGTGTCGATACTTTTTTCAACACCCTTGCCGGCATAGTAGAGCGAGCCAAGGTGTGATTGTGCTTCACTATCTCCGGCTTCTGCCAATGGTTTGAATTGTTTGAGTGCCGCATCAAAATCACTATCGACCAATGCGCGTTGACCTGCGTCGACACTGTATTGTGATAAGTCATCCTCAACATCTTGAGCAAGCTCAATTTCTTCAATAGCAGCTGTTGGCTCGTCAACATTGGCAATTATCATTTCTTCTTCTATTGGAGCTTTTCCTTTGGCTAATTCAGCCTCAGTTGGTTTCTCTTCGCCGGAGAAGAAATCACCAATCGCAGAAAAGAAACCGCCAGAAGATTCGGTTTCTTCTTCAACTTCTTCGTTAGCGGTGGGCTCAGTTAGAAGTGTAGGATCTTCTGCAGCGACATATTCATTCACGGCTGTTTGTGTCTCAGTAACTTCTTCAATGACAACAGGTTCCGTTAGTAGTGTGGGGTCTTCTGCAGCAACATATTCATCCACGACTGTTTCTGTCTCAGCAATCTTTTCGATATTAATAGGTTCATTTATTAGAAGTGTAGGGTCTTCTGCAGCAACATATTCTTTCACGACTGTTTCTGTCTCAATAACTTCTTCGACATCAACAGGATCAGTTTCTAGCATAGACTCTGTTTTAGTGACTGATTCTAACTCAATAGTTGTGCTGGCAGCTTCACTTTCAGAAATTGCCATAGTTGCTTCTTCTGTCTCTGAGTTAGTGTCCATTTCTTCAGTTTTGGAATCGTCATCACTGGAAAATAAATTTCCAATTGCAGTAAATAAATTTTTAGAAGGTTTGCCTTCTTCTTTTTCTTGAGCTGGTTTAGGTTGAGGTAATCCCATGGCTCTATGCATATCAGAGACCTCAGGTTTATCAGCTTCGTTAGCATCAACAGAGACGTCTGCTACTGGGAAGTTTTTAACTATTTCTTCTTCGGCTGGAGTTTCAACTTCTACTACGTCTTTCTCTTTGACGTCGGGGACAGACGCAGTTGATGTTTCAGGCTCATCAATCGGTTCAGGTATATCCAACTGTGAACTATCGAGCGTCAACAGGTCTTTCTTATCTACGCTAAAAAGAGGTTTCTTAACTGTCCCATTGGTGTTTGATGGTTCAGTTATTTTTTTTGTCTCAGGAGCGGACGCCGTTGCCTCATTAGATACAATCTTTTCTTCCTGAACAGGTTTCTCTGCTGCTGTTGGCTCGGGGTTGATCGTTTCAGCTATTTCTTCTTTGGTAATTGGCTCGACTGGGTTAGTTGGATATATTTCTGGTTTTGCCTGCACCGTTCGTGTTGAAATATTGCTTGCTGCAGAGCGTTCAAGGCTCGCCATCTCATTTTGAGCGGCCGCATAGCCCTGATCTGCGGATTGTCTGAACCAACGTTTTGCTTGTGAATAGTTTTGTTCTACGCCTTTCCCTGAACGATACATGGTGCCGAGGTTGTATTGCGCAGTCGCATCACCGCGATCCGCGGCCATGCGATACCAGCGTACTGCTTCAAAGTAATCTTGTGCTACACCTTCTCCAGTGTGATACATACTTCCCAGATAGACTTGTGCTCGCGAATAGCCTTGGTCTGCGGCTTTTCTAAACCAACGCGCTGCTTCTTTTTGATCTTGGGGAACACCTTCGCCGTAAGCATAGGAGATACCGAGGCTATATTGAGAAACGACATGTCCTTGTTCTGCTGCTCGGCGGTACCAGATTGCAGCTTCGGTTAGATCTTGTGCGACACCTTCACCAAAGGCATAAGAAACGGCAAGATTATATTGGGCATCTTTGTTGCCTTGGACTCCCGCTTTTCGATACCAATAAACGGCTTGTTTATAATCTTGAGGAACACCTTCTCCGACATAGTACATATAGCCCAGATTTGCCTGAGCTTTGTCATCACCTTTTTCAGCTAATCTTGTGAACTCTGCAACAGCGACTTCATATTCGCCACGAGAAAGGGCATTACTGGCACTATAAAGATCAGCATTAGCACTATTAGTGCATAAAATGGAGAGTAGGGCGAATGATAGGATTCGAGACATTAACTCGAACCCTTATTATTTCGCGAGATAATTTTCGTAAGTATTTGTTGCAATTGTGATTTCGCGGAATAACCGTTGTGTTTACGCAATTGCACTAATTGTAGTGTAAATTGGACCTAAAAACACCATATATCGTGTGTTTGAAAGAAAATATCGCCCTAGTTCAATCGCTTTTCCAGGGCATCACAATATGTTTTTAATACTTTTATCCTTGCGTAGTGCTTATCGTTAGCTTCGATAAGGTGCCAAGGTGCATATTCAGTACTGGTACGCGTTACCATGTCTTCGACCGCTGCTTCGTAGTGATTCCACATTTTACGATTACGGTAATCATCTTCAGTTATCTTATGTTTCTTGTAGCTGATCTTTTCACGTTCTTTAAAACGTCGTTCTTGCTCATCCTGATCAATGTGGAGCCAGTACTTAACGATCAATGTTCCTGCATCGAAAAGTTCTTCTTCGAAATCATTAATTTCAGTATACGCTCTTAGCCATTCTTCTTTTGATGCAAGCCCTTCCACTCGTTCAACCAAGACACGCCCATACCAGCTACGATCATAAATAGTGATATGACCTGCTTTTGGAACGTGCCGCCAAAACCGCCATAAATAATGATGTGCTTTTTCTTCGTCGGTTGGCGCAGCAATAGGGATAACTCGATATTGTCTTGCATCGAGGGCATGAGTGATTCTTCTAATGGCACCACCTTTACCGCCAGCATCCCAGCCTTCAAAAACTAATGTAGAAGAGCAGTTTTTGAGCCTTGCTTCTCGGGCTAGCTGGTTTAATTTTCCTTGATATTTTTCCAGTTTGTTATTGTAGTTTGTTTTGCTGATCGTCTTATTAATGTCTAATGATTTTAATAGGCTCAATTCCTTTTCAGCACGTTCAGTTTTAACTTCCTCGGTTTGTGCTTTATTGGCGAGTGAATTTATATGTGAGTAGATGCGATCAAGTATGTGTTCTGCAACAGTAATACTGCTATGTTTGATATCTGTGCCATCAACGATTAGCCATGGACAATGGCCGGTACTTGTTTCACGAATAACTCGTTCGGCAATGCTGACAAATTTATCATAGAGTTCCAGGTGTTTTAAATCTTTTTCAGTAACACGCCATTGTGTTCCCGGGTCTTTTTGGTAGTTCTCTAGTTTTTCTTTTTGACGTTCCTTGCTCATATGTGCCCAGCATTTGATGATGAGTGTTCCATCATCAGCCAGTTCACGCTCAAAACTTTTAACGTGGATGAGGTTTGCAGTCAGATTGGTATAGTTATTTTTGCCAGTAATACAGTTTGCAATGGGATCGCTATACCATGAGCCGATAAAAATACCGATTTCACCAGTACCAGGGAGAGCCATCCAGTAACGCCAATGGGGAGGACGTTGTCTCTCATCTTCACTTGGTACGTCAAAGGCATGTGTTTGAATACCCCGCGGATCCATCCATTCATTGAGTAGGTTGATGATTTCGCCTTTACCACCACCATCAACACCTGAGATTAGAATCAATACAGGAAAGTTATAATCACGGAGTTTGTTTTGAACTTCGAGCAGTTTAGTTCTGAGATCGGGTACACGCTTTTTATATTCTGCTTTGCTTAGTGTATGTCCCATCTCTGCAAGTTCGAACATGTGTTTTCCTCTTAAAAATAAATATCTACATACATTGTTTTAGGATGTATTACTATTTTGGTATTGATCTAAATCAATCCTTGATTAGGCAAGCAGTCCACCAATCAATGCACCAATAATCAGTGGTGGTATATAGAGTACATAGAGTAATAAACCCAAACCAGCAAGTGTAGCGCCAATAACAGGTAACGTTGTTAGCATCGTGCCCGCAAAGAACAAGCCTATCGCCACAAGAATACCCGGTAACAATGCCGCCATTAACCCAGCCAGCACTCCACCAGCTTGTTTTCCCCCAACGATGCCTGCAATTAATGAACCCAAACCGGGTAACCAAAATAAAAGGAGGGAGATGATGAACATCCAAATCATGCCCATTAGTACACTACCATTACTGCCTTCTGCCATATTTACGCTCCAATTCATTAAATAAAATAATGATGATTAAACCTGAGTATCACTGTAGTACAATTTATGCTTGATACTCATAGCACTAATCCTACATTAAAATTATTGGGAGAGCAGTTCAATGTCAGTAATTCAAAGCCCAGCAGCACAAATGCGTGAATTGATAGAAAAACCCGAAGTAATAAGTACGCTAGGTGCCCATGATGTTTTAACGGCGGTCATGGTAGAGCAGTGTGGGTTTGACTCAGTGTTTATAGGCGGTTTTGGTACTAGTGCCAGTCTCTATGGATTACCTGATCTAAATTTTCTTGGTATGTCGGAGATGGTCGATGCAACTCGACGTATGACACATCGCGTCTCAATTCCTGTGATTGCTGATGCTGATACCGGTCATGGTGATTTACATAATGTCATGCGTTGTGTGAATGAATTCGAAGGATCAGGTGCAGCTGGTATTATTCTGGAAGATCAAGTCTTCCCCAAACGATGTGGACATTTTGGCGGCAAAGAAGTGATACCTGCAGATGAAATGCTAATGAAATTCAAAGCGGCAGTCGCAGCACGGCAGGATCCCGATTTTATTTTTATTGCCCGTACTGATTCCAGAGAGACAGACGGGCTTGGTGATGCTATTGACCGCATTAATCGTTATTGTGATGCCGGTGCCGACATTGCATTTATAGAAGCCCCTTTATCGGTCGATGAATTAGAAGAAATTTGTAAGCGTGTTGAATATCCAAAACTTGTTAATATGCTGGCACTAGGCAAGACACCTATTTTAAGTACCGATGAACTCGAACAGATGGGTTTTAAAATAGTTGTTGCGCCAATAGATTCTGTTTTAATGACAGCACATTGTATGCGTGAGATGGCCGAGGTTTTTAAACGTGAAGGGCATACTAAAAGTCTTGAAGATAAGATGGTCGGTTTTGATGAGGTGAAGGATATTCTGGGTTTACCCGAATACCTCAATCTAAAAGATAAATTAAAATAAAAAATATTTTGTATCTACTATGAAACGACCTTACTGGATTTGTGCTGTCTATGTTGTGTTGGTAGTTATTGGAATACCTTGGTACTGGCAAGAAGAATCAACTTTAACCGTGATGGGTTTACCTCTGTGGGTTGTTATAGCGATTGCTGTTTCTATTTGTGCATCCATGTTTACCGCATTTTTATTATTACGCTATCCCTGGGATATGGATGTGAAACTAGATGAATGACCAGGTGTTTGATCAAGCTGCCTGGATATTTATCAGCACTTATCTCTGCTCTTTAATACTAGTTGGTTTTCTTGGTTATCGTGCGAGACAAGAAAATACCTTAAAAGATTTTTACCTTGCAGGAAACGGCTTTGGGCTAGTCGTCATTTTCCTTACTCTATACGCGACACAATATAGTGGTAATACTTTGTTTGGGTATTCCGGAAAAGCCTATCGAATTGGTTTCGCATGGATAATGTGTATTCATTTTATGACGGCAATAGTGGCTTGTTTTTTAATTTATGCGCCAAGACTTTATGCCTATGCGAAAAAATATGATTTCATCACTCCAACCGATTATCTTCAGCATCGCTTTAATTCAAATTGGATTAATGTAATTGCAACGTTAATTCTCGTTGTTGTGTTGAGTAATTATCTGTTGGCACAACTAATGGCTATGGGACGTGCGATGCAAGGCTTATCGACGCTTGATCCTGATGAAGCCTATCGACAAGGTGTCATCTTATTAGCATTGATAATGGTGGTGTATGGCACGCTGGGCGGTATTCGTGCGGTTGCCTGGACAGATGTGATTCAAGGACTGGTGTTAATGGTTGGCTTTAGTCTTTTACTCTTTATGTTATACAAACAATTTGGATCGATTTCCCTCGCCACTAATATAATTCAACAGTCGCCTGAAGTTGCAAAGGTCAATGTGCCTGATGCAAACCGACTTCGAGAATGGCTCAGTTATATTATTATTATCGGACTAGGTTCAACACTTTATCCGCAAGCCATACAACGTATCTATGCTGCGCGATCTGAAAAAGTATTAAGACAAGGTCTTGCTCTAATGGCTTTTGCGCCTTTATTTACATCTTTAATTGCAGTCATTACCGGTATCTATGCCATTGCCTATGTTCCAGGGCTATTAGGTACTGATACTGATCGTGTCCTGGGAATTATCATGTCGATGATTCAACAAAACTCAGTCTTGGGTTATTGGCTTGTTGTTATTCTCTACGCCGCAATCCTCGCAGCAATGATGTCGACCGCTGACTCGGCCTTGTTATCTATTTCATCCATGTTAAGTAAAGATATCTATGGACGATTTATAGATTCGAATGCCAGTGAAGCACGATTAACCTTTATGGGAAAAATATTTTCCTGGTGTTTGATAATCTTTTTGGTGTGGTTAGCCATCTATCTCAATGATAAAGCCTCATTGATAAAATTATTGGATAGGAAGTTTGATATTCTGATTCAGCTTGTACCTGCCTTTATGTTGAGTATTCATTGGCGCGGTATGCAGGCGTTACCAACGTTCATAGGAATTATGTTTGGCGTGACCTTATCTATCTATTTAGCTTTCGGTGGTTTTGATTTTGTGCAGAATGGAAAAATATATGGTTTTCATCCGGGTTTGATTGGACTGTTATTCAATTTAGCTATAGCTATTCCGGGCAGTCTCTGGATTAATAAAACTAACAACAGGCTATTGACGACGTAATTATATTTAAGCGTTTTTGAGCCACTTTCGATTCATTTCAAAGTAGGTGAACGAGGCGGTCCATGCAATAAGCACTAGCCCCATTACACCTTCAACAACTGACATGATGCGAGCATCACCTGTTAATACAATATCACCATAACCAACGGTGGTATAAGTTGTTCCAGAGAAGTAGACAATATCCAGGAATGAGGGCGAGTCAACCGAGAATGTAATGAGTTCCATGGTATGCATTACTTGCCATGCGATTGCGAAGATTAATATTTCTGTAAGATGCGCTAGCACAGCAAGAAACAAGGCCAGTACGATACTCGCGGGGTGCGCACCATGGAAATGGCTTAGCAATTTTGTTGTACTTACCAGCGCGGAGTAATGTAGGCCAATTGCCAAGGCGACAGCCAACATTGTAATTAGAACAATGTAGAGCATTTTATTTTAAATTGGCTAGTCATCCCTGATGGCATATTTTTCCAGCACTTCTAATGGCACGTGCTCTAAGGCGGAAGAATCGGTAGAGCGTAAAAGAATTTTGGGGGCTACCCCTTCTTCTAATGCCTCTATCCAGCGTGGTAGACAGATGCACCATCTATCGCCAGCCTTAAGCCCGGGAAAATCATATGCATCTACTGGTGTGGAAAGGTCATTACCATTTTTCTTGGAAAATTCCAGAAACTTATCTGACATTTCAGCGCAGACGGTATGCATCCCGACATCATTATCGCAAGTCTCACACTTACCATTACGAAAATAACCGGTATCCAGCTCATCGCAGCAAGTTTCAAGCATAGTGCCTAGTACATTCTTTATCATAGATTTAGTTATATCATTTACACTTCAATTATACTATTACGCTATGTGTGGTCGATTCTATTTAATTAAAAACAAGGAAAAATTCGCCAAAAAATTCGGCGTGACGGATCTTGTCGAACCCAAAACCAGTTATAACCTCACGCCTTCAGCTAACTGCGCTGTTGTGCGTTTTATTAATAATAACAAAGAATTATCATTTCTTAATTGGGGACTAGTGCCATCTTGGACAAAACCGGAGGTGAAAATAAAACCCATCAATGCCAAAGCAGAAACCCTTAGAGAAAAAGCATACTTCCGAACTGCGTTCAAGAAACAGCGTTGCATCATTCCCGTATCCGGTTTTTATGAATGGCAAGGGAGCAAAGGCAATAAACAACCCTATGCTATTTACCCTCTAAATGACGACTATTTCGGTTTTGCCGGCCTATGGGAAAAACGGGAAGAATTAGAAACATTTACCATTATCACCACAGAAGCAAATGAAATGATGGAGACGATACATCATCGGATGCCGGTGATATTAGATAGTGATGATTATGATAACTGGCTAGAAGAAGGTGCATATGAATTGTTAAGACCCTGTCCGAGTGAAGAGATGGGAAGTCACCCGATCTCATCTGCAGTAAACAAACCAAGTAACAATAGTGTTGATTTAATTAAGCGGAGATGAGGGTTATTTAGGTGTTCTTATTTTTTAGTATATATCCAACCTTCTCCGTTACATGAAGCACAATTAGGATCTGTGGCATGGCAAGATTCACACTCTTCCCAATCTTCAACTTTTAATGCACCTTGCCACGCTCCTTTGCATCTTTTGCCGTCGATCATAATTCCACAAGCATAGTTGATCATGCTCTGATTTCTGGTATATGTGCGGCATACGGTACATACAGCGGATGGTACGGGAAGTTTTGCGCTCAAAATTGTTTGCTCCATTAATAAAAATTCTTTTTGGTTTTACGGTAAGGCATAAATGTCACCATACAAAATATCACAATTTTATCGAGCCTCTCTGCAAGAGAATTTTCTAAAATTTTTGTATTTCCTACTAATAACCAAGCACACATTGACTTGCTTGGATAATTTTAAAGGTAGCAACGAACGGCGGATTATAGCGCATTGACTTTTGGGTGACGAGTATAAAACAATGATAAACACATAGAAACAAGCTTTCATTGTTTTATAGCGACCAAAACCACTTATTTGGGTAATTATGCTGCCTGTTTATGGCCGATAGCCGCTATTTTATTGATTGATATTACTTGCTGTTTTTAAATTATTCGTTAGCTTCTTTTTTCTCTAAGTTTGCATCTTGTATTGTTTGTCTGTGTCCATAGGGTCTCCATGCTGGTGCGATGACATTTGGCATCTTTGATCGGTTTAATAAATTGGCTGGTGCTAGTGTGAATTCGCCATAGCGTTCATTAATATTATCTAATGCTTTATTTAATCGGCGATTCTTTATGTCATCATCTTCAAATAAATCAACTTGTCCTTTTTCTGCTCGTGGGTCTAACGCGGTTAACTGTACTTGATGTATACCTTCGCCATGCCAGTATTGATACATGACAATTTTGCATAGATCGATAATAGGTTTGCTATCGTTGCTCGGGAATTCTATCTTGAATTTATTGCCCAACCAGCCATGCCTTGTTTTTAAGCCGATATAAAAGCGTTGCGCAGTTAGGGCATGCTTCCGTAAGCGTTGTGCAACTTTTTCAGCCATGTGGATTAGATACATATAGATGGTATCTTTCGCTGTCGTGTTTGGTGGCATCACTTTGCCATGGCCAATAGACTTCGGTGGCTTAATATTATTCTGCACCTTGTCAGGGTCTTTACCTTGGCACATATACCAGATCCGTTTACCAGGATTGCCAAAACGCTGGCCTAATACGCTAATCGGTAATCGAGCAACATCACCACAGGTAAAGGCGCCACGCTTTGCCAGAAAAGCACCGATACCTTTATTGACACCGCAGAGTTCTGTAACCGGGACGCCTCTTAATTTTGTTGCTGCTTCCCATGGGGGAATGATGGTGAGGCCATCGGGTTTCATGAGTTTAGCTGCCCACTTGGCAGTGGATTTATCACCACTAATACCGACAGAACATTTCACCTTCGACACACTAAACACCTTGCGTTTGATCATCATACCGATCACTTCCGGCGTGGTGTCCCATACTTTTTTACAACGAGTGAGATCAATAAATGCCTCATCGATAGAAAAAATTTCTATGTCAGGCGAAATATCTTGTAGCGAATCCATAATTCGCGTTGAGACTTTGGCATAGAGTATTGGGTTCGAGGCTATTTGTATAAAATCAGGGCAAAGTCGTTTTGCATCTTTGACGCGCATACCCGTGCGGACGCCAAAGGCGCGCGCTTCATAGGATGAAGTGATAATGCAGCTCCCGGTTAAACCATTAGTTATTCCGATCGGTTTACCCTGTAATTCAGGATTGTGCACTTGTTCGACGGATGCAAAGAAGGCGTTCATATCGGCCAGGGCAATCACCCGTGGCCAGGTTTTTATTGTCATTATTATTCACCGCACAGAGGTAGGTTGTTGAGCAAGCCTCATCCTTTAGGCTTGTTCAACGAAAGCGTCGAATGTGTGATTTTCTTAGCTAATCTGCCTTGAGCAGGTACCAGTACGTCCTGTACTAGAAGTGACTGGGGAGTCGTGTCTTGAAAACAAAGTCTTATTTTCTGGGACGGCTCATTATAAGAGAACCTTTAGAGAACTTTCAAGCGGAAATAGTAAATAATTTATCTACCCAGGAGCGCTTCTTCTTTAAGTTTTTGTTTTATCTAAGATAATTAGAAATTATAGGTAAGGAATAATTCCGTGTAATCATCCCGGTTGACGGTAAACGCCAAATCACTGCGTTTTTGACTGAAGAAAAACCGGCCTTGTAGCTCAAGTAGCCAGCTATCACCCAGTCGTCTGCTGGCTTCGATATTAAAAAATTTGCCGCCGCTATCTCTGTCCCAGACGAGACCTATAAGCGCTTCACTGGATTGCACATCGTTGAAAGCAAGACGTGCACCGATAGCGATATCATCTTCAAAAATTTGAGTGGATAATTCATCTCGGTCATCATAGAAATACTCGCTGAGCACACCCAAATCGAGCGCGGTGTCCATAATACCAATAAAAGTATATTCAAATCCGGCGGCAAGTGCATTGTAGGTTGTTTCCTGACCGCTACGATGTAATCCCTCAAATTTCCATAACATATTGCCTTTGGTTGCCTGAATATCTACCGAGGTTTGATTAATGATGTCATAGAAAGGAATAAGGAACGGATTGCCGTTGCTATCGGTACTGAATAACAAACGTGGGTCACGACTGGTGCCATAAAAATGTGCAAGACCAATATCCCAATCGCCGAAGTAATGCGAATACCTGGCGGCAAAATCGATATGTTTTTCCTTGGCTGCAGATTCAAATTGCGATTGATCTTGTCGAGTTTCGGGAATACTTCTTAATCTACCGCTTGTTCCTGGAAAATATCTTTCACGGAAGTAGGGCATGACAAACAGGTCGACTGTGCCCCAATCATTAATTAGAGCTAAGTTAACCATGGGTTGGCCTAACTTATCTTCAAAATCAAGGTTTTCAACCAAGTCTGTTTGATTGATGATATCAACTAGATGTTGAAACTCGGTAACGCCCCAAAACACTTTTCGTATGCCAAGACGTAACTCCCAATTTTCCTCAACTTTTAAATAGGCTAATTCACGAATATCGAAATGTGTTCGTTCATTATCATTTTCATCAACACGAACATAAGGGACAAAGGCGATACTTTGATCTCCATCATCCCATTCATGGAAATACTCGGGTTCAAATACGAATGAGAAATTAGTGTCGTGGTCTTGTCGTGTATCTTGTGCTGTTTGGTTAAAGCCTCTGAATTCTAGCCCGGCAAAACCACTCCATTCACCCGCAGATGATAGCGTGCTTACTGATGTAATTAAAAATAGAAATAAATATTGTTTAAATGTTCTCATTCTATTTCCGTATATCCTTCTCCCTATTTGCAACTATTTCTATCTAGCGCGCTTGAGTGTGTTTTTATCAAAATCTCTATCACTTAAACCATTTTTAAATTTGTAATTAGTCCAAGTAAGCATCGTGCTCTTACCGTTTTGGTGGTTTATCATCTGCATACCGCCAGGACGCCAGTACTGATCAAGATATTGTTTATAGTTGAGAAATTGTAATGTTTTTAACTGTGAATTTTTTCTATCGAAAAATTCGAGTTTAAGTGGTTGGTACATTTCTTTATCCAACCAGACAATCTGTCGGGTATAGCCAGAATGTTCATATTGCGGGTAGCGTTCGATTACAAAGCAATCGCGACCATCAATTGTTTCGTCACGTAACCACTTATACTTATATTTTTCCACTTCTTGTGAAGAAAGATCTTCATAGGCATATTCACTGCCAACAAAGGGGCCTGATTTATTAGACGAAGAGATTCTTTTAACGCGTTTTAGAGCAGGTAAATACAACCATTGGTCATCAGGCGTTAATGAATGTGTATGGCTTAAAAAAGCAGTTCCCTTAATATCTTTTGGGTTATCAAATGTGATCAAACTTTTATCACCGTCGGCTGGTACTTCAAGTGTCGTGATGTTCATGACGCGTTCGCTTGAATCGCCTTGTTTATTTTTCAGCAGCATACTCATGTCAGCGAATTGATCAGTCCAACCGGTGTCACGGGTATCTGCTTCTACTGCAATTGCCAAGCCCTTTTCTTCAGGGGTCTCTGCATAAGCAGGGCTAAGTAGCGGTGTTAACAGGATCGCTAGTATCGATATTTTCTTCATCAGTTTTACCCTCAATTTTCATTAATATGGCTGGCAGGAATAAGAAGTCAGCAAACAATGCAAAGGCAATGACAACTGCTGTTAATAATCCCATGCCTGAATTTAGTTCAAAGCTGGATGTGGACAGGATTAGAAACCCTGTAACCAAAATGATAGATGTAATAAGTAATGCACGTCCTACAGTTTTAAATGCGTAACGTACGGCGTCTTCAGAGTTCAATCCTTTCTCACGTCGGGCACGTAAATACTTGCTGAGGAAATGGACAGTATCATCAACAACAATACCGAGACTCATGCTGGTAACGACAGAAAGGGACAAGCCTATTTCACCAACAGTTAATCCCCAAAGACCAAATCCCATTGCCGCAGGCACAAGGTTGGGAACGAGGCTGACCAGACCAATTTTAAAAGAACGTAGTGCAAATATTAAAACCATTGAGATTAAAATTAATGCAACAGTTGTCCCGAATAGCATGCTGACGATATTTCGTTTGCCTATATTAGCAAACATGATCGATGTGCCGCTTCCATCTGCTTTTGCAATGTGTGATGTATTTTCAGACAACCATCTTTGTGCCCTTTCTTCGATTCCAATCAAGTTGTTTGATGAAATTGTTTTAAGCGTTGCGGTCATGCGTGTAGCCGATTTGTCGACATTGATTTGGTTGTTTAGATCCAGACCGTACGGGAGTGACATCTCATAAAGCAATAAATATTGCGCGGCTAGATTTCGCTCATCAGGGATTTTATAAAACGAATCATCATCTGCATGCATGTTTCTATTAAGTCGCTTTGCAATATCTGTATAGATATTCACGTGTAACGTTTCTGGTTGTTCACGATACCAATTAGCGAATGCCTCGATCTCATTCAGGAACTCAGGTTCACTGATACCGCCTGCTTCAGATGCAGTAAGTGAATATTCAATATTATAGAGACCCGTAAGGTTTTCGGTCGTGAAGTCTGAATCGGTTCTAAATGAAACAGACTCGTCGAAGTAATGAACAAAGACATCATTTAATTCATTACGAGGTAATGCTGCGACTAATAATAATATGATGCCCGTCATTCCCCAAAAAAGAAGGTTTTTCTTTGCGATTACAAATTCAGCAAATTTTGCCATGACTCTGTTATCGTCTTCTTTTTCTTCTTTAATTTTGACCGGAAGGAGCGAGATTAAAGCAGGCAGTAAAGAGACGGATAAGACAAATGAAACTAATACACCTAGCGCAACAAAGTTACCCAAATGCCTGAACGGAGGCACGTCTGAAAAGTTCATGGTAATGAAACCTAAGGCAGTGGTCACACTGGCAAGGAAGACCGGCTGAAGGTTTAAACGCAGGCTTTCAAGCAAGGCATCATTTTTCAATATGCCTTGTTTCATACTATGGATAAAGGTAACGAGAATATGGACGCAGTTTGCAATTGCGACGGTAAGGATGATTGTTGGTGCACTTGCAGAAGGAGGAGACAGCGGCATTCCAAAATACGCGCCAAGCCCCATTGCTGATAGGATTGAGAACATGATCACTAACAGTGTCGCAAATGTGCCAGTAAACCCACCAACCAGTAATGCAAGTAATAACAACATAACACCAAAACTAATCGGTACTATTGACCCCATGTCATTTTTTGAAGACTCAGAAAATGCATTGTTCATCATCATCATACCGGTGAGATAAACATTTACATTGGGGTGAGCTTCACGTATCTCATCGGCTAGATTTCTGACATAGGTGACGACTTCGGGTGTTTCGACCATTTCGTTAATGCGGGGCAACTGCACAGTAACATTGATGGCGGTGACATGGCCGCTATCAGAAATGAGTCTGTGGACTAGCAGAGGTTCGGCTATAGCGATTTCTCTAACCTTGTTTAGTTCTTGATCTGACAAATCCTGTGGATTTATGACTAAATCGCGGACTATCAAGTCATCTTCTTCTGCTTCTGTGTGTTGAAAATTGGTAATTGAGTCAACGCGATTGGAGTAGGGTATTTGCCAGGCCTTTTCTGTTGTTTCTTCGACAAGGCTAAGCACCTCTCTGCTAAGCGCATTACCATCATTGGGTTCGAATACGATTAAGACATTGTCATTTCTGACATAAGTGTTTTCGAGCGCTTCAAATGCTAATAGCTGAGGATTGTCTTCACTGAAGAAAACACGGTAGCTGGTCGTGAAGTTAAGCAAGCGGCCGCCGCTAGCTGCCAACATGACAAATACCAGGCTGAAAAAAATGATATACCATCGGTGTTGCAAAACCCATTTAGGGTATGATGTTTCAATCCAGTTCATTTTTAACCTCGCTCACCATTAATGAATAATGAATAATTCATAAATTATTTAGTAAATAGATGGAATTTTTACTACTTTCTACTTAGCGCTGACACCAGTAATTTTATGACAGCATGGGCTTTCTTCTCGAATTCTTCTTTAGTGAAAAGATACATAAACATCGGCACATCAAATAGTACTAACATTGAGTGGATGGTAGCAGCTGACTCTATGACGTCATCGACGTCAAACTCACCGGTCTGGTTTCCGTATGCGATTATTTCCGTTAAGAGTGCATTTTCGTTGTTTATCTTGTCATGAACTAAGTCAGCTCTATTTTTTGTTGTAGCCATTATTACTTCATCTATTTTTTTGTTCTCTCGAAACATCTCCTGAGAGTCCTGAAGTGTTGTTAATACGTATTTTTCCAGTTTTTCTGCGGCAGTCAGACCGGTGCCGCGAATAACAGATTTAAGGCTATCAAGCCGATCAGACATACATCTCTTAGCGCATGCCGCAGCGATTTCTTCTTTGTTTTTGTAATATCGATAAATATTCGCTGCTGACATGCCTGCGTCTTTAGCTATTTCGGCCATCGTCGTTTTATTGTAGCCATATTCGCTAAAGCGGTTTACGGCGGCCTCAAGGATGATATCGGCAGGATTAATTTTATCTAATTGCAGGGCAGTGTTTTTCATTAAGCGAAAGAATAAAGCATAAATAGTGAATATTCAATTAAATATTCACTATTCAGTTTAGAGGTATTTTGTTATCTTCACGTTTAAGGTAATAATTTCGTTCGAAACGACATTTTCTGCCAGAGGTAAACGCAGGGGGTCGATTTAGCTTGAGGCTAATTGAGAACGAGATTGTATCCTGCTTTAGGAACATCATTGATAGTTAAATAGTTCAGCTGTTCATATGCGGTTTGTTAATCGCGCAGGACTCAAAGGCAATCATGGCGGTAATGTCATAGGCAGTTAATGGTGAACTCAATAGCATCCATATGAATAGTATTAGCTTACGATACGTCACAGGTTTGAAAAGTAATCGACAGAGTTTTTATTGTAGACTATTTGCTGCACGACAAAGCAATACAACTATTGTCGTCGTTAATTTTATATGCCGACTTGAATATTAAAAGTTTAACCCAATTTACTAAGAAATTAGCTAATAAACCGCATGAATACATTAAAAGAAAAGAGTAAACCAATACTAGGCATTCTCGGTGTGATCATCTTGTGTATGCTGTTCTTAATGTTTTATTGGGATACTGAGTCTGATGTATTTGATGTACAGCAGCAAAGCCAATATCGAAATCAGGGCAGCACAGAATATGTGACTGGTTTTGTGACGACGGCAACGATGATCGAAGTTGCTGAAACGTTGTTACATAAACGCGGTGGTTACCTAAGTAATGATATCATGCCGCCCAGTGTCTTTATGGATAATATTCCTGCTTGGGAATTTGGTGTCTTAACGCAGATACGTGACTTGGCAAGATCAATGCGTAATGACTTTAGCCGTTCCCAGACACAATCGGTAGAAGATAATGATCTGATGACGGTTGATCCACAGTTTCATTTTGATTCAGAGTCTTGGATATTGCCGGCAACAGAACGCGAATATCAAAAGGGCATTGATGCACTTGAAAATTATCTAAGGCGCTTATCTGATCCCAACGAACAAGATGCCCAGTTTTTTGCGCGTGCAGATAACCTGCGCGACTGGCTCGCAATCATTGAAAAACGTCTGGGTAGCTTATCGCAACGATTAAGCGCAAGTGTCGGCCAAGCACGGGTTAACACCGATCTTGAAGGTGATTCTGAAGCTACAAATTCAACAGTTAAACCGGATCTAATGGAAGTCAAAACACCCTGGTTAGAGATCGATGATGTTTTTTATGAAGCACGTGGAGCATGTTGGGCTTTAATCCATTTCATGCATGCTATTGAATATGATTTACATGATGTATTACAAAAGAAAAATTCATTAGTCAGTCTTCGGCAGATCATTCGTGAATTGGAAGGGACTCAGGATGCAGTCTGGAGTCCGATAATTATGAATGGAACCGGTTTTGGTCTTCTTGCTAATCACTCATTGGTAATGGCATCTTATATATCACGAGCTAACTCAGCTGTGATTGATTTGAGAAACCTATTAGAACAAGGTTAAGTTTGATTAAATCAATTCGGTTTTGAGGTTATTGATAACTTTTCATTGTAATATGCAGAAATTTTTTCTTTGAGTTGTAAAAGACTATTAATTGTAAGGGTAGGCTCTATACCCCATGGATCAAAAACCATCTCTTTACTACGCTGAACCCAAACAGCTTTCATCTCTGCAGAGATTGCCCCAATAACATCAAATGGGTTGCTTGATATTAGCCATGTATTTTCTTTTTCTGCGTTAGAGGTGCTGACAAAATGTTCATATACATCAGGCGATGGTTTAAATGTTTTAATACTGTCGACGCTGATAATATCGATAAAGTATTTTCTAATATTGGCATTAGACAGTAATTTTTCTATTGTAGCTACTGGGCCATTTGAAAATGCATATAAATGATTGTCGGTTTTCTTAAGCTCTTGGAGAGAACTAATGGCATCATCAAACGCAGGTAATGTTTGATAGATATGTAAAAGCTGATTTTTTTCATCCGTAGTGAAAGATGTTTTATAAAATAAGCATGAATAATCAAGAGCATCGCTAATACAGACAGGAAAAACATCATAGCTTTTCATTAGTCCCCTGCGAAATGAGTATTCTAATTGTTTATCACGCCAGGTTTGTGAAAAGGCTTGTGCCTGATTTCCGATTAGTTCTTCTAAGGCTGTCACCACACCATGTGTGTTAAGCAATGTACCGTAGACATCAAAGGCAAGTGTGATTTTCATCAAATTCTCCTTTATTAAAGTATCCCTAGCAGTAGAATCATTCTTTCCAATGAGGTGGGTATGTTTTTTCGTAACCTGGAATAGATTCGATTCTTTTACACCAAGCCCCGATAGCTGGATAATGTTTATCAATCGATCTCAAATTTCCGCTTACTTCTTCAGTATTTTCTTTATCGGCTGCTCTGGATAAGAAAGGTATAACTGGGTAAAGAACAATATCGGCAGCCGATAGTTTTTCTGAAGCCAGATATTCTTTGCTTTTTAAACTTGTATTCAGATGAGATAATTCGTTTTCAATAGCTTCCCTTGCTGTTATAGCAATTTGTTTTTTCTCAGATAATTCACCATAAAATATAGTTCTGGCATAATCTAAAATATTGGGCTCGATATAATTCATGATTTCCATAATTGAGCACCAGATTCTACTGCGTTCAGCAGGGTCGTTGCCGAATAATACAGGTTCTGATTTTAAATCTTCCAGGTAACGTAATATTGCAATCGATTCATGCACTGTCACGGCGCCATCTCGAATTGCAGGGACTTTCCCGCGCGGACTAATAGCTAAATATTCATCTGATTTCAGATCTTCATCAGTGAAACTCAGACGTTTACTGTCATAAGGAATCTGTTTGACTTCAAGGGCTAACAATACCCGCCAAGCGTAGGGACTACCGCTACCCCAATAAACTTCTAATGCCATTATTTTTCTCCAGATATAATTCAGTTAGGAACTCATTGTATCTTAGCAAGTAATTATTAATGTTTGGAAATGAATTGCCCATAGGCTCGACAACCATCCTCTGTTGCTATTTCATCTATCACTTTTAAAGTGCTAATGTCGATTACGGAAATCATATTATCAAACCAGTTTGCAACATAGAGTCTAGTGTTGTCGGGATGCAAACCAATTCCTTCCGGGTATTCACCGACTTCTATCTCGTTAATTTTTTTCATGATATTTCGATCAATAACTGACACCGAGTTTGACCGTTGGTTAGTAACAAATAGACGGTTTTGTTTTTTATCTACTTCTACGGCGTAAGGAAAGTCACCAACTTTGATATGTTTGATTGTTTTTTGTTGTTGTAAGTCAATTACACTGACATCACCTGACTGTACATTCGCACTGTAGAGTTCTTTTCTTTCTGAATCGAGAGTTATGCCAAAAGGTGCTCTACCTACTTCTATTGTGTTAACAATAGTATTATCGATTAAATCAATAATCATGACGGTATTATCATCACGGTTAGCGACATATAAAAAGGATCCATCGGGGTCTGTTGCTATCCCTGAAGGGGAGTCGCCAACATTAATTTTTGATTTTACAGTTAAGCTATCTGTATCAATAATGTAAACATTATCTTCATACCAGTCTGCAACATATACTGATTTATCATCAGGACTAATGGCAATAGCTAATGGCCCACCACCTACGGATACTGTTTTAATAACAGAAAGAGATTCTGTGTCGATAACAGAGACGTCATGGCTTTCGGGGTTGCTGATGTATGCACGTTTACTATCGTTACTTATAGCAACGCCTGCAGGTTTTCTTCCCACCTTGATTATTTTTATGACTTTATTTGTTTCTGTATCGATAACAGAAACAGAGTTACTACCTTGATTTGTGATGTAGGCATAGGGTTGGGCTTGTAGAATACAAGCCCAACTTAATACTAGAAATGATATGGCTGCTTTTATTACACTCATATTGAGTTAGTTCTGAGTGTTTTTTAATCCTGTGATGATGTAATTACTTTCCTCCAGCAGCAGCTTTAATGCCCTCTAAACCAGCCTCATAAAGACTCGTTACTGCCGCAATAGCAGCAGCATCCGTCTGATCTTCTGGAGGTGTTGGCCCAGGAAAGGCACGATAAAAAGCACCTTTCATCTGTACTAATGAACTTGCACCATTATCTGCCGGGGTGATTGAAATGGTGGTACTCAATGTCGCAATTGGAAGCCCTTTTATGATGCGACCTTTTTCTAATTGTTCCATTGCATATAACATTTTCATGTTTTCTGCATCGTTCTTGAATAATTTCTCAGTTACTTTTTCACCTGTGTCATATTCAATAGTTCGAATTGAGCCTTTTTCTGACCCTTGGCTTGCGCTACACGTTGCTACCATTGAGTTCCATTCTGTAATTGAGCAAAAATCACTGACGATAGCCCAAACTTCAGCAGGAGAAGCATGGACTTCCATTGTGACAAGGGCTTTTTGTCTTGCTGGCCCATGGGCAAATACCAATGCCGGGATAAGTAATATGCTTAAGAGGCTTAGCTTAAGGTAATTCATTATGATTAATCTCCGTTGAACTATTGATTTCGAATTATTTTATTGTTTATCTTTTTTATATTTATGTAGATGACTTCACTCAGGTGAAGTTCAAGGAGGCATAGTGTAATAGCTCCGTATCAATATGGCTATGTTCCGGTAGATGACTAAAATATAAAGGTTTTCAGGCTTCTTGCAAAATTGTTAAGATTTTGACCAACATTTACGCCCTAAACTGTAGTGTTTGTAAATAATAACGATTAATTAAGAATATTAATAAAGTGAAAAAATCATCTAGAACATTACCGGCATTTTTCTTATTTGTTTTATGTAGTCCAATTATATTGACCTATCTGTGTGTGAACATGCCTGGAGAAACACTATCATCGGGTTTATTGCCATTAACAGAGGCACAAAAAAAATTGTCTTCCCGATTAGAGCAACATGTCATGAAATTGGCAGGTGAGATTGGTGAGCGTAATTATGGCGCTCCTAAAGCATATGATAATGCTGCAGATTTCATCGTAGAAACGTTTCAAGCATCAGGGCTAGTGCCTTATGAAGAAGAATTCGGTGATAAGTTACAGTACAGAAATATTATTGCTGAACATTATGGAACAAGCCTGCCTGAGGAAGTAATAATAGTTGGCGCGCATTACGATACTGTCTCGATGTCATCTGGTGCTGATGATAATGCTTCGGGGGTTGCTGTAATGCTTGAAATAGCACGACAATTAAAAACGAAGCAACTAGCTAGAACAATTCGTTTCGTTGCCTTTGCCAATGAAGAATATCCTCATTTTCTTACAGATAACATGGGTAGCCTGTTTCATGCCAAGCGGTCATATGAACGCGAGGACGAGATAATCGCAATGTTGTCTTTGGAAATGTTGGGTTATTTTTCAAACGCAGTTGATAGTCAATCTTATCCATCGCCTTTAAGTTGGTTCTACCCAAATAAGGCAAACTTTATAGCTTTTGTTAGTGATTTCTCTTCTCGTAATTTGTTGAAAAAGAGCATAGGACTATTTCGTGACGCTATGACATTTCCATCAGAAGGGCTAACGGCTCCCGTAGCGTTAATTCCTGATGTGAGAAGATCTGATCAAGCCGCATTTTGGCGATATAACTATCCTGCATTTATGGTCACAGATACGGCTGCCTATAGGTATGGTGGCTATCATAACGGCAAAGATGTGCCTGACAGACTTGATTATGACTCTATGGCTCGAGTGACGACAGGTTTGATAGCTATTCTCGAAGAGCTAGCTGGCAATCAAAGATGAAAATATTTTTTAATATCACGTAAATACCTTAAACTATCTGGTATAAAGCGTTAAGTTAGGTCAAAACACCTCGTATACACGCACTATAATTACAATTTTCTCTTTATATCAATCAATTACTCTTTTGTATTGCTGCCGTGGGGGGCGCTTTTATGAAAATTATCCTTGCACCAGACTCCTTTAAAGGAAATTTAACCTCGTTACAAGTTGCTGCTGCACTAGAAAAAGGTGTGAAAAGAGTCTTGCCTAAAGCTAATTGTATCAAGGTTCCCATGGCAGATGGTGGCGAAGGAACAGTACAGTCATTGGTTGATGCGACTGGTGGGAAATTTATTCGTAAACGTGTCACTGGACCTGCAGGTAACCCTGTTTCTGCACGATATGGCATGTTAGCTGATGGCGAAACAGCAGTGATCGAAATGGCAGAAGCTTCAGGATTGCCACTTGTCAGCGGTAAACAAATGAATCCACTAAAGACAACAACATATGGAACAGGTGAACTTATTCTAGATGCGGCCAAGCGTGGAGCGACGAAAATAATTATCGGTATAGGGGGGTCAGCCACGAATGATGGTGGTGTTGGTATGGCGCAAGCATTAGGTGTTCGTTTCATCAATGAACGCGGTAAAGAAATTACTGAGCGTGGTGCTGGAGGCATGCTTGATAAAATTGCCAGTATTGATGTAAAAGGACTCAACTTACTAGTTAAGAAAATAAAAATTATCGTAGCAAGTGACGTTAATAATCCTCTCTGTGGTAAAACCGGGGCATCATATGTATTTGGCCCACAAAAAGGCGCAACGCCTGCAATGGTTAAAATACTGGATGCAAACCTAAAACATTTAGGCAAGATTATTAAAGCAGACTTGAAAAAAGATGTTGTTAATTTAAAAGGTGCGGGTGCCGCTGGTGGATTAGGTGCTGGTTTAGTTGCCTTTTCCAAGGCACGAATGAAAAGCGGAATCGACATAATTCTGGAAGCAACTAATATTGAACGTCATCTCAAAGGTGCTGATCTGGTTATTACAGGGGAGGGGCGTGTCGATTTTCAAACAGCTTTTGGTAAGACGCCGTCAGGCGTTGCCAAGGCTGCTCGAAAACATGCAATTCCTACAGTTGCTATCGGCGGAGGTATTACTGATGATGCTAATGCTGTCTTTGCGTATGGAATTGATGGCTTAGAAAGTGCCTATGCACGAGAAATGCCATTGGCTGAGGCAATGGGGAATTCGAAAACATACATCGCTAATGCAGCAGAGCGCGTTATACGCTTAATTATGATAGGTAAAAATATTGCAGCAAAGAAATCCAAACGACGCAAATAACATGGCTTTGTATCAGCCTGGTTAATTCTGATTAATATAATTGATTAAAGTATTAAATGAACTTCTCAAAGTTTGCATCACGTTTTAATAGTCAATCCGGCATTGTTCAGCTTATGGATGATCTCGGTAATGCGATGTCTGGTAATACTGATGCATTAATGTTGGGAGGAGGTAACCCAAGTCATATTCCAGGAGTGCAACAATACTTTAGAGATTCACTACATAGATTGATCGATAACCCAGCTTTGTTTTCACATGCGGTTGGCAATTACGAATTACCACAGGGTAATCAAGAGTTCATTAATGCCATAGTTGAGTTGATGAATAAGCAATACCAATGGGGTATTAAAGCTGAAAATGTTGCTTTAACGATTGGTAGCCAATCTGCATTTTTCTTTTTGTTTAATATGCTAGGTGGCGAAGATGAAGAGGGTGTTCATAAACAAATTCTTTTGCCTATAACGCCAGAATATATTGGTTATTCTGATGTTGGTTTAAGCGATAATCTGTTTTATTCCTATAGACCACTGATTGAAAAACAGGACAATCATTTTTTTAAGTATCACGTTAACTTTGATGAGATGATCATACGTGAAAATACCGCAGCGATGTGTGTATCAAGACCAACAAATCCGACTGGCAATGTCTTATCAGACAATGAGGTGTCTAGACTCTTGTCACTGGCTGAATCGCACGATATTCCATTTATTATTGATAATGCTTATGGCGAACCTTTTCCAAATATAATTTTTACTGAAACTAATCCCATATGGAATAAAAATATTATTTATTGCATGAGCCTATCCAAAGTGGGGTTACCTGGTACTCGCACTGGCATAGTTATCGCAGATGAACCGGTTATAAAATTGATCAGGAATATGAATGCAGTAATCAATCTTGCTACAGCTAATTTTGGCGCAATGATAACAAAGGATCTGGTTAGTAGTGGTGAAATTTTGCGATTATCTCAACTACAAATAAAGCCATATTACCAAGCCAAAGTTGCACACGCTGTTGATGTCATACACAGAGAACTTGATGGGCTGGATTATTATATACATAAACCAGAAGGGGCCATATTTTTATGGCTTTGGTTGCCAACGTTGCCAATAAGCTCAGATGAATTATATGAGCGCTTGAAAGAAAAAGGCGTCATTGTTATTTCAGGCTCACATTTCTTTCCTGGACTGGAAGAAGATTGGGAGCATAAACATCAATGCATTCGTATTACTTATTCAATGGAAGAAAATGTTGTCGAACAAGGGATTAAATTAATAGCAGAAGAGCTAAAAAGTATTCTTTAGAATAGGGCGTTGTTTAACGCCCATCAATTGCATCTAGAATATTAGCGCCAAATGAGATTAGTTTTTCGGTAACTGGTTTTTTACGTTCATACTTTATTTCAAATATGTCGGCATCATTTGCTGCGCTGGATAGATAGTCATCGCTGGTTATTAATTCATCGACCAGGTTGAGTTCAAGAGCTCTCTTACCGTACCAATGTTCTCCAGTTGCAATTTTGTGAATATCTACTTGTTCTCTATTATCTTTAACGAATTCCTTGAAAAGATGATGTGTGTCTTCAAGTTCTTCTTTAAACTTCTCTCTGTCTTCATCGGTGTTTTCACCAAACATTGTCAGGGTTCTTTTATAGTCACCGGCAGTTATTTGTTCAAAATCAATATCCATTTTTTTTAATAATTTATGGAAATTTGGGATCTGTGCCAGAACACCAATTGAGCCAATAATTGCAAAAGGTGCAGCAATTATTTTGTCGGCAACACATGCCATCATATAGCCTCCACTGGCGGCAACTTTGTCAACGGCAACTGTGAGGATGACCTCTTTATCTCGAATACGTTTTAATTGTGATGCGCCCAGGCCGTAACCATGAACTGTCCCACCACCACTTTCGAGGATAACAACGATTTCATCTTTTTTATCAGCAATAGTTAATATGGCAGTTATTTCCTCTCTAAGCGATGAGACTGTGCTAGCTTTGATGTCACCTTTGAAATCCAGAACATAAATCTTTTTTCTTTCATCAGATACTGCTTTATCTTTTTCTTTATGATCTTGTTTCTGTTTTTTTAGGTGCTTTTTAAATTCCTTTTTACCTAGCACCTGTGAATTGAGCATAAAGCTCATGGTTTCATATTTTTCATTGATGTTTTTGATATTAAGGTGCTCGCCATCACCTTTAGCACGTAAAACAATAAAAATTATTGCACCTATAGCAAACAACATTATTAATGCTACTGTAAGGAATTTGGCCAGAAACATGCCATATTCAATTAGAAATTCCATCGATTTATACTCCTTGTCTTGTATTTTCTTTAAAATTTTGACTTCTGCATTATAACTATTTTTACTGCAAAGCAGCGTATTTTTATACCGCCAGAATTATCATTTACTATCTTTCATGATGTATTATCAAATTAATTCAATATTGTGGTTGAATATTAATTATGAAATTTATTTTCGGCATCATTGGTGGCTATATTGGAGCGCTAATTGATTCGTTTTCCGGATTTTTTTTCGGGGCTGCAATAGGTTTTTTGTTTGGCTATATAATAGAACTAAAAAAAGTTCTTCACATCCTTGAAGATAAAGTTTCTGCAATCCAGTCCAAGCTAATCGACAGTAACGTCATGGCAGATTAGACGACTTCTGATGGAATTCAGGTAGATAATAACGATATTGAAGAAATTTCAATTGCCAAAGAGGCTGTCGATCCAGAAGAAGTCACTCAAATCAATTCAGCCTATAAAGTTACTGAAGAAAAACCCGAACCCGAAATAACACATGAATTGACCTCATGGAAAAGTATTTCTGCAGATGGGCCTGGTACACAAAATTTATTTGAAAAGATAATCTCGTATATTCGAGGATTTTTTACTACCGGTAATGTAGTTGTAAAAGTTGATGTTATTATTTTATTCTTCGGTGTTGCATTTTTGCTTAAGTATGCCGCACAACGTAATGCATTCCCGATTGAGCTTAGATTTAATGAATGATCTTAATCAAGATGTAAGTAATGATATGGTTGGACTAGCTAAATAGAAAGGAAATAATTCAGGATAGAGGATCCAGCGTTAATAGTACATGAAACATTGCCATGGCATAGACTTGCGCTTTCGGCAATATCAATAATAGGTGTAATTGTTATTGTTATTGCATCTATGGCTATTCGTCTTGCCAGAAATATGGGAAGAACTGGCAGGATTTAATCGTTTCAGCTGAATTTACCCCTGATTTTTGCAACATTAAATCTGCTTCTCGTATATTTGATTCGAGATAATGAAGCATAAACCTTTAAAATACTGCTGCGATATCAACGGATATCACAGCTAAATCTTGCGTACTTTATACTGGTGTAACGTTCTCAGCTTGAGGGCCTTTTTGACCGGCAGTAACAGTGAACTGTACTTGTTGACCTTCAGCGAGGGTTTTGAAACCAGAACCACTAATTGCGCTGAAATGTACAAATACATCAGGACCTTGTTCTTGTTCAATAAAACCAAATCCTTTTGAATCATTAAAAAACTTTACTTTACCGGTTACTAAATCAGACATATTCATTACCTATTAAAAATTAAAAATTGCCATACAAAGGCGGATTTGCCGAGGGACAGCTACTGCTTCCGAAATGTATGACGAGATGTAATAGAACGTCTTCACGGTAAACATTAACAAAATCACTTCTTGGCCAATTTCGATTATACTCAGAGAAGTGCTTCAGTCAACGCAGATTTAGGAAATTTACATCTAGCAGTGCTGATTTTAATAGATATTTTATTGTAATCTCAGCTTGGCCGGAAATCATAGCTTCAATTTCCCGCAATTAATACAAGGTGTCTGGCAAGAACAGACTTTCTATATTTGATTCTATTTTTATATTCTTAACTTGAACGGGATGATATTTTTTTCTGTATTTACTTAAACTAATAACTTTATCTCTCGTTTTATCGATATCTTCAACACTCATCTTAGTTTTCATCTGTTGTAGATGACTTGTTATATCATCAAATATTCGATCTTTTTCTTGCTGTTGAAAAAGTAATAATTGGTCGTGCTTATTGCGGTCATTTTTTTTATCATCCGGGTCGAAAGTATTATAAATAAAATAATGTCCGGCAATTACAAGCCATGCATAAGCATTTATTAAGTTTTGCTTTACACCATTGCCATTCATATAGAGTAGACCAAATCGATACTGCCCTAATGGGTAACCTTTTTTTGCTGATTTGTGGTAATAACGAGCCGCTTCCTTAAAGCTTTTTGGGACTCCTAGACCTTGTTCATACATAAGCCCCAATTTACAAATGGCATCTGCCCGGCCATTTTGAGCCGCTTCATAGAATAGTTCAAATGCTTTTTTTAAGTCTTTTTCGACACCGAGTCCAGCAGCATACATGGAGCCAATGGCATACATTGCACGGTGGTCGCCACGTTCGGCTAGAGGGATAAATTCTTTTGCCGCTGCCTCATAATCACCACGCAAATAAGCTTTACCGCCTTTCTTGAAATCTGCATAAGCCGGCGGGGTAAATAACATGAACAGGAGCACTAAAGCTCCATAGGCTTTCATCCTAGGTAAGATCGAATGATTCAACGGTGCCAGCTTCTATCAGGCTATTTTGAACTTCTCCAATAAAATTTCCGATGGCATAGTCAGTTCCATTAGTAATCGCATCAGTGAGTAGAGTTGCATCTTCGATGCCGCTAGTAATGATGTGTATTCCATTAGCCTTTAAATGCTGAAGTAAATTTTGGTTCTCATTATTTTCCTCGTCACCGCCATTTTCTTTAGTGATGTCGTTTGGCCCATGCATTGCGGTCAATTGTTGTAATTTATCAACATCAAGCATGAGCATTTTAGATGAGGCTAATTGACAGTCTGATGAAATAGTCTCAAGTGATTCGATGTTTGAAAGGGCTACGCGAAAATTATATGACTTATGCAATGTATCTATTAATGGTTTCGCACGTTTTTGATGTTTGTTAAAAATATCGATAGGCAAATTAAGGATGATTGATTTTCCAGGCGCATACTTCTTTGTTTGGGATAATATTTTTTGCAGCCAATTAAATAGTGATATATCCGAAAACCAGGCGTCACTAATGCTGATCAGAAAATGAATTTTACATTCTGATTTTCCTGTTTCCGTGATGCGTAAAAACACTTGTCTCAAGACCCATTCATTTATTGTTTTTTGTAAAGAGATAGAAAAAGTAGAAATATCTGAGAGCTTCTCATTTATTCCGTCATCTTCTTCAATGATTGCTTGAAGCCCAGTTTTGTACAGTTCTATGTTTGAATCATCTTCATTATCAAACATCGCCATTACCGGTTGATAAGTCTGGATTATGCGCTTTTCATCGATCAGTTTTTTAATTCTTTCTTCGATCTCTTCAACTGATGGGCCCTCAGGCGCATTTGTTTCTACTTCATTCTCTTGTTTATCATTAGCACTTTGAGATTGTTCACTGACAATAGTAGGGTTTGTGTTTGTCTTTTCAGTGCTATCGCTAGTTGATACTTCTTGATGGCTAGATAAAGCTGCTGAATCTGCCTTTTTATTTTCTGTAATTACTTTTAATTCAGCCTCTAATTTTTCTTTTGCCTCTTTAGCCGCTTTCATTTCAGCTTCTGCTTTTTCTTTAGCTTCAGTAATAGCTTTTAGCTCGGACTCCATTTTTTCTTTTGCTTCTTTAGCGACCTTGGCTGCTATTTCAGCTTCGGCCTTTAGTTTGGCTTCTTGTTCAGCGCGTTCTTTTTCTTC
>DBBX01000026.1 GCA_002292815.1 Thiotrichaceae bacterium UBA973 | reverse complement strand
TTTTTCCGTGACTTGGGTGAAGAATATAAAGCTCAAATCATTGAATCAATTCCTAATAATGAAGAACTCTCGCTCTACACCCAGGGTGATTTCACCGATTTGTGCCGTGGGCCGCATGTGCCCAGCACGGGAAAAATAAAATCCTTTAAATTGATGAAACTGGCCGGTGCCTATTGGCGTGGGGATTCGAATAATGAAATGCTGCAACGAATTTATGGTACTGCCTGGCAGGATAAAAAGGCGCTTAAGGCCTATCTAAATCGACTTGCTGAAGCAGAGAAACGCGACCACCGTAAATTGGCCAAGAAACAAGATTTGTTCCATTTTCAGGAAGAGGCACCTGGCATGGTATTTTGGCATCCGAAGGGGTGGGCCATCTATAAACTCATTGAGCGCTATATCAGTGCGAAAATGGAGATGAATGGCTATCAAGAGATCCAAACGCCGCAAGTTGTTGATCAAAGCCTATGGGAACGTTCCGGTCACTGGGACAAATTCAGGGATGATATGTTTACGACAAGTTCAGAGAGCCGTGACTATGCGATAAAGCCGATGAATTGTCCCTGTCATATTCAGGTTTTTAATCAAGGTTTAAAGAGTTATCGAGATTTGCCGTTACGATTGGCTGAATTTGGCTCCTGTCATCGCAATGAAGCTTCTGGAACCTTGCATGGTTTGATGCGTGCTCGTAATTTTACGCAAGATGATGCCCATATCTTTTGTACTGAAGGCCAGATACAGGATGAGGTTTCAAATTTTATCGATATGCTGTTTGATGTTTATCGAGATTTTGGTTTCGACGACATCATTATTAAGCTTTCCACGCGTCCAGAAAAACGGGTAGGCAATGATGAAGTTTGGGACAAGGCCGAGAAAGCGTTGGAATTAGCATTAAATAACAAAAACATAGAGTGGGATTTGCAACCTGGTGAAGGGGCCTTTTACGGGCCGAAGATTGAATTCTCACTCAAAGATTGTATTGGCCGAGTGTGGCAATGTGGGACGATTCAGGTCGACTTTTCCATGCCTGAGCGACTGGATGCCTCTTATGTCAATGAGGACAGCACAAAGCAAGTTCCGGTCATGCTTCATCGTGCCATTGTGGGTTCGATGGAACGATTTATTGGTATTTTAATTGAGAATTATGCCGGCGCATTTCCGGTTTGGTTGGCACCAATTCAGGCTGTTGTGATATCAATTACGGAAAAACAAAGTGAATATGCAAAGAAAGTAGCAGAAATCTTGAAAAACCAGAGCTTTAGGGTCGAAGTTGACTTGAGAAATGAGACGATCGGGCTTAAAATCCGCGACCACGCAATGCAACGTGTTCCCTACCAAATTATTCTGGGTGCGCGTGAACAGGATGAAAATACTGTCGCAGTGCGGACTCGTGATGGTGAAGATCTTGGAGCAATGTCTCTAGAAAAACTCATCGAACGATTAAACGGCGATATTGCGCGTCTTGGTCGCAATAACTTGGAGGAATAATTTATCAGCGCAGAAAAGAAGACACGCCTCAATGAAGACATAACTTCGCCAGAGGTGAGGTTAATAAATGCAGAGGGTGAACAAGTAGGTGTCGTGTCAATTAGTGAAGCAAAACAAATCGCTGAAGACTCCGAGTTAGATCTGGTTGAAATTGTTCCCAATTCTGAGCCGCCTGTTTGTCGGGTCATGGATTACGGAAAATTCATATTCGAACAGAATAAGAAAAAGCACGCTGCCAAGAAGAAACAAAAGCAGATACAGATCAAGGAAGTTAAGTTTAGGCCTGGTACCGAAGATGGTGATTACCAAATAAAGTTAAAGAATTTAATTAAATTCTTGAGCAACGGTGATAAGGCAAAGATCACACTCCGATTTCGTGGTAGAGAAATGGTGCACCAGGAATTAGGAACGAAGATGTTAAAGAGAATAGAGGCCGATCTGGAAGAATACGGAACAGTTGAGCAATTTCCAAAGATGGAAGGTCGACAAATGGTCATGGTTTTGGCCTCAAAGAAATAAATTGAAGATATATTGAGTGGAGTTATTGAAATGCCCAAGATGAAATCAAACAGCGGTGCTGCAAAGCGATTTTCACGTACTGCATCGGGAAAGTTTAAACATGGCCAGTCACATCGCAGCCATATTTTGACTAAAAAGAGCACAAAGCGTAAACGTCAGTTGCGCGGAATGCTTGCAGTTCATGATAGTGACCAGAAGGCAGTTGCCCGAATGGTTCCGTATTTATAGAGAGGAATTGAAGCAATGCCCAGAGTAAAACGTGGTGTAACCGCACACGCCAGACATAAAAAGATTATTGATCAGGCCAAAGGCTATAGTGGTCGACGTAAGAATATATTTCGCGTTGCCAAGCAAGCGGTCACAAAAGCAGGTCAATACGCCTATAGAGATCGACGTCAACGCAAGCGACAGTTTCGCTCGTTGTGGATCACGCGCATTAACGCTGCTGCCCGAATACATGGACTTTCATATAGCCGATTTATTGATGGATTGAATAAAGCGTCGGTAGAGGTTGATCGTAAGGTACTGGCTGATATAGCTGTCTTTGATAAGGTCGCTTTTGGTGTGTTAGCTGAACAAGCTAAGGCCAGCCTCACCCATTAATCATTTCGTATGATGACTTAAAACAGGGAAAGGCTTACCTTTCCCTTTTTTTATGTGCATGAATGTACATTAGGTCGTGAGAGGACATGAGTCCGTAGCGACGATATATTGGATTCAAAAGTGAATAACACCGAGAAACTACAAGCTCAGGCTTTATCTGAAATTGATTCTACAGATGATCTAACTCAATTAGACCTCATCAGAGTTGATTATCTCGGTAAGAAAGGTCAACTCACGCAACTACTAAAGCAACTCGGTAAATTACCTGCAGAAGAAAGACCACAGGCTGGTCAAGTTATCAATATTGCCAAGGCGATGGTGCAAGCGGCGATAGATGCGCGCAAAGCAGTGCTTGAAGATGAACGTCTTAATGAAATAATTAAAGCAGGTCGACTGGATGTTTCATTACCCGGTAGAGGTAATCGCCGTGGCGGTTTACATCCGATTACATTAACCTTGCAGCGAATAGAGTCTCTTTTTCAGCAAGTCGGTTTTGATGTGGTTGAAGGGCCAGAAGTTGAGGATGATTATCACAATTTTGGAGCGCTTAATATTCCAGACAATCATCCTGCGCGTGCGATGCACGATACCTTTTATTTTCCAGACGGAAGATTATTAAGAACACACACCTCATCGGTGCAAATACGCATCATGCAAGATAATAACCCCCCGTTTCGTTTTATTGCACCTGGCCGAGTTTATCGATGTGACTCAGATATGACGCATACGCCGATGTTTCATCAGGTGGAAGGTCTCATTGTTGACGAATCGGTGACCTTTGCAGATTTGAAAGGCATGTTGATCGATTTCCTGGAAATATTTTTCGAAAAAGAATTACAAATACGTTTTCGTCCGTCTTATTTCCCTTTTACGGAACCTTCTGCTGAGGTTGATATTATGGGTGATCGGGGATGGTTAGAGGTCTTAGGGTGTGGGATGGTCCATCCAAACGTCTTAAGAAATGTGGGTGTTGACCCAGAAAAGTATACCGGGCTTGCCTTTGGCATGGGCGTAGAGCGTTTAGCCATGCTTTATTATGGTGTCGATGACTTGAGGATGTTCTTCGATAACGATTTACGCTTTCTTAAGCAATTTCACTGATGGGAATGTATGACATATGAAATTCAGTGAACAATGGCTAAGGGAGTTTGTTAATCCGGAGATAGATTCCGAAACATTAATGCATCAGTTAACCATGGCTGGGTTAGAGGTCGATGGAGTTGAACCGGCTTGTTCAACATTTTCAGGATTGGTGGTGGCTGAGGTTAAATCGGTATCGAAACATCCCGATGCAGACAAGCTCAAAATCTGTGAGGTCGATTGTGGCGATAAAGCATTATTAACCATTGTCTGCGGTGCGGCTAATGTCAGAGAAGGGATGCGAACAGTCTTGGCTAAACTTGGTGCAAGTCTACCGGGTTTAGAAAAACTGGAGGCCGTAACACTCAAGGGTGTCACTTCATCTGGAATGCTTTGTTCTGCGAAAGAAATTGGTTTAGGTGACGATCATGATGGCATTATAGAACTATCTACTAATGAGCCAATCGGTAAGGAACTTCCTGAATTAATTGAAATAAATGACAACATAATTGAAATATCGCTAACCCCAAATCGTGGCGATTGCCTTAGCATTACTGGCATCGCTCGTGAAGTCGCTGTGTTTAATAAAATCGATTTTAGCGTCCCTGAAGTTCAAGCAGTTGACACCAACATAGCGACAACACGCAATGTCATTCTTTCAGCGGCTAAGGCATGTCCGAAGTATCTTGGCCGAGTGATAGAAAATGTCGATACCGCTGTTAAAACACCGCTTTGGCTGTCTGAAAAACTAAGACGTTCAGGACTTAGAAGCATTAATGTCGTTGTTGATATAACCAATTTTGTCATGCTTGAGTTAGGTCAGCCCATGCATGCATTTGATAATGATTGTCTACAGGGGGACATTGAGGTGCGTCTTCCAGTAGCTGAAGAAACGATAAAACTACTCGATGAATCTGAAATTGAACTCAAATCCGGTACAGTATTAATAACGGATGAAACGGGTCCAATAGCCATGGCCGGCGTGATGGGCGGCTACGATAGTGCGGTCACGACAACATCAACAAATATCTTTCTGGAAAGTGCGTTTTTTACACCAGAGTCTATCAGTGGTGAAGCTCGTCAATATGGCCTGCATACTGATTCCTCGCATCGTTTCGAACGAGGAGTGGACCCAGAGCTCCAGTCCGCTGCGATTGAGCGCGCTACTGCTTTGATTATAGCGTTGTGTGGCGGACGGGTTGGTCCAATTGTCGAAGTATTAAGTAACGCAGATTTACCTAAGAATGCCGGCGTCAATCTTCGAAAATCACAGATCAAACGCATACTCGGTATTGAATTAGATGAACAGTTTGTCTCAGAGACATTCACCAACCTAGGAATGCAATGTAATTATCAAGAAAAACAATGGAATACAGTTCCTCCTTCACATCGTTTCGACTTAAATATTGAGGTTGATCTTATCGAAGAACTGGCGCGGATATACAGTTATGACGCGATTCCTGTTTCTGCACCCAGCAATAAATTGAAAATGCGCGTAGCCAACGAGAGGCATGAGACGATTAAGCGCATACGTGAAGTACTCGTAAACCACGATTATCATGAGGTGATTACATATAGTTTTGTTGACCCTAAATTAAATAAACTATTGAATCATAACGATAATAATTTATTGCTGGCTAATCCAATAGCACCAGAATTATCGGAGATGCGAACCAGTTTGTCAGCTGGTTTGATAAGCACATTGCAATACAATATTAAACGTCAAATAGAACGGATCCGAATTTTTGAGACGGGGCTGGTTTTTAATAATAAAGATGATCTTCAACAAGAACCTCATGTTGCTGCTTTAATTTATGGAAATATTAATGAAAAACAATGGGATAAGAGAAGCATATCATCTGATTTCTATGATTTTAAATGTGATGTTGAGACAATTGTCTATTCTATGTTCAACGCTGATGATGTTGAGATGAAATTGAGCTCATCAAATATATTACATCCTGGACAAGCCGTAGATGTTTTTGTTAAAGGTAACAACGCAGGTTATTTTGGCCGTTTACATCCCAAATTATGTGCCCAGTATGATCTTTCGGATAATATTTATCTATTTGAATTTAATATAAAAAATATAATTAAGCAGGAAAAAACACGCTATCAACCAATCTCCAAATATCCGTCTGTAAAAAGAGACATTTCTATCGTGATCGATGAAAAAATACTATTTGACGATGTTCTGAAATGCGCTCGAAATGAGTGCACGGACCTACTAACTAACCTAGAGTTATTTGACGTGTATCAAGGCGAAGGTATTGAAAAGGGGAAAAAAAGTCTCGCTTTAGGCTTGACCTTTCAAGCAACTTCTAGCACTCTTAAGGACCTAGAGGTTGAGGCCATCATGAAAAAGGTGATGGCTGGTCTAAATAATAATTTCGGTGCAAAACTGAGAGAATAATATGGCGGCACTGACAAAAGCTGAAATGGCGGAAAAACTATACGAAGAACTTGGCCTAAACAAACGTGAAGCCAAGGAAATTGTAGAAATGTTCTTTGAAGAAATTCGCTCCGCTCTAGAATCAGGGAATCAGGTTAAACTTTCCGGTTTTGGAAATTTTGATTTGAGAGATAAGAAACAACGCCCTGGACGAAACCCAAAGACGGGTGAAGAAATTCCTATTAGCGCACGGCGCGTAGTGACATTTCGTCCTGGCCAAAAACTAAAGGCACGAGTAGAAGCATATGCTGGAAGCGTCTAACAATAGTGAATTACCGGCAATACCCGGTAAACGTTATTTTACCATAGGTGAGGTAAGCGACCTCTGTGCTGTTAAGCCACATGTCTTGAGATACTGGGAACAAGAATTTCCATCACTCAAGCCGCTTAAACGTCGTGGCAACCGACGCTATTATCAGCGACATGATGTCATCCTGATTAGACAGATAAAAAGTTTGCTCTATGAACAAGGATTTACCATTGGAGGCGCAAGGCAACGTCTTTCTGGCGATGAAGCTAAAGATGATTCAAATCAAAGCCAACAGATCATTAAACAGCTAAGAACTGAGCTAGAAGAAGTTTTAGATCTGTTACGACGTTAACTTACATATAAAATAATCAATTAGTTTTCGTATTTCCCGGTTTATAAATTCTGACTACTGAACTCAGACAGTAGCTGAAACTCTCATGTTTAGTTAGTATCATCTTATTCACAACGGGGCGTAGCGCAGCTTGGTAGCGCACCTGCATGGGGTGCAGGGGGTCGCAAGTTCGAATCTTGCCGTCCCGACCATAATAGTTTGTGATGTATCAATTAATTGAGAATTAGCCAAAATATTGCACATTGACCTAGCATGTATAAATCTTCCTTAATCCTATTTATTTTAATAACTATTCTGCAAATTACCGCTTGTGGAAAAGAAACAGATCCGAAAAAGGCATTTGAAAATGGTGACTATGAAACCGCATTTTCGCTTTGGATGCCGTTAGCTGAATCGGGTGATGCCGATGCGCAAAACTATATGGGCATACTTTACTATTTAGGTTTTGGCGTTCAAAAAGACTATAAAAAATCCCTCGAATGGTATGGACGCGCAGCAAAAGCGGGACATGCTGATGCCCAAAGAAATTATGGAGATATGATCAATTTTGGACGCGGGATACAAAGAAGCAATCAGGAAGCTTATAAATGGTATTTCGCCGCCTCACAGCAAGGCAATCAAAAAGCGGCGCGTCAGATTGAAGTGCTTGCCGCCTCAGGTAATTTATCGCCAAATCAGCAGATGCATGCGAAAATAGAAGCCAATGAATTTATACTTGATGAAGAGAAACGTTTCATGAGTCATGACACGTATATCAATAAAAATAATTAATTAATAACTAACTATGTGTGGAATAGTCTGTGGGGTTGCTCAACGAGATGTTTCTCCGGTTTTACTGGAAGGTTTAAAAAGACTTGAGTATCGCGGTTATGATTCAGCCGGATTAGCGGTTGCTAGTCATGGTAAACCGTTACAACGTTTACGAGTCGAAGGAAAAGTTAATGACCTTCTCAAGGAGTATGAAACAGCACCGCTAAGCGGAGGAACAGGTATTGCTCATACACGATGGGCGACACATGGTAAACCGAGCGTCAACAATGCTCATCCGCATATCTGTCGTGAACAAGTCGCTCTTGTTCATAATGGTATTATCGAAAATCATGAAGAATTACGCGCGCAGCAAAGCGCCTCGGGATTTGAATTCAACTCGGAAACTGATACAGAGGTGGTTGTTAATGCCGTTTATGAGGCATTACAAACTAACCCTGATTTGTTACACGCCGTTTTTAATACTACAAAACAATTACTAGGGGCTTATGCCTTAGGCGTTATCAATAGTGCTGATCCAGATAGGTTGATCGCAGCCAAAAATGGCAGTCCATTAGTTATTGGTGTTGGCATTGGTGAGTATTTTATTGCTTCGGATGTCTTTGCCTTATTGCCGGTAACGCAACAATTTATTTTTCTGGAAGATGGTGATATCGCAGATATCACACGCGATAAATTGACCATTTATAATTCCGAATTAGAAATTGTAGAACGTCCGATCAATGTGTCTGAATTAAATGCTGATGTGGCTGATAAAGCAGGCTACCGACATTACATGCTAAAGGAAATATTTTCTCAACCAAATGCAATTGCGGAATCATTAGAAAGTCGTATTGAAGATGGTCAGGTTATTACCACTGAATTTGGACAAAATGCAGATTCAATATTTTCCCAAGTAAAGTCGGTCAAAATTACCGCATGTGGCACTAGCTATCATGCCGGTTTAATTGCCGCTCATTGGATGGAAGAAATCGCGCGAATACCGTGTCATGTTGAAATTGCAAGTGAGTACCGATATAGAAAATCGGTAGTGACAGATGACACCTTGTTTGTCTCAATTTCGCAATCAGGTGAAACTGCAGACACTCTGGCTGCATTACAATTAGCAAAACAGTCAGGTTTTTTAAGTACTTTAGCTATCTGTAATGTTGGTGAGAGTTCTTTAACAAGAGAGTCTGAACTTGTATTTTTAACACATGCAGGACCAGAGATTGGTGTTGCTTCTACCAAGGCCTTCACCACACAGCTTGTTGCATTATTTCTAATGGTCATTGCTATAGCAAAACATAATAATCTTTTCGAAGAAGATGAAACTATATTAGTTAAGCAACTTGAGAGTTTGCCTGGGCGTGTAAATCAATTACTTCATCATAAAGAAGAAATTGAGACAATGGCTAATGATTTCGCTGATAAGCATCATGCCTTGTTCCTTGGCCGAGGTAGTTTTTTACCAATTGCAATGGAAGGAGCATTGAAATTAAAAGAGATTTCTTATATCCATGCTGAAGCCTATGCGGCTGGAGAACTGAAGCATGGTCCATTGGCTTTGGTCGATGATGATATGCCGGTTGTTGCGATTGCGCCAAATAATGATCTTTTGGAAAAACTAAAATCAAACCTGCAAGAAGTGAAAGCACGTGGTGGAAAATTGTATTTGTTTGCCGATAAAGAAAGCGAGGTAGAATCTACAGAAGGCGTCTATGTCATTAATCTTGATATTGTTTATGACTTCATGGCACCTATACTTCACACTGTGCCGTTACAATTATTGGCTTACTATGTCGCTGTCATTAAAGGTGCTGATATTGATCAACCGCGAAATCTTGCTAAATCGGTCACAGT
>DBBX01000031.1 GCA_002292815.1 Thiotrichaceae bacterium UBA973 | reverse complement strand
TACTAAAGTGAAATCTTTCAATAGTTAAGTCAAAGACTTATTGATTGCGTTTGACTAGCGCATTACCATTAGCTGGCTTTATTAGAAGAACAATAACTTACAGTATTAATTAAAACTTTCGGTAAAAAAATAATGAGTATGGATGATCGTGATGGCGTAATTTGGCTTGATGGCGAATTTGTGCCTTGGAGAGAGGCAAAAACCCATGTGCTGACACACACCCTGCACTACGGCATGGGCGTGTTTGAGGGCGTTCGTGCCTATAAAACGGACACTGGGACGGCTATTTTTCGGCTTAACGACCATACAAACCGCTTGTTTGGTTCTGCACACATATTGAATATGCCTATGCCTTACGACAAAGAGACCATCAATAAAGCATGTCTTGATTCAGTTAAAAATAACAACCTGGAATCCGCCTATATCCGTCCAATGTGCTTTTATGGCTCAGAGGGCATGGGACTGAGAGCAGACAATCTTAAGGTTCATGTCATGGTTGCTGCCTGGGCGTGGGGTTCTTATCTCGGCAATGAGGGGCTAGAAAAAGGAATTAGAATCAAAACATCCTCATTCACTCGCCACCATGTCAATATCACCATGTGTAAGGCCAAGGCGAACGGCAATTATATGAACTCAATGCTTGCCTTACAGGAAGCCCTTGCGGATGGTTACGATGAAGCTCTATTACTGGATAATGAGGGCTATGTCGCTGAAGGCAGTGGCGAAAATATTTTTATCGTGCGCAACGGGATAATGTATACCCCTGACTTGACCTCTGCGCTGGAAGGCATAACCCGCGAGACCATTATGCAGTTTGCCCAGGAAAACGATATTGTCGTAAAGGAAAAAAGAATAACCCGTGATGAGGTGTATGTTGCAGAAGAGGCATTTTTTACCGGAACCGCTGCTGAAGTAACGCCAATCCGTGAGCTAGATAACCGTCAGATCGGAGATGGAAAAAGAGGCCCCATTACAGAAAAACTACAAAAACGATATTTTGATTGCGTCGAAGGAAAACTGAGCGAATATCAAGATTGGTTGAGCTATATATAACGAGGTAATGCTATGAATAAATCAGTCGAAGAAACAGCAACTGTTTCTACCAGTAATGAATCTGTGTTTCATATAAATAAAGATCAATTGCCATTGCATTGCCCTTTACCTGAAATGAGTTTGTGGAATCAACATCCACGGGTATTTCTTCCTATTGAAGATGCGGGTAAATCTAAATGCCCTTATTGCGGTACCGAGTTTATTCTTGAGAAAGTGTGATTTAATAATCAAACGAACATCACTTTGAATATCTGGCGTTTTACTGACGGTAAGCCGGGCCACGACTCTCAAAGCATTGGACTATGCGATGCTATCGGAAGATTAACGGATGTTACCCGCTTTGATGTTCAGGCCAGTTCTATAATTAGTAGTCTTGGTCAGCTTTTATTAAAAAAATTTCCTTTCGGTGAAACGCTCCCAGACCCGGACCTTATCATTGGCGCGGGGCATGGAACCCATTTTTCAATGTTTGCTGCACAAAATGCGCGTGGAGGAAAAGTCATTGTATTAATGAAGCCTAGCTTACCATTGTCATTTTTTGATTTTTGCATCATCCCCAAACATGACCGAGTTTCAGAAAAAAACCATATCATTACAACAAGCGGATCATTAAGCCCGGTTCAATTTAATAACAATAAATCGCCAGACCGAGGCTTGATTCTGCTAGGCGGAATATCTAAACATTACCATTGGGATAACGAATCTGTAGAAAAACAGATTGTAAAAATTATTAATGATAATCCAGAAGTAAAATGGGCTATTGCAGATTCTCCACGAACGCCCGAAACAACATTAAAAAATGCACGTAGCCGCGTCAACAATGGCTTGGAAATTCTAAATTATCCGGAAACATGCACCACAGAGATTCGCAAACATATCTTTAACGCCAAGACCATTTGGATCACGCAAGACAGTGTTTCGATGATATACGAATCACTTTCTTCAGGCGCATCAGTAGGCCTGATTGAGTTAAAAAACAAAGACACTCAAAAAGTAGAAAAAACAATTGGCACATTAATAACCGAAAACAAGCTAACCTCGTTTAGTAAATGGGATAAAACCCATTCTCTAGCTCCTGGATCCTCCGATTTTAATGAAGCTGATAGATGCGCGAAGATACTGCTTGATAAAGGAGCATTTAATTAACTCCAGCAGACAGCCCCATGTCTCCGCCTACCATAATGTAGCCATCAGCTAATGTTGCGACAATAGCTTCACCGTAACTTAATAAGTTTAATTTGAATGGCGAAAGGCTTTAATTATTAAGTTATTATACTGTTATCACTGACATTAACTAATCTACAAGACATCAAACGGTCCAACGATCAAAGAGACGCAGCTTTTGAAACCAACAGTATTGCAAATTTTACCCGAGCTAGATTGCGGCGGCGTTGAACGAGGCACAATCGATGTCGCAGCTGAGCTGGTACGCAGAGGATACAGATCTATGGTTGTCTCAGGCCCGGGCAGGCTTGTGCCACAATTAATTTCAGATGGAAGTGAACATTTCAATATGTTGGTAGGGAAAAAATCTATATTCAGTGCCACCACTTTAATTCCAAAATTGCATAGGCTATTTAAAGAACAGCCGATCGATATTATTCATGCACGATCTCGGCTACCCGCATGGCTGGCTTATCTAGCCTGGAAAAAACTTGATCCAAATAATAGGCCCGCTTTCGTTACCACAGTACATGGGCCATATTCCGTTAATCGGTATAGCAAGATAATGACTGTTGGCGAACGAATTATTGCTGTCTCGGAATACATTAAAGACTACATTCTTGTAAATTATCCGGAGGTCGATGAAAAAAGAATCGAGGTCATCCATCGCGGAATCAGCAAACAAGACTACCCTTACAAATATAACCCCCCAGCTGAATGGCTAAACAACTGGAAGTTTCTCCACCCGAATTTAAATGAAAAGTTTATTATCACGCTTCCAGGCAGAATCACTCGGTGGAAAGGGCATAATGATTTTATTGAAATAATTACCAAAGCAAAAAACAACGGATTGAATGTTCATGGTTTAATCGCTGGCGGCGCTGGCCCAAAAAAAGAAAAATACCTTCAAGAACTAAAATCAATTATTGCTAAAAATAATATGGCTGATCATTTCACCTTCCTCGGACATCGTGACGATATGAAAAATGTCATGTCCATATCAAACATTGTTTTATCCTTGGCAAGAATCCCTGAAGCCTTTGGCAGGACAGCATTAGAGGCATTGTTTCTAGGAGTTCCCGTTATTGCCTATGACCATGGCGGTGGAGGAGAAGTGCTTGCTGGTATTTTTCCTGAAGGAAAATCCAAGCCGCTGTGCACTAACAATGTTGTCTCATTGATCACACAATTCTATAACACCAAACCTAATGTCCCAGATCGAAACTGTTTTACGTTGGATATAATGTTGAACAAAACGATATCCGTTTACGATTCTTTGATCAAAATGCGGACCATATGATGACGGAAATTATTCGCGCCATGCTGTCTTTTTTAACATTCATCGTAACAATTCATAATCAAACGTTAGGAAAAAGTATCGCTAGATTTGTTTCTCTAAACGCTGCGGGTAACTAGAGATTATGAATACAATCGAAAAAAACACATTCCAAGCTGCAATTTCATTTTCTAAAAAGTATTGGGCCAGTGTTTTAATTTTATTAGCTATTATTGGCTTTACTAGTAAAGCACTTTATAATTACCCAATCGCGTTAATGGCAATCCTTGGATTTTATAAACTAATCGTTTCTCCAAAAACCATCGTTCAAGATCCTGTATTAAAATTATTTTCTTTATCTTTTTTATGTTTATGGCTGCCACTATTAATCTCGCTGCCTGATGCCGTCAACACAGAACATTCCGCGCATACTGTTTTTCCTTATTTAAGGTTTTTCTTTGCCGGTATTTTTATAATACAAGAAGTATCCAAAGACGATGATCGTTTAAAATTTATAACTGTGGGTATATTTTTTATAGTCTTTTTTTGGTGTATAGATGCATCTATTCAATTCCTGTTTGGTAACAACCTTTTAGGGTATCCATATCAACAAGGACACATCACGGGCATGTTTCATCCGAGAAATACTATTTCTCATATATGCTCAATCCTATCTGCATTCTGCTTCATGCATATTTATATTAATTTCAATAAAAAAAAGTGGATGCTAATTAGTATAGCGCCACTTGTTTTTGTTGTTTTACTTAGCGGTAGACGTGCTGCATGGATAATGCTGATCTTGTCTTCGGTCGGTTTTTTATGGTATGGGCTTAACTTCGCGGCAAACAAAAAGAACTTCCTGAAAGCAAGCGGCAGCGTAGCAATTATTTGTCTAATGCTGATTGCTGCCACGATAGTTTTCCATAAGCCTACCAATGACCGTTTTAATGTGACATTAGGACTTTTTAGCAATGACTACAAAACTATAGATACTGCTACAGCATCTCGACTACCTCTTTGGGAAACAGCGCTTACTATTTTCAAACAAAACCCTATTAACGGGATAGGCCCAAGGGGCTATAGACATGTTTATACTAAATACTCCGATCCAGATGATTATTGGCATAAATTAACTCAAACGCACCCTCATTTATTATTGTTGGAGATAATGGCTGAAACCGGATTATTAGGACTAATCGGTTATATATTAATATTTTATCCATTAATAATCTTGGCCAAACTAAATCCTCTAAAAATAGAATTACTTCCGTTTCTTATCCCGGTTTTCGTCGCTTTATTTCCTTTCAATGCACATATGGCCTTTTATGGTTCAATTTGGTCAAGTGTTACCTGGTTGTTAATCTCGTTATATTTTGCAAAAGCGAAACACATTTTTGACGCCTCAAGACAAAAACCTCATCCAGAGTGAAAGTATTAATAATAAAACTTGGTGCTTTAGGCGATGTAATAATTTCTACGGCGATTGTTAAGCAAATTATGGAACACCATACTAACGATGATGTTTGTCTACTCACCACACCGCCTTTTTCTGAATTGTTTTTAAACTTTAAAAACCTACACGTTTTTGCATTTGAACGTGAAGGCATATGCAATAAAATTAAAACGATACTCTGGATTAGAAAATATAAATTTGATCGTCTATATGATCTCCAATCAAACGATAGAACTGGCTTTTTTAGTGCATTGTCAGGCATACCTTATCGTGCGGGAAACCATCCTAGATACCCTTACAATAAACACCCAAATTCAAGCTACACAGGTGAGTGTCATTCTTTCGAGCGACTTAATCAAATCATAGAAAGTGCGGGCATACAGCCAGCGAAAGCCTTGCCTTATTTACCAGTTCCAGATGAAGTGACTAATAATATTAGGCGTTGGCTGCAGAAGCATGGCCTGAAAAAAGATAAGTTTGTGCTGCTTCACGCCGGCTCCAGCCCAAAGCATCTAAATAAACGATGGCCTCATTTTGAAGAACTGGCATTGCGTTTATCAAAAACATTAGATGTTATCTGGCTTGGGGGTAAAGATGATGTTGCATTAAATAAACGTTTAAGTAAATCGGTGGGAATAAATTCAACGAACGCTTTCAATATTCTAGATTTAGTTGCCCTCGGTAAAAATGCAAAGTTTGCCATTACTAACGACTCTGCTCCTATGCATATTTTATCTTGCTCACAGATACCTGTGCTAGGCCTATTTGGGCCGACATATCCACGTCGAACTCATGCCCTTGGACAATTTCATAATGTTATAAGCGCCAATAAAGATATCGCGGAAAACGATCGTACGTTCGTACCAGCAGATATATCAAAGATATCGCTCGACATGGTTTTACATAAACTGGCCGAACAAAAACTGATATGAATATAATTCAAAAGCTTGCTCTATTGTATGTAAGTTTAATAAGAATTATTCGTCTATCAATAATCAACATATTTTCGAAACTATTATTCAGGAACAAAGAAAACTGTAACAAAATTTTAATAAACCGTGACGGCGCCTTTGGTGATTCAATAGTTGCGCTGCCAGCCATTAACATAGTGAGACAAAACTACCCTGCTGCCCAAATTGATCTTTTGTCATTTAATAATAGTGGTATATCTTTTAAAGATATCGGCTTGGATAAGGCCTTAATAAATAACTTATATATTATTCACAAAACAAAAAGGCCTGAAACATTAAGCCTATTAAAAAAAGAAAAATATGATTTATTTATACAGATACCTCAAAACATTGGCATATATAAATCCGTAAGAAACATGATTCTCGTGCGATTTTATTTAAATATTAAAAGCGCTTTTGGCTGGGATGGCGGCAGAATTAAATCATTTATGCGCTATCAAAAGAAGTTTCTGAGTATTCCTACGGAAACTCAGCGCTTTATAAACACTTTACAAAAAAATGGCCTTCATGGACATATTGATTACCCCATCAACTCACAAGAACCAAGGCATCGTCTTTTTGAAAAAGAAATGTCGACAAACAAGCCTATTGTTTTTTTAATTGGTGGGAAACTGCAGCCTAAAAAATGGCCGCTTGAGCACTGGGTTACACTCGCAAAATTAATTGATCCACAACAAAAGATCCTGCTCATTGGAGGCAAAGACGAGATTAGCGATGCGAAATTTATTTTATCAAGAACAACTAATACGATTAACTTGTGCGGTGAATTAACAATTCTTGAGCTTCACCATGTTTTCAAAAATGCATCGCTAGCGATTAGCCTGGATACAGGCGCTATGCACTTATGCGATGCCGCAGGAACAAAGCTAATTGCATTATTCTCAACTCGTGACCTATCAAATAAATGGTACCCGAATAATAAAAGCTCGATTGTCATCGAGAAGGTTGTACATTGTAGCTTTTGTTTAAAAACTCAATGCACTAACAATATTTGTATGAGCAATATTTTGCCAGAAGAAGTCTATTCAAAAATGCGAGATTTATTGCTGACTTAATTGATCGCGAAAAGGCCCTTCAGGTAAGCGGCTAATCCTGTCAGGATGAATTAAAAAGTAATCTTTCCAATTTTCTGTTTCATCAACGACTTTAACTTCACGGATATTACCACCGTCTTCACGAAACATTCTATAGCCCAGGCTAAACAATCTGCCTGAAACCTCACTAGCGCTACTGTTAAAAACGTCTTTTAAGGCTTCACTATGTATTTCAATCAATAAACACGGCTTATATTTCTCTATTGTATTTTTAGCACCATTCAGAATTAGCATTTCTGAGCCTTCTGTATCACACCTGACAAAGTCAACGCTTTGCAATCTATTCTCAGCTACAAAGTCGTCTACGGTCACTCCCTTAACTTCTTCTACAGTGCTTGAACTAGACTTAATATCAGTTCTGTCTTTATTAGAGTTGTTTAATGAAGTAATAAATGCAAATGATCGTCCAGCATGGCCAGTAGATTTTTCTGGAGTAACGAGACATACCTTCCCGGGTTTATCCGATACCGCGTAATTATATGTATGTATATTGTTAAGCCGATGCATCTTGGCCATCAACACGAGGTGGCTGTATGAATATGACGAAGGCTCAAACGCATAGATTTGACCGTTGCCAATAAGGCCAGACATAACATAACTGTGCCTTGCATCGCTAGCACCTATATGTAAACAGTTATCGCCCTTATTTAAAATGTATTTTAAAAACGGAATCTCGGGTTCAAATTTACGTCCCTTTAAATTTCTCCCGTAGGTACGTAATGCTGCAATTAATAAACTTATATTAAATTTCATATTTTAAACTCCCGCTAGACTTAATTACCACTTTTAATATCTTGTAAGTAAAATGACTTGGTCTCTTATTTTGTCTTTTCCCATAAACTCTTCCAGTCACAGAATGGTGGCAAAGCATGTTTTGTTTGGAGATGGATGGCAACTGCTGGTATAGGCGAAAAACCGTTGATATAGTTAAACAATAAATCTGTTGTTTTCTTCTCTGATCCAAGATGTCTCTTTTCTTTTATCCCTACGAATTTTGTGTTTTCAAAATATTCCCAATATTTTTTTACTACGCTCGAGTGAGTAAAAAATGTATGCGTCGCGTTACTCATTGTTCGCCAACGTCTATTTTCACCTAATAATATATATGACGGATAGTTGATTTCACTATAAATCATCTCGTGTTCTTGTGGGTGAATAAGTATATGTTCTGATGTTTGATTATATATTTTTTTATAAAACCCCATCATTTCTTGGATAGCTGTTACTTCATGAAGATAGTCATCTTCACAAAAATAGAACAGTGCATTTTTATCTTTTGCATAAGAAAAATGTTGGTGTAACGACTCGCCCTGACCTGTTTTATCCGTAGTAATAATTTCCCATTTACATTTTAATGCTTTGCAAAGCTGTTTTATTTTATCCAGGGTTTCGGTGCTTGAACGATCATCGAAAATCGTTAAATTGACTTCTAAATTCTGCTCGCTTGCTTCGTTGATTGAAATAAACAAAGAGTTTATGCATTTTAAAAGATGTTCTTCCAGACTAACACCCGTCAGCTCACTGCGCTTGCTTTTCGCACGCTTGTCATTAATACATGTCCGTAAACAAACCTCCAGTCTCTCAATATTATCCGAATTATCAAGATTGTTTTTATTGTTTGAATTAAATGATGCATAAGTTTTCTTCTGTTTATCATAACCATCATTCTTTATCGGTAAAAGATTATATTCAGAATGTTTTTTTATGGCATAGCCTTGCTTTTTTAATAACTTATCAAGAATACGCAAAAACTCGTTCATAAACCCAAGCCCCTTATGGCTAAACTAACTTCTTCAGCCGAAATATTGCGCGCGTCAAAACCAGCCCCGGTGAGACACGTTGATTGATCTCCCCACGGGCGATACCGGACAGGATTCATTGCACTAAAAAAACTAATTGTCGGTGTTTTAACGGCGCTTGCTATATGACCAAGACCTGAATCTGGGCCAATATAAAGACATGACCGTTCTATTAAAGCGGCAGCATCTAATAAACTATTGCCAACGGTATTAATGTGCGCAATATCAATATTACGACTCACATCCGCTGTCATTTCTTTTTCGAATTGATTGCCCAAGAAAATAACGCCCGAAAACTTTTCTTTCTGGTTATTTAATAACTTTATAAAGGACTCAGTGGTCAAAGATTTTTCAGGTTTACGACTATCTCCAACCGATAACGTTAACAATCTGTCTTTATCATCAAAACCTGAAACTTCTTTCTCCGCATAATTTCGATTTTCATTAGACAGCCAGACCTCTGTATCGGAAATTGGCGCATCACCATGAATACTCTTAATTACACCCATGATCTCTTCAACCGCATGAGGCCCATAACTATTAGCCAACCATTTAGTGTATCTTTTTTTACCGCGCAACAGATACGCAAGACCATCCGTTCTTACATCTACGATAATATCGTATCGATTTTTCCATAGTTGGATTAACAGTGCCGGCACACCTCTCAATGGTTTGTCCTTATCTTTTAAATACAGCTCATTCAGAAATGGACAGTTTTCATATAGCTGTTGTGCACGTTTATCTGTAACGATATCAAACAAGGCATGCGGATATTTATTACGTAATGTTTTCATAACGGGCGTGGTCATAACTACATCACCAACATTGCTCAGCCCGATGAAAAGTATTTTGTTTACGGTCATTAAATTAATATCACGCTATCAAAACAGGTGGTTTATTATTTATCTACTGTGTAGTCACTATATGACTTTTCTTCAACAAGATTAGAGCCTGTCTTGTTGTTTATTTCGCGCTTGATTTCTGCCCGCTCATCATTAGTAAAATATACAGATCTTGCTAATTTCACGAACTCTTCATCAAATTTTTGTTGGCTTTCTTTAACTCTAATTTGATCTTCAATATCCCACAATCTTTCATTAACAAATTTTAACGAAGCTATGTTGTTATCAAGATTATTATCTATATAAGGCGATGATTCCCATTGTCCCTGCAAAATACAAAGCTCTTTTTTTATATTTTCTAGTTTACTAACATCGGCTATTCTTTCCGCTTTGATTTGGAGTATTGTTATTTTATCTAACAATTCGCCTACGGAAATATCGATTTGTATACTCACACACCATTCCTCTTTAATTATTTTCCAATACAGAACTTCGAGAAAACAGCGCCCAAGACGTCGTCACTCGTTGTTTTGCCAGTCAACTCATCAAAGCCCGATAAACATTGTCGTAACGACTCGGCCTGTACCTCGAGCCCTGCGCCACTGGCTATATCAGCTAAAACAGTCTTTAAATTGTTGCTTATTCTATGCAGATCATCAACATGACGTTGACGTGAAAAGATAAGGTCTTCCTCGTTTTCAACAATATCAAGATGAAGGCATATTGCCTCAACCAATTTATCCATACCAAACCTGGTTTTAACAGAGACATAAACCTCACTTTCTGAATTAATAAAATCATTCTCTTCACAAAGATCAACCTTGTTTCTCACAATAATAATCTTTGCACCTGGGCTTACATGTTCAAACAACTCAACATTTATGCTTGCATCATCAAGCGTATTATCATGCACACACAAAACAACGTCTGCTAGAGCTAACGTTTTATGCGCCCGGTCTACTCCTGCTTGCTCTATTTTGTCCTCAGTATCACGAAGACCAGCAGTATCAAATAATGTCACTGCATAATCACCGAGCAACACCTTTTCCTTTATTACGTCTCTTGTCGTACCTGGCATGGTCGAGACTATCGCGGAATCGTAACCAGACAGATAATTTAAAACACTAGATTTACCCGCGTTAGGTCTGCCAGCAATGACAATGGATGGGTTTTGATCTAGAACTCGACCAGCTTCAGCCTTAGATATTAATTCATCCAGTATATCCAGACATGCTTGGACCTCTCTTGCTGCTGGAAGCGTATCAACGATAACATCTTCTTCTTCAGGAAAATCCAATGCTGCTTCGATTAAGGCTTTAGCATTAAAGATACGTTCCCTTAATTTATTTATGCGCTCGGAGAAAACGCCGTTTAATGATTGCATAGCACTGCGGGCAGCTTTTTTAGAATTACTATCAATCAGATCAGCAACCGCTTCTGCTTGAACCAGATCGATTTTATTATTCATAAACGCTCTTTCGGTAAATTCTCCTGGTAATGCAAGTCTTGCACCCAAAGAAAGAATCTCATCCAACAACATCCCTAATACAATACGACTACCGTGTGCGTGACATTCCATAACGTCTTCGCCCGTATATGAAGCCGGTGATTCAAAATAGAGAGCAATGCCTTTATCAATTATTTTCTGATCTGAAGACTTAAAAGAAACAAATTGTGCTAAACGCGCTTTCGGCGGGACACCGGTTAGGGCTTTGAATATATCTTTAGTTTTATTGCCTGAGACACGGACGACACCCAAACCACCGCGGCCTGAGGGAGTAGCAATAGCCGTTATCGTGTCATTATTTTTAGACATGGCGCAAACCGCACAACCGCTTTATTTCTTAGCAGGTGCATTCTCAATGTTCCGGGTAATCATCCACTGTTGCGCTATGGAAAGCGTATTATTAACAACCCAATACAAAACCAAACCAGAAGGAAAGAAAGCAAAGAAAACTGTGAAAACGACGGGTAACACAGACATAACCTTGGCCTGAACAGGGTCCATCGGCGCAGGGTTTAATTTTTGTTGAATAAACATGGTTATTCCCATCAACAATGGCAACACAAAATACGGATCCGGAATAGAAAGATCGTGTATCCATAAAATAAAATCTGCCTGTCTTAATTCAACGCTTTCCAATAACACCCAATACAAAGATATAAATACCGGAATTTGAATAAGAATTGGGAAACAACCTCCCAAAGGGTTGATCTTTTCTTCCTTATAAATGTCCATCATGGCTTGATTGAGCCTTGCTCTATCGCCCTTGTATCTTTCTTTAATAGACAACAGACGCGGCTGAACTCTGCGCATGTTAGCCATGGACCGATAGCCTGCCGCAGACAGTTTATAAAAACATATCTTAAGAAATAGCGTCACTAAAATAATGGCCCAACCCCAATTATTGGTAAAACCATGAATATAATCCAACACCCAATAGAGCGGTTTTGCGAGAAACCAGAAGATACCAAAATCAACGGTTAAATTAAGTCCTTCTGCGACTTGCTCCAATTGTTTTTGAAGCTTGGGGCCAAAGAAAACGCGATGGCTGATATTTTCACTATTATTAATGCCTATAGTTTTTGCTGGGCTGATTGCGCCGATAACATAACTATTGTTTCCAGGATTTAAGGTGTAATAATGATATTGATCGTCTTTTGAGCCAGGAATTAATGCGGTAATAAAATAATGTTGAAGCATGGCAACCCAGCCATTGGTAATATCAATAGACAATTTATCGTCTTCAATATCACCAAAATCTATTTTTTCGTAACGTTTTTCAGGAGAAGATATAACAGCACCAGTATAGGTATAGATAAAACGTGAACCTTTTTCTTTCGGCTCAGTGCGATTTATCTGACCATATATACTTCCAGACCAGTCAGCGCCAGTTCCATTTTGGATTTCGTAGTTTATCTCAGCAACATATTGACCTTTGTAAAAAGTAAATGTTTTTATAACTTTTAGGCCATTCTCTGATTCCCAATAAAGCGGGATGGAAACGCTGTCATTGCCGGCTAAAGTGTAACTGTTGTTTTTAATCGTAAACGACGTTTTATGATTAGCGACGTCATTTTTACCAAGTAAGCCGCCTTGAACTATATAAAAATGTTCCTCATCATTGTTCAGTAAGACAACTTTTTTATCTTGTTGTTTTTTAGATATAGGGTAGTTTAATAATTCTAGGTGTTGAATTGTGCCGCCAAGTGTATTGATCTCGAGATCTAAAAGATCTGTTTTTACATGAACAACTTCTCCGCTTAGAAGGCTTTGAGTTTTTTTATCAACCACCAATGAAGGCACTTCACTTTCTGAAGAAGATGTCGGCACTATAGGTAGGTCTTCTATACTAGCGGTCGACGAGGACTCTAATGGTTGCTGTTGACCGATTACTCCTGGCTGAACGGTTAAATCACCGTAATCCTCGTTCCAAGACTGCCAGATCATAGTAAGCACCAAGCCTAGCGCGATTAATAAAATAAACCGTGTCGTTTCCATTAGTTATTCTTCATTATTTTTTGTGGCACAGGATCAAAACCACCTTGATGAAATGGGTGACAACGACAGACTCGCTGAACACCTAAATAAATACCAATTACTAAACCATGATCAGTAAGTGCATTTGCCATATATTCGGAGCAAGTTGGGTAAAATCTGCAACAAGGGGCTTTATACGGACTAATATATCGTTGATAGATAGTGATAAGCTTTAATAAAACCTGCTTCATTTACTCACTCTTTCCCAATGCTTGATCAGTTCTGAATCAATTGATCTGCTACTACAATTGATAGCGCCTTTTACAACAACAACAACATCCTTTCCCATAAGCTGCTTTTGTCTTAATCGAAAACTTTCTCTTATAATTCTTTTTAATTTATTTCGATCAACAGATTTAGAGATATGTTTCTTGGGTACAGCCAAACCCAAACGTGCTTGATTAATGCCGTTTTGTCTGGCCAGAAACAAAAATGATTTATCACTGGAACGCTGCTTTGAAGAAAACACAAGCTTATATTCTTCCGGGCGTTTCAACCTGCTGCTAGCCCGAAATCGCCCCTCGAAAGAAGACACTCTTTACAAGAACTAAGCTGAAAGCCTTTTTCTGCCTTTGCTTCGTCGTGCCTTTATGATTAATCTTCCTGAACGACTTTGCATGCGCGCACGAAAGCCATGGTTTCTTTTTCGCTTAATTTTACTGGGTTGGAATGTTCTTTTCATATACTCATGCCTTCGATTACTTTAATAGCGCTATTTAAAAGGGCGCACATGTTACTGTTACAACAACAAACAAGTCAATTATAACCTGAAAAACAATACGATTTTGTTGTTGTGGATAACTATTTTAATCAGGTATACACTTCTCACTTCTCTTCATTATCAGAAACTCAACGAGGGTTTATTTGTGGGCATTTCCCCATGGAAACGTTGCCTAGAGCGGCTTGAGGGTGAATTATCACCTCAACAATTCAATACCTGGATACGACCATTACACGCTATCGAAAGCGACGGTGGCGTACACTTGCTTGCCCCTAACAGGTTTGTGCTCGACTGGATAAGTGAGCGCTACCTAACACGGATAGAAGAATTATTGTCGGGGGAACGGCCTAATGGCAAACGCGTTTCTCTAAAACTCGAGATCGGTAGTCGTAACAGTAACGACGCGGAAACGAAACAAAAGAAAACGCATACTAAAAACACAGATTCTTTTGCAGACAAACCACAAACCAAACCGGTCAAACACTCTAGCAATCTAAATACTTATTTTACTTTTAATAATTTTGTTGAGGGTAAATCTAATCAGCTAGCTAGGGCCGCTTCGATACAAGTCTCAGAGAACCCAGGAAACGCATATAACCCTTTATTTATTTATGGCGGTGTCGGGCTCGGTAAAACCCATTTAATGCATGCTGTCGGTGCGGCTATTCTTGAACAAAAACCAAACGCTAACATCGCCTATTTACACTCGGAAAGGTTTGTTGCTGATATGGTAAGGGCGTTACAACACAACGCTATCAACGAATTCAAACGACATTACCGTTCTTTGGATGCGCTACTGATCGATGACATCCAGTTTTTTGCTAAAAAAGAACGCTCCCAAGAAGAGTTTTTTCATACATTTAATGCCTTACTTGAAGGTCAACACCAGATTATTTTGACATGTGATCGCTATCCAAAAGAAGTTAATGGCTTAGAAGAACGATTGAAGTCTCGTTTTGGTTGGGGCCTCACTGTAGCGATCGAGCCGCCCGAACTTGAAACTCGCGTTGCTATTATTCGAAAAAAAGCCTTTTTAGTACAAAAAGAAATCCCTGATGAAGTCTCTTTTTTTATAGCGAAGCGTTTTCGTTCAAACGTCCGCGAACTTGAAGGGGCGCTTAATCGTGTAATTGCAAATTCTAATCTAACAGGAAACCCGATCACGCTTGAATTCACACAGACTTCCTTGAGAGACTTGCTTATCATCCAAGACAAACAAGTGACAATGGAGAATATACAAAAAACAACTGCGGAATACTATAAAATAAGAGTCGCTGATTTATTATCTAAGCGGCGCAACAGGTCTATTGCCAGACCCAGACAAGTTGCAATGGCAATATCAAAAGAATTAACAAACCATAGCCTTCCAGAAATTGGAGATGCGTTTGGCGGCCGGGACCACACTACAGTTTTACATGCTTGCAGAAAGATAAAAGAATTAAGAAAAACTGAACATAGAATTGAAGAGGATTACGTTAATTTAACAAACACGCTAACAAGTTGAAGATGAGTTGTGGATAAGTTGAAGAAAAAAAATATTTTTCAATCTATCAACATTTCACTAACACAAAAAAATACTTTATCCACAACATCTAATTAAGGTTAAATATTTTTAAGTGATTGATTTAATTAATAATTAACCTTTATTAACATTATTTAAATTTACTAGTAGTAACAATAATAGGTATATATATGAAATTTAATATAAATAGAGATGCACTACTACCTGTTTTACAAACCGTTAGTGGCGTCGTAGATCGTCGTCAAACTCTACCTATTCTTTCAAATATATTGATGAATATTGAATCTGGTTCGTTAACAATTACGGCAACAGACATGGAAGTAGAGCTTATCGTCGCAATAGATGTACAGTTAGAACAGACGGGAGAATTAACATTACCCGCTAGAAAACTATTAGATATTTGCCGGGCATTGCCGCAAGAAGCAAAATTACAATTCGAAGTGAAAAATGACAGAGTACTTATAAAATCTGGCAAAAGCCGTTTCACTCTTGCTTCATTGCCAGCACAGGAATACCCCGTAATTGATATCACCGAAAATGTAGTTAGTTTTAATATAAAACAAAAGAAACTTGAAAAATTATTGGAAAACACACAGTTTTCAATGGCGCAGCAGGATGTACGCTATTATTTAAATGGCCTGCTTCTGGAAATTTCTAATAATAAGATAAGAGCAGTCGCTACAGACGGGCATCGCTTAGCTTTAGATGAATCAGAAATAGAATTAGAAATAGAAGAACCTATACAAATAATAGTTCCAAGAAAAGGTATTACAGAATTAACCCGCCTTCTTCAAGATGATGATAGTGAAATTGAGATTCAAATAAGCACAAATCATATTAGAGTAAAAAATGAAAATTCTTGTTTTACTAGTAAACTAATCGATGGCCGTTTTCCTGATTACCAGCGAGTCATTCCTGAACTAAGCGAAACACCAGTAATAGCGAATAAAGAAGAATTAAGAAACAGCCTGACTCGGGCCTCTATTCTTTCCAACGAAAAATATCGAGGCGTTAGAATTATATTTGCCTCAAATAGCTTGAGGGCACTAGCCCATAATCCAGAGCAAGAAGAAGCGGAAGAGGAGTTAGAGGTCGATTACAGTGGAACGGAAATAGAAATAGGTTTCAATGTTTCTTATCTATTAGACACTTTATCAATTATCAAAAGCGAAAAAGTTAAGTTAAGTGTTCTTGATCCAGACAGTAGTTGTTTATTATTACCTGAAGATGAATCGAACTGCCAGTATGTTGTGATGCCGATGCGCCTCTAAGTAATGCTTTATATTGAACAGCTTAATGCCTGCTCAATTCGCAACCTCGGTGAATTTAGTATACATCCCAGCCCTAAGCTTAATTTCTTTTATGGTCCCAACGCGAGTGGAAAAACCTCCATTCTGGAAAGTATTTATCTGTTATCACGGATAAAGTCGTTCAGGAGTAAGCGAATAAATGATGTTATAAGCCGGGGTGATAATAAGCTACAGGTATACGCAAGAGGAACAAACCAAGGGGTTCCATTCTCGGTTGGAGTAGAGAAGGGACACGGTGTCACCAGGATAAAGTTTGATGGTGAATCAATACAAACAGCATCAGAACAAGCAAAATTATTACCCGTTTATATACTAACCCCCGATCACTATATTTTATTTACAGGCACTCCAAAGGACAGGAGGCATTGGTTGGATTGGTCTATGTTTCACGTGGAACAAGAATATATGGTTGTATGGAAAAACTATCATCGTGCATTGCGGCATAGAAACGCGCTTCTTAAGTCTGAACGCAGTACAAACCCTTCAGAAATTACAGGCTGGGAGAGGCTGATGGGCGAAGAGGCCGTAAAGATAGATGATATGAGGAATAAGTATATTTCCGATTTAAACAAACTGTTAAATGAAAAGCATGCCCCACATGTGTTGTCTGGCGCGGTAAAAATTAATTATTTAAATGAAAACTATGTAGGCCAAAATTTATCCGACTTGCTGGCTGTTGGTAGAAACGAAGATGAAAAAAGAGGCTATACGAATTTAGGACCACATCGAGCGGATATTTCCTTTAATTATGAAGATTATAATGTTGCGAGACATTTATCCCGAGGACAGACCAAGCTGTTTAGTGCTGCACTGGTTTCATCACAAGTAGATAAATTAAAAGAGCTGGGTAAGGATGCTATGGTGTTGGTCGATGACCTTGATGCGGAACTAGATCAGGACTCTTCGAGGAAAATACTGGCTTTGTTGCTGGCTAATAATGCTCAAACATTCGTTTCTTCTTTGGCTCGGCCTGAATGGCTTGGTCAGGAAAACGAACTTAATAGTATGTTTCACGTGAAACACGGAAAGATACAGAAAATGGTAGAATAAACCTGGTTGTTAATGAGAGAGAGTTATGTCTGAAGAAAACACTTACGATTCGTCGAAAATTAAAGTCTTGAAAGGCTTAGAAGCCGTCAGAAAGCGTCCTGGAATGTATATTGGTGACACAGAAGACGGTACCGGCTTGCACCATATGGTGTTTGAAGTGGTAGACAACAGTATTGATGAGGCTTTGGCGGGGCATTGTGACCATATAAAGATAACGATTCATTCTAATGAATCAATCTCAGTCACTGATAATGGTCGTGGCATTCCGGTCGGTATTCATGAAGAAGAAGGAAGATCGGCAGCGGAAGTGATTATGACCGTCTTGCATGCTGGTGGTAAGTTTGATGATAACTCCTATAAGGTTTCAGGTGGTTTGCATGGGGTTGGTGTCTCTGTGGTTAATGCGCTTTCAGAAAGATTAGATTTGAAAATTTATCGTGAAGGGCATATTTATCATCAGACGTATCAAAATGGTGATCCAGTATCTCCATTGAAAAAAGGTGAGCCCTCTAATAAAACGGGCACGGAAGTTACTTTTTTACCTAACGTTGCTATTTTTAAACTTCTGGAGTTTCACTACGATATTCTTGCGAAACGCTTGCGAGAGCTGTCTTTCCTTAATTCTGGTGTGCGTATTGAGTTGTTAGATGAGCGCAGCGGTAAAACGGATTTGTTTGAATACAAGGGTGGAATAAGTGCGTTTGTTAAGCATTTGAACCGCAATAAAACGCCGCTGCATGAGACGGTGATTGATATTCAGGCTGAAAAAGAAGAAGTCAGTGTTGAATTGGCTATGCAGTGGAACGACTCTTATCAGGAAAATATATTCTGTTTTACAAACAATATCCCACAAAAAGATGGTGGAACACATCTCTCAGGTTTTAGAGCAGCATTAACACGAAGCTTTAATCAGCACATGGACAAGCAAGGTATGGCGGCCAAGGCTAAAGTCACTATCACCGGAGAAGATGTTAGGGAGGGCTTGACCGCGGTGTTATCAATAAAGCTTCCCGATCCCAAGTTTTCTTCCCAAACAAAGGATAAACTGGTTTCAAGTGAAGTTAAGTCTGCGGTTGAGTCGTGCGTATCAGAAAAAATACAGGAATTTTTATTAGAAAGGCCTGCTGAAGCAAAAGCTATTAGCGCAAAGGTTATTGAGGCCGCGAGCGCACGAGAGGCAGCCCGTAAAGCTCGTGAATTGACTCGAAGAAAGACAGCGCTTGATATTGCTGGTTTGCCTGGAAAGCTTGCGGACTGCCAGGAGAAGGATCCGGCTCTGTCAGAGCTATTTCTGGTGGAGGGTGATTCAGCTGGTGGTTCAGCAAAACAAGGCCGTGATCGCAAGAATCAGGCAATTTTACCGTTAAAAGGTAAGATATTGAATGTTGAAAAGGCGCGTTTCGACAAAATGTTGTCCTCAGTTGAGGTAGGAACGCTTATTACAGCCCTGGGCTGTGGTATAGGCCGCGAAGAGTTTGACCCTGAGAAGCTGAGGTACCACCGCATTATTATTATGACGGATGCTGACGTTGATGGTGCCCATATCCGTACTTTATTACTGACATTCTTTTATCGACAAATGCTTGAGCTGATAGAGCGGGGTCATATCTACATCGCTCAACCACCTCTGTATAAAGTAAAAAAAGGGAAGCAGGAGCGTTATCTAAAGGATGAGACAGAGCGCGAAGCGTACCTGCTGGAGCTAGCGTTAGAAAATAGCCAGCTTTTTGCAGGAGAGGGACAGACTCCTATTGAAAACGAGGCGCTTAAAGATATGGTTGATTGTTATATTACGATGAATCGTGCCTACAACCGACTTTGTAAGCGATACCACCCAACAATTGTTGATGCGATTCGCTACATGCCTTTAATAACGGAATCAGACTGTGAAGATGAGGCCGTAGTAAAAACGTGGTTTGATAATTTAGTTACTGAATTGAATGGCGACGATGCTAATGTTACTGAGTATAATTTTGAGCTATTTCCGGCCAATGAAGATCATTTCGGCGCCAAGGTTGCTGTCTCGGTTCATGGCCTAGAGTCGAGCAATGTCTTCGCGCCAGAGTTCTTTTCTTCGGAAGACTATAAAAAACTCTCCGCTCTTGAGCAGCTAACAAGCCTAGATGATAGCGCCTATATTCAACGCAATGAGCGAAAGCAAGCGATCACTTCGCTAAAGTTGGCGTTTGATTGGTTGTTAGAAGAAGCGGAGCAAGGTTTGTCAATTCAGCGTTATAAAGGCCTGGGTGAAATGAACCCCGATCAGCTTTGGGAAACAACAATGGATTCCAATACTCGTAGCCTATTACAAGTGAAAATTGAAGATGTCATCGGTGCTGATGAGGTGTTTACGACCTTGATGGGCGATCAAGTAGAGCCACGACGTGAGTTTATCGAACGAAACGCCTTGATAGCGGAGAATCTTGATACTTAAATTTGCGTTCTCGCTATTGCCCAAACATCAACTCGACGACAGCCTGATTTTATAAGTAAAGACGCGATTTCGTTTGTTGTTGATCCAGTCGTTATAACATCATCAACAATGGCGGCGTAATCAAAAGGGTTTGCATCGGTTAGTTTAAAGGCGCCTTTAACATTGTTTTTACGGATCTTCATTGGCAGTGTGCTTTGCCGTTTTGTGTCTATTGTTCGGCGGCACAATGTTGTGTTAACCGTTATTCCAAGTTGTTTTCCAATAGACGATGCAAACTCTAAAGATTGGTTATAGCCTCGTTCTCTTTGTCTGTGTTTGTGTAATGGCACGGGTATTAAGATTTCTGGAAGAGGATCGTCGTTTGTTAATATACCTGCCAGCTTGTCGGCAAAGCTATGAGCAAGCTCTGGGCGGTCGTTAAATTTAAACGTCTTTATCAAGTGGTTTCCCGGATACTTATAGTCAAACAATACCCTGGTGCAAGTGAAAAAAGGTTGGTGTTTAAGACAAGAACCGCACGCTTTAGGCGTGCTGGTGTTTCGTGCGCAAACCGGACACCTGTGTTTGTCCTGGATAAAGTCTTGTTCGCACCAGTAGCACCAGGCCTTATGTGTTTTGGTTAGACAAAAGAAACAAGTGCCTTCCAAAAATTGAGTATTGACGTCCGTGTCCATTTGTTAACCTAATTACAAATAAAAAGTTTACAATAAATTCTTAACAGTTATTGTGGCACGTTCTCGCATAAGTGTTGAGCACTTAAAAAGGCCAATAAGATTAATAAAATAACGGACAAGTTCTTTATGAAACAAAATATAAAAACAAAAATCAGGAATAATTGGACCAAGGCAGAAGTGATATCACTTATGACCAAGCCGTTTGCTGATTTGATTTATGAAGCTCAAAATGTTCACCGTGATAATTTCGATCCTAATATTGTGCAGTTAAGCACTTTGATGAATATAAAAACAGGAGGTTGTCCTGAAGATTGTGCCTATTGTCCTCAGAGCGCGCACTATGATGCCGGGGTTAATGCGGAAAAGTTACTTGAATTAGATGCTGTTCTTGAACAGGCCAAAGCGGCAAAAGCAAGTGGTGCGACACGTTTTTGTATGGGCGCTGCGTGGAGACAGCCAAAACAACGAGACCTGGAAAAAGTGATTACCATGATAGATGCAGTAAAGAGAACAGGAATGGAAACATGTGTAACACTTGGTATGTTGGAAAAAGGTCAGGCGCAAGAACTAAAAACCGCAGGTTTAGATTATTACAATCATAACCTTGATAGCTCTCCGGAGTTTTATTCAAAGATAATCAGCACTCGAGATTATCAAGAACGATTAGACACGATTGAACATGTAAGAGACGCTGGAATCAATGTGTGTTGTGGGGGAATTATCGGTATGGGCGAAGAAGTGAATGACCGTGCCGGACTATTGATGAGTTTAGCGAACATGGACGTGCAACCAGAAAGTGTTCCTATAAATATGTTGGTGCAGGTTGAAGGCACGCCACTAAATGAAACAGAAGAGCTTGACCCTATAGATTTTGTACGGGTTATTGCTAGTGCAAGAATTATGATGCCTGCGTCATACGTTCGACTCTCTGCAGGTCGAAGTGAAATGACAGAAGAGATGCAAGCTTTGTGTTTGTTGGCCGGCGCAAACTCTATTTTTTATGGTGAAAAGTTACTTACTACAGATAACCCTCAGTTAGCAGAAGATCAAAAATTATTTGAACGTTTAGGCGTTCAATCAAGCCGTCATTAACGAAGGCATAACAACTAATCTTATACAATCACAGTGAAGCTAGTTGACGAATTAAATCAACGTGAGTTTGATGGTTTGTATAGAGTCAGAAGGACTATAGATTCTTATCAAGGGCCGCTGGTTGTAATTGATGATGAAGAATATTTAAATTTCAGTAGTAATGATTATTTAGGTTTAGCTAATAATGAAGTTTTAAAGGCGAGCATGATAGCGGCCATTGAGGCCTATGGTGTAGGTGCGGGATCATCACAATTAGTAGTCGGTCATTCAACACCACACAAGATGCTAGAAAAAAGGTTGGCTGAGTTTCTTAACAGAGATGCTGCATTAGTCTTTAGTTCGGGCTACTTGGCAAACCTTGCCATTGCTTCAGTCCTGATAGACTCGAATACTATAATATTACAAGATAAACTTAATCACGCTTCTTTAATAGACGCAGCTCAATTGTCAAAAGGACGTCTTGTGCGTTATCGGCATAGCGATATAAACCATCTCAAATTTTTATTAGAAAAATATAAAAATAATAATTTAGTGGTTATGACAGACGGGGTGTTTAGCATGGATGGCGACTTTGCGCCCATAGTTGAAATAGCAAAATTATGTAAAACATATGATGCTTTTTTGATAGTTGATGATGCACATGGGCTGGGTGTCTTGGGAGACACGGGGGCTGGATTATTAGAGTTGCAAAAACTTGATCAATTGCAAGTGCCTTTGTTGATAGGAACGTTTGGTAAATCATTTGGTGGGTGCGGTGCTTTTGTGTCCGGGAGCGCATTGCATGTAGAAGCTTTTATACAAAAGGCAAGAACCTATATATATACAACAGCTATGCTGCCATCCCTGGCGGCAGCGATGACACAAGCTATTGATCTGGTTGAGAACGCGGGAGAGCTGCGACAAAATCTATTCCGCTTAATCAAGCTTTATAAAGAGTTGATGCAAGATGCTAAATTAGAAGCGAGTGAATCAGGTTCCCATATACAGCCTTTAATAATTGGCAACGCGAATAAAACTGTAGAATTAAGTGAATCCTTGTATAAAAACAAGCTATTAGCAGCAGCCATACGTCCGCCAACAGTTGCAAAAGGAACTTCACGATTAAGATTAAGTTTTACGGCCGCTCATAACAAGGAACAAGTTGCACGTCTGGTCCGGGCAATAAAAAATAATTTAGATGAACAGTAAACAAAAGCTCGATTGTGTCTTGTTGCACGGCTGGGGCATTAACAAATCAATTTGGGATGGTTTTGCTGATCAGTTAAATGGTTTTGATCGTATCGATAAAATATGTCTTTATACGATAGCTAAAGATATTAATGCGGATGGTGTAGATGCGTTAGCAGTAAGCGTAGAGAAAATGATTGAAAATAATACTGTCATTATTGCCTGGTCTTTTGGTGGTTTAGTTGCGACTTGTTTAGCGAACAGGACTGATAAAATAAAAGCAATTGTTTATATTGCTAGCGTGCCATGTTTTGTAAATAAGCCAGATTGGAATAATGTGATTGATAAAAATTCAATTTTTGATCTGCAAAGTAGTTTGTTAAGCAACCCTAAAAAAACAATTGAATATTTTGCCGGGCTGATCGCACATGGTGACAAAGAAGCAAAAAATATAATTAAAACATTAAGGTCACATGTTGCGAATGAAAAATACAGCGCAACACTTTCTTTTTGGTTGAATGAATTATTTGAACAAGATCAAAGAAAAGAGTTTGCGGCTCTAAAAATACCGACACTACATTTGCTGGGTGAACATGATGCGCTTATAAGTCCCGAAGTAATTAAACAATTAGAACAATTACTTCATCAGACGGAATACAAGATCATTAAAAATAGTTGCCATGCGCTGTTTGTTGGACAACCAGAAGAAACGATAAATTTAATAAACGAGTTTATAAGTGCAAAATTTAAATAATAGTGATTATGATATCGAAAGATTAAATGTTGCGCATGCGTTTGACGTTGCCGCTAAGGAATACGATACATTTTCCTTGTTACAACAAACCGTTGTTGATCGATTGGTCGAGTCGTTTGATCTGATTAAAATTAATCCGGCATCAATTTTAGACATAGGTTCGGGAACAGGCTATGGATCGAGAAAATTAAAACAAAGATTTAAAAAGGCACAATTTTATCAAAGCGATATTTCTGGCGAGATGTTAAAGACCGCGCGTAAACAGTCATCGAGGTATTTCTCTAAAAATCATTTTCTCTGTGCTGACGCCGCACATATGCCTATAGATGACAATCAGTTTGACCTAGTGTTTAGCAGTTTGATGCTGCAATGGTGCAACGATCTGGATCAAGTATTTGCTGAAATTAAGCGGATGCTTAAACCCGGCGGTGTCTTTTTGTTTGCCAGCTTTGGTCCAGACACATTAAAAGAATTACGCGAATGTTGGCAAAAGGTAGACGACGATATTCATGTAAACGCCTTTGTTGATATGCATGATATTGGTGACTCACTGATTCGGAACGACATGGATGCCCCGGTGCTGAGTGTTGAGCATATTGTTTTGACCTACAATGATTGTAAACAGCTTATGAATGAGTTAAAAAATATTGGCGCGCACAATGTAAATAAAGGCCGGCGTAAAACCCTGACAGGGAAACAGCGTTTAAATAAAGTTATATCTCATTACGAAACATTTCGAGCAGATAATAAATTGCCCGCTACCTATGAGGTTATCTATGGGCATGCGTGGCGGCCACATCGGCAGAGGGGCAAGAGTACGACTGAAAACTCTCAGTCAATATCATTAGATCAGTTACGGCAAGACCTCAGGGACAAAAAGCAAAAGTAGTTATGAGCAAAGGAGTTTTTATTACTGGCACAGATACTGGTGTGGGAAAAACCTGGTTTACACTCGCCTTGATCGAGGCACTAAAGGAGCAAGGACGCAAAACTAATGGCATGAAGCCAATAGCGAGTGGTGGAAATTATGTCAATGGCAAGCTAATGAATGATGATGCGAGACTAATAATGCAGTGCTCTAGTGAGCTTGTAGATTATGAACTCATTAATCCATATGTGTTTGAGCCGTCTGTGTCACCTAACTTTGCTGCTCGACGAGCAGGGGTGTTTGTCGAGATTGATCAGATAGTCGCTAGCTATAATCATTTAGCATCGGCTTGTGACAATATCATTGTTGAAGGTGTCGGTGGCTGGCGTGTGCCAATGTCTGACGAAATTAGCACGGCTGATATAGTGCGTGAGCTGGGTATACCCGTTATCTTGGTCGTTGGCCTGCGCTTAGGCTGTATTAATCATGCAACTTTAACTGCTGAGGCGATAAGGGCAGACGGCATAAATCTATGTGGCTGGGTCTGTAATCAGTTAGATAAAGAGTATTTATATAAAGAAGAAACTTTGGAATTCTTAAACGAGGAGCTGGCTTGTCCAAATATTGCGGATCTAGATAATATGGTTGGGCTAGATTCAGTAGAAATGGCAAAAAATATAGATCCCTCTTTTATATTGGGCTACGGCGCTAGATAATATAAGCTTAAGGTTGCAACAAGTGCCCAATTTAAGGCATATTGTCGCACCTTGAAGAGGAAGAAAATCATGGGGTTATAGATCAGGGAATGAATGTCTGTGATAAAACCCAATAGAATTAAGCCAAAGAAATCCTCTAATTAGGGCTTCTGAAAGGCTGTTTTAAAGTTTGAGCTTGTGCTAAAAGTAAGAAATACAATGCTTTCAGCTTGATTGGTGATATGACATCATTGCCTTATTAATATTAAGTTGTTTGGTTGAGCGAGATAACATTTGTGACGTCGTAAAAGAATTGTAAAAGTAATAATTTAAGAAGTAGTTATTAAAAATAAAAATCATCAATGCTGAGGATTGTTGTATGTCAGTCGATAAATTAAAACAAACTGTGCTTGGGTTAGTTGCAGTTTCATTATTCCTAGTGAGTGGGGCTGTTCTAGCCGAATATCCGCTCAATTTGACTGAAGGCGTCACGCCAACCAGTCATAAAGTCTATGAATTACACATGATCATTTTGTACATCGTTACGGTAATTGGTATTGCTGTTTTCGGTGTGATGGCCTGGTCAATTTTCCACCATAGAAAATCAAAGGGCGCGGTCGCTGCACAATTTCACCACAGCACCACTGCTGAAATCACTTGGACGATTATTCCTATTTTGATTTTGGTCGGCATGGCGATTCCTGCCACTAAAACGCTGGTCTTTATGGAAAAAACGGGCGATGCGGAAATGACATTAAAAGTCACGGGTTACCAGTGGAAGTGGAAATATGATTATCTCGATGAAGGCATAAGCTTCTTTAGCGCCTTGTCTGAAGAAGACAATAAAGCGCGACAAAGAAACTCAGGCATAGACCCGTTCACAATCGAAAATTACCTCAAAAACGTAGATAACCCGGTTGTGCTTCCTGTTGACACAAAAATAAGAATCCTGACCACGGCGGCTGATGTCATACATGCTTGGTGGGTCCCTGCTTTGGGGTGGAAGCGTGATGCAGTTCCTGGCTATATAAACGATAACTGGACATATATAGATGAGCCCGGTATCTATCGTGGTAAATGTACTGAATTATGCGGGAAAGATCATGGCTTCATGCCTATTGTTGTCCATGCTGTTTCGAAAGAAGAATATGCCGTTTGGGTTGAAGAGCAAAAAGCTATTCAGCTTGCTGCTGCAGATGGCGCTAATCGAGAATGGTCCAAAGAAGAATTGTTGGAGAAAGGCAAATCTGTTTATGCTGCAAACTGTGTCTCATGTCATCAGGCTAACGGCAATGGTGTCGAAGGGTTGTTCCCGGCCTTAAACGGCAGCGCGATTGTTAATGGTTCCGCAGCAGAGATGATTGATCTGATTTTAAACGGCAAAAACTTAATGCCCGCTTTCAAGGAACAACTAAACGATGCGGATCTGGCTGCTGTTATGACGCATGAACGAAATTCATGGGATAACACAGCAAAAGACGCAATACAGCCGGCTGACGTAAAAGCAGCAAGGTAATCGAAATTTTTTAGATTTATATAAACGAATAGATAGATAATTAGAGGATAGATTCATGAGCTACGCAGCTGTCCACGAGGATGATCACCACGACCACGACCACAAGCCAACTGGCATAGGCCGTTGGCTGTTTTCTACTAATCACAAGGACATCGGCACCATGTATTTGGTGTTCTCCTTGATTATGTTTTTTATCGGCGGCGCCATGGCAATGGTTATCCGAGCTGAGCTATTTCAGCCAGGACTGCAGTTTGTCGATCCGCAGTTTTTCAATTCCATGACTACAGTACATGCGCTAGTCATGATTTTCGGTGCCGTGATGCCCGCTGGTGTTGGTCTGGCGAACTGGATGATACCGATGATGATTGGTGCGCCGGACATGGCGATGCCACGAATGAACAATATGAGCTTTTGGATTCTTCCATTTGCATTTACGTTGTTGTTAGCTACCTTCTTTATGCAAGGCGGCGCTCCGGCGGGTGGCTGGACAATGTATCCCCCACTAGTGCTGCAATTAGGCGATGGATTCCCATTCTTAATCTTTGCCGTGCATTTTCTGGGTATCTCATCAATTATGGGGGCAATTAATATTATTGCGACCGTCTTTAATATGCGTGCACCAGGCATGACATTTATGAGACTGCCATTATTTGTCTGGACTTGGATTATCACCGCGTTTTTGTTGATTGCCGCTATGCCCGTTTTGGCTGGTGCAGTAACGATGTTGTTAACGGATAAGTTTTTTGGTACTGCTTTCTTTGATGCGGCTGGTGGTGGCGATCCCGTATTGTTCCAGCATGTATTTTGGTTCTTTGGTCATCCAGAAGTATATATTTTGGTACTACCATCATTTGGTATTATCTCTCAGATAATTCCAACCTTTGCACGCAAACCATTGTTTGGTTATGCGTCAATGGTATACGCAACGGCATCGATTGCCTTCTTGTCTTTCTTTGTTTGGGCGCACCATATGTTTACCGTTGGTATGCCGTTGGCAGGAGAGTTGTTCTTCATGTACGCCACTATGGCGATCGCAGTTCCAACAGGCGTTAAAGTCTTTAACTGGACGGCAACCATGTGGAAAGGCTCTATGACATTTGAAACGCCAATGCTATTTGCGATTGGTGTTCTGTTTATGTTCACGCTGGGCGGTTTCTCTGGTTTGATGATGGGCATAACCCCGGTCGATTTCCAGTATCATGATACGTATTTCATCGTGGCTCACTTTCATTATGTTCTCGTGCCAGGGATTGTCTTTGGTATTATCAGTGGCGTTTATTACTGGATGCCTAAATGGACTGGGCATATGTACGATGAGAAGCTCGGAAAGCTGCATTTCTGGACCTCTACCATCTCGGTCAACGTTTTATTCTTCCCAATGCATTTCATTGGCTTAGCTGGAATGCCGCGACGTATCCCGGATTACAGCACTCAGTTTACAGACTGGAATATGATTATTAGTATTGGTGGTTTTGCCTTTGGTCTGAGTCAGTTGATACTGGTTTGGGTTGTTATCAAATGTATTCGTGGTGGTGAAAAGGCTACCGACCAAGTTTGGGAAGGCGCACATGGTTTAGAATTTACTTTGTCATCGCCTCCGCCATTCCACAGCTTTACTACGCCGCCAGAAGTGACGGATGCAACGGCACATTCTTAAGGCCAGTGGTTAAAAAGTGGTAATGAGTGACAACGATAAAAAAGCTGCGGAAAAGGAATTAGCAGCGAAGAACATGCGATTAGTCATAGTCCTTGGGCTAGTAGCAGTTGGTTTTTATGCTGGCATAGTTCTGGTGTACATGTAGGCATGGCACAAAATACTAGAGTTACAGCAAAGAAGCTTTTTATTTTTGCTGCATGCATGTTTGGTTTTGGTTATGTGATGGTGCCTATGTATGATCTGTTGTGCGATGTCACCGGGCTTAACGGCAAAACTGGTGAGGTTTCTCAGGTAAAAGCGGAATCCATGCATGTGGATATGAATCGTTTGGTAACGGTTGAGTTTGATACCAATGTGAATCCGGCATTGCCCTGGAAGTTTAAGGCGTCGGAATTCAAAATGAACGTACATCCTGGAGAGATCGCTGAGGCAGTGTTTGTTGTAGAGAATACTTCAAACAAACCAGTTGTAGGTCAGGCAGTACCTAGCCTAGTGCCCGCGTTAGCATCATTGTATTTTGATAAAACAGAATGCTTTTGTTTTACAGCACAATTGCTTGAACCGGGTGAACGCAAGGAGATGATCGTGCGCTATGTTGTTGGTTCTGAGTTGCCGGAAAATATTTCAACAATGACGTTGTCATATACATTTTTTAAAGCCCCTGACAGTGATGATGTCGCAGTTTCTGAGAAAGAGTCTGTCAAGGCGATAAGTTCGAAAAGTTAGTAAACAATAAATAATAGAAATGAGGAATAGTTATGTCTAACTCTCAAGACGCATATTTTATCCCGGAACCAAGCCGCTGGCCTATTGTAGGCACTTTGGCATTGTTCACTACATTCATTGGTGGTGGCATGATGTTGAATGGTTCCGGTTTCGGCACCTTTATTCTTGGCATTGGTATCGCTGCTGTTGTCTATATGTTTTCTGGTTGGTTTTCAGATGTTATAGGCGAAAGCCTTGCTGGGAGTTATAACAAGCAAGTTGATATTAGCTTTCGTTGGGGCATGAGCTGGTTTATCTTTTCTGAAGTAATGTTTTTTGCGGCATTCTTTGGAGCGCTTTTCTATATCAGGGTCTTATCAGTTCCATGGCTCGGTGGCGAAGGTGCTGGTTTTGCGACAAACATGTTTTTGTGGCCTGATTTTCAAGCGGTATGGCCTTTGTTAACAACGCCTGATATGTCATTGGCAGCTGCAGATTCGAAATATCTGGCAATTAAGGAAGTTATTCCTGCGTTTGATGTTCCACTAGTGAATACAATATTGCTTCTGTCTAGCGGTGTGACAATTACGCTTGCACATCATGCCTTGAAGAAAGAGCATCGTGCTCCTCTGTGTTGGTGGTTGGCGGCAACCGTTATTTTAGGTTTTGTTTTCGTGTTTTTTCAAATGGAAGAATATGCGCATGCTTATCATGAATTAGATCTAACAATGAAATCGGGAGTTTACGGCTCAACCTTTTTTATGTTGACTGGCTTTCACGGTTTTCATGTAACTATGGGCGCAACCATGATTTTAGTTATTCTGGTGAGATCAATGAAAGGTCATTTTTCATCAAAAGATCACTTCGCTTTTGAGGGTGTTGCCTGGTATTGGCACTTTGTTGACGTGGTCTGGTTAGGACTATATGTCTTTGTTTATTGGATCTAGTTAGGCAGAAAAATATATTATGGAGGCGCTGCATTAGCAGCGCCTTTTTTAGTTTGGGCTTTTAAATAATCATTATAGCTTTAAGCAATTTAAAAGCCTGCACTGTGTGGTTGAATCCATCCGAACCTGAAGCCGACAAAGAGCGATACAAATAGCAGTACAGAAAGCGCTATTCTGAAAGTAAGCGTAGTAACCATGCGTTTTGATCTAGAATCATCTTTGACAAGAAAAAAGCCACTTGCTATTAATGAAGCGCCTATCGAGAGAAATAATATTGCGATGTATATTTTAAAAAGCATAATGCGAATTATTGTTATCTCAGTTATTCGTGTAGATATTCTAACAGCATAATCAGCAGACATTTAGTATATGAATCTATATTTTGGGAACTGGTGCTTTAGCCCGAGGCTAATTACAAGTTTTTTAACAATAATATTATGTGGTTTCTTTTCTTTTCTGGGCTGCTGGCAACTAGATCGTGCAGAACAAAAGAGGACTTTATATGTTGAGTTTGAAAACAGACAGACAGGCAATGTAATAGACTTAAACCAGGCTGATACTCTTTCATTAGGCTCGGAAAACCTTTTATGGCGACCAGTGACAGCCAATGGATCCTTTTTAGAAGGGTTTCAAGTGATATTAGATAATCAAATACAAAATACGAAAGCGGGATATTACGTTTACACTCCTTTCCAGCTCGATAATAGTGATCACGTTGTTTTAGTTAACCGAGGTTGGTTGGCGGCTGGTCCAGATCGAAAAATTGGTCCGCAGCTAATTATGTCAAAAGGCATGGTGGAAATTAAAGCGGTTATTAAAGAAATACCGAAGACAGGTTTGCTATTAAAGGAGCTCCCGCCAGAAGAAATGAGCGAAGATGTTTATAGGGTTCAACGCATAGATCTAGACGAAATAGCAGATTTGACCAATACAAAACTATTACCTTTTGTTCTCAGGTTGTCACCGGAGTCGGAGCACGGCTATCATCGATTGTGGCGACAGCCAGGCTCAGGAGAGAACGTGCATAATGGTTATGCTTTTCAATGGTTCGCTTTTGCAACCGTATTATTTATTATTTACTTGTTATTAAATATAAAGCGAAGAGATGAGTCAGGAAAAAACATATGAGTGAAGATGTTGAAAATATAAAGAAGAGCAACGGGTTAACAATTATTCTGGTTGTCGTAATGTTTATCAGCCCACTGGTTTTATCTTGGTATGTTTTTAATTACACCGATTATATTGAAATTAGGGGTATGTCAAACAAGGGTAATCTGGTTGAACCGGTTCAACCGCTAGGCGATTTAGCCTTGATAGACCCATTTAACGACAAGAGAAAAGATGGTTTATATGGTGAATGGAATTTAGTTTATGTAACTGAAACATGCGACAAGCCATGTATGGACAACATATATCTAATGCGTCAAGTCCATGCCTCCATGGACAAGCATTCTTTGCGTGTACAGAAGGTTTTGTTATTAACCAATCAATCAATAAGTGAATTGAAAGAAAAGCTGGTTGATTTTAAAGGACAGCAAGTTATTGATGTCGACTTGATCAATGTAAATGCAATGATTGAAAAGTTTCGATTAAATGAAGCAGAAGATCCTTTAAAAATGAATCGAATATACATTGTAGATCCTCTTGGTAATTTAATGATGAGCTATGAGCCTAATGTGAATCCAAGGGATATATATACAGATTTAAAGAAATTATTACGTGGGTCACGCATAGGTTGATCCGGGAATTTGAATATGAGTGATAATAAGTTTATTTTAAACCTTGTGCGTTTTTCGTGTGTTTTGGCGTTTATCGTAATAGTAATTGGTGCCTATACGCGTTTATCAGATTCTGGGCTGGGTTGTCCAGATTGGCCGGGTTGTTATGGTAAGTTAATTGTTCCTGATCAGGCAGTTAGTGTGAACGAAGCGTATCCCGAACGTCCGTTAGAGCATGCCAAGGCGTGGACAGAAATGGTTCACCGTTATGCGGCCAGTTTATTAGGGCTATTAATCTTAATTATAGCTTTTATGTCATGGACGAAATCTTCCTTGTCAGGCATGCGCGTATTTGCATCTGCTTTGTTGCTACTAGTCATATTCCAGGGCATGTTAGGAATGTGGACCGTCACTCTGTTATTAAAGCCAGTTATCGTTTTATCTCACCTCATTGGTGGTTTAACCATTCTGTCCCTGTTGTATTGGACTGTTTTACGTCAACAGTCTGCCCAGCATCCTGTATCAATTGCCGGGGGACGAAAATTTTTGCCCCTGGTAATAACAGCTATGATCGTTTTAGGTATACAAATAACACTGGGGGGTTGGACTAGCACCAATTATGCGGCATTGGCCTGCCCAGATTTCCCAACCTGTCAGGGGGTCTGGTGGCCAAATATGGATTTTAGCGAGGGTTTTATTTTGTGGCGTGGCTTGGGTGTCGATTATGAAGGTGGCGTTCTTCACGGCAGTGCCAGAACAGCCATCCATATGGCTCACCGTATTGGCGCTGTCATCACTTTTTGTACCATTTTATTGATCGCGCTACAGGCAATTAGATCGGGTATGAAAAATATGAAAATGACGGGTATGGTAGTCTTGATAGTATTAATTGCTCAGGTGTCTTTGGGCATCGCAAACATCAAATTCTATTTGCCACTATCAGTAGCAGTGGCGCACAATGGGGTAGCTGCGTTATTATTGCTGTCTCTGGTAACTTTGTTGCACCAATGTCTGCCAGTTAAAAAATAATCAGGAGTTCTCCATTGGAAGATCAATCGCTTACAGACGCCGCAGTCGTTGGCTGGCAAGATTACCTAGCTCTTTGTAAGCTAAAGGTAGTCTCGCTTATCGTCTTCACAGCGATTGTTGGTATGTTTATGGCTACGCCTGGCATGGTGCCTTGGGATGTTCTAATTTACGGCACAATTGGTATTGGTCTTGCTGCCTGTTCTGCTGCAGCCATTAATCATGTCGTCGATCATAAGATTGATTCGATCATGGCGCGAACTAATAGTCGACCTTTGCCGAAGGGCAAGGTCAGCCTTTTGAATGCGGTTATCTTTGCCTGGTTTATCGGCACGATCTCCATGGGTATTCTGGCGTTTCTCGTTAACCCACTTACTGCTGGTTTAACGGCGTTATCGTTGATTGGCTATGGTTTTATTTACTCGATGTATCTGAAGCGTGCGACACCTCAGAATATCGTTATTGGTGGTGCTGCTGGTGCTGCGCCCCCGGTTTTGGGTTGGACAGCTGTCACCGGAACATTAGATCCCAACTCATTATTATTATTTCTTATCATCTTTGCCTGGACGCCGCCTCATTTTTGGGCCTTGGCTATTTATCGTCGTGAAGAATACGCCAAAGTTAATATACCTATGCTGCCAGTTACGCATGGTGTTGAGTTTACGCGCTTACATATATTGTTATATACCATCATTTTGTTTATCGTAACTTTGCTGCCGTATTTGGTAGGCATGTCAGGGTTGTTTTATCTTGTTGCTGCCGTTCTGCTTGGCGGCGGTTTTCTCTATTATGCTATTCGGATGCAGTTTGATCATGCAGACCGTTTAGCGATGCAAACGTTTTCCTTTTCCATTGTCTATCTGATGATAATGTTCGCTGCTTTGTTGATCGATCATTATATTCCTTTGTTAGCGAGCGTTATTTAAACTCACGCCCTGTTTTTGATGTGTTTTACGGCAAAATAGATTGTCTGAAAGAATGAACTGAGACATTTAACTATGGTCACAGTGATATTCTCTGGAGAATTAATATGCAACGTAGACAATTTATTATGCAGGCCGGTTGTATTGCTGGCGCACTCATGGTGATGGGGCCTAACGTTTTGGCACACCCAGTCAATAATAATATTAATCTGAATCCTCTGAAAAAAGGTCATGAAGAGTGGAGCAAGTTGGTATCAAATGATGAATTTAATATTTTGTTTGATGAAGGCACTGAGCCTCCGGGTTCAAGCGTACTAAACCATGTAAAAGAAGACGGCACTTTCATCTGTGCCGCGTGTTATCTGCCACTGTTTGAGTTTGATAAAAAATATGAGAGTGGTACCGGTTGGCCCAGTTTCTATGATGCTATTGCCGGTCGTGTAGGTACCAAATTGGATCTGAAGTTAATCTGGCCACGAAAGGAATATCATTGTGTTCGTTGTGGTGGGCATCAAGGTCATATCTTTGAAGATGGGCCAGAGCCAACTGGTTTGCGTTATTGTAATAATGGTCTTGCTCTTAAATTTATCCCTGTGGGTCAACCATTGCCTGAATTAAGAGGTTAGTTATGTCCCGAATTATCCTCGCAGTCGTCTTATACAGCTTTCAGATCGTCTCTTTTGCTGCCAATGATGTGGCTATTTTTGCTGGAGGTTGTTTCTGGTGTATGGAAGGACCGTTCGATAAGCTCGATGGTGTAGTTAGTTCAACATCTGGTTATACCGGAGGCCATACTGAAAACCCAACCTATAAAAGTAGCTCTACGGGTACGACAGGACATTATGAAGCAGTCCAAATTGAATACGATTCAAGCAAAGTTAGCTATCAACAACTGCTTGATGTCTATTGGAAGAATATCGATCCGTTTGATTCACGCGGACAATTTTGTGATAAAGGACCGCAATATCGTGCGGCGATTTTCACTATGAATGATAGCGAAGAAGAGTTAGCCAACAAAAGCAAGTCTGTTCTACAGGCTAAGTTAAAAGACAAAGCAAAGGTTGTTACAGAAATTTTGTCGGCAAAGAAATTTTATGCTGCTGAAGATTACCATCAGGATTATTATATTAAAAACCCGGTGCGCTATAAATACTATCGTTATGGTTGTGGTAGAGATAAAAGACTGGAACAAGTAGAAGAATTAGTTAATTCAAAATAGTGATCAAGTGGCGTTTAGGTAGCGATTATAACGAAGTATCTGCCCTTTGAATTTATCTATAAGATAATTTGTTTCAACAGGTTTTGATTGGCTATGAGTGTAACCTAGCTTGACCATCATCTTACTAAATTGCGCATGCCGACCTCGTCCCGGATCGACCAGAATGACTTCACAGTCGGGTTTAGCATGTTGATCTATAAAGTGTGATAATAAATCAGCATGTTCATCTTCATATAAAAGATCGCTACCAAGGATAAGATCAAACTCCCCTAGCTCACTAAGTTTATCCGCCCAACCTGTACGCACAAAGGGTATTGCTGCGCCGTCATTCAAGGCTGCATTATGCTTAAGAAAGCCTTCCACCTCAGGATGATAGTCTGTCGCGGTAATATCCGCTTCACGTTGATTAAGTATTAAACTAGTCAGGCCTATTCCGCAACCAATCTCTAGAATGCGTTTGCCCTTGATAGCAAAGTCGAACATAAGGTGTGCCAAGACCTCGCTAGAAGGCCAGACCACGCCAAACAAGGACCATTGTGCGGAAGATATGCCCAGTTTTTCAGCGAGGCCATCGGCATCAAGGAATTCCTGTTTGTCACGCAGGGTTCGTAAATGAATATCGACATCACCAAATTCAATAGTTTGATAACTAACACGTAACGATGACATATATACCTATAAAGTCGATAATGCGTAGACGCCAAACCAGAAACTAATTTCGCTACGCGGAGGAAACACCTTATACTTGTTTCTACGATATTGCTAATGGCATAGAAGTTATTTTTCTTGTTTTATTTTAATGTTGCGTAATGGTGTGCAGCGCCTAAAGCGAGGGATAAGCTGTGAGGCTGCGATGTACATCGCAGTCATCTTAAAGACTTTTTCTTGATATGGAATCCAAAGATTACCGTTACGACAACTTCAAAATCTGTATCAGGTTCGTAATAAATATTTATAAAATAAAAAGTATTACGGTTATTAGATAAGGAATAATTACTTTAAGCGAATCTATCCGTATTTGAAATGTTGTGAATCGCCACAGAATAAAACCACCAATAGAAGCAACTGCAAAAACAATTTATAGCACCTTGCCGATAAAGAAAGTACAGCGTGCTGTCTGTTTTTAGGCATGAAGTAGCATAGCTTATATAATGGCTGACCAATTTTTAAACATGGCAGCTTGTCCATGATAATGGTCATTCTCGTCAATGATATTCCAGATGGTCGCAACTTCTATTTTAAAGCGTTTGCCCGTAGACGAGATTCTCACGCCAGAATAATTAATCATATGACCGTCATTACTAACACGCCGCATTAATTCTTCACGTTGTTTTCTATTTTTTGTCTCTATAGAGTAACGTGAAGGAAGCTGTATAAAATGATCCCAATCAAGCTCAAATAATTCGAGCGCAACTCTATTCCCGAAATTAAAAATAGGATCATCTTCAATGCCATGTGAAACAATAGCGAACGGTGCTTCATACAGTTCTATTATTAATTTATCAGGTTCGGAATGTTTGCTGATGAGATGCTTGTCTGTCCAACGGCGATAGCTCGAACATAAATTCTGACCATGTTTATTATACGCTTGAGTGTTAAAGTTTGGTTGTAGCATTAGCTAAAGTGAATTGTTTAATTGACGTTGTCCTTACCACTACATTGTTTAAGAGAAGACTTGCTTTCGATTAATTCTAATTGTGTATTAGTTAGTTGTGATATAAGCGCTATATTTTCCTTGTGTAGATCGCCATGTAGCTTTCGTTGAAATATATTAGCGCTTATACATAAGACAAACAAAATAATGACGACGATTATTGCATCCAGATGTAAAATATATTTTTTCATAGACCATTATCTTTGTTGTGAGCGTAATTAATAGCTCAGGTTTGTATTATTAGCTTTTTGCTCTTTTCAGGCAGCCTGCAATGATTCTGTTTTATTTGACCGACATCAATCACTACTATTTTGCATAATATATATTATCAGAGTGTCTCTTCAAGGAATTTGATAAAGCGATCCCAGGATTGTTTATCCGCATCTTTACGATAACGGTCAGTTCCAAACACAGTAAACGCATGCGGCGCACCACCGTAGGCAATCATTTCATGTGATGATCTAACTCGTTACCAAGTTTTGCAAAGTCATCCATGCTTATGGCTGTGTCAGCAGTGCCATGCATAATAAGCATCTTGCCTTTTGTGTTTGTGTAATTTTGGCCAGGAGGTGTTTTTAATCCGCCGTGAAAGGTGACAAAGCCTTTTAGGTTAGCGCCCGCTCGTGCAAACTCAAGTGCTGCCGCGCCACCAAAGCAATAACCAGCTGTTATCGCATTATCAGTATTTGCACCGATTGATTTAGCTGTTGCCAGCGCGCCGTTTAATAAAGCCCGCATTTTTTTACGGTCTTTATACAGTGCGCCGGTATGTTGACGTTTGTCAGTTACTTCAGTTGGACGTACACCTGCACCAAACAAATCAGCAGCAAAAACGGCATAACCTAATGTCGATAACATCTCGGCGCGTTTTATTTCGTAATCGGTCAAACCGTCCCAATCATGAATGAGGAGTACTAAAGGGGCATTAGCTGTCGGTGATGTGTAATAACCTTCAAATGTCTCACCGTTGACCTTATAAGAAATGGATTCCCCTGTTGCAAATGTCGATGCAGAAATGATCAGGAAGAGGAACCCACCTATTAACTTCATTACGTTGGTTTAGCCCGCCATTACCGTATCGAGCGTCTCTTTATAAGAGTTATGTACCTTTTTATAGAATGGCTCATTCATTAATTTGCTTGCCCAGGCCTTGGTGTTTGGGTAATCAGACATATTGATGTCGATAATTTCAAACGGATCAACCGTAGCGAGTAGGCAGATGTCGGCTAAGGTCATTTTATCGCCAGCAATATAGGCGGTGGCTCCTAATTGATCCTCAATAACACGCATAAAGCGTTTCAAGTAGCCATAGCCTTCCTCCATAGATTTTTCATCAGCTTCGACATCGATAAGTCCAGCGACGACCTTATTAAAGAATACTTTAGCCAAACCATTAGTAAGGTGTGCACCGATAAAGTCTAACCACTTATCGACATGTGCTTGTTCGACAATATCAGCCGGGTAAAAATCTGAATTATATTTACGACAAAGGTACTTCATGATGGCGTTACTCTCAAACAGATAAAAACCATCATCATCAAGCGCCGGAATCTTGCCCGATGGACTCATCTTTAAGTATTCTTCGTTTTGAGTCTCACCAGCAAGAGGGTTTATTACTATAAATTCGTAATCTATGCCCATTGCATTCAAGCACATTCGTACCCTGTTTACCGGGAATGATAGGCCTAAGCCGTATACTTTAATCATGATTTTGCCTCGTGTGGGTTATATATGTGTGCCCATTATGACCGTAAGTATTGCTATGGGTAGTAATTAATAGATCAATGTCAAAAGTTTTGTCGAAATTAAACCCACCTCTAATATGATCATGACATTATTACGTTAGTTTTTGGCAAGATATTTCGCCAGTTATTAGAACCTGCCCGCGTTCTTGATTAATCCCAACGGTTTCATCAGAAAGCTGGGCGATCTCTTGCATGCTAAAATATCAATTATAACGATAGCAAGCTTAGCCATGCATGCCATCGCGCCACACATTTTCTGGTTCTTCGACGGGCTCAATGTCGAGGTTAACGACGACAGCCTCTTGTCCGCTACGCATTAATACGCATTCTAATGGTGTGTCATCACCCGCATTAATTTCCTGGTGGGGCACGTAGGGTGGGACATAAATAAAATCACCAGGCCCAGCTTCCGAAGTATATTCAAGTTTTTCACCCCAACGCATGCGTGCCAGACCGGTGATGACATAAATAACACTTTCTACTTTGCCGTGGTGGTGCGCGCCAGTTTTTGTATTGGGCGAAATAGTTACAGTACCTGCCCATATTTTAGATGCACCAACAGTTGCCGCGCTTATTGCTTCAGCCCTGTTCATGCCCATTGTTTGAGCTGTGTCGGTGCTCAGTTCGCCTGCACGAACAACACGCACACCCTCGGTTCGCCAATCAGTTGACATAAGTTATCTCCGATAAGTTAAAGCTTAATGTCATATTGTGGTTCTATAATATTAATGACATGGATGTTTATCTTCTTTAATTGGTTTGTGACAACCGCCATGGTCAGTGTCACCTGTATGTGCCATAGATATAGGTGGGCTTGCCATGAACAATAATAAAATCATAAATAGTTTTTTCATCTATTTTCTCCTTTGGTTTCGTTCGGTTTTATTAAATTCAAGATTCAAGACAGAGCACAATGGTTATCTGTATTTTCACTCTCGTTCTTATCTCATTACTAATATATTAGGTAAGGTGTAAGTCTATCGTGCTTTCAATATTATTTTATAATTATAATTATGAATTTCGATCTATAATTACATTATGAAACTGTATTTGGTACAACACGCTGAGTCCGTATTAAAAGATGTTGACCCGGGTCGTCCTTTAAGTGCGCGAGGAGAGGAAGACATTCGTCATCTCTCTGAGACTCTGCGAGCATCCGGCATTACTGTCGACAGGATATTGCATAGTAGCAAGATGCGGGCCCATCAAACGGCTGAAATTCTTGCCGAGGCATTATTGAATAGCGGTGAAACTGAAGTGATAAACGGTATCAATCCTAAAGACTCGATTCCAGATTTCTCGATCAAAGTACATAAATTCAAACACGACACGATGGTAGTGGGTCATCTGCCCTTCATGCAAAAGATGGTTTCCTATCTGATAACCGGCAATCAGGAAGCAGCAGTTGTCGACTATAAGCCAGGGAGCGTTGTCTGCCTTCAACAAAACGCAGAACAACATTGGGAAATCCAATGGATGCTGCGACCGGACACTCTTAAATAACTAAAGTGCTTTGTTTGTAGGCTCATAGAAGCTATGTTATTGCTTTCGTCTTTTTTAGTATGTTCGCTACTCATTTGCACGTCCCTTAGGGGATTGCCGAGGTCCATGCGATCGCAACATAAGCATGAAATTATATAAACAGACTATACTCACGTAATAAATAGAGTGATAAAGGATAGTTGTATGTCAGTAAGAATCATCGGTTTTCTCTTGGTGAGCATTTTAACGGTTTCATGTGTCGTTGATGAAAGAAAGGTTGTCACAAATGAAAAAGAGCAGGAAACTCTTTACATTCTTCCTGATGGAACCCTGATGCTCAAAGGGCGTATTATAAACAAAGAAGATGTTGTTATTTATGACGCTGCACAACGAGGCGAACGTGCTGCAGTTAAATTAATTATGCCTCTCCACCCGGATGCATACAGAGACAACATCACGGTAGAAAGAATAGAAATAGATGTTGCCGTTGATCGGAAATAAGAGCTAGCTACTAGTCATATTGGCCTCGTTTGATGCAGAAAACCTCCGGCCGCGAACCATTTAAGGTGATCTTCCTTTGTTCTAACTGATTTGATCAAGTGAGCGAATTCTCCAATGCCAACACATAATTTACTGGTGCATGATCAGCAAGAACAGGTGGTAGGTTGCCTTTAATGTTGATGATGTTCTTCGAGAATAGATCCTGTAAGGCATAGTCCTTTAAGTTAAGCATTTTGTTTTTTTGATAACTCAAAATATCTTCTTCCGAAAGGCCTTCGATAAGTATGCCCATGTTATTTAATAACTGTGTCGTGCCACAATGCTGATAGTGAATATTCGGAATACTTATCGGTATGGTGGTGATAATGTCGCAGTTATTGATAATGCGATAAATCGATTTGTCGTTAAAAGCATTTGCAAAGACCGTATCACCAACACGGGGTGAGCCAAAGGTATAACAAGAATCAAAGTTAGACTGATTCATTATCTCTGCTGTTAGTAAAGTGGCTAATGCAGCGCCAAGACTATGCCCGGTAACGAAGATGGGTAGTGTGATATCTTCCAGATAAAAAAATAATTCTTCTTTAATGCTCTGGTAAGCAATATTAAAACCCGCATGAACAAGTCCGCCTTCATTGAAAGGTGTTTGTATGGACTTAATATTATTTTTCCAGTCGACAAGATCATCGGTGCCACGGAAGGCAACCACGAGACACGGTTGTGGATAGCCATCACTGTTAATGCCTTTGACCTTTAACAGAGAGACATACGTTGAGGTCTCGGCCTTATTAATAAAACCAATCTCTTCATACTGAAAACGGCCCAGATTATTATTTTTATTGAGATGAAACTCAGGCTGGTAAGTTAAGCGCGCTATTTCTGCCAACCAACAGGCATTACTAATATTGAAACCGGGAACGCCACATTGCAGCGGTGTTTTTGTTTCTAAATCAAAGTACTCGGTCGCTTCGCCCGGTTTGCTTAAGGCCTGCCATGAAGAGTCTTGTTGCATGAGAACATTATTATAGTAATGATGGGTTCTAAATTGACCTTATAATTTTTTGTTTGACGCCTGCCTGATTAACATTAGCCTTGCTTCAGTTCTACTCCAGCGCCATTGCTGTAACGGGTTCAGATACGATAAGGATTGCTTCGGTTTGCTCTTGCACTTGCGCAACGTCTACGCCCGGCGCTACTTCTTTCAGGATCAGCCCTTGTTCGCTGGGTTGTATAACGGCCAGTTCGGTGACGATCAGATCGACGCGTCGGGCGGAGGTCATGGGCAAGTTAAGCTTCTCTACAATCTTTGCTGTGCCTTTCGCCGTATGGATCATGGCGACGATTACCTTGCGAGCGCTGGTGACCAGATCCATGGCGCCACCCATGCCCGGCACGCGTTCACCAGGAATTATCCAGTTAGCGAGCCGACCCTGGCTATCGACTTGAAGTCCGCCCAATACCGTCATATCAAGATGCCCTCCCCGAATCAGCCCGAAGGAGAAGGCACTGTCAAAGGCAGCAGCGCCCGGTAGTGCACCGATCATGCCGCCCCCAGCATCGCTGAGCGAAGGGTTTTCCATGCCATCCGGTAGACCACCGCTGCCGATGATGCCGTTTTCGGACTGAAAGAAGACGTTGTCCTCGGTCGGCACATATTGAGCCACCATAGTCGGCAAGCCTATGCCAAGGTTCACCAGGCTACCTGGCTGAATTTCACGGGCGACTCGGCGAGCGATCAATTGTTTAGCGTTCATGCCATCACCTCTGTCTTGACGATGTAATCGACCAACGTGCCGGGCGTATGTACATCATCGGGTGCGATGCAGCCAACAGGAACCAGTTCTACAGCTTCAACGAATACGGTTTCGGCGGCCATGGCCATCACCGGATTAAAATTTTGGGCGGTGAGGCGGTATTGTAAGTTACCGAAGTAGTCGCACTGCTGCGCTTTAATCAGCGCGAAGTCGGCTTTAAGTGGAAGCTCCAGCAAGAATTGTTTGCCTTCGATTTCAATGATGCGTTTGCCTTCTGCCGCTAGTGTCCCCAAGGCGGTTGGGGTCAACACCCCACCCAGACCGAAGCCACCGCAACGAATCTGCTCAGCAAGCGTCCCTTGGGGTACCAATTCCTGGCCTGGCAGTGTCATTGGCAATTAAGGTAAGGCCGCCTTTATTTTGTCGCACCAGTTCATCGATTAAATGTTCCGGTGTTCCAACACCCATAAAACCGCCGATCATTATGGTGGCACCCTCATGGATGGAGTCAACGGCGTGGGAGACAGAGGTTGTTTTCTTCATGGTGATCTATATTACTTTGTTTTTCGTAATTGGTCGTCTGAAAGGTAGGATTTATATAAGCCTGCTTGTTGTTCTTTTTATTCTTAGGGTGCTGCTCTGCGTATAAGCCTAAACTTTTTCGATTGTGTTTTTATATGTCATAAAGAAAATAAATGACCTACATGAATGTAGGAAATACAAAAGGATTGTAGGGATAAGTAGATGGATGTACTGTAGTAGAGCAATGCAGGAGAGATTGCCGAACAATCTTTGTCTGTCCCATTTAGTCCCTTCCAGCTATTCTTGAGTAAAGGTTTTAATCCAGTTATTAGCCTCATTTAATTCATCAAAGCTAAAGTGTTTTATCTCTGCGTTGACAAAATGACTGGCGACATGTTCTGCTAATTCACCAATAGGTGAATCAGTGGCAAATGCGACACAAGCAATCTTTTGGTGATGATCCTTAACAAAGCGTAAGTGTTTAATCAGGGCAGCAAATGAATCCCAGCCCGGGAACGATTTGACATGGATTATCACGCCATTTAACTGGCCTGATTTTTCGAGATAAGGGTCAACGATACTGGCGGCAGACTTGAAGTCTTCTTCTGTCAATGCGCCGTCAGGCTCAAGAAGCACAATACCTTCATCTTCATTCAAATTAATATTTAACACGCACATCCCTCATCATTGCTATTTTCAATATCTAACAAGGTGTCAGCTTTGGTTCGGTAGCAGACATAAATTTAGCCAAAAAAATGGCCCGTAAGGGCCATCTGTTTATTTTGTTAGTCATTCTTGATTCGTCCTTTATCAAGTTGCTTGCGATTACGCGGCTATTGTCTCGCGCAATTTTTTCATTGCGTTGTTTTCAATCTGTCTTATCCGTTCTGCAGAGACGTTGTGTACCGATGCAAGCTCATGCAAGGTAGCTTTGTTTTCGGCTAACCAACGTTTGGCGATGATGTCTTTGCTGCGGTCATCAAGCTGTGAAAGCGCATTGCGTAATGCGTCTGTGCTTTCTTCGTCGAGTTGTGCAGTTTCGATTAGTTCTTCTGGGCCGGCTGCATTATTTTGCAGAAAGTATGATGGCGAATAGTTTGAATCTTCGTCATCATCACTTTCATGGCCATCGAAAGAGGCATCGTAGTTGCCCATGCGTTTTTCCATTTCCATGACATCGCTGGGTTTAACGCCGAGTGTTTCAGCAACATCATTGACCTCGTTCTGGTTTAACCAGCCGAGACGTTTTTTGGATGAACGTAGGTTAAAGAATAATTTTCGTTGTGCCTTGGTGGTCGCGACTTTAACGATGCGCCAGTTCTTAAGAATGAATTCATGCATTTCTGCGCGTACCCAATGTACGGCGAACGAAACGAGTCGAACACCCACATCAGGATCGAATCGTTTTACGGCTTTCATCAACCCTACATTACCTTCTTGAATCAAGTCGGCTTGTGGTAAACCGTAACCACTATACCCTCGTGCAATTTTTACCACGAAGCGTAGGTGTGACATAACTAAACGACGCGCAGCTTCAATGTCGTCTTCTTCTCGAAGGCGTCTGGCCAAGACCTGCTCTTCTTCCAGAGACAAGATAGGCACCTGATTGACCGATGAGATATAGCTCTCGATCGACCCTGTCGGTAATGCGAATTGTAAGTTTGTTAATTGATTCATCGAACCTCTTCCCATTTCTATTATGTTAATTTTAGCACTCCAAAGATATGAGTGCTAATGTTTAGAATGGTTCAATTTAATGTTGGGCGTAAGTCGTTGATATTTATGAGTATAATATGAGGCTAATTACTCAGATTTTTCCGTCATTCCTATGTAAATGGGAACAATGTGCCAGTCATTTAAAATAGGCAGCGGTATCCAGAGGCCAAGGACGCTTATATTTACTGGGTTCCCGCCTTCGCGGGAATGACGGGCGATTTGTTAGACAGGTTCGATTGCGCGCAGATGACGCTTCACAGCTATCCATGAGCCGAATAAGCCAAGGGCGATGCCGCTGGCGAGCAGGATTACCGAATTACCGAAACCAAGTCCAATTAGCTGAAAATTGCTGGCATAGAGGTTGGCGAGTTGTTTGACCGGGCCATGTAGCATCTGCATGGAGATCGTGATCAGTAACCAGGCGATGATGCCGCCGAAAACGCCGTACCAGAGTCCACTATAAAGGAACGGGCGTTGTATAAAGCTGTCCGTTCCACCAAAGAGCTTGGTGATCTCGATTTCTGAGCGTCGGTTGTGTATCGAAAGCCGAATGGTATTGCCGATGATCAGTAACACCGCTATCGCGAGCAGTGTTGAGAGAATCACAATAAGGCGGTTAACGATGTCCAATAGATAAAGTAAGCGTTTTAACCAACGACTGTCATATTGTGCGCTATCCACTTCAGGCATGGCTTCCAGTTGTTTTATTAATGCCTCGGTTTCTGCTTCATCAGTGCTATCAAGACTTGGCTTAACGAGCACAACATTCGGCAATGGATTTTCATCGAGTGTATTGAGTGCCTCGGAAAAGCCCGAAAGTTTTTGATATTCAGCTAGGGCATCGTCACGTTTTATTAAGACTGTTTCACGGATGTTGCTATCGCTAGATAGGATGTTGGCGAATTCTGCTGCGTGTGACTCATCAACATCTGTCTGTAGAAACAATGTGATCTGTACGGACCCGTCCCAACTCGATGAGGCGTAACGGACATTGTCGAGCAATAGGTAAAAACTGGCAGGCAAGGCGAGTGATATGCCAATGACTGCCGTCGTTAATATATTGCTGATAGGGTGTTTAATGTATTGCCCAAGGCTAAAGATAAATGCCTGTGCATGTTGTAATAGCCACATATCAAAGCGACGCTTAAGCTCACTATTGAATGTTTTATTCGGACGGGTATTTTTTTTGCGGTTAACCTGTTTCATGCTTCTGTCGGCGTCCCACTGTGAGTTAATATACGGCCGGTCTTTAAAGTAATGATGCGTTTCGACATACGCTTGATCATATCAAGGTCATGACTGGCGATAAGAACGGTAACGCCGACCTGATTAAACTGTTCAAATAACTTCATCGTATCCCATGATAAAGCCGGGTCAAGATTGCCTGTAGGTTCATCTGCCAGCAATATAGCAGGCCGATGCACCACTGCGCGTGCAACGCCAACGCGTTGCTGTTCGCCGCCTGATAGTGCCCTTGGATAGCTATTCACTTTAGTCAACAGGCTGACTTTGTCTAACGCGGCTTGTACGCGTTTACGGATCTCTTGATGACGATAACCAGCAATTACCAATGGCAAGGCGACATTATCGAATACGGTTCTATCATTTAATAGACGATGATCCTGAAACATAAAACCGATATGGCGTCTGAAGATAGGGATGCGACGCTTACGAACACGCTCAAGGTTTTGACCATTGATAATAATCTGTCCGCGAGAGTGGCGATCAATTAAGGCAATTAAACGTAGTAGCGTACTTTTGCCTGCGCCGGATCGACCGGTTATGTAGACCATCGCGCCTTGTTCAATATGTAGATTGATATTACGCAGAGCTTCATTACCGCCCGGGTAATTCATATGAACATTGGTAAATCGAATCATGATTCTACTACTAGTAAAGCATCAATAAATTCAGCGGCGTTGAATGGTTGTAAGTCTTCAACTTGTTCTCCAACACCAATATATCGAATAGGAATATTTAATTCATCTGCAAGTGAAAAGACAATGCCTCCTTTTGCAGTCCCATCAAGCTTTGTTAAAACAATGCCATCAATACCAATCATCTCGTTGAATTGTTTTGCTTGTATCAACGCATTTTGTCCGGTTCCGGCATCTAATACCAATAAAACTTCGCTTTGTAAGTCGATATCAAATTTGTTGCCGATGCGATGGATCTTTTTCATTTCTTCCATCAGGTTGTCTTTATTGTGTAAACGACCCGCTGTATCGGCGATTAGTACATCAATGTTATTTGATCGTGCCGATTTCAAGGCATCAAAGATAACAGCAGCAGAGTCCGAGCCATGCGTTTGAGCAATGACCTTTATTTTGTTGCGATCACCCCAGACTTTTAGTTGTTCGATCGCTGCGGCACGGAAGGTATCTCCTGCGGCCAACATGACGCTTTTTCCCTCATTCTGTAAGCGTTTGGCGAGTTTGCCAATAGTGGTTGTTTTTCCAACACCGTTAACGCCAACGACGAGTATTAAATAGGGCTTGTTTTGGATATCAGGAATAGTCATAGTTTTTTCGACCGGTTTTAGTGCGGGCAACAAGACCTGTTTTAATTGCTCAAGTGGGTTTTCCGTCGAATTCTTTTTGCTGTCGTTTTTAGACTGGGCTTTTAATAATTGGATGATCTGATCAGTTGTCTTAACACCAATGTCTGCCAATAACAGACGATCTTCAAGCTCTTCCAGTGTGGCGTTATCAATAACGATTTTTTTGCGGCTGAAGAGGCCTCCGAAAAGTCCGGTACGCGTACGTTTCAGGCGATCTGAGAGGGTGGCGCTCTCGTTTGATGACGCCTCAGGGTTTTTAGCGCCGCTTTTTCTTTTTAAACCAAACACAAAAGTAAATTATTTTAGTATGCCGTAAGTAAGTTGCGGTATCCTACCATTAACTTATATCGAACTCATAAAGAGAAATACGCTCTATATATCGTGACTCACAGAAATTTAATTCCTAATTAATGATAAATATAAAAATGAAAAATTCTTGTCGTTCTATGAAAATGGTTTTGCTGAGCCTGATCTTAATAATTCCCGGTCTTGCCAATGCAAAAGTTACTGAATTTCAACTCGAAAACGGGCTTAAGTTGTTAGTAAAAGAAGACCATCGCGCCCCTATTGTCGTTACACAGGTCTGGTATAAGGTCGGCGGTAGTTATGAACACGATGGTATTACCGGTATTTCGCACGCACTTGAACATATGATGTTTAAGGGCACTGAAAAATTTCCGAATGGCGAGTTCTCTCGTATTATTGCCGAGAATGGTGGCAGCGATAATGCCTTTACCGGTCCAGATTACACGGCTTATTTTCAAACACTGGAAAAATCACGTCTGGAAATCAGTTTTAAGCTAGAAGCAGATCGCATGCGCTTCTTGACCTTGCCGAAAGAGGAGTTCACCAAAGAGATAGAGGTTGTCAAAGAAGAACGTCGTTGGCGCACGGAAGATAAACCGCAGTCTTATGCTTATGAAGTCGCTATGGCAACAGTATTTCAAACCAGCCCTTATCGCTATCCGGTGATTGGTTGGATGCAAGATCTCGATAATATGACCATAGAGGATCTAAGTGCCTGGTATCAAAAATGGTATGCGCCCAATAATGCGACGCTGGTGGTAGCAGGTGATGTTAATCCAGATGAGGTTTATGCATTAGCCAAAAAATATTTTGGACCCTTACCAAAGGGTGAGCCGATTACGGTTAAATCTCTTGATGAAGTTGATCAAAAAGGGATAAAACGCGTTACGGTAAAACGCCCTGCTGAATTACCTTATTTAATGATGGCGTACAAGACGCCTGTCGTTAAGCCGGGAAGTGAAAAACAAGAAAATCATGATTGGGAACCCTATGCACTAGAAGTATTGGCCGGGATTCTTGATGGCGGTAGTAGTGCACGTATTGCCAGTCGTTTGGTTCGTGGAAGTGAGATCGCTGCTGGTGCAAGCGCAGGATATCGAATGGTTTCACGTTTGGATAATTTATTCATCATGTCGGGAACACCATCTAAAGGAAAAACGGCTAATGAATTAGAGACAGCATTACGCAATGAGATAAAAGATTTGCAGAGTAACCCGATTACAACAGAGGAATTACAACGCGTTAAGGCGCAAGTGATTTCAAGTGATGTTTATGAAAAGGATTCTGTATTTTATCAAGGGATGATCCTGGGCACATTAGAGACAGTAGGTTTATCCTGGCGTCTAGCGGACATCTATGTTGATAGCGTAAAGGCAGTAACAGCGGAGCAAGTTATGGCAGTAGCAAAAAAATATTTAATTGATGATCGACTTACAGTCGCGGAGCTTGATCCGTTACCCATGGATGGACAACCACGACGTCCACGAGGAGGTAATCCTCATGGTCGCTAAAAAATCTCTTATTAATTGCACTATCGCGCGCATTGCGTCGTTGTGTCCTCATCCGCCCCTCGCCTATCTATTCGATATGTCTCGAGTTCTCATTGCGGGACGCCTCGCACTGTATCCCAATATCACAATGAATAAGAGATTTTCAAGTCTCTTATTGAGTTTTGTTTGTTTGTCGTTTAGCAGTTGGTCTGTTCAAGCTTCACCGAAGATTGAGACTTGGAAAACCAATAGCGGTGCGGAGGTTTACTATGTGCATGCGCCGGAGTTACCTATGGTTGATATGCAGGTTGTCTTTGATGCGGGTAGTAGCCGTGATGGACAGTTGCCGGGTGTTGCTGCATTAACGAGCAGCTTATTAGATCAAGGCGCAGCTGGGATGAACGCCGACCAAATAAGTAGTGGTTTTGAATCCTTAGGTGCCGTTTTTGGTTCTAATGCGGGTTATGACTCTGCTTCTGTGCAATTACGATCTTTAACAGATGAACCATTGTTGTCTGCTGCCCTTGAAAACTTTAAAAAAGTTATTTCAAAACCTGTTTTTCCAAAAGATGCTTTAGAGAGAAGGCGTGCTCAGACACTGATTGGCTTGCAAGCTAAACAACAAAGTCCGGGCGCTTTGGCTAGAGATGCCTTCATGAGTGCGGTATATCAATCGCACCCTTATGCTCAACCAAGCGCAGGCACGGAAGAATCTGTAGCAGCGATTAAGCGCAAAGATATCGAGGCGTTTTATAAACAATATTACGTTACTAAAAATGCCATGGTCGCAATTGTTGGTGCTGTCGACAGAAAACAGGCAGAGAAAATTGCCGACGATATTACCAGTGGGCTTGCACAAGGTGAGAAAGCCAAGGCATTAGCAAACGTCAGCCAATTAGAAAAGGCTAATAAAGTATTTATTGAACATCCTTCAGCACAAACCCACATTCTTGTTGGTCAGCCGGGTGTTAAGCGTGGCGACTCTGATTATTTCCCGCTTTATGTTGGCAATCATGTGTTAGGTGGCGGTGGCATGGTGTCGCGTCTGTTTGCTGAGGTGCGAGAAAAACGTGGTCTATCTTATAGTGCCTATAGTTATTTTTCACCGATGCGATTTGAAGGTCCTTTCATTGCCGGCCTACAAACCAAGACCGAACAAGTTGGTGAGGCCTTATTTGTGTTGATGGAAAATATTAATCGTTATATTGAAACCGGCCCAACTAAAGAAGAGTTAATCGCTTCCAAGAAAAATATCACGGGTGGTTATCCATTACGCATCGACAGCAACAGCAAGATTCTTAACTACGTTGTTGTTATTGGTTATTACAAGTTGCCATTAGATTATCTTGATACCTTTAATGCTAATGTCGATGCTGTAACCATTGATCAAATAAAAGATGCTTTTAAACGTCGAGTGACACCAGATAAGTTAGTAACGGTTATGGTAGGTCTTGCAGCAGAAGATTCAGAAGAATCAAAAGAAGGCTCTTAAGCCGTGGGGGTGCCCGGCAAGATTCGTATTATTGCCGGTAAGTGGCGCGGAAGAAAACTTGATGTAATCAATTCACCAGGTTTACGCCCGACGCCTGCTCGAGTTCGCGAAACACTTTTTAATTGGTTGCAACAAGAGATCGTCGGCGCGCGCTGCCTGGATCTCTTTGCCGGAACAGGGGCGCTTGCCTTTGAAGCCTTATCCCGGGGTGCGGCAGAGGTTTTTATGATCGAATCCAACCCAAAGATTGTCGAATCGCTAAAACAGCATGCTGATACACTGGGAAGTGAAGGTCATACAATTCAGCTCGCCGATGCAGCAAGCTGGCTCAGGCAGGGAGTTAATGGGTTTGATGTCATCTTTCTAGATCCTCCCTTTGGCAAGGGTTATATCGAGCAGTGTTGTGAAGCCATTGGCGAAGAATCGTTATTGAAGCCTAAAGGACTGGTTTATATTGAATCTGAAAAAAATCTAGCATTGCCTAATGGTTGGGAAATCAGGAAACAAACAAAGGCAGGTAATGTACAATCAATGCTTATAGAAGCTATTTAAAAAGCACTTTTTTAAATATGTTTCTATTAATATGTTTAATGAGGAACTGAAATGGTAACGGCAATTTATCCAGGCACATTTGATCCAATTACTAAAGGGCATGCAGACATCACGCGGCGTGCGGCTAAATTGTTTGATAAAGTCATCATTGCTGTTGCTGACACGACGAGCAAGAACACCCTGTTTACCATTGACGAGCGCGTTGAACTGGCGAGCAAAGTCTTGGCGGATATTAAGAATATTGAAGTGATCCCGTTCCGAGCGTTGGCGACGGATCTTGCGCGTGAAAAAAAGGCGAGTGTGATCGTTCGCGGCATACGCGCCGTATCCGACTTTGATTATGAGTTTCAGATGGCAGGCATGAATAGGCAATTAAATTCTGATATTGAAACGGTATTTTTAACGCCGGCAGAAAACCTGGCTTGTACCACATCAAGTCTGGTGCGAGAGATAGCGTCTTTGCATGGGGACGTTAGCATATTTGTTGATTCGATAGTGGCTGCTGCACTTAAAGATAAATTTCCCTGATTTTTTAATACAACACCATGATAAAAAGCATCAAGACACTGTCTTCATTTTTCTGCATATTAATTTTTACTTCTTCTTATGTCTTTGCAGAACCAAAGCAAGTTGCGATTGCAAGTGCCCATCCTTTAGCAACACAAGCCGGTATTGATATATTAAGACAAGGCGGCAATGCCTTTGATGCAGCTGCCGCGATAACGGCATCATTAGCTGTTGTTGAGCCTTATAGTTCTGGTATTGGTGGCGGTGCATTCTGGTTAGTACATCGTGTATCTGATAATAAGCAGACTATGATCGATGGACGTGAGAAGGCGCCTATGCGAAGCACCCATAATATGTATCTGGATAAAGCGGGTAATGTTGTTAAGGGCTTGTCATTGAATGGGCCGATGGCGGCGGGTATCCCGGGTGTGCCTGCAGGCATTGAACATCTAGTGAAAAATTATGGCCGTTTATCGCTAAAGCAAGTCCTTGCGCCAGCGATTAAACAAGCACAAGAAGGCTTCGCTGTAACGGAGCGCTATCAGAAGTTGATGGGTTATCGGAAAGATGTTGTAAAGCAGTATCCCGATGCGGCTCAAATATTTCTTATAAAATATAAAGTCCCTGCTATTGGTGAGTTGATCGTTCAAAAAGATTTGGCGAGAACGCTAACAGCAATAGCAAATCATGGCAGCAAAGGGTTTTATCAAGGGCCAGTTGCCAAGCAGATGGTTACCAGTGTTAAAAATAATGGTGGTATTTGGGAACTGGATGACCTTAAAAAGTATCAGGTTGTTGAGCGAGAGCCCATTGTTATTAATTACAACGGCATCAAGGTTACGTCAGCTGCACCACCTTCTTCTGGCGGTATTGTCATGGGACAAGCGCTGAACATTCTGGAGCAATTCAATTTAGATAAGCTGGATCCCATAACACGAAAACATGTTGTTATAGAAGCAATGCGCCGCGCCTATCGTGATCGCGCTGCTTATCTGGGCGATCCTGATTTTATTGATATACCTGTCGAACGTTTGTTAGATAAAAATTATGCTGAAGGTCTTGCCTTAACAATTAATTTGGAACGCGCAACACCAAGCAGTGAATTAAGTAATGTTGCAACGGTTGAAAAAACAGGTACTGATACAACACATTTTTCAGTTGTTGATGCTGTAGGTAATCGAGTCTCTGCGACCTTAAGTATTAACCTGCCATTTGGTTCCGGTTTTGTTGCTAAAGGCACAGGTGTGCTTTTAAATAATGAAATGGATGATTTTTCTGTGAAGCCACTAACAGCGAATGCTTATGGCTTAGTCGGTGACTATGCTAATGCCATAGCCCCGGGCAAACGACCATTGTCTAGTATGTCGCCGACGTTTCTTGAAACAGATGATCGTGTCGCTGTGCTCGGCACGCCGGGCGGTAGTCGTATTATTAGCATGGTATTGTTGGGTGTTTTGGATTTTGCAGAAGGAAATGCGCCTAAATCGTGGGTGAGTTTACCGCGCTATCATCATCAATATCTGCCCGATCAAGTACAATACGAACTGGGTGGTTTAACTAGCAGTGAACAAGCAGTCCTTAAAGGTAAAGGCCATATGCTTAAAGAAAAAAATCGGCGTTATGGCAATATGCAGGCGATTATGATCTGGAAAAAGAAAGATCTAATCTTTGCCGCTAGCGATCCTCGCGGAGAAGGTCGAGCAGAAGTTTTTTATATTCCTTAATCCCCTTTTGAGTTTTTAGTTACAACCAGACTCGTATCTCTGAAGATACGAAACCCCAGATTAAAACTGCGATAGGTTGGCATATACCAATAGCGGTTTGCTGAGCGAACTCCCAACGGAATATTGTACCAAGAGCCACCGCGAGTTACGCGATGTTCGCATTTGTCGTCTTTGTATGCCGTGCCATTGCTTGGGGCATTACGGTAGTCAGACTTCCAGCAGTCTTCTACCCACTCCCATACGTTGCCATGCATATCATGCAGTCCAAAAGGACTTGCCTGATATTGTCCTACCTTGGAAGATTTTGCTTCACCATCATCACAGGGCGCATTTCTCCAGCCATAGCTATTGATGTCTCTACCGACTTCATCATAGACATTGGCATACAGACATAAGTCTGATTTTGAATTACCAAAATGATAATCAGTAGTGCTGCCTGAGCGTGCGGCGTACTCCCACTTTGCTTCTGAAGGTAAACCGTAGTTGCTGCCGGTTTCTTTATTAAGCCAATCAATATAAGCGTGCGCATCGTTCAAGCTGACACAGACCACGGGGTGATTGTCTGACTGAGTGTAGCTAGGATTGCGCCACGTCAATCCTTCTTTCTGACCAAAATCAACGCCGCCGCCGTCACTAAAACAACCCTTATGTATCCCTGCATTTGTCTCTGCATCGGTAAGATAACCCGTGGCCTCGATGAATCTTTTGAATTGGCCAACGGTGACTTCGTATTTTCCGATTTCAAAAGATGGGACAGTAACAATATGCTGCGGTTTCTCATCATTTCTGCCCTCTAGGGTTCCCATCAGAAATGATCCGCCAGAGATTTCCACCATCTCACCGGCTAAATTGTAGTTTTCCGTTTTACCCACATCCTCCGAGATTGCACTAAGGTCATCATCAAGCATTTTTTCGGCGTTTGTTATTGATATGGCGTCGGGGTTAATTTTACGTATTATTTTTAGATATTCTTTTGCCCCTATAGAATCTCCGATGTTAAGCGCTGTCTGTAATGCTTCAATATTTATTTTTAAGATTTTGGCCAGAATTCGGGCCGCCGCCATATTATTGGCGTCCTCTGCCAGTATTTTTTTTACCTTCTCATAGGCATTTTTTCCGGTAGGCTCGATGTAGCGCCCCGCCTCAATATCTGTTTCAGCAGCGGCCAATAAACCCAATATAGTCAATGAATCCAGGTCGTCATGTTGGTCTATCGTCAGCTCTACTGCGAAAGAATTAACGACAGGGAGGAAAAGCAGTGTTACTACAAGAAGAAATACATTTAAGAGGCCGAAATTACTCATATTCTGTAGCGATAATACAAAAACACGTTGATTTATCATAAGTTATCTTCTTTTTATAATTGTTGTGATGTAGTTCGTTATTTTTCGCAAATTATACAAAAAATAAAGAATTTCCCCAGCTTCTGTAGACACAAATATTCTCAGTAAGTTTAATTTAACCGGTATTTTTACAATCTAGCAAATCGTCACAGCGTTTACTGTAGCCAAACCCCTGTTTTAAAGTTTGAGCCAGTCTTCTTAACTGTATTTCAGAGTAATTGCTTTATTATTATTGTTGATGAGACTTAGATGAGCGCATGCATGATAGACAATGAATTGCTGTGCAGGGCAGTTTGTCATTATTAATCTGTCTTGCGCTGTAGCTATTGATGGCAGCAAGATAAAAATTCTAAAAGGTAAAAATCTTATTACTTTCAATATTTAGTGTTGGCATTTTGTGCAATAAAAAGTAGATCGTTGCCCCTGTCGAATCATTTTTATCGGTGATTTACAGTGATAACAAGGTTTACCTGCTCTATCGTAAACTTGTAATTCATTTTTGAAATAACCGGGCTTGCCTTCACCATTGATAAAGTCGCGTAAAGTCGTGCCACCTTTTTCAATGGCATGTGTCAAAACGTTCTTTATCTCAATGATTAATTTTTCGCATCCTGCTTTTGAAATCTTCCCTGCTTTCTGCGTCGGTTTTATGCCAGCACGATAGAGGGCTTCACTTGCATAGATATTACCCACACCAACAACGATACAATTATTCATGATAAACGTTTTGATAGCTTGAGTTCGTTTTCTTGAACGAGCATACAAATAATCAACCTGAAACTCATCGCTTAATGGCTCAGGGCCGAGATGGTTAAGCAGCTTGTGCTCCATTGGTTCATCTTTTGTCCAGAGTATTGAGCCAAATTTTCTTGGATCTCGAAAACGAAGTATTTGGCCGGATTCTAATATAATATCGACGTGATCATGTTTTTCAGGGGCTTGCGAATCATTAATGATTCGCAAGCTGCCAGACATGCCAAGGTGTAAAATCATGCAGCCCTTGTCAGTATTGAAGAGTAAATATTTTGCGCGGCGATGTAGCGTTCTAATGACTTGGTTCTTGAGTGATCGCTTCAAGCTTACAGGGATGGGCCAACGCAGTTGACGCTCGCGAATAATAATGTCTTTTACAACTTCACCGACGACAAAAGGCGCAATACCTCTACGTGTCGTTTCAACTTCGGGTAATTCAGGCATGATGGGTAATTTTTTGATTTAACGCAATTGAAGTGTCATTAAGTACGGTTAGGATAACATTAGAATGGATACACCAATAATAGATAACAATAATCTGCAATATCACCTGTCTTCAATTGATGATCTCTATGAACATTTCGATGCTGATGTTCACGGTTTGTCTACAGAGGGCGTGCGTACACGGCTGGAAAAGTATGGTGCGAATGAATTACGTGTGAAACAGGATGTCCCCGAGATCCTGAAGTTTTTAAAGCAATTCAAGAATTTTTTCGCCTTATTACTTATTGCGGGCAGTGGTTTGGCCTTGTTAGCTGAGCATCTTGACCCTGGCATTGGGAACCTCTATATCGCTATTGCCTTGTTTGGCGTTACTGTTTTGAACGCGACATTTACTTACATACAGGAACATCAAAGTGAAAAGATCATGGAAAGTTTTCGCAGGATGATGCCAACCATGGTTCGTGTTATCAGAGATGGTGATGAAATCGAAGTAGACGCAAGCATGATCGTGCCCGGTGATATAGTCCGTTTAGGTGAAGGCGACAGGGTCCCTGCTGACGGTCGCTTGCTTGGAGATCGTTTGTTGCGAGTTGACCAGAGTAGTTTGACCGGAGAGAGTGAAGCAATATTGTTGGATAGCGATCATCAGGCTGACAATATATTGGAAAGTCACAATATGGTCTTTTCCGGGTCGCTCGTCGAAAGTGGTGTTGGCCTGATGCTGGTTTGTGCAACCGGAATGCATACCCAGTTTGGCAAGATCGTCCAGCTCACTAAAGAAACCGCAGTAGTCGAAACGCCGATAGGGAAAGAACTGAAGCATTTTATTCGAATAATCAGTTCCATCGCTATCTTTCTTGGTGTTTTGTTTTTTATTGTCAGTATTGTTCTTGGTAAAGGATCTATAAGCAGCTTGATCTTCGCTATCGGCATTATCGTTGCCAATGTGCCAGAAGGCCTGTTGCCGACTGTTACTTTAGCGCTTGCTATGGCAAGCAAACGCATGGCGTCAAAGAATGCATTAATAAAAAATCTGGAAAGCGTTGAAACATTGGGCAGCTCAACCGTTATCTGCACTGATAAGACCGGCACGCTCACACAAAACAAGATTAGTGTGAACACGCTGATTTTTCTTGATGAAGAATATCAAGCAGAACAAGTTGATGCAGCGCACCCTGGTTTTAGTCTGGCGTGCAAGGTAATGAATCTCTGTAATAACGCGCAATTAGTTAATGGCGGCTATATTGGTGAGTCGACAGAAGGCGCACTGTTGTTATTCGCAAACAAGTATCAATTAATTGCTGGGCTAGAGGAACAGCGGCGGATCACCGAAAAACCATTTGAATCATCATCAAGATATATGATTACGATCAATGATGACCCGTTGCTGGAAAATAATCAGGCGTATTTGAAGGGCGCACCGGAAGTCGTGCTGGCTATGTGTGACCGGGTTTTAGAAGGCAATAATGTTCACAAGCTTGATAATGACGTCCGGCAAGAATTACTAAATAAATATAATAATCTGGCTGCCAGAGGTGAGCGTGGTCTAGCGCTTGCTTACCGGGAGACACATAACGATGAACTTGTTGACGGAGGATATTTGTTTGTTTGCATTATTGGCATGCTGGATCCGCCCCGCCCAGAAGTTCATAACGCGTTAGCGAAATGTCGTACAGCGGGTATCCGGGTCTTTATGATGACCGGTGATTATGGCCCCACTGCCGAAACTATAGCTCGTGACATTGGCTTATTTACTGGTGATGGCCAGGTAATACAAGGCCATGAACTCGCAGAAATGGATGCGGCTGATTTGAGTAAAGTATTAGCTGAGAAAGAACTGGTCTTTGCCCGCATATCGCCAGAGCAAAAGTTACAAATAGTCAGAGCTCTGCAAGACAAGAAAGAAATTGTCACGGTTACCGGGGATGGTGTAAATGATGCGCCGGCCTTGAAAAATGCCGACATGGGCGTGGCGATGGGGATTATGGGCACCGATGTTGCCAAGGAAGCAAGCGATATGGTGTTGATAGATGATAATTTTGCAACGATAGTTACAGCAATTGAAGAAGGCCGAACAATCTTTGAAAATATTAAAAAGTTTATCGCCTACATTTTAACCAGTAATATCCCGCAGATTACCCCTTTCATTGCCTATGTCGTACTCGATATTCCGCTGCCATTAACGGTTGTACTCATCCTCACCATTGATCTAGGTACAGACTTATTGCCGGCATTGGGTCTGGGCGCGGAACGCCCGGAATCAGATGTTATGAATAAACCGCCGCGCTCGAGAAACGAACGTTTATTGACACGAAACATGCTTTTCATGAGTTATGGCGTTGTTGGTATGGTACAGGCAGCGGCAGGTTTTTTTAGTTATTTTGTGGTGCTTTTTTCTAATGGCTGGCAATGGGGTCAGGATCTGGCGGTTAATGATCCCGTCTATCAAACAGCTATTACGGCATTCTTCGCGTCTATTATAATTTGTCAGATTTCCGACGTAATTATTTGTCGTACTCGACGCCAAAGTTTAATAACAGTTGGTTTTTTCAATAATCGTTTGGTGTTATTTGGCATTTTTACAGAGTTAGTATTGCTAGGCCTGATAAGTTACGTGCCCTGGTGTAATGTGTTTTTTAATACAGCGCCTCTAGAAGCATGGCACTTGATGCTCAGTGTCCCGTTTGCAATTTTTATATTGCTGGGCGATGAACTAAGGCGAGTTTTTGTCAGGAGAAATAATCCGTTTGTATTGAAATGGCTAACCTGGTGAGATTATTGTTGCTGTGTTTCCGTTGTTGTTTCAGTATTTTCTTTTAATAGTAATTTATCTGCTTCATCACTGCCGAGATGATATTGAACACCGATATCTTTTCTGCCTAGTATCAAATGTGGTTCGGTTGAAACAACAATAAACCTGATAGTGATTCCGTTTGAAGAAGAAACGATAATCGGTAATTCTGTCTCAGGCGCTGTATATTTTCTTACCGATATTGCGGATGCATTATTCCAGGCAAACACGATTTTTTTCAATTGATCAGGGTTTATGTCCATCAAGTTTTGCAGCTGCCATTGTTGGTCATGCCGTTCAATTTTATTTTCCGGAAACTGAATTGCGCTTATCTCAAAATCTTGTGGCAATATTTTAGTATCTGCAAAAAATGCTGCGTTTGTAGTTAGCTGCGCATAGAGTGAATCATTCGTTAAATATATTGTTCCATTAAACAACACGTATCGCCGTTGGTCGATAGCATCGGTGTTACCAAATTGGAAAACATGATCATTTAGTTTAACGGTAATGATCGGGTCAATAAGGTCAAAGCGTGCTAAATCAACTTCAGCAGGATTAAATTGACCATAAGTTTCAGAATTTAAAATATGCAACATAGCATTGATGCGAGCACTGTTAGCGAGAAACTGTTGTGGCCAGGTCATGTGCCAGACTTCGCCTTGTTTATTAAATTCGAAGTTTTCGATATTTTTTCTTAATACCTCAATCTTGACGATATCATTTTGTTCTATTGTAGTTAGTCGAGACAGGTCTGGTTCAATCTTGTCTTCTGGCATAAGAAGAACCGCAGACAATAAAACGATAAAGACAAGCAGGCCTACGTTAATCCAGAGTCGCGTAGCCACGTTATTGTTTTTTTCTCCGTAGGCCAATGGCAATACCTATGGCGATCAATACCGCGGGCAGTATAAACAAAAACAGGATGCCGATAATGCCGAGCACGGTTGATGATGTATTTAATTGTGTATCGTTTGATATTTTTGGTGGGATAGCAATAAATTCATCGTCACTACTCAACCAGTTTATTATTCGTGTGCCGAGTTCATTGTTACCACTATTAGCAAGATAGGTGTTTGACAAGAAATCGCCATCGCCAATAACGACTATTCGTTGTTGCTTGCTAACCAGTTCTTCCCCTTGTTCCGCTTCAAGTTCACGTTCCAAACTAATACCAATAGTCAAAGGCCCTTGTGTATCGCTGCCCTCATTAAACTCAACGGCTCCTTCCAGTTTAGCTGTCTCGCTCCAGGTATGATCACCCGTTCCAAAGATTGGTTTAGCCATCCATTTTATCGACTCTAATAACTCTATCGCACCAGCCATCGGAAATAAGGTTGTGTATTCAAAACCCGCTGTTATGGCATGGGGCGAATACAATGTTTTAGTAACCAGAGCAATAGTAGGGTCATTGATACCGATCAATTGACCAGCATAATCGATCACGGCCCCTTCATAAAAGTTTAGAGCAAGCTCCTCAGCTAATGAGTCGAGTTTATAAAGAGGGCCTGGATCTTGTAGCCACAATAAATTACCACCGTCATTAATATAATTAATGATGGCCTCCGTTTCGCCTGGAAGGTAATCGATGCGTGGTCCGGCTATAACGAGAACGCCTGTGTTATCAGGGATCGCTTGTGTTTCACTAAGGTTTATCGGTTGTACACGATAACCTTGATTAAACAATTGTTTAACCCAGTCTCCCATATCATGATTTGCATCACCCAAGGCGTTGCGTTCACCATGACCTTCAACAAAAGCGATCCAGCGTTCCTGGTTACGCGCTAGTCGTTGCAGAGCATTAGTAAAGACTTGTTCTTTGTCAGACTTTACATGCTCACTCCGATCCTGATAACGAACAATAATCTCGCCATCAACACTAATACCAAGGTTGCGGACCTCATCGGGAACTGCGTCCGGGTTTACAAAACGTAATACAATGTCCGGCTTGTGGCGTTGATATTTTCCAACGAATTTTTTGATAGCATCACGCAACTGAGAATTTTCCCGTGCATAAGATGTGATCTCAATTTTATCTGGCATCTTGGCTAATAGATTTCGACTCGCTTCTGACAGAGTATGTCGACCGTTAGCCGTCCAATCATATTCTAGCGAATGTTTATGACTCAACCATGCCAATAAGCAAACGCTTATAGTCAATAAACAAAACATAAGAATACTGTTAAGGCGATTCTGGAGTCTTGTTCTGGCGGTTACGAACATTTTAAATTAACCATAAGTCCGTTCAGCATCTAAACGCCAGATACTTAATATAATGAAAAAGACGGAGACAATAATATAAAACAAAACATCAGTCGAATTGAAAACGCCAGTTAACAAACTGGAGTAGTGTTTGAGCAACGACATATAAGCAAACACCTCTGCCATGCCTTCAGAGGCATTGGTGCCAGCGATGTTAATTATCCAGAGTAAAAACAAAACACCAAAGGTACTTATAGCAGCAATAGCCGGTGAGCTTGTTAACGATGAAATAAACAAACCAATGGATGCAAATGCAGACATTAATAACAACACACCTATGAGAGCAGATGCGATTTGTCCTAGATCGAGTTGCGTGCCTATCATTAGTGATGCAGGCATTAAACTGATCATGAATAACATTAAACAATAGAATATGGTTATCCCCACATATTTTCCAAGCACCAATTCAGTGATGCTTATCGGTGAGGAAATTAGTAGCTTAATGGTGCCTAGTCGACGCTCTTCAGTAATCAAACGCATGGTTAACAGTGGTGAAACCAACAACATAACAACGCCTGAAATTTGATACATGCCAGAGACAACAACATCGGTTAAACCAGATGCAGCGGCAGAAGGTTGCATGTATTGCGATAGCAATAAGTAAAAGAATATCGCGATTAGAAACTGTACTACGGCGAGAATGACCCAGGCCAATGGTGATTTAAAAAGGCGTCGTAATTCATTGGCAGCGATTAAACTTATATTATTAATCATGCGGCACTCTCATCTTTTTCAAGTTGTTCATTATCGCCATGCGTCAGACGCATGAATGTCGCTTCTAGCGAGGTATCACCCGGGTTAAGTTTGAATAAACCCCAGTTATCAGACACTGCTTTTTCAACAATGGCAGCAATCATGTTTGACTCTGGGCTAAAGTTAATACGTAGGGTGTCATCGTTAATGCTTTCAACAGAAGCAACACCTTCGATGCCAAGCAATGATTCCAGAGCAGGTGGATTGCGCAAGCCAATTTCAATACTGTCTGGTTTATCAGAACTATTTTCTAATTGATCCAGTGATTGATCTAAAACTATATGACCTTGATTTATGATCAACACACGATCGCACAGGCTTTGTATTTCCGAAAGGATATGGGTAGAGAGTATGACGCTATGATCTGAGCTCAACTCGCGCATCAATTCCCTTATTTCACGGATCTGGATGGGATCAAGTCCCGAAGTTGGTTCATCAAGGATGATGACCGAAGGTGAGTGGATAATAGCTTGAGCAATGCCGACGCGCTGTTTATAACCCTTTGACAGGTTCTCGATTAAGCGTGAGCCAACATTTTCCAGGCCACAGCGCTCTTTACTTAGATTAATGGCCTCTGTTAAGCCGTCTTTATTTATACCGCGAAGTTTTGCCGCGTAATTTAGATATTCATTGACGGTCAGGTCGTTATATAGCGGTGGTTGTTCCGGTAAAAACCCGATATGTTTTTTTGCCAGACGTGGTGTTTCATGAATATCATACCCGGCAATAGTAACGGAGCCATGATTGGCGGCGAGCACACCACATATTATTTGCATCGTGGTCGATTTGCCCGCACCGTTAGGGCCTAGAAAGCCAAGGATTTCTCCACGGTGGACATCGAAGCTGACGTTTTCTATGGCTTTTTGTTGGCCATAAAAGCGTGAAAGCTGTTGAACTGATATAAGTATTTCACTCTCCATTTCGCAGCTATTATTCTTATTACGTCATAACTTGCAAGCACCTTTCCGAAATGCACATCTCAGACATCCAACCAGAAGTATTAGGATGAGACTAAATCAGGATAAAAGTCGGGTTTGTCAGCTACAATATGATGATCCATGAGTTTAAAAGTAAACAGTTTTGAGACGGTTCTAATTATAAGAAGAGGTTATGAAGTATGTTTAACGGCTTGATTAGCTTGCCCTGGTGGGGATATGTGCTGGTGGTTCTTGGTTTGACGCACATTACAATTGCCTCTGTTACGATTTATCTACATCGCTACCAAGCCCATCATGCGCTTGAATTGCACTCGCTTATAAGTCATTTTTTTCGTTTTTGGCTATGGTTAACAACGGCTATGGGCACAAAAGAATGGGTTGCAGTACATCGTAAACATCATGCCAAGGTCGAAACAGAAGAAGACCCTCATAGCCCGGTAATCCATGGCATTAATAAAGTGCTGTGGGATGGGGTCGAGTTATATCGTACCGAGACAAAGAATCAGGAGACACTGGATAGATATGGTCATGAGACCCCGGATGATTGGATAGAACGAAATTTGTATAGCAAATTTACCTTTCTCGGCATCATTTGTTTGTTTTTCGTCAATTTCTCATTGTTTGGCGTGTTAGGTATCTCGATATGGGCGATACAGATGGCCTGGGTTCCCTTTTTTGCAGCGGGATTGATCAATGGTGCTGGGCATTGGTACGGTTATCGGAACTTTGAATCTGCCGATGCCTCGACCAACATTGTCCCCGTTGGCATCCTTATCGGTGGTGAAGAGCTGCATAATAACCATCACGCCTTTGCCAGTTCGGCAAAGTTTTCTAACAAGCGATGGGAATTTGATCTCGGTTGGCAGTACATACGACTGTTAAGTGTATTGAGTCTAGCTAAGGTGAAGAAACTCGCGCCGACGCCACGATTTAACAACGAAAACCCGATGATTGATTATGATACCGTTAGTGCGGTTATTTCTAATCGATGGCATGTGATGTCAGATTATGCACATGAAGTAATAGGTGATGTCTATAAAGACGAAATGCGTAAGGCCAATGTTACCGGGAAAAAATTATTACGACGAGGTAAAAAGCTGATGAGCCGGGCGGATAGTTTGCTGGATTCAAATGCGCGTCAGCGTTTAGATAGTATTCTCGCCCATAGCGATACACTCAATGTGGTCTATGAATTTAAGCAGCGTTTGCAAGAAATTTGGCTAGAGAAGACCGCAACCCGAGAATCGATGGTACAAAATCTACAGGAATGGTGTCGTCAGGCAGAAGCAACAGGGATAGAAGCGCTGGAAGAGTTTTCTAGGAATATACGAGCTTATACTTTGCAGCCTATTCCAGCTTGAACTTAATAACAGTAAATCGTCTCTTTGGCCTGCTTCCCTCTAACTCCTGCATCCATGTAGTCGTGTCCTCTCGAGAGATACGACCGCCAAGGATGATGGAAGTGTCAAAGTGGAGGAGTAATCTTCGACCAGTTCATTCATGAACATATAAAAAAAGCGCCTACTGGCGCTTTTTTTATTTAATCTTGGCTTCTTTGTAGATTACATGCTTCCGGACAACCGGGTCGTACTTCTTTATTTCCATCTTGTCTGGCATGGTGCGTTTGTTCTTGGTCGTCGTGTAGTAATGACCAGTTTCTGCAGATGAGACAAGTTTTATTTTATCGCGCATAATTATTATCCTCAGGCTGCGGCTTTGTTACGGGCTTTTATATCAACCAAGACTTCTTCGATGCCTTTCTTGTCGATAATGCGTAAGCCTTTTTTGCTAACGCGTAATCTGACCCAGCGACTTTCGCTTTCTATCCAAAATCGGCGTGACTGCAAGTTTGGCAGAAAACGGCGTTTTGTCTTATTATTGGCATGGGAAACGTTATTCCCGACCATTGGGGCTTTGCCCGTTACTTCGCATACTCGTGACATGGTTTTTCTCGTCATTCACAATAAAAAAAGAGCGCGGATTGTACATGTATTAAATCTCGAATCCAAGTATTTGAACGCTATTGATCACTAAATTGATCTATAGCAGCCCGCGTTCGGCAAATGAAATCGCAGTACCATTACCGATAATCAGGTGATCCAGCACCCGAATATCAACCAAATCGAGCGCCTTTTTTAGCTGTTGCGTTAAATTAATATCCGCTTGACTGGGTTCCGCTTCCCCAGATGGGTGATTATGGGCCAAAATCACTGCTGCAGCATTGTATTTCAAGGCCGATCGAACTACCTCCCGAGCATGAACCTGTGCACTATCAATAGTTCCTCGGAAAAGCTCATCAAAAATGAGCAAGCGATGTCGGTTATCAAGATACAAGCATGCAAACACCTCGTAGGGGTAAGCGCGGAGTTTCAATGTTAGAAAATCTCGTGTTTGTTCCGGGCTGGTAAAGGCATCACCGGTCTCTAATTCTGCTTGTAAGTAACGCCGACCCAGCTCTAGTGCGGCTATTATTTGTACATATTTAACTGTGCCAAAGCCTTTTGTTTGACAAAGGTCTTTCTGATCAGCGTCGATGAGTTGGCGTAGCCCCTGATGTTTGTCTAAAAGCTCTCTTGCGAGATCCAGGGCAGATAGACCTTCGCGGCCTGTCCTTAGGAAAATGGATAGAATTTCTGCATCGGATAGCGCAGACGGTCCTTTTTCTAATAGTTTTTCTCGAGGCCTTTCATTGAAAGGCCAGCTAGAAATAGACATCATAACGCTCCTTGTTATTAGTAATGTTTCTGTGGTGTGTGAGTACATGCTTAATCTGTGCGCCACATATAACAATAATAATGTAAAATCTAAAATATATGTATCAGTTAACAGGAAAACGCATCTTATTGGGTGTCACGGGGGGTATCGCAGCTTATAAAGCTGCTGTTTTATTGCGTTTATTGCGACAACATGGCGCGGATGTGCGTGTTGTTATGACAGTTAATGCCTGTGAATTTATTACGCCATTAACAATGCAGGCCTTGTCAGGCAAGCCTGTGCATACAGAATTGTTGGATTTGGAGACTGAATCAGCAATGGGGCATATTGACTTGGCCCGGTGGGCAGATTTGGTTTTAATCGCTCCGGCCAGTGCCAACTTTATTGCCAGGTATTCGAATGGCTTTGCAGAAGACCTCTTAAGCACTTTATGTTTGGCCACAACCAGTCCGGTAATGCTTGCTCCAGCCATGAATCAACAAATGTGGCTGAATTCGGCAACACAAGAGAATCTGGAAAAGATTAAATCGAGAGGAATCGTTGTTATTGGCCCGGCTGCAGGAGATCAAGCCTGTGGTGAGAATGGCCCCGGGCGGATGTTAGAACCGGAAGAAATAGCATCACTTGCAGCAAAATCATTTGAGGCAACTATTCTGAGTGGATCACGGTTGTTGGTTACTGCGGGGCCGACACGAGAGGCTATCGACCCTGTGCGCTATATCAGTAATCGCAGTTCCGGGCGAATGGGTTACGCGGTTGCTATGGCAGCTATTGAGGCGGGCGCTGAGGTTTCTCTTATTTCAGGCCCGGTTAACTTGCCAGCGCCCGAACGCGCCAAGCTGATTAATGTGACATCAGCAGCAGAAATGCATAACGCCGTGATGCAGAAAATCAGTAGTACGGATATATTTATCTCGGCAGCTGCGGTTGCAGATTACAGCTTACAAACTATAGCTGAGCAAAAGATAAAAAAATCCAGTGATGTATATGAATTAAGCTTGCAGAAAAACCCTGATATTCTTGCAGAAGTGGCGGCCCTAGAGAGTCCGCCATTTACAGTTGGGTTTGCTGCGGAGACTGAAAATCTTGAATTAAATGCTCAAACAAAATTGCGCGCCAAAAAACTTGATATGATTGCGGCGAATCAGGTCGGCGAAGATCTCGGTTTTGATTCAGAGATGAATGCCTTGACGGTGTTTTGGGGCGCTGAACATAAGCAATTACAAAAAGCATCAAAAACCAGACTTGCGAGAACACTAATAACTCTTATTGCCGATCAATATAATGAAAAAAATATTAATAAAACTCATTGATAAGCGCTTAGGCGATGAATTTCCTGTGCCGAGTTACGCTACACAAGGTTCTGCTGGGCTCGACCTGTGTGCTTGTCTAGATGATGTCTTACAAATAGGGCCGGGTGAAACTGTGTTGATACCGGCCGGTTTTGCTATTCATATTGCGGACAATGCATACGCGGCGGTATTGTTGCCACGCTCTGGCTTAGGCCATAAACATGGTATTGTTCTTGGAAATCTGACTGGCTTAATCGATTCAGATTATCAGGGTGAGATCTTTGTTTCGTGTTGGAATAGAGGCGTTACAGAGTTCACCATAAACCCTGGTGATAGAATTGCGCAGATGGTTATCGTGCCAGTAGTACAAGCTAAGTTTGAATTTGTTGAATCGTTTACAGAGACAATGAGAGGTGACGGTGGTTTTGGTCACACAGGTGTGTCGCAGGATTTAGGGGAGAAGATTAATGGTTGATGGTCCGGTTACTAATCGTCGATTTAGTCGACGCACTGTGAGAAAGGCAGTGATTATCTCTGTATCCGTTCTGGTATTTTTTCTTGTGGTAGGCGGTGGTTGGAAGGTGTTCTCAAGCCTGTCTAATAGTGCTGAAAAAGCAGAACTTGAAGCCAAGGATGCTGCTGCCAGAAGTGTCGCGGCAACTGTCCAAGAAAATTTGGACGAGTTAAAAAATAAGCTTTCTGCTTTGGCAAAGGACGTGCAAACAATTGAGTTGTTTCAACAAGGCGCCGATGCTGCGGCTTTGAGTGCAGCAGCAGCAGAAAAAGAATCGATATTTAACCAAGCTTTAAAGCTGCGCTATTTAAACCCAGGTTCTTATTCGCAAGATGACGCTGAGATTCCTCCACTAACTTACGCTTCTTTAGATCTGCTTAACAAGGCAGAGACAACAAGTCATATTAATACGGAAGTCCATTTGTTTGGTGCGATCAACCAGCATGTGGTGATGATTGAGCGTGTCGTCAATAATGCGTTTGAATTGATTGGTTTATTGCATTTGAGTCTGAATGTCAGTCTTCTTGATGCTTTAATGCAAGATATTGAATTAGATGATGGTTATGCCGAGCTAACTCAGCGTGCAGCAGGAAAGACTATGGTCTTAGCAAAGACTGGTGATGATACTCATAGACAAGGCGCGGCAATAACAGTGAGTGTTAATGATACGCGTTGGATAATTGCTTATTGGTCTGGAAGTGCTCCAATCATCTCAGACGATGGTTCTTCCGCATCCGGCATACCAATAATATTGATCGTCCTTGTGTTATTGATCGTCTGCGCAGGAGTGTATTTTGTTGTAATTAAAAAAGGATCCTCATCCTCATCCTCATCATCAAAAGAAAAAGCTGATTTGCTTACCTATGAGGGTGCTGTTCGTGCAATTGCAGAAGGTGCGCATGCGGGTTTTGAGCAATTAGTTCCTCATCTACCGAAAGCGGATAGAATCACAGCAAATTTAAAGTCAATATCACAAGGGATCAATACGGATGATGCAACAATGATCGTTGCACCATCAAGCAAGCCTGAACCAATAGATCAAGCGGATACAATTGATCTAACCGCTGAGCCAGAACAAGAAGTAATGCCAAGTGAACCAGAGCAGCCACAAATAGCACCGGTAATTTTCCGCGCTTATGACATTCGTGGCATCGTTGGTGAGACCTTAACTGAAACTGCTGTATATGACATTGGCAGAGCGATAGGGTCTATTGCGCTAGAACGAGGTCAACAAGAAATTGTCGTTGCCAGAGACGGCAGAACAACAAGTCCGGACCTTTCTGAGGCTCTGATTAAAGGGTTAAGAGGCACGGGCAGAGATGTGATTGACATAGGCATGGTGCCAACCCCGGTGCTTTATTTTGCTACGTATCACCTTGATACTGGTAGCGGTGTAATGATTACAGGAAGTCATAATGCTGCAGAATATAATGGTCTCAAGATTATGTTAGACGGTAATACGCTTAGCGGTGATGACATTAAAGATATACAAAGCCGTACGGTTTCCGGGGAGTATGCGACTGGTGACGGCGGTCTTCTACATGTTGATATCTCGGCAGATTACATTCGAAGAATATCAGAGGATATACCTGTTGCATTAGGTTCTTCATTAAAGATTGTTGTTGATTGTGGTAATGGTGTAGCGGGGGCATTGGTACCGCAATTACTGAAAGCTATGGGACATGATGTTGTAGAACTTTATTGTGATATAGATGGTAAGTTTCCAAATCACCACCCGGATCCTAGCCAACCAGAAAACCTGAAAGATCTAGTTGATAAAGTCAAAGCTGAAGGCGCTGATGTTGGTTTTGCCTTTGATGGTGATGGCGATCGACTCGGTGTTGTAGACGGTGAAGGAAAAATCATCTGGCCGGATCGACAACTTATGTTATTAGCTAAAGATGTTCTTTCGCGTAATCAGGGCGCCAATATTATCTTTGATGTTAAATGTAGTCGTTATCTTAAATCTATTATTGAGACTAATGGTGGCGTGCCGATGATGTGGAAAACAGGGCACTCATTTATCAAAAACAAGATGAAGGAAGTTGATGCGCCATTGGCAGGTGAGTTGAGTGGTCATATCTTTTTCAAAGAACGTTGGTATGGTTTTGATGACGCACTATATACAGCGGCGCGTTTTGTCGAGATATTTACTAATGCTAAAGAAGCACCAGCTAAATTATTTGCAGAACTGCCTGAGGGTGTTTCAACGCCTGAGTTAAGAATGTCTTTGCCTGAAGATCAGCATACTGGTTTTATGGAAGAGCTGGCTGAAAAGATGTCCGTGACAGATGCCGAAGTTATCGACATTGATGGTTTACGTATTGAGTATAGTGATGGCTGGGGATTGGCCAGAGCTTCCAATACATCACCGAATATCATATTGCGATTTGAGGGTGAGAGTGAGGCAGCGCTAGAGCGTATCCAGTCGGAATTTCGTGAAGCGATTAAACTTATAATACCCGCTGCGCCCCCATTTTAATCTTTTGAACTTATTATTACGTGAAGATCCTAAATAACTCCTATGCATTCAGAATCACATAAAAGCCCGGTGACTATTGCTGAAGTTTTAACGGAGGCCTTGCCTTATATAAAGCGATTCAGCGGTAAAACGATTGTTATCAAATATGGTGGCAATGCCATGTCCGATGATCAGCTCAAATCAGGTTTTGCCCGAGATGTTGTGTTGATGAAACTGGTCGGCATGAATCCAGTAATAGTACATGGTGGCGGACCACAAATAGGTGAGTTACTGGAAAAGCTGGGCAAGAAAACTGAATTTGTTGAAGGCATGCGTGTTACCGATAACGAGACCATGGATATCGTTGAAATGGTTTTGGGTGGCTTGGTGAATAAAGAGATTGTAAACCTTATTAACCGTCATGGTGGTAATGCTGTTGGCTTAAGTGGTAAAGATGGAGAGCTGATTCGAGCGAAAAAGATGGTTTTTAAACGAAATAGCCCAGAACTTGAAGCGCCTGAAATTATTGACATAGGTCATGTTGGTGAGGTCGATAGTATCGATACAGCAGTTGTCGATCTGCTGATACAAGGTGATTTTATTCCGGTGATTGCGCCAGTGGGCGTCGATGAATCCGGACAGTCATATAACATAAATGCAGATCTTGTTGCTGGCAAGATTGCGGAAGTCTTAGGTGCTGAAAAATTGATTATGCTTACCAATACAGCAGGTTTACTTGATGCTGATGGTAATGTGTTGACTGGTTTGTCAGCCGAGGAAGTCGATAACTTAATAGAAGAAGGTGTGATACATGGCGGCATGTTGCCCAAAATACGTTCAGCATTAGACGCGGTACATGCGGGCGTAAAGTCATCACATATTATTGATGGCCGTGTTGAGCATGCTGTTTTACTGGAGATACTTACAGATTTAGGGGTCGGTACTTTAATCCACGGACATAAGAGCGCAGCTGCATAACGACGAGGGCATAATGACTACGAACACAAAACCGAATAGACGACAACAGATCCTCGAAGTATTGGCTCATGAGTTAGAAACAAACCCGGGCTTGCGTATTACAACTGCAAGTCTAGCCAGTGCTGTTGGTGTCTCAGAAGCAGCTTTGTATCGACACTTTGCCAGTAAGGCAAAGATGTTTGAGGCGCTAATCGATTTTGCAGAAGAGACTGTATTTGGATTAATCAATAAAATTTTAAGCAATGAAACTGATGTAACCGTTCGATGCGAAAAGATTATTCAATTAATGCTGGGTTTTTCTGAAAGGAACCCGGGCATTACACGTATCTTGATCGGTGATGCGTTGCTAGGAGAAAACGAACGCTTGCATGCTCGAGTCGTGCAGTTCTTTGAAAGGTTAGAAACGCAGTTACGACAAATCTTACGTGAAGCAAATTTAGCCGAAGGTCCTCGAGCTATCAGTAATATGGAGGCTGCAGCTAATCAAATGTTAACTTATACTGAAGGCAAGATGTCACAGTTTGTGCGGAGTTCTTTCACAAAAAAACCCACTGAACATTGGGGTGATCAGTGGGTTGCATTGAAAGCAGGTTTGTTTAGATAATTATTCGATTCCTTTCAGCCTTTTAAAACGCGTTATATCAATTTCGTGTGCTTTTTTGATCTCTTCTTGTTCCGCGCGTTTCCCTTCAATAAAGGTATTATTATTACTAGTTTGACGTTTTAAGGACTCAATATCGTTAAGCAAGTCCTCAGCGGGTGCTTTGCCTGCTCTTTCTGCATCAGCTGCTGTCTGAATACGTTTATCGAGATCAATCTGTATTTTATCGTTACGTGCTTGAGTCAGCTTTATAGTTGCTTCCAGAGCAGTAACCCGATCGTCACGTGCTCTTTCAATATCACTGACATTACTGAATGTGGCTAAGAGTATTTGATCTTGTTTTTTCTTGTCAGCATCAATTTTTTCTTGTTCAGCCTGTTCTTTTTCTAAGCGTCTTGCTTCGGCCAGTTCTTCATCGGATTTGGCCCTCTCAGTTTTTTCCCGTACCAGGCCGCCTTCACCAAGTTCGTGGTGCTCTTTTTGTGCATATTCAGGCGGAATTTTGTTACCACATTCTTTTATGCCGTCACTGTTGGTCCAACACTTCATTCTTGCCTGCGCTGTTCCAGAGAGAGTCAATCCACTTAGCGCAAACATAATAATTAAAGTGCTAAATAATTGTTTTCTCATAAATTCCTCCTAACATTTAAAATTTTCTCATGAACTGTGAGTATAGTACGCCTCATCATTGAGGTCATGCCTGTTACACTATGTTTAGGTAGAGCCATATTTTTGCTTATAGCTATTTATAGCTTCAAGATGCTCCGGCATTTCGCCATGCTCGGTCATAAAAGTAATGATATTGTCCAAGCTGACAATATTTATGACCCTAATATCGTGCAGTTGTTCCACTTCCTGAATAGCCGATAGCTTTCCCTCTCCACGTTCCTGACGATCAACGGCGACTATGGCTGCAACGGTGCGGCCACCTTTAGTATTAATTAGTTCGACAGATTCACGAATTGATGTGCCAGCTGAGATGACATCATCGATGATTAATACACGCCCGTTAATATCAGCACCAAAGGTAATGCCGCCCTCACCATGATCTTTCACCTCTTTTCTATTGAAACAAAAAGGATAACTCGCCTGGTGTTGTTCCTGAAAAGCTATCGCCATGGTTGATGCCAATGGTATGCCTTTATAGGCTGGACCATAGATCATGTCGAATTCCACTCCCGCATGTATTACCGCGGAGGCATAATACTTGCCGAGTTCAGACAGGCTTTTCCCGTCATTAAATAACCCACTATTAAAAAAATAGGGGCTAACGCGGCCTGACTTCAGAGTGAATTCACCAAATCGTAACACTTCTTTTTCAATAGCAAATTCAATAAATTCTTTTTGATATTGTTCCATTTACATACCTTAATGTTCGTTTTAATTTTATTGGTGATTGCTCTACTACATCACGTTCGTGTGACTATGATACAGTGCAAAAAAAACAGGGGAAAGCAGTGAAAGTTATCAGTGTTAATACTAATGGTATTCGTGCCGCGCATAGAAAAGGTTTTTTTGACTGGATGCAGAATCAAAAAGCAGATGTTATCTGTATACAGGAGACCAAGGCACAGATTGATCAATTAGTTGACGAGATCCTACAGCCCAAGGGCTATTACGCCAGTTTTAATGATGCGGAAAAGAAAGGCTATAGTGGCACTGCCATCTATAGTAAAAAAGAACCAGATAAGATTATTAACAAACTAGGTTGGTCTGTTGCTGATACAGAAGGTCGATTTTTGCAGTTTGATTTTGGTAAGCTTAGTATTATTTCTCTGTATCTGCCTTCTGGCTCATCAAAAGAAGAACGACAGTTAATTAAATTTGATTTTCTTGATCGCTTCACTCCAATACTAAAAAAAATGCGGCGGCAAAAACGCGAATATATAATTTGTGGGGACTGGAATATTGCGCATAAAGAGATCGATCTAAAAAACTGGAAAGGTAATTTAAAAAATTCTGGTTTTCTGCCAGAAGAACGTGCGTGGATGGATGAGCTGTTTGACAAGATTGGGATGGTTGATTCTTTTCGTGTAGCGAACCAAGAGCCCGATCAATATACCTGGTGGTCAAATCGTGGACAGGCTTGGGCAAAGAATGTGGGGTGGCGGATCGATTATCAAGTAGTGACGCCGGGTCTGAGAGACAAGATTAAATCGGTATCAATTTATAAGGACGAGAGGTTTTCGGATCATGCTCCGTTGATTACGGAATATGATGTAGAGTTTTAGTTGAAATTTAGGCGAAATCAAAAGCAAAGAAGAATATTAAAGTAAAAAATTACTCGAACTAAAAGAAAGAAAACAGAAAAAAGAAGGGGGTATCAACCATAATGTCGTTTCAGACGTTGAACTTGAACCAGAGGTTCAAGTGGGTGTCTTAGGTAGCGTATCAGGCTTTCCACGTGGATGGACTGCACAACAACGCTGCTTTCAGAATCCCTGTGTTATATCTTATCGGCTCAAGTTACCACGAGTATGATAACGAGCATCACAGAAGATACCCATACTTGATTTCTATCCGCCTTGTGAAACTGGATTATCAATATCAACCATGTCCAGTTGCGTATCTCTTACCAAGGCGTCATTAATTTTAGTTTGTAGTCGTTTCAAGGTACTGTCAATTTTAAAAGTATAGTCTTGATTTTCTTTTTTGTATGCCAGCAATTCATTAGTGATATTTAATGCTGTCATAACGGCAATTCGTTCTGCGCCGATTACGCCGCCACTGCTTTTCATGTCGGCCATCTGTTGATTAAGGTAGTCTACAGATTGTCGCAGCGATTCTTTTTCACCCTCTTCACAGCCGATCAGATATTCTTTATCGAGGATAATGACTTTTATTGGTGAGGTATCTTTGCTCATGTACGCGTTTCCATTGAGCGTAGACGAGATATCATAGATTCGATTCGGGTTCTGGCCTGTTCCGTTTTCTCTATCAAAACGGCGCGTTCGTTTACCAAGCTGTCTTGTTGGTTACGAAGTGCAGAATTTTCCGATTTTAGCTGGCTTACCGTGCCAATTAGTTCATCAACCCGTGCTTCTAGTGCCCCGAGGTCGGTACTTTCAATGTCGTTATTGCTCATGATAGGTTCCTGATGCCCGTTCCTGCGTGAACTGGTTTTATTGTTGATTTATCATAGTAACATCAATATAGAATGCCTGAATTAGCGGGTCAACAGGTGATGACAAATAGCAGCAGCTGTTGGCCGCTTCCTGTTATTATTGTTCAGTGAAAATTAATCAAATATTTAAGAAATTATCAAGAAAATGACGACTATAGTGAATTATGATGAAGTTAATGCCGAATTGATGGCCTTGCATGCGGGCGTCCTTGCCCCGGAGTGCCATGGTTTCATGTGTGGCTATTTTTGTACCAGTAATACAGTTGCCGTAGAGGTTTGGCAAGATTATTTATTGGCGGGTATCGATGACGATGCTGACTTGGGAGCGTGTTTCGTCATTCTTTCTCAACTTGCTGACCAGGTTTGTGAAGAAATACTCTCAGATGAGCTCTCTTTTGCGCTTTTTCTTCCGGATGATGAATCGCCAATTAGTGAGCGTTCTAGCGCATTGGCAGAATGGAGCGCTGGCTTTGTGAGTGGTTTGGGCATTGGTGGATTAGGCGAAAAACCAAAATTAATAGATGAATGCGATGAGTTTATTAAAGATGTCGTCTCTATATCACGCATGGAAACGTCACTAGAAGAGGATGAGGATGCTGAGGGGGCATTGTTCGAGATTATTGAATATATCCGAGTCGGAGTCATTATGTTGCATCAAGAATTACATCATCCGGATGACGATGGTGAAATACCAGAGGTGTTACATTAATGGATAAGAAGGAGTGTCTACGCCGGAGAAAACGCCTGATGGATATGATCGGCTCAGACAGTATTGCCATCATGCCGACGGCATCAGTCTATATTCGCAACCGTGATGTCGAATTTCCATTCCGTCCAGATAGCGATTTTTACTATTTAACAGCGTACCCAGAGCCTGAGGCCGTAGCCGTTTTAATCCCGGATCGAGCTGATGGCGAATTTATTTTATTTTGTCGTGAAAGTGATGAAGAGATGGAGACCTGGCATGGGCGACGAGCTGGCCTTGAAGGGGCGCTGGAGGTTTATGGCGCTGATGATGCCTTTCCCATTGAGGACATGGATGACATTTTGCCCGGCCTGATCGAGGGGCATGAACGTATTTTCTACAATATGGGCAGTGATCAAAACTTTGATCAGCGGGTTATGGCATGGGTTAAGCAGATTAGGGACAAGGTCAGAACCGGCGTTGTTGCGCCCGACGAATTTATTTCCTTAAACCATTTTTTACATGATATGCGGCTTTATAAAAGCAGGCTAGAGATAAAGTTAATGCGTCAGGCGGCGAGGATATCCTCTAAAGCTCATCAACGTGCGATGCAGAATTGCAAACCGGGTATGCATGAATATCAGATTGAAGCTGAATTGATACATGAGTTTATTCGAAATGGTGCTCGTGCGGCAGCTTATCCTTCGATTGTTGGCTCAGGGGCTAATGGCTGTATTTTACATTACACAGAAAATCAGGATGAAATTAATGATGGCGATTTATTATTGATCGATGCTGGTGCTGAATATCAAGGTTACGCGAGTGATGTTACCCGAACCTTCCCCGCTAGTGGACGATTTTCTACAGCACAACGTCAGGCTTATGATTTGGTATTAGCAGCACAACTTGCTGCGATAGAGGAAGTAAAACCGGGCAACCATTGGAATGACCCACATGATGCGGCGGTCAGGGTGTTAACCGAGGGAATGGTTGAACTGGGCATTTTAAAAGGTGACCCGGAAGAGCTAATCAAGGATCAGGATTACACAAAATATTATATGCATCGGACTGGCCACTGGATTGGTATGGACGTTCATGATGTAGGTGATTATAAGCTTGATGGTGAATGGCGTATGCTGGAGCCGGGCATGGTAATGACGGTTGAACCCGGGCTTTACTTGCCCGCAGGAATGCGTGGCCTCCCTAAAAAATGGTGGAACATCGGTATAAGAATTGAAGACGATGTCCTCGTTACTAAAGATGGTTATGAAGTGTTAAGCAAAGATGCGCCAAAGCAAGCCGACGAAATAGAGGAATTGATGGCCAATGTCGCGTGATTATGATGTTGTTATTATTGGCGCAGGCATGGTCGGTGCCAGTTTGGCTTGTGCCTTGGCACCATCGGGTTTGCGCATTGCTGTCGTTGAAGCGGTTACATTAAAGAATGATCAGCAGCCGAGTTATGACGACAGGGGGCTCACCTTGTCTCTTTCGTCGAAACGAATCCTGGAACATATCGGTGTATGGGAAAATGTACTGCCAGCTGTAAATCCGATTAAAAAAATACACGTCTCTGAGCAAGGTCGATTTGGTTTCATGCATCTGGATGCCGCTCAAACTGATAAAGATGAGTTAGGGCACGTTGTTGTGGCACGATCTCTTGGGCAAGCCCTGCATAAACAAATGTTATCGTATGAAAACATAACACTTATTTGTCCGGCAGAACTGAAGTGCTTTAAGCAAAGTGAAGCAGGAATGTCGGTTGAGTTATCTCATGCAGGTCATAGTGAATTAATCACCGCAGGGCTATTAGTTGGCGCAGATGGTAGCCAATCATTGGTAAGACGTTTAGCGGCTATCAATACAAAAGAACATGATTTTAAGCAGACGGCTATTGTTGCCAATGTAAGTACACAAAAGCCAAATCTGGCAACGGCGTTTGAACGTTTTACTCATCATGGTCCAGTAGCGCTGTTGCCTATTGATAAGAATCGTTCAGTGTTGGTGTTTACCGTAGCTGCTGAAGATGCAGTTCGATATATGTCGATGACTGAAAAGCAATTTATTGAAGCTGTTGAAACGGAGTTTGGACGTCGTCTTGGTAAACTCGAACATATTGGGCAACGTCGTTCTTACCCGATAATATTTATTGAAGCAGTTGAGCAATATAAGCAGCAACTAATTTTATTGGGTAATGCGGCGCATTCAATACACCCTAATTCTGCACAGGGGTTTAATCTTGGGCTGCGAGATGTTTCTGGTCTAGCGGAATGTGTTTTTGCGGCGATTGAAAAAGGAGTCGATGTTGACGACATCAGTATATTGGAGAATTACATAAAACTAAGACTCCCAGATCAACAGCGTGTGATGCGATTTACAAATCGATTGGCGAGTAGTTTTTATAATAAAAATCCATTGCTCATCCCCGCAAGAAATCTGGCTATGCTTATGCTTGATACTATGCCGGCAGTAAAAGAAACTTTTATTCAACAGGCGATGGGCATAGCTGGTTTACAACCTCGAGTTGTGAGAGGCCAACAAATATGACAGCGATTACTGACAATATTGATGCAGATGCAGATGTTGTTGTTGTTGGCGGGGGTATTATTGGCGGCACTTATGCCTGCTTGTTAGGTCAGGCCGGTCTCAAGGTTATATTGCTAGACGCAGGTGTCAGGCAAGTAAACGCCCTTAAAAAAGTTGACGCGCGCGTTTTTTCTATTACCAAGGCTTCTGAACAGATACTTAAAAAAGCTGGTGCATGGCAACGTTTGCAAAAAGAGGATATTGCCTGTTTTCGGAAGATGCATGTGTGGGACGAGAATGGTCTTGGTGAGATCAATTTTGATAGTGCTTCGATCTGTCAGCCAACCATGGGCTATATCGTTTCACATCAAGCTATTGTTGACGCCTTACAAGAAAAGTTGCTCGAACTGGATAATGTACGTTGTCTATGGTCTGTGTCTCCAGCTCACGTGAAAGAAGAGGCGGATACAATAGTTTTGGGTACGGAAGATGGTCTTCAGTTTAGTTCGAGGCTTGTTGTTGCCGCCGATGGTCATAACTCAAAATTAAGAAGTCTGGCCAATATTCATTATCAAAAGCATGATTACAAACAATCTGCATTAGGTTGCATCGTTACAACAGAATTTGCGCATGGTGAGATTGCCCGACAACGGTTTTTAAAACGCGGGCCTTTGGCATTCTTGCCAATGCACGATCAACATCAATCTGCAATCGTTTGGTCCAGTAGCCCTGATCATGTCCAGCGCCTTAAGGCACTTGATAAATCAGCATTTCATTTTGAATTGGCTGAAGCCTTTGCGCATGAGTTAGGTGATATAAAAGAGAGTACAGAGAGAGCGATATTTCCGTTGAGTCGAGCACAGGCAGATTGCTACACGAAGCCCAGACTAGCATTGATCGGCGATAGCGCGCATACGGTTCACCCGTTGGCGGGTTTAGGTGCCAATCTAGGCCTGTTGGATGCGGCTAGCCTGGCAGAAGTTATCATTGATGCTTGTCAGAGAGGTAGAGATCCGGGTCGTTTACAGGTGTTACGTCGTTATGAGCGTAGGCGTAAGGGTGAAAATAGAAATGTGATGTATTTAATGGATAGTTTTAAACATCTCTTTGAAAACCAGCATCAATCTGTACAATGGCTGCGCAATTTTGGTTTGGACACGGTCGATAGTCTTCCCGTCGTAAAGCACGCTATCTTAAAGAGAGCGATGGGGCTTACTGGCGACTTACCAGAAACTGCACGAGGGCACTTCTAAAAATGCACTTTTTAATGAGTGCTTAACAATAATAATTCGTATAACGACAGGATAATTCATGTCTGATAACGCCACACTAGAGCCAAGTAATTTTATTCGTAATATCATTAATGATGATTTAAAGAATAATAAAAATGACGGTCGCGTACATACACGCTTTCCACCGGAACCTAATGGTTATTTGCATATCGGTCATGCGAAGTCGATCTGTTTGAATTTTGGCATATCCCAAGATTATGAGGGTGGTGTTTGCAATCTTCGATTTGATGATACCAATCCTGAGAAAGAAGATATTGAATATACAGACTCAATCCAAAATGATGTTAAGTGGCTGGGGTTTGACTGGGGCAATCGTCTTTTTTATGCGTCCGATTATTATGAAAAATTATTTGAGTTTGCAAAACAGCTCATTCGTGATGGTAAGGCTTATGTTTGCCATTTAAGTGCGGATGAAACACGGGAACATCGTGGAACATTGACAGAACCCGGAACGCCTAGTCCTCACCGAAATAGAACTGTTGAAGAAAACCTCGGTTTGTTTGATCGAATGCGTGCTGGTGAGTTTGAAGAAGGTGAATGCCTATTGCGAGCAAAGATCGATATGGCCTCACCTAATATGAATATGCGTGATCCAGCTATATATAGAATAAGAAAAGTTGCACACCATCGAACAGGGCGTGAATGGTGTATATACCCAATGTACGATTACACGCATTGCGTCTCTGATGCGTTGGAAGGTATCACACATTCTCTATGCACACTCGAGTTTGAAGATCATCGTCCTTTGTATGATTGGTTCCTTGATCAACTGCCCGTGCTATCTCATCCACAACAGATTGAGTTTGCCCGTTTGAATTTAAATTATACCGTTACTAGTAAGCGTAAATTAAATGAATTGGTGACCGATGGAAGTGTGTCCGGTTGGGATGACCCGCGCATGCCTACCATAGTCGGGATGCGTCGACGTGGTTATACGCCTGAATCAATTCGTGACTTTTGTGGCCGTATTGGCGTGACCAAGACAGATACGGTAATCGATGTTGGTGTGTTGGAGAATTGTGTGCGTGAAGATCTAGATAAACGAACTCGACGTGTGCTTGGTGTTTTAGATCCGCTTAAGGTGGTGATTGAAAATTACCCTGAAGATGAAACAGAATATCTGGATGCACCTTATCATCCAAATAATCCAGACATGGGGCAGCGCCAATTACCCTTCTCAAAAGTTCTTTACATAGAACAAAGTGACTTTATGGAAGATCCACCTAAAAAATTCTTTCGTCTCGGGCCTGGTCGTGAAGTGCGGTTGCGCTATGCTTACTTCATAACTTGTAATGAAGTCATTAAAGATGATGGAGGAAATGTTATTGAGTTACGTTGTACCTATGATCCAGAGACCAAAGGTGGTAACGCACCCGACGGTCGTAAGGTTAAGGGAACTATTCACTGGGCATCAGTTGCGCACGCCTTGCAAACAGAGGTGCGTCTGTATGATCGTTTATTCAACGATCCTAAACCGGATAGCAATCAACATGAACAAGACTGGAAAGAATTTATCAATAATGATTCTATTAAGCTTATAAAAGAGGCTTATCTTGAGCCTTCATTAGCAGAGGCTCAAAAAGAAGAAATATTTCAATTTGAACGAACGGGTTATTTTTGCGTTGATAATAAAGATGAAGTGGATGGTAAACCGGTTTTCAATCGAACAGTGACCTTGCGTGATTCCTGGGCGAAACAAAAATAACATAGTAATTGTTTTCTAAATAATTCTTCGATACCCCAGCTTGTTATGGCAAGCAATAGCCGAAATAGAAGGAGTATGGGAGAATACATCTCTTTTACAGTGAATCAATTAATCTAGATATGAAGCCTAATTCAGACGTACTTTATCGCTCCCATATTAAAAGCTTGCCTCTTATCAGTAATGGCAAAGTCAGGGATATTTACGGCATCGACGATCAACATATGTTGATCGTTACCAGTGATCGGCTTTCAGCCTTCGATGTGATCTTGCCAGATCCAATACCAGGCAAGGGACGCATTCTGACTGAAGTATCCAATTTTTGGTTTGATCGTTGTAAAGATATCATTCCTAATCATCTTACTGGTATCGCCGTAAAGGATGTCATCAAGGAAGATGAAGATCTTGAAATATTAGAGCCACGATCTATTGTCGTTCGAAAGCTAAAGGCATTGCCCGTAGAAGCAGTCATTCGTGGTTATTTGATTGGCTCTGGCTGGAAGGATTATCAGGCTACGGGTGAAGTTTGCGGGATAAGTCTGCCATCAGGCTTGCAGCAAGCAGAAAAACTACCGGAACCAATTTTTACGCCAGCGACTAAAGCTGAAGTTGGTGAGCACGATGAGAATATTGATTTTGAGAAGACAGTAGAATTGATAGGCCGAGATCTGGCAGAGCAAGTACGGGATGTTAGTTTAAAAATTTATTCCGAAGCTGCAGACTATGCGCGAGAAAGAAATATTATTATTGCTGATACCAAGTTTGAATTTGGGGTTGATGAAAATAATCAGCTCATTTTAATAGATGAAGTACTAACGCCGGATTCATCACGTTTTTGGCCGGAAGAGTCATATCAGGTTGGGACCAGTCCACCGAGTTTTGATAAGCAATACATCCGCGATTATTTGGAAACACTGGACTGGGATAAAACTGCACCGGGGCCAAGTTTATCTGAGGAAGTCATAAGAAACACCGCTGCAAAATATGAAGAAGCCCGCGATAAACTTATTTCGTAGTAGGTATAGAGGCTCATGGAATGCAAGAAGTGAAAAATCTAATTGAGGGCTATCAACGCTTTCATAAAAAATATTTTCAGGAACAACCTGAAATATATAACAGCCTATTTGAGCAAGGCCAATCACCAAAGTTTTTAGTTATTTCTTGTTGTGATTCACGAGTACATCCCGCACAGGTCATGGATACAGTACCTGGAGATATATTTGTAATTCGTAATGTTGCAAACCTGGTTCCGGTTAACGAGGTGGATGGCAAATCTCACGGTACCAGTGCGGCAATGGAGTTTGCAATAAAACACCTGAATGTAAAACACATTATTGTTTTTGGCCATAGTCAGTGTGGTGGTATAAAAAGTTTGATGGAAGGTGATCACCTCGGTCATGAATATGGGTTCATTGACCCCTGGATGGAGATTGCCAAGGCGGCAAGGGAAGAAGTTGTTAATGAGCATGCTGATGAAGACTTTGATGCTCAATGTGTTAGGTGTGAAAAGGCATCGATACAAATATCGCTTAATAATCTAAAGACTTTTCCTTGGATAAAAGAGCGTTATGATGCGGGAAATTTATTTATACATGGTTGGTACTTTGATATTGATAGTGGGAGTTTGTTCGGTAAGCAGGGCGATCATTTTGTGCCTGTTAAAGACTTGGTGATCAGCAGTTAAATAAAGGGGTGATATTATGGGTTTCTGGAATAAAGTGCTTTATATAATGGTTTCGTGTCTTATTTTGTTCAGCTGTTCAGATGAGAGTAGCAACAGTAGCCAAAAAGAGCATGTCTGGAAAGAACAAACTGAGACGATCGATAAAGCTAAAGAAGTTGAAGGGATGATGTTGGAGTCAGCAGCAGCGACCAGAAAACTTATTGATGAAGAGAGTCAATAAAAAATATTATGCTCTGTCTTCGTAATCTTTAACTCTTATTACATGCTCTGCAACATCGCACGGAAGTATGTAGCAGGGATCATGAGCGTATCTTTTTGATTACCGCTTATGGTTAACTCTAGCCCAAAGTCGAAGCCGTCTGCAAAATCTATGAAGGTCATGCTTATGGCCATTTGTTCTTCGTGTTTGTAGTCAACGTTATTTACTGAGACATTCTCATTTTTGACAATTGTTTCTATGCCTAGTCTTTCGCCGTCTTTCTTTGTTGCCGTATCATAAGAATGCCAGTCTTGATCATTGTCATGTGCGGTAACAAACAAGCTATATGATTCTTCATTTTTCGGGTCTATTCTTCTGGTTAGATAAATTTCAGAATACTTCTCCATGAGTAAGTTGTCTGAAAGTGCAAAATTAGGTCCATAGGTTACTTCACCCAATTCCGGGTCAAGTTTTAGTTCAACTAAGCTTTTAACTTCTTTTGCTGATTTCCAGTCAATCGTTGTCTCGTTTGGTGATTCCGACCAGGCATTTAAGGATAGCAGTATTGATGCCGCGAAGATTGACGTGATGAGTTTCATAGAGTTATTCCATTTTAATAAATAAGTATATTTATAAACCGGAGCACGATCAGGGCTTGTTAAGGTTCCAGTCGTAATCGTGTTCAATGTCACCTTGATAATTACTTAGCTGTTTTGCTAAATCGGTTTTGGCATAATGTCTGAAATGCTCGATCAGGGATTTATTGTCACCGCCAAAATCGTCTTTGTACCAATGGTAAATACTGGATACTTTAAGCTTTCGATTGTCAAAGCTTACCCCACGGGGATGATTAATGTATTGCTTAGCACCTTGTTCAAGAAGCTCATCAGTGTTGTTAGCGGTATAGACCGTTGCGGACAGGTTGGGGCAACTTATGCTGGCACAGTTAACAGCATAATGAATACGGTTGTCGTTGAAAAAAGGCCTCAGTATTCCGTGTTCAATATTGTTCAGCGATAGATATTGCCCTTGAATCTTGGCGAGATTATCGTCCCACGGACCAAAACTAAAGAGTCCCTTGCCCAATTTGGTAATAGACTTAACGGGGAAACCCTCCAGTATTAACTCAACGGTAAGCGCGTTATAAATATTAATCCAATATGCTTTTTGTTCGGCGCGATTAAATTTGAGCGGATTAAGTTGTTGCATTTGATGCAGGTAAACATTCAAGGCTTTTTTATCTTGAGGTAGAACAGCGGCATAATCAAAACGGTTTATGCCGCTGGGGTGTTTATCATCAAGATAAGCATCAAGTATTTTTTGCCATGGTGAATGTTCTATTATATCCATGTTATTTTCATTACTAACATTCCAGAACTCGAGAGGACTCTGCTCAGGGGCAGCGATGGCTTGTTGTGATAAAAATATTGATAGAACCAGACACGTGACTGCTATCACACGGCGGATTATTAATTGAGCAATAAGTTTAGCGTTCATTGATTTGTTCCGAGAATTAGATTGTTCTCTATGCGGTTGTGTAATCTGATTTAGTGAACGACTGTTTTAACTGCCGCCAACGAAGCCGCGCAATCATCGATAGAATTCCGATGCCAGCACCGATAGTGCCTTTTATTGTGCCACTGATCTTTGACTTACCAAGGCGACGATAAGTATTCACCGGGTGTTCTTCTATTGTCATACCTAATTGAATGGCCTTGATTTGCATCTCAATAGTCCAGCCATAACTTTCATCTTCCATCGACAGGCGTTGTAATGCTTCCTGTGATACAGCGCGAAACGGCCCCAAGTCGGTTACGGCTTCCCCCCATAAAATACGGATTAAGCTACTGGCTAACCAATTGCCAAACCTCTGGGGAAGTGAAAGGGCATGTTTTTCTATGGATCCCAGTTTGCGTGAGCCTATGGCGAGGTCGGTACCATTGGCGATACTGTCGATAAGTGGCAAAGCTTGAAGCGCACGAAATGCGTTATCACCATCTATGAATAATAGAATATCTGCCTTTTGGGTTTCGGCGAGAGCGGTTAGGCATGCGATGCCATATCCGGGTTTTGATTGATTTACTACGCGTGCGCCTGCTTCTTGGGAAATTTCAGCTGTATTATCAGTTGAGCCGTTATTGCACACCACAATATCGTCGATAATATGGTTGCCCTTTGCATCGTTTAAGGTCCATAGGCCTTTGATGACTGATTTGATGGCCTGTGCTTCGTCTTTAGCTGGGATAATGACGGCAATGCATTTATTTTTGTACACAACTGTCGTCTTCAGCGTGGGGTAAACAGCTTCTCTAAATAATATGCTACTGCGGTGCGCTCTTCTTCACTTAACGCTGTCATTAGTTCTTTGTCGGTATTGAGTCGTGCAATGACTGATTTGTACATAGACGAGTCGATTATAGTTTTTGACAAGGGGCAGCTTGGGCAGGCTAATTTTCGATGATAGGTGATTTTACCTACATGATAGGGGTCGTTAGCGGATTCCTCAGGAAAGTTTATGGAGGCAAATGTTATTGGTGAGTTAAAAATGAGAGCGCTGGTTAGAAACGCTGCTAGGATTCCGTAGGATCGGATTGTCATCATAGTTCTCTCATTCTTGTTGTAGAGGTGGGCGGTATTGTTAGTTTTATTTATAGAGTGTGCTTTAATGAAAAGGTTCTATATCAATGTATCACTATATTAGAAGTAACGTTGCCCTTTACTATTTCATGATAATCGACTGAATATGAATATAGCCGCTAATGTAGGTAGCAGATATTCGTCACTGTCATGGCAGCTAGATGGAGCAGGACTAGTTTGCGCCATTGCTTACAGTGTCCTGGCTTGGCTCTCATTACATCCGGAGTCACTTACTTTATCAGTTTATTATGCATTGCTGGGTACCTGCCTGCTTGCAACACTTGTTGCCTTTCAAGGCGCCGAAGAGATGTCACTAACGCCTTGCAAGCTATTACTCTGGGCGGCTTGTTTTCGACTTATTGGTGTTTTTGGCGATCCCTTATGGGAAGATGATTTTTTTCGTTATCTCTGGGATGGTTATCGTTTCTATGAAGCAGGCTCTCCCTATGGGATAGCACCTTCGGCTTTTTTTGGTGATGCCAATATTCCAGCACAATTTTATGCCCTGTTAGCACAGGTCAATTATCCTGATGTCCCTACAATATACGGACCTACATTACAATATACTTTCTTGTTGGCACATATTTTGGCTTCAGCTCAGGTTTGGGTGTTGCAAGTCCTCTATTCATTGACAGATATGGCTATGATCCTGCTGTTGTTGCGCTTAGCCAATATACGTTGGGTTTTACTTTATGCTTGGTCGCCGCTGGTAATTAAGGAACTAGCCTTTACCGCCCATCCAGATGTTGTCGGTGCAGTATTTATGATGCTGGCATTGTACTTTCGGCAAAATAATAAGTTTGCCGTTGCAGTCAGTGTGTTGGCATTAAGTGTCGGTGCCAAGGTCTTCGCGTTATTAATGGTGCCATTTGTCTTGTGGCGATTGGCTTTTCGTTATTGGTGTTTGTTTGTATTGGTGTTACTGGCCTTGTATGGACCTTTTGTGTGGCAAGGAGCTTCGGATATGGCTGGTTTAATGGTGTTCGCACGCGAATGGCATTTCAATAGTTCAGTCTATACGGTATTACGTCAGTGGCTTGATCCACAATCAGTAAAATTCATATTAGGCTCAGCTTTTATTGTTGCTTACGCCATCTTGTTTTGGCAACATCAAAAAGCATCTATCTGGAAGATGCCACGTGGCGATATCATATTTGGTCTTTTTCTATTAATTGCGCCTGTAGTTAATGCCTGGTATCTGATCTGGTTACTGCCATTCGCAGTACTATTTCCAGCTTTATGGAGTTGGACATTCTCAGTGACTGTATTGCTGTCTTATTCAGTTGGAATTAATCTGAATTCTATGGAAGTAACATTTTTTGAAATACCTTTTTGGATCATCATGCTGGAATATGGGGCGGTTATTATTGCTGCATGTATAGATCTTTGGTTAAAGAGAATGCGTGCAATTCAAACAAGAGAAAGTTGATCAGAGTTCATGTTCGATCTCGGCATATTCAAAGGAAACTAAACTAAATGAAAATTTGGGTTGATGCAGATGCCTGTCCTGTGGTGATAAAAGATATTCTGTTCAAAGCTGCGGATCGAGTAGGCATATTGGTGACATTGATTGCTAATAAATCTATGCAAATACCATCATCACCAAATATAAAGTTTGTGCTCGTCTCATCTGGCTTTGATGTTGCGGATAATGAAATAGTTAAAAGGCTTGACGTAGGTGATCTTGTTATTACCGCAGACATCCCTTTGGCAGCAGAGGCAATTGAGAAAGGAGGTCTTGCGCTTAATCCGCGTGGAGAGCTTTATACGACAGATAATATAAAAGCACGCTTGAGCATGAGAGACTTTATGGATACTTTGCGTAGTAGCGGTGTGCAGACAGGTGGGCCACCAGCATTAAATAAAAATGACAGACAAGCCTTTGCAAATAACCTAGATAAACTACTGACAAAGTATGGCAAGGCTTAATAGGCGACCACCATTTTTATGGACAATGTTTTAATATGAAAAATAGTGTGTAATACTTTTTTGCATGCTTGTTTATGCGATAGCTCGTTGGTTGTCTGACAGGTAACGTATTTGGTGTCATCTTGTTTTTAATAGAAAGTGACTAAACAGAATATTATAGGAATAGTAAAATGAATGAAGAATTAAATTTTGCAGGGGCAGTAGTTGCAGATTGGAATAATATTGATGCGACAGAATGTGCAGAAGGCATAACTGAACGAGTCCTTTGGGAAGGCGAAAATGGTAAGCGAGCATTAGTTTATGAATTCAAGGCTGGCGCAGTATTTCCGGGCGTTGATGTGCATGAAGAGGCTCCAGAGCAAGTCTTCGTTATCTCAGGTGTCTTTAATGATGGTCGAGAAGATTTTCATGCGGGCAGTTTTTTGCATTTTCCAAAAGGTACATCGCACGCGCCAAAATCAGAATCAGGCTGCGTACTGTTGGTGCTATATCCAGAAGGTTGAAAGAGACACTTTTAACGTTTTAGAGGAAAAATCAGTATGAAATTAAACTACTTGTTATTTTTAGTCAGCATGCTCTTGTCCGGGCAAAGTTATGCTGAAAGACTGATGCTGTCAGACATTATGCCGCCAGAGGTGCTTGAAAATATTCACGTTGTTAAGCTTGCTAGCGATTCATATTCAACGGACTTTGTGATTTTTGTAAAAAACAAGGTTCCGCTACATAAGCATGTTGAGCATTCAGAAACGATTTATGTACTAGAAGGGAAGGGGCTTTTTCAACTGGGCGATCAAAATATGGAAATTGTTGCCGGTGACTATATAAGAGTGCCAAAGGGAACGGCGCATGCGGTAAAAGTGCTTTCGTCAATTCCCCTTAAAATTATTTCTGTGCAAGCGCCGGAATTTTTTGGTAAAGACAGGGTCAAGGTAAATTAATTTAACATCGATAAATATATAGGAGTGAATGATGGCGACACAAGATACATGTTGTACGTTGGTACCTTATTTTAAGGTAGCAGAGGGAAAACTAGATGAGTTTAAAGGCTTATGTGAACAGTTCATGGAAATAACTGAGAAGAATGAGCCGAACTGTCTCTATTATGGTTTCAGTATCAAAGACGACGTTGTTTATTGTCGAGAAGGGTATGCCAATGGAGAAGCTGTATTAGCGCATCTTGGAAATGCCGGCCCTTTATTAGGAGAAGCATTTAAAATTAGTGAGCTTGTCCGACTTGAAGTTCATGGTGCTGAGGAAGAGCTGGCAAAACTGCGGGGCCCCTTAGCTGATTTAAACCCTGAGTATTACGTTCTTGAATATGGCTTTCGACGCTAAGTCGAATTAATCAAAGAGGCCATCACCTGAGTGTTATTCAGGTGATGGCCTTTGTCTTTCCTAAGACATCATTTTAATCAGCGCATTTCTTGCTTCAACATCCTCGACAGCGGTCATCGCTGTATTGAATGCGATGACGTTCTTATCATGTACGCCAAGTAATTTTTCCAGTTGCAGGTTTTCCGCAATGCTTGCCGCGCCACCTTGTTTATATTTTATATCAATGTCTTGCAGAAAATGAAAGTAAGCTTCCTTGCTCACGGCCATATCTTGAAAAGCTTGATAGGCAACTTTTGCCTCTTTAGTTAAGTCGTCAACAGACATAAATAAACTCTACTTGGTATTGTTGTAATGCTATGCGGTAGTTTCCATGTCAGTATTATATGCACCCGTGCAAGCGAGACTATTGCATTTTGAACGATGCAATAATGCCTTTTGAGCTGCTGCGAGATTCGATTTTTTGCCGCCCCAAGCATTTATGCAAGGACCCTGTAGTGCGCGTCCATATGAAAAACTAAGTGGCCATGGTAAGTCAGGGTTGCTTGCATTCATAGCGTTCAGATGAGCTGTTGCCAGTTCGGCACTCTGTCCTCCAGACAGAAAGACAATGCCCGGTAATTCAGCGGGTACATTCTTTACTAAGCAACGTACGGTTTGCTCCGCAACTTCCTGAACACTCGCTTGCGTTGAACACTGCTTTCCTGAAATAACCATATTAGTTTTCAGTATGGTGTGCTCAATGCTCACATCCTGGCTTTTAAGTGCGCTAAACAATGCCGATAGAGTCGTCTCAGTAACTTCATAACAACAATCAATCGTGTTGTCGGCATCCATCAGGACTTCAGGTTCTACCATAGGCACAATCCCGGCTTCCTGACAAAGTCCAGCGTAACGGGCAAGCGCATGAACGTTTGCTTCGATACAGGCTTGACTGGGAATATTTTCGCCAATGGTTATGACCGCACGCCATTTGGCAAATTTTGCACCGAGTGTTTTATATTCAGTTAATCTGTCACGCAAGCCATCAAGCCCTTCGGTTATTTTTTCGCCTGAATGTAAGGCAAAGTCCTTCGCGCCAGTGTCCACTTTGATGCCGGGCATGATGCCTTGTTCAATTAATGCCTTAGCGAACGGTGTGCCATCACTAGTAGCCTGACGAATGGTCTCATCATAGAGAATCATGCCGCTAATAAATTCTTTGCCGCCAGGATTAGTAATTAATAAATCACGGTATGCGCGACGATTTTCTTCTGTTGATTCAAGTTTTATCGTGTCGAATCGTTTTTTAATAGTCGGTGTGCTTTCATCAATAGCAAGTATGCCTTTGCCTTTTGCAACCATTGCTTTTGCTGTTGCTTCAAGTTCTGCTGCGCTCATTTTATTGTCCTCGTTAACGCTAATGGATATATTTTATGTGTACTTATAAATTAAAAATTAAAGTGTGTGTTCCAGTGCTTGTCCCACTTGAATAATCTTCATGTTGTTGGTGCCGCCACGTCTGCCACGCAGGTCACCTTTTGTAATTATAACAAAGTCACCATCTTTTACGGCTCCTTCGGCTATAAGCTGATCTATCATCTGTTTGTTGGCTTCCAGAGGATCGGTATGGGTTATATCAAACTTCATCGGATAGACGCCACGATATAAGGCAACACGTCTGCGTGTTGATGTGTGTCGGGCAAAGGCAAAGATCGGAATGCCAGAACTAATGCGCGACATCCATAAGCAGGTACCACCAGTTTCAGTTAGAGTGCAGATTGCCTTGGCACCGATGTGATTAGCTGAGTACATGCTGGACATGGCGATGGCTTCGGAAATCGTTTCAAAACGTTGATTAATGCGGTGATCAGATACGCGAACGCTACGTTGCTTTTCTGCTTCTTCGCAAATATTCGACATAGCCTCGACAACTTTATCCGGGTAGCGGCCAATACTTGTTTCACCCGAGAGCATTACCGCATCAGTTCCATCAATGACGGCGTTAGCGACATCAAATACTTCAGCGCGTGTTGGTATTTTATTTTCGATCATGGACTCCATCATCTGTGTAGCCGTGATGACCGCGCGATCCATGTCCCTAGCCATTTTAATTAGACTTTTTTGCACCGGTGGTAGAGCAGCATCGCCAATCTCTACCCCAAGATCGCCACGCGCAATCATGATTGCATCAGACGCTTCAATCATTTCTTCAATGTGGTTAAGTGCTTCAGCGCGTTCGATCTTTGAAATTAGTTGTGCTTTACAACCGCATTCTTCCATCATTTTGCGTGCCATTCTGATATCGCCGGCATCTCTTGGAAATGAGATGGCGATATAGTCGACCTTTACTTTGGTCGCATGCTTCATGTCTTCGATATCTTTTTCTGTAACGGCACTTGCAGATAAGCCGCCGCCTTGCAGATTAATACCTTTGTTATTACTGAGTACGCCGCCAGTAATAACTTCGCAATCAATAATATGTTTATCGACAGAATCAACCTGTAATACAATCCTGCCATCATCGACCATTAATTTATCGCCGGTTTTGACATCAGTGGGGAGTTCTTTATAACTAACACCAACCTGTGTTTCGTCACCGGCATCACTGGCAAGTTCAGTATTGATCTTGAAATTTGCGCCTTCACGCAATTGGACTTTCCCATCCTTGAATCGCTCAATACGAATCTTAGGGCCTTGTAAGTCTGCTATAACAGCAACAGCATGTTTATGTTGTTGTGAAAGACGACGAATCTCTTTCATTCGTTTTTCATGTTCAACGTGTGTTTGATGTGAGTAATTAAGTCTAAAAACATCAACCCCTGCGACAAGCAGTTTTTCTAACATGCCTGGTTGATCTGTCGCGGGCCCAAGGGTTGCAATAATTTTAGTTCTTCTCATTAAAATATGGTTATCCGTAGTGTTTATATGTTTTAGTAATCAGGGGATGTCGATGTGTTTTGTCAGTTACCAAGCTATGAAGTTTACAATTCTCTCGCCCGTTCCATCGCCTCCCAGGCGCGAGCCGCTTCTTCCAATATTTCAATAGCAGGAAGTTTTTTGCCTTCAAGAAACTCAAGAAATGCACCACCACCTGTTGAGATATAAGAAATTTTATCCTCAATGTTAAATGTGGAAATTGCCGCAATGGTGTCGCCACCACCTGCAATCGAATAGGCGTTACTCTCGGCGATTGCCTCTGCTAAATTCTTTGTGCCTTGGCTAAATTGATTAAACTCAAATACACCAAGAGGACCATTCCAGACAATAGTCTTTGCTTTTGCTATCAAATGATTAAGTTGTTTTGATGTTTCCGGACCTACATCCATAATCATGTCATCGGCTTCTACATCACTAATAAGTTTTGTTACTGCAACAGTTTTCTCATCAAATTCCTTGCCACAGATAACATCGATCGGTAACGGAATTTGACAGCCGTTTTCTTCAGCTTGCTTCATTAACTTGCTTGCAACTTCAACCAGATCAGCTTCGTAAAGAGATTTGCCAACTTCATAACCAGCTGCCTTTAAAAAAGTATTTACAATTCCTCCACCAACGATCAGTTGGTCGACTTTTTCAGACAGTGTTTCAAGTATGGTGAGTTTGCTTGAAACTTTTGCGCCACCGACGATAGCAATAAGTGGAGTGGCAGGTTCTCTGAGTGCTTTGGTTAGCGCCTTTAATTCATTAATGAGTAATGGTCCTGCGGCGGAGATCGCTGCATATTTTGCAACGCCATGTGTTGATGCTTGTGCGCGATGTGCAGTTGCAAAGGCGTCGTTGATATAGACCTGACAAAGTCGCCCCATTCTGCGAGCAAGCTCATCATCATTTTTTGTCTCACCTTGCTCAAAGCGAACATTTTCACAGAGAACCACTTGGTGATTTTCCATATCGATGCCATTGACCCAGTCTTTAATAAGAGGGACATCAATCTCAAGAAAATCACTCAAGGATTTTGCAACCGGCGCAAGTGATAACGCTTCGTCGTACTCGCCGGCAACGGGACGACCTAGATGGGATACTAATATTATCTTCGCCCCCGCTTCTAATACCTGAGTCAAAGTAGGTAATGTTGCCCGAATACGCACGTCACTGGTAATCACGCCCTCTTTTATTGGGACATTATAATCCTCGCGGATAAGTACCGTTTTACCCGATAGATCCAGATCAGCAATTTTTACTAGTATGGTCACTTAATAACCCGTTTATTTCGCACTCATTAAGGCAATTGTGGTATCTAACATTCTGTTTGAAAAGCCCCATTCATTGTCGTACCAAGCCGTTACTTTCACAAGAGTTCCTTCAATAACTTTAGTTAAAGTTGCATCAAAAGTTGCCGATGCTGGGTCATGATTGAAGTCAACAGAAACGAGAGGAGCCTCATTATAGGCAAGCACGCCTTTCAATGGGCCTTCTGCAGCTTGTTTCATCAGTTGATTAATTTCATCTATGCTTGTTTCTCGTGCAGCAGAGAAACTTAAATCAATTACAGAGACATTGATTGTTGGAACGCGCATTGAATAACCATCAAGCTTTCCATTGAGCTCGGGCAGTACTAAACCAACTGCAGCGGCAGCCCCGGTCTTGGTTGGTATCATGGACATGGTCGCAGAACGAGCACGACGTAAGTCTGAGTGATAAACATCTGTCAGCACTTGGTCGTTTGTATAGGCATGAATGGTTGTCATGATGCCAGCAACCATGCCGATATTTTCATGTACTACTTTTGCTACAGGTGCGAGGCAATTTGTTGTACATGATGCATTAGAGATAACGGTGTCGCTGGATTTAAGTACGTCATGATTAACACCATAAACAATGGTGGCATCAACATCATTGCCTCCCGGAGCCGAGATGATGACTTTCTTTGCCCCGCCTTCGAGATGGGCGCTTGCCTTTGCTTTACTGGCAAAGAAGCCCGTTGATTCAAGTACAACATCAACACCTAATTCACCCCAAGGTAATTTGGCAGGATCACGTTCAGACAAAACACGAACCTTATCACCATTAATTATCATGTCTTCACCTTCGACAATAATGGTGCCTGGAAATTTTCCATGAGCGGTATCGTATTGAGTAAGGTGAGCGTTGGTACTCGCATCACCCAAATCATTAATTGCTACGATTTGGATCTCATCCGTTCGTTCGGACTCATATAATGCGCGCAAGATGTTACGTCCGATACGTCCATAGCCATTGATACCTACCTTAATTGCCATTCTTATACTCCAATCTTTTTATATAGTTTATTTTTAATATGTTGCTATTTAATTAATTCATTTACCGTGTTAATCAGGTTCTCTTCGGTTAGTCCGAAATATTTGTATACTTCATTTGCCGGCGCTGATTCGCCAAAAGTATCCACACCAAGTGAGAGCCCATCTAGGCCGGTATATTTACTCCAATACTCTGTAACTCCGGCTTCAACTGAGATGCGTTTACGACAAGTGTTGGGTAATACAGTTTCTTTGTAAGCATCGTCTTGTTGATCGTATAGATCAGTAGATGGCATAGAAACAACGCGAATTTTTTTACCTTTCGCATTTAATTTAATCGCAGTGTTCATTGCCATTTCGACTTCAGAACCAGTCGCAATAATAATGGCCTCAGGATCATCATCCGTATCTAATAAAACATAGCCGCCACGTTTAATATTGCCTAGTTGTGATTTATCACGTTGCATGTGTGCAAGTTTTTGGCGAGAGAATAACAAGCTTGTTGGCCCATCACGTCGTTCGATCGCAGCTTGCCAAGCGATTGCAGATTCTACCGCATCACAAGGACGCCATAGCGACATGTTAGGCATCAAACGCAGTGTTGCCGCTTGTTCAACTGCTTGATGGGTTGGGCCATCTTCACCGAGACCGATTGAATCATGTGTATAAATAAAGATATTCTGTTTTTTCATTAATGCCGACATGCGTAAGGCATTCCTTGCATACTCGGAGAACATTAAGAATGTAGCTGAGTAAGGGATAAATCCACCGTGTAATGAAATGCCGGTATTGATCGCAGACATCGCAAATTCACGCACACCATAATTTATGGTGTTGCCATTTTTGTTTTCATTACTGATAGCAACTGTGCCTGACCAACTGGTCAAATTCGAACAAGCTAGATCAGCTGAACCACCAATCAATTCCGGCAAGTGCTGCGCCAATGTTTCAATAGAATTTTGTGACGCCTTACGAGATGGAATTGATTCGCCTTTTTCATTCGTTGCATTCACATAGTCATTAACAACGTCATCCCAGTTATCAGGCAGATCGCCACTCATGCGGCGTTGGTATTCAGAAGCCAGTTCAGGATATGCTGAGGTATAGGCTGATAATTCTTCATTCCATGCTGATTCCAGCTCACCGCCACGTTGTTTTGCATTCCAGGCATCATAATGCTCATCAGGAATAATGAAGGCGTCATGTTTCCAGCCGAGGTTTTCTCGGGTGAGTTTGATTTCTTCATCTCCTAACGGCGCACCATGGCTGGCTGCTTTACCTTCTTTGTTGGGAGAACCACAGCCAATAGTCGTTTTGCAAACCAGCATGCTCGGCCGTGAATCGTTGGCGATAGCCTCTTCTATGGCTTTCTTGATGGCGATAGGATTATGGCCATCAATATCTCGAATAACATGCCAGTCGTAGGCTTCAAAACGAGCGGCAACATCTTCGGCAAACCAGCCCTCTATATCACCATCAATAGAGATTTGATTGCTGTCATAGAGGGTGATTAATTTACCAAGACCTAATGTGCCTGCAAGCGAACATGCTTCATGTGATATGCCTTCCATTAAACAACCATCGCCGACAGTGACGTAGGTGTGGTGATCGACAATATTAAAATCATCTTTATTAAATTTTGCGGCCAATACTGATTCTGCGATTGCCATGCCGACAGCATTGGTAATCCCTTGTCCGAGGGGGCCGGTAGTTGTTTCTACGCCTGGCGCGTAACCATATTCAGGGTGCCCGGGTGTTTTTGAATGTAATTGGCGGAAATTTTTAAGTTCTTCAATTGGCAAGTCATAACCAGACAGATGCAATAAAGAGTAAACTAACATTGAGCCGTGACCATTCGACATAACAAAGCGATCACGGTTGTCCCAATCTGGATTAGCCGGGTTATGTTTCAGAAAATCATTCCATAAAACTTCGGCAATATCTGCCATGCCCATAGGCGCACCTGGGTGCCCAGAGTTAGCTCGTTGAACAGCATCCATACTCAAAGCACGAATCGCATTGGCAAGTTCATGCCTCGTCAGCATAGTACATCCCCCAAAGTGGTTATTAAGCCTAAAATTAATGATTGCTGCATGCTAAAGCCTGATGTTGCGTCATCAGTTGTCGACGACGACGATCATGTGCAGAGCTTAGTTTCCGCTAAATATAGCGCGGTGATACAGGCAGGTTTTTACCTAAAATCAAGCCGCACATTGTCGCTTAACTGCCACTGAGGGGCAAGATCCTAAGCACTATTTTTCCATTTAATCGAGCAACCTATGCTTGGAATTTGATGTTTTGGTCCTTTTCCGGTGTTGGCAACCTCAATCATGGCTTCAAGGAGGTCATGTTTGCTAGTTTTCGAGGGTGATTTCATGCCGCTGTCATCAAGTCGGCCTCGGTATTGCAGTTCGAGTGATGCATTGTAGCCAAAGAAGTCTGGTGTACAAATAGCGCCATAAGCCTGGGCTAATTTCTGAGACTCATCGAATAAATATGGGAACGGATAGTTATATTCAGCTGCTACTTTCTGCATGTTCTCGAAAGAATCTTCCGGGTAATCATCGGGGTCGTTTGACATGATGGCAACACTATTAACCCCGATATCGATAAGTTTTGATACATCATCGATAAGCCTTGTTTGTATAGCCTTTACATAAGGACAATGATTACAAATAAACATAATCAGTGTGCCTTTCTCACCAGCACAGTGGTCCAGAGACCAAAGCTTTCCATCCGTCCCGGGTAGATTAAATTCGATCGCTTTTTCCCCGAAGTTACAAACTGGAGTTTCCATCAACACCATAATCAGGCCGCCTATATCAATATCTAAGCATTAAATATTACCGCGTTTATAAAATATCGTCATATTTAGTGCGATACGGCTCGAATGAGGATAGAATTCGCGCGGTTGAAAATTCTAATTAATACAGATTACGGAACAAACTATGGCTGACAACTACTTATTCACTTCAGAATCAGTTTCTGAAGGACATCCAGACAAAGTCGCAGATCAGATTTCTGATGCTGTTGTCGACGCAATTTTCGCTGATGATAATAAAGCTCGCATTGCTTGTGAGACGATGGTCAACACCGGGATGGTTGTGCTTTCTGGAGAGATTACGACATCGACCTATGTTGATATGCAAGCCGTAGCGCGCCAAACAATTCGTGAAATTGGCTATGATCATTCAGACATGGGTTTTGATTGGGAGTCTTGTGCGGTATTGGTCTCCATTGATAAACAGTCACCGGATATTGCCCAAGGCGTGAATGAAGGCGAGGGCCTGGATTTAAATCAGGGTGCAGGCGATCAGGGTTTGATGTTCGGTTACGCTTGTAATGAGACGGATGTCTTGATGCCTTTCCCGATTACTTATTCTCACTTGTTGGTCAAGAAACAGGCCGAGGTCCGAAAATCAGGCAAATTAGCCTGGTTAAGACCGGACGCTAAATCACAGGTAACCGTTGTCTATGAAGATGGTAAGCCTAAGTCTATTGATACAGTCGTGTTATCTACACAGCATGATCCAGATGTTGAGCATAAAGATCTCGAACAGGCCGTTATCGAAGAGATTATCAAGCCGGTACTGCCAGAGAATATGATCACGGATAAAACCCGATATCTTGTTAATCCTACCGGTCGTTTTGTTATTGGCGGACCGGTTGGTGATTGTGGTTTAACTGGACGCAAGATTATTGTTGATACTTATGGTGGGATGGCTCGTCACGGTGGCGGCGCCTTTTCTGGTAAGGACCCTTCAAAGGTCGATCGCTCTGCTGCCTATGCAGCACGCTATGTCGCGAAGAATATTGTCGCTGCAGGTCTCGCGGATCGCTGTGAATTGCAATTATCCTATGCAATCGGTGTTGCAGAGCCAACTTCAATTAGTATAGAGACGTTTGGTACAGGTAAGGTTGAAGAAGCTAAATTAATTGATGCTATAAGAGAGGTTTTTGACCTCCGGCCAAAAGGCATCATCAATATGATGGATCTTTTACGACCAATATATCGCCAAACAGCTGCCTATGGGCATTTTGGCCGTAGTGATATTGATTTGCCATGGGAAAAGACAGATAGAGTCGATGCCTTAAAGGCCGCACTGTCGTAGACAAAAATTAAATCATTATCATTTTTTGACGATTAGGTCTTTGAATCTAGAAGCGGGTAGGATTATACTCCCGCTTCGATTTTTACAACCGTAGTCTGAGGAGCGTTGCGACGGATTCCTAATCCGCTAGGCTCAGACAAACACGGCACATTTGCAACGGCGCTCGCTTAATTGTTTTTATAGGAGAAACAATATGAGCGTAGATGCTACCTCTGTTACACCCGATTACCACGTTGCTGATATCTCTTTAGCCGAATGGGGTCATAAAGAAATTCGTATCGCTGAAACCGAAATGCCCGGGTTAATGTCCATCCGGGAAGAATATGCAAATGAACAGCCTTTAAAAGGTGCACGTATTGCTGGTTCATTGCATATGACAATTCAAACCGCTGTTCTTATGGAAACCTTACGTGCCTTGGGCGCGGAAGTACGTTGGGTGTCATGTAATATTTTCTCAACTCAAGATCATGCGGCGGCGGCAATGGCTGACCAAAACATTCCTGTATTTGCCTACAAGGGTGAAACTCTGGAAGAGTATTGGGACTACACCCATCGTATTATGAAATGGTCCGATGGCGGTTCACCAAACATGATTTTAGATGATGGTGGTGATGCGACCATGCTATTGATCCTCGGCACAAAGGCAGAAAGCGACATATCTGTTCTTGATAACCCAGGTTCGGAAGAAGAAACTTTTTTGTTTGCTTCTATCAAGGCCAAACTGGCCGACGACAGTACTTTCTATTCTCGTACTTTGGCATGTATCCAAGGCGTGACAGAAGAGACGACAACTGGCGTACAACGTCTGTATCAAATGCAAAAGAAAGGAGAATTACCTTTCCCTGCTATCAACGTCAATGATTCGGTTACGAAATCTAAATTTGATAATTTGTACGGTTGCCGCGAATCTTTGGTTGATGGCATCAAGCGTGCCACCGATGTCATGATTGCAGGTAAGGTCGCATTAGTCTTGGGTTATGGTGATGTTGGTAAAGGTAGTGCACAATCTTTGCGTGGCCTGGGTGCAACGGTTTGGATTACTGAAATCGATCCTATCTGTGCATTGCAAGCTTCTATGGAAGGTTATCGTGTAGTTAGATTAGAAGATGTCGTAGACCAAATCGATATTTTTGTAACAACTACCGGTAATTTCAACATTATCCGTCATGAACATTTAGTTAAAATGAAAGATCAGGCTATTGTTTGTAATATCGGTCATTTTGATAATGAAATTGATATTGCCAGTATCGAAAAATACGAATGGGAAGAGATCAAACCACAGGTTGATCATGTTATATTCCCCGATGGCAAGCGTATTATACTTCTCGCTAAAGGTCGTTTAGTTAATCTAGGTTGTGGCACGGGTCATCCAAGTTTTGTCATGTCTAATTCATTTACGAATCAGGTCCTCGCACAAATCGAGTTATTCAAGAGCGGTGATAAATATGGCAACGATGTTTATGTCCTGCCTAAGCATCTGGATGAGAAGGTTGCCAGATTACATCTTGGTAGAATCGGAGCGAACTTAACCACCTTGACCAAGGAACAGGCCGATTATATTAATGTGGCTGTTGATGGGCCTTATAAGCCAGAGCATTATCGTTACTAATAGCAGCGCCCACCCCTTTCTAAGGGGTGGGTAGTACATTTCTTCTCGACAAGCATCACGGGATTTAATTATGGAATCGCAAAAAAAATATAAACCGAAGTTTAGTTTTGAATTTTTCCCTCCAAAAACATTGGAAGCAGTGGGAAAATTACAAACGACGACAGAACGACTGGCGCAACTTAAACCTAGTTTCTTTTCGGTGACATTTGGGGCCGGAGGAAGTACACGGGAAAGAACGTTCGAGACCGTGATGGACATCTATAAAAAGACCGGTATCGATGGTGTGCCACATGTCTCATGTATAGGCAGTACGACAGAAGAAATTAAAACTATTCTGGACTCCTATATTGAAGGTGGCATTCGTAATGTTGTTGCTCTGCGTGGGGATCTCCCTTCCGGCTCAATTGGTGGCGGACCGCTACGCTACGCAAGTGAATTGGTCGAATTTATACGTCAGGAGACAGGCGATCACTTTCATATTGAAGTTGCTGCCTATCCTGAGTTTCATCCACAAGCACCTAGTGCGCAAAAAGATCTTGAGAATTTCAAACGCAAGGTCGATGCAGGTGCCGATGCTGCTATAACCCAGTACTTTTATAACCCTGATGCGTATTATCGCTTTATCGATAGTTGTGAAAAATTGGGTATTGAAATTCCGATTGTGCCCGGGATCATGCCAATTGTGACATGCACGCAGTTATGTCGTTTTTCTGAAGCCTGTGGTGCTGAAATTCCGCGCTGGATTTTAAAGCGTCTTCAGGAATTTGGTGATGATCGTGCTTCTATTCAGGAATTTGGGATAGAAGTAACAACAAAGCTTTGTGAGCAATTACTTACTAACGGGGCGCCAGGGCTACACTTCTATACCATGAACCAATCGGCAGCAAGTGTCGAAATATGGAAAAATATCGGTATAGATCAATAAGTTAACGGAAAAGCGAGCTATTGACACTTTTGCTCGCTTTTCCCATTCCGGCCTTTCTTTTTCTAATTTCTAGATAATCACTTTAAATGTTCTTGCTGTAAGCTGTTTTAGCCTGTATGTTTGACTGTAAAAGTATTTAGGAATCAATGCTTTGTCGTCGACAGTTAAAAAATTAAATACATTTGTAAACGTTGAAAAGCCTTTGCTACTATTCGTGGATGATGACTCTATCATTGTCGATGCACTTTCTATCGTCCTGGAAAAAGATTTTGATTTAATAACGGCTGAGTCTCGACAGCAAGTAAAGGCACAATTACAAGACTTGTCCGTCAAGCCATCTCTAGCACTAGTGGATCTTGGTTTACCACCTAAACCACATTCACCAGAGGAAGGTTTTAAGTTAATTGAAGAACTGATGGCAGTGAATGACAGCTTTAAAATTCTTGTTCTATCAGGCCAAAATGAAGATGTAAATATTCACCATGCACTGGCCTTGGGTGCCGTCGACTTTATTCCAAAACCATGTGACATGCCCTTATTAAAGGCGAGACTTGGACATCAAATGATGATGTTGCAGGCTGAGTCTTCTGAAAAAGAATCTACCATTAGCGATTCAAAGCTTCTCGGCGACAGCGCAGCACTTTCAACATTGCGTGATTTAATTAATCAATTTGCAGATACGCCATTCCCGGTTCTTGTTGAGGGTGAATCTGGCACCGGCAAGGAGTTAGTTGCTGGAGAGTTACACAATTCAGGCAGTCGAGTGGGTTCACCTTTCATGACGATCAATTGCGCCGCCTTTACGCCGGAGCTACTTGAAGCTCAGTTATTTGGACATACTAAAGGGGCTTTTACCGGCGCTACAACAGAACGAGCAGGTTTCTTTGAGGATGCTGGTGATGGCACTTTATTTCTGGATGAAATTGGAGAGTTGCCTCTTGCGCTACAGTCAAAGTTATTAAGAGTTTTGGAAAACGGTGAGTTTTATCGTATTGGTGAAACTAAACCTCGTGTATCTAAGGCAAGAATCGTTGCAGCAACCAATCGGGATTTAAAAGAAGAAGTCAGGTCAGGTAGTTTCCGACAAGATCTTTACCACCGGCTTTGTGTGTTAACGATTCATGTTCCTGCACTGAGAGATCGAGTACAGGATGTGCCTAATTTGATGGACTATTTCAGGACGATGTATGCGGCGGGCAACCCTGCCTTTATGCTAGACGAAGCGGCTAGCAAACTATTGAAGAAGTATTCGTTTCCTGGAAATATCAGAGAATTACGAAATATAGCCATTCGCTTATCGGCAAAGTATTCAGGCCAAAAAATATCCGCAAAAGCATTGGAAGATGAGTTGGACACAGATTTTAATCTAAACGAGTCTGAATTGAATAGTGGCGATGATCTGATTGCTGGGGAGTTAAAAGATACAGACTTCAATCTGGATGAAAAAATATCAGTATGGGAGCGAAAATATATAAATCATGCACTATCGAAATGTAATGGAAATTTGAGTAAAGCAGCGCGTTTGCTAGGTATAAACCGTACTACACTATACAGTAGGCTACAGCGTTTAAACATCAAAGCAGACTCGGATTAAGAGTACGGTAAATAATAATGTATTACGATTATTTCAATCTAAAGCAACCACCCTTCAAGATTACTCCGGACACGAGTTTATTTTTTCCGGGCGGTGACCGTGGCGCTATTCTTGATGCCTTGATATACGCCATTGTTAGTGGCGAAGGCATAGTCAAGTTAGTTGGTGAAGTGGGCAGTGGCAAGACGACCCTATGCAGAATGCTGGAAAAGGAGTTACCGAAAAATATCGAGATAGTCTATCTGGCAAATCCGAGCCTATCTCCAGACAATATATTGCATGCAATCGCTTTTGAACTTAATTTAAAAGTACGTCCTGATGATACACGTTTGAAGGTCATGAACTCACTGCAGAATTACCTGCTTGAGCAGCATGCAGAGAATAAACAAATAGTTGTTTTTGTAGAAGAAGCGCAAAGCATGCCGATTGCGACTCTTGAAGAGATACGTTTACTGAGTAACCTTGAAACGGCGCAAAATAAACTTTTGCAAATCGTAATCTTTGGTCAGCCTGAACTAGACGTAATGATTTCAAAACAAGAGATAAGGCAGTTAAAAGAAAGGATTACTTACAGTTTTTATTTGTCACCGCTTAAGCCAAATGAGGTTAAGGACTATATTAATTCACGATTACGTGCTTGTGGTTATCGTTCGGTAGAATTGTTCAATGAAAAAGCATTCAAGAGTATATTCAATTATTCGGGTGGATTGTTACGCAGAATTAATATTTTAGCCGATAAGTCATTGCTAGCCTGTTATGCTGCGAATGCAAATAATGTTACTAAAAAACATGTAGATCTTGCTGCGCGCGAGACAGAGTTTGTCAGTAAACGTCATTTTCCTGTTCTTCCATGGGGAATGATTAGTGCAATAGTTGTAGTGCTTGCTGTAATAGTTGTCGCTATGCCGAGTATTAAGCATTTATTTTATCTCGCACAGGATTCAATAGCATCAGAAGAGATGAGTGCTGTGGATAATAAGGTTGGTACAGAAGATTTAAAGGCCGGTAGTTCATCTTTGAAGTTAATAGACGAGGCAGGTGAAACTTTAGAGGTAACGGAGCGAAAGGAGAGTCAAACAATTACCGTTCCAGTAGTGGAAAATACAATCGATGGCATAAACATTGAGATTGCCAATCTGGATATAAATCCGGAAGAATTGATCGCACGACCCGATCCTTCAGAATTAGAAACAGCAAAATGGCAGAGTGTTGAACAAGACGCATATTTTTATCCAGAGAATGATGAACAAGCAATCGCAAATAAAATAGATGCTGATAACAGAGATGATGGTTTGCTTGAGATACAAGATTTGATTAAAGCTGTGGGTTCACATGGCGACGAAGAGATGGCGCTATTAAATCAATTAGCAATACTGCCATCAGAAACAGCGATTAATCATGAAACAGTTGCGGGCGAACTAACCTGTAAACTCTGTAGTACAATTATTTATCGACCTTTAAAAGATGATAAAAAGCTATGAAATTAAATTACTTTCAAGTGATTCATAAAGCAATTATTTATATAATTATGAAAATTTATTTTGGGGGCAAAATTTACAATGATTAAAAAGATCAGCCTGTTCGTCTTGCTAATGTCTGTTTTAGGCTGCGCTGAGATAGAACCTGTCCCATTTGAGCCATCGTCAGGACATATCGATGCAGCAGAATCGCCGCCGATAGACTCAAGTATTCCTGACTTGGTTGAACAGGTGCCGGTATTGCCAGCGCCGACACCATCGGCGCCGGTTGAACGCTATACTGTTGTTGTCAATGAGGTGCCAGTGAAAGAACTGTTATTTGCTTTGGCGCGCGATGCCAAAGTGAATGTCGATATTCATCCAGAGATAGACGGTGTCGTTACCATCAATGCCGTTGAACAAACCTTGCCACAAATATTGAAACGTATCGCAAGACAAGTCGATATGCGTTATGAGTATGACGGTGATAACCTCTTCGTCTCTAAAGACACGCCGTTTTTGCGGACCTACAAGGTTGATTATGTAAACCTGTCCCGGGAATCGAACAGTAGCAGTAGTATCTCAACACAAATTTCATCAACCAGTGGTGGTGATGCAGAGAGTTCCGCTAGCGGTGGTAATGATTCAACCATGGATGTGACAACCGAGACGAATAATAATTTCTGGGCTAGGCTGGTTTCAAATATTTCAGCGATATTGGGCGAAGGCTCCAGCAGTGCATCCGGAAGTGAAGTTACTGGAACTGATAGGGTGATTCCAAACCCTGAAACAGGTTTCCTCTCAGTTAAGGCGACGTCAATAGAGCATGAACAAATTCAATCGTTTATTGACCAGGTATTAGTGAGTGCGAAACGACAGGTCTTGATTCAAACGACGATAGTGGAAGTGAGCCTGAGTAAACAATATCAAGCAGGTATTGACTGGGATGTCATCAACGCCGGCGGTATCCAGATTTTATCGAGCACATTACTGGGTGCCCCGCTTGTTGGTGCTACGGCCAGTGCCTTTGTTATTGAAACTAATGATGATGAGCCCGGTGGTAGAGATGAAAATTTAAACGCAACAGTGAGTCTATTGGATGAGTTTGGGGACACTAAAATTCTCTCCAGTCCACAAATCATGGTCCTCAATAATCAGACTGCTTTATTGAAGGTTGTAGAAAATATTGTCTATTTTGAGGTGGATGCAGAATTAACGCCTTCAACTGTGGCGGGTGGCCAACCAGTGACATCAGTTGATACAACAGCAAAAACGGTATCGGTAGGTATCGTTATGTCAGTTACACCACAAATAGATGCTAATGGCACAATAACACTAAACGTCAGACCGACAATCTCAAGATTGAACGGGTCTGTAACAGACCCCAACCCTAATGCTAATTTTATTGATGGAGATGGCAATCAAGTGGTCAATCAAGTGCCACAAATTGCGGTTAGAGAGATGGAGTCTGTTTTAAGGATGACGGATGGACAAATCGGGGTGCTTGGCGGCTTAATGCAAGATGAAAATAAAGATAGTGATGCAGGTCTTCCGGGCGTGAAGGACGTGGGTTTTTTTGGCAACCTATTTAAAACGACTAGCGCAGAATACAGAAAGACAGAACTGGTGGTTTTCATAAAACCAATCGTCATTAAGAACCCAAGTATTGATCAAGATCTAAAAGAGTACAAAGAATACCTGTCTAAAGATTATCAACCGTTGGGTAAATCACCATCTCAGGGAGACGATACCTTGTGAGTTTGCTGATGGACGCCTTGAAAAAGGCGGAACAGGAAAAAAAGAAAGCAGCAAAACGACTAGAGCAGGTCGAAGCTGATGCTCATACTCATGCTGATGATTTGGAAAGCAATGATGTTGCTGGAGGTCTGGGTGAGACTAGTGGAATGGGTGGCACTGGCCGATTTTCAGAAACGACAAGATTATCACTTGAGCCAATAGAGTTTAAAAATAATCAACAACCAACACCATCGGTTGAAATGCCTGCTGTTGAAGTTGTAGTGCCTGAAGTTGTAGTAGAAGAGGTTCAGCCAGAAGATAAAGAATCAACGAGTAAACTATCCATCGAAGATATCAATATTTCTGAAGATTTAACAATGGAAAATACGGTTTCTCAGCAAGCCTTTGAAGAAACTCAACAAGCGATTGATCTAAATGACACGACAATAATTGAGGGATTAAGTACTGAAAATGTGTCAGCACCATTCGATGATACGTTTCACGGCGTGTTATTTGAAGACAATGAAGAAAATACTGATCTCTATGAAGAAACCCTGCCTGGCGTACCTGCAGATCAACTTATAAAAGATATAGGGGGCGGGAAATTTCAACCTACGCCAGTAGCGGCACAAACTGTATTTTCAGCGGGTAAGAGCAAATCAAAAACCAGAATAAACTGGGGCGTATTTGTTGTGTTGGCCATTTTAGCCTTTGGTTCTTTTGCCGTATTCTATTATTTCACAATAACACCTGTTGCCAGAAAATTACCATCACCAATTGTTGCAAGAGGAATAGAGTCTCTGTCTGCACCTGGTGCGGCACTGTCACAGTTTGAAAAGGCAGATGTTGTCAGCGGTACCATCATTAGTGAAAAAGTTGAAGAGTCTGTAGCCGCGGTTTCTGAAGAGCCTGTGTTGAATCAAGGTTCGGACGTACAACAGGAACAAAATACAACAACAGTGATCCAGGAAGAAGATCAATTAACAGATTTAGCAACCAATACTGACCAGGTTGATTCTGAAAATAGTGAAACAGCGTCTGCTGTAAATGAACCAATAGGCGAAACAGAAGTTGCGGTAGAGCCTTCGATAGAAGCCACCAGTAATGAGGTGCTAGTGACAGAAAATAAACCTGTTGTAGATAAACCCAATGAAGCAATTATCTCTTCTAGTTCAGAGCTGCTGAAGATTAGTAAAAATACAATATCGTTAAAACAAAATGCTATGGTCAATGAAGCATTCAAGGCCTATCAGGCAGGCCAGCTTGATTCCGCAGAAAGTCTGTATCGGAATGCTTTGCAAGATGCTCCAGAAAACCGTGATATTCATCTTGGGCTTGCAGCAATAGCAATTAATAAAGGCGACAGGAAAAGTGCCTATACACACTATTTAAAATTATTGGATATGGATCCTGATGATGCATTCGCTTTAAGCTCATTAATTTCATTATCGAAAAACTCTGATCCGATAAAAGATGAGAGCATGATAAAAACGCTGATACATAAAGAAGGTAAAGTGCCTTATCTTTATTTTGCTTTAGGAAATGTCTTCGCAAAACAAGACCGATGGGCAGAGGCACAGCAGGCATTCTTTGGTGCCTATAGTCTTGATTCAACAAATCCTGATTACGTTCTAAACCTTGCTATTAGTCTTGATAAAATTGGTCAATATGCTACTGCGTTAGATTTTTATAATGTCGCTATTGCATTGGCGCAGCATGCCACTGTCAAGTTTGATTTGTCATCGGTCAATGATCGAATTCAAATTCTCAATCAAGTTGTGGCAAAAGCACTGTGACCGGTGCGCATAAAAAACATCTACGACTTGGAGAGATCCTTGTATCGAGGGGTGTGACTACCCATGATCAGGTAAATATTGCTTTATTAGAACAAAAAATTAGTAAAGAACATCTTGGTAAGATAATGGTTCGTCTTGGTTTCGCGACCGAGTCTATCATTAGAGATGTCATCGGCGGTGTCATAGGTCAAGAAAGTGTCGACTTGTCGAATGCCGTTGCTGATGCCGATGCAGTAGCTTTGGTTCCTAAAGAGATGGCTAGGCGTTTACGTGTGCTTCCATTAACTTACGATAATGCTCGAAGAATATTGACGCTAGCAATGGCTGATACATTTAATGTTGTCGCGTTGGATCAAATCAACACGCATCTAGGTGGTAACGCAGAGGTCATTCCAGTACTCGCAGGTGAAGCAGAGATAGAAAAGGCAATCGATAAGTTTTATGGCTTTGAGTTATCGGTTGATGGAATTTTACATGAAATTGAAACGGGTGAGATTGATTATCAAAGTCTTGATGCTGAATCTGCAGAATATAGTCAACCGGTAGTGCGATTGGTTAATGCATTGCTTGCAGATGCGGTAAAACGCAATGCATCTGATATACATTTTGAACCTGAAGAAGGTTTTTTGCGTTTTCGTTATCGTATCGATGGTGTGTTAAAGCAGATTCGTAGCCTGCATAAGAATTATTGGTCAGCAATTGCTGTACGTGTGAAAGTAATGTCCGGGATGGATATTGCCGAGACGCGGGCTCCTCAAGACGGCAGGATTTCATTGTCATTATCTGGTCGTGCGATTGATTTTCGTGTTTCTACCTTACCCACAGTGCATGGCGAGAATATCGTGCTGCGTGTGTTGGACAGGGCAAAAGGTATTGTCTCATTCGATCAGTTAGGTATGAGAGAAGACGAGCAAAATACACTTAAATTAATGGTTGCCAGACCAGAAGGCATGATCCTGGTGACTGGTCCAACCGGCAGCGGTAAGACGACAACCTTGTACTCAATATTGAGTTATCTCAATACTGAGTCAGTGAATATCATGACTTTGGAAGACCCGGTTGAATACCCGACAACGATGATTCGGCAAACCTCAGCTAATGAGACCTCGAGACTGGACTTTGCCAGTGGTATAAGATCATTGATGCGGCAGGATCCAGATATCATTCTGGTTGGTGAGATTCGTGATGAAGATACAGCTAGTATGGCCTTTCGTGCTGCAATGACCGGGCATCAGGTTTTTTCTACACTACACACAAACTCTGCATTGGGGTCCATTCCACGATTACTCGATATTGGTGTAAAACCAGATATTATTTCTGGCAATATCATTGGTATTATCGCGCAAAGATTGATTCGAAGTTTGTGTACTGCCTGTAAAGTTCCGTATTCTTTGGGTGATATGGAGCGTACATTGCTTGGTTTGAAAGTGACCGATAAACAAAAAGAGATTTACAATGCCACAGGTTGTGACGTTTGTGGTAACGATGGATATAAAGGGCGTATTGCGCTACAAGAAGTTTTACACTTCGATACAGATATGGATGAATTGATTGCGCGCAAAGGAACTCAACGTGATCTACTACGCATGGCTTTATCTAAAGGCTTTAGTACTTTAGCTGATGTTGGGGCGAGACGAGTCTTGGATGGTACGACGAGTCTTGAGGAAATGTCCCGTGTCATTGATCTAACTGCTAGGTTAAAAACAAGTTAACTATGGAATTCTATCAATACAAAGCGATAGATGAACGCGGTCGCATACATAACGGGCAAACCGATGCGGCTAATGTAGCAGACCTAGAGATGCGTCTTAGCAAGTTGAATCTTGATCTTGTTAATTATAAGGAAGTTAAGTCAAGCACGAATAAAATCACAAGTGCTGGTGTGAAACGACGCGACCTTATTACTTTTTGTTTCCATCTTGAGCAAACATCACGCGCAGGTGTACCAATACTGGAGAGTTTACAGGATCTAAGAGACAGTGCAGATAATCCAAAGTTGGCTGAAGTAACCAATGCCATGATCGAGGGAATTGAAGGCGGAAGCACTCTATCAGAAGCAATGACAGAATTTGAAGATTTTTTTGGAAAAATATTTACTAATCTGGTCCGGGCTGGTGAACAATCAGGTGAGATTAGTCAGGTATTTGAAAAACTAGGTGACAACCTGAAGTGGCAAGATGAACAGGCCGCGCAAACTAAAAAACTACTTTTATATCCCTCGTTTGTTGGTGTTGTCGTTGGCGGGGTTGTGTTTTTCTTAATGACTTATCTTGTTCCGCAGTTAGTAAGTTTTGTAAAAACAATGGGTCAAGAACTGCCAATACATACTAAAGCCTTGATCGTTGTCTCAAATTTCTTCGTTAATTATTGGTACGTAATTTTAATGCTGCCATTTTTAATTATTGGCAGTATTTATATGGGTATAAAAACCAGCCCCGGCTTTCACCTAAAGTATGATGAATTAAAATTAAAAGTACCTGTGATAGGCCCCATTTTTAAAAAAATTATACTGACCAGATTAACCAGCTTTTTTGCCATTATGTATGCCTCTGGTATAACGATCATAGAGTGTATTAGAACAGGGGAAGAGATTGCTGATAACAAAGCAATTGAAAAGGCAATGCATGAGGTAGGACAAAATATTGCTGATGGCATGACATTAAGTGATAGTTTTGAAGCAGCGGATCTGTTCCCACCGCTTGTGCTTCGCATGATCCGAGTTGGAGAAACAACGGGTGCGTTACAAGATTCATTATTAAATATTAGTTATTTTTATACGCGCGATATAAAAGAATCAATCGAACGACTTCAATCTATGATAGAGCCAGCTATGACAGTTGTCTTAGGTGCAATTATTGCCTGGGTTATGTTTTCGGTTTTAGGGCCAATTTATGATCTCATTAGTAAAGTCAAAGTCTGAGTTATTTAACAGACGTGCACTGTTTGTCAGTGCAGATAAATTGTCGGTGTATCACTGGGACAAAGGTGCTCTTGGCGAGTCATTTTTATTCGATCTGGACGATACCGGTAGGGCCAATTTCCAAAGATACTTGCAAGAAACAGAAAATACACCAATGACAGTATTAATAGATGTCATTGAAGAAGAGTTTCGCCAAGAGACTATCCCACATGTTTTTGGTGCGGATAGAGCGGCATTGATCGAACGAAAGCAGTCTCGTTTATATCGCGATGTTAGTTATTTGTATACTCAGGATGAAGGACGCGAAGAAGGAGGACGTCGAGATGACCGGCTTTTGTTTATGGCGATTACTAGAGATGAGGTGTTAAAGCCATGGATAGAATTGTTGGGTGAACATAAGGTTCCTTTGAGTGGTATTCTGTCTGTTCCTTTGTTGCTTCAGTCATATATTAAAACTTTGCCTGATGTGTCAGACCATGCCCTTGTTGTGACAATGCAAAGTATCAGCGGTTTAAGACAGACTTTTTTTAAAAACAAAGAATTAAAGATCAGCCGGCTTTCAAAATTACCACGTTATGGAACGGAACCTTATACGCCAAAGATTTTTACCGAAGTAGATAAAATACAACGTTATTTGAATAGCCTGCGACTGATACCCGAGGATACGTCTCTAGATGTATATTTACTTGCAGATAAAGCGACTTTGGACGAATTGGAAAGTGAGAAATCAACACCCCCAATGATACACCGACATTATCTTGATATTGGTAAATTATTGGAGTCTACGCAAGGGGCCATTACACAAGCTATACCATTCTGCGATCAATTATTAATTCATCATTTACTTAAAACGCAGACTAAAAATTGCTATGCATCTTCTCAGGAGATGCGTTATTTCAAAATGCGTAAAATGCGCTATGCAATGAACGCAGCCAGTGTATTGTTATTGCTTTTCAGTGTGGTATATAGCGGAATAAACTTCATGAATGGGATGACTTATGAGCAGGAGAGCGAGACATCTAAGAGCAAGACTAGTTTTTATCAGACTCGATATGATCTTGCCAGAAGTCGGTTGCCGAAAACACCAGTAGAACCAGCACAGGTGAAACTTGCAGTTGAGGCAGCATCAACATTAGCTGAATATAAATCTACGCCATATGAAATGTTAAAATTTCTAGGAAAGGGGCTGCGACAATTTCCAGACATAAAACTGGATGACCTTGACTGGAGTTACAGTGTTGATCCAAATAAAGGTTTAGCTAAATCATCGATAGATAATGGTGGTGTCATGCCATCAAATGAAATTACTGCGGGTAATGAAGTAAAATATTATCAAATATCAAACCTAAAGGCGCATATACAACCGTTTGATGGTAATTACCGTGAAGCAATCGCACTGGTTAATCAATTTGCCGAGACCCTCCGCGGCTTTAATTCAGTTCATGATATTAGCATTGATTCATTTCCTTTAGACATAAGCTCAACTGCGACACTACAAGGCGATGCAGATTCCGCAGGAAAAGCGGCGATCTTTACATTACGAGCAGTAATCGGGGTGTATTGATGGATAAGGGCGGAATAGATTGGGATATATTGAGAAGGCCTATCATCATATTTTGTATATGTCTCTTGGTGGGAAGTGGATTAGTTGGTGGCGCTTATTACTTTAATGACAAACTAAGTAAAGAGCTAAAACGAAATAAAAGTATTTTTCGGTCTATCAGCCAACGTTATCTTGATGTTGATCAGGAAGAAAGATTATTGCGTGAGTATTTTCCACAGTTCGTAGCTTTATATAACAAAGGCATAATTGGTCGTGAAAAAAGATTGAATTGGATAGAGGCATTACGAAGATCGGGCGAAGAAATTAAACTGCCTGCATTGAGATATTCAATCAAATCACAAGAAATGTTTACACCAGATTTTGAAATTAATTATAACGGATATGCATTATATCGTAGCGATATGGAGCTTAATCTGGGTTTGCTACACGAAGGAGACTTATTCGAGTTACTTAAATATATAAATCAGACTGCAGATGGGGCTTACACAATATCCGAATGTAAATTCAACATGAACGGCAATGAAATTAGAATGGAAAAGAATTATGCTAATATTTCTGCCAATTGTCTATTGCACTGGATGACTATAGATCTAGCAAGCGGCATGAGGATAGAGATCTAATGAAAATATCACATAGTTTTAATTTTTTCATGCTGATAACAATGAGTCTTTTTATGACTCAATTCGTCTCTGCAGATAGTTTAGGAAGACTATATACCTCGACGACGGAAAGGATGGCGCTAGATAGGGTCCGCAATGAAAAACCTAAGCCAGAGAAATTTGAAGTAGTAGATATTGAAAATATAATCGAGCCTCTTGCTGAAGAGGAAGAAGAAGAAATAATTATTCGCGATGCCATTGTACTAAAAGGGATTGTTCATCGTAGTGATGGTAAAAATGCGGCCTGGATTAATGATAGCAATACCTATGAAGGTGATTTGGAATCATTATATATCCAAATAAAAACAGAAGAGATTGAGTCCGATCAAGTACAGCTAACTATGCCGGATAATAAAACAAAAATTAAAATAAAAGTTGGTGATTATTACGACCCGCAAAGTAAGGATGATAATTAACTTTATCATTCAGGCCTAATGGGGCGTATGCGTTATCCTATTAGCAATCTTTCCCGGCAAAAAGGAGCGGTACTTCTCTTATTTGCACTATTATTACTCCTAGGCTCTACTTATTCCTTAGTATCAAAACTAAATTCAGAAACTAACTATTACACACGTCAAAGTAAGCAAACTCAAGAATCTTTGCGCTTAGCAAAACAAGCTTTGATTGGTTATGCGCTTACATATCCTGAAGAAGTTAATCCAGATGCGGGTCCGGGTTATTTGCCTTGCCCGGATAGAGATAATAATGGTCTTGTTGGTACAGGAACACCTGGTGGAGGATCATGTTCATCTGGTGGAAATACAACGATAGGCCGTTTCCCATATAAGAGATTAGAAACGCCAGACTTAAGAGATGCTAGTGGCGCACGATTGTGGTACGTGTTGTCAGACAACTATAGAAATAATCCTAGACGTGAGCCATTAAATAGTGAAACAGCAGGTCAGCTTACAGTTGATGGTAAAGGCGATATTGTCGCTGTCATAATTGCCCCGGGAGCACCGATAGGGAATCAAAACAGGAATCCTGCGGACACTAATATTCTCACAGAGATTACAAACTATCTGGAACTGGCGAACACGAGTATCGCACCTATGGATTTTAACTTCATATCGGTTGATCCGGATCCAACAAATTTCACCGATTTTAATGACAGGCTTATCACCATCACGCGAAAAGAATTAATGGAGAAAATTGAAAAGCGGATATTGGGTGAGGTTAAAACGGTTCTTTCTGGCTATAAGACAGCTCCTCAGGTTGCTTATCCCTGGCTAACACCCTTTGTTGATCCCAAGACGAGTGAAAAGCGGCTTACAGGTAAACATAGCGGTAGTAATGATCAAGCTACAGGGCTGACTGATTCATCGGCTGACTTTACCCAATGGGGTGTGGCTATTGGTGATGTCGTCTGGAATATCACTGATGGTTCATATGGCCTTGTTACAGCGTTTACGGCGACGACTTTGACCATAGGCGGCGGTTTGACACTCGGCAGCGAAAATGATTTCGATACCGATGATGAATATTACGTTGATATTGCAGCACCTGTTTTTGCGACACCCTTTATCGGTACAGCGGCAGCGACATCAGGTAGCGGTCTTGTACTTACCGATACGAATCAGGATTTTGACGCATTGGGTGTGCAGATAGGCGATATTTTAGAAAACGTTACGGATGGTTCTAGTGGCGTGATCGAAACAGTGACTTCAACACAGCTAACAGTTTCCTCACTTTCTGGCGGGACTAACGATGTCTTCGCTAGTAGTAATATATATCGGATAAGAACCAGTATGGGACGGGCAACTTCAGCTGGCGGTCTTACACTGAATGATACCAATGTTGATTTTACCGACATGGGTATTCAGGTGGGCGATCTTGTACACAATGTCACAGATGGTTCCATCGGAATAGTCTCGGTAGCGCCGACGGCTTCCAGTTTAACGGTCGCCGAGCTCAATCTCGGCACGAATAATACTTTTAGTAATAATGATTATTACGTAATACCTCGTTATAACAGTAGTACTAATACCCGAGAAGGCCTGTTGCCATTGCATGAGTCAGGCGAAGTATTTCATACGAGCTTTAGTATCGATTGGGGTGCTCAAGCGGCGGACGGAAGTATTGTTGTCTCGACTGAACCCGCAACTGATCCTAAACCTCAGTACGCAAATACCAGTAGCGGAATAAAAGAATGGGTCGAAAGATCTCGCAGTAATAATTCCGGGACGATAACGGTGAGTGAGACAGAGGGTCTATGCACCTGGGTTAATTCAACGATAGCAGAGTGCAAAGGAACTTATACGGATGTGGCATTCCTGTCGGGGACGGCAACTTCCGTTACAACACCAGAGCCAGCGGATGGAAATGAATATTTTTATGATACAACTAAGGACTTTGATGATGCCGGTGTTGATGAGGGTGATAAGGTTGAAAACCTGACTAATGGCACCAAAGGCTTGGTTGATTCTGCAAGCAGTACAGGGATTCATTTCACGAATATTGGTGGTGAAACTGACTTTAGTATATCCACGGGAGATTCATACCGCATCTCGATTGCTACGAAACGAATTCAAAATACAGCCGATGCCGCTACCGACCCCGGCCTTGATCGCGTTTATGATGGAGAACTGAACACCGCAATGAATATAGCCTGGCGTCCATGGGAATATGCGACCATTGGCAGCGGAGGGTTAGTTTTGGTTGATTCAAGCACAGATTTTATTGCCAATGGGTTAGAAAGCGGGAAACTTATTTGGAATGGTAGCATCGGGGAATATTTTATTGTTGCATCTGTTGATTCAGCCACACAGTTAACACTGACTAATGCGTTTGCAGGAACAGGAGTATTTAGTGCTGGTAATCCCTATCTTTCACTAGAGGCTACATCAGCTAAATTAAAAATAAACGATACTGTGGTTGAGAATACAAGTGGCTCTAGAAATGATGGACTTGGTTTTATAACGGCTTTTGGTTATAACTATTCATTGGGAGGCTATTGGTTTGAAACCAATGCGTTACGAGGAGGTGCCCATGCTGATATCCATAGTGGTGATAGTTATAGAATATTCTATGATTATGTCGATCGACGCGAATATGAGTTTAATGTCAGGATAAATGGTAATAGCTTAATAAGCAGTCCGTCAGCAGATCGTGGCTTTAATGAAATCACGACGGGTGGTGTTCGACAGCGTGAAATTTGTTTGGGTCATGGCGCTGATTGCGCGGGTTCTGGAAGTGACACCACGATACCAGGAGACGGTGTAACAGCGATGGTGACTATTCGTGATTACAATAGTAGCACTGTATTGGTTGGTGATGCGACTACGACGGTACCAAGCGCAGGTGCACAGGGAAGGATTAAGGTCTCTGGAATAAATTTCTTTCTTTCAAAAGATTATGATTCTATCGCTGAATGGTTTTTCAATAATAATTGGCATCAATTGACCTATGTTGCCTATAGTGCCGCTGATGCACCAGTTGCAGTGGGCGCTTGCCCCGGGGCAAATTGTTTGATTATAAATGGAATTGACAATACAGGTGCTCCAGTAGTAAATAGTAACAACACTAATGCATTGCTTATTGCAGCAGGTATGGAAATCAATACAACACAAGACAGTAACTGCAATGCTATACCTGAAACAGCACAGGATCGTAGTAATGGTACTATCAATGAATATTATGAGTCGGCGAATTGCAGTGCAGGTGATGATGATTTTCAAGAACAATTTGAGACCAATACATTTAATGATCAAATCAGGGTTATTGATCCATGAGCTATAATGACAAATGGATTCATATTATGTTAACAAATAAGCCGAACGGCTTTACCTTGATAGAACTAGCGGTAGTCCTATTCATTGTTGGGTTAATACTCGCCGGTATTTTAACGCCGATGGCGACAAGTGTTGAGTCATCAAGAAGATCGATACTGCAAGAACAATATGATGATATTAAAGAGGTGCTAATAGGGTTTGCCATTGTTAACGGACGTCTTCCCTGTCCTGATTGCCCGGATGATACGACCGGCAACTGTGCAGCCGGGGATGAAAATGATGGGATCGAAGATGGCGATGCTGACGGTAGTTGCAAGGTCGGGGTCCTTGCTCAGGCTGAAGGTAATTTGCCATGGGTGACGTTGGGGGTCACCGGGATTGATCCCTGGGGTAGAACACTGGTCTATCAGGTCCAGCAGAATTATGCAGACACCACGGATGGGACCGGCGCCAGCTGTAGTATTAAAACGGGTGTTTCTTTTCAGTTATGTTCATCAGCGGGTATAACGATTCAGGATAAAGGTGATGTCGATGATGGGTGTCTAGCTGCACCAGCTCCTGAAGCTGTCGCGACCAATGTGCCGCTTGTCGTATATTCTCAGGGTAGGCAAACAGCGACTTCTTGTAATGAGCTGGAAAACACGGGTGGTGATAATGTTTTTGTCGTCATGGACTACAATCAAACAGCAGGTACGTATTACGATGATATGATTTTATGGATCTCGCCTTTTTTACTGAATAGCAGGATGGTCGAAGCAGAGTTATTGCCTTAATCGCTCGGCTCGTTGTTTGAAGATAGTTCGAAGCAAACCCTTCCCGCTTGATTAATAGTCAATTTTAAACTGTAGTCAAATATTTCGGCATGTTTGTTGGCTTGGTAAAGACCAATTCCCAAACCGTTGTCCGATGATATTGGATTATTTAGTAACTGACTGGAAATATCATCCGGGATCATGCTTCCGGAATCACAAATGGTGACAATAATCATATCGTGATGACAGACTAAGGTAATAGTGATTTTAATATCCGGTTCACTAAATTGCTTTGTTTGTATATTCTCCAATAGGTTATCAATGACGCTGTCAAATAAGTCGACAGGCATAGTCGGGTCGCCGTGTATATCAGCTTGAAAATTGTACTTGTTATGTGTATTTCTTTTTTGAAGATCGTCCCACCAGTCTTTTAGATAGACTTCTTTTGTGTCCAGAATTTGTGGTGTCTGTAGTTTGTCCAGGGCGAGTTGTAATCTTTGGGTTAATTGTGGCAGCTGTCTTTTTAATACTTGTTGTGACACTAACAAATTTGACCCATCTGTGTCGTTAGTAACAATGCTGGTTATTGCCTGTAATGATTGTAATAAGTTTTTGATGTCGTGTGTAATCCGCGCACCAGTTTCATATATCGCTTTTAAATGAGCTTGACGAGTTAATTCCTGTTCACGTTGTTTATTGATGTAGAAGTTATGTAGTAATTTAATCAGCAGATTGTTATGTAGTTTTAAAGATGTACCAGCTTGCCTGTAGGTGTATACGTGCACAGTAAAATTTTCATTATTGAATTCAACTTGATGAATAGTGGCCTCGCCAATTTCATGAATGGTAGCATCAACTGACCATTTAATACCGGAGATCCAGGACAGCTTAACTAATTTATTCATACCCTCATTGAGGAAGCGCTCGGGGGAGAGCTCTTGTTCACTATCCGTTGATAAGTCAGACAGCCATTCTTCAAAAGGTGTGCCTATATTGAGCATATAGTTTGACCATAATTGCGTTACAGCACTAAAGCGTGATTGCGACGTCAGTAACCAACTAATACAGATAATAAAACCACCAATAGCAACTGAGGTTTGGGTCAACGCCACTAAATAGGATGACTCACTTAGAAACATGTTTAACAAAGTGCCTAATGCCACAAGACTGGTCAGCATGGAGGTCATTATGGCATGAATAAAATCTACAGCAGGAGTAGCGTGGACTGCTTTAGAGTTTGAAAATGCTAATAGTATTATGGGTATGAATATGAGAGGTAGCGCTGTTTCAAATAAAAAATTGTACTCAATATTTATAAAGGCAAGCTTAGGAACGCTTGCAAAGAGTAGTTCTAAGGCGAGGAACCCGAGGGCAAGGTTATAAATAGTTCTTTCATTTCTGCTAAGTGTTACTCGACCACTAATAAAGCCGATTAACAAAACAAGCCAGCCGAAGAGCAGCCAAGGGTTTAACCAAAATGTTAATGACAATGTAAAAATTATAAAAAGAGCCGTATTCTCAATACCTAATTTCTCATCTCCACGCCATACTGGTTGCCAAAGCAAGAAGAGGCCAAGATGACTCAGCATAAGCGAGCGAGAAATCAAACTGCCAAAATCCAACCAGATAGATAGATGTAGTAATCCCAGCATCAAAACAAGAATGACGAGATCTCTTTTTATGAAAAATTTATTTAGAAATGTAGACACAAATAACCTTGTGATGTCAGTTTTTTGTTATATTAGCTCAGACCGGAGTAGTAAAGAATAGTCTTATACCATGAATCACAATCTATTACGTACAATAGCAAAGTTCTCGATTTGGGAGGCAATCAGGGATAAGTTTCTCCTGTTTATTTTTGGCGGGGTTGCAGGCTTATTTTTGATTGCTTTGTTTATTGGTGAACTTGCCATAACAGAGGGCGCGATGACACAAGCAGCCATACTTGCTTCTGCTTTACGTTTGTTTTCGGTCTTCACAATAGGTTTATTTGTTATAACGAGTATGATTCGGGAGTTTAATGATAAAGGTTTCGAACTAATTCTTTCTCATCCAGTGCCACGGTCATCCTATTATTTTGGAAAATTTGTCGGTTTTTCGGTAGTAGCATTAATAGTCGTGTCAATGATTGCGGCGTGCTTATGTCTATTTGCTCCAGCGAGCATGGTGTTGTTGTGGTCGTTATCATTGTTTTGTGAACTTCTGATAATCATTTCCTTAAGCTTATTATGCTTGTTTTCATTTAGCAGCATTACTATTTCTTTTAGTGTAGTTATCGCATTTTATATATTGTCACGATCAATTGAGGCCATTCAATTAATTAGTCATTCCCCGATTCTTGCACTTGGTTCAATCAGTCATAAGTTTATGAATGGACTATTAGAAGTGATTGCTTACATAATCCCCGATCTTTATAAATTTACTCAAACTGAATGGCTTATTTATGAAATTGATGTATTTCACGACATGAGTATTGTCTTGGGGCAAACAATAATCTATGTCATTTTTATTTCATCTATAGCGTTATTTGATTTATACAGAAAGGAATTATAAGAAAAGCATACTCAATGAAGCTCTTTGTAAAAAATACACGAAATAACTCTTTTGTCCCCGTAAGCGTATGGTCTGTTCTGTTTTTAAGTTTGTTCTTGCAATGTTATTGGCATTGGTCATCTACTAATCTCGAAATTAAGCGACATGATTTACCTGCGCCGCCGAGTACGTCACTGGTAACACTTGTTAGTCTTGATGATCCAGTCCCCGCAGCAAAGTGGTTGATGTTATGGTTGCAGGCATTTGATAATCAACCGGGCATCAGTATTCCCTTGAAGGAACTGGATTACGGCAGAGTGAGTGAATGGCTGGATTTAATACTAGATCTTGATAATAGAATTCAGTATCCGCTTTTAGCGGCGATTAGGTTTTATGCTGAAGTCTCGGATGAGAATAAACAAAAGAAGATGATCGATTATATTAGTAAAAAGTTTTTGGAAAACCCAGATGAACGTTGGCAGTTTATGGCGCATGCAGTTTATATTGCAAAACATAGAATCAAAGACCAGCAATTAGCTTTAGCATGCGCAAGACTCATTCGACAATACGCAAGCGGAGACAATGTCCCGTATTGGGCAAAACAAATGGAGATTTTTGTTCTGGAAGATATGGGTGAACTGGAAAGTGCAAAGGTACTAATAGGTGGTTTACTAGAAAGTGGTGAGTTGAAAGACGTACATCAATTAAAATTTTTAGCTCAACGATTAGCAGAAATTGAAGATCGTCAGCAGCAAGAACCTGCGCCGCTTCAATAAAATTATAAGCCCATGATTTTTTTAATAATGGCCTTATAAAATTTGTCATTATTATCACTTTCATAAAGTTCTTTAAACATTCTACATGCGTTTTTATCCTTTCCTGAATAATAGAGCGCCATCGCTTCCGCATGGATGATAAGTTTCTCTTTTAATGCGGCATCAACTTCGTTGTCTCGACATAGTGGTTGATAGATCCTGGTAAGTTGATGTTTTCCGCGGACTTGTACTTGATCAATCTCTCTACAAGTGATTCCTTTTAATTGCTTATGCGTGTGCTCACTTATTAATATAGGGACACGATAGATGCGCGTGAGAGATTCTATGCGTGAGGCGAGGTTGATCGCATCGCCAATAGCGGTATATGCCATACGATATTTTGAGCCCATATTACCGACGTTGGCTCTACCTGTATTGATACCGACGCCCATGGAAAGTCGAGGCCAGCCATGGCTGATAAATTTCTCTGAAAGCGTTTCTAGGGCTTGAATCATTTCAAGCGATGCCTCAACTGAGCGCTGTGCATGCTCTGGTTGTTCTGTTGGTGCGTTCCAGAATGCCATGATGGCATCACCAATATATTTATCTATCGTTGCGCCATGTTTAAACAATATCTCAGTCATTAAGGTGAAATATTCGTTCAGTAATACATTCAGTTGCTTTGGATTTAGTTCTTCAGAAATACTGGTAAAGTCTCTCAGGTCACAAAAGAAAATAGTTAATGTTCTTGATTCTCCTTCCAAAGAGAGCCCCTTGGGTAAGCGACTTAACTCATCGACTAATTGCGGTGGGATATATTGTGCGAAGGCCTCTATTAACTGTTGTTTGGATTGTATTTCCATGAAATAACTGACCAACACATTCATCATGTAGATAACCAAGATGGTTAATACACAATATTCTATTGGTATTAAGCCAACATTGCGGCTTGAATAGCCAATAGTCGCTGCTAAAAGAATCATTACAAAAGTCAGCAGGAATGCTTTTAGCGGAGATAATAACGGTAGCAAGCAGGTCAGTATCAGTCCTGCTGTAAGCAAAAACATGAATTCTTTTGTCTGGATCAGGTTGCCTAATGCAAGGCTATAGTTGGTCGATTGATTAAACAGTTTGCTGCTAATATTGATGAGAGGGTTCTGAGCAATAGTAATCTCTATAAGGCCAATACCTCCTGAAAGGAAGATCATAAATACACTGAAGATGACAGATATTTTGATTAGAGTGTGCTTTGTTATTTCAGGTGTTTTCATCAGTATCGGGAGTTATTACGTAAATATTTTTCTTAATGCTCATATCAAGCATGAATATGGGTGATTCATCCCTAATCTTATCTAGTCATGCTGGTATTTACCAAATTAAAAAAACACTCATGGCAGACGGTTCAAAAGAGGATCGTCGAGTTCTCAACAGTATTGATGATGAATCAACAAAATATTAACCTTTTACTTTAGATTGTGATCTGTATTTACATTAAAAACAATGACTTATTGTTATGGCATGTTACCTGCATTATATTTAATAAAAGCAGATATAGCTTAAATGGAGAAGCAACTATGAACATTAATAAACAGAAAGGTTTTACACTAGTCGAGATTGCAATTGTACTCGTAATCATCGGCTTATTATTAGGCGGTATCCTTAAAGGTCAGGAATTAATCAATAGTGCGCGCGTGCGTAACCTGGCAGATCAGAATTCAGGTATACAGGCAGCGTACTACGGTTTCATTGATCGCTACCGTCAGGTGCCGGGTGATTTTGGTTCTGTAGCAGCTTCTCAAGCAATGGGTGTCACGATTGTTCTACCGGCAGCAGCCTCAACTACAGATGGCAATGGTCAATTAGATAATACACTTGAAGAAGCTGCCGCCGTATGGGAGCAACTGGCTAAGTCACAATTTCTTGGCGGTGGATTTACGCCGGCTACAGCTGTGCCAGCCTCCGAAGGAGCCTATGTCACAGACCGAGTTGGGCCCTCGAATGCATTTAATGGTGCATTAGTTCTGACTCGAAATCAGGGTTATACCGGAACTGCCTCTATCCGTTTGAACCTGCATATGGGTCGAAATGTACCGGTTACGATTGCCCGGGAGTTGGATGTCAAGGTAGATGATGGCCTACCGAATACTGGTGTTTTAAGATTAACCAATACAGACGGTTCTTCGACAACTTTTGATGCGATAGAGTTTTTACCTTCATTTGCAGACTGTGCGACAAACGCTACCGCAAATGGACCTACAAATACTGCAGGCGGCAATGCTGCAGCCAATAGCACCGATATTTACGATATCTTTGATGACTTTCAGGATTGTCCGCAGGTTTTTGTATATTAAATCAAATACAAAACTCGACTTAATTAATGCCCGCACTTAGCGGGCATTTTTATGTACAGGATGTACGGTATGCTGCGGGGTGCATGGATGGGTAAGATAGCGCGATAGAGGTGAGTAAGCCGAGGACTCTCACAACGACAGAATGATAAATGACTAAAATTGCACTTAAAGTTGAACAAATTAATCAGCGGTATGGCGCCCAGACGGTCCTGGAAAATATTAACCTATCCGTCTACGCAGGAGAGTATGTTGGTCTAGTTGGCGTTAATGGTGCTGGTAAAACGACATTAATAAAAGCCATATTGGACTTTATTTCGATAGACTCTGGCAAGGTTGAGATCTTTGGTAAACCGCATAGAGAGACATCATCGCGTGAGTCACTTTCATTTTTACCAGAAAAATTTATCCCCCCCTATTACTTAACCGGAAAAGATTTTCTTTCCTATATGGCGGAACTGAATAAGGTTAAATTAAAAGATGTCGATATAGAAAGATTATTTGATATTTTGGATCTGGACATATCAGCATTAAAAAAATCAGTTCGACAGTATTCAAAAGGGATGTCGCAAAAACTTGGACTGGCCGCTTGTTTTTTGAGCCAAAGACCCATGTTGCTTTTTGATGAGCCGATGAGTGGACTGGATCCAAAAGCGCGTGCCTATCTGAAACGACACCTAGTAAGCTTAAAGGAAACAGGGAAGACATTATTTTTTAGCACGCATTTGTTAGCAGACGTAGAGAGTATTTGTGACCGAATTATTGTTTTGCATGGTGGCAAAGTCTGTTTTAACGGTTCACCTTTGCAATGTTGTGAAGAATTTAATGCTAATGATCTTGAAAATGCGTATCTAAACTGTATTGGCGCTAATGTTTAAGTGCTGACGTAGATAACTAATGTATTTAGAATATACTTAGAACATGAAAAATAAAAAGCTCATAATCAAATACTCTTTAGTGTTATTGCTCGTCTTTAGCCAGGGCATTTCTGCGAGGATGTATCAATGGATTGAAGCTGACACAGGCTCGACGCAATTATCTGGAAAGCCGCCAATGTGGTATCGAAGCGCTTTATCTGGCCCGCGAGTCTTTGTCTTTGATAATGGGCGTCTCATTGATGACACAGCTATCGAGGTTGATGAGGAAGTGCGTCAACAATTAAGACAAAGGGCATTTGTTTTGGTAGAAGAAGATCAACAGAAAGCCAAAGATAAACTTGCCAAATCGTTAGAGTTGAAAAATAAATATGTTAAAGATAAACCCAAAAAACCTGAATTAGAAGCACTTGAAGAAATGCCTGTGGTCGACACAACAGATGATGGGCTTATTGTTGATGAAGATGTTGTGGATGAGCAGGATACTGAAAATACGGTCGATGAGTTGCGCAAACTAATCACCGAATGGGAGGAGGCACAAACTGAAAGCGCTAAAAAAGCGCTAGAACAATAGACTAACTATTCGAAATTGTTAATCTTGCGCAACATCAAAACATTGTTTTAATTGTATGCCAAAAGTCTGTTTCTTGTGTCGACACTATAGATTTCAAGGATAATAAAGCTTCATTCTTGGGGTTAATCTGTAAACCTATCTCGATATAAGTTTGAGTTTTATCCGATTCATTATTAACTAGAGAACGTTCAGCAAGAATTGCGTAACGTTCGGCTATCGATAATATCCCTTCATAGGCTGTGCGGTTATCAGGTTGTAACTCCAATAATCTGGAAAAGTAATAATAAGCATTATCTTTTTCTGGATAGGTCAATTTATATTCATCCAGGCTTTTTTTACCTAGCCAGGCTAATGCACTTAAAACTTCTTCTGAAACAGGAGGTGTAACTACCTTGACCGTAGGCTCGCTTACTTGTGTTTGTTGTGTTGCTGATGCAGTTTGTATTGTTTCTAATGTTTGGTCAGCAAGATTGTTAGACGTTGTGGCAGTCGCCGCCGTGAGCGGCAATACACTATTTGTTGACACTCTATCTATGCGCGTCTCAGAGTTTTTAAGTTTTATCTCTACATACTGAAGACTAAAAAAGAAAATCGCGGACAAGAGTAATAAGACGTTTAATGTTAGTTTAGATTTGTTTTTTGATGGGCTACTTTTGTCAGGCGGTGCTTCATGGCCAGTTATATCAAAATCAGGTGTTAATTGATCAGCATTGTCTAAAGCCTGCAGTTTTTTTATACTCATCAGCATAACTTCTGCACTAGCAAAACGGTCATCAAGACTTTTAGCCATCATCCGGTCGAGCAATGGTTGATAGATTTTGAATTTTTCAGGTAACGTCGGCACGGGAGAAGTCTTGTGTTGTATGACGATATCTATTACAGAATCAGAATGGTACGGTTTGTAGCCGGTTAGCATCTCATAAAATATACATCCAAGACTGTATATGTCCGATCTCCCATCAACCTTCTTGGCATCCGCTTGTTCCGGGCTAACGTAATTAGGGCTGCCAAGAAAGATGCCTGTAGACGTCAGATCTGTTTCCGTATCGGTTTGCTTGGCTATTCCAAAATCAGTCAATAATGGTGTTTCTTCATCGCGAAAGAGAATATTTGCAGGTTTGACATCTCGATGGATGACATTATGTGAGTGGGCACTACCTAGGGCAGAACCTATTTTTTCAATGATATCTAAGGCTACTTTGGGAGATACATGTGATTCCATGCGCTTTTTTAAATCGCCACCTTGAACATATTCCATGGAGATGTAGAGCTCATCATCAGCCGTACCGATATCAAATATGGTGACAATGTTGGGATGATGCAGCGAGGCTACGATGCGCCCTTCATCGATAAATCGCTGGGTCATGTCCGCCACAGCAGCACTGTTTACTTTATCTAGTATCTTTAGGACAACAGAGCGCCCAAGGGATTCCTGTGTGGCCAGATAGACTGTCGCCATACCTCCTTTTCCGATTTCTCTATCTATTTTATAACCAGGAATTTCTATCATGTTGATTATTATAATAATATTTCAGATGTTATCTGAATAAACTTCCATTCATTTTGTTGCATCAGTTTATCCGATACAGGTTTTAAAGAATATAGTGAATTGATCAGCAAATGGCCTTATTAAAGTTGTAAATGAGCGTATTATTTAAGCTTGCGATCAGATACCTAATATTTATGGTTATGTGGAGTTAAGTCGAATAACTCGTCGATGGCATAACGCTATGGTGATTGACGATTCTGCTGTTATCCGAAGTATCTGGGACATCAAAAGATATCCAGTTTGGTGGTTAAAATCACGGCTGAGATCAAATAATAAGACTGGGAACAGGATTTCCCTATAAATAATGGACGATATCATTATGAAAGAGCAAGCAGATGAAACAGAAGAGAGGCGTTGTCAAAGCAATGAGCTAGTACAGCACATGCTGAAGGAACGAAAGCAGCTATTATCATTAATGCTGAAAGTTTCAACGGAAGGACCAGATGCTGCATCAGTTAAGTCAGTTGCTCACCTTGAAGAATTTAATCAAGTTTTAGTCGATTATATTGCTGCTGGACATTTCGGCTTATACGATAGAATTGCAGAAGGTAAGGAACGCAGAAGATCAGTTTCTGAGCTGGCAATTCAAATATACCCGCGAATAGAGCAGACAACTCAAATTGCATTGGCCTTTGATGAAAAATATAATCCGGAAAATAATGAGCATGAGCTGCATCATTTTCAGGAGGATCTTTCAATGTTGGCTGAAGAACTAACCACACGTATAGAATATGAAGACCAGTTGATCCAGTTATTGCTTGAAGCTAAAGCTTGAATGAAAGCCTAAAGGGTTTATTCAGCCGCTGCTAATTTCGTCTGGATATAATCCGAGTGTGAGATATAGAGTAAGTCCGTAATTTTTCTGATGTAGTACTCTTCATATTTATCAAGCACCGAATCGGCATACGCCACACGCCATAAACTCTCTATAATATTTATCTTGTCCGACATAGATAGCGTGTCGTTTAAGAGCCGGGTAAACTCATATAGAGAGACGGCATGGTTAACTTCATTCTCGGCCGAGTCTATTAATTCATTAATTTTTTCTTTGCTTAGTTTGAAATGATCCGATAGCACGGTTTTTATAACATTTCTTTCTTCGTCATGAATATGATCATCGGCCAGACTAATTTCTATCATTAAGACTGCAGTTGCTAGCTCAATCGTCTTGGCATGAGATGACTCGTCTTTTGCATCATCGCTTAATAACGCTTCAAAATAGTTTTTGATATTCTTAATCATGGTTTAGATTAGTTGTTGGTATTATTGTGAGCATAACGACCATCGATAAAATTTATAAAATAGTGATTAATTAGCGGGTGATTTATCGGTAATACTGAACCAGTAGCCTCAAGATGCCTCTCAGCAACATAGGTGGTTTGTTGCGAATTATCCACCAGAACATGGTACCAGGGCTGATCTTTGGGCGATTTTGATTTTGCAACCGCTTCATACCAGGCTTCTGTACCGCTAAATGTAGCATCGATATCAAATATTACTCCCCTGTAATCGAATTTTCGATGATGAATAATCTGTCCGAGAGAATATTTAGCGTGTTGCATAAAAGAATTATAAGCCGGTTCGTTTGATAAGTATTATCATAACAGAAAGGCGATTAGACGCTGGAGCATTTTTAATTTCCTTACTCATTTTAAAAGCAGCTAAAACAATACGGAACCTTACTAAAGTAAACGATGCGAGTCCCACGCCTTTATATTGATATGTCATTGACGACAGGTGAAGTTATTAATTTACCTCGCGATAAGGCCCACTATATTTCTCATGTTCTCAGGATGCGTACTGGTGATGCAATAAAATTATTTAATAATCTTGGTGATGAGTTTGAGTCAAAAATTATTGAAATTAGTAAAAAAAGTGCGCAGATTGAAATTGAAGAATCCAGGCGTAGTAATAATGAATCACCGTTAACCATAAACCTGTGTCTTGCAGTAGCGAAGGGGCAGCATATGGATTTTTCGATTCAAAAGGCGGTTGAGCTTGGCGTAAAGAATATAATCCCTGTTATCTCAGAGTTTAGTAATGTGAAAATACAGGATAGTCGCATGCAGAATAAATTGACGCACTGGCGAAACATAATTATCAGTGCAACGGAACAATGTGGTAGAAGTTTGTTGACGGAAGTTCAAACACCGGTCTCATTCGGAGAATGGCTGAGCATAGATGTATCAACGACACGATTAATATTGCACCCTACGAGTCAACAAACCATGCCAAACATTAAGCCTAAGCTGCCTGGTAATGAGGTAACATTGATGATTGGTCCAGAGGGCGGGTTCAGTGATATTGAAGTCGAGCAAGCACTAGCAAACGATTGTCAGCCCATCAGTCTGGGTCCAAGAATACTGAGAACAGAGACTGCTGTAGTCTGCGCGGTGAGTAATGCCCAGCAGCTATGGGGAGACTTGAATTAAATGCGTTCAATACCCATATGTAATAATCACGCTATATTATAAAAAAGAATTCTAAAATCTATCATGACTTTAAATGAGCCTGCGACAGTTCCTCATCTAACAACCGCATTAACAGGGCCTTTTCAGCATCTGGAACGGCTGATGCTTGATAATCAAATCTCTATTGAAGCATGGTTCAGGAATGCCTGGCGTGAGACGCAGGCACCATTTTATGCCTCTGTCGATTTACGTAATGCGGGTTATAAGGTTGCACCGGTAGATACAAATCTATTTCCAGCAGGCTTTAACAATCTGAACCCATCATTTGAAGCCTTATGTATCCACGCGGTACAGATGGCAGTTGAGTCTACAGATAAACCAATAGACAAAATATTGATTATCCCGGAGAACCATACGCGTAATTTATTTTATTTGGAGAATATTGCCAGTCTGCAATCAATGATCGAGAAGGCAGGTTTTGAAGTCCGTATTGGTAGTTTAATGCCTGATCTGGATGAGCCAATGCGAATTGATCTCGAATCCTCACGCTCAGTATTGTTAGAACCTGTTAAGCGCGATCAAGACCGCATACTTGTTGATGATTTTAATCCGGATCTTATTTTATTAAATAATGATCTGGCGACAGGTAAACCAGAAATACTGGAAGGTATAGAACAAGAAATCACGCCGCCGACCGCTCTAGGTTGGTCATCTAGGCTCAAATCAAATCACTTTAAGTTTTACCAACAAGTTACACAGGAGTTTTCTGAACTAATCGATATTGACCCCTGGTTAATAGACCCTATGTTTCGTAACTGCGGTGAAGTTGATTTTATGAAGCGTGAAGGTGTTGACTGTCTGTCGAAAAATGTAGATTCATTATTGAAGGCTATTCAAGCTAAATACGATGAACACGAGTTAGATTGTGAACCCTTTGTCATGGTGAAGGCGGATGCTGGAACTTATGGTATGGGTGTTATGACCATTCGAAGTTCAGATGAAATAGCGGCATTAAATCGAAAAGAACGCACGAAAATGGCGACGACTAAAGAAGGGCAAAAAGTCAGTCAGGTGATTATTCAGGAAGGTGTGTATACGAATGAAACCTGGGGTGAAGAAGAAACTGTTGCTGAGCCAGTAGTCTATATGCTGGGGCATCAAGTTGTGGGTGGTTTTTATCGAGTTCATTCAAAACGTTCAGCCAGTCAGAACCTAAATGCACCGGGTATGCGTTTTGAACCATTGGCATTTGCAGATTGTTGTATTCTTCCGGATCCAAGTCAGGAGCCAGATTGTCATCAAAATAGATTTTATACTTACGGTGTTATTGCAAGATTAGCCTTGCTAGCCGCTGCTCGTGAAATCGCTAATGTTGTTTGATTATTTTTTTGACGTCACTAAAGTGTCGTCGACTTACTGATAACTCAATCGGTATGCCTGTTAGTTTAATGGCGTGTTGACCTTCTGCCGTCTTCCTGAGTTCTTCGATATGATTAATCGCAACCAATGCATTTCTATGGATTCGGATAAAGTGATCTGAGAATTCAGCTTCCAGCGTGACCAATGGTTCATCAATTAGTATTTCTCCGCCGGGCCAGGCGGCAGTGACATATTTTTGTTCAGCCTTAAGGAAATAAATATTCTCGATAGCGATCAATTGTATGTTGCCGTGAACTATAGCGCTGAGGTGTGTGCGTGCTGAAGGAGCTCCACCGTCATGGCTCAGTAAAGCAAGTTTAGATTGGCTAACAACAGCAGCACGTTCAATAGCAATTTTAAGACGTTCTTTCCTGATCGGTTTGAGTAAGTAGTCAACTGCATTAGAATCAAATGCACTCAAGGTATGATCCTGATATGCCGTCGTAAAAACTATGGCAGGAGGTGACTCCAGATGTAATAGATGGTTTGCAAGTTCAAGCCCATCCATGCCCGGCATGCGGACGTCTAATAAAACTATTTCTGGTGAATGTTCCGAAATCTTATCTAATGCATCAAATCCATTAATGGCGTCAATGGTAATAATGTCTGGATATAGCTCGGTCACAAGAACGTGAAGTCGTTCTCGTGCTAAAGCTTCATCATCAACGATTAATATTTTCATTGCGTTTGTAAGGTAGTGTCAGTTTTACAGTGTATTGCTGTTGTTTACTTTCAATAATCAGATCACTTTCTGCGCCAAAGATCGCATCCAATCGTTGACGTATATTATCCTGTGCGTGTTTATTTCCTTTATGTGTATCCTCAACATCCTTGTCAGGAATGGGGTTTGAGAAAATGATAATAAGCTTTTCATCTTCAAATTTACCGCGGATATTTATTGTGCCGCCTTCAGACAGTCGTTCTATTCCATGGTAGATAGAATTCTCGAGCAAGGGTTGTAAGCTTAACGGCGGAACTAATGCGTTATCAGGCAATGAATCAATATCCCATTCAACGTGTAATCGATCCCCCAAACGGTGGCTCTCTATTCGCAGGTAATGCCGGCAGAGTTTCCATTCATCAGCGATTTTATATAACTCGGTTGGTTCGAGTAAGCTTGCACGGAATAGATCGGCCAAATCTTCCACGGATTGTTCCGCCAAATCGGGCGCCTTGCGCGTTAAACTGGCAATCGTATTCATGCAATTGAACAAGAAATGGGGGCGTATTCGGGACTGTAAGGCCTGAAAACGGGACATGGCCGCAGTCTCGATATTCTTACGCCATTGATGTTGAACGTATAAATAGCGCAAAACGATAAATCCAACAATTGCTGAGATACCTAAAGAGCGCACTAGAAAGAGGCCGTGTAATTTTTGGTCAGGACTGCCTCTGTCCGGATATATATATAATGACCACCAGGCTAATTCTGCAATGATGAATGAAACCAGTAGTATTAATAAATAACTAACGACGGCAGCCTGTTTTTCTGAGAGCGTTGCAATAAATCGTCTTGATACACAAAGAATGCCAACACAGGATAGGGCGATCCACTGAATAAAAAGTGAATTCATCGCCAGATTAAACATCAAATCATCCGTGTACAGCGGTAATGCCAGCGTTAAAATGATAGCGAGCAACTCAGAGCTAAGAACGACGATAAATAAGACATCCGCACTGCAAAAATTTGGTAGGAAACTGGTCTTATCTTGCTCGTTAAGATTTGGCATCTAAAATCGTCAACCTTAAGTTATACTGTCCATTGTAAAAAATATAAACACACTATCACTGAAAATGAGCTCAAATAATACAGAAAAACCTTGGGGCGGGAGATTCACGGCCCCAACAGATAAATTTGTTGAACAATTCACCGAATCTGTCTCCTATGACCAACGACTGGCCCATTATGACATTATGGGTTCAATAGCTCACGTGCGTATGCTGGGCAATGTTGGCGTGATATCTGGAAAGGAAAGTAATCAGATTGTTCGCGGACTAAAGAAAATTGAGAAAGATATCAAAAATGGACAGTTTCAATGGTTAAGCGTTCTAGAGGACGTGCATATGAACATTGAGACGGCTCTGGTGGCGCATATCGGTGATGTGGGTAAAAAATTGCATACCGGACGCTCTAGAAATGACCAGGTTGCGACTGATATTCGTTTGTATTGTCGTGATGAGATCGATCTGATTTGCGATCAAATTAATGCAGTATTAACTGCATTATTAACGCTGGCCGAAGATCACTTTGATACCATTATGCCGGGCTTTACTCATCTGCAATCTGCACAGCCGGTTACCTTTGGTCATCATTTATTGGCATGGGCCGAAATGCTATTGCGGGATCGGTCGCGTCTACATGACTGTCGCAAGAGACTTAACCTGCTACCTCTTGGCTCAGCAGCGCTCGCTGGCACAAGCTATCCAATTGATCGAAATATGGTCGCCAAAGAATTGGGTTTTGATGGCATAACACAAAATTCATTGGATTCAGTCAGTGATCGTGACTTTGCCATCGAACTTACTGCTGCCGCGAGTTTGATCATGATGCACCTTTCACGGTTTTCCGAAGAACTGGTTATCTGGATGTCGCAGGCCAGTGGCTTTATTGATTTAGGTGATGCCTGGTGTACCGGTTCGTCTATTATGCCGCAAAAGAAAAATCCCGATATTCCTGAATTAGTGAGAGGTAAGACAGGTCGAGTTTATGGTGATTTGATGGCATTGCTTACCCTGATGAAAGCACAGCCGCTGGCTTATAACCGTGATAATCAGGAGGACAAGGAGAGTTTGTTCGATGCCATTGATACGGTAAAAATGTCTCTGATCGCCTATGCTGGTTTGATACCGACAATTAAAGTAAACCATGAAACGATGTACAGGGCCGCGGCAGCGGGTTTTGCTACGGCAACGGATCTCGCCGATTATTTAGTGGTTAAAGGCCTGCCCTTCAGAGATGCGCATGAAGTTGTCGGTAAAACTGTTCAATTTGCAATTCAGCACGATAAGGATTTGCCAGCTTTGACGCTGCCTGAACTTCAACAATTCAGTAAGGTCATCAAAGATGATGTCTATGCGGTATTAGAACTAGAAGGTTCCGTATCCGCCCGGAATCATGTCGGTGGTACGGCACCAAAACAAGTTAAGGCGGCTATTAAACGCCTTAGAAAAAAATTAAATAAATGATAAAGGTAAATGTTAAATGAAATTTCTGATTAAACTGGTTCTCGGCCTTGGTGTTTTAGGCATTATTGCTATAGGGGCAGTTGCCATTACATTGGCCTATATCGATCCGAATGATTACAAAGATACGATCGCGAGCAAGGTAAAAGCTGAAACAGGCCGAGACCTGCGTATCGATGGCAATATTGGACTTACTTTTTATCCGTGGTTAGGGCTTGATATCGAAGGCGTCAGTTTGAGTAATGCCAAAGGCTTTGGTGACGCACCATTCCTGCAAACTAAAACAATCAAAGCGCGTGCAAAATTATTACCCCTGTTACGAAAACAATTAGAAATGGATACTCTGGTATTGCATGGTGCGACCATTAATCTGGCAAAAAATGCCAAGGGTGTTACTAATTGGGATGACTTGGTGGGGCCTAGTGCTGAGGATTCCGGCGGTAGCGATCAGGCGATGCCATTAGCAGCGTTAGTATTGGGTGGTATTGATATTAAAGATGCCAATATTCATTGGCATGATATGCAGCAAGAGGTGGAATACAAGATTACCAATGCAAATATTGCGACCGGTGAATTAAAACTAGGCGAACCAATAGACATCACGGCTGCTTTAAATGCCGCTGCTTCAAAACCGGCACTCTCCTCCGCAATCAAATTTACCGGGACGGTTGCCTATGCGGATGGAGGCGATGTATTAACCTTAAATCCGATGTTATTAGCAGCAACAGTTAAGGGGAAGGCTATCCCTGGAGGCCAGACAGTTGTCAAATTGAGTTCTGAGATTAATGTCGATGTCAGTCGTGAGACCGCTCAAATCAAGGGGCTTGAGCTGAGTGCCTTTGATACCGAGGTCAAGGGTCAAATTGATGCCGCAGAGATTCTTTCTGGAAAACCGCAAGTTAACGGCAACATTGATGTTAATGGAAAAGACTTGTCGCAACTCTTCAAGATATTTGAAATAGAGCCACTGGCAAGTCAGCTGGCAAAGATGTCAGACAAGACATTCAAATTAAGTACCGTATTTAATGCAGACATGGATAGAAATGATGTTGATGTTTCTAAGTTAGACATCAATCTTCTCGGCAGTAAGATTAATGCGGAGATTGCTGCACGCAATGTTAAATCGGAGACGCCTGCTGCAAAAGGTAAGTTAACCGCGAGTGGTCCGGACTTACCCGCATTAATCAAGATTGCCTCTCAATTACTCGGTGATGGAAAACAAGATTCAAAGTTGCTTTCAAAACAACTCAATGATGCGCCAAAGGCATTCGATATAAAGACTGATTTTGATGCGGATCTAAAAGCAGGTTTTGTTGATATACCTAACCTTTCTATAAAGGCATTGGGCATGGTGACCACTGCCAAATTAAATGCAAAACAAGTGAGCAGTGATACGCCTTCTTTGAGCGGAGAGCTCAAGGCAAATGGGCCTGACTTACCCCTGTTGATGCAAATTGCCGGGGCATTTCAAGCTAAGGATAGTGCATTGCCTGTCTTGGCACAGGACCTTGGCAAGATTAAGGACAAGAAGTTTAATATTGATACTCGTTTTAATGTCGACATGAAGTCAGGAAAGATCGATTTACCCTCACTAGCTGCAAATGCCCTGGGATTCAATTTAAGCGGAAACTTAAAGGGAGATAATATTCAGAAAAGCAGCGGCAATATGGGAGGTCAGTTTATGATTACCAGTAAAGAGCCAAAGCCATTATTAAGAGCCATGGGTCAGGCTGATCTTGCCGAGGTATTACAATCGATTGAGATCAATACCGGCATCAATGGCAATACTAATAAGTTGAGTTTAAAACCACTTTCATTAAATGCAGTTTTTGCGGGCAAGAAAATACCAAATTCACCGGTCAAGTTATCTGTAAAAGCGGATTCAACTATTAATCTGGAACAGGAAATATTTGAATTAAGCGGCCTTAGTGTTGCTGGTCTCGGTCTGGACGTGAAAGGCGCAGTTAAGGCGATAAATTTTAAAACCGAACCTGCGTTGTCAGGTGATATAGCTATTGCACCTTTTGACTTACGACAATTCTTGAAAACCTTAAACCAGGAAGTGCCAGTAACGGCAGATCCAAAAGTACTAAAACGTGTTGCACTGTCAGCCTCATTTAGTGGTACTAGCGGCAGTATTAACCTAAAAGGGTTGAAGGCAGAGCTAGACGAAACACGCCTACAAGGCGATATCAACCTTAAGAGTCTGTCACCATTGGATATCGAGTTTGGATTAGGTGTCGATAAACTAAATGCCGATCGTTATCTACCGCCAGCGACCGAGAATAATAAAACTAAAGCAGCGACACCCGAAACCGTTGCCGCTGGTGTTGCGACAAAAATACCAGTTGAGACCTTACGCGCGATTAAGATAAAAGGTGACTTTGTAATGGGTGAGTTTGTTATATCAAACGCAAAACTCACAGACATGGAATTAAGTATTCGTGCTGATCAAGGCGATATTAAATTAAACCCTATCGCTGCCAAACTTTATGAAGGTGCCTATGCGGGTGATATTTACCTAGATGCAAAAGGCAAAGAACCAAAGCTAACAATCAATACCAGTCTTACCGGCGTGCAATCTGAGCCATTGTTAACTGATGTCACTGGTAAAGCAGACCTCTTAGGCGAAGCTAATATCAAGCTAGCATTAAATTCATCGGGCGCAGATACGGATGTATTAAAGAGCAGATTATCAGGTACCGGCGATATAGCATTTAATAATGGTGTACTAAAAGGAATTGATATAGCTAAGACACTGCGACAACTTGAAGTGATGATTGAGTCTAAACGCTTTAGTTCATTCAATACAAAAGGCGACACTATCTTTAATGCGCTAACTGCTACATTGAATATAAAAAATGGCGTTGTTAATAATAATGACCTTCTAATGTCGGCGTCTGGGTTTAATGTCACAGGTAAAGGAATGTTAATTAATCTTAACGACGAGACATGGAAATACGATTTGAAGGCTACAGTCGATTCATCAAGCGCTACATCAGGTGATCAACGATACAATCTTGGCGGTTATAACCTGCCAATTGCATGTCGTGGCAAGGTTGCGGATATGAAATGTTTACCAGATGCTGGCGGGATAGCGTCGGAAGTTTTGAAGGGTGTCGTGCAAGATAAAGTACAAGATGCTATTGGCGACGAACTAGACAAACTGGGTATAAAAATTCCAGGCCTTAAGAAAAAAGCACAGCCGGCACCACAACAAGCAGCACCTGCTCCAGCCCCAGCCCCGGAACAACAAGCTACTGAGCCTGCTCCGAAGGCAGAACCGCAACCAGCCCAACCAGCCCAACCAGTAGACCCGGTGGATGATCTTATTAACGAAGGCGCTAAAAAGTTATTTGATAAACTGTTTTAATGTTTAAAGATCATGCCTGATGATCAATTTTCAGTCCGGCTATTAGCCTGGTTTAGGCAACATGGTCGGCATGATTTGCCCTGGCAGCTTAAGCGAACGCCCTATCGTGTCTGGGTATCTGAAATCATGTTGCAACAAACACAGGTTGTTACAGTGATTCCGTATTTCAATCGGTTTATTGAAAGCTTCCCAGATGTAGAGACTTTAGCCAATGCCAACCAGGATGACGTCTTACATCATTGGACAGGCCTCGGTTACTACGCACGCGCCAGAAACCTGCGCAAGGCGGCTAAAGTTATTATCGAGCAAAATGCGGGGCGATTGCCCTCTAATCTTGATGGTTTAATCAATCTGCCCGGCATAGGCCGTTCTACTGCCGGCGCGATACTGTCTTTAGCAAGTGATCAACGACATCCTATTCTCGATGGTAATGTGAAACGAGTCTTGAGTCGGTATCATGGTGTTGAAGGTTGGCCGGGCAAAAAAGAGGTTGAAACTACGCTTTGGTCTTATGCTGAACAACATACGCCCGACGAATTCATTAGTAGCTATACACAGGCTATTATGGATTTGGGTGCCACACTTTGTACTCGACGCAAGCCAGATTGCCTGCATTGCCCGCTAAGTGATGATTGTTTTGCCTTAAAATCGAGCAGGCAACATGATTTCCCCGGTTCTAAACCAAAATCTACCAAACTCAAGCGCGAGACAGTATTCGCTATCATTGAAAATAGCCGTGGTCAGATTTTGCTAGAGCAACGACCGGCGAGCGGTATTTGGGGTGGGCTTTGGTGTTTTCCTGAATTTTCAACAGATCAAACTATAGAGAGTTCAGTTGTAGAAAAATACGGGTACAAGATAAAAAACACAATTGAGTATAAAAGCTTTAAACATACGTTTACCCATTTCCATCTATTGATAAAACCGGTCCATATCAAACTAAAAGGACAGACAAACAGTATAAATGATGCAAAACTATCAACTTGGCTAGACTTGGATGCTGACCAGCAGCTGGGTTTTCCCGCGCCGGTAGTGTCCATACTTAAAGATATTAACAATAGTAAGAGGGTAGTTTTAGATGAGTCGTAGTGTAAATTGTATCAAGCTTAATAAAGAGGCTGAGGGCCTGGCTACCTTGACGTACCCAGGAGATCTAGGAAAACGCATCTATGAGCAGGTTTCCAAAGAGGCTTGGAAAATGTGGTTGGGACATCAAACCATGCTGATTAATGAGAACAGATTGACGCCGATAGAGCCGAAAGCACGAAAATTCCTGGAAGAAGAGATGGAGAAATACTTTTTTGGTGGCGGTTCAGAAACACCAAAAGATTTCAAAGCCCCGGAGGAATAAACCACAGCTTGACGAAACCCTTTCAGACCGGTTTAATACGCATCTTTTTTGTTCACCGCATATAATGGCCAGGTAGCTCAGTCGGTAGAGCAGAGGACTGAAAATCCTCGTGTCGGCAGCTCGATTCTGTCCCTGGCCACCATTATTCCTTGTAAAACTCACTGTTTTCAAGCTTCTTAGAGAAGCTCTTCTAT
>DBBX01000006.1 GCA_002292815.1 Thiotrichaceae bacterium UBA973 | reverse complement strand
TTCAGCGCGTTCTTTCGCTTCAGCCTCAGCCTTTTCTTTAGCTTCCGTCGCAAATTTCAATGCTTCTTCGGCTCTTGCATTTGCGTCTGCTGCCGCTTTTAATTCCGCTTCTAGTTTATTCCTAGCTTCTTCTGCAGCTTTTAATTTCGTTTGCAGATTTTCTTTTTCTATATCGGCCCATGTTTCCGAATCATTTGCCGACACCTGTTTAGTACTGATATCTTCATCAGTATCTTGCCAGATGTAATAAGAGTTCCCTTCTAGCGCACGTGCCTTCATAGATGCGGCAGTAGCAAGTGTAATTAGTTGTTCTGCAGAGGCATTTAAATCGCTAAGTTTTAGCAACCCTATGCTGACAGTAAATTTATATTTTTCATCAGAAAATTTGAATGTACATTTTGCAAGGTGCTCACAAAGCCCTTGCATATTGAACTCAAGTGTTTCTTGATTAGCGGGGTAATCAATTTGCACAGCAATAGCGGTATCACTTGTTTTTGTAATGTTTGGATTGCAAGCACCTAGTTTAAAAACTTCAAAACTATTTTTGCCGATATGGTTGATGAGACTATCCCTGCCAATGATGCCTATTAACTGTTCCAGCTCTTCAATATTGTCAGGCTTAATTACAACAAGTGCGCGTTCTGTGTCTTTACGTACTAATGCGTTTTCAAGATTTTCATAAAATACTTCTTTACTAAATGATTTATTATGTTGAGTAATTTCCTGACGTTTTTCACGCTGAGACTTTTTGTCTTCCCATGCATGTATGATTGATTGTTTTAGTTTGTCTTTAGTTAGTGATTGTTTGGGCTGATATTCATATATTCCTGTTTTAAGTGCCCGTACCGCTACTTCTTCTGTACCCGCTCCAGTCAACATGATAGTGGCTGGAAAAGAAGGGTTTTTGTGATGTTTATGGAGAATGTCCAGACCAGTAGTACCAACGATTGATAAATGGTAGTCGAGTAGTAAAACATCTATTTCTGCCCAGTTAAAATCATCGTCAGGCACGCCTTCGTACACAGGATCATATTCGATAGTCTCGACCGAAGGTAATAATTTACTAATAAAAGTTTTTATTAACTTACGATAATCAGAATTATCATCAAGTATTAATATTTTTTCTAGACTGATGTCAGACATTATTAGTTAAATTCGATTTTTAAAAATATTTATAGTGAAATTAATTCTATTACAAATCAAGATTATAAGATGCTTAAGTAAATTGAGTATCGATATACCGTGAGATTAATTTTCAGCATCTTTTAACCGTCCATTTGTTTCAGCTTGTCGACGACTGATTACATCCATGAATGCATGCGCCACATGAGGAACATTCTCAAAATAATGAGTGAGGTTTTTATATGGCGTAAATAACAATTCGCTTGGAACGACTGCCCTGACAGAAGCTGTTCTAATGCCTCCCTGGAAGTAGCCCATTTCACCAATGGGTTCTACTGGGCTGACAAAAGCAATATGAATTTCATTACCATCATTATCTTTTATGAAAACTTCCAGTTTCCCATCAACAAGGATGTATAGCGTTGGATCATTTTCACCTTCGAAGATAAATTGTTGATCGGCAGTCAAACTGACTTCAGAAAAATGATTACTGATTCCGGTTAATTCTGTTCGGCTTAAAGATTCGAATACGGGACACAAGCCGAGTCTATCTGCACGTTGTTGACGTAAGGCATTCCGCAGGTCTTCCTCTGAGATGATGTCCAGATCAATTAATAATTCTCCAATCTGTTTTTTATCAATACCTCGAACCTTGGCATCCCGTTTTTTTTGCATGGCAATTCTTATGGAGCCACGAGAACATGATAGATATTCTCCCAACAAGCGTGGACGAGGTCTTTCTTGAGTATCATTTTCTACAGTCATAACCTTCTTTAAGTCCTTAATAATATTTAGAAATCTTAAAAGATACGGCAACTAATGGCAAAGATTATTCATTGCAAATCTAACCGCTGAGTCTCATTTTTCATAAATATCGATAATATCCGTTTATTTTCAAGTCGGTTTTGATCAGATAGCTGCAAAATCATTCAAAATGGACTCATACAACACAGATTAGACATTCCTCTAACGAGAACAGACTTTACATACATCCTGTTGCCATTGCGGGCAGTTATTTTTATAGTAGTTTATCAAGTAGCAATTTTAATATTTTTGACTAAGGGTTTAAGTAGATATGAATAGAATTATGGTGTTTTTTTTTACAATGTTTATTTCTTGTCAATTGTTTGCCCAGGATTTACCTGGACGTCATGTCTTAAAGCAGAATGAATCTGGCGAATACTTTGTGGTTAATCGCGAAAATATTACCATGATAGAAGCTTCAATATTAAAGATGGGCTTCAGTGCGAAATGGATTCTGGCATGCATAAAACATAAGTCTATTGATAGTGATCTAAAACGCTGGGTCTTTGTAGATGTAAAAAATGGTGGAACTTTTGATTCTTTACATGAGGAAAACTGGCTCTATTTTCGTGATGAAGCATATCCAGATTTAAAACAAATTAAATTAACAGACTATAGCGATGAAGCCTGTCCATAGTGCTATTGATTGAATTAGCATAGTTATGGAACAAAATTTAGATCTTCATTTCTTCAGGGAACGACTAGCTCAAAGGCTAGTAGAATTAAATGAACTTGCTGAGACAGGAGACGCTGCAGCTAAACCAGTTGAGTTGGACCAAACTAGGGTTGGTCGGCTATCCAGAATGGATGCCATGCAGGCGCAGGCTATGTCGATAGAGACGAAACGCAGGAGAGAGAGTGAGGTGTTAAGGATTAATGCCGCTTTGGAGCGAATTAATAATGAACATTTTGGAAATTGTTTGGAATGTGATGAGCCAATATCAACCGCAAGGTTGAAGTTTGATCCATCTACCTTACTCTGTATCAATTGTGCTGAGAGTAGAGAATAGAATAGCCCTACTCAAACTAAGTAGGGCTATTTTAAAATGCTTTTAAGGAGATGGTTGCCAACCTGCGTCAGCCCACAACCCGCCACTTACTGCAGAGTTGTGGATCATAAAACAAATAGCGTCAGCGATTTCAGTAGGTCTGATTAAACGGCCTAACTGTGTTGTCGGTAGCACATGTTTTTCGATATATTCTTCGCCCATTGCTCTCACCATAGGTGTATCAGTGAAGCCAGGATGAATAACACCACACCGGACACCATGGAAGATGGCTTCCTTACTCAATGTTGCTGATGCGCCTTCAATACCTGCTTTAGTCGAGGCATAAGAAACTTGTCCTTTATTGCCCTGTGAAGAGATTGAACCGATGAATACGACGGTACCTTGAACGCCTTCATCCGGATTCCATTTCTTCTGACCACGCTGAGCGCGATCTTCTGCAATCTTGGCGATCATCTCCATGCCCCAATAAATTGGCGCGATAAGATTGACATCGACCACTTTTTTGAAGTTTTCAATAGGGTATATGCTCGCTTTCTTTGTTTCTTTATCGACTTTAACAGCAAGTGAATCACGTGTAATGCCTGCTGCTGGCACACAGATACTAACCATGCCATATTCTTTCGTCATCTTGGCAAATACTTCTTCGCGAAACTTCTCATCGGTGACATCACCCTGGAAAGGAATAGCAATCTTGGCATCGACTTCGCTATTGACCTGTTCTGCGGCAATTTCAATATCAGGCGTTATATCAACCATGGCGATTGCTTTAACACCGCGTTTTGCCAATTCAAATGAAGCAGCCCGGCCAATACCACTCGCGCCACCAGTAACTAATGCAACTCTATCTTTGATTTCCATGTTTACCTCTTGAATGCAATGGAAAATGAATTTAGAGCTCATTGTAGACCATATTTGGTGCACTGCAATAAAATATTAGTAATATATTGATATACTGATTATTTTCAATGCTTTGCGAAGAGCATGGGTTTTTACAAAGAAGGGTACCTAGAGTGCTTTGTAAAGCATGGCTATGCCGCTGATGAACATTAAAATAAGGGTATACTGCCTGAATTGTTGGCTATCAACCCTGCTAAGCTGTTTTCTAGCCAGAAACACACCCACTACGGCACCCAATCCAAGAGCAACACCAAAACTAGCAATTTGTAAGCTAAGCGCACCAAATGCGCCATAGCTGATTAACTTTGTGAGCTGCATTATCAGTGAGTTTATTGCCTTTGTTCCTACAAGATGTTCTTTCTCAAGGCCATAGTTCAGCATAAAGGGGTTGTGTACGGGTCCAGTAGCGCCAATCAGGCCTGATAGGAAAGAAACAGATAGTCCTAATGGGAAAAACCAGATTAACTTCATTTTTATGGCCAATTTCACTTTGCTAAACCGATCCTGCAAAACATAGGTGATTAAGAACAAACCAAGCAATATCTGGATAATCTGGGTATTAGTCTGAGTTAAAGACCAAGACCCCATTACCGCACCAATAATGCTGCCAGGGAGTAAATGACGTATGACTTGCCAATCAATGTTTTTTCTAAAGATCACAGCGCGTGATGGGTTTGCAAATAATGCGGCGATTGAGATGATTGGTGCGACCATTTGTGCACCTAATAAGAAAGTAATGACTGGAATTAACAAAGTGGCTGCGCCACCAGCTGCGACAGTACTAAAAAACCAGGCAATCAGTCCAAACATGAATAGAAGCGAGAAAATCATAGGGTAAACTTAACAGAATCCATTAGACAAATGCGATATGCTTATGTAGATATTTTACCTGTAAAAAAGCAGTTTAAAATAATCCTATAAATAAAGCGGTGGAGGGGCGTTATGAGCTTATGCATACAGACTACGAGTTTTGGCAGGGGATATGCCTGGATTGCAGAAGCATGGCCTTATTTTAGACGGAATCCACTAGGCTGGATTGCGGCGATGGTCGTATTTTTTTTAATCTCTATGGTCGTCGGCATTATTCCTTTAGGCGGGATTGTATTAAATATTTTTTACCCGGTCATTGTTGGTGGTTTTATGCTCGGGTGTATCGCTCATAAAGAAGGCGGTTCTTTCGAGTTTCAACATATGTTTGCCGGTTTCAAAGAGCCTTATTTTAAACGCCTCGCTATGCTGGGCGTGTTTTACACTATCATTACTTTCACGGTTATTATCCTAGTAGGAGTCCTCGCCTTTGTTATGTTGGGCGGTTTCGAATTTTTTCAAGAAATTGAGCAGGCAAGCATTGAAGATGTTTCTGCCTATGCGACAGACTTAATGCTGCTTTCATTAATCGCAATAACTTTATTCACGCCTTGTATCATGGCGATTTGGTTTGCGCCTACCATCATTATTTCCAGTGAAGAAACACCTGTTTCGGCGATGCTATTAAGTTTTAATGCTTGCCTGAAAAATATATTACCTTTTGCCTTGTACGGTATTGTTGTTTTTATCTTGGCAATTTTAGCTTCAATACCATTCATGTTGGGTTATTTGGTGTTGCTCCCGGTACTCAGTGCTAGTGTGTATGTTTCATACTTGGATTGTTTTAAGAGTGATATAAGTGATGACCCAACGCAATTATTGCCTCGTTAGTATTTATGAACTTGAGGCTCAGATCTTAATCAGAGCTATGCATGATATTTGGATTAAATAAAAAATCACAATTACCACGTGTTGATGAAGCGTTACCTGGACGACAGACACCGGTAATTGTTGATAATCAGCATTTTGTTAATGGCAACTCAATCAAACCGCCATTCTCTGAAGACATAGAACAAGTCATATTCGGCCTAGGTTGCTTTTGGGGTGCTGAAAGAAAGTTTTGGAAATTAGCGGGCGTTTATTCAACTGCAGTTGGTTACGCTGGCGGGCTGACACCAAACCCAATTTATGAAGAAGTGTGCACTGGCATGACCGGGCATAACGAAGTGGTGCTTGTGAACTACATTGCAGAGGAAATTAGTTTTATGCAGCTATTAGGTGTTTTTTGGGAATCCCACAATCCAACACAAGGCATGCGGCAGGGGAATGATGCTGGTACACAGTACCGCTCTGGAATTTATGTTTTTAATGATGAACAAAAAGAAATAGCACAATCTTTTAGAGATGATTACCAAGTTAAACTTGATGGAGCGGGTTTTTCTTCAATTACGACTGAAATAATTGATGCACCAGAATTTTATTATGCAGAGTCATACCATCAACAGTATCTTGCAAAAAATCCAGCAGGTTATTGCGGTTTAGGTGGTACGGGCGTTAGTTGTTTTAGCTAATAGTTAATTCGCCATTGGCTGAAGATAAATTTAATGAGTTATTTCAGATAGGATGATGAATCTTTTTTTAGTTTTTTATTAGGTTTAGCTGTTGTCTTTTGTTTATTAGTCGCAGTAAGCGCATTGGATTTAATGTTAATGGCCATCATACAGCCTGATGATGTTCTTATATAATTCATATTATATCTCCGGTTTTTTTGTTAATTAGTTTATTGGGAAACTGCTGGCATAACGGCTAATCCATTCTTCAGTTAATTTTTCCTTACTTAAGAAAGGGCCTTCTTTATAACGCTTGTCGTTCAGATAGAGCTCGATATGACAAATTTGTTCAACGATCCTTAATTTCGGACTGTCTTCAGCATTTAGCAACCATATCCCTATCTCAAAATTGTTATCAGTTTCCTTAACCATGACCGTTTTACCTAAAAACTGGTGTGTTTCTTTACGAGTAGGAATGGTTACTTCAATGATGCTGCCTGGCTTTTGATATTCATTGGCTGAGAAGGTCAAACCAATATTTGAAGTTTGAGAATCTTCTATCTTTGATCGTTCCCAAAAACGTAAACGCCTAAACTGCAATGGAAATCGATCAGGATGTTTAATAAAACCTACGAGTAATTCATTCTCAAAATTTATCGATTGACCGGATGATATGGGCGGTGAAACAGACCCAGCTCCGGGGTGATAAGAAGTACGGCTTAGACTTACATCAGCTAACATGATGATCTCCCAATGAATCAAGGACTTATTGATATAGTTTTATGTCATTATTTACAATAAATCAAGTAAAAATTTAAAAATATCAACTATTTATGATTGTTATCTAGTAATAACATTAAAATAAAGATTAACTAATACATCGTATCATATTGATATATATATAAATAATGTCATTATTTAGATGTTTGTTAAATATCATTAAAGTTTGCTTTTAACCAAATTCAATGTCTGAATTTTCATCAATTGAGATCATCTCTACTGTCGGTTCATCAGGTAGTGTCATTTTATTCCATGTGTCGACAATCAAATAAATTGTGCCTGATATAACCAGAAGAAAAATAATATCGCTGATCAGATGTTTTTTAATATAGATAGATAGCTGCATAGCTAGATCCTCATTGTTATTTAGTTAGAACTTACAACAACTAACGAGGGATAGATGAAATCGTTGTCAAAAACATGATCTGTTCACGATCTTTAACAAGAAAATGTGAACTGTGTCAAAATAGTGTCATTAATTTAATGAGGAAAAGTACATGAGGGCGATGGTAGGTTTGGTGATTGCCATACTGATAATTTTTATAGCGAATTTGTTCTGGCCATCAAATCAAGTTGGGGATCACAAGTTGTCATCAAAACAAGACAGTAAAGAGCAAGGTGTAACTTCAGAAAGCGCTACTAGTGAGAACGTTTTTTTGACGGCAAATCTAAATGCGGCGAGCGATGATGAAAAAATAAAGCTGATGACGGCTGAATATGAAATCCTTGAGAAGGAACGAAAAAATCTAAAACGTCGACTCTCTCGCTTAAAGCATGATATGTGGGGACTAAAGTTTGCTCCAGAGACGGCAAAAAAAATGAGTGAGATAATGCTTAATTCACATAAGCTAATAAAAAACCCGGATATGTTGGGTGCATTCTCGAGCGTTAAAGGGATTCAAGATGAAATAGCAAAGGTTAAATTTGCACAGAGCTCAATTGAACAGGTAAGCGTAACGATTGAAGAAAATAAAAAGAGTACTGCAGCGTCTAATTGAGTAACTTTTATATAATTTCAGCTATACAATGACTCGCATCTGTAGTTATGTCGGTAATCTTTATATTTGAAATCTTATTTTCTAAATTTAAGTCATAAGCATATTTTGATTCAACTCGAATAAAATTATCTGTATAGCCCGTCCATGCGTTCTTTTCATTACGTGTTTCCCAAAGAACAGCGTGTGATTTATTGAGTTGTTCTTGTAGACAAGTCTGACGCATAGATTTTGCTAACGCATGTAATTGACGGCTACGTTCTTTTTTTATCGTAGCATTGATTTGATTGGACAATGATGCGGCCTTTGTTCCTTCCCGTTTTGAATAAGTAAAAATATGAATGTGCGAAAACAGGGTTTCTTCTATAAATTTAATAGAGTCTTGCCACTCTTCGTCAGATTCTCCTGGAAATCCAACAATAATATCGGTCGTTAAATTAAAATCTGGAATCTCGTTTCTTGCGCGGCATATCAACTCTTTATAATCATTAGTCTTGCAGCGTCTAGCCATCCGTCTTAAAACGCTATCGCTGCCACTTTGCAGTGGAAGATGCATATGTGGCATCAGTCGTTTATTTGAAAATAGAGCAAAGAAATTATCAGGTAAGTCCCAAGGCTCAACAGAGGCAAGTCTTATACGAGGTACCTCTGTGTCTGAAAGGACAGACCTGATTAATTCATATAAATTCGAATTGATATCGCTGCCAAAACCACCAACATGCACGCCGGTGAGGACAATCTCTTGAACACCTTGCTGATGATATCGATTGATCTCATTAATAATATCTTCTGTTGAACGGCTACGCTCTTCGCCTCTTGCGACAGTAACTATGCAAAATGTACACCGGTAACGACAGCCATCCTGTATTTTTATGAATGCTCTATTTCTTCCGCGTTTAAATATACTTGCCTCGCCGGGCTCAGTGGATAAAGCGGGCATATTTTCACTATTCAGTTCTTTTAATGCGATATCAACCAACTGATCTTTTTGCTGATTATTGATTAACAGATCAATTCCCGGAATATCGTTTTGAATATTTCCATCGAGACTGGCATAACAACCACTGACGACAAGTTTAGCTTGCGGATTATTCCGATGAGTTCGCCTTATTATTTGTCGTGATTTTTTCACGGCCTCTTGAGTCACGGCGCAGGTATTAACGACCAAGACGTCTGCTTCGTCAGCGTTTTGTGTCAAAGCATGTCCTTTTAACTGAAAGCCTTCTGCCCAGGACTCAAGCTCTGCCTCATTTAGACGGCAGCCCAGTGTTTTAAGATGGATTTGCATGCCGCGTATCATATCAGATACGACAATCGTGTATAAACAAGCTTTAGAACAGTTTCTATTGTTCTATTGCCAGTTCCAAAATCAGCTTTGGTATATCTTTATGCATGCCAATGAATGACGAAATATCAAACCTGCAATCGGGATATCGTGCAGTAGCCGCCTCAATTATGGTTGGGATATCACGTGTAACATGATTGCCTGAATTTAAAAAATAGGGGAATACGGTAATTCTAGATGTGCCTTCGTCGATGACATTGTCTATACACTGAAGTAAATTTGGTTCTGCCAATTCCAGATAAGCGTATTCAATAATATCGTAATCATTGTCAGATAATGTTTTTACTTCTTTACTCAGCTTCATGACCTCTTCATTAGATTCTTGTCGGCGGCTGCCATGAGCCAAAATTATGAGCGCATTCATTTTATTTTGTATCCGTTAATCTTTCTTTGACCGATTGTTCAAGTGTGGCATCAATCTGACCACCTAATTTTTTTGATTTATCTATCATGGTTTGCGATTTATAAAAATCTTTCTGAAGGAAATATGATTTTGCCCAAGAGTGATATACATAGGCTTGTAATGTCGTATTCGGTGTTTGTGTTGCTAGACTGAATAGTTCATTTGATTTATTAAATAGCGCAGTTTGCAATTCAGTTTCATTTGATAATGCACACACTGTTGTTGTTTGGGCGTAGTCTGCAAGAAAACCACTTTCGTTTAATCCTTTTTCCATTGCAAGCTTAAACATTTCAGACGCTTCACAAGATTGTTGTTTCTTATTTAAGATTAGGCCATAGCCAAGGTAAATATACGGGTTATCATGATTTAATAACCAGGCTTGATTAAAATGCGTCATCGATTTATCGAATTTATTTTCGCTATAAAGATCAAAGGCTCTCTCTACATAGCCTTCAGAGGCATGTTCGCGTGTGCCAAAGGTACGTGTCGCTTTTGCTATAAAAACACTATCTTGTTTAATGAGCTCAGCGTTATTACTTCTATCTATACCACCGTACAGTGGAAGATAGTTAATGTTTGTATCAGCCAAAACTGAGGTTGATAAAAATAACCACGTAATTAATAACTGATTTAATGTAATTAAACGCATAATTATTATTTTATTATTATTGTTGCAAGAGCACTTCAAGGTGCTTGCCGATGCACACTGGCAAGGCATTTAAATCATAGCCACCTTCCAGTAAAGAAATAATACGGTTCTCACAGTGTTGATTTGCTTCTTCCATAATGCGCTCTGTCATCCAGGTAAATGAGCCTGTTGATAGATTTATATTTGCTAAAGGGTCCGCTTGGTGCGCATCAAAGCCAGCAGAGATCAGAATAAATTCTGGTTTGAAGGCATCTAGTTTGGGTAAGATATTTTGCATAAAAGCTTTTTCATAATCCATATCGGTAGCGCCAGTCGGCATTGGACAGTTTAATGTTGCACCAGCACCTTTGCCGATGCCTGTTTCTGAATAATTTCCAGTACCGGGATAAAAAGGATATTGATGTGTACTGATATATAAAACCGATGGATCCTCTTCAAATAAATGTTGTGTGCCGTTGCCGTGATGCACATCCCAATCGATAATGGCAACCTTATCCAAGCCATGAGTATGTTGAAGATAACGTGCCAGTACAGCAATATTGTTAATTAAACAAAAGCCCATTGCCATAGACTTCTCTGCATGATGTCCAGGTGGCCTGATCAGGGCAAAGGCGTTATCGACATTTTTATTAATGATTTCATTAGCAAGTTGCATCGAACTGCCCGCAGCAAGCAAGGCTATATCGAATGATTCAGTGCAGACACTGACATCCATCGAATCCAGATGACTGTTGCCAGAACGACAGACTTCTTCAGCGCGTCTTATATAATCAGAATTATGAACCCTCAATACATGATCAAACTCTGTTGAGTTTGCCTCAACTTGAGTTAATGATTCGTACCAGGATTGAGCTTCAAGATATTTCAATGCGACAGATAAACGTGCACTGCATTCCGGGTGACCATCGCCGGTGTCATGTTCCAGAAATCGTGGGTCTTGTACAAAGCCTGTTTTCATCTAAATAAAGTTTTAATGCCGGACATTAATTGATTCGTTATTATACGTGTTTTACGACAATAAAAGACGCAATATTCTTATGTATAAACCCAAAAAACCCGTATTCACAAAGCAAAAGAGAGCTTTTGGTTCCTGGGAATCAACGATCACAACCGACTTGATGCTGAATAGCAGTGTTGGCTTAGGTGAAATTAGTATTTTTGGCGATGATGTTTACTGGGTCGAGATGCGAGCCAATGAAGGTGGGCGTTATGTTATTGTCAAACGAACAGCTGATGGTCAACAAGCGGATGCTATTCCTCCTGACTATAATGCACGTACACGAGTACATGAGTATGGCGGCGGTTCCTACCTTATGACAGAACGAGGATTGGTCTTTTCTAACTTCACCGACCAATGTTTGTATCTGGTTGACGCTAATAGCGAATGTAAGAAACTCACCGCCCAAGCAGACTGTCGCTATGCAGATATGGTCTATGATAGGCATCGGCAACAATTAATTTGTGTACGAGAAGACCACTCGGACAAAACCAAAGAAGCGATCAATACAATAGTTGCCGTGCCTCTAACAGGGACAGAAGATGAAAGTGTTCTTCATAGCGGAGCTGATTTCTATTCTAATCCGCGTCTGAGCCACGATGGGCAGCAGTTATGTTGGGTTAGTTGGTTACACCCGAATATGCCTTGGGATAACACCAGTTTATTTATTGTAACTATTAATAGTAGAGGGGAACTTGGAAAAGCAAAGCTGATTGCCGGCGCCGATGATAATGAGTCGGTTTGTCAACCATTGTGGAGTCCTGACGACACACTTTATTTTATTTCAGATAAAAATAATTGGTGGAATTTGTATCGATTGAATGAAAAAGGTATTGAATGTGTTTTAGAACTTGAAGCAGAGTTTGCTGTGCCGCAATGGTCATTTCGTGAATGTAATTATGACTTTATTGATAATGATTCAATCATGGCGGTCTACAGAAAACAAGGCTTGGCCTATCTTGCCATGATCAATACGAATGAAAAAAACCTTGAGACTTTCTCTCTTCCCTATACTGATATCGAATCGTTAGTATGTGACCAACGTACAGCTTGTTTTCTTGCTGCTTCACCAACTGAATTTGCATCGATCATTGAATATGACATTGAACAGCAAAAAATTGATATCATTCAAAAATCAAATAATATCAGCTTGGATCAAAAATATATTTCTGTTGGTGAAAGCATCAGCTTTCCTGTTGGTGAAAATAAAAATGCACATGCTATTTTTTATCGGCCACAGAATAGATATTTCACTGGGCTTGATAATGAAAAACCGCCATTAATAGTAATGAGCCATGGTGGTCCCACGGGTGAGACTCATAATGGTCTTAAAATGGTGGCGCAGTTTTTCAGTAGTCGTGGCTTTGCTGTGCTTGATGTGAACTATGGAGGCAGTAGTGGTTATGGGCGGGAGTATCGACAACGCTTAAACCGCAACTGGGGCATTGTAGATGTTAATGATTGCAGTAAGGCAGCACTGTATGTTGCCGAACAAGGTTGGGTCGATAAAGATCGTCTGGCGATACGCGGTGGTAGTGCCGGTGGTTTCACAACATTAGCTGCATTGGCATTCACTGATGTCTTTAAGGCCGGTGCTAGTCATTATGGCGTTAGTGATCTGGAAGCCTTGGCAAAAGAAACACATAAGTTTGAGTCTCGTTACCTGGATACACTTATTGGTTCGTACCCAGAAGAAAAAGAGCTATACAAAAAGCGTTCGCCGGTAAATGCAGTAGAAAGACTGTCGTGTCCTGTCATTTTCTTTCAGGGGTTGGAAGACAAGATTGTATTGCCAAATCAAGCAGAGATGATGGTAGATGCATTAAGAGAAAAAGGAATTCCGGTTGCCTATATCGCTTATGAGGGAGAGCAACACGGTTTTCGACAAGCGAAGAATATTAAACGAACATTAGAATCAGAATTGTATTTCTATTCAACAATATTTAATTTTGAATGTGCAGATAAGGTGGAGCCAGTCGAGTTTCTATGATTCATTACTTTAAGGATTAACGCTCGCATCAGCGACTCGGCTCTGCCGAGACCGACTGCATGCGATTGTTATGAGTAACTTCTGGACTGACCATTTTAAACAGAAGTTCTCTAAAGAAATTGTTTCGTTTTTTGACTCTCCAACAGATAGTGAAAGTTGGTGTTCGTAGTATAAAAGCGTTTTCTTTTACATTGTCTTGAACTGGCTTGATTCTTGAGAGTCACTCACTCTCCCCGTATTTCTAGTTTCTTCTCATTTACTCGTTGAAGATAATACTAATTGTTTTCTTCGGCTAAGATTCCTGAGAACACAGCTGCATCATCACTAACTTTATCCTTGGCCCAAAAAATCAAAGCTAACGTATTGTGTAATGCCTGCATAGCTAAATTAATCGATCACAACAATTATTAGTAGGCGGTAACTTATCTATCCCATATCCTTATGATTATTAACTATTCACAATGATGAAAGTTAGTCTTATCTCAGTGTGACATATTATTTCAGGTTGCTAATTACCGCAGCCGTATATTCTTTCGTATTCGCTGACCCTTGAAGATCTCCCGTACGTGTCTTTGGATCACTTAAAGCTTCTTTTATCGCATTACGTAAACGGTCGCCTAGTGGTTTTTCTTCGATGTGATCCAACATCATTGCTGCTGCGAGGAGCAGAGCAGTTGGGTTTGCAATACCTTGACCTGCGATATCGGGTGCTGTGCCATGTACGGCCTCAAAAATTGCCGCGTCTTCACCAATATTCCCACCTGGTGCAAGACCAAGGCCACCAATCAAGCCGGCAATCTCATCAGAGAGAATGTCACCGAACATGTTCGTGGTTAATATCATGTCGAATTGAGCTGGATTGGTAACCAATTGCATTGCGGTATTATCAACAATACGGTCTTCAATCTCTAGTCCGGCGTATTGTTTTTCCTGACTAACTTCTCTTGCAGTTTCAAGGAAGAGCCCTGTCAGTTTTTTCAGAATGTTTGCCTTATGTACAATCGTAATCTTTTTACGATTGTTTTTAATAGCATAATCGAATGTGTATTTTGCGATCTTGCGACAACCGGAGCGAGTAATGATGCCTGACGCTTCAGCAACGGCTTTAGGATCATCATCAATCGGAATGTAATGTTCAACACCGACATAGAAGCCTTGTGTGTTTTCACGAATTAAAACGATATCAATATTGTCATAACGACGTCGATCATGAAGGAAGGATATTGCCGGACGGACATTGGCATAAAGTTTAAACTCTTCTCTCAAACGTACGTTTGCTGAACGAAAACCATCGCCGATTGGGGTCCCCAATGGTGCTTTTAATGCAAGTCTCGTTTCACGGATATTATCCATCATTGCTTGTGGTAAGGGATCTCCAAACTCTTCAAAAGCAGACAGGCCTGCTTTAAATCGGTGCCATTCAAATTTCGCACCGAGGGCCTCTAGAATTAGTATTGTAGCGTCAAGGATCTCAGGACCAATGCCATCACCTTCGATTAATGTTGCTGGTGTAGTTTTAATGACAAATCTCCCTAATAACTATTGAGTACTGAAACAAATATATTTCAGACAAGATTATATTAAATGAATGTTACAGATTGTTATTTGTTACAGTGGGTTTTTTAACGTGTACCGTTCTTGTATCAACTGTTTTTTCTTTCGGTGGAGAAATCAAGTCGTTTAATATCTCTGCAGTTTCGTTTAGTAATATATCTATTGGTTTATCTTCTTCGCTCTCTTCATCAGATGCTTCCAGTTCTTCTTCGGTATCATCCCTCGGCGGCAATCCTTTTTCAACACGCATGGCGTTTTGAATATCTTTTTTTGCAGTTAATAACTGTTCACGTTCGGTTTTGCGTTTGCTTTCCAGTAGTGAGATTTCCTTTTTATCGCTAGCTTCACGTTTTACATTCAAGTCATCCATTAACAACTGAAATAATTTATTCTCCTTGATTCTTTTTTCATGTTCTACTTTAGCGATTTCAAACCTATCTATAGGAGCGCTGGTTGGATAGTACCGTGCTGGTTTGACCTGATCCCAAGGCAATGCATTTTCATAAGCACGTTCTCCTTGATCGGAAGAATCTTCTGCTGTTGGAAAAATTATATCGGGCACGACGCCTTTATGTTGATTACTACCGCCGCTTACGCGAAAGAATTGTGCAATTGTTGTTTTTAAACGGCCGTGGTCTTCATTGCTCTCTTTAATAAAGCGATTCAGGTCAATGACATTTTGCACAGTGCCTTTACCAAAGGTAGGTTCGCCAATAATGATGCCTCTACGGTAATCCTGAATAGCACCAGCAAAAATTTCGGAGGCCGATGCACTATTACGATCAACCAAAACCGCTAATGGGCCAGGGTAGCTAATGCCAGGTTCTGGGTCGTAATTAATATCAACTCTGCCGGATGCATCCTTGGTTTGAACAACAGGACCTCTATCGATAAATAGCCCCGTCAATTCCAGGGCTTCAGATAATGAGCCACCACCATTGCTGCGTAAGTCGATTATTAATCCAGAAATATTGTCTTTAGCCATGGATTTAATCAATTTGCGAACATCACGCGAGGTGCTTTTGTAATCTTTTTTACCCTCTGCTTGTGCAGCAAAGTCTATATAAAAAGTAGGCAGGTTTATCACCCCTATACGTGTGTCTGTGTCAGGCACATCGATAATACTTGAACTGGCATCTTGTTCTTCAAGCTTTATCTTGTCTCGTGTCATGGACACTATTTTAGATGTGCCTTCTACGCCGATATCTTTGGGCAAAACCTCAAGTCTTATAATACTGTCTTTAGGACCACGAATAAGGTCAACCACATCATCCAGACGCCAGCCAATCACGTCGACCATCTTGCCATCCTTATCTTGTCCAACACCGACAATCCTGTCGTCTGCTTTTAACTCATTACTTAAGTCTGCGGGCCCACCTTTTATGATTTTTACGACTTGCGTATAATCATTATCACCACGTAATACAGCTCCAATGCCTTCTAACGATAAGCGCATTCTTATATCGAAGTTTTCTGATGTGCGAGGAGAAAAGTAGGCGGTATGTGGTTCTATCGCTGTGGTATAGGCATTAATAAACGATTGAAATACATCATTTGAGTTAAGCTGTAGGGTGCTACTGAGTATACGGTTGTAACGTTCTGTTAATGTTTTTTTAATTTCATCGGGTTCTTTTTTAGTGAGTTTTAAATTCAACACATCGTTCTTGACACGTTTATGCCAAAGCTTGTCGAGGTCTGCTTTATTTGCGAACCAATCATCTTCACGACGATCAAAGCGATAGGTTTCATCAATATCAAAATCAAACTCGGAATTAATTGTATTAAGCGCAAATTTTATACGTTCATCAACACGCTTGCGATAGCGTTTGAATATTTCAAAGGCAGGGTCTAGGTCTGATCTGATGATGGCATCATCAATTTCGTATTTATACTGATCAAAATCATCAATATCTGTCTTTAGAAAATAGGCCTTGTTCTGGTCGAGGTTTTCCAGATAGTGTTTATAGATTAATGCAGAAAGATTATCGTCAAGTTTGGTTTTCTTGTAATGATAGGTCGTTAATATATGCGTTATTAACTCACTTGCCCGGATATGTTTACTTTCTGGTTCTAGTGCTGAGGCAGGTACTGTTTTTATGTCCGCACAGACATTTGAGAAGACTAAGAGTAGTGTGCCGGCAAATAAGAAGAGTTGTCTAATGTTTTTCAAGATGAGTAATACTCGTTTGTTTATTAATGAAGATGATTATTTATCTGTTGTGGACTACTAATATTAGTAAAAGTGCAATCTAGCGAAACAATTAACTAATATAGTATGAATCCTCGCTAACAGATAATTCATGCCTGTGTATGCGTGCAATATTTATTCAAATCTGGCCAAATCTTCGCTGGAATTGATTTTGTTGATTAAATCTCCAATTTTATGGGCTTTCTTTGTATCACCGCCTAAAAAACCAGGTGCTTCCTGATAGTAATCCATTAGATCCTCAAGGATATCTATATTTTGGCTGTCCAGTTCTGCTGCAATTTCAAGGTGAAGCAACGTTTTCTTTGCAAACGTTACTGCTTTAAACCAATTAGTTCTTTCAGCTTGACGACCATAACTTTTTGCTAAAATATGATGATATTCAGCGACTTGAGGATCTATCTCGACAGCAACCTCAAGTTTTTTTATGGCTTCAATGTACTTTTCGTCTTCAAAATGGGCCAAGCCGCTATTAAATAAGTTTTCAGATTCTTCGTTAGCAATAGCGATTCCGCTGAAAGCGAAAGTGCATAACAGAGCGGTAATCAGCTTGTATAAGCCAGAATTTATGGACATTTTCATAGGGACGTAGAGTATAACGCTATTATTTTGTTCTAATAAAGTTAAAAATAACATATAAAATCGTTCATAAACATAGAATAACCATCATTTTTATAATGTCTCTAACATCAAATCCGTTTACTTCAATACAGGTCAAACTCATCCTTTTCATTGTTATCCCCATCATATTGTTTTTTATTTTGGGTGTGTTTTTTACTATTTCAAAAATATCGACGTCTACAGAAGAGCAATTGTCTAAGAATGTCATCATTCAAGCGAAGAATTATGCGGCGATTCTGGAATCTGAATTTAATGCAATAGCCAGTCTGGCTAGTGTTAATGCGGGCATATTAGAAAATAATGCTAGTTTGAGTGAAGAACTACTCTTATCAGTTTTGAAAAATACGCTTTTGAGTAAAACTCAAATTTATGGTGTTGGTGTTATCTTTGAAAAGGATATTGATGAAAAATCATCAATTTATTTTTACAAGACTAGCGAGGGAGAAGTCAGCCCTCTTGTAATAAATGAATCTAGGCATTTAAAAAAAGAGTACTGGTATTTGGAAACAAAAATCGCGGATGCACCTAATTGGTCTGAACCTTACATTGCTGAAGCATTAAGGAAAAATATAATAGCGACCGTTGCAGTACCTTTTCACCTTGAAGATAAATTTGCGGGTGTCAGTTTTATTGACATTGATTTAACCAAACTACAAAAGCATTCAGGACTGGAAACGTTAACGGATAATGCCTTTGTTATTACAAGTAAGAAAGGACGATTTATTACGCATCCAAATCCAGAATTAATAATGACTAAAACGCTTCAAGATGTTTCTCGAGAGGTTAATGACCCTGGTTTAACTTTATTGAACAAAGAAGTTCGTGAAGGTAAAAGCGGGCAGGTCAGAGTTGAAAAATTATCTACCGATATTGATGAGCCTTACTGGCTTTTTTATGCGCCAATTAGATCCACTGGGTGGGGTTTTGAAACTGGGCTGCCAGAACGAGAAGTATTAGCTTTTGCAAAGATGCAAATTCAACGCGCAGTGTTTGGAATCAGTATTATTTTAGTTCTTGCAATAATTTGTGTTCTAGTAGTTTCAAATAGCATAACTCGACCTCTTAAAATATTAACTGATGCGGTAAAACAGTTAGCCGATGGTGACTTGTCTACAAGCATTAAAGGCATAACTACGAAAGACGAAATCGGGCAGTTGAGTCGAGCATTTAATAATATGACTTTGCAGCTTAGACAACATGTTGATGAGTTAGAGAAGCAGTATGCTGCACGTGATGCTGTTGAAAATGAATTAACTATTGCTCGTAGTATTCAATCAACATTAATACCAAATAAATTTCCGGCATTCCCCGACTATAATGAATTTGATTTACACGGGATCAATCATGCTGCAAGTCATGTGGCTGGCGATTTTTTTGATTTCTTCCTGTTGGATTCTTGTCGTTTATTTATTGTTATAGCTGATGTGTCGGGGAAAGGCGTAGGCCCAGCGCTATTAATGGCAGTCAGCCGGACACATATTAGAAACCTTGCGGCTAAAGGTCATAGCCCCGCTCAAATACTGACAGAATTAAACCAACTGTTGATACAAGATCGAGAACAGCCAATGTTCGTAACGGTATTTGTTGCAGAATATAATATAAGTACTGGAGACCTGTGTTATGCCAATGGCGGGCATGTTGTCCCGTATTTAATTACTAAAGATGGCTCCATAGAGCAATTTGGTGAACCAACCGGGACAATAGTTGGCATGTTAGAAGATGCCGAGTTTGGTGAAGAAACGATTAAACTCAAGAAAGATGAAACGATTGTTTTATATACGGATGGAATTTTAGAAGCACGTCTCCCGGAAGGCGAGTTTTTTGGCGAGCGACATTTTGAAACATTATTATCTGCCAATGCAGAAATGAGTCTTTTAGAACTCTGTGATTCTGCATTGGCAACAGTAAAAGCCTATCAAGCGAATAAATTAAGCGACGACGTCACCGTATTAGCGCTGAGAAAACTTAACTAGTTCGATTACTTAATAATTTTAATAAGCTCGATATCAAACAATAAGGTGGTGTTAGGACCAATAGCACCGCCAGCACCACGTGGACCGTATGCTAAATCTGAAGGTACGACGATCTGCCATTTAGAGCCTGTGTTCATCATTGGCAATGTTTCTTGCCATCCTTTTATAACCTGATTAGCAGCAAGTTCGACAGGTTCTCCTCGTGCGTAGGAACTGTCAAATTCAGTACCATCAATGAGTGTGCCACGATAATGAACAAGAACCTTGCTGCTGCTAGAAGGTTTTTCACCTTTGCCTGCGGTAATAACCTTGTATTGCAGACCACTAACTGTTTCTGTGAAGCCTTCTTTTGTTTTGTTTTCAGCTAGATATTTTTCACCATTGGCCTTGTTTGTAGATGCCTGGTTATTTTGTCTATCTTGTTCCGCTCTCTGAAATTCTTGCATGATAACTTGCATGTCATCTTTGTTTAATTTCAGTTCTGCATTTGAGAGCACATCTTCTATTGCTTGTAAAAAAGCAGGCCTATCCAGTTCCATCCCTTGACGGTTTACGTTTTCTCCAAAGACTACACCTAATGTATAGCTGATTTTTTCTAAGTCGGTTTCTACTTTTGCTGCATGTGCGTTAAAAAAAGTAAAACTTAAAATTAAAACAAAAGCAGATTTAAATATTTTCATAAAGACCTCAATATAGATTAAGTATTTTGTGTTGGTGGGAAGCGGCAATATGTTCCCATAAAACTATGAGTCAGCCAACCAGAGATTAGTTCTAAATTACTATATCAAGAAGGTGTTCTGGAAACAGAATGGATGATTTTGTCGAGAAATTGAATCGCATTGATATCTTTAGGCATGGCGTCTGAAAGCATTCGGCGATAGTGGCGTGCTCCTGCCTGACCCTGATAAAGACCTATGATATGACGAGTTAGGCTTTTAATATTTAACCCACTATCGATTTGTTCAACAGCGTAATCTTTGAATTCACCCAGTATTTCTTCTCGAGTTGGTAATGGTGAGTCGTCTTCATAGAGGAGTTTGTCTGCTTCGACCAACATAAACGGGTTTTGGTATGCCGCTCTTCCAACCATAACGCCATCTACATGCTCTAATTGTGATTTGATTTGCACCAGATCGGTAAAGCCACCATTAATCGTTATATTTAATAATGGAAATTGCTGTTTTATTTTATAGACTCGCTCATAGTTTAGCGGCGGAATTTCTCTGTTTTGTTTGGGACTTAATCCACTTAATATAGCTTTTCTCGCATGAATGATAAATGTATTACAGCCGGCTTCACTCACAGTCGTAATGAAGTTTTCTAAAAACGCATATGAATCCTGATCATCAATGCCAATTCGTGTTTTTACTGTGACGGGAGTTTTTACGGCAGCTTGAATCTTATTGACACAATCACTGACGAGTTCTGTGTTTGACATCAAGCAGGCACCAAATTGGCCATTTTGAACACGATCACTGGGGCAACCAATATTTAAGTTAACTTCGTCATAACCTTCGTCTTCGGCAATTTGGGCGCATGTTGCAAGGTCGTCAGGATTGTTTCCACCTAGTTGAATAGCCAAAGGATGTTCAATCTCGTTGAAATCTAAAAATCGTTTTCGGTCACCATGAATCAATGCACCGGTTGTTATCATCTCCGTATATAGAACAACATGTTTTGATAACAGGCGCATGAAATACCGAAAGTGTTTATCGGTATGATCCATCATTGGTGCAATGGAAAGGCGTCTATCAATTTCGTTTGTGTGCATATAAGTATAACTAATGATTAGCCTGGGAAATGATTGAATAGGTGAAAGCGGGGCGTAAATAAAAACCACGGGGTAAGGTTAATGTATTCTCTCCCGATTGGTTTTTATCTTTAGTCAAACATTTAGAATGTGCAGCTTTGGGTCGAATTTGTAAATACTTTCCCATGGAGGAACTAATTTTATCTATATCACCCAAGACGATCATGTCACAGAGTTCTTGCCAATCATCTTTCAATTGTTTTTCTTGTGCTTGATTTGCTTGCCATAATACAGGTGACCCTATTCGTCGCAAAGGTACAGGTGTGTTCTTATTTGCTTCAAAGGGTACCCACAATACTTCGGTTAATTTACATTTTACCAGTGATGATTCCCAGGAAGACAAGGCAACTGGGTCGAGTTGTGTAACACAGATGTAAGTTGATTCTTTAGGCTTGCCGTTATCATCAATAGGAATTGATTTTAGTTCGATCCCTAAATTCACAAAATCAGGTTCTGGAGCACTAGCAGCATTTGCACCTAGTGAGAGTTCTAGCAAATTACCAAACCAGCCTTTTGCATGAGTCGTCGATTCTGGAATGCAGGCATTCGATTTATTTGCAAGCTGTTGAATTGTAAGCCCTGCTATACTTTTTGCTCGATCTAGCAATTCTTGCCTGGTGACAGGTGGTGAGACGTTCATTAAATAGAATTAAATAATCACGTTATCAGGAAAGTGCATCAATAATTGAACTCTTTAAACATTCAAATTTCAATGGGTCTTCAATCATATTATTTTCGTCATTTTGTAAATAAAATATATCTTCAGCGCGTTCACCATAGGTTGCAATTTTTGCATTTTGTAACTTAGCTCCACACATATCCATAGCCATTCCTATACGCGAAAGTACACCGGGCCTGTCAATTGTGCTGACTTCCATGATGGTTCGATTATTCTTTTCATCCGACTCAAAGAAAACTTGTGTCGGTAAGTTAAAGCTTTTTAATTGTCTTTTTTCTAGCCAATTACCTTGTTCTGCTTTATTTGATGTAGATTTTAATTCTTTTAAGATCCGACTTTTTACTTCATTACTTCGATCATTGTTTTTAATCAAAGTGCCATCATCTTCTAAAACGATAAACGTATCTAATGTGAAATCTTTTCGATTAGTAATGATTTTTGCATCTACAACAGTAAGCCCCAATTTTTCAATTGCTCTGGTTGTTGTAGCGAATATGTTTTTTCTATCGTTCATGTAGACAAATATAAGACTGCCACCACGACTTGACTTTTTCATAACCAAAACTAATGGGTCTGATTTGTTTTTATGCTTGAGGATTCCTTCTGTATGCCAGGCAATTTCATCGGAGTTATGTCTGAGGAAATAATCTTCATCAACAGTTTTCCAGAGACTAAGTACGCTTTTTTCAAGCATGTCGCTGTTAGTGATTAATGCCAGTGACTCTTGTTTTGTATCTTTAATTCGCTCCTTTTTCAATATGGGTTTTTCATTGCCGCGTCTTAATTCATATAAGGTGCGTTGATAAAGGTTCGTTAATTGTGTTGATTTCCAGCTGTTCCAAAGTTCTGGGTTGGTGCCACATATGTCTGCCACGGTGAGGATATGTAGATAATCTAAATGATTCTGATCATGGACTTCATTGGCGAATTTTTTTATAACATCGGGGTCGTCGATGTCTTCACGTTGTGCAGTTTTACTTATTAATAAATGTTTCTCGACTAGCCAGGCGACGAGCTTTGAGTCGTAATCACTAAGACCATGCAACTTGCAAAAATCGAGAGCATCTTTAGTGCCTAATTTAGCGTGGTCGCCACCTCGACCTTTTGCAATGTCATGAAATAAACCTGCAAGATAGAGTAACTCTAGTTTTGGTAGTTTCTTGGTAATCCCATTACAAATTGGAAATCGTTCTTTATATTCATCAGTTCCAAACAGTCTAAGATTTTGTATGACAGTCAAGATATGTTCATCGACTGTGTATATGTGAAATAAATCAAACTGCATTTGGCCTTCAATAGCCGCAAAAGTAGGCATGTATGCACCTAAAACTCCATAGCGGTGCATCATCCTAAGTTTGTGCCCGACCGAGTTTGGTTGTTTTATAATTTCTATAAACAGACTTTGGTTGCGGATATCGTTTCTAAAATCATCATCTATTAAATACAAGTTGTTTCTAATAAGCCGAATCGTACTGGCTCGAACACCTTTAATTGTTGGGTCTTGTTGGCTAAGTAAAAACAGTTCAAAGAGGGCAAACGGATAGCGTTTAAAAATATTTTTATTAACGACTTCTATAAAACCATTTCTTTTTTGGAAACGTTGATTTATTGAAACAATTTTTTCTTTACGTTTTTTGTAAATTATTTCTTCTTGAAAATGTTGAAGTAATATTTCATTCAAACGACTGATTTCGCGTATCGATTTGAAATACATTTTCATGAATTCCTCGATGCCTTTATTATCTTTACTGGCGAACCCGTTCAACTCTGCTACAGGTCTTTGGTATTCGAATAACAAGCGATCTTCTCGTCGGTTTGTTGTCATGTGTAGAGCAAAGCGAACGCGCCAAAGTAAATTACGGCCTGTTTCAAGCAGTTTATACTCGTCCTTGGTAAGAAACTTATGTGTTACCAGACTGCTTAAATCGATGTTATCAAAATGGCGTTTGGCAACCCAACTTATCATCTGGATATCCCTTAATCCGCCTGGTGATTCTTTTATGTTGGGTTCGAGTTTGCTTTCAGAGTCGTTATATTTTTCGTGACGCGTTTTTTGTTCTATTAATTTAGCTTCAAAATATTTTCGTGCTGGCCAGATTTTTTTAGGGCTTGTTGCGTTACGCATTTTTTCGTAAAGCTTTTCATTACCACAAAGCAATCTGGACTCCATGATGTTAGTCATAATCGTGATGTCATTTTTTGCTTCATATTGACATTCACTTATCGTCCTGACACTGTGACCAACTTCAAGTCCAAAATCCCATAAGAAAGTAAGGAATGATGAGATTTTTTGTTTGCACTTTTTGTTTGCCCATCGCTTTTCAATAATCATAAGATCAATATCTGATGCGAGTAATAGCTCGGAGCGGCCATAACCGCCGACTGCAACCAGGCTGAAATCTTCTGAATCAACAAATTGTTGCCAGGCAACAATGAGTAATTGATCTATGAGCCAGCCTTGTTTTTTAACAATTAGCTCAATGTTTTCGCCAGACTTGAATTCCTCGGTGAGGTAATCGTAGCCGTTTTTTAGAGTTTCTTTAAAGGTTGCTAATGGTTGATTTTGTTGTTTCAGTTCGCACTGAAAAAGGACTTCATCAAACAAGAATTTATCTGCGATAATATTACTCATGATGAATTAATATTCTTCATCAGGACGAATAGTTAACACTTCATAACCATCGTCAGTAACAAGTACTGTATGTTCCCATTGAGCAGATAAATTTTTATCGCGTGTTACTACCGTCCAGTCATCAGACAGTAATTTGACTTCACGCTTGCCTAAATTAATCATCGGCTCAATGGTAATGGTCATGCCTGCTTCCAGTTTAAAACCAGTATTTGGTTTGCCGTAATGTACGATTTGTGGCGCCTCATGAAATTCCTTACCAATGCCATGGCCACAATATTCCCGAACAACTGAAAAGTTGTTACTTTCCGCCAAGGTTTGTATTGCATGGCCTATATCCCCTAAACAAACGCCAGCACGGACTAGCTGAATGCCTTTTTTCATACACTCATAAGTGACTTCAACCAGCCGTTTTGCGCGGATGGATGGTTCGCCGATGTAAAACATCTTGCTGGTATCTCCATGGTAGCCATCTTTTATGACAGTAATATCGATATTGATGATATCGCCATTCTTAAGCTTTTTGTCGCCCGGTATGCCATGACATACGACATGATTAACTGAGGTGCAGATTGATTTAGGAAAACCAAGATAATTTAGTGGGGCTGGGATAGCCTGCTGTTCATTTACGATGTAATTGTGGCAAATCTGATCAAGTTCTCCAGTGGTCACACCAGATTGAACTTTAGGGCCGATCATCTCGAGTACTTCAGCGGCGAGCCGGCCAGCCACTCGCATTTTTTCAACTTCGTCGGCAGTTTTAATAGTTGCAGTCATAGATTCAGTAGTCCATTTATGGGCTTGGGTAATTGTTGTTGTATATGTTCTATGGTATAAAGCGTCCGCGATTTTCGCAAATACATTAATTAACCGTCACACGCATGCTTCAACCATATATAGGGTGCCTGTCAGGAATAAGTTTTGACAGGTTGGTATATGGGGAATGCGGAGGCTTAACCCTAAACAGGAGAATTTAACATGTCTAACGTCACCATGCGTGAAATGCTGGAGGCCGGTGTTCATTTTGGCCACCAAACTCGATACTGGAACCCCAGTATGGCACCATACTTATTTGGTCAGCGCAATAAAATCCATATTATCAATCTGGAACAAACCCTTCCTTTATATGAAGAGGCTGTCAATTACGTCAGTAAAATGGCTTCAAAGAAAGGTACGATATTATTTGTCGGTACTAAACGTTCTGCACAGTCAATTGTGGCTGAAGAAGCCAAACGCTGCGGGATGCCGTTCATTAATCGTCGATGGTTGGGCGGTTTATTAACTAACTTTAAGACCGTGCGAGGCTCGATCAATCGTTTGAAAGAAATAGAAGCAATGCAAACTGATGGTCGTCTTGAACGAATAAACAAAAAAGAACAGCTCATGCTTAAACGCGAGCTGGAAAAGCTGGAAGCCAATTTATCTGGTATTAAAGATATGAAAGGCATCCCAGACGCAATATTTATTATTGATGTGGGCTATGAAAACATTGCAGTTAGTGAAGCTGTGAAGCTAGGAATACCTGTAGTTGGTGTTGTCGATAGTAACAACAGCCTAAAAGGTGTTGATTATGTTATCCCGGGGAATGATGACGCTATTCGCTCTATATCTCTTTATGCCAAGGGTATAGCGGATGCCATTCTCGATAGTCGTCAATCTGTTGCCCATTTAGGTGGTTCTGAAAATAGCGATGAATTAATCGAAATTGATGAATCTGGCGCACCTGTAGAAGCCGGTGAAGAAACCAGTGCCAAACCAAAAGTCGCTAAAAAGGCAGCTAAGAAAAAAGTAGCAAAAAAGGCTGATAATGATGAGGCTAGTGTCGGTGCAGAGGGAGAAGCAGGCGAAGAAGCTATTTCTGCTGATGCTGATGCGACTAAAAAGAAGGTAGCTAAAAAGAAAACAGCTGCCAAGAAAAAGGTTGCTAAGAAAGTCAGCAAAAAAACAGCTGCAAACACAGAAGAAGATGAAAAGTAGCGATTAATTCTATTAATCATTATTTAAAAGAAATAGTTAGAGGAATATCTGATGCAAATTACTGCCTCCTTGGTTAAAGAGCTCCGTGAACGTACTGGTGCGGGGATGATGGATTGTAAAAAGGCTTTGAATGAAGCCGATGGTGATATCGAAGTTGCGATTGAAGAGATGCGGAAATCTGGTGCTGCAAATGCGGCTAAGAAAGCAGGTCGAATTGCTGCTGAAGGTATTATTTCGGTTAAACAAAGTGATAAAAGTGTCATCATTTTAGAAATTAATTGTGAAACTGATTTCGTAGCAAAAGATGAAAATTTTCTTAACTTCACGGATAGTGTCCTTGATGTTATCGATACTCAAGACCCAACTGATGTTGAAGCGTTGATGGGTTTGAGCGTCGGTGGCCAAACCATTGAGGAAGCAAATCAACAATTAATCGCCAAGATAGGTGAAAAAATTACCGTTAGACGCTTTGAGAAACTAACTTCAGAGGCTCAAGTTGGTAGTTATTTGCACGGTAATCGTATCGGTGTGATTGTTGAGGTTGAGGGCGGCGATGAAGCCTTGGCAAAGGATCTTGCTATGCATATTGCTGCTAGCAAACCAGTTTGTATCAGTGAAGAACAGGTTGCGCAAGATATTCTGGATAAAGAAAAAGAGATATTTTCAGCACAGGCCGAGGAAAGCGGTAAACCTGCCGAAATCATAGAAAAAATGGTTACTGGTAGAATCAAGAAATTTCTTAAAGAAATTACCTTGCTCGGACAGCCTTACGTCAAAGATCCAGATCAAACCATAGAAAAATTTCTAAAATCTGCGAATGCATCGGTGTTGTCATTCCGTCGTTATGAAGTCGGCGAAGGCATTGAGAAGAAAGTCGATAATTTTGCAGAAGAAGTCATGTCTCAGGCGAAAGGATCTTAAATAGATGTCCTCCCCGTCCAAAAAATTAAAATATAGACGGGTATTGCTAAAGCTTAGTGGCGAAGCATTGATGGGTGATGAGTCCTATGGTATTGACCCCAAAGTCATTGAACGCATTGCAGGAGAGATCGCTGTTCTATGTCAGCAAGGAGCAGAGATTGCTATTGTTATCGGTGGCGGTAACATCTTCAGGGGGACTGGCTTGGCTGCTGCAGGGATAGATCGTGTTACTGGTGATCATATGGGTATGTTAGCCACCATAATGAATTCGCTTGCCATGCAAGATGCCCTTGAACGTGTTCAACTTCATGCTAGGGTCATGTCGGCTCTAAAAATCAATCAAGTCTGCGAAGACTACATTCGTCGTCGAGCAGTGCGACACCTTGAAAAAGGGCGTGTTGTTATTCTTGCTGCCGGAACCGGCAATCCTTTTTTTACGACAGACTCTGCCGCAAGCTTACGTGCGATTGAGATTGGCGCTGAATTGTTAATCAAGGCAACTAAAGTGGATGGTGTTTATTCGGCTGATCCAGTAAAAGATAAAGATGCTGTTCGTTATGATTCGCTAAATTATGATGAAGTGATCGAACGAAAACTTGGTGTTATGGATACTACGGCGGTTGTTCTTTGTCGAGATAATCAAATGCCGTTAAGGGTCTTGGATATGACTAAACCCGGTTCACTATTGAATGCTGCCAGAGGTGAAAACGAAGGGACTCTGGTCAGTAATAACTAGTTTTAGGAGCGAGTAGTATGGTTGAAGATATTATCAATGATGCAAAAACCAGGATGCTTAAAAGCATCGAATCACTAAAAGTGGACATGTCTAAGATCAGAACTGGTCGCGCGCATCCGAGTCTATTGGAACAAGTAAAAGTCAAATATTACGGCTCAGATACACCCCTAAACCAGGTGGCTAGTGTCAATGTTGTTGACGCCAGGACGCTTGGAGTAAACGCCTATGAAAAGTCTAGTATCCCGGATATTGAAAAAGCGATTATGAATGCCAATCTGGGATTGAATCCAGTCACGGCCGGAGAAGTAATTCGTATTCCCTTGCCACCATTAACCGAAGAACGACGCAAGGATTTAATCAAGGTCGTGCGGGGCGAGGCAGAACAGGCTCGCGTTGCGATTCGTAATATTCGACGTGATGCTAATTCTTCATGCAAAGAGTTGGTCAAAGAAAAAATGATCACAGAAGATGATGAGCGAAAAGGGGAAGGCCGTATTCAAAAATTAACGGATGAACATATTCAGATAATTGATAAAAATTTGGAACAAAAAGAAGCAGAAATGCTTGAAATCTAGACCTTTCAATAAATAAGTGGCTCCTAAGCTATATTACTACTCGCAACGATTATTTCTTATTAGTCAGACAGCTCATTATTAAATGAATGCTACGCCCACAATTTCCAAGCCTGAACATATTGCAATTATCATGGATGGTAACGGCAGGTGGGCAAAGTCAAAAGGTTTACCACGTGTTGCGGGTCATCGCGCTGGTGTAAAGGCACTTAGAAAACTTATCGAGCATTCGGTCAAGATCAAACTAAATGTGATTACAGTTTATGCCTTTAGTCGTGAAAATTGGCAAAGACCTAAAAGCGAAGTCGATTTATTAATGGATTTATTTATTTCGGCGTTAAACTCGGAAGTGAAGGACTTAAACAAGAATAACGTTAAATTGACGTTTATCGGTGTTCGCACAGCATTTAGCAGAAAGTTGCAAAATTCAATCAATGAATCAGAATTATTAACGTCCTCCAATACTGGCTTGTGCCTAAATATCGCGATAAATTACAGTGGTCGCTGGGATATTGTTCAGGCTTATCAGGCAATCGCTAAAGAAATAGTGTCAAACAAAATAGCGATTGAAGATGTAGATGAAGTCCTGATCAGTAATAAATTATCATTAGCAGCTCACAAAGATCCTGAACTCTTCATTCGCACCGGTGGAGAACAACGAATTAGCAACTATCTGTTGTGGCAAACAGCGTATACCGAACTTTATTTTACGGAAACGCTATGGCCGGATTTTGATACAAAGCAATTCGATATTGCAATAGATTGGTTCTCTAAGCGCCAAAGACGTTTCGGTAAAACACCTGAACAAGTTGAGCTGACTCAAAATTAATAATTAAGCATGCTTAAACAAAGGATCCTTACGGCCGCAATACTGATACCCATTGTCATAGCGATTATCTTTTTATTCGAAACGCTATGGTTTTCTGCTTTGTTTGCTATATTTGTTGCAATAGGCGCACGGGAGTGGGCGGGGCTTTGTAAAATAAGTAAAAAATATCAATATTTATATAGTCTGATTACAGTGCTGATATTAGTGGGTTTGTATTCGGTCAATAATAGCGGCTTATACAATAGTCTTATTTTGAGTGGTGTGGTCTATTGGTTTATTGCTGTAATTTTAGTTTTTTCATATCAAAAACAACATAATTTATTGTCTAAATCACCACTGGTTTTGCTTGTTGTCGGTGAGTTGATACTCATTCCTATGTGGGTGAGTTTGACGGTTTTGAAATCTTTCCCTGAGAATGGCTCCACATTAATAATGCTTCTTATGTTACTCATCTGGGGCGCAGATACAGGGGCCTATTTTGTCGGTAAAAAATGGGGCAAACGACGACTTGCAAGTCGAGTAAGTCCAGGAAAAACATGGGAAGGTAGCATTGGCGGTATTGTTGCTGGCATTGCTATAGCATTGACATATGTTATTGTTTCCAAGGAAATATCAAATCATGGTATGGCATTAATTGTGCTTTCAATTTTAACAGTTTCAATATCAATAATTGGTGATTTAATGGAGAGTATGGTGAAACGTGAAGCAGATATCAAAGATAGCGGATCTATTTTGCCTGGGCATGGCGGTGTTATGGACAGAATCGACAGTTTAACGGCCGCGGCGCCTGTGTTTGTTTTTGGTGTTGTGCATTTAGGTATTGGTGCATGAAGGGTATTACGGTTCTTGGTTCAACCGGAAGCATCGGTGTTAACACGCTAGATGTTATTTCACGCCACGCAGATAAATATAAGATTAAGGCATTAACAGCAAACACTAATGACGATTTAATACGCGAGCAGTGTATAAAACATCAACCTGAATTTGCGGTCATGGTTGATGAAGACTCCGCGTTGCGACTGGAACAGAAATTAAAGGATCAGGCCCCAGATGTAACGGTGTTGAGTGGTGTCGATGGGTTGTTGAGAGTGGCAACACTTGTTGACGTTGACTATGTGATGGCTGCGATTGTTGGTGCGGCTGGATTATTGCCTACACTTGATGCTGCAAAAGCAGGGAAACGTGTATTACTTGCTAATAAAGAAGCGCTGGTTATGTCAGGCAAATTATTTATGGATACTGTTCAGGAGAATAAAGCTGAGCTATTGCCTATCGACAGTGAGCACAATGCAATTTTTCAATGTATGCCGGTTGATTTTAGTCATGGATTTGAAGAGCTAGGTGTCAAGAAGATATTACTTACTGCATCAGGTGGTCCATTTCGAACAACACCGTTAGAACAGCTTTCTGCTATGACGCCAGAGCAGGCCTGCGCACATCCTAATTGGGAAATGGGTAGAAAAATATCGGTAGATTCTGCGACGATGATGAATAAAGGGCTGGAAGTTATAGAAGCATGCTGGTTGTTTCATACTCAGACTGAATTTATACAGGTTGTTATCCATCCTCAGAGCGTTATACATTCTTTGGTTGAATATAATGACGGTTCAGTATTAGCACAATTAGGAAACCCGGATATGCGAACTCCAATCGCATATGGTCTGGCTTGGCCGGAAAGGATTGATGCTGGTGTTGAAAGACTTGATCTATTTGATATTGCACAACTTGATTTTGTAAAACCGGATGAACAACGTTTCCCTTGTTTAAGACTAGCACGTGAAGCTATGGAACAAGGTGGGACGAGTAGCGCGATATTAAATGCAGCTAATGAAATTGCTGTAAATGAATTTTTGCATAAACGACTTCGCTTTACTGATATTGCTCGTGTTATTGAAACAGTATTAGAAAATGTAACGCATAACGCAGCAACTTCTCTTGATGTCATCCTTAATGATGATAAAGCGGCAAGAGATTACGCGTTGGTGACGATAAGTGATCTTGCTGCATGATTGACATTGTGCAATCAATCGCGGCATTTATTGTTGCCCTCGGTGTATTAATTACTTTTCATGAGTTTGGCCACTACTGGGTGGCCAGATGTTTTGATGTAAAAATTCTACGATTTTCAATAGGCTTTGGTCGAACGGTTTATAAAAAATCTTTCGGCAAAGATAGTACTGAATTTGTGATTGCAGCATTACCCTTGGGTGGTTATGTAAAAATGCTTGATGAGCGTGAAGGAGATGTCACGGAAGAGGAGTTACCGCGTTCATTTAATTATAAACCATTATGGCAGCGATTCTCTATTGTCTCAGCGGGACCTGTATTTAATTTTATCTTTGCTGTGTTTGCATACTGGATAATATTTGTTGTTGGTGTAAATGGATTAAGGCCAATTATAGGCGAAGTTGAGCCAGCATCCATTAGTGACAATGCCGGTTTGAAGGCTGGGCAGGAAATAATTTCTATCAACGACACTCAAACATTGAGCTGGTCTACAGCCATAGATATGTTAGTCAATCATACTGTTAATCGAGATGTTATAAATTTAGTCGTCGCAGATAAGGATGGTTTGAGACAGCGTGTGGAAATTGATCTGTCCCAAATTTCAATAGATCAAATGGCAGAAGGTAAATTGCTTGAGGCTATAGGCTTGGGAATTATTGAGCTAAAAGTTCCTGCAATTATTGGGGAAATCCTGCCTGATGGTGCGGCTGAAAAAAGTGGTTTACGCCAGCGCGATGAGATAGTGAGTGTTAATGGGGTCGCTACTCAATCATGGCATCAGTGGGTTGATCATATTCGTAATAATCCAGAAAAAAATCTTAGCGTCGAGGTGCTGCGAAGTGGTAGCAGCGTCAATATTGATGTGATTCCAGATAGTGTTCAATCTGATGGGGTAACTGTCGGGCGTATTGGTGCCGCAGCATATGTTGCCGACGGCTTGTTTGATTCCTATTTTGTCTTAGAGTCTTATTCAATGCCGCATGCTTTTTTAAAGTCAATAAAGAAGACTTGGGAAATGTCAGTGCTAACTCTTCGCGTACTTGGTAGAATGCTGGTCGGTGATGCGTCGGTGAAAAACCTGAGTGGGCCGATTAGTATTGCACAATATGCGGGACAATCTGCTGGAATAGGACTACTTGCTTTTTTCAGTTTTATGGCCATAGTAAGCGTCAGTCTGGGAGTGCTTAATTTGTTGCCTGTACCATTACTGGATGGTGGGCACTTAATGTATTACCTTATAGAGGCGGTAATAGGGAAACCGGTTTCTGAAGCGATGCAAATGCTTGGACAGCAGATAGGAATAGTCTTGTTATTGGGGTTAATGAGCATTGCTTTCTATAACGATATTATCCGGTTATTAGGATAAATAACTATAAAAATGATTAAGTAACAATCACATGCGATTCATAGTTAATAAACTACTTTATATTCTAGCATTGTCATTACTACTACTTGCACAACCGCAGGCGGCGCAAGAGTTTGTGATTCAAGATATTCGTGTTGAAGGCTTGGAACGAATTACGCCAGGAACGGTGTTTAATTATCTGCCAATGAAGGTTGGTGATACTTTTGATGATTCGCGTTCGACAGAGGCGGTCAAGGCATTATTCAAAACCGGATTTTTCGATGACGTCAGACTCGAAAGAGATGGAAATATCCTGATTATCATTATCAAGGAACGCCCCTCCATCGGTACCATTAGTATGTCTGGTAATGAAGACATTAAGACCGATGAGTTACTGGAAAACCTCAAACAATTTGGCTTTGCGGAAGGCCGTGTATTTGTTCAGTCGACGCTGGATTCGGTTGAGCAGGAATTACAGCGTCAATATTATTCAAATGGTAAGTATGCGGTAAAAATTACTTCTACCGTTACCGAGCTCGATAATAATCGTGTCGGGATTTTAATTGAGGTCTCTGAAGGTCTTGCCGCCAAGATTAAGAAAATAAATATTGTTGGGAATTCTATTTATTCTGAAAAGAAATTGTTGAAGGAGTTTAAGTTAAGCACCAAAACCTTGTTATCATTCTATAATAAAAATGATCAATATTCGAAGCAAAAGCTATCAGCTGATCTCGAATCATTGCGTTCATACTATTTAAATGACGGTTACCTAAACTTTAATGTCGATTCGACCCAAGTTTCAATAACACCAGACAAAAAAGATATTTATATCACGATTAACATAACAGAAGGTGAGCAGTACACCGTTAAAGAAGTAAAACTTGCCGGTGATTATATTCTTCCGGAAGTAATTCTTTTTGAGTTAATTACCATACAGACGGACAAGTTATTCTCACGTAAAAAAATAACAGATAGTAGTAAGGCTTTGACTGAGCGACTGGGACAGGAAGGTTACTCTTTTGCCAATGTCAATTCGATACCGGAAATAGACAAGGAAGAAAAAACGGTGTCAGTAACATTTTTTGTTGACCCAGGTAAGCGGGTCTATGTTAGACGAATTAATTTTACTGGAAATTCAAAAACTAAAGATGTCGTTCTAAGGCGTGAAATGCGTCAACAGGAAGGTGCCTGGATCTCGACTA
>DBBX01000001.1:5686-58742 GCA_002292815.1 Thiotrichaceae bacterium UBA973 | reverse complement strand
CATGGGGCTGACGGGGTACAGTTTGTAGTCTGTATCGGGTACCCGGATTGCCAATCTGATAAATCTCAGGCTCTTCCAGCCCGGTAAACTTTGTCGCAGGTTTTCCACCCTTTCCCGGATCAGCATCTATATAGGCACCACTTAACAAGGTATCCAAGCCGCTCACACCGCCAATACCGATTCGTGGTTTAGCTACCCAGAAACGTGTTGTATCTGTAATGCGTTCGGGTGGAATACCGTCAAACTCTATCACGACTCGAGCAACTCCTAGGTCTTTGGTGAAGTGAATCTCGGTAACTTTCCCGACAACTATATCGCGAACCTTAACGACGGTTTTTCCTGCCTCCAGGCCCGCCGCATCTTTAAACGTGACTTCTATTTTGGCTGTATCCTGTAGCAGATTTTGAAATACCATCCAGCCACCGATTAATGCGGCCACAAGGGGAATAATCCAGATCGCAGAGAAGCCCTTACTTTTCTGTTTTACGTTCGCAGTTGAAATATCTGTGTCTGACTGTGTCGGTTCGTCTGTCATTATTTATCCACCTGGTCCCAGATTAATTTTGGATCAAAAGCCATTTCTGCAAACATGGTTAAAATAACCACGGCCGCAAAGGCGATGCATGCTGGACCTGGCGCGATGGTCGTTAATGCACCTAACTGCACTAGCCCTGCCATCAAACCAACTACGAAAATATCGAGCATGGACCATTTTCCAAGAATTTCCGCAAGTTTATAGAGGTTTGTTTTTTCAGTTTTTCTACTCACCGAACCACGCTGGACCGAAATTAAAACATAGGCAATAGCGATCATTTTTAACAAGGGTAACATGACGCTGGCAGAAAAAATCACCAATGCGAGTGGCCAGTCACCATGGGACAAAAAATATATCACACCTTCTAAAATAGTATCGGCACTGGTATTTCCCAATGAAGTAGTATGCATCATCGGCTCGGTGTTGGCGGGGATGTACATGATGAAAGCGGCTATCAAAAAGGCCCAGGCGCGATTGATACTGTCATATTTTCTGTAATGCACCTCGGCGCCACAGCGGGGGCACTCGATTTGTGCATAATTTTGCATCTTCACCGCCTGCCCACAAGTATGACAGCCGGCTATGCCGCGCTCTTTAGCACTAACAATAATACTAGCCATTTTCAAACTCATTCTGCTTGCCCGATTGATCTTGCAGGCTTTCCCAGAGGGTATGGGGTTCCAGTGATGCAATGGTTGCCGCATATAATACAACCGCTATTACAAACGTATAAAAGCCTAAGCCTATGATGATATCTGCCAGGTCCGCGAGCTTAACCATTGAAACCAGTATGCCGAGTAAAAACACATCCATCATGCCCCAGGGCAGCAAACGATCTATCAATACCAGTATGGGTTTGGTGTAAGGCCAGTTTAGCTGAAAACGAATGGAAAATAAGACGTAGCATAGACCTGCTATGATTAAACCGGGAACCAATACACTGGGTAGCCAGACGATAGCAGCCAACTCGGGGCTGCCAGACTGCCAAAAAACATAGGCCGCGCCGGTTATCGTGGTGCTTAGTTTCACCCCCACAATAGTAAGGTCCATAATGGGATGTATGTTGGCAACTATAAACATGATCATCACGGCAATAACGAGAGCCAATGGTTTATCTATACCGCCCTTAGGATTTCTGAACAGTCGGGATTTACAACGAATACAGATCGCATCATGACCGGGCTCTACGGCGGGTACTCGTTGCAGGGCATCACATTCGTGACATACAAACAGAATATCCGACTGAGCTATTGTTTTTATACTGCTCATTCGAAAAATTATGACTAAATCAAGTTACAAAAAACACCAATATATAGTAGTGCTAAGTTGAATCAAACGATGGTATTTTTCCTGTTTAGCTATTGATAAGTCCAACAAAGGATAAGTGGAAATTACAGGTTTATATAGCCATCTTGTAAGCGTTGTTTGATTTCGATTGGCGCATACGGAACTGATTCAATAAATGACGGGATGTCTTGTCGGTCAACACCGCGCAGTGTCATGGTTTTCTCACATACCTTCATATCTATGACATCATACGCATCCAGGCGAGAGGCCAGATCAATGAGTTGTTTGTTCTCTTCATAATGTTGACTGGTGAATAAATCAATATCAGGACCATGTATAATCATGACGATTTTCAGGTCTTCAAAGTCTGCTGGGTGAGTTTGAGAGACCTCTTCAGCTCTGACTAATAGGGCCTCAAGTTCTTCAATGCTGTGATCGGTAACGTCAAATAAATAGCTTTTATTTTCAATTTCCGGCTCTGCTGTAATGGTTGTCTCCTGTTGTATAGAAGTTGTTTCTTGCGCAATGTTATCAGCTATCATTAACCCTTTATCAGCCGATTCGGTTTGTGATTCGCATGCGCTTAAACATAATAGTGAGACTACTAATGTCATACGCTTTAAAAATGCATATATAGTTTTAATTGGTAGAGTCATTTTGTCCGATATAGAGTCCATGTGGCGGTTGTGAATATTATAAAACAAAGAGTAACTGGAGGGCAGTCTAGCGGGAACATTTATCTCTTTGGCGGGGAACTCTTACTCCTTACCCTCAGCATTTGTTAGTAAACCAGGCTTTCCCGAAGCAACATTAAAAGAAATTATGACTATATGCCAGATGAAAGATGAAAGACATTAGGTACTGACAACAAAACCGCATTACTTGTGTTGAAACAGGAAAATGAAGATATCTCTGATTGTAAATCAGAACCGCATAACCATTTTGAATAGATATGAAAATTTATTTTAAATGCCTTCGAATCAAGGTTGTTTTTCTTAAGGGCTAAACAAAATTTAGAATCATTCCTAGTAAAAAACTAATGATCGCATAAAAAATCAGTTAGGTATTTTTCAATTAATTATTTATACAAAATCAATTCCGATAGAACGCATAACTTGGAACGTAAAAATAATAATAAAGCTTAAACAAGAAAAGAATAATGCTCGAATAAATCGTATTCGTTTAAGTTCACGTAGCGCTGAAACTTTCATTAACTCATAACTTAATTCTGCCGTGATATCACAATTGCCGATATCGGAAATATAAGTATCGACTTTTTTTATATATTCAATAGAGACATGGTAAAGCCGTTTTACGTGGCTTGATTTTTCACCTAGACGGGGCGCCATTTTTCGCGAGGGATACAAAACAGAACCAAAAATAATAATCGGAACCATTACACATGACCAAGTAATTAAGATTGTGCTAAATATAAATGGTGTTTTTTCCGGGTTCCATGAAGAAATCGTCGAAATAATGCCAATGGCAAAGATATAGCCAATACCAACAATCTGTGCTTTGGTATCGAATGCACGTACGCTGGATTCTGCCTCATCTAAGGCACTCATTAAAAATGTAATTTGCTCGGATTTACTATTTTTATAATTTTGCATAATGTTGACACTTAATGTTGAGGAGTTCATGTTCTAATGAATGAAACATTACTTAGACTAACCGAAATTAGTTTTCTTATTTACAGAGATATTACTATAGCACTAGCGGTTAGTCATGAGATCATAAGTCAGAGTTATTATGATTTAATAAAAAATGATAAGATTAATTCAAGCAAACTTTAGCATTCTAAGCGACAGTTAGTTGGTATTGCATGAATTTTTCAATAATATTATATTGACCAAATAGATTTATCTAAACCGATTTAAGATATGTATAAGGGGAAATCACATGTTTACGTATAAATCTCCATCTCGCAAGTCAGCTCGTATTTCTATAATCATTTTTAGCGTAATCGCGCTGTTCATTTCATATCCGCTATTTGCAGCAACTAAAGACGTCCAACAATTGGACTTGTTCACAATGGGGATGGAGCTAATTGGCGGGCTTGCCTTATTTTTATTCGGCATGGAGCAGATGTCTGATGGATTGAAAGCAGCGGCTGGCGATAGAATGAAGGAGTTGTTATCCAAGTTGACTAAAACACGTTTCTCAGCGGCATTTACCGGTGCCTTCGTCACCTCGGTGATTCAGAGTTCGTCAGTGACTACTGTACTTGTGGTCGGATTTGTTTCTGCCGGATTGATGAGTTTCTCACAGTCTATTGGCATTATTATGGGTGCAAATATCGGTACAACAATCACCGCCCAGATTGTTGCTTTTAAAGTAGAAAAGGCCGCTTTGCTGATGATTGCGGTTGGATTTTCCATGTTGTTTCTTTCTAAGAATGACCGCATAAAGCAGTATGGCAATATGCTGATGGGCTTAGGACTGATCTTTTTTGGTATGGGTATCATGAGTGAAGGTATGACACCACTCCGTAGTTATGAACCCTTTATTAATCTTATGGCCAGTATGGAAAGGCCAATACTGGGGATTCTAGTCGCTGCAGTTTTTACCGCCTTGGTTCAATCCTCTTCTGCAACAACGGGTATAGTGATTGTCATGGCAAGTCAGGGCTTTATTACCTTGCCTGCTGGTATTGCACTTGCATTCGGTGCAAATATTGGCACTTGCATAACAGCTGTGCTCGCAGCAATAGGCAAACCGACAGAAGCCAAACGTGCTGCATGTGTACATGTGCTATTTAATGTTGCCGGCGTCCTGATATGGCTTATGTTTATTCCTCAATTAGCAAATATTGTTACACAATTTTCACCAGTAGCAGCAACTGACTTAACAGCAGCAACAACAGCAAAGCTTGCGGCAGAAGTGCCAAGGCAAATTGCCAATGCGCATACCATCTTTAATATTGCTAATACAATTATATTTATTGGATTTACTACGCAGCTTGCAAAGCTGGTTGAGCGACTTATACCTGAAGTTACTATTAAAGAAAAAACAATCACAAAGACAAAATATCTTGATGATGAGTTGCTCGCAACACCAGCACTTGCCCTTGACAGGGTTAGGCTTGAGATAAGTCATCTTGCTGAATTAACAGAAGAGATGTTTAAAAAAATACGCATGGCTTATCAAAATAGTAACCATGATGAGTTAGATCATATTGCTAAACTAGACGATAAGGTCGACATCATTCATATGCAAATTACAGAATATTTGAAAAAACTGACAATGGAAGAATTATCAGAGAATGAGTACAACGATCTGATCAGATACTTACAAGCCAATGAGGATTTTGAACGTATAGGCGATGTGATTGAAACAAACCTGGTTGCTACTGGACATCAAGCAATAAGGGCAGGCGTTTCAGATTCAGAAACATCACGTGAAATACTCAAAGAACTTTACAAAGCAATACAAAAAGCGATGACTAATGCAAAAGGCTCCTTGATTGATGAGGATGAGGTTGCCGCACAATCTGTCGTGCATATGAAAGACAGCATTAATCAACTGGCACTCAATGCACTGAAAAAACAGTCTGAAAGATTACAAAAAGAGGGTCCACATAATATTGATGTCACTCAATTTGAGAATGAATTAATTGATAGTATGAAACGGATTTATTCACTAACAAAACGCATTGCAAGATTATCAGTGCCGGATTCATTAAATCAGGATACAGGCTAAGATAGCTATGAAAATACTAATACGCAATATAGCTCGTACTACAACCGAAGTAGAACTTCAGAAGATGTTTGAGTCTTATGGGAGAGTACAATCATGCTCTTTGGTACTAGATAAAGAGACAGGAAGTTCTAAAGGATTTGGTTTTGTTGAGATGCCCATGCAGGGTGAAGCCAGGGCAGCGATGAAAGCCCTCAACGGTAAAGAGCTTGATGGTAATAAAATACGCGTCAAAAAAGCGGAAGCAAAAGTCTTGGGAGCAGAGAGCGATGACGCTGATAAAAAAACAGAGTCTATATCAAATAAAAATATTTCTGGTGAATCTATTTGGAGTAAAAGAACTAAAAAATAATATAAGGTCAATGGATATTAATATTTAATTCTATCTGTATCAACTGCCGACAAAGCGGCTGAGTAGTGTTTAACTAATTGGTGCGCTTCGATACATCAGAGTTGCACAATTATTATTTTGTATTGGTAATTAATATGCGATGAAACCCGTAACAGGTTGTGTAAAGATCATTAAGTCTTGTTCTACTTCTTCTAAAATACGTTTTTCTAACTCAATAGCACTGGGCTCATTAACTACAATATTTATTTGCGCAAATTCCTGATGTTGTGTGCTGTCAGTTTGAATGTAAAGTTGAAAATAATTTATGTTAGCACCCGGCGCACCCATGTTGATTATTTGTAGTGAAACTTTCTGCGAATGATCGCGATCGACTATAATCGAAATTAATCTATGCGGCTTGTGTGTTGATTTAGGGGACAGCTTGGTTAAAAATTCTAAGCCAGCTGTTGCACCTCCGTGTATGGCAATTGAATCTTGATGTCGCCAATCTTTGTTACCTTTAATGTCATCAATCGCACGGATAATTTGTTGAATACTAGCGGCATGGCGAGTTTGAGAATAGACGCTGACGATATTAATTAGTCCCTTTTGTACTGGCATTCGATATATAAGACCACGTCCAACACTTTGCACTTTTCCAGCTTCAGCCATAGCAGAAAATACTAGTTCGGCGTCAACATTTTCAACCAAAACAGAAACAACTTCTTTTGTCGGCTTGTTGGTGATGCGCAGCCAGCCTAAACGATCACGTAGGCCATGGCCTTCTGAAAAAAGGATAACTGGCCCGTGAGATCCTGCATGCATGGCTGCTCGACAAACTGCCTCGGTCCGTTCACCTTGGCTGATTAAGTAGATTGCAGTTAGATTTTCGTGAAGATCATTTGATGCATCTTCTTCTGGTAATTCCTCTTGATCAATAGGCCACAAAGGAAATGTGCCTTTAATATGTAAATCTACGCAAGGTTTACTGAATATGGAACCAGCGCCCGAACGATGGAGTTGTGCATGCTTAGCTGCACGCTCCATGATGCTATCAACAAAAGGATCTGGCACTATCATATGGATCACTGCTAATTCTGGCTTAATCATCGACAATATGCCTTGGTACCACTTATCTTGCATTAGCGTGCCACGTGCACTTGTCAATAAGGCGCTGTGGATTCCGTCCGCAAACAGATCTTGCAATACTTTTTTGGCACGATGTCGTCCGATTATAAGAGTGACAACGGACATGTTGTGACGTGTGATAATCATCTCTCGTTTTCAATATCCATCTTGGCTTGAGCGCGTGCAACCAAAAGACCAACAGTTAACACCGTTATTATTGGGCCTACTGAAGCCAACGCTAAAACACCAAAGCCATTGCTTACACCTGGCACGTTCGCACCGATACCGAGACCCATTGCTAGTACAAGTGGCACGGTGATTGGTCCTGTGGTAACACCCGCACTGTCCCAGCCGAAGTTAACGAATTCTTCTGATGAGATCCAAGTAAGGATGCACAACAACATATATGGTGGCAGTAATAAATATACTAATGGGATATTGAATGCAATTTTACATACACCTGCACCAATACCAATGGCAACGCCCAAAGCAACAGATTGCATAAGTAACGATTTACGAAATGCACCAACTGTGATTTTTTCAACCGTCTCGCCAAGCGCATTTAGTGCTGGTTCAGCGAGTGTGGCACCGTAGCCAAGAAAAAAACCAAACAAGATTGCAACTAGCCTGCCTCCAATACCATCGCTTATTATAGGCCCATGTTGTCCGAGCATTCCCCATGGGGAAACCGAAGCAAACACCGATGGAATATTGCTACCGAGTTGCGTTCCTAATGGTGTAAGACCTAGGTTAATACCCAATCCAAACATCGCCATACCGAGGACAGCGAAAATGATACCAATTATGACCATTTGTACATCTGCCAATCTTTCTTGCAATATAAATTTCAGTGTAAGAAACAAAAAAAGGCAAAGAGGAAGTATTGCTTTTAGAGCTGCTGTGGCAGTTTCTTGCAAGCTTGATATGAAGTTACTCTGAGGGTCCCAGTCATCATCATCATAGGGTCTTACCTGACTGATTTTTTTAACGATGATGATGGATGTATCGTCATGAATGATTTGTCCATCCACTAGACTTACTTTGCCACCTTTATATTGGATCTCTGTTTCGTCGGGTATTTCATTAGTTATAAGATAATGAGCAAATTCAGCTTCGGAAAATACCTCGGACTGTAAAATCGGCTTGCTGGTTAATTGTGAGGTATTATCCACCTCTTCAATAGGTTCTAGCTGGCCTATGTAGTGATCTGCGCCATAGTAATCGCCCTTTAAATAATGAAAATTGCCAAGTATCAATACTGCCAGAATTGGAAATAAAGACGCTAATGTCACGATGCCAAAGCCATTTGTGGTCATGTCACCTTTCCCAACGATGCGACATACACCTATCCCGAGAGCTAGCACCAAAGGTACAGTGACTGGTCCTGTGGTAACAGCACCAGAGTCCCAGGCCAGGCCGATGATCGGGCTAAGTATCTCATTATTGAATGACCATAGTGTCAAACCAGTCAAAGTGAGAATTAGTGGAATGATAAGTACCTTTAGCGACCAGTTATAGAAAAACCGTAATACGCCCAACGCCACGGCAGCACCTACTCCAATACCTATGGCAGCAACAAGTTGTAGCGCAAAGTCGTTGAGCAAACTATAGAGTAATGGTGCTTGGTTTGGTTTTACCCCACTTCCCGCTGCTTTAAGAACAGCAATTGCTGGTTCTGCCAAGGTAGCACCAATACCCAGAAGAAATGCAAAGAATAGTATAATGGGCAGTTTAGTTTTACGTGGTAGATGTGTTCCGATTGTTTCTCCAAGTGGCATTAATCCCAGGCGTAGACCTTCCATAAAAAACATCAGGCCAATTGCGACAATGGCGATACCCGCCGTCACCATCGTCGCAAAAATCACAGGCAAACCTAGGACAACTATCTGGAAAAAACAGAGGTAAGCGACAATAAACCAGATACTTTTAATTTGTTCTAGTATTTTCTCAACTAAGTAAGGAAACAGAATATTTAGCGTAGTTCGCAACCCAATCTTTACTGGTCTCTGGCTTATCAGAGTCGAATGATTCATCTATATATTATTCTTTCAGAAAGGTTGATTAATGTGATATTCGGTAATGTGATAAAAGTGATGGTATTTCATCCTTGATGCTGATTAATTCGTTCGTGTCTCTAATGTATAACTATGCGGTTTTTCTTTGTAGAATAATCTTCTGCCATGTTTGTGGTCCAGTTTGATGAACTGAGTTACCGTTAACATCTACAGCAACTGTTACTGGCATATCCTTTACTTCGAATTCATGTATTGCTTCCATGCCTAATTCCGGGAAAGCAATAACTTCTGAATGCGTAATTGCTTTTGATACAAGATAGGCAGCGCCACCGACGGCCATTAGATAAACGGCTTTGTGTTTCTTGATAGCGTCAATACCCATCGGCCCGCGCTCTGCTTTACCGACCATGCCGATCAAACCGATTTTATCCAACATCATTTCGGTAAACTTATCCATGCGTGTTGCAGTAGTGGGACCGGCAGGGCCAACGACTTCTTCACGGACGGCATCGACTGGACCGACGTAATAGATAAAGCGATTTTTGAAATCGACACCCTGGGGTAAAGGTTCGCCCTTATCAAACAAGTCCTGAATCTTTTTATGGGCGGCATCGCGACCAGTCAACATTTTTCCTGAAAGTAGAATGGTGTCGCCCGGTTGCCATTCTTTTATGTCTTCTGCTGTCACCGTATCAAGGTTAACTCGCCTAGCCGAAGGCCCAACATCCCAGGTGACTTTTGGCCAGTCATCTAAATCAGGTGGTGTTTGTAATGCAGGGCCAGAACCATCTAACACAAAATGTGCATGACGTGTCGCTGCACAGTTGGGAATCATAGCAACGGGTTTGTTCGCCGCATGCGTTGGATAGTCTTTTATCTTTACATCTAATACAGTGGTTAAGCCACCGAGACCTTGTGCACCGATACCAAGTTCATTGACTCGTTGATAAATCTCAAGTCTTAGTTCTTCAACTTTATTTTTTGCACCACGCGCTTTTAACTCTTGTATATCAATCGATTCCATTAATGAATCTTTCGCCATGAGCATGGCTTTTTCTGCTGTACCACCAATGCCGATACCTAACATGCCCGGGGGGCACCAACCGGCACCCATTGTGGGTACGGTTTTAACCACCCAATCAACGATATCGTCAGAGGGGTTTAACATAACGAATTTTGATTTCGCTTCCGAGCCGCCACCCTTGGCTGCGACTTGTACATCGACTTTATTACCTTTGACGATTTCCATATGAATAACGGCAGGAGTGTTGTCGCCCGTGTTTTTTCTGGCACCTGCTGGGTCAGCCATGATTGATGCACGTAATTTATTATCCGGATGATTGTAAGCTCGACGTACACCTTCATTGATCATGTCTGCAACGGACAGTTCGGCATCCCATTGGATATCCATACCTACTCTTATAAAGATTGTGACGATGCCCGTGTCCTGACAGATAGGGCGATGACCCTCGGCACACATGCGTGAATTAATCAGTATCTGTGCCATGGCGTCTTTAGCAGCGCCTGATTCTTCCATCTCATAGGCATCATTGACTGCCTGTATGAAATCTAATGGATGGTAATAAGAAATATATTGTAAGGCGTCGGCGACGCTTTCTATCAAATCATTTTGTTTTATTGTTGTCATCTTTGGATTTCTAAGTCTCTTTAGGTTCCTTATGAATAAGGGTCATTATACCGAAAAAATGTTACTTCATGATGTAAATCAATAATTAAAGCTTTAAGATTTATATTATAATAGGATATATCGAAGTTACATTTAGTTGGGTTTATTAATCTATCTATTTCCGAAAGGAGAATTTCATGAAGACCATATTATATGTTGATGATAATGAAGAGATGATTGAGCTCGTGGGGGTAGTCTTGGCGAACTCAGGATATCAGATACTTTCCCAAACAGGTGGACAAGCAGCGTTAGATTTTTGTGTGAATGCGAAACCAGATCTAATCTTGATGGATTTAAATATGCCTGATATGGATGGTTTCGAAACAACACGACAGCTAAGAAAACAGGGTTTTACTAATCCAATAGTTGTATTTTCTGCGTTAGATTCAGAAGAAGATAGGGAAAAAGCGGCTGCCGCAGGTTGTGACGAATACATTGTAAAAGATATGGAAATGAGGGGGCTCGAAAAGGTTATTGATGGTTTTATTGCCGTATCGGGCGGTAGTTTGATTTAGTTAGTAGTAACGACAAATCGTAGACAAATAAAGGCGACTTTTAGTCGCCTTTATTTGTCTACTGTGCATACATGGACGTAGGTGCTAGAGAAACGCTATGAGCAAGTTGCCGAGCACAAAACGATAATCACACCTTAGTGAAATCCACTAGGCAACAGTAACCGGAATTGATTCAAGTTTTGATTGTGCTTGTGAAGCACTCTTTTGAAACGATTCGATCTCGTCGAAGTTAAGGTAGCGATAAACATCTGCCGCCATTGGGTCGAGATCTGCTGCGAATTGCATATATTCATCCATGGTCGGGATATGACCCAAGATGGAAGATACAGCGGCTATTTCAGCAGATGCCAAATAGACATTTGCCCCATCGCCTAATCGATTTGGAAAGTTACGCGTTGAAGTAGACACTACAGTAGATTTTTCTTTAACGCGTGCCTGATTACCCATACAAAGCGAGCAACCTGGCATTTCTAAATTAGCACCCGTTTTTTCAAATATAGTGTAATAACCTTCTTCCGTTAGTTGATGTTGATCCATCTTGGTTGGCGGTGATATCCAGAGTTGCGTTGGGATTGCACCCCCGACTTTATCTAGCATCTTACCAGCTGCACGGAAATGTCCAATGTTTGTCATGCAAGAACCAATGAAGACTTCGTCTATTTTGGTGCCAGCGACCTCTGATAATGTTTTTACATCATCGGGATCATTCGGGCAGGCTAATATAGGTTCTTTGATTTCATTCAGGTCGATTTCAAAGATCTTCGCGTACTCTGCATCCGTGTCAGGTTCCATCAAGACTGGGTTCGCAATCCATTCTTCCATGGCCTTTGCGCGGCGTTCAAGTGTACGTGCATCACCATAATCTTCGCTTATCATCCAACGCAATAACGTAATATTAGATTCTAAGTATTCAATGATGGATTCTTTGCCTAAGCGGATGGTACAGCCACCGGCTGATCGTTCTGCACTGGCATCAGATAGTTCGAATGCTTGTTCACATTTAAGATTAGGTAACCCTTCAATCTCTAATATGCGACCTGAGAATATATTCTTTTTACCTTCTTTTGCTACTGTCATGTCGCCTGACTTAATTGCGGCCAGAGGAATTGCATTAACCAAATCACGTAAGGTAATACCGGGTTGCATCTCACCTTTGAAACGTACTAAAACAGACTCCGGCATATCCAGTGGCATCACACCGGTAGCCGCAGCAAAGGCGACCAGGCCAGAACCGGCTGGAAAGGAAATGCCAATCGGAAAACGCGTATGTGAATCGCCACCTGTTCCTACTGTGTCAGGTAATAACATACGATTTAACCAGGAATGAATGATGCCATCACCCGGTCTTAAGGCCACACCACCGCGGGTCTGAATAAAATCAGGTAGGGTATGATGGGTGATTTCATCTATCGGTTTTGGATACGCTGCAGTATGACAAAATGACTGCATAACCAGGTCGGTAGAAAAACCAAGACAAGCCAGATCTTTTAACTCATCGCGCGTCATTGGCCCCGTTGTATCTTGTGAACCAACCGTGGTCATATTGGGCTCGCAGTAAGTGCCTGGTCGAATACCCTCAACACCGCAAGCTCGACCCACCATTTTCTGTGCCAAGGTATAACCTTTGCCTGTGTCATTTGCGGGTACAGGCACACGGAATAAATCGCTAGTTTTTAATCCCAATGCTTCACGAGCACGCGTTGTTAGACCACGACCAATGATTAATGGAATTCGTCCACCGGCCTGTACTTCATCAAGGATGATGTCGGTCTTTAATAAAAAGTCACAAAGCTCTTCACCGGTTTCGGCATTTTTGACCTTGCCTTCATAAGGGTAGATATCGATGACATCGCCCATGTTCATTTTACTGACATCGCATTCAATGGGCAGGGCACCTGCATCTTCCATAGTGTTGAAGAAGATAGGAGCTATCTTGCCGCCAAGGCAATAACCGCCATCACGTTTGTTTGGAATAAACGGAATATCATCGCCCATGTGCCAGAGCACAGAGTTGGTCGCTGATTTACGTGAAGAACCGGTGCCGACAACATCACCAACATAAGCAAGCGGATGGCCTTTTGCCTTCAATGTCTCGATTTGTTTGATGCAGCCGATTTCACCTGGCTTATCGGGTGTTATACCCTCACGTTCCATCTTTAACATGGCTAATGCATGCAATGGAATATCGGGACGTGACCATGCATCGGGAGCTGGTGAGAGGTCATCGGTGTTGGTTTCGCCTGAAACTTTGAATACGGTGACAGTTATTTTCTCAGCCAATTTTGGCTTAGAAGTAAACCACTCGGCATCGGCCCATGATTGAATAATTTTTTTCGCATGTTCGTTGCCAGCATCGGCCTTTTCTTTCACATCATGAAATGCATCGAACATTAATAAGGTGTGTGATAGTGCTTCTACAGCCGCTACTGCCAGAGCGTCATCATCTAGACAGTCAATTAATGGCACAATGTTGTAGCCACCTAGCATTGTTCCCAGAAGTTCGACGGCTTTCACTTTATCGATTAAAGGAGATTCTGCTTCGCCTTTGGTTATGGCGGCTAGAAAACCTGCTTTGACATAGGCTGCTTGGTCAACACCGGCTGGGATACGATTTGTAATCAGATCGAGGATAACGTCTTCCTCTCCAGCAGGTGGATTCTTTAGTAACGCAACTAGTTCAGCTGTTTGTTCCGCTGATAATGGTTGTGGCACGACTCCTTGGTCGGCCCGTTCTTGTATATGTTGGCGATAAACTTCGAGCAAAACACTTCTCCTTTAATAATTCTCTGATGGATGCCTAAATATAGCCTCCAATCGAAGGGCGGCTAGTATAAATGAAGATCTCGCTAATGTTTAATCGAATTTTTGACTTATTTTGGTGCAACCCTAGTGTACTGAATCGATTATTCCACCGCCAAGACAGGCATCTTCTTTATAAAATACAATGAATTGGCCGGGTGTTATGGCTCTTTGAGACGAGTCAAAAGTGACGCTGCACCGGTCATTTTCAATTTTTTCGATAGTGCAGCTTTGATCTGCTTGCCGATAACGGTTTTTTGCCTGACATTGATAGGGAGTATCAGGCATTTTCCCTGAAACCCAGTTAATGCTTGATGCCGTTAGACCATGATTGTGGAGCAGGGGATGATCGTGGTCTTGGGCAACGATTAATTCATTATCTTCAATATTTTTTTGTACAACATACCAGGGCGCATCACTTGCACCTTTGACGCCGCCAATACCTAAACCTTGTCGCTGCCCCAGTGTGTAATAGAAAACACCTTCATGTGTGCCAATGGTATTACCATTCGTCGTCTTGATATTGCCAGGATCAGGAGGGATGTAGCGACTTAGGAATTGACGAAAGGGTTGTTCGCCGATAAAACAAATCCCGGTGCTATCTTTTTTATCGTGTGTAATTAAGCCTGCTTGTTCGGCACGCAGTCTGACTTCGGCTTTATCAAGTTCTCCAATGGGGAACATCGCTTTTTGGAGTTGTGTTTGATTTAAGCGGCATAAGAAATAACTTTGATCCTTGTTTTTATCAAGTCCTTTTAGTAACTCGAATGAATCTGATTGTTGTCGAGTGCGAGCATAATGGCCTGTGGCAATTTTAGCGGCCCCCAAATTTTCTGCGTGTTCCAGGAACGCCTTGAATTTAATTTCCTGATTACACAAAACATCAGGATTGGGAGTGCGTCCATTTTTGTACTCACGGAGAAAATTCTTAAAGACCTTATCCCAATAGTCAGCAGAGAGATCGACAGTATTTAAGGGGATGTCGAGTTTGTCGCAAACCATCATGGCATCTTCAACATCGGTTTCCCATAAACAAGCACCATCCTCAGTTGTGTCATTCCAGTTTTTCATGAATAAGGCCTCAACTTCATAGCCTTGTTCTTTCAGTAACATTGCCGTTACCGATGAATCGACTCCTCCAGAGATGCCAACGATAATTTTATTGTTAGTTTTTTTATTCACTGATAAGGGAGTGGTGGATTAAATCGAGAGGATAGCGCTTTCCACTTTGGTAATCTTTGATACAACGAGACACTAGCGGACTTCGCAGCCGTTTTTGCTCTTTTTCAATCTCTTCTGATGTTAACCAAGCAGCACGAACGATGCCGTCATCGAGAGCTTGTCCTATGTGTTCTTTGATACAGTTTCCATAAAAGCAAAAACGTAAATAAGTAATATCTGGACGGTGCGGATTAGGATAAAGATAAACACCGACTAATGATTCTGGTTCAAATTCCCAGGCAGTTTCTTCTAGTACTTCACGTTTGACGGCTTCAATCAGCGTTTCGCCGTATTCAAGGTGTCCTGCTGGTTGATTGAATACCAGGTTTCCATTGATCGATTCTTCTACGAGTAGAAAGCGACTATCTTGTTCAACAATAGCTGCAACAGTCGTATTAGGTTTCCACTGCATTAATTAGTCCTTGATGATTCTATGATGTTTAATAAAGGGATTGTGTATGTAGATACTTGATATGTTTAATGCCGCGCATTACAAAAGCATTATCCACTATTGTTATCTTTTTTAAGTTTCACAATATCAGGGTTTTTCCAACTGCCTTTTATACTGTATTGATAACGTAATATATTGTCTATCTTATCCGGTATAGATTTAAATAATTCACCAGTAAGATATATAACAGCACCAACACCTATACCTATTGGACCAAATAATGCACTGGCAACAGGTAGGCTATTAGAAACTTTTGGCGTGATGGTTGCGATTTGATCGTAATCTTGTGCAATAAGTCCGGCACGTCCACTAACTGCAATATTTGCGGCAGGCCCTATCAATTCAAGATCATTTGTATATGCATGGCCTTGCTCAATACTAAAATCACCAGAAATACTATCAAATGAAAAACCCTTGTTAAATAGATCTGTAAAGTCGAGCGCAAGTCTTCTGGGCAAGGTTTGAATACTAAGCAGGCCAAATAATCTTCCAGCAGAAGGGTCTATATCAAGGAATTGTCCTTTACCAATTTTCATGTCCAGTTCACTATTGAACTCATCCATAGAAAAATTCATAGGTGTGTCCATCCAGTTCATGTTCATTTCAATGGTAGTTTCACCATCTTGAATGTTGGATGCATCATAATTAAATGTACCAAGCATTGTTTCAATGGAGTCAGAACTTAATGATGCATAAAACTCGGAACGGTCTATATCATCAATGCGCATCCATTCTCCATTTGCGGTAATGTTAAAACCGGGTTTGGAAAAATTTAACTTACTGATTTTTATACCATGTTGAACATTGTTGGTGTTTAGCTCAAGTCGACCAAGTTGATTATCTTTATATTTAAAATTTTCAATTTTGACATCTAGTTCGGGAATTTTATTTATTTCAGTCCGACTTGATTCAACTCCTGTTTGTCTTCCATGTAATGAAAGTGATTCTAGTTCAACAAGCAATTTGTCATTTTCATTGTTACCAGCTTTGATTAATTGAGCGTGACCTTTAATTTCCGATCCATCAAAAGAAATCTTCAAGCCTTCAAGCGGATTACTTAATTTTATAATTACATTGTCAAAGTCATTGTTGATAATTCGTAATTTACCAACATTTAATTCGCCAGATATTCCGCGCGGTTGTCCAAATGTGGTTTTTCCAGGCTGTTTGGTATTGTTAATCGCAAAGATGTCTATCCATTCCGACAGATTCAATTTATCAATACTACCTTGCATTGATGTTTCACTTGTTTGTGGCGATTCGCTATGTTGTTGGCCTAGACCGATAAATATATTTTTAACCATCAAGTTCTTAGTATTGTCGAGGCTTACTTCAGTGAAGAAAAGATTGTCAAAGTTAAAATTAATTTTATTAATTGATACGTCATTCAACTTGGTCAATAAAGTAAATGGTCGAGTTTCCTCTTTGCTTTTGCCAAGGGGGTAGGGCAGGTTTATCTCAACACCCTTTAAGTCGGAGCTTAATTCGATATCTCTGTTAGTAATGTCATTATCTGATATTAGTTTTTTAAGTGAGAGCGACCATTTAGTCTCCCCATCAATATAGGTGTTTATGCTTTCACCCACATTATTTAATGATGGAAAGAAACTGTTAAGTTGGTTCACAATAAATACTTTGTCAGCAAGGCCAGATATTTCGTATATTTCAGAGTAAGGTTGATCTGGTCCTATTTTGGGAATAGTGAGTGACACCGGTAAACCGTGAAATAAGGCCTGAACATCATTCGCCCATACTTTACGATTACTAAATTTAACCTTGCCAGTTACATCCTCAAGACTCAACCCAGGGATTTTAGATTCAATAGTGGCATCAGTAAAAGCCACCAAGCCTTCAACAGTTGTATTATTTTTACCTAGGGGGATGTCTAATTTCAGGTCGAGATCAAAACTACCAATGACATTATTTAATATTTCACGGAGGGATTTTTTTTCTTTGAGTGGGCTTTGATTAATAAAGTGCGTGGCATCATTGGTATGTCCTTTTAATGATACAGCGAAATCTAGTTTATGATTCCCCCGGCTAATGTTTTTAATTTCTCCTGTTAGATCATTGATTTTTGCATTGAAAATATAGCCGGAATGAGACAGGACAGTGAGGTCATCATTGTTTAATATAATCTCAGCAGTAAAGTTATCAATGGCGGGCCATATCTCATTATATTCAAGTGTCGCATTCTCAATATTTATGAGAGTTTTGAAATTTCCCTCAGCGTTATCAAATGGATAATCGCTGAGGTATCCGTGAAAGAGTAAATCGCCGGATAAAAATTTCCCTCCAGCAAGAGCATTATTAAACCAGGCACGTAATTTTGGGCGGGTCTGTTTTGGTAAATAAGCAGGTATATTTTCTATGCTTGTTTCATCAATGTGCAGAACTATATCGATGAAGGGTGATTTTTCCTCAAACCTGATCTTTCCCATTGAGTTAATGGACAAATTTGTCGTTGCGACTTCCAGGTTCTGGATGACTAACTCAATTGTTTCGCTGTTAATCAATTCGATATCAGCATTTAGTTCTGAAAGCGCAAGAGGTTTATCATAAAGTGAGCCAAGCGTAACTTTTGCTGCTTTGCTAATCAGTTGAATAGTTGTTTTTTCACTATTTGCGGTTAATGAGCCTTTTAGACCAGAAATAGCATGGGTCTTGTCAGCAGAAACCAGTTCAAGATTATTGAAAGCAGTATTAAATTGAAAAGAACTGTTTGTTTTTGAATCAGGTTGATAGCTGACATTTAAATCAGTAAGTTCTCCTTCGATTGTTTGCTGTTTATAGACGTCTTTGAGTTTTTCTGGAATAACATTAGCGGCAATAATAAAAGGTAGAATTTCTTCAATATTCAGATAGGAAAAATAACCGCTATATTTATTATTATCGTTCGAATCTTTATCAATGTTTATTTGATAGCTTGAAGCAGGCCATAAGCTGTTTGCCGTTTGTGCTTCATCAATTTCAACATTCAGTAACCAATTTTTATTTTGAACACGTTGGCCAAATAGTTTTAATGCAATATTATTAATAGAGAGTTGATGGTCTATGGTGTTTAGCGAGAGGTCTGAATAGACAAGTTCACTGTTGAAATCAATTAATCTGGATTCTTCCCAGCTTGTCCAGAGTTTGAAGTTTGCAATACCGTCAACATCAATAACAGAGTATTCACTCAAAAAATCAGCAGCTTTGAATTTTTCTGCTTCAACATATATCGAGCCACCCCATTTTGGCGTTAATATATTGCTGCTTACGTCCATCTTAATACTCAAAGACTGACCAAGTTGTTCAGGTAAAGAGACATCGGCCTCGATCTGGACGCGTTGTTTATCAGTCTTTAATTGAATTTTTACATTTGAGAACTGTGTTGTTTTATTTGGCGATTTTTCATCATGCCATGACACAGAGGCTTTTTCGAGGATGATGTGTTTTTGTTTTAATAGCCAACCTGATAAGGCTGAAGTTTTGCTTGAATTAGCATTAAAACCTGGGTCGTTATCACTGCTGATGGATAGTGAGCCATCATGGCGTCGTGAAATACTAAGGTCCAGGCCAGAAACAGACAGGTAATTGGGAGTGATTTCACGTGCTCTAATACTGGCTATAAGGTCAATACTAATGTGTGCCGAGTCGAGCTTTGTGATGAGCTGACTACTATCTTGTGTATAGAGGTCGATATTTGACAAGTATAGATTGGGTCTCCAGCCTTGCCATTCAGCACTCATTTCTTCGATAACCACTGGGTAATTCATTTGCTTACTGACCCAGGATTGTATTTCATCGTTATAGACACCTATCTCAGGTAGTGCCAGACGAACGACAGTAACCATAACTGCAGCGCTAAGGATAATGAATGCAAATAGATACCAGAAAAAATGGTATAGAGCTGTAAGAATTCTATTTAACATTAAAAATAAATTACAGCAGGACGATGTCGTATTGCTCTTGTGTATAAAAAGTTTCTACTTGAAAATTAATGGGTCTACCAATAAAGGCTTCTAACTCTGCCACACTGGTTGATTCATCATCTAACAACATATCTACAACGCGTTGTGAGGCAACGACCAATAGTTTGTTTGCATCGAATTGTCGAACTTCACGTAAAATTTCTCGAAATATTTCATAACAAATCGTTTCAGCTGTTTTAATTGTTGCTCGGCCATCACAAGTAGGACATGTTTCACAAAGAATATGTTCCAAACTTTCTCTAGTTCTTTTTCGGGTCAATTGCACCAATCCAAGTGAAGTTAGTTCGCTTAAACTGGTCTTCGAATGATCTTTCTCGACATTTTTTTCAATAGAGCGTAATACTTGCCGGCCATGTTCCGAGTCTTTCATGTCAATAAAATCAATTATTATTATGCCGCCAAGATTACGTAAGCGGAGTTGTCTGGCAATAGTATGAGCTGCTTCAAGATTAGTTTTGTAGATTGTTTCTTCCTGATTCCGATGACCAACAAAGGCACCAGTATTGACATCTATTGTCGTCATGGCTTCGGTCTGGTCGATAATTAGATGGCCGCCAGACTTTAATGGCACTTTCCTGTTAAGCGAACGCTGTATTTCATCTTCCACTGAATACAAATCGAGTATTGGATGATCGCCTGTGTAATATTCTATCCTGCTAAGAAACTCAGGGATAAAATGCTTGGAAAATTCCATTACTCGTTGGTAGGTTTCTTTTGAATCGATACGTACTTTCTCAACTTCAGAATGGACTAAATCGCGCATGGTTCGCATTACTAGTGGTAAGTCTTCGTAGACAATACTGGGTGGGAATGTGTTTTTTACGCGAACCATGATTGATTCCCAGATTTTCCTGAGAAACTCGATGTCTTTACAGATATCTTCATCAGGCACATGTTCTGCAGCCGTCCGGAGGATAAAACCACCTTTTTTTAATATTTCAGATTCGCGTAATGCACTATCTAAAATGATATTATCTTCATTGCTTGCAGCGAGTTTTTCGACACCAGACAGGTAGCCTAAAATAACATTCCTGAGCCGCTCGCGCTCTTCTTCATCTTCAATTCGCTGAGAGATGCCAATTGAAGGGTAATCTGGCATGAAAACGATATAACGCGATGGGATTGAAAGGCGGGTTGTCAGCCTGGCTCCCTTGCTACCAATCGGGTCTTTAATAACTTGAACAAGAATGTCTTCACCTTCATTGATTACTGACTCAATCGGTTGTATCTGTTCTGCCTCTTTCGTTTCAGGATCATATTCAGAATTGTTAGCAACGATATCTGAAGAATGTAGAAAACCTGTACGTTCAAGCCCAATATCGATGAAAGCGGCTTGCATGCCGGGCAAGACACGCGAGACTCGGCCCTTAAATATGTTGCCCACCAGACCAAGTTTTTGCGTTCGTTCGATATGAACCTCCTGCAAGACACCATTATCAACAACGGCAACGCGTGTTTCTTGCGGGGTAACATTTATCAGGATTTCTTCACTCATGACGTCTTAGTATTTTTTTGGCTGCAATATGTTTATGCACAACATTTAGGAGAACGTTATCATATCATTATCTTATTCTATATGTGGTCAATAATGTGTGAAAAAACAAGGGGATCAAGGGTGCTGTTTAATTGAACAAATGAGGATAAAATGATTGATTATGAATTTTAAGTATTTCACAGAGATTCTCCCTCCAGAGGCCGTATTACTATCTCAAGAGTCTAAACGGGTCTATGAGTGCGATGCCATGTCGGCACACCGGGTTATGCCGGGCTGTGTTGTTTTACCAGATTCGGTAGAACAAGTTCAGGCAATATTGTCATATTGCTATGCAAACGATATCCCCGTGGTGGCGAGGGGTGCCGGAACCGGCCTCTCAGGTGGGGCCATGCCCCATGCAGAAGGGGTGTTATTGAGTCTGGCTAAATTTAACCAGATAGTTGAAATCGACCCAATCCAACGATCGGCTCGTGTTCAGCCCGGGGTCCGTAATCTGGCGATTTCCGAAGCAGTTAAATCGTTCGGCCTTTATTATGCCCCTGATCCGTCATCCCAAATCGCCTGTACTATTGGGGGAAATGTCGCTGAGAATTCAGGCGGGGTTCATTGCTTGAAATACGGGCTGACAGTGCACAATATTTTGCAATTGAAGGTCGTTACAATAGAGGGTGAATTAATCACTATCGGAAGCCATGCATACGATTCTGCGGGTTACGATTTGCTCGCCTTATTAACCGGTTCAGAAGGGATGTTGGCTGTGATAGTCGAAGTCACTGTGAAGCTCATTCCAAAAGCCCCGTTTAGTAGAGTATTGCTGGCCGCGTTCGATGATATTGAGAAAGCCGGTAATGCCGTGGCTGGCGTCATTGCCGATGGTATTATTCCTGCTGGGTTCGAAATGATGGATAAGGCCGGTGTTCGAGCTGTTGAAGACTTTGTTCACGCTGGTTATCCCACTGATGCAGAAGCGATCTTGTTATGCGAACTTGATGGCACAGAAGAAGAGGTGCAAACAGGTTTAAAGGAAGTTGAGAGTTTATTGATGCAATACGGTGCTATTGAGGTGCGTGTTGCAACAGATGAAGCAGAGTCAGAACTCTTCTGGGCGGGAAGAAAGGCAGCCTTTCCAGCAGCAGGCCGAATTACACCAGATTATCTTTGCATGGATGGCACTATACCAAGAAAGCATTTGGCCGAAGTGCTAGCGGGAATTAATGCCCTGTCAGAAAAATATAAACTCGGTGTTATTAATGTATTTCATGCCGGAGATGGCAATCTACACCCGTTAATTCTGTATGACGTGGCTATTCCTGGTGAACTAAAACGGACTGAAGCGTTTGGTAGTGAAATACTGCAGCTATGTATTGCAATGGGCGGGACGATAACAGGTGAACATGGAGTAGGGATAGAGAAGATAAATGAAATGTGTATTCAGTTTAATGACGATGAACTTGAGCAGTTTCATGCAGTGAAGGCGGCGTTTGATACAAAAGGCTTGTTGAATCCCGGTAAAGCCGTACCGACATTAAATCGATGTGCAGAATTTGGTGCGATGCATGTGCACCGAGGTGAAGACAAATTTCCAGAGCTTGAACGTTATTAAGCAGCTATAGTTTTATTCGTCTCCATGTCCGCTTTGACGACACAGTTTTGGCCAAAAACAGGAATAACTTTAGCAATAATATTGTTTTATACACGCCGTATAAGCATATGATTTATATGTTTATGACATTAATTCTTGAAAACAATCTGACAGTTATATGAAAGAGAAACTTAATTCTATTAAAGAGCATGTTTTAAATGCAGTAGCACAGAGGAAGCCAGTCAATATAGTGGGTGGTAACAGCAAGGCTTATTTGGGAAGAGCTACAACAGGGACATTAGTCGATATGTCCGCTTACACTGGCGTGATTAGCTATGAACCGACAGAGCTCTATATTACGGCGAGAGCTGGGACATTGCTTAGTGAGATCAATAATACCCTGTCTGAACACGGGCAAATGCTGGCGTTTGATCCACCTAACGTGACCGATAAAACAACGATTGGCGGTGTTGTTGCTACAGGACTGAGTGGGTCTCGTCGTCCTTATAGTGGTTCGGTACGAGATTATATTTTGGGCATTCGTTGTATCAATGGTCTGGGTAAAGATCTGTCATTTGGTGGACAGGTGATGAAGAATGTTGCCGGTTATGATTTGTCGAGATTGATGACTGGGGCTTTTGGCACTCTGGGAATTATTCTGGAGGTCTCGATCAAGGTAGTACCACTCCCTGAGAGTGAGATAACCTGCTGTCGAACAATGACTAAAGAAAAGGCATTGGCGAAAATGCTGGAATTATCCGCTCAAGCTATTCCTATTTCAGCAAGTTGTTATGATGGCGAAGTGTTATATGTCAGGTTATCGGGAAATGAAAATAGCGTGAAAGAAACCAGCAAGAAGATTGACCTTGATGAAGATGGACGAGGTCTAAAGTTTTGGAATGAATTGCGCGATTATAAAGCGCCTATTTTTAATACAGATATCAATACCTGGCGAATATCTGTTCCAATTACCGCAAATATCGACATAGGTGCTGATCCATTCTTAATTGAGTGGGGTGGCGGTTTGTATTGGCTTAATTCAGAACGTCCTGCAAAAGATATATTTAACATGGCAAGTGAAGCCGGTGGCAATGCGATGTTATTTCATGGGTCTGATCAAGATCAGGAGCTATTTCACCCATTATCAAATGGATTATTATCACTACATAAAGGATTGAAGAAGGCCTTTGACCCACACGGAATATTAAACCCTGGAAAGATGTACGCGGCGCTTTAGAAATATGCAAACATTTATTGAACAATCGATTAGTAACACATCGGCGGGAAAAGAGGCTGAGCGCATTCTACGTTCATGTGTCCACTGTGGCTTTTGTACGGCGACTTGTCCGACCTATCAATTACTAGGTGATGAACTTGATGGTCCAAGAGGTCGAATCTATCTGATTAAGTCAATGCTTGAAGGCGAAGCAAGCTCAAATAGAACGATGCAGCATCTGGATCGCTGTTTGACTTGTCGAGCATGTGAGACAACCTGTCCATCTGGCGTTGAATATGGCAAGTTACTTGATATTGGACGACATTATGTTGAGCAAAAAACATCACGCCCGTGGCATCAGCGGCTCTATCGATTTTCGATCTTACAATCATTGCCGTATAAAAAAAGGTTCAAGCTCATACTAAAACTTGGGCAATCTATTCGTTTCTGTTTGCCTGCAAAATTAAAGAGCATGATTCCTGAACAGGTAAAGCAGACCAAGCTTACTAATATAAAGTCTCATCCACGAAAGGTCATATTATTTAGCGGTTGCGTTCAACCTGCGTTAGCGCCCGGGATAAATCAATCGGTCATGAAAGTATTAGATGTGCTTGGTGTATCAGTTGTTGAAATCAAGGATGAACAATGTTGCGGTGCTTTGAGCCACCACCTTACTGCCTCAGATCAAGCATTATCTTTTATGCGAAAAAATATTGATTTGTATTGGACAACAATTGAGCAGGGCATAGAAGCTATTATTGTTTCAGCTAGCGGCTGTGGCGTTCACATCAAAGACTACGGTTATTTATTACGAGAAGATAAGCATTATGCCGCCAAGGCAGCAAAAATTTCTGCAATGACAAAAGATATCTCTGAATTTGTATCAGAATTAGACTTAGAAAAATTAAAGCTGAATTCTTCAAAAAATATCGCATTTCAAAGTCCCTGTACATTACAACATGGGCAAAAATTGGGTGGCGTGACAGAAAAGTTATTGCATAAGCTAGGATTTACTTTGACATCCGTGCCAGATGCACATTTATGTTGTGGGTCCGCAGGTGTTTACTCCTTGTTGGAAAAAGATATTTCAAGCAAGTTACAAGGGAATAAAATTGAGAATTTGATGCAGGGTAGACCCGAGATGATTGTTACCGCCAACATTGGTTGTCTTAAGCATTTACAACAGGAAAGTCCAGTACCTGTAAAACACTGGATAGAAGAAGTCGCTGCATCAATTAAATAATGCAGCGACCTGTGATTTATGTATTGAGTGTTATCTAGCCAGACTATTCGATTACTAGCATGCCTGACTCTTCTTCATCGCCAGCGTTTCCAACGTCTCCTCCAACGTCGTCTCCATCATCACCAAAGATATCATCATAACCTGAGGCAGGTGGTTCACCATCATGGATTTTGAATTCACGTTGTTGAAGATAAGCTTCTCGTGTGAATGAATAAGGGTCAAGAGCGGCTTCGTCACGAATATTTGATTGTTCAAGCAGGTTCGCGCGCGTATTAACAGCGCTCAGCGCACTAATTGGGGCGAAGATGATACCTGACATATAAAAGAACGGGTTTAACAGGGTGCTTGGCACTTGGTCTGTTATGTCACGTGTTGAGCTTGGTCCCAATAGATATAGATAAGAGCCTTGATCTACACCCCAAGTAGCGAGTGTTTGGCCAAAATCTTCATTATTTGCCGGCATCCCAATGGGGGTAGAAATATCAAAAAGACCTGCAATACCAAAGGTTGAGTTATAGGTAAAGCGAAGCATATCTGTAATACCCTGTTCAAATTTTCCTTGCAAAAAATCATTCAAGATGACATTTAAGTAGCCGAGGTTATTGAAAAAATTAGTTACGCTGGTTCGAACCGGTACCGGAGTTACATCTACATAGGATTCCGCTATTGGTTTAATAAGGTGCTTATCAAGTGTTTCAGTGACATTGAATACGACCCTATTGCCTCGTTCCAGCGGGTCATTATTTTGCGTAGTTGCGCAACCTGTCGCCAGTGACAAAATTCCCACGAGAATCAGCAGCTTTGAAAAATTATATAGCTTTCCAGTCATTTTTACTCTCTCTTGCAGTTCGAAAATGTTGTTATTATATTTTCGGCAAATATTGACATACCTTAAGGCTGGAAACAATTTATAATATCGGTTTTGCAAATTATTTTGGTTGTAAGTCACTGATTTTTTCATTCAGGCTGCTTATCAGGGCAGCGAAACCTTTTTCTTTAATGACTGAGGAGTAGTCTGCTCTTTTCAGGGATAAATCGTTGATGCCGTTAGCGATGACACTGATAATCTTCCACTGGCCAGCATCGTTTTGAACGATATAGCTGAATGAAACAGGGTCGTCATCTGGACGCATAAACTTTGTATTTACCATGAATCTATTTTTTTTCATTTGCTCGATGGATAAGTATTTAAAAGACTGTCCATCGAAGGCATCAAATCGATCCACATAGGTTGATATCGTCAAGCGATTAAATAAGTCTATAAAATCTGTTTGCGCCTGCTCGTCTAATGTTTTCCAATGCCTGCTTAATATAACTTTTGCAATTAATGGAGAATTGAAATGGGTAACCACGGTTTTTTCCATTATGTCATAGCGTTCTTGAAAACTGTTGGTTTCGGCATTCTCCATGATCCTTAACAAGGACGTATGTAATTCATTAACAGGCGCATAGATCGCCTGCTCTTGCTCTATTTCAGCCCAAATCATACAACTAAAAAAAGTCAGACTGATAAAGATCGTTGTTTTTAATAGATGTTGAAGATTTAAAGTCATTTATTTAATCCATTGTTAATAATACATGTTCAGGCAAACCAGTTTGCCTCGAGTTGACGCTATAAATACTGAGTCGTGATAAAACTTTAGAGGGTCTTAAACGGAGTTTGTTGCAATATGAGGCTTAATTATAATGACGATCTTTCCAAACCGCACCTTTCCCAAAATAATAACGAAAGGCAGAACCCCATGTCATAAGCAGATAAAGAGTGCCTACCAAAGGTAAAGAAAGTGAATATAGAGGATTCATCGAATAGTAGCGTAGCGTCGGCAGATAACACACGGCTTGAATACCGAGTATTACCAGTCCAATCATTATTATATCTAGTTGCGTTTGTAACAATGCCGCAATGGGTAAGGCAAATGCAGCAATCATCAGCATAGTACAAACCAATAGTAACAATGGGGAATAGGCCAGTTGGGTGTACGCGGTTCGAGTCACCATTTGCCAAATCGTTGCGAGTGAATTGTAAGGACGGATGCTCATTGCCGAGTGGGTCAGTCCCGTCCAGATTTTATGCCCGTCTTGTTTAACTTGTTTGGCTAATGAACAATCATCGATTAGCGCATCTTTAATGCAGCTAAAGCCACCTAACTTTTCAAGGACTTTTGACTCCAGCAAGATGCAGCCACCTGCTGCTGCCGCAATAAATGAGGTGGGTTTATTTGAAAGATGAAATGGATAAAGTAACTTAAAAAAGAATATAAATGCTGGCATTAAAAATTTTTCCCAGCCTGATTCCATTTTTAAATGAGCCATTAAGGAAAGCATTTTTAAGTCATCTTCCTGCACCTTTTTTAATAGTGTTGGGATGAGTCCAGACTCTAAAACAATATCAGCGTCTAACAATAATAGATAAGGCGTTTTGAGGTGTTGACGGCCTTGTTCCAAGGCCCACAATTTTCCACTCCAACCATCAGGCAATGATGTTCCGGAAACGATTTGCAAATTATTTAGATTAACCGCGAGCGCTTTTTCGACAGTGCTATCGGTGGATTGGTCATCTACTAGGATTATGTTTAATCCACTTCCTTGATTTTTCAGACCAGTGAGTGTCTGGCTGATAGTTTCTGCCTCATCTCTGGCAGGGATAAGGACAGTGACATTGGATAAATCAAGATTTTCAGGTGATTGGCTATCGAGTGATTCCCTCGTACTCCAGGGACGCCAGGGTAATAATAATATTGCGAGCCAGATAAGCAATCCTGGCATTACTGCCAGGAATGTCAATTCCATTAGGCTACTTGTTTGCTACTACCGCAACTCTTGGTTGCTTTAGTTTCAGCAACCAGTTTTGGTGCGGTTACTTCATCTTCTTTGTATAGAGTAGGTAATTCTGGAGCCATTTCGCCATCGGTTTTAGGGCCTTTCAGAAAAACACCCAATGCTTTTAATGGATGACTAACTGTGTCATTGACTGCGGTAGCTTCAAAGCCACAATGAACCATACAGTTATCACATTTAGGATTTTTCCCAGTACCGTAATTCGCCCATTCGGTTTCTTCCATCAAGCCGGCAAATGTTGATGCATAGCCTTCGCCAACTAAGAGATAGCAAGGTTTTTGCCAGCCAAAGACATTACGGGTTGGGTTGCCCCATGGCGTGCATTCATAAGTCTGGTTTCCAGCGAGGAAATCCAGATATAAAGATGATTGATTAAAGCGCCACTTTTTACCTATGCCCAGCTTAAATAAATCGCGGAAAAGCTGCTTGCTTTCTGTCTTTTTCAGGAATACATCCTGTTTAGGTGCTCTTTCGTAGTGATATCCTGGAGAAATAGTGACAGCTTCAACACCTAGCGCCATAGCCATATCCATGAACTCGGCAACTTCTTCGGCGGGCTCATTCTGGAACAAAGTGCAATTGATGGTGACACGGAAACCCTTTTCAATAGCCAGTTTGATTACGCTTATGCATTTTTCGAAGACACCTTCCAGACAAACCGAAGCGTCATGTCGTTCTTTATTGCCATCCAGATGAATTGAAAAGGTCAAATAGGGGGATGGTGTGTATTCGTCGATATGTTTTTTTAACAACAGTGCATTGGTGCAAAGATAGACAAATTTCTTGCGCTCAATGTAGCCATTGACTATTTGAGTCATTTCCTTGTGAATCAATGGCTCTCCACCAGCGATAGAGACAACCGGTGCGCCGCATTCATCAATGGCATTCATGCACTCGTCATAACTCAGGCGTTTATCGAGAATTTCTTTTGGATAATCGATCTTGCCACAACCGGCGCAGGCCAGATTACAGCGGAATAAAGGCTCCAACATTAATACTAGTGGGTATTTTTTTACACCACTGAACTTCTTACCGAGGATATATTTACCCATTCTGTATTGCTGAATAAGAGGGACACCCATTAAAACGACTCCAGATTATTAAGTTAAATAGCGATTTTCGATGTTATTTTTCTGTGCTTAGGCACTAAAACACGTCAAGATAAGTGATGTCTGCGTGAATGTACAGCCTGTGTCTTACTTAATTTTTACATTACCGCGGGTATTACTTTATAGCGTTAAATTATTGATCTTCTTGCATGCCTCTTTGTCACTATTCATAATAGATTAATTTTATAGCTAAGTAAGTAATGAAAAACGACATTAACACACCTCTTTTAGACCAGATTGACAGCGCTGCAGACCTAAGAAAGCTGCCTGAAACGCAATTAGAACAGCTCGTCGAAGAACTCAGATTATTTTTACTACACTCTGTAAGTAAGAGTGGGGGACATTTTGCAGCGAGTTTGGGGGTGACTGAGCTAACGGTTGCATTACATTATCTATATAACACGCCAGAAGATCGCTTGGTTTGGGATGTAGGTCATCAAGCTTATATCCATAAAATACTGACGGGTAGAAAAGATCAATTACATAGTATTCGCAAATGGGAAGGTTTAACGCCGTTTCCTAAACGCGGTGAAAGTGAATACGATGCCTTTGGTGTTGGCCATTCAAGCACATCTATTAGCGCCGCACTGGGGATGTCTATTGCTGCGGCGCGAACGGGTTCCGACCGGAAATCTGTCGCGATTATTGGTGATGGCAGTATCACTGCCGGGATGGCTTTTGAGGCCTTAAATCATGCCGGTGCTTTGCATAGCGATCTGTTGGTTATCTTGAACGATAACAATATGGCAATTTCACCCAATGTCGGTGCCTTATCAAATCGTTTTGCACAATTATTATCTGGAAAACTTTATACCAGCGTTCGTAGTGGTAGTAAGAAAGTCTTATCAAATATGCCTAGTGCACTAGAGATAGCAAAGCGTGCAGAAGAACATGTGAAAGGCATGATTAGTCCTGGAACGCTGTTTGAAGAATTTGGATTTAACTATATTGGACCAGTAGATGGCCATGACTTACATGCTTTAATTGCTACATTAAGGAATATTCAAGAACTCAAAGGCCCTCAATTCCTACATATCATCACCAAAAAAGGCAAAGGCTATGCGCCGGCGGAAGATGACCCGGTTAAATATCATGGCGTAACACCTTTTGACCCGCATAAAGGTATTATTCCTTCTGTTAAGCCGGCATCAGGTCCGACCTATAGCAAAGTATTTGGTGACTGGGCTTGTGATATGGCCAAGCAAGATCATCGTTTTGCAGCAATAACACCAGCGATGCGCGAAGGTTCCGGGTTGGTGCAGTTTGAAAAAGAGCATCCAGATAAATATTTTGATGTGGCAATAGCAGAACAGCATAGCGTCACTGTTGCAGCAGGTATGGCGTGCGATGGTTTAAAACCGGTTGTTGCTATCTATTCTACGTTCCTACAACGTGCGTATGACCAATTGATACATGATGTCGTTGTTCAGAAATTACCGGTACTGTTTGCGATTGATAGAGCCGGTTGCGTTGGTGCCGATGGCCCGACGCATAATGGTTCATATGACTTGAGTTTTATGCGCTGTTTGCCAGATATGGTCATTATGGCTCCCGCTGATGAAAATGAATGTCGACAGATGTTGTATACGGGTTACCAGCTTGACCAACCTGCTGCTGTTCGTTATCCACGTGGTGCAGGGCCTGGCATTGAAGTAGAAAAAGAAATGAAGGCTCTAGCTATTGGTAAAGCCGAGGTCAGACGACAGGGTAAAGGTTTGGCTATCCTGGCATTTGGCTCCATGGTTGAGCCGTGCGAACGTATTGGCGCAGAGCTCGATGCCACAATCGTTAATATGCGGTTTGTTAAACCTATCGATGAAATGCTTATCGTTGATATGTGCAGAGATCATGAACTGATCATTACCGTCGAAGAAAATGTGATAGCGGGTGGCGCTGGTGCAGCAGTGAATGAAGTGATTGTGGCAAACGGCATTAAACAAAAGGTTGCTAATTATGGTCTACCAGACAGGTTATTACAGCATGGTTCCAGAGAGGATATGTTGAGAGACGCCGGGCTTGATTATGAAGGCATACTGAATTTTATCACCGAACAGAATGATGGTTCAGCGAAGCAGAAAAAAGTCAGCAGCGCTTGAGTGTTTTTAATTTCAGTAGAAGTTAGTCAAGCTTCAAATTAAAGGATTACCGTCGGATGGAAACCTTGCCAGAAATAGCAAAAAAGAATTTTCTGATGGTAAACAAGCGTTAAAGTTAATGAAAAGTAAAAATATTAACTTAGTAATTTGCGACTAGATGATACCCAATATGTCTTGCCCTGAATCATTCAAACAAATACAGACTGATAAATAATATAAGGATTTGCCATTTATCTTGCTCACCGGTAATGAACAAAAAGACAGCGTCACTAATTAAACATATAGTTGACGTCAATATTCCAATGTAAGGAACTTTAAACCGAATTTAAAGTTGCGACGTAACTAGAGAAAGCATCAATAAAAATAAATTTTTATTGAACAATCTTTCCCATTTCTTCAATAAACCGTTTCATATCACTATCACTAATTTCTCCCATGCAGGAGATACGGAATAGTGATTTGGCAAAGCCGCCTTGGCCGGCGTAGATCACAAAGCCGGCGGCTTTTAGTTTGTCGTGTAGTTCTTCGTAAGTAATACCATCAGGTAGCGGAAATGAATTTAGTACACAGGAGGTTTCGTCTCGTTCGAGACATGCTTTGATGTTTAATTTTTGTAAACCATTACGAACGATGTCCATTCGTTGCCAGTATTGTTTTTGGCGTTGTTGCCAACCGCCGTTATCTTTTAATTCATCTAATGCCTCGGCCAACGCATAGAAAGTCTGTATTGATTGGGTAAATGGTGTGCCGTTGGCGTCTTGTAATTTTAGATAGGTCACAAGGTCGAGATAGAGTGTACGGGCAGGGGTTGCCGACATTTGTGTCATGGCTTCCCTGTTAGCGATAACGAATGATGTGCCGGGGACACCGTGTAAGCATTTGTTTGCTGTTGCGGCACAGGCAGCGATATTCCAGTCTTTGAATTTTATTTCTTCTGCACCAAAGCTACTGACAGCATCAAGCAATAGTGGAATGTTGTCATGTTTATTACATAGTTTTGCAATGGCATCGATATTGTTTAAACGACCGGTGGTTGTTTCATGATGCACAACGGCAACATGTGAGAGTTCTTCATGATACTGCAATTCACCTTCAAGCTTGATGAGGTCAATCTTTTCACCCCATTCATGATGCAGTACCACGTGATCGATATTATGTGTTTTTGCTATATAGCTTAAGCGCTCACCATAGACACCGTTTTCTATAATCAAGACCTTGCCATGCGCAGGGACGAGGCTGGTCATCATGGCTTCCATTGCCGAGGTGCCAGAACCGGTAAAGACGATGCTTGCCCATTGCTCTGCTGACAGCTGATAACTGTTTAATAGATCAGTTTTGATCTTGTTCTGCAGGTCAATAAATTCTTGTTCGCGGTGACAGAGGTCAGGCTTTAACATTGCTTGACGGACACGTTCACTTAAAACAACGGGGCCAGGGTTTAGTAATATAGTCATGTCATGAGTTACCCATGATTAGAAGCTGCTATTTATGTGTTTCATCAGTCTGGTTAATACTTCATTCGGTATCACATCAGGTCTGGGTAGATTTTCTATGGTACCAGAAGCAATCTTTATATGAGCGAAAACAGGGCCTTCTTGTGTTTCTAAAGTGAATAGCTCATCTATGATGTCGATTTCATTGCCGGAGAGACAAACACTATAGCCGCTTGCCTCTGCTACCTTGGTGAAATCAATATTGCCACCAACAGTAGCTTGGGCACCTGTTGAATCATGGACTTCATTATTTAATAGAATATGTACTAGATTATTTCCCGCGTAACTGCCGATGGTTGCAAAATTACCCATACGCATCAGGCCTGCGCCATCACCATCTATAACAACGACTTTTAAATCTGGTCTGGCTAGCGCAATACCTAAACCTAGTGAGGAGGCGCAACCCATCGAGCCCACCATATAGAGTTGGTTGGGACGATCGTCGACGGCAAATAACTCACGGCCAGTGAATCCGGTGGTAGCAATTAACACGGTGTTTTCTTCAGGTGTGTGATCGATGATGCGTTGTAATGCTTTATTGCGATCAATAATTGCTGCATCAGGATTGTGTGATGAACGAATATATGTCTTGCGTTGTGAAATATCCTGCACCGGATTTTTATGCAATGCCTGTGGCGCAACCGTACCTTTTTCCATGATGAAGGCATAAGGTCTTTGCTCTTTTTGCATATACTCATCGGCACGCTGCAGCGCTGGCGCGATATCTTCTGACTTGCTTGGAAATATCTCCCAAGGAACACACATGGTATCGAACAATTCTTTGGTGATTTGTCCCATCAATTCATGTTGTGGTTCGTCTTTCACACCGGGTTGACCACGGTGCGTGCTGATGATTAAATTAGGAATACGAAATACATAAGAGAGCGATGTTATCGGACTGACGGCGTTACCTAGACCAGAGTTTTGCATCATGACAACCGAACGTTGTCCGCCTATTGCGGCACCCGCAGCGGTTGCTAATGCATCACCTTCATTGGCTGATGAAACATATTCTAGTGTGTCATCGTTTATAACGTAGTTTATAAAGGGTGTCAGGAATGAGCATGGAACACCCGTATAACGACTGAAACCGAGTTCGCGAGCGGCTTCGACAAATTCTTTTGCTTCGATCAATTTCTTTCTCTTTATTTTGTAAAGTCGCTGGCGCGGTCTATATCATCCAATGAATTAACATCAAGCCAATGACCATCAATATAATGAACATGGATGGGTTTACCTTGTTCTATCAAATGGTTTAACAGATCAGGCAGCGTAAGCTCATTGAAGTTTGCTGCTGACTTCAATTCTTCAAGTGCAGCTTCTATCCATTCTCGACCTTGTTTTCTGACGCGCATCATACCAATCCAGTAGCCAGATGGTTTTTTCTCTGAGGCATCTGCTGATGAAGATAGCTGTGTTAGCGTGACATCTTGCATAAATGGAGAACGATCATCGTTTTTACTACAGTAAGCATAGTCAGGAGAGCCGGTGATATTAGGGTTGTCCAAAGCAGAATCAACAATGATGACGACTTCACCATCTGTTTCTATCAAGTCTCTCAGTATATATTCCCGAAACAAGAGGTCGCTATAAAGGATCAGCATGTCGTCATTGAAACTTTCTTCAGCGCAAATTAGAGTTTGTAACTCGTCACCTTTTTCATAATCTTCGTTGATACATTTCTCAATACCGAGCAAGTTTATGGCCTCTGCTTTATAACCGGCAATAACAGTAGATTTATTGATGCCTGCTTTTTTTAGACCGTCCATTAATCGGCCCAATAAGGTTTTACCGCCGATACTGATCATTGCCTTGGGTTTATCGTGCGTTAACTCACGTAACTCACTGCCTCTGCTGGCGGCAAGGATGACAGCATGGATATCTGATTTTTGTACCAGATATCTGTCTTGTGCCTGGCTTAGTTCATCAGCGCCTTGTAACTGAAAGATATGATCAACACTGGCAATTTTATCTTCAACATCGGCTAAGGATTCTGAATCAAAAATGGCTCTACTGGTTTTTTCCATTTCATGAACAGATGAGCGAATCAGATGGTTGGCCCAGATGACCAGGTTGATCCCTGCTTTACGAAAGGCGTCTGTTGGTGTGCTGTAGTATTTAGTTGGAACAATAACCAGCGGTGAGCGCCCAGCCCATTCTTTTGCAAAGGCGAGAATCTCATCTGGTCTGGAGAGTTTGCTATGAATCAATATTCCATCGGCACCGGCTTGACGATAGGCCTCTGCCCGTTTCAATGCTTCATTCAGACCCCAGCCTGCAATCAATGCTTCAACTCGGGCAACAATAGAAAAATCATCATCGGACTGGCTGTCTTTTCCGGCTTTAATTTTACCGCAGAATTCATCGATATCGGCCAAGGGCTGTTTGTTACCATCGATAAAACTATTTGTTTTAGGAAATTGCTTATCTTCAATACAGACACCGGCGATATCGCGTTGCTCGAGCTTGACGACAAGTCGACGCATATTGTTGAAATTGCCATAGCCAGTGTCGCCATCTAAGAGGATAGGAATGCTGGTCGCATCAGACATAAATTCAAGCATGTCGACGACCTGTGTCCAACTCGCTTCATTACTATCGCGCACACCAAATTGCGCAGACATGGCAAGACCACTACCCCAAATGCCTTTAAAGCCAGCACTTTCTACTATGCTTGCTGAGATACCGTTATGTGCTTCGAGGATAAATCCCAGTTCATTAGATTCAAGTAATGAACGCAGTTGTTTACACTTGCTTATTTTTTTATGGCTATTTTTAAACATTTTATATTCAAATACAGATTAATAGTTAATAGGTGATAATTTTGGAATTATCTCATTTTGAGCGCGTTCAATATCCTCAGGAAAATCTATTTCAATCCAGGGAACACCAGTGACATCTTCATAACCAAATTGCTCGGGATATATTAATAACAGGTCACGAATTGCTTCTTCATAGGGCGTATTGTTTTCACCTTTTGCAAGATAATCATTTATTCGCCCAAGCAGCGATGCACCTATGAGTTTAGTAAACTTGAAAAACCCGACTGATTCCCCTTGTGTCACATATTCGAGTCCTTCAGCGATGTGTTTTCTAAATTCATTTATTTGGCCGGTTTTATTGACACAAATTTTGACAGGCTCATCACCGGGAACAAAATCACGGTCGAGCAAAAGGCAGTTTTTAATATTGGTATTGATCAGCCGATTAATCATTTCCTGATCATACAGAACGTCGGCATCCATCAAAATAAATTCAGCTTCATTGAATAGTATTTCATGTGCGCAGCCAAGGCTGATGATACTACCTTCGGTATAACGGTCGTTATAGATATAGTTGATTGGCATTGTCTCATTGCTAAGGTGAGCCTTAATCATTTCGGACTCGTAGCCGGTGACTATTATTGTTTCTTCTATATGGTTTGCTGAAAGAATTTCAATATGTCGTTTTAATAGACTTTTCCCTTCAAACTCCAGTAATGATTTAGGTTGATTGGCCGCGTGGGCACCAAGTCTGTTGCCTATGCCCGCGGCAAGAATAATGGCCTTCATGTTTGTTACTTATACCTTCGTGTGTATTAATGTCGAATCAAGGGAGGTTTTGTCGTCTACTGGCAACTATCAGGAATATTTTTATTGTAACATTGTTACGAAATATGTCTTTACTTACATTTTCAGATAAAACTCAATAAATCATCATTAATATGTTTTAATAAACTGTTGTAACTCATTATAAGTAGTGAATTTAAATCTACAAATGAATATTCCCGAACAATTAGGCAAGTACGAAATAAAAGAACAAGTCGGCCGTGGCAGCATGGGCATCGTCTATAAAGGCTATGACCCGTTCGCTGATCGAGATGTTGCCGTAAAGGTCGCCTTATCAGAAAACTTGAATGATAAGGAGTTCGGGGAACGATACCGCAAGATGTTTTTTAACGAGGCGCACACGGCGGGAACATTAAAACACCCCAATATAGTCGAGATTCTTGATGCTGGTGCAGACGAGGAGCACTGTTATATCATTATGGAACTCATTGAGGGAGGCAATACGCTTAAGACATATTGCCACCCTAATAAGTTGTTACCGTTTGAGCTTGTTATAGAAATAATATTCAAGTGTGCAAAGGCATTGGATTATGCTCATCGTAATGGCGTGATTCACCGTGATATAAAACCAACCAATATATTGATTGACGACAATCAGGACGTAAAGATTGCTGATTTTAGTATCGCGCACATTATGACCTCTGATACAACTAATACCATGCCTATGGGTTTTGTTGGTTCTCCACGATACATGTCACCAGAACAAGTGCAAGAAGATGTCATAACGAATCAAACCGATCTTTTTTCATTAGGTATTGTCATGTATGAACTATTGACCGGGAAACATCCATTTCCAGCGGAAAGTTTTTCACGTCTGATTCACATGATAATTAATGAGAAACATTTAACCTTGAGTACGCATCGTTCGGATGTGCCAGAGATTCTGGAAAAGATTATTCATCATGCCTTACAGAAAAATCCTGAAAAGCGATACAAGATGGGTTTAAACTTCGCTGCAGATTTAAGTTTGGCATTTGATTATCTTGAACAGCCTCAGGAAGATATAGAGGTTCAGGAAAAATTTAATGTCATTCAGTCGTTAGAATTTTTTAAAGAATTTCCCGATTCAGAACTATGGGAAATTATACGTGCTTGTATCTGGCAACAATTTAAAGCCGGCTCCGAAATAATTGTTGAAGGTGATATCGATGATTCATTTTATATCATTACTTCTGGCGAAGTAGATGTTTATAAAGACAATGCATTGATCGGACATTTAGAAACAGGTGATTGTTTTGGCGAGATGAGTTATTTAAGTAAGGCTGAACGAACAGCTACAATCACGGCTAAAAATAACGTTGATTTGATGAAGATTAATGCGACATTAATTGAGCAAGCATCGATTGAGTGCCAGTTACATTTTAGCCGGGTATTTATGCAGACGCTTGTAAAGCGACTTTCTGCGACAACAGCAATGTACGCATCTCGAGAAGATTGATCTTTATGTATTAGATTGTTTATATAGGCTAATCAGGTTTTGTGTAGATGAATCTAGGTCTTCCACTGTCTTCGTTCCTTGCAGATTTTTATAGATATCAACAGCCAGTTTTTTCCCTAACTCGACACCGTATTGATCAAAAGAGTTAATCTGCCAGAGCAGGCCTTGCACGAATGTTCGATGTTCATACATAGCGATCAAAGAACCTAGAGTTTTAGGAGTTAGTTCAGAATATAAAATGGTTGTGCTCGGTTTATTACCAGAAAAATGTTTGTTTGGATCAGAGTTATTTTCCCCTTGCATCAAGGATTGGCTCTGAGCCAGACAGTTAGCAAGTAATTGTGCATGGTGTTTTTTGTCACCTCGTTTTGATAATGGCACAAGAAAATCTATCGGCACGAAATGCGTTCCTTGATGTAGAAGTTGGAAATAAGAATGCTGTGAATTTGTGCCGGCAGAACCCCAGACAATTGGCATGGTCTTGTAATCAACCCTGTGGCCGTTTAAATCGAATGATTTACCATTACTCTCCATGAAAAGTTGTGAAAGGTAATCTGGAAATAGTTTGAGAGATTCATCGTAAGGGATGAACGCATGCGTTTCTGCATCAAAGAAATTTGAATACCAGTAATCTATCAATGCAAGAATAACAGGAATATTTTTTTCTATTGGTGTTTTAGAAAAATGTTCATCCATTTCATGGGCGCCAGCAAGCAAGTCTTCAAAATTATCGAAACCAATTGCCAACGCAATAGGTAATCCAATCGCAGACCATAACGAAAATCGACCACCAACCCAATCCCATAATCTAAAGACATTTTCTGCTTTTATGCCAAATTCATTTGTCGCATCAAGATTATTCGAAACAGCTATAAAATGTTTGCTTAAATCATCACAGCCAAACTGCTGCATCCATGTTTTTAGAGTTTCTGCATTTGTTAACGTCTCAATTGTGTTGAATGATTTAGATGAAACAATAAATAATGTTGTTTCAGGGTTTATTGATTTTTGTAGAAATTCAATTGCTTGATAATCAATATTGGATATGAAAAAAGATCGTGTTTCGCCTTGACGATATTTTTCTAGGGCATCGACCACCATTTTAGGGCCAAGATCAGAACCACCAATCCCGATATTGACAAAGGTATCTATGGGTTTGTTTGTCCATCCTCGATAACTCTTATCATGAATTGTTGTAACAAACTGTTTGATTTTTTTAAGTTCGGCATGGACCGGGCCAACAATATCGTTATTGTCTATCTCAATTTCTTGGTCAACGTTAGATCTCAAAGCAGTATGAAGCACAGCACGATTTTCAGTGATATTGATTTTTTCACCAGTGAACATTGCCCTGATGGATTCCTCAACCTGGGATGCTGTTGCAAACTTGAAAAGTAAGCCCAGTGTTTCATTAGTAAGTATATTTTTAGAAAAATCTATGTAAAGAGAAGGTAGTTGCTGCGTATAGTTTTTACCACGATGCGGATCATGCATAAATAAATCACGCAAGTGAATATTTTGCATCGCTTTAAAATGAGCTGATAATTGCTCACGGATTAATTGCTTATCATTCGAAGGAGTCATGCTTGATATTTCTGAGTGTATTTATTAATTCAAAGGATTGATTTGTTGATTTTAGACTGCATTGATAATCCAACCAAGGATTATAAAGAACTAGCAGGTAATTTTTATGCACAGTAATTAATAAGGGAACTTTAATTCATAGCAGGCTCCTTAAATTGAAATTAATGCTAAAATTAATTCAGCATTTTTTATTACTGTCTGACGTATATCAAGCGGTATCAGTAATGTAGTGTTCCAATTGCTCAATAATGAATTCTTTCTCGGTGATGATGTTTTTAACAACATCCATAATCGACAAAACCCCTAAAGTTTTATCGTTATCTACGACCGGTAGATGGCGAATATGATTATTTGACATAATGACCATACACTCATCAATCGTTTGCGACGGGTTAACGGTTTTTAAAGCAGAAGTCATAATTTCCCTGACTTGAGTTTCAGATGAACTTCGGTTGTTGAGAATAACTTTTCTGGTGTAATCCCTTTCTGACAAGATGCCTACTAAATTATCGTCATTCATTACCAGTAATGCACCGGCTTCCTTCTCATTCATCATCCTGATGGCATCAATAACGAGTGAGTCTGACCGTACCGAGAATATTTCACTCTGTTTGGCGTTTAACAGTTGATTTACAGTAGTAGTCATAATAGCCCCTCTCTATTTTAGACAATGTGTAAGCATTACAATATGGAGTAGTGCTCACGTTCCAGTATAGTAGCCTTGATGTTGTGGTCAACATTGCAATGTTTTTGTGTAACAGCTGTCATGAATGTCGTTCCATTATGACACTATCATTTATATTAAAATCAACGTAAATGCATTAACATAGGATAGCAACTTACATTGCTTTCATAAGATTGATGGCGGACATTTTTGTTGCAGTGCACATTAAGAACAGTGTGCCTAATCATTTATAATAGACTGAATAATCTCATGACTAATAGTGCTCCTGAAAAACTTGGTAAATATGAAGTAAGAGATGAAATCGATCGTGGAAGTATGGGGGTCGTTTATCTTGGACATGATCCGTATATCAATCGTCCCGTTGCGCTAAAGGTCGCTTTTCTAGATTCATTAAACGACCCAGAGTCTGGTGAGCGTTATCGTAAAATGTTCTTCAACGAAGCTCACACTGCTGGTCTCCTAACGCATCCTAATGTTATTAATATTTTTGATGCTGGAGTAGATGATGACAATTGTTACATCGTTATGGAGTATATCGAGGGCGGTAATACTCTAAAACCTTATTGCACCTCTGACACGTTGTTACCAATAAACAAGGTCGTTGAAATCATTTTTAAATGCGCTAATGCGCTTGATTACGCACATCGTCAAGGCGTAGTGCATAGAGATATTAAACCTTCAAACATACTCTTTACGCCTGATCAGGATGTAAAAATTGGTGATTTCAGTATTGCCCATATTTATAATGCGGACTCAACCACGACACAGATGGGTGGCATGATGGGTTCGCCTAGATATATGTCACCCGAGCAACTTCGCGAAGAACACGTTACTAACCAGACGGATATCTTTTCATTAGGTGTTGTCATGTATGAATTATTAACAGGTCGACAACCCTTTCCTGCGGATAATTTTTCTCGGTTGGTCAATAATATTTTGAATGATGACCCACCACCAATGAGCGATTATCGTACGGATATACCTCAGACATTAAATGATATTGTTTCTAAAGCGTTAGAAAAAGATGTGGCTGATCGTTATCAGATGGGACTTGACCTGGCTGCCGACCTTACCAAGGCATTCGATACACTTGAAAAACCCAAGAAAGATATCTCTGCCGAAGAGAAATTTAACTCGGTTAAGAAACTTGAATTCTTCACTGGTTTTCCTGATGCCGAAATATGGGAAATCCTACGTGCCAGTACCTGGCAAGATTATAATACTAACGATGACATCATCGTTGAAGGCGATATGGATGACTGTTTTTATATCATTGTGAATGGCAATGTTGACGTAATGAAAAATTCATCTGTCATACGAACTCTATACAAAGGTGACTGCTTTGGTGAGATGGGTTATCTGGCCAAAACCAAGCGAACTGCCACTATCAAATCACCCGAGCACACTTCATTAATGAAGATTAACTCAACGGTGATATCCCAGGTGTCATTAAATTGTCAGGTAAGATTCCTCAAGGTATTCCTGCGAACCTTGATACACAGACTATCGGCGACAACAGAAAAGATTTCCCAAGACACGTGATTTTATCGTGCCGCAATAAAGCACTATATTTTGTAGATGATATATGTTTGCAGTATTCTGCTTGACATTTTTATGAATTTAAAATTAGTTCGTGCTGATAGGGGAAGTACTTACGTACGCGAAATTCAAATAAACAATCTATACTATAAAACAATAATCTCATTTATGGGGGCGTCCAAATGAGTATATACGGACAAATCAAACGGCAACCAGAGAGACATCATTTCGCCTCATTTTTTATAACATTCCTTATTACCTCGACGGCTTCATTTTCAGCTCATAGCGTAAGCTTTGAATCTGGCGAACTATCAGCTGTCGTTGATACTACACTGACCTACGGATCAGGTTTCAGAGTGCAAGGCGCTGATACTGAAATTATCGGTCTTTCCGGAGATCCTGTTGGTGCAGGGTTAACTGGTACAGGTTCTATTACTGGCACTGCTTTTTCAGAGAATTCAGATGATGGAAATCAAAACTACAATGAAGGGATTATCAGTAATAAAGGGAAATTTACAACGGAAGTGGAATTGAACTATAAGCACTTTGGTTTTTTCACTCGCTTTAATGGCTTTAAGGACTATGAAAACAAAGATGCCGGGTTGCGTACAGAATTATCTAGTAAAGCAGACAGGCTGGTAACAGAAAATATCAATTTGCAGGATCTGTATGTCTGGGCTGATTTTAATGTGGGGCACATGCCCGCAAGTATTCGTGTCGGTGAGCAAGTCTTAAGTTGGGGTGAGAGTACCTTCATTCAGAATGGTATCAACATAATCAATCCTTTTGATGTGAGTAAATTACGTACACCGGGTGCACAAGTACGCGATGCCTTAACACCGGTCGGGATGGTAAGTCTCTCTATTGCGCCAACAGATGCTTTATCTGTTGAAGGTTATTATCAATATGATTGGGAACGAACCATCATTGAACCCGTAGGCTCCTATTTTTCAACCAATGACTTTGTTGGCGATGGTGGTAGAAAAGTGATGTTGGGCTTTGGTGGCGCTGCATTTGGCAGCGGATTCATCGGCTCGGATAGAGGCACTTCTTTTGGTGGATTAACCGCAGCAATCAACGCTGACCTTGGGTCATCAGCATTCGGCGCGCCAACCGCTTTGGGGCTTTTCGAAGCCGATTTTTTGGGGGTGTTGCGCGCTGCGGATGATCGAGCGGGGAATGGCGGTGAGTTTGGTTTTGCTTTTCGATATTTTGCGGAAAACTTAAACGATACGGAATTTGGCCTATTCTTTATCAATCATCACAGTCGGACACCTATCATCAGTGCGGTAACAGGAACTGCAGCAGGGGTGGCTAACGCTGCTGGTGCAGCATCGGCAATGAACCCTCTCGGAGCTGGTGGCGTTGGAGCGACGATTGCTGGATTGACAGCCGCTTTTGGTGGTGGTGCTGCCGGTCTCGCTGCTGCTACTGCTGCTTTGCCAAGCCTTATCGGCGCTATAGCTACCGATCAATATGCACGTACTGCGAACTATAAGATTGAGTATCCCGAAGATATTCAACGGGTTGGTCTTAGTTTCAATACTCAACTCCCCGGTTCAGGTGTTGCTCTACAAGGAGAATATACCTTTATTCATGATGCGCCTTTACAAGTTGATGATGTCGAGTTGTTATTACAGGCATTATGCCCAGTGGTTGCCTTGAACGCTGCCGTTGCAACGAATCAGCTTGATTCGGGTTGTGCGAATACAGGAACTGACCAATACCTTCCTGGTTTCATAGAACGAAATGTTAGTCAGCTTCAGGTCACGGCAACAAAAGTTCTAGAGCCGATCCTGTTAGCAGATACCGGTGTACTCATCGGTGAAGTTGGTATAACCCATGTCCACAATATGCCAAGCAAGAGCGATCTACGTCTTAATGGTGCGGGCACATTCACGAGTGGTAATGCTTTTCATGCCGGGGCCACTGGTGCCCATGCTGGTAAGGCTGCTGAGCTTAGTGACAATTTTGCTGATGCGACATCATGGGGGCTTCGTATTGCCGGACGATTAACGTACAACAACCTCATCGGTGCATTGAATTTTTCACCACGATTCGCCTTATCTCAGGATGTGAGCGGGATAACACCAGGGCCGGGGGGGAATTTTCAAGAAGGGCGCCGTGCTATTACCTTAGGGGTGAGTACGGATTATCAAAATAAATGGCAAGCCGATCTCAGTTACACATCATTTCAAGGCGCAGGTCGACACAACTTGTTAAATGATCGTGATTTTGTCGCTTTTAGCATGAGCTATTCTTTCTAGGGGGAGAGTGGATAGAAATGAATAATATAAATATAGGAATCCTGATCAGTTTAATTTGTGTCGTTCTGACATTTTCATTATCTGTTAAAGCAGAAATGAGTGCAGATGAAATCGCCAGTCTTGGTGTGGACCTAACACCATTGGGTGGAGAAAAAGCGGGGAACTCGGATGGAACGATTCCAGCATGGGATGGCGGAATAACACAACTGCCACCAGGATACAGTCAAGGGAAACATTATGTGGATCCATTTCCGGACGATGCTATTCAACTCACTATCACTAGCAATAATATGACTCAACATGCTGATAAGCTGAGCGAAGGACATAAGGCGCTATTAAAGACTTATCCGGATACTTACAAACTTAATGTGTATCAAACTCGTCGTAGTGCCTCTGCGCCACAGCGTATCTATGACGCAAGCAAACAAATTGCGGCAACAGCAAAGTTAACTGCTGATGGTAATGGTGTGGAAAATGCGGCGATTGGTATTCCATTTCCTATCCCGTCAAATGGTCTTGAAGTTTTATGGAATCATTTCTTACGTTGGCGCGGAGACTATGCTGAACGTAATATTGCACAAGCTACACCAACAAGAGGTGGGTCTTACACGCTGGTGCAATTCTCAGATCAAATAAACGTTTTATATAGTCATAAAGGTGCTACACCGGATGCGTTGGATAATATTATTTTATATTTTAAACAGAGAGTGAAAGCCCCGGCCAGATTAGCTGGTGGTATTTTGTTAGTGCATGAAACGATGAATCAAAAAGCCGAGAATCGTAAAGCGTGGTTATACAATCCTGGTCAAAGGCGTGTCAGACGCGCGCCCAATGTTGCCTTTGATAATCCTGGAACTGCTTCAGATGGCATGCGTACAAATGATCAGTTTGATATGTATAACGGAAGTCCGGAACGTTATGATTGGAAACTGGTGGGGAAGAAAGAAATTTACGTACCGTATAATAGCTATAAGTTACATTCACCAAGTTTGAAGTACAAAGACATCCTGACACCATTACACATTAATCAAGATCATGCTCGTTATGAATTACATCGTGTTTGGGTTGTTGAAGCGACATTAAAATCTGATGCGAGGCATGTTTATAAACGTCGGACATTGTATGTGGATGAAGATTCATGGCAAATTCTGATCGTTGATCAATACGATAATCGTGATCAACTGTGGCGCGTATCAGAGGGCTTCGCAATGAATTATTATGATGTGAAAAGTGTATGGACAACGCTAGAAGTACATACAGATTTACAAGCCGGAAGATATCTGGCTATTGGTCTTGATAATGAAAGCACGCCATATAACTTCAATGTGAATTTTAAGGATGGCGATTTTTCACCATCTGCATTACGCAGAGCAGGTCATCGTTGAGCACAAATTAAACGTATCTTATGTTAAAAGCCTGAATGAATTAATAATCACTCAGGCTTTTTTATGTAATTGATGTACTGGCAAAATGTTTCTTCTGTCTAATGCCATGCTGGTAGTCGTATAGTCAGGATTTATGACGATATACGTTTCTGTATTAATGTCGGGTTTAGTCATATTTAATACTTAAAATAATAGAATATATATTTCAGGGATGTTTAAATTTTCAAAAACTGTTTTAACTCTCGTCCTTCTGTCTTCAGTACAGATGGTTGCTTCTGATGAGCGTGCTTTAACGGGGGCAGAGACAGTTTCATCTTTGCTTGAAAAATCTTTGTTACTAGCATCAGATCAATATGGCCGCTTAAGTATTGTCGCAGGCGAACGAGGACATATTTTTTATTCCTATGATACAAAACATTGGATACAAGCGAGTACAGATACAAAGACAACGTTAACTAATGTCTTTATTCTAGATGACAAATTGGCTTGGGCAGTTGGGCATGATGCCGTGATCTTAAAATCAAATGATGGCGCTAAAACATGGCAAACTGTATTTAGTGATATTCATGAAGAAGCACCATTGCTTGATGTGTACTTTGAAGATGCATTAACTGGTATTGCTATTGGTGCTTATGAATTGATCTATGTCACAAAAAATGGCGGAGTAAATTGGCAAAAAGCTTCACTTAATCTATCGGATGAAAGCAAGGAAGAAGATGAGTTTACCGATGTTAATGATTTACATTTAAATTCTATCGCCTCAGCAGGGGACAAACGATATTACATCGCAGCAGAAGCTGGAAATATTTTCCGCTCTGACGATGATGGTGAATCCTGGCTGAGATTGCCTTCTCCCTATCGAGGTTCTTTTTTCGGTGTATTACCCTTATCTTTAAATAATATTCTTGTCTATGGTTTACGTGGACATCTTTATCGTTCATCAGATGCAGGATCTTCCTGGGTGAAAGTTGATAGTGACACAAACGAAATGTTGACGGATGCCAGTTATCTTGCCAATGGAGATATTGTTGTCGTCGGTTTAGCAGGGACGATGCTAATAAGCAGGGATAATGGCAAAACATTTTCAAAAATAAATTTAAATCATCGACATGGCTTGTCGTCAATCTCGGAAACAGTGGCTGGCTCAATGCTCTTAACAGGAGATGCCGGCATTCAATTATTACTTCGAGATAAAACAACTCCTAAACATTAATAGCAATGTCATACTTGAAATTCGTATCTGTAATTGAAGAAGCTTTGTTTGCCAATCGCAAAATGGTGATTGGACTATTTTTGATTGTTACTTTATTTATGTTGTGGTCGGTTTCACATTTAAAAGTAGATGCCGGTTTTAGCAAAATGTTGCCTTTACAACATGAGTACATGAAAACCTTTGTTAAGCATAGAGAAGAGTTTGGTGGTGCAAATAGAATATTAGTTGCGATAACTGTAAAAGAGGGTGATATCTTTACCTCGGAATTTTTTAATGCATTAAAATTGGCAACCGATGAAGTATTTTTTATTCCGGGTGTAGACCGAGCAAAGGTAAAATCATTATTTACTCCCAATGTACGTTTTACTGAAGTAGTAGAAGATGGCATAGCTGGGGGTAACGTTATACCTGATGACTTCCAGGGAACAGAAGCAGACCTGGTGCAGGTTAAGGAAAATATTATCAAGGCAGGAATACTTGGTCGGTTAGTGGCGAATGATTTTTCGGGGGCATTAATAAGTGCTCAATTATTGGAAAGAGATCCGAATACGAAAGAAAAACTTGATTATGTGAAAGTGGCTCAACAGCTCGAAAATAAGATACGCCAGAACAATCTTCACAGTGAAGTTGATGTGAATATCGATTATCACATCATTGGTTTTGCGAAGGTAATAGGTGATATTAGCGAAGGTGCTAAACGCGTTGTCTTGTTTTTTGCCATCAGTTTTTTGATAACCAGTATTTTAGTCTATTATTATTCACAATCATTCTTAACTGCACTTATTCCTTTGAGTTGTTCAGTTATAGCTGTTATTTGGCAGTTAGGTTTTTTACCTCTGCTTGGTTTTGGTATTGACCCAATGTCTATTTTAGTTCCATTCCTGATTTTTGCTATCGGCGTGAGTCACGGTGTGCAAATGATTAGCGCGATTCGTGTTGAAATATATCTTGGTTCAGAAAATATTGAAGCGGCTAGAAAAAGTTTCAGACGATTATTTGTTCCAGGAATGGTTGCGCTTACCAGTGATTGTATTGGTTTTATTACCATCTTGTTTATCAAGATCGAAATCATTCAGGAGATGGCAATTACTGCGAGCATAGGCGTGGCGATGGTTGTTTTTACAAATCTATTTCTTTTACCAGTGTTGGCTTCATACCTGAATTTTCAACAGATATATCACAATAAACTGAATAAGCGTGCTGAATATCTCTTGCCTATATGGGCCAGAATTAGTGAACTAACAAATAAAAAAAATGCGATCATGATCGTATTTTTTGCGACACTTCTATTTGTGTTTGGCTCATGGAAAGGATCGCAAATAAAAATTGGTGACTTACATCATGGCGTTCCCGAGTTACATGAAGATTCGCGTTACAATATTGATAGTGAAGTAATTACAAATCGCTTCTCGATAGGCGTGGATGTCATTACCGTGATTGCAGAGACGATTCCAGAAGGTTGTATCAACTATGATGTCATGACCTTGATTGACAGGTTTGAATGGCATATGCGAAAGACTACAGGTGTTCAATCAGTGATTGCATTACCTACAGTCACTAAACGCATTAATGCTGGCTGGAATGAGGGTAATATGAAGTGGCGAGTAATACCTCGTAATCAATCTGTTCTGACACAATCAGTGGCCTATGTGCCGACATCATCTGGATTGTTAAATAATGATTGCAGCGTTATGCCTGTCTTGATTTTTACAGATGATCATAAGGCAGAAACAATTGAGGGAATTATCGCCAGTGTCGGTGATTTCGTTGCTGACAACCCGACAGACAAGGTTCAACTTAAATTGGCAACTGGAAATGTTGGGGTGATGGCTGCAACAAATGAAGAAATAAAAGAGGCTCAGTTTCCAATTTTAATATATGTCTTTGCTGCCATTATCTTACTTTGTTTGATCATGTTCAGATCAGTCAATGCAATGCTATGTATTGTGGCACCTTTGGCGTTAGTTTCAATATTGGCTTATGCCTTGATGGCTTATCTTCAGATAGGTTTAAAGGTTAATACATTGCCCGTCGTTGCTTTGGGTGTTGGCGTCGGCGTAGATTATGGTATTTACTTTTACAGTCGGTTCGACGAGTTTATAAAACAGGGCGAATCAATAAAAGATGCATATTATTACACTCTTTCGTCAACGGGTTTCAGCATAATCTTTACCGGAATGACATTAGCCGTGGGCGTTTTTACCTGGATATTTTCACCATTAAAATTCCAGGCAGATATGGGAATATTACTGACCTTTATGTTTTTGCTTAATATGTTGGGAGCAATATTTCTCTTGCCAGCGATCGCAAGTTTATTAGTGAAAGAGAAATAAAAGGTAATGTTCGTTTTGGATCAGAAGTAGTCCAAGAAGGTGAGCATTGTTACGTTTAAATAAATGTCCTTTATGGTTTCAACAACGGCCATCAGCTTTAACCTTATCTATTTCATGTTTTGACAATTCAGTGCCAATAATATTTATTAGAACAATCAAAAAAGGCCCCAATATTGCGGCCTTAATATTAACTCTCTTTAATATCTTTAGGCTCCGAGTTTACAAAAAGGTATAGGAGCCATCCAGAACGACACTAATTGATTGGTGATGAAAGCTCTAATTCCTTCATGACCTTTTGTAACTTAAGCGTGTTGTAATTAACATTTACATCAAGGGATTGGCCTCGCTGGAACGGGTAACTTTCTAGGGTGTCGAAAAACTCCATCAACTTCTCTTGAATAGGAACAAATAGCCACATATTGTCTGCCATCCAGCGGAGATGCATGGGTGATTCAATTTGAGCATCTTCAAATGGATCTGCACGTAAATGGGCGATACCAGGCCACCCCGGGATGATTTGTATACTGCATTGTCTACTGTAGCCCGACGTCTTCACATAAAAGGCAAATAGAACAATGGCTTATTGCGGATTGCGGATTGCGCGGGATATATGGTGCCCTGAAGAGGATTCGAACCTCTGGCCTTCCCCTTAGGAGGGGGACGCTCTATCCAGCTGAGCTACCAGGGCAATTACATTGTTTATAGTCATTATTCTTAATGCTTCGACTATATCAGAAATTGATCTAGGTTTTTTTGAGACGTTACATGAATATTTATTTTTAACCGTGGATAATGACGACGTGTTTCAAACTTGCGTTTGATCATACCTTGTCCCTGAAGCATCATAAATGCTCACATCATTTAATAATAAAGATTGGTGCTAAAAATGGCGTGGAAAATTAATTTCTAACATACTGATCAATAATTATCTGCTTAGCCAAAAAGTGGAAAATAAAGCTGTGTAAGTAATTGATGTATATCATAAGTATTACACCTTAGGAGGGGGACGCTCTATCCAGCTGAGCTGCCAAGGTAATATACAATCGCATCTCAAACTTCAAGCAGATTATCTGATAAGATTCGGGCTAAAGCTAACGTGAACTTCTAGTTCACATGAAGCATCCGTAAATTAATAACATTATAGGTATGTCAATGAAGTTAAGCCCTGTCATATTGGCTGGTGGTGGTGGTACCCGTCTCTGGCCATTATCTAGAGAACACTACCCCAAGCAATTTTTATCATTGTTTGGTGAGAAAACATTACTTCAAGAAACCTTATCAAGGTTGAATGGCTTAAATACATCAATTGATGTTTCTGATCCGGTAATTATTTGTAATGAGGCGCACCGTTTTCTGGTTGCAGAGCAAAGCGCACAAATATCCAAAAACATCAGCAATATCATTCTTGAACCAAAAGGCAGGAATACCGCACCCGCATTAACTGTAGCTGCAATACAGCAAATCAAGGAAGAAGGTGACGCGGTCATAATAATGATGCCTGCGGATCATATTATAACTGAAATAGAATTATTTCATGATGCAATAAAAGCGGCTCTGGACATGGCGCAGGATAACTATCTTGTAACCTTTGGTGTCAAGCCCGCATCACCTGAGACAGGTTATGGATATATTCATATGGCGAACAAAATCCAGACCATTAACGAGCAATCAATCCATGCAATAAGTGGGTTTACTGAGAAACCGGATCGGTCTACCGCAGAGAACTATTTAAGTTCAGGAGATTACTTATGGAACAGTGGTATTTTCATGATGAAGGCGTCAGTTTGGCTGGAAAAAATAATGTTACTCCAGCAGGAGATAGCCAATGCAAGTTCAGAAGCTATTGATAAGGGTAAAAATGACGGCTTATTCTTTAGGTTGGATGAAGAATCGTTCCTGAAATGTCCGGATGACTCTATCGACTACGCAGTAATGGAAAAATTAGCGCAGAATCATGATGATAAAATTGCTGTAATACCGATTGATGTGGGTTGGTCTGATGTCGGTGCCTGGTCATCTGTGTGGGAAATCAATGATAAAGATAGTAATAATAATTATGTAGAGGGAGATGCCATTGTTGAAGATTCCAGTAATTGCTTTATTAAAAGTGAACGTGGTTTAGTCGTCACAATTGGTTGTCACGATATGGTCATCGTTGATACTGATGATGCGATTATGATTGCGGATAGAAATAAGACGCAAGATGTTAAGAAGATTGTTGAAAAATTAAAAGTCGATAACCGAAGTGAATCTTTGCAGCATCGAAAGGTCTACAGGCCATGGGGTTGTTATGACTCAGTTGATTCGGGAGAGAATTTTCAGGTCAAACGCTTGACCGTAAACCCTGGAAAAAAACTATCTTTGCAACTACATCATCAGCGTGCTGAACATTGGGTTGTGGTAAAGGGTATTGCAACAGTGACCAAAGGTGATGAGATTATTGTCTTGCATGAGAATGAGTCTACATATATTCCTGTTGGAATTAAGCATCGATTAGAAAACACGACTGATAAGTTACTGGAAATAATAGAGGTGCAATCAGGTGACTATTTGGGTGAAGATGACATTGTTCGGTTTGATGATGATTTTGGACGTAGCTAAGTGATTAAATTTTAAAAAAGGCATTACAAGCATGCATGATACCTTACCTTTTCTTAACCAAAGAGAATTCCCTAAAATCAAGCGGGATAATCTACATACACTACAAATCAATATCGGTTTGAAATGTAATCAACAGTGTTTTCATTGTCACGTTAATTCAAGCCCGAAAAGAAAAGAAAAAATGTCCGATGATACGATTGAGGCAGTTAAATCTTTTCTTACAAGAAAAAACATTGAAACCCTGGATATCACAGGCGGTGCACCTGAGCTTCACCCTGAGTTTAAATCTCTTGTAAGGTATGCGCGCAAAAACGGGATACATGTTATTGACCGTTGTAACCTGACTATACTGGAAGAGCCCGGGATGGAATATCTTGCACAGTTTCTTGCAGAAAATGAGGTTGAAGTTATAGCCTCGCTGCCTTGTTATGAATTGGAAAATGTTGATAAGCAACGTGGTGATGGTGTGTTTGAAAAAAGCATCAAAGGATTGAAGCAATTGAATAGTGTCGGTTATGGCTATGCTAATACGAAACAGACCCTGAATCTGGTTTTCAATCCTCAGGGGGCAGTATTGCCGCCAGCACAAGATGGATTAAAACGTGCTTATAAGAAAGAATTGTTAGACCGTTATGGAATTGAGTTTAATCAACTCTTTACCTTATGCAATATGCCTATAAATCGATTTGGAAGTATGTTGGTTTCTAACAATCAACTGGACGATTATATGTCAATACTCATGAATTCGCATCGGAATGAAAATCTTGAAAGTGTGATGTGTCGTAATTTGATCAGTGTTGACTGGCAAGGTTATGTTTATGATTGTGATTTTAATCAAATGTTAAATTTAAATCTGAATGATAATGAAAAGCAGGTACATCTTTCCGAGTTGATTGACAGTGATGTCGACGGTGATGAGATCGCCGTGCGCGATCATTGTTATGGATGTACTGCCGGGCAAGGTAGTAGTTGTGGTGGCGCATTAACAGCCTGACATTATATGCAAGTAAAACTATCTATTATTATTCCAACGCTAAATGAAGCTAATCAAATAAAGCAATGCCTGAGCAGGCTTCAGACACTACGACAGCTTGGTCACGAGGTGATCATCGTAGATGGCGGCAGTACTGATGATACTGTTTCATTAGTTTCTCACTTATGTGATCAAGTTTGTCTGTCGCAACCATCACGTTCAATTCAAATGAACCATGGGGTAAAAGTTGCGACGGGAGAGTGTTTTGTGTTTTTGCATGCAGATACAGTATTGCCTGACAATATCCTCGACTATTTTTCAAGTATTAATAATATTAAAAGCAAGTGGGGCCGATTTGATATTAGTCTGTCGGGACGTAACTGCTTATTCCGGATCATTGAATCATGTATGAATAGTCGTTCAAGTTTTACCGGTATTGTCACTGGTGATCAGGTGATGTTTGTCGGAGATGAATTATTTACCAGAGTGGGGGGCTATCCAGAAATAGCTTTGATGGAAGATATCGCTATATCCAGTTTGCTGATTAAATTCTCAAAGCCAATTCGTATTAGAGAAAAAGTAATCAGCTCTAGCCGGCGCTGGGAAAAGAATGGGATTGTTAAAACAATCATGAAGATGTGGCTGTTACGTTTACTCTATTTCTTTGATTACGACACTAACAAACTTGCAAAACTCTATGAGTAATCAGCGTTCGA
>DBBX01000001.1:0-5633 GCA_002292815.1 Thiotrichaceae bacterium UBA973 | reverse complement strand
TAACGGCAAGAAAAGCCGGATTTTCTTCCATTCAGATTTGGGTTAGCGGTGAGCTTGAGCATCGTTATTTTACCCGTTTAAAAAGCAGGCATTCGGTCAAAATTTACCAGCAGAAAGGTAAAGATTTGGGAGGACGTATGTCTAATGCATTTGATAGTGTTTTACGTCAATATTCACACGCTGTTTTAATTGGTAGCGACTGTCCTTCATTAGAATATTCAGATTTAATTGCGTCAGCTGAACACCTTAAAAATAATACCGATGTGGTTTTAGGACCTGCAGTTGATGGTGGTTATTATCTTATAGGTTTGAATAAACATAATGCTCAAATATTTTCAAATATAAAATGGGGTAAAGATAAGGTGTTTACCGACACTCTTGAAAACATAAACATTTTAGGCTGGAAGTATGACTTATTGCCCCAGCGTTGGGATGTTGATCGAACGGCTGATCTATTGCCGTATTTTAAGATGAAACGGACAAACTCTGTTCTTTATTATTAAATGGCAATTTGTGAAGCTACACTGTGCATCACGGTGTTAAAAAAATAAGATAATATCTATTTATAATATGAGTAGTAAGCAAATCAAGCTCACCATACACTTCAAGTAGCGAAAGCAAAATTGGGCTCATTCGTTTTAACTGCCTACTATTCATTGCAACCATAGGCTTTATTCTTTAATCTTCGCAACCTTAATGAATTTGGAGAGGTGTCCGAGTGGTTTAAGGAGCACGCTTGGAAAGCGTGTATACGTTAATAGCGTATCGAGGGTTCGAATCCCTCTCTCTCCGCCATCTAGTCTGGTCTCTGAGTGACGTTTCCGCAGAGATTCTATAATACCTATATAATTTAGAAGCTTACCATTTGTTCTTGGTCGTGATTAGGCTCTTGTAGCGAACTACATTATGCAAAATATCCTGAAATATCCGAATAGTCTCTAATCGCTTTTTTGCTAGTTCGGGCTGGTAGAATTACAGAGTAAAGCCGAACTCGAGTCGTTGTACTTTCCAGTCTAGAGGGATACCTTTTTTGAGACGATCAAGTGCAAGTTTTGGTGGAATGTTGCCTTTCATTATGGCTTCCATAATATCGGGTGCTAAAAAAGCCAATTTGATGAGATGAGCGATATAGCGTTGTGTAACATTTTCTTGCTTTGCTAGCTGTGCCATATTTGAAACTTCACCTGTCGTTAATGCTTGATTCCAAATTAATGCTTTTTTGAGAGCATTTTGTATCGCAAGTGTGGTGGTTGGATTGGAATCACTGACATACTCATCAGCAATAATCAGTTTTGTTTCGTGACCACATCGTTTCAACTTGGTGGGGATAGAGAGTATAAATTCATCATTAATTTTATTGTTCGATGTTTCATTGTCAGACTCAGTACTCAATAAATATTGAAACATTCCAGTACGGGAGAGGGTGATATCAATGCTTTCGTAACCTACTTGTATCTTTTTAATAATGATATTTAGACCAGCAATTTTATTTGCAGGAGCTAATTCACCCCAATTCTTAACTGCTTTCTTTGCATTCTGAATGATTGTAGTTTGTTTTTTAGCGCTTAAATTAAGGTGACTGAAAGCGTTAAGTAATTTATCTGGCATTTGTAACCATTGCATTAGTCGTTTAATAACAGGGCCTTCTATCTTGTTCGCTGAAATGCGTAAGACACTACCTGCATCCGCTTCACGATATTGTAAGACAGCTTGAGAAACATAGTAACGATAACGGATATTTCCTTTTCGGGTATGGGATGGGCTCATGGGGTTGTCATTATCATCAACAATCAGACCTGCAAATAAACTCGGATTTTTTACAGAATTTCTGGATTGATTATCTTGTCTGTTTTCATTTAATAAAGTTTGTGCTTCATCCCATAAATCGGCGTCAAGAATGGTTGCATGTTGACCTTCAAATAGTTTACCCTGGTGTGCAACTTTACCAATATAGAGTGGGTTTTTGAGTAAGGCGTATAGTGTTCCTCGACCAAAGGGCTTACCTCCACCGCGGCATTGATCTTTGTTACGTTGTTTACTGATATAACCTTCAGCATCCAGTTCTTCTTTCAACTTTCTGACGGTGCCGAGTTTCATATAGCGTTCATAAATATGGTTTACTATTTTGCTCTCGACATTATTAACAACCAATTTCTTATCAATAATGTCGTAGCCTAAGGGAACAACACCTCCCATCCACATGCCTCTTTTTTTCGAGGCGGCAATCTTGTCTCGTATTCGTTCACTGGTGACCTCCCTTTCAAATTGAGCAAAGGAGAGTAGAACATTAAGCGTTAATCTTCCCATAGAACTAGAGGTGTTGAATTGCTGAGTTATTGAAGCGAAGGAGACCTCATGATGATCAAATAAATCGATAATCTTGACAAAATCCGCTAACGAACGACTGAGTCGATCTACTTTATAAACGATAACAACATCAATCTGTCCCGCCTTTATATCATTTATTAATTGTTGAAGGGCAGGGCGTTCAGTATTGCCGCCAGAGAAACCACCATCATTGTATTGACTGGATAATGTTGTCCAACCTTCATGTTGTTGGCTTGTGATGTAAGATTCACAGGCTTCTCGTTGCGCGTCTAATGAATTGAACGATTGTTCGAGACCTTCTTCTGAGGATTTACGGGTGTAGATGGCACAGCGTTTTATAGATGGAGACTGTTTATTCATTTTGTTTTTTGTTCTTTATCGTTCAATCCAAAGAAGCGTGGACCTGACCACTTCGTGCCTGTGATTTCATAGGCTATGGCAGTTAGACTTTTATATTGTTTCCCTTGCCAGTGATAGCCCTTGTCCATGATGGTGATTTCATAGGTTTGCCCTTGCCATTCACGGACAAGGCGGGTACCTGTTTGATAAAGTATTTTATATTTGGGTGTGGCACCGTTGGCCTTTTTGATTAATTTTTTTCTTAAATGATTGGGTTTTAATTTATGTTGGTTTGCTTGAGTTACCCAAGCCAAATTACCTTTCATAAAATCAAGGCTGACATTTTGTTGCAGTGAAACATTAAATACTAATTCGAATGATTCACGTAGTTTAGTTTTAGTGCTTGTTTCAATATCATTTAGTGTCAAAGAATTTTTAACATCATCGTTTTTCATAGACTCCATGGAGCCATACTGTCACGAGTAAAGCCAGTCAATTATGGAGGTTAAAACTTGAAATATTGAGGTATCAAGGAGTAGTTTAAAAAGGACCTCCAGATTGAAATGAAAAAATCAATCTGGAGGCAGTTTGATAGACAGATAAGTGAAGTAAAATAGGTAGGGAAATTACATTATTATTCGAGTTTTTTAGCTTCCTCCTCAATTCGAATATTTACTCCAGTAAGATCTGCAACCTCCTTCAACTTTTTGTTTGCCCGTCTGATCTCAGATTTTTTAGGGGATTTTTTTCGAACTCCTAATTGATCTATGCGAATAAGTAGAGCATCTGCTTTCGATATTAATGTTTTACTCATCATTGTCTCCTTTTTTTCTTCTACTAACATTTGGCCATAGCAAGTTTTTGATATCTTCTTTAGTGCGTATCTCAGTTGGAGCGGGTGGGCGTATCAAAGCATCAAGACCTGCTGAAAGAATTGCATAATCTTGTCCTGTCTCACGCCGTTTCCGTGCCCAGTCCAAGAACATACTGAGGCTATCGACTTGATCATCATGCTTTCCATAAGGAAATTCTGCACATTCCTTTTCAAACTCAGCTCTCCATAATGCATCTTTAGGTAAGGCGACTTTACCTGCTTCAATGTCGGCAGTTCCTGGCACCATGCGTGTAACCTTATCTTTGGTAGGCACAATTGCGATGATATTAATTTTAGTGCCTTGCTTTAAATCATCAATTAACGCTATTCCCACACCTGCTTTTTCTATGAGCAGAACATCCACATTTGATTCTTGCGCTTGCCGCCTGACTTCAATACGTAGTTCGTTGTAACTTAGCTTTCGTCTTACAACGTCGAGAAGAAAGTATTCGTTATAACGGTAAAGCCAAATAGTACCTACACTGTAATCGTTGTGTTCACCTTGGCCTGAAGCGATATCCCAAGAGTGGACAATCAGGTCCTCTTTGTGATGAATAGGATAGTTATCAAAATTTCTAAACGCTTCGACGGGGACAAGGTTGCCTTCTTCTGGTACAGGGGATTGTAGATACTGTGAACTAAAAATATAACTACCAACATTTTTTCGTTGTTGTTCCAGATTATCTCTGTCTAAGCGAGCTTCATGCAGGAGCTCATCTTTTTTGAAGTGATAGTTTCCATCGTCATTGATAGCAATTATCTGTTCTTCTTGAGCAATGGCCGGAAGATTCAGATGCACCCAATCACCTTTCTTTAAAATATGACCGGCTAGATCATCGGTATGAATACGTTGCTGTATGACAATGATACAACCCTCTTTCATGCTGTTAAGACGTGATTGAAGAGTATTATCGAACCATTGGTTTGCAGTTTCACGGCTACTTGCAGATGTAAAGTCAGCGGCTTTGTTAATATCATCAATGATAATAAAATCACCGCCGCGTCCCGTTAGTGTGCCACCAAGTGAAGTGGCTATACGTTTACCATGGATGGTTGTATCGAACTCACTGGCGGTATTTTTTATTGGAGATAATACCGTGCTAGGGAATACGTCTTTGTACCATGGTTCGGACATTAGCAATCTGCATTGATTTGAAAAATCTTCAGAAAGTATCTGTGAATAACTGGCACAAATAATTTTAGTTGCCGGATTTTGTCCTAACAAGAAAGCTGGAAAACACACTGATCCGATGTGCGACTTTAATGACCTAGGCGATACCGTAATTAAAAGACGATTGATCTGTCCTTGTAGACATAAGTCAAAATGATGTGTAATCGCTCTAAGATGCCAATTATCTGATAATTTTTCACCTGGATTTATAGAACGAAACGCCTTCTTCATAAAGACATGAAAGTCATTGCGCAATATTAGGTACAAATCACGTTGGTTATATTTACTCATTGCTATCTCCTTTAATTCCATGATTAGATAAAAAGTCCTTCATCAAGGCCTCGTCTTCAGCAGATAATATTTTTTCCTCAATATCATCAGGCTCTATAGGGATCGTTCGTTCGATCATTCTAATTAGCGTGTTCATGGCTCTGATATCTCCTTTTAAAGCTTTGGTCGAGAGGGCTTTAATAAGCGCTCTTTGTTTTGAAATTTTTTGTTCCTTGTTGCCTTCTACTACAACAATTTGAGCGGATAATTCCTCCTGCAAATCGGTTGCGAGGTTTTTAGTTCCGTTTGGTCTACCTTTAGGATTGCCAGACTGTCCAGGTTGGAATTGCCCTGACTGGGGTGGCTTTTTATAACCAACATCATAGGGTTTATTCGACATGGATCACCTCCATCTTTGTTTCTTTAAGACGAGTTTCTTTGAGTTCTTCAAAGGTGAGTCCTGTCTCTATATGGATGGCAGGTTTATCTGAAGCTGCTTTAAAACGTTCGATACAAACTTCAACATATTTAGGTTCTATTTCAGCGCCATAACAAATTCGGTCAGTTTGTTCCGCCGCTAGTAAAGTTGTTCCAGAACCCAAGAAGCCATCCAGTACTACGTCACCCGGTGTACCCCGTCAGCCCCATGTG
>DBBX01000028.1:179620-380384 GCA_002292815.1 Thiotrichaceae bacterium UBA973 | reverse complement strand
CACATGGGGCTGACGGGGTACACTACCACCTACTTCCCTGTAGGCGAAAAAAAAGAGGGTAAAAACCCTCTTTTTAAATACATTAAATGTGATATTAACGTTTTGAGTATTGAGGACGCTTGCGGGCTTTGTGTAAGCCAACCTTTTTACGTTCTACTTCACGTGCATCACGAGTAACGAAACCAGCTGCGCGTAGTGGCTTACGAAGTGTTTCATCATATTCCATCAAGGCACGAGTAATGCCGTGTCGAATTGCCCCTGCTTGTCCAGATATCCCTCCACCAGTTACAGTGATGTTGAAATCGAACTGTTCGGTCATTTCAACAGTTTCCAAGGGTTGGCGGACAATCATACGACCAGTTTCACGCCCGAAGTATTGCTCAAGGGTGCGGTTATTGATTGTAATCTCACCCGTTCCTCGTTTTAAGAATACGCGTGCGGCTGAACTTTTGCGTCTTCCAGTGCTGTAATAAACGTCTGACATCCCTTAAATCTCCAATACTTGCGGTTGTTGAGCTGAATGTTGATGCTGAGCGCCTGGGTATACTTTGAGCTTACGGAACATGTCCCGACCCAATGGTCCTTTTGGCAGCATGCCTTTTACGGCTTTTTCGATGACTTGCTCAGGTTTTTTGGCAATCAATTTTTCAAAAGTGATTGCTTTGATACCACCTGGAAAACCGGTGTGGTGGTAATATATTTTATCTTTTCGTTTGTTTCCTGATACTTGGACATCTTTTGCGTTGATGACGACAATATAGTCACCAGTGTCCATATGCGGAGTATATTCAGCTTTATGCTTACCGCGTAGGCGTCGTGCGATTTCAGTCGCTAAACGGCCTAAGGTCTTGCCTGTGGCATCGACGACGAACCAGTCGCGCTTAATATCAGCAGGTGTTGCAGAGAAAGTTTTCATGCTAATTCCTAGAAATCGGGTAACCCGGGTAAAAAAGAGGGGGAATAGTACGGATTGACCTGTGACCTGTCAATATTATACGACCGATATTATCATCTAATATGGTTGAATAGTCTGGTCTTTCCAGACAGGCAATCCTTAAAGAGATATATTATTATAGATTCATACTCGGAGATTAGCTAAAAAAATAATGAAATCAAGACAATACAGCGCATTTGACCGTGGCATTATGGCCCTGGATTCTATCCTTGGTGATATTGTTAAAGTAAATCCGAGCCGAGAGAAAAGAGCTTACCCCGCCGCATCTCACCCTGAGACTGATCTTGATGCCAATGAAAGAGCGCATGTCTCTGGTTTGATGCGTGTTAACCATGCCGGGGAAATTGCCGCACAAGCTCTATATAAGGCGCAATCGCTAACTGCCAGAGATGCAGAACTCAAAAAAGCGATGCAGCAGTCTGCCGATGAGGAGGTTGACCATCTCGAATGGTGTGAGTCAAGACTAGATGAACTGGGAGACCATGCCAGCTACCTAGCGCCACTATGGTATTCAGGTTCATTTGGCATAGGTGTTATTGCTGGTTGTTTTGGCGACAAATGGAATCTGGGTTTTTTGGCTGAAACTGAACATCAGGTGGTGAGACATCTTGATGAGCATCTAGAACAATTACCCGGCAACGACGATCGTAGTCGATCCATTTTAGAACAAATGCGTGAAGATGAATTACATCATGCAACGACTGCTGAAACTGCAGGCGCAAAGGTTTTACCTAAAGCAGTGAAGCAGTTAATGAATCTAACTTCTAAAATTATGACAAAGACTGCTTATCGAATTTAATAATTTTATTTTCACCTCTTGAAAACTATTTGGCTGGCCCCATCTTTTTACTAAGTCAAATAAACATATTTCTGGAGGTAGAAAATGACATTAGCAAATTATGAATCATGGAATTTATTGGATAGATTACAACATCAAATGAATCATTCAGGTTTATCGAGTAAGGCATTAGCCGACAACGATAACGATTATTCTAACGTGGTCACAAGTCGTTGGAGTCCGGCCGTCGATATTAAAGAAGAAGAGGATCGTTTTTTAATAACCGCAGACTTACCCGGTGTCGATCCAAAAGATATTGAGATAACTATGGACAATGGTGTACTAACGATTAAAGGCGAACGTCAATCAGAGGCACGTGAAGAGAAAGAAGGATATAAGCGTGTGGAACGCGTTAGCGGTTCTTTTTATCGACGTTTTAGTTTGCCAGATACAGCTGATGCCGAACGTATTGAAGCGAAAGGTAAAGATGGCGTGTTAGAAGTTATCTTGCCAAAACATGAAAAGATGCAACCTCGTAAAATACAAGTAAACGGTTAAGCGTGTTAAATAACTTTAAGGCGGACTTAGTCCGCCTTAGAGTCTAATGCCTCTTAATTGAAGAAATCGTAATGAACTTTTCTGGATATAGCACTTCCTAATTAGAAAATAAAAACGGATCACACTACATGATGAATTATTTTTCTAGACTACGTACGCAATTATTCCTTATTACATTTTCTTTATTAGCGACATCAGCAAACGCAGCGTTACCACAGGGAGTCGATGGAAATGCAATGCCTACTCTTGCTCCCATGCTTGAGGGTGCTACCCCAGCAGTAGTCAACATCGCAACTGAAGGACGTGTCAAACAACAATTGAATCCTATGTTTGCAGATCCACGTTTTCGTAGATTTTTTAATGTGCCAGATCAACCCGCCGAACGTAAAACCAGTAGTCTGGGATCGGGAGTTATTGTGGATGCCAAGAGAGGCTTGGTATTAACCAATAATCATGTCATTGCAAATGCGGTACAAATTACCGTGACTTTGCGTGATGGCCGTCAGCTGGAAGCAGAAGTGGTTGGTACTGATCCGGAAACTGATGTGGCAGTAATAAAAATACCTGCAGAAAATCTGGTTGATATTAAACCAGCTGACTCAGATGCATTACGAGTAGGAGATTTTGTGGTTGCCATTGGCAATCCATTTGGTCTTGGACAGACGGTTACTTCCGGTATTGTTAGTGCGCTAGGTCGAAGTGGTCTAGGTATAGAAGGCTATGAGGATTTTATTCAAACGGATGCATCAATTAACCCAGGAAATTCGGGTGGTGCTTTAGTCAATCTCCGTGGCGAGTTAATCGGCATTAACACTGCTATATTTTCACAAAGTGGTGGAAATATTGGCATCGGTTTCGCGATCCCCATTAATCTTGCTATGCAGATTACAGAACAACTGGTGGATACCGGTGAAGTTAAACGCGGTTACCTTGGCGTTAGTATGCAAGATATTAGTCCTGCACTTGCTGAAGCCTTTGGACTCGATCAACAGAGTGGGGCGATTATTAATGAAGTGCTAGAGAACTCTCCTGCGATTAAAGCCGGCTTGAAGACAGGTGATATTGTTATTTCTATTGATGGTGAAAATATTGTTAATGCAAATGATGTTGCAAACCGTATTGGCATACTACCGGTTGGTGAAAAAATAAAATTTAAAGTACTACGCGATGGTAAACAATCCGAGTTTGTTGTGACAGTTGATGTAAGAACTAAAGTCAGCACAGATCCAAGATCCGTTAATGAACTATTACAGGGTGTTTCGGTTGGTGATATAGAACAAGACAGTCCTTATTTTGGTAAAACTGAAGGCGCTATTGTTGCAAATGTAGAACGAGGCAGTGTTGCCTGGCGTAGTGGATTAAGGGCTGGAGATGTTATTACCTCAGTTAATAAAGCACCGATTAAAAATCTGGAACAATTTTTAAAAGCAGTAGATAAAAAAGAAGATTCTCTTTTATTTCTGATTCTTCGAGGTAATGCCGCAGCGTTTATTGTGCTTAGAAAATAAATATCAGGTCATTAATTCGCAATTAGCGATTGATTTTTTAATGAGCTCAATGGCTTTGATTCCTGGGAACGATTTTCGATAGGCAATAATTATTTCGCGATAGGGTGATGGATTGGTGAAAGGACGGTATTCCAGCAGACCATTTAAACCCGACTGAGCATTGATCGATGAGCTGGGAAGTATTGTAATACCGGCTCCTGCTGCAACCATTTGTCGAATCGTTTCAATTGAACTGCTTTGCAGTGTTTTCTGAATGTGTGTGTTGTTCCCAACCGGGCTAATGCAGGAAGGACAAACCTTAACAACCTGATCTCTAAAACAGTTGCCTGCTTTTAACAACAGCATTGTATCGTCCAATAAATCATCTGCCTTGAGTTTCTTCTTTTTAGTCAAAGGATGATTGCTGGGTAAGGCCACCATAAAGGGTTCTTGATAAAGAACCTCAGTGACTATCCCTGGATGGTCAAACGGATTTGCAAGGATAGCAACATCAATTTCTCCGGCTTTTAACTTATTGAACAAGTTCTCCGTATAGTCTTCTTCAATGATTAAAATCAGATCAGCAACTTGTCTGTTAATGACCGGGATTAACTTTGGTAATAGATAAGGACCGACGGTATAGATTACGCCAAGCTTTAATTCGCCACTTAATCCATCTTTATTCTGATTAGCAAGCTCTTTTAGGGTCTTGGTTTCATTTAAGACAACCTCTGCCTGACTAATAATGATTTGGCCGATGGGTGTAATTGAAACTTCATGCTGATGCCGTTCAAATAACGTCACACCTAATTCTTCTTCAATCTTTTTTACCGCGACACTCAAGGTTGGTTGGCTAACAAAACATTTTTTCGCCGCTCGACCAAAGTGCAGTTCTTGTGCAACGGCAACAATATAGCGAAATTCTGATAAGGTCATTGTTATCTATTAAAGAATAATGTTTATTTGAATTTAAATAGTCAGCTTGATTTTACCCGGCTGATCAAGAGATGACTTAATTAATGATTGAAGCAATCTCAGGCAAGTCAAAATCAGATGTTTCGTCAAGGCTATGACAAATTATATTGTTCAGGAGTTCTACATCGACATAGGACTTATCGTAAGTATAGCCCTGTGTGACCTTGAACGCATTATCAGGCTCACCGAGGTGGTTAGCTACTATTGCAGCACCAGTAAAATCATTGTCTGTTGTATAGGCGTGAGTCGTGATTATAGTTTGTAACCCTGCGCTGAGTGCCGCCATATTGCCATTTCGAGTGTCTTCAATTGCGACACAGGTTTCAGGTGTTAATCCCAGACCGGCAAGGGCGCATTGATAGGCCACTGGAGAAGGTTTTTTATCTGTAACGTTATCGCTGCTGACAATAGTACTGAATATCTCTTTGGGATCGATACTCAAAGTTGTGTTGATGAGTGTATTCAGATTGGCCAAACATGAACTGGTTGCAATGCCAAGTCGTAAGCCTTTGTCCTGTGCTTCAGCGATTAGCCGTTTAACACCTGGACGAAGTTGAATGTGGTTAGTTGCCAGCATTTCGCGATAATGATTCGATTTACACTGATGTAACTCTTTAATAAATAAGCCAGGGTTTTTTACTTTGCTCTTAAGTTCTTTGTCTTCATTCAGGCAAATTTTAAAACGTTCTTTACCGCCTGAAATAAAAAGTAACTTGTAGTAATCGGTCTTTGACCAGTGCCAGTCAAGGCCAAATTCTTGAAATGCTCGATTGAATGCTTGGCGATGGACTTCCTCGGTATCTGCCATGGTACCGTCTACATCGAAGATAATGCCTTTTAGTTTCATCAAGTTCCGGGTAAAAAGGATGAATATACTTTTAGTATTGTCAACTAAGCATTGATTATAAACAATAAATACATTGAAGCAATGATATATTAGTGCATTTTATTCATAACATTCACAATTTTATGCAACCATTTAATATTACGGTTTCATCAGGTAAGGTGAGCAATCTTAAGATTAATAGCGACCTCAATACGGTAATCCTGAAGGATCTATTCAAGGCATGATTGAATTATTAATAAATGACTATTTGCTACAGGCGGCAATCTTGGGGTTTGTTTCGGGATTAGCCGTTGTCTGGCTAATTTACAGAAGCAAAATGCTCGAGTTATCAGACAGCAATAATGAACTGCAACGTAAATTAGCCGTAGAGGAGGAGCGTACCGAGTATAAAGATTCTCGTATAGAAGAACTCACCACCACCATTCGAGAACGTGAGAATTCAAACAAGTATCTGCAAAAAGATGTAGAGAATAACAAGGTTACCATTGCAGAGTTGTACACAAAGCTTGATGAAGAAAGGAAAGCAACGCAAGAGAAATTGGTGTTGTTGGAACAAGCTGAAAACAAGATGACGGATGCCTTTGAAAACCTGTCTAATAAAATCCTTGAAGAAAAGAGTAAGAAATTTACTGATCAAAATAAATTAAACATCGGTGAAGTATTAAATCCGTTACGAGAGCAGTTGGGCGACTTTCGTAAAAAGATCGAAGATGTTTACGACAAGGAAACCAAAGATAGATTGTCTCTCTTTCATGAAATCACCAATCTAAAATCATTGAATGAAAAAATGAGTACAGATGCAATAAATCTTACCAAGGCGTTAAAGGGTGAGAGTAAAAAGCGTGGGGATTGGGGTGAAGTTATTCTGGAAAGGGTGTTGGAAGACTCGGGTTTAAAAAATGGTCGCGAATATGAAGCACAGGCTAGTTACCGCGATGAGTCGGGTAAATTATTTTATCCAGATATCGTTGTACATTTACCTAATAAAAGAGACGTTATTATTGATTCGAAGATCTCATTAAATGCATATGAACGATATTACTCTGCGGTAGATGAACAGGATAAACAACAGGCTCTTAAAGAGCACCTTGCTTCAATAAGAAAACATATTAGTGATTTGCGCGGGAAGAGCTACGATGATTTAGTAGGTGTGAATTCTTTAGATATGGTGTTGATGTTTGTCGCAATTGAACCAGCGTTGATGTTAGCTTTTGAAAATGATGAGAGATTATTTCAGGATGCGTTTAACAACGGCATCTTTCTTGTTAGCCCTTCTACCTTAAGCATGAACCTTCAGGTCATCCAAAATATGTGGCGTTATGAGTATCAGAACCAGAATGCACAGGAAATAGCCAAGCAAGCGGGTGATATGTATGACAAATTTACTGGCTTTGTAACTGCATTGGAAGATATTGGTGATAAATTGGGTAAGGCTCAGTCTGCATATGGCACGGCATATAATCGCTTAACCGATGGCCGAGGTAATCTTATTGCAAAGGTTGAAGCTATAAGAAAGTTGGGAGACTTGAAAATCAAACGACGCCTTTCAGATGAAATTGTTAATAAAGCGTTGCCTGATGATAGTGATTCCAATAATTGAATAAAACCTGAATTTAATTCCCTGGTTTATTAACGTCTAAGTATTGCCCACCAACGATAAAAATTAAGCAGGCTCGCAAGAGATGCAGATACATAAGTAAGTGCAGCGGCAGACAGTATTTTCCTCGCAATCGGCATCGCTGAATCAGGCACATAATTCCCTTCGCTTAATACGGGCAAGGCACGATTGAAGCTGGCATCGAGTTCAACGGGTAAAGTAAAGAGATGCAGAACTATGGGTAGGCACATAATAGTCAGGCCAGCCAGCAACATAATGAAGGTGATTGCTGGTATTTTTACCAGGATTAAAGTAAATGGCAGGCTGACTAGAATGACTGAGGCGATTTTTTCAGCGACGGCGGCTTTCTTCGCCAACTGCGTTCTCAATAGTAACGGTTTGTAATTGGTATGATGTTGTAGCGCATGGCCAAATTCATGTGTTGCGATTGTTACAGCGGCTAATGATTTTCCATCATGGTTGTTTTCAGAGAGACGAATTGTCTTTGACTCTGGGTCATAATGGTCATTGCCATTGTCTGTTTTTTCAACAGAGACATCTTCCAGTTCAAAGCGTTTAATAAGATGTTGAGCAAGTTCTCCACCTGTTCCGGGGAGTTCATCTATTGTTTGACTGTATTGTTTAATTACCCTCTGTACCCAAAGTTGGGGTAGAAAAATGATAATAACTAATACTAGTAATACTATTACTGGCAGCATGGTCGGGTCATGATATTATTTATGGCTAATCTTTGATTAGGTGACAGATTAATAATCCAGAGTTCGGAATACATAATAAGTAATAACACATGCAGACTCCATTAGAAAAATATAAAAATGATCTTGGCTTGAAAGGGTTTAATACCGATCCAGCACAGGAAACAGCAGTTATGTATCTGCAAAAATTATATGACGAACTATGTGAGTCGCCACAGAAAGATCACGGCTTGCTGAATAGAATTAAATCTTGTCTAGGATTAAGCGCACAACAGCAGGTAAAGGGTCTCTATTTTTGGGGTGGTGTAGGTCGTGGCAAAACGTATCTGGTGGATTGTTTTTATGAGTGTTTACCCATTGAAAAAAAGATAAGAATTCATTTTCATCGTTTCATGCAAAACGTACATAAAGAACTTAAGTCGCTTGGGAATATTGAAAGTCCGCTGAAGATTGTTGCTGATCGTTTAGCTGAAAAAACTCAGGTGCTTTGTTTTGATGAGTTTCATGTTGCAGATATAACCGATGCCATGTTGTTGGCGGGTTTGCTGGATGCTTTATTTGAACGAGGTGTTGTATTAGTTACCACCTCGAACCAACATCCCGATCAGTTGTATCAAGGTGGATTACAAAGAGAACGATTTTTACCGGCGATTGATTTATTAAAAAAATATACCGATATCGTTAATGTTGATTCAGGTATTGATTATCGATTACAGTTTCTTGATCAAGCAGAGATATACCATTCACCACTTGATGATCATGCAAATGCAATGTTGGAAGATGACTTCACGCATGTTTGTCCTGATGCCGGTATACAAGGGGCTGCACTTGAAATAGAAGGGCGGGCTATACAAACAGTGCGCTGTGGTGACGGTGTAGTTTGGTTTGAATTTATGGCGATTTGCGACGGACCACGGGGTGCGGCAGACTATATTGAAATTGCCAGACAATATCAGACGGTATTATTGGCAAATATTCCGATTATGGATGATTACGGCAATGATATAGCGAAACGATTTATCACGCTGGTCGATGAGTTTTATGATAGAAACGTTAAGTTGATTATCACTGCGGCAGCAAATCCTGATGCTCTTTATATTGGAGAGCGGTTGCAAGCGCCTTTTAAACGAACTATCAGTCGACTAGAGGAAATGCGCACTCACGATTATCTTGCGAAACAACATCTTCCCTAGACAATAAATATAGACCAATTAGTTGAGCCTTAGCACTAAAATATGTCTATTTCATAACAAGATACAACAATTAATTGACTTTTGAGTTTAGGTAAACTATATAACTATATAATATATATAGCTTAATTAATTTATAAAACAAAGGGACAATAAGTTGAACGCCATATCATCAGAGCTGGATCAGAATTTAGAATCAGATATCGCCAGAGTTTTGGAGCATCGATATGGGGATGGTCTAATCTATTTACCAAAGCACCAACCTGAGAGTCTATTCAAGATAGCGAAAACCAAGGGGTTTGTTGATACAGAAGGCTACATAACCCGTAAGGGCAGAAGTTTACTGGCCAAATATCAGTTTTCTGACTAAGAAATCCACAATAATTGATGTTGATTGCTATTTTGAGCGATTAGCATTTACTACATTTAATTTTCATAAAAGAATAAACTGACTCGGAGGGTTTGCATGAGATTCATTCCTGTTATTTTCGAGTGCTAAGAAAATACTGGCTGTTTTATATAACAATTACGTATAAATATAGTAAAATCCATTCCTTTTCCGACTTAAGACTTACTGCTATCTTTCACATCCGTTAAAACTGTAGGACATACACTAAATCATATGTATAAGTACGATAATTACGATCAGACCATCGTTGATGAACGAGTGGCTCAATTCCGTGACCAAACCGAGCGTTTTTTAGCGGGAAAATTAACTGAGGATGAGTACCGTCCATTACGGTTGATGAATGGACTTTATGTCCAACGCTATGCGCCCATGCTTAGGGTCGCGATTCCTTATGGTTTGCTATCGAGCGACCAATTGAGAATGTTGGCTCATATTTCCAGAAAGTACGACAAGAATTATGCCCATTTTAGTACTCGCCAGAATGTTCAATTTAACTGGCCTGCACTTGAAACAGTGCCAGACATATTGGCTGATCTTGCCAGTGTTGAAATGCATGCGATTCAAACTAGTGGTAACGACATTCGTAATACGACATCAGATCAGTTTGCTGGTATTGCCGAAGATGAATTGGAAGATCCACGACCTTATTGTGAAATAATTCGACAATGGTCCACCTTTCACCCTGAGTTTTCATTCTTACCCAGAAAATTCAAGATTGCAGTCTCAGGTGCAACGGATGATCGTGCTGCTGTTAAAGTTCATGATATCGGTCTTTATCTGGTGAAAAATGATGCCGGTGAAGTCGGTTTTAATGTGATTGTTGGTGGTGGCTTAGGTCGTACACCTTTTATCGGGCCAAGTATCAGACCCTTCCTGGAGAAGCAACATGTGCTTTCTTATCTTGAAGCGATATTGCGTGTCTACAATCGATTTGGTCGTAGAGATAATATGTATCGAGCCCGTATCAAAATCTTGGTCAATGATCTCGGTAAAGAGGAATTTACCCGCCAAGTTGAGGAAGAATGGTCGCATATAAAAGATAGCGTCTTAAAACTTGATCAAAAAGAGATTGATCGTGTGAAAGGATTTTTTACATCTCCTGATTATGATAAGAATGCAGCTGATGACAAGAGCTTTGATGAAGCAGAAAAATCAAATAAAGCTTTTTCAAACTGGGTAAAACGAAATCTGTTTACGCATCGAGTTGCAGGTTACAAAGCGGTAGTTGTCTCTTTAAAAGCACCCGGTATTGCACCAGGCGATGCAACAGATGAACAAATGGATCATATTGCTGCGCTTGCTGATCAATATAGTTATGGTGAAATTGTTGTAACGCATGATCAAAACCTGGTTTTACCGAATGTTAAACGAGCTGATTTATTTTCTCTTTGGGAGAAGCTAGCTGAAAAAAATCTGGCTACGGCAAATATAGGATTATTAACAGACATGATCTGTTGTCCTGGTCTGGATTTTTGTGCATTAGCAAATGCGGGTTCAATCCCAATCGCCAAACAAATCAATGAAAGATTCGATGACATTGATTATTTGCACGATATTGGAGACCTCAAAATCAAGATGTCTGGATGTATGAATGCCTGTGGGCATCATCACGTAGGGCATATAGGTATTCTCGGTGTCAGGAAGAAAGACGAGGAATTTTATCAGCTAACGCTTGGAGGCTCTGCTGAAAAAGATGCTTGTTTGGGTGATCGCCTCGGACCTTCTATTGCAAAAGAAGAAGTTGCCAATGTGATTAGTAAGTTGCTTGATGTCTATGTCGAGCAGCGCCAAGATGAGGAACGTTTTCTGGACACCTATCGTCGAGTGGGTATTACACCATTCAAGGATCGCGTTTATCCGAAGACAGCAGTTAAGGAAAAAGCTTATGCAAATAATTAAAGATAAAAAGGTTTGTGATGATGATTGGGTCATCGTACGAGAATTAGATGATGCAGCACCAATTCCTGAGGGCAATGTCATTCTACCTTTTTCGTATTGGCAGGCGAATCGTGAAGAATTATTAAAACAAGATTCAGCACATGCAGCCTGGATTGACGGTGATATTGAAACAAAAGAATTGTCTGGTGAATTGGAACACTTTTCAATTATTGGACTCGATTTCCCGGCGTTTAAAGATGGCCGCTCCTATACACATGCACGTATGCTACGTGATCGTTATGGTTTCGAAGGTGAGTTACGAGCGATTGGTAACGTATTACGTGATCAAATGTTTTTCATGTTCCGTTGTGGTATCGATTGTTTTGAAGTGAGCGAAGGTAAAGATGCTGAAGAAGCACTAAAAAGCTTTAATGATTTCTCTGTGCGCTATCAGGCTGCTGCTGATGATGCTGTGCCGATTTATAAGTTGCGATAGTCTATAACTGAATCTGAAATTAGATGGTTATCACCGTGACTGATGGTGTATTCAAAGCATCGTCACTGTGAAAGCCACGCACAAGCAGTATTTTTTCCCCGGCTAAAGCTAATCCTTCATCAACAGCTATCTTTCTTGCTAGTACATTAGGGTTCGACTTTCCAGCATCCTCCGAAAGGACGGGAATCACTCCCCATAGCATTGCAGTTTTTCGACAGATATCTGCGCGATTAGTAATTGCAATAACGGGCGCTGCTGGTCTGGCTGAACTCATGGTCGCTGCAGACATCCCACTTCGTGAAATAACTACGACAGCATGTACTTTAAGATCTTGGGCCATTTGCGCCATTGAATTTGCGACGGCATCCCAAACAGACATAATAGCTCTTGATTTACTATCAGGCAGCTTCGCACTATAGGCATCATGAGTCCAAAGATAAGATTCGGTTTGTCGTGCAACACGATCCATCATTTTTACTGCCTCAATTGGAAAAGCCCCTACCGCAGTTTCCCCAGATAACATAATGGCATCTGTGCCTAGCGTTACAGCGTAGGCAACATCGGTTACTTCGGCCCGTGTTGGACGTGCATTTTCAATCATGGATTCCAACATCTGAGTAGCGACTATGACCGGTTTAAATTTTCTACGAGCTAGATCAATCAATTGATGTTGTGCAACGGGGACTTGTTCCGGATTAAGTTCAACACCTAAATCACCACGAGCCACCATAATGCCATCAGCAGCATCGAGTATTGCACTTGCTTCATCTAAAGCCTCTGGCTTTTCTATCTTTGCAATGATGCGTGCGTCAGCTCCATGCGACTGTATTAATTTTTTTAAATCGAGAATATCTTCTGCTGAACGCACGAAAGAAAGTGCCAGGAAATCGACTCCCAACTCAAGTGCCAGTTTTGCATCTGCTTTATCTTTATCAGTTAGTGATGGCGCAGAGACTTTTACGCCAGGTAAGTTAATACCCTTGTGGTTACCTAATGTGCCGCCATAAATAACAGTACAAGTAATTTCTGTGCCTTCAATGCTGTCGACTTCTAACTCAAGTGTTCCGTCGGCAAGTAATATCCTGTCTTCAGGTTCTACATCACCGGCTAGTGAGGAATATTGTGATGGGATTAATCCGGTTTTACCTTCAACGTCACGAGTGGTAACGATGACTGTTTCATTATTTTTTAATTCAATACTGCCTTTCTTGAATTTTCCGGTGCGTATTTTAGGTCCACAAAGATCCGCCAATATGCCGACTGGCAGTTCCAGTTCCTCGGCTATTTGACGAATTCGCTTATAGGTTTCTCTGTGATAACTATGATCACCATGAGACATGTTTTGACGGAAGATATTTCCCCCCGCTTTGATTAACTTACGAATTTGTTCTGGTTCACTACTCGCTGGACCTAAAGTAGCGATAATCTTGGTGCGGCGCTTTTTTAGTAAATTAATTTGAGTAATTATCGACATGCTTTCTATGTCCTTAAATCATGTGAGTTCAGTTTAAAATTATCTTAGTCATTCCCGGTGAAAAATATTTTCTGTGGCCCATTAATCACAGTATAGAGGCAAGGATGAAATTAGAAAGGGTGTTAAATACACTAACAGTGTTTTTAAACAGAAACTTGGCTGTTTAAGCGCATCAAACTTTGGTCAAAAAAAAGCCCACTTTTAATGGGCTTTAATCTATATTCTTTACACTTTACTCTGGGGTAAGTATCAGAAGGGTATATCGTCATCAAAATCATCGGCTACAGGTGCTGCTGTGGATGCAGGCGCAGCTTTTGGTTCCGCAGGGGCATAGTTCTGAGCAGGTTGCGACTGAGGTGCAGATTCATAATTTGCGGAACCACCACCCTTGCTTCCCAGCATTTGCATTTCGTTAGCTATTATCTCAGTGGTGTAACGGTCGTTACCTTCTTTATCTTGCCACTTATTAGTCTGCAAACGGCCTTCGACATAAACCTGTGAGCCTTTACGAAGGTACTCGCCGACTATCTCTGCCAATTTTCCAAAGAAAACGACACGATGCCATTCTGTTTTTTCCTGTTTATCACCCGTGTTTTTATCTTTCCAAGATTCGGTCGTGGCAATACTAATATTTGATATTGCGGCGCCGCCGGCTGTGTATCGTACATCTGGATCGTTACCCAGATTGCCAACTAGAATGACTTTATTTACACCCCTTGCCATTTTGATGCTCTCCTAAAAATTTAAATTTATTGGACTATTTATTAACTGTATTATCTAAGTCTGTGAAAGGCTTATAAAACTTCAAGGAATCATTTTAAGTGATTAGATTCAGATTCCAGGCAAATATTATGATGAATCATTTTCGCTTTAGACCATCTTTTCTTCAAGTCTATTTTTATACGTGTTCTCATTATGAGGCAGGTACATGATTATGCAGAACCATAATAACGCTATGAACAGGCAAAAGGAATGGACACTTGCAATGCCAAATTTTTGGTGAAAAAAGCCACCAAAAAGACCACCAATAAAAATCCCAATGAATTGAGAGCTGGCGTAGACCCCAAGGGCAGTACCTTTGGTTTCAGCCGAAGTTGCTTTAGAGACCTCGGAGGGTAAGAGTGCTTCCAGGTAATTAAAGGCACCAAAGAATAAAACCATAAATAAGATCAGTGATATCAAATCGATGTGGAAGAAAGTGAGCCCAGCCTGAGAGAGGATGATCAGTATTATGCTGGTGGTATAAAATGCTTTTGTCTTCTTTAATCGCTCACCAAAGACCATAAAGGGCACCATAATAAACAAAGACGCAAATAGAACGCCAAGGTATACCTGCCAATGTGAAGTAGATTCGATTTGTACAAGATCACGCAAGGTGAGCGGGATCACGACAAAGTTGGCCATTAGGATTAAATGAGAGCTAAATATGCTGATATCTAGTTTCAGCAGATAAGGGTTGGAAATAACTGCTTTTAAGCTTCGGAGATTAATCGAACCTTTATCGCTTTTGCTCTGTTGTATCGGGTTTGGAACCATGATGAGCAAGGTTAAAATCGCCAAGATTGCCAGACAGATGCCAAGATAAAACAGCCCGTTTATGCCTATGTAATTATATAGTAAAGGACCTAATACGAAGGCAACAGAGAATGAGATACCAATACTGATGCCGATACAGGCCATGACCTTGGTGCGATGCTGTTCAGTGCTGAGATCAGCTGCCAAGGCCATTATTGCCGCCGCTATAGCGCCAGCCCCTTGTAATGCCCGACCTAAGATTAAGCCATAAATGGAATCTGACATTGCCGCAATCAGGCTGCCGATTATAAATATAATCAAGCCGAGACATATGATCGGCTTTCTACCAAACCGGTCAGATAACATACCAAAGGGTATTTGCAGACTAGCCTGAGTCAGACCATAAATGCCTAATGCAAGTCCAAGTAATTGCGGTGTTGAAGCCTGGTATGACTCTCCAGCCAGGCTTAGCACCGGTAAGAGCATGAATAAAGGTAGCATGCGTAGAAAAAAAACCGCAGAGAGCGACAATGCTGCCTTTAATTCGGTAGCTGATATGGACGTTGAATTCATTATTCTTGAAGTTATCTTGGATCGAGTTCGCAAAACCATTTATATTAGCAGGTTGCCTCTAGAATAGTGAAATCTTTGAATGGATACGATTTGTATACGTGGTGCTCGAACCCATAATTTAAAAAATATTGATATTGATATTCCGCGCGATAAATTAATTGTCGTAACGGGTATTTCCGGGTCGGGCAAGTCATCTCTGGCTTTCGACACCATCTATGCCGAGGGCCAAAGGCGATATGTCGAATCCCTGTCTGCCTATGCCAGACAGTTCTTGTCGATGATGGAAAAACCAGATGTCGATCACATCGAAGGTTTGTCACCGGCTATATCCATCGAACAGAAGACAACGTCGCACAATCCTCGCTCTACAGTAGGTACCATTACCGAGATATATGATTATCTACGTTTATTGTTCGCGCGTGTCGGTCAGCCACATTGTCCAGAACATAGAACTTTGCTCGAGGCGCAAACGATTACGCAGATGGTGGATTTGGTCTTGGCCAGACCTCAGGAAGAACGCCTCATGCTATTGGCGCCTGTCATACAGGAACGAAAAGGAGAGCATCTTCAGGTTTTAGAGCGCTTACGTACCGAAGGTTTTATTCGTGCCCGCATTGATGGTCATATCGTTGAGTTGGATGCTGTACCCGAACTTGAACTACGTAAAAAACATACAATTGAGGTTGTCGTTGATCGTTTTAAGGTCAGGGATGATTTACAATTACGTTTAGCCGAATCATTTGAAACGGCGTTACGCTTATCAGATGGCGTCGCGCTTATTGTCCCGATGGAAGCGGATAAAGATATTGAAGAGCAGTTATTTTCTTCTCGCTTTGCCTGTAATAAGTGCGGTTATAGTCTGAGTGAATTAGAGCCACGATTATTTTCCTTCAATAATCCGGCTGGCGCCTGTGGCAAATGTGATGGATTAGGACATGTTCAATATTTTGATCCGGGACGGGTTGTTCAGCACCCAGAACTAAGTTTGCCCGGTGGTGCTATAAAAGGTTGGGATAGACGCAACGCCTATTATTTTCAGATGATTAGCTCCATCGCAGCACATTATCGGTTTGAACTTGATTTACCCTATGAAGATTTAACAGAAGAGATAAAAAATATACTGCTCTATGGCAGTGGTGATGAAGAAATAGAGTTTGAGTACCTGCGTGATAAAAATAAAGTTGTTATCCGTAAGCATTCCTTTGAAGGTGTTATACCTAATCTACAACGACGTTATCTGGAAACGGATTCAGTCATGGTTCGCGAAGAGTTGGCTAAATACCAAACGCATAAACCTTGTCCGTCATGTGTTGGTACACGCTTAAATAAATCTGCACGCAATGTTTTAATCAATGACATTGCCTTATCTGATATTACGGCGATGACCGTTATCAAGGCACAATCATTATTTAAAACTTTGGAGTTAGATGGTGCTCGCGGCAAGATTGCCGTCAAGATTTTAAAAGAGGTTAATGATCGACTTAACTTCCTGGTCAATGTGGGGCTTGATTATCTGACGCTAGAACGCAGTGCCGAGACCTTGTCCGGAGGAGAGGCTCAGCGTATTCGCTTGGCTAGTCAGATTGGTGCAGGACTGGTAGGCGTTATGTATATTCTCGATGAACCTTCGATTGGATTACATCAAAGAGATAATCAACGTTTACTAAAAACCTTATTTCATCTTAGAGATTTAGGTAATACCGTAATTGTGGTTGAGCATGATGAAGAGGCGATAAATGCTGCTGAACACGTGATTGATATAGGGCCAGGTGCAGGCGTCCATGGTGGTGAAATTGTTTCACAAGGCACGCCGGCAATGATTGCTGCCGATAAAAATTCTTTAACTGGACAGTATTTGTCAGGCAAGATACAGATCCCGGTTCCGCAACAGCGTACACCTTATAATCCTATTCAGATAATGGAATTAAAAGATGCAACCGGAAATAATTTAAAACATGTCGATCTTGTTATCCCTGTCAGTTTGATGACCTGTGTCACAGGTGTGTCTGGTTCTGGTAAATCGACTCTGATAAACGATACGCTCTATCAAATAGTGGCGCGTGATTTAAATCGAGCGAATACAATGCCAGCCCCTTATGCATCGATCCATGGTCTGGAACACTTTGATAAGGTGGTCGATATTGATCAAAGCCCGATTGGACGCACGCCACGATCAAACCCGGCAACATACACAGGATTATTTACACCTATTCGCGAATTATTTGCGGCGACTGCAGAGGCCCGGTCGCGAGCATACAAGCCCGGTCGTTTTAGTTTTAATGTTAAAGGTGGACGTTGTGAGGCTTGTCAGGGTGATGGCCTGATAAAAGTCGAAATGCATTTTCTTCCTGACATCTATGTCCCATGCGATACCTGTAAAGGCAAGCGCTATAATAGAGAAACACTGGATGTGCGTTATAAGGGTAAAAATATTCATGAAACATTGGATATGAGTGTTGAAGAGGCGCGTGATTTTTTTGATGCAGTACCCGTGCTCGCGCGTAAGTTGCAAACTTTAGTGGATGTTGGTTTGTCGTATATCAAGCTTGGACAAAATGCGACTACTCTGTCAGGAGGTGAAGCGCAACGAGTAAAGCTTTCCAAGGAATTGTCAAAAAGGGATACAGGAAAAACATTATATATACTTGATGAGCCGACAACGGGTTTGCATTTTCATGATATTCAACAATTACTCGATATACTTCATCGATTAAGAGAGCATGGTAATACCATCATCGTCATTGAGCATAATCTTGATGTAATCAAGACCGCCGATTGGGTAATCGACCTGGGACCAGAAGGCGGTGATGGTGGTGGAGAAATAATTGCGGTGGGGACACCGGAACAACTGGCTGAGCAACCCGACTCACATACAGGTCAATTCCTTAAGCAAGTTCTTAAAAATTCAAATGCTAATGTGAAACTGGGTAAAGTATCTTAAACATGGAACATGAAAATTGTGCACGTTTAAAGTATTTGTTTACCTAGATAGGTGCCAAATATAAATATAACCGGACTCTGCATGATTAGTACGACAGCTTTAAATGTAAGTACTTTAAAACCTTCGCGATGAAATAATTTGTCAAAATAGTTGCCTGCATATTTTGAGAAATGTTTAGCTAGCCAATGCGTGGCTATAGATATGAATATGATTAAGGCAAGCACTTTGAAATCAGGTGACAGACTATAGTCTTGAATATTTAATCCCTGACATAACCAACTAAAAATAATCATTGAACATAGAACACCTTGCAATGGGATGATTAATTCATCCCATTTACCTAACAAGGGCACTAAAGGAAAAAAGAATGTCAGCAAGAAGATCATATTGATCAGAAAGCTTGAACGCTTATCGTTAACAGAGAGCAGCTCATTAATTGATGGAGCTGAATCAAGTCCAAAATTAACCGGATAAATAAGTAGAATAAAGCCAATAATTAGCAACGTTCTTATTAGCGGCATGCCAATTTTATCCCAGCAGTATTGCAGGAAAGTGTTATCAAGCTTATCGTGAATAAATACAAATAACGGCAGGACAATAATAATACTTAAACCATACACAAATAAAGCAAATAGGGTGTGTTGGTGAAATATTGCCTGAGTTAATGTCACGATGTTAAAACAGGATTAGTTTTGAAGCTTAACGGATACATATACTAATTAAAAAATAAAATTAACAGGCATCTTTAGGGATGATATATTGCACAGTATAGCTAATCTTTTTCATCATTAATTTTATCTAATTAGTGATATTCAATAATTATTACAAAGGGTTTTAAATTATGAGCGTTTTGATTTGTGGGTCTATGGCATATGACCATATTATGGTATTTCCTGATCAGTTTAAAAATCATATTCTTCCTGAGAAAGTACACATGATAAATGTCTCGTTTCTTGTTCCAGAGATGCGCCGTGAGTTTGGTGGTTGTGCAGGCAATATAGCCTACAATCTTAATTTGCTTGATGACAAGATTGCCATACCTATGGCCACAGTAGGCAAGGATTTTGACCCATATGCTTATTGGATGGATAAACGCGGCTTGAATCGACAATATATTACTGTCATTGATGAGGCATTTACCGGGCAGGCATTCATTACTACCGATCTGGATGATAATCAGATTACAGCTTTCCACCCGGGTGCAATGAATGAATCACATCAAAATAAAGTTACTGATGCCAAAGATTGTAAATTAGGCATCATCTCTCCTGATGGTCGTGATGGGATGTTGCAACATGCTGAACAATTTGCCGCTGCTGGTATCCCATTTATTTTCGATCCGGGTCAGGGCCTGCCCATGTTTAATGGCGAAGAAATTTCTCAATTTATCGAAAAAGCGAGTTGGGTAACCGTCAACGATTATGAGTGGCAGATGATGCAAGATAAATCTGGCCTGACAGCAGATCAAATTTCAGCACAGGTTGAGGCATTGATTGTCACACGAGCTGGTGATGGTTCAACGATCTATACCAAAGACAAACAAATAGAAATCCCTTCTGTAAAACCAGAGTCGATTACGGATCCAACGGGTTGTGGTGATGCGTACCGTGCGGGTTTACTTTATGGTCTGATTAACGACATGGACTGGGAAACGACTGGAAGGATTGCATCACTCATGGGTTCAATCAAGATTGCACAACATGGAACACAAAATCATTCATTTACACTTGATGAGTTTAAAGTGAGGTTTGAAAAAGAATTCGGATTTGATATTTAAGGACAATACTCCCTCAACGAGGGAGTATTTTTTAACAGTCTTTATGAAGCTAGTTTTTTCTGTTCTTGTCGTCGTTTATACAGAATAAATTCAGTATAACCGTTTGCTTGTTTACGACCTTTTAGCACCAGATCGAGTGCAGCCTGAAACGGTACACTGCTGGCAAAATCTATCGACATAGGCTGGTAATGTTTGTCATCGCGATTTTGTCGATCGACAATCACCGCCATTCGCTTCATTGCTTCACGCACTTCTTCTTTGGAAACAACACCATGATGTAACCAGTTTGCAATGTGCTGGCTGGATATTCTCAAGGTTGCACAGTCTTCCATTAATGCAACATCATTAATGTCCGGCACCTTGGAACAACCGACACCCTGACCCACCCAACGAGAGACATAACCGAGTATGCCTTGCGCATTATTTTCCAGTTCATGCCTTATCTCTAGTGAAGATAGTTTACGTTTTGGATCAATCACCGGGATATCAAGAATATCATCTACCGACACCTTGGCCGCGCTCATCAATGCAATTTGTCTACTCTTAACGTTGAGGCGATGGTAATGAATAGAGTGTAATGTTGCTGCAACAGGTGAAGGTACCCATGATGTATTCGCACCTGCTTTTAGGTGTTGAATTTTGGTCTTCATCATATTTTGCATCTCTTCCGGCATCGCCCACATGCCTTTTCCAATCTGAGCTTTATCTTTCAAGCCACATTCCAGACCAATTTGAACGTTTGAGGCTTCATAAGCGTGTAACCATTTTGCATGTTTAATTTCTGCTTTAGGAATAACCGGCCCGGCTTCCATATTGGTGTGTATATCATCACCGGTGCGATCTAAAAAGCCGGTATTGATGAAAACCAGACGTTCACTGGCTGCCTTTATACAAGCTTTAAGATTGACCGATGTGCGTCGTTCTTCATCCATGATGCCCATTTTTAAAGTGTTTTTTGATAACTTAAGTGCTGCTTCCGCACGTGTAAATAATTCATTAGCGAACGCAACTTCTTCTGGGCCATGCATCTTTGGCTTAACAATATAGACCGATCCTTTTAAGCTGTTAGGACGTTTTGATGTGCCGTTTATATCATGTATGGCACAAAGCGATGTGACCATTAAGTCGATCATTGTCTCCGGAACCAGTTTTCCATCATACAAAACCATATCGGTATAAAGTTGACTGCCAACATTACGTACCAGCATCAGACTTCGTCCCTTTTTCATAACAGGTTTGCCAGCATTGCCGATAAATTCTTTATCTGGTTCCATAGCACGCTGAATAGCTTTGCCATCTTTCTCTACGGTACGCACCAGAGACCCTTTCATTAGACCAAGCCAGTTGCTATATACTTTTAACTTGTCTTCGGTATCGACAGAGGCAACAGAATCTTCACAATCCATAATTGCTGTGATGGCGGATTCAATATGTATATCATAAATTTTGGCATGATCACGGCGTCCAATAAATAAACCATCACCGAATTTGATTTCAACATGCAGGTTATGATGAGAAAGGAGTATTGAATCCGGGTTATCCGCTTTACCAGTATAACCAACATACTGTTGTGGTTTGAGTAATGTCGTCTCAGTGCCGTCACCGAAGTGCACAGTGAGTTGATTATTTCTTATAAGATACTGCGTCACATGTTTGTGTGTATCTCTTTCCAATGCAAAATGTCTGTCGAGCAGGTTTCGTCCACGCTCAATTACACGGTCACCTCGTATGGGATTATATTTCTTGATGTTTCTACAACCGTTCCCCTGTGGAATGGTGTCAGTCGTATAAGAGGCGTCATATAAACTACCCCAACGTGCATTAACGGCGTTTAAAACATAACGTGCATTATCTAATGGCACGACAAGTTGAGGGCCAGGGACCACCGCAATTTCATCATCAACATTTTCAGTGTTGATATTGAAATCATCAACTTCATCGACCAAATAACCAATTTCTTTCAGGAATTTTTTATAGGCCGCAGGCTTATGTTTTTTTCCACGATGTTCAATATGCCAGGCATCAATCTTTTTTTGTAAAGCATCCCGTTTTTTTAATAACGCGGCATTTCGTGGCATGAAGTCGAAAAGTATTTTCTCTAGCGATGCCCAGAAGTTTTTGTTGGTGACGCCTGTTTTTGGCGCGATCTCTTTTTTTACAAGTTCGTAGAGACCTTTTTTGATGTGCAGTTTTCCTGCAGTAATGTAGTTTTCAGTTTCAAGTTCCATGGTTTCACTGATACCTTTTGCTAGGTTGATATTTAGTTGGATGATGCAACGCGGCAGATTAAGTGAAATTAATGCTCAAAGCAATATCAATCCATTTAGTAATTAAAAAATATCTTTTGCATTTTTGTCAAATTGAGATAGTATTTTTCGTGCCTGACGGAGCAAACCGTCGACTAATTAGAGATTAGACAATGAACACATCTGCTAAACGGCTTTGTGAAAAGCCTGCTTTGCGGCCGGACGATCCTCGTTTTTCATCCGGACCGTGTAAAAAACATCCGGGTTGGAATCTATCCAACCTATCGGTCAGTAATCTTGGCCGAAGTCATCGAGCCTCAATACCAAAATCTCGTTTACAAGAAGCCATCACACAATCGTCTAAATTATTAGGTTTACCTGATGATTGGCAGCTCGCGATCGTGCCTGCATCTGATACCGGAGCCTTTGAACTGGCCCTATGGTCGATGCTCGGGAAACGCGGTGTCGATGTCTTTGTTTGGGAAAGTTTTTCCAGTGATTGGGCTGATGACATTCAGAATCAATTGAAGATTGATGACCTGAACATTTACCAAGCTGATTACGGTGATTTGCCAGATTTATCTCAGGCAGAAACTGATCGCGATATCGTTTTCGTCTATAACGGCACGACTAGTGGCGTACGTGTTCCTGATTTGGATTGGATATCTCCACATCAAAAAGGCATTGTTTTTTGTGATGCTACCTCTGCGGCATTTGCCATGGAAATGGATTTTAACAAGCTCGATGTTGTTACCTGGTCCTGGCAAAAGGTATTGGGTAGTGAAGGGGGCTTTGGGATGTTGGCTTTGAGTCCAAAGGCCATTGCGCGTCTAGAGAGCTATCAACCATCGCGACCATTACCGAAGATCTTTCGAATTACCAAGAGCGGTAAAGTCACTCAAGGCGTCTTTAAAGGTGCGACATTAAATACACCAAGTATGTTGGCGCTGGAAGACCTGCACTCTGCTTTGAATTGGGCTGAATCGATTGGTGGGTTACCCGCTTTGGTTCAGCGTTGTAATGATAATTTCAAGGCAGTGGATACCTGGGTGAGTCAAACCGAGTGGATAGATTGGTTGCCAAACAAAACAGAAACCTTATCGACGACATCAATGTGTTTAAAGGTTGTGTCCAAAGAGTTTGCAACTTTGAGTGAAGAAGAACAACAGGCTGCGATTGGCTTAATGTGTCAATGGTTACAAGAAGAAGAGGTTGCCTTTGATATAGCCGCTTATCGAAGTGCGCCGACCGGTTTTCGTTTATGGGGCGGTGCAACAGTCGAGTCATCTGATCTGGAAAAATTAATGCCATGGCTCGATTGGGCTTATGCGCGTTGGATGAATGAAGAGTTAAATTCAGGAGAAGTATCATGAGTAAAGTACGTGTTTTAATTTCAGACCCTATGTCTAGTCAAGCAGTAGAGGTCTTTGAACAACGTGGAATAGACGTCGTTCAAACAGGGAAAATGACAGAGGGAGAACTACTCGAGATGATCCCTGATTTTCATGGTCTGGCGATTCGTTCTTCAACCAATGTGACAGAAAAGGTTTTACAGGCAGCAACGCAATTAAAAGTTGTTGGTCGTGCCGGCATCGGCGTTGACAATGTTGATGTGCCAGCATGCACGGCAAAAGGTATTGTGGTTATGAATACCCCCATGGGTAACGCGATTACCACAGCTGAGCATGCTTTAGCGATGATGTTTTCTTTGGCGCGACATATTCCCCAGGCCAACCAAACAACTCATGCTGGTGCCTGGGCAAAGTCAAAATACATGGGTATTGAATTAACCGGCAAAATGCTTGGCATTATAGGTTCTGGCAATATCGGCTCTATCGTTGCTCAAAAGGCAATAGGTTTTGGTCTTAAGGTGCAAGCCTATGATCCTTATTTAAGTGAAGAGCGCGCTAATGCATTAGGTATTAAAAAAGTAGAATTGGAAGAATTACTGACGACATCTGATGTTATTTCATTACATGTACCGAAGACGCCAGAGACAGAAAATATCATCAGTGCATCGGCGATTAATAAGATGAAGAAAGGTGCTCTGTTGATCAATTGTGCTCGCGGTGGTTTAGTCGATGAGCTGGCTTTGCATGTTGCGTTGGAAAGTGGACATTTAAGAGGTGCAGCATTAGATGTCTTTCTGGAAGAGCCGGCAAAGGAAAATCCTTTGTTTGGTTTAGAAAATGTGATCTGCACACCTCATCTAGGCGCATCCACAACGGAGGCGCAGGAAAAAGTTGCCATACAAATTGCTGAACAAATTTCGGATTACCTTTTAGATGGTTCAATAAAGAACGCACTAAATGCACCAAACCTGTCAGCAGAAGAAGTGCGACAGTTAGCGCCTTATTTTCAGTTGGCCAATTATCTTGGGGCATTTGCTGGTCAGCTAAGTCATACCGCAATTCAAGGTATAACAGTGACTTTTGCCGGTGATGCGGCCAAGCTGAATGTAGAACCATTGACCACTCAGGTTGTGCAATCTGTGTTAGCGCCACACTTTAATGACATTAATGTCGTTAATGCGCGGGAAGTAGCACGTGATCGAGGTATACATGTAACTGAAGCAAAAGAAGATCTCGAAGAGGTATATCACAATCGCGTCACCATCAGTATTACCGCCGGTGATAAAACACGAAGTGTTTGCGGTACGTTAATACAGAACCGCCCCAGATTAATTGAAATTAAAGGCATTAAACTAGAGTCAGAGTTTGGTGAGCATATGTTGTATATCACTAACCAGGATGAACCGGGGATGATAGGAGCGATTGGTAACTTTGCTGCCGAAAAAAATATCAATATTGCCAATATGCATCTTGGCCGCAGGGAAAGTCGTGGTGATGCGATTTCTTTACTTGAGATAGACGCACCTATTAAATCAAAAGATCTTGAGGGCTTAAGAGCAATTGAGTATATCCGTGATGCGCAGTATCTAAATTTCAATTCATTAATTTTATGAATGAGACAATGTCTTTTCCTAAGCCTTATTGGGTATTAAGCGAAGCAGAGGATACACAAACAGCATTTGTTGTTATCTTGGTATCAATGTCGGCTAATGATGTTGTAGTTAAATCAGCACAGCAGCTTTTCGATGAAAACAATATCGATATTGATTCAATCAATACGTTGTCTGATAAACAGGCGATTGAGTTTTTTATTTCAACAACTACTCAAGGTGCTTGGCAAATATTTCAAAAACTACTGCTGTTGGTATCAAACGCAGATGCTGATGTTTTTGTGTTACCCATGGCGGGACGAAAGAAAAGACTTTTAATCTGTGATATGGATAGCACTATCGTACAAACTGAGACATTGGACGATATTGCAGCAAGTATAGGCATCGGGGAACAAGTTAGTGAAATTACAGCCAGAGCAATGCGGGGAGAATTGGACTTTCGTAAAGCACTGGATGAACGCGTTAGTTTACTTAAAGGCGTTTCAGAGACACTCTTTGATGAGATTGCTCAGGAGGTTCAAATTAATTTCGGTGCAAATGAGCTAATTAACTTGGCACAGAAACACGGGTTACGCACGGTGCTTGTCAGCGGTGGTTTTGAGCCTATAGTAAAAGTAGTTGCGGCAAACCTGGGCTTTGATCACTATGTTTGCAACAAGGCGGAAATTGCTAATGGAAAATTAACGGGGAAGGTGTTGGAACCGATTGTTGGTGCCGAATCGAAATTAAATGTACTCAAAGAAGAAGCTAAACAATCGATGTTTACGCTAGAACAGGCTTGCACCGTTGGGGACGGAGCGAATGATTTACCAATGTTACAAGCTGCAGGTATAGGCTTTGCTTATAAGGGAAAGCCACTTGTTCGTGCAGGTACACCGTATCAAATTAATTCCAGTAATTTGACATCAATATTATTGGTGATGGGAATTACCGTATTGTAATTCCTATTAAATTCAAAACTACTGTATAGCAGCTGTCCCGGCTAAAGCACATTCATGGTCTTCATTTGGTGCGCCGCCGCCTAGGCCAATACCACCGATAACATGACCGTCTTTCATAATCGGTACGCCCCCCGGACTAGGTAAGGCTTGTGCAGGAACGACGCTTGGCAAGGAATACCAGAGCAATGGGTTTGCATCCTTGTTTTCAGTAATTTCCATGGTCGAACGTTTAAATGATGCTGCGGCCATTGCCTTTGCGCGTGATGTATCAAAGGTAAAAAAACCGGCGTTATCACTACGTGAAAAATAAACCAGACGACCAGATTCGTCGACGATCGATACACTCATCGGCCGTCCCATCTCATTAGCCCTTGCCAGTGCCGCTTTACCGACACGTTCGGCAATTTCTAAAGACATTTCAATCATGGTTCATTTTCCTACTCAATCTCAATTTCATTATATGTTGATTAATAAAGCCCGCATAAAGCGGGCTTCAATCAGATTGGTTTATAGTATTTACGCTACAGCTTGTTGTGTAGATTCAAGCCGGTCTCGAAGGGCTTGGACCTGCGCGCGCAATTCTGTAGGCAGATGGTTACCAAATGTATTGTAATATTCTTCGATACCTTGTAGCTCAGATAACCAACCTTCTGTATCTACACGCATCAGGTTTGCGATATCTTCATCAGGCATATCCAAACCGCTGAAATCGATGCCATCCAATGTTGGCATATTGCCAATCGCAGTTTCAACCGCATCAGCGCTACCAGCACAACGTTCGAAAACCCATTTTAGTACACGGCTGTTCTCACCAAAGCCTGGCCACATGAATTTGCCAGCTTCGTTCTTACGAAACCAATTGACGTAGTAGACCTTAGGCATTTTAGCGCCGTCTGTTTTACCCATGTCTAACCAATGACCCCAGTAATCGGCCATGTTGTAACCGCAGAAGGGCAACATCGCCATTGGATCGCGGCGTAATTGACCGATGGCACCAAAAGCAGCCGCAGTCATCTCAGAAGCGATAATGGTGCCGAGGAAGGTACCGTGATTCCAATCCAGGGCTTCTGTCGCTAAAGGGACGACAGAGGCACGACGACCACCAAATAAAATTGCACTGATAGGCACACCTTTAGGGTCTTCCCATTCATCAGCAATGACAGGACATTGACCTGCGCGCGCAGTGAATCGGGCATTTGGATGTGATGAAGGTGTGTCTGATTCTGGTGTCCAGTCATTACCCTTCCAGTCAATTAAATGTGCGGGAGCTTCTTTTGACATGCCTTCCCACCAAACGTCACCATCATCAGTTTCTCCAACGTTAGTGAAAATCGCATTTGATTCCATAGACAACATAGCATTCGCATTCGTGGCCATGCCAGTACCTGGTGCGACACCAAAGAAACCTGCCTCAGGGTTAATTGCATAAAGTTGACCATCTGCACCAAACTTCATCCAGGCAATATCGTCACCGATAGTTTCTACTTTCCAGCCAGGGATGGTCGGTGTCAGCATAGCAAGATTAGTCTTACCACAGGCGCTTGGGAAAGCTCCGGCAACATATTTAACAGCCCCTTCTGGGTTGGTGAGTTTCAGGATGAGCATGTGCTCAGCCATCCAGCCTTCATCACGCGCCATGGTCGACGCAATCCTTAATGCAAAACACTTCTTACCTAGCAATGCATTACCGCCATAACCTGAACCGAATGACCAGATTTCACGAGTTTCTGGATAATGAACAATATAACGGTTATCAGGATTACAAGGCCATGGCGCGTCTTTATCACCTGCAGCTAAAGGAACACCGACTGAGTGCAGGCATGGAACAAAGTTGCCATCAGCACCTAAGACATCTAGTACAGCATTACCTACTCTAGCCATGGTATGCATGTTTGCGACGACGTAAGGTGAGTCAGATATTTCAACTCCGATTTGTGCGATATCAGAGCCGATAGGGCCCATGCTGAAAGGAATGACATACATGGTGCGACCTTTCATAGACCCGGAGAACATAGCGTTCATTGATTTACGCATTTCAGCAGGATCAGCCCAGTTGTTTGTAGGGCCAGCATCTTCTTCTTTCTCTGAACAGATGTAGGTGCGATCCTCAACCCGCGCTACGTCAGCAGGTATCGAATTGACATGGTAACTGTTAGGACGTTTCTCCGCGTTCAGTTTCCTGGCGGTGCCGCCTTTGACCATGATATCCCACATGGCGTCCCACTCTGCATCTGAACCATCACACCATACGATGTTATCCGGTTGACACAAAGCGGCCATATCATCAACCCAGGCCAGCAGTTTTTTATTTTCAGTTGCCATTAATGTTTCCCTCACTTTGATTGTTTAAATTTAATAGCTGTAAGAAATAAGAGCAGAATTCCCTTGAAAGAAATTCCTGCTTTATCGGAATTAATTAACTTTAATAAGAAGAATGCTTGTATATCTACTTGTAATTATTATCATTAATTTGATGTGCTTCGGCTAACTGATATTGCAAACGGCATCGTCAGCTTTTTATACATATATCATTCTTGTTTTAGTAGACTAAATCAAGCTAAACGGCAGATTTTATACTGATTTACGGGGTTTGAGCCAGAGGTAATTTAGATTCAGTTGGAGACTGCTTACAGTGGGATTTTTGAATAGGGTTTGATGTTATTCCGACCATGAACTTTGACATGGTGTTGCGGGTAAATGTTCGATTGTTTGAACTTCTAATCTCACGGTTGATATCGTCTGTCGTCCTGTCATAGTTAGTATCCGTACTTATCTATATATTATTATTAGACGTTAATGACTTCTAGCGGCTGCAATGCCTGATTTCTTAAATTAATTTTTACTTTATTATCAGACAAATATTTGTGAACTCTAATCTTATCGACTACCCAAATGTTAATACCCACTTACTATGATGAACTATCCTGATATTGATCCAGTCGCCTTAAACTTGGGGTTTCTGAAAATACATTGGTACGGCATCACTTATGTCGTTGGGATTTTATCTGCCTGGTGGTTATTGCGTCTTAGAGGCGGCCAACATCAATGGGGGTTTAGTTCAGAACAGGTCTCCGACCTTATTTTCTATGCCATGATCGGTATTATTATTGGTGGTCGGTTGGGATCGGTGATTTTCTATAATCTGACCTATTATCTCCAGCATCCACTAGAGATTATTTATCTTCAGCAGGGAGGCATGTCATTTCATGGCGGGCTGTTAGGTGTGATTGCGGCTGTTTGGTTCTTTTGCCATAAATTCAATAAGCGTTTCTTTAATGTTACTGATTTTATTGCCCCCGTTGTTCCTATTGGATTAGGTGCAGGCCGGATTGGTAACTTTATCAATGGAGAACTCTGGGGCGGCCCAAGTAATTTGCCCTGGGCGATGGTTTTTCCAGACCCTGCCGCAGGCGGTATTGCCCGACACCCTTCACAACTTTATGAAGCATTATTGGAAGGCTTGTTATTGTTTCTTATCCTCTGGTGGTTTTCATCTAAACCCAGACCAGTGAAGGCAATATCCGGGTTATTCCTGCTTGGCTATGGTGTTTTCAGGTTTATGGTTGAATTTGTCCGGGTACCCGATTCGCATATTGGCTATCTTGCATTTGATTATGTAACTATGGGCATGCTGCTTTCTTCTCCTATGATATTATTCGGTATTATCTTAATAGGCATCGCTTTTCGATCTAAGGGAAATTAACAACAAGTGCAGCAATATCTGGATCTATTACGCCATGTAAAAACGAATGGCACAAAAAAAGAGGATCGAACTGGTACTGGGACTATTAGTGTCTTTGGTTATCAAATGAGATTTGATTTAAATAAAGGTTTTCCATTAGTGACAACCAAGAAATGTCATCTCAAATCGATCATCTATGAATTACTCTGGTTTTTGCAAGGTAATACTAATATTCAATATCTTAAAGATAATGGTGTATCAATCTGGGATGAATGGGCCGATGAGAATGGTGATTTGGGTCCGGTCTATGGTGCTCAATGGCGATCATGGAACGCGACAGATAAAACAATCGACCAAATCACAGAGGTCATTGAACAAATCAAACAAAATCCAGATTCTCGACGATTGATTGTTAGTGCCTGGAATGTCGGCGAACTGGATCAAATGGCACTGATGCCTTGCCATACCTTTTTTCAGTTTTATGTTGCTGATGGAAAACTCTCTTGCCAACTCTATCAGCGTAGCGCAGATATTTTTCTGGGTGTGCCGTTCAACATTGCATCATACTCTTTGTTGCTAATGATGGTCGCTCAGGTAACTGGACTTCAGGTAGGTGAGTTTGTGCATACGTTTGGTGATGCACATATCTATTCAAATCATGTTGAGCAGGTTGATGAACAATTGTCTCGTAAACCGTTCACACTGCCAGAGATGAAAATAAATCCAGACGTATCTGATATATTTAAATTCCAGTATGAAGATTTTGAATTAATTAATTATCAATCACACACAAAGATCACTGCACCTATTGCAGTCTAGAAGGAAACTCATATGAAATTGAATTTTTTGTTTATTAGTTTATTGCTCTGTTTAACATCGGTTTCATTGCAAGCAGAAGAGGAATCTCCGGGGAAAATAGTAAAACAAACGGTCGATCAAGTTCTATCTGTTTTAAAAGATGAAAGCCTTGATGAAGAGAAGAAAAAAGAAACAGTTTTTAAATTGGTTAAAGAACGTATTAATTTTAAAGAAATGTCCAGGCGGATACTCGCAACCAATTGGAACGTTGCCGATGAGAAACAACGTAAAGAATTTATGTCGTTATTTGAACAGATATTACTGAATACTTACTGGGATAGGATGCAGAATTATGCTGGAGAACGTGTCGAATATATAACTGTTAGCAGAGATACTGAAGGCTATGCAACGGTGGATACTGTTATCGTGAAGGATAAAAACAATATTCAGATTCCAATTTCATATCGCATGAAACGCTTTATAAATATCTGGTTTGCATATGACTTTACGGTTGAAAATTTAAGTTTGGTGCAAAGTTACCGTAATGAATATCGCGCGATTGCAAAAAACCATGGTGTTGATGGTCTACTGGAGCAGATGAAACGTGATGTTGTCAGTATAAGTACCAGCCACTAAACTGGTCCAGTCTTACTTATCATGCAACTCTCAATAATTGTCGCTATGGATCGTAATCGTGTCATAGGTAACAATGATTCTTTACCTTGGCATATTTCCGCGGATCTTAAAAACTTCAAGAAAATCACTATGGCTAAGCCCATAGTGATGGGGCGTAAGACCCATGAGTCTATCGGCAGACCTTTGCCGGGCAGAGAGAACATCATTATTACCCGTGATAAGTCCTATCAGGCAGAAGGCTGTACGGTATTAAATAGCATTGATGAAATATTCGAACATTGTAAAAATGACGAAGAAGTCATGATTACCGGTGGTTCAGAAATCTATAAACACACATTAGATCAAGCAACACGCTTGTATCTAACAGAAGTACATACGGAAGTTAAGGGTGATACGTTTTTCCCGAAATTCAATCTAAATAAATGGAATGAAGTTTCTAGAAATACGTTTAAAGCAGACGAGAAAAATGATTTTGATTATAGCTTTATCTTGTTAGAGAAAAATTAGAAATCAAAAGGGCCAGTTTTTTGCACAGCTTCAGGCATCCAGGTTTCATGTACATGTAACCACTGCAAGGGTTCCCTTTTTTTAAATATTACAGTAGCAAGTCGACTATTATCTGGGGGCGTAGAGGCGAGGGCATTACGCTGCCATTCTTCATAAGTTGCAATAATTTCATTATCCAAGACACGTTGTATCTCAACGTTACGAATAGCGATACGAAAATCAGGGTTGGTATCGTAGGTATTTTTGATGCCGGAGCTTAATTCAGCCAATGAAAGAATTATTCCTGCAGGTGGAATCAATAAAAAATCAGGATCAAACCTAGCAAGAAAACCACTGTCGAAACTACTCGTTTTAAGCGCACCGGTAAACCAGCCAACAAAAAAATCATGCAACGCTTCGATTTCTGTACGAACTTGCTCTTCAATTGTTATGGACATGCTATTAGCTGAGGTATTTTAATTAGTATTAATTATAGAGCGTCTCTATTAAACATCTACAAGATCAGGTTGCCACTGAAATTGTTTTAGTGAAATACAGTTATTATTATTAAAAATAACCCCTTCTTCTTCCAGTAATAGCCGTTGGTAGTCGTCGCAACCATTCATACCTCTAGAACTGATCATGCCTTTAGCATTGATAACACGATGCCAGGGTACCGAACTGTTATTTTCCAATGCGGCCAGCGCATAACCAATCTGACGCGCATGTCTTGGAAAGCCAATTAAAGCGGCGACTTGTCCATATGTGGCAATACGTCCCTCAAGTATTAGAGAAACTATGGAATAAACTGCTTCATGATTAATGGGCATTGGTAGTTGTTGAGTTGTAGTTGCCTGTTATAGGACAATTTATTCTTTCTTAGCGAGAAATGCTGCAATTGATTCATCACCAATGCTATTTTTTGTGTCATTTGAAAAGCTATAAAAAGCAGGCTTTTCTTCAATAAAGACCTGCTCCTTAAAGGTAAATTCTATGTCATCAACATCCAATAAGCCGACTGGTATCATGTGCAAATTATCTTCTTTCAACCTATAGAAGAGGTGGGTGCCACATTGCTTACAAAATCCACGCTCGGCCCATTGAGAAGATTGATAAAGGGATATATTTTCGGCGCCGGCAAATGATACCTCTGGACCACAGTCGACCTCCATATAAGGACCGCCACCCCATTTCCGACACATATTACAATGGCACACACCAACTTCGGTACTCATGTGCTTTGCCGTAAAATTAACTGCCCCACATAGACAAGTGCCATTTCTTTCAAGTAGCTGAGGCATTACTTTCTCCAGTAATTATAAATTTTGATTGCTACTGAGATCGGCCAAAAGTGCTTGGTTTACTCAACACCATTTAACTTCTGTTTGATACAAGAAGTGGACAGTAAATTGAAACTAATGATAGACAGCTATTTGCCATAATTATATAAATTTGAACTGACAAATGCCGTTAGCAAGATATGCAATTAAGTTTAACTTATCGATAAAAACGGATTTCACTAATAAAAGCTGAGGACTTCCCACCTCCGTTTGCTTTCTTTGTATCCAAGCCCAAGGCTAATCCTGATATTGCAGGGTCATCGTCCCTCTCTTTATCAAAATAGCTCCTGTAGGCTTCAAGTAGATCGAATCGAGTCGTTACCAGTTGTTCGTCTGCTGGCTGGTCCCCGCAAACATAGCGGCCGCCCTTCTTGAAGTATGCGCCCATGTAAGGATGCTTTATTTTGTCGTCACCATGGCATAAGTACAGTCCTACGAAATATGGACTGTCAGGGATAAAAAGGGAACCACTTGAATGACGTTCGTCACCCAGAAAGATGAAGAGCATGATGGCTTCGTTTCGCACCCCCTGCTCATACGACGCGCCCTCTGGAAACTTTTTGACACCCCAATCGATTTCAATATAGGTGAATTCAGGTACATTCACAGATTCATTTGACATCACCCCAAAAGCGTGTTGTTTAGCTTCGAGAGAAAGACCCTTGTCTCCCACGTCTAGGTCGATGCGGTCCCGTTTTTTTGTATCCTCTTTGAATTGAAATCCCTTACCTTGGAGCCAATCTTCCACTGATCCAGATTCATAGTCCGTAAAGCGTACCAAATGAACCGGTTTTACTTCGACTGCCAAAACCGGAGTTGTTGCCAATAGTATAGTGACAATCACGATAAAAATTTTCATGATAATTTTTTGATTACGTTGATATTATAAATTTTGATTTTCATTATTTTGAAATAGTTACTTACAATTTTTTATTCTTCGTCAAATATTTTTTGCTTGGTTTATTTCAATCGCATGCTTCATATATTATAAGTACAAGACTGCAACAAGGGAAATATGGAGCTCCTTACCTAGTGAGACTTATTTTACCTAAACGTTCGCTTTCATTATGAAGCAGAAGACTTGCACTGTTCAGGTTAGTTTCCGCTTATGGTTGATCTCTTTGTAGCTTTCTTTTCGGCCATAAGCAGACATTAATTAAAATTAAGAAGCATCAATTTTAAGAGGCTCATCTACAATTTCCTCGAGGATTGATATATAGTTTTCAACACCTTGTGCGCCTGTCACAAGATGACGTTGATTAATGATAATGGCAGGCACACCGGTAATCCCTTGGTCAGTCCAGTATTTTTGTTCAAGCCTTATGTCTTTTGCGAAGCGGCCGTCTTCTAAGATGCCCAATGCTTCTTTTGAATCAAGGCCGATATTACCTGCCGATGATGCTAAAACATTCCTCTCACCAATATGAAGACGACGAGTAAAAAATGCACTAAACAGTTCCATTTTAAGTTCGTGTTGCAGTGCTTTTGTCCCTGCCCAATGCAAAAGTTGATGAGCCAGGAAAGTGTTATACATGCGCATGTCTTCGGCATAATTAAATTCGAAATCAAGCTCTTCGCCAATTGATGTGATACGCGTACGAGCCTCTGCGCTCCCTTCAATAGTTGTTCCATATTTTGCTGCTGTATGTTCACGTAGATTTTCACCTTGAGAAGCCATCTGCGGGTTGAGCTCGAACGGACACCAAGTAATATCAGCCGTCAATTCAGTCGCAATAAGAGCCTTCTCTAGTTGTTTAAATCCGATAATGCACCATGGACAAACAACATCAGATACAATGTCGACACGGATGGATGGATTGGGGAGCGTAGTCATTTTTTACTTTTTAAAACTATTACGTTCATAAATATCGAGGGGCACTTTGGATCGAATTTATCATCATTCATATTTGTCGGTGGCAGATATTATTTTTTTAACTTCGGTTGCCGTGAAGCCACACTGTATATTTTCTCATCTTCCAATCGCATCGCTGTCATTTCGCCACCCCATAAGCATCCGGTGTCTAGAGGATAGACGTTATATTGATTAAAGTTTTTTTCATTACCTAAGTGAACGGTAGACCAATGTCCAAATACGATTCTATGTTTCTTTGTTTGTCTGTCCTTTAGCGCATACCATGGTTTTAATTTTTTAACTTCTTTGCCCGGCGCATTCTTTGCTTCGAGATCTAGTTGTCCACCTTTGTAGCAATATCGCATGCGTGTTAAACAGTTAATGATGAAGCGGTGACGATCATGGCCTTCTAATTGTTCAGACCAGCTATCGGGCTGGTCGCCATACATGTGATCTATGAAGTCATTGAAGTGTTCGCTACGCAATAAGGATTCTGTTTCTTGCGCGAGTTCTTGTGCCTGTTCCAGTGACCATTGTGGTGGTAGTCCGGCGTGTATCATGGTGAATTTTAAATCTGTGTCATTTACAAGTAGCGGCAATTCTCTTACCCAGCGCAATAGCTCATCAGCATCATCAGCGTTCAAGATTTTATCGAGCGTATCTTTTCTATGAGGTTTGCGAACCTTATTGGCGATAGCGAGCAAGTGTAAGTCATGATTCCCCAGAACAGTTCTTGCTGAGTCACCTAATGATTTAACAAAACGAAGACATTCTAGTGATTTCGGGCCGCGGTTGATGAGGTCACCAACGAACCAGAGTTGGTCGATCGTTTTATCGAAATTTATCTTATCAAGTAAATCTTGCAGCTCTGCGTAACAACCTTGCAGGTCACCTATCGCGAAGGTGCTCACACTTAATGTAAAGTGTTGGGTGTAGCGAGGTTAAAAATCGGTATTTGGGCATCGAAATCCTTGCCATCATCAGCGACCATTTCATATTTGCCTTGCATGCAACCTACCGGGGTTTCTAATACTGCGGCACTGGTGTATTGAAATGATTCACCTGGTTGTATATGAGGCTGTTCGCCGATTACACCGTCACCCTGGACTTCCTGTACCTTGCAATTGGCGTCGGTTATTAACCAATGTCGACGTAGCAGTCTCGCTGACATACTTCCGTTATTGGTAATGGTAATGGTGTAAGCAAACACATAACGTTCCTGTTCAGGGAAAGATTGGTCGTTAACATATTCGGTTTCAGCGCTAATACTGATGTCATACTGTTTTTCATCCATAGACGTATTTCACCTTATTCAAGAGATTGGTTCAAGTCGGCCTAAAAATCTATTTATATCAATGAATTAGACTGATTTATCTTTTTTCTATAACTCATCGCTTCAGTTAGGTGTTGGGTTTTTATATGTTCACTGCTTGATAGGTCGGCGATTGTCCTGGCGACTTTTATAATTCGATGTATCGCGCGACCCGAAAGAGCCAGTTTTCTTGTCGCCGTTTGTAGCAGTGACTTATCACTTTCAGTTAATTCACAATACTGTTCAATGTCATTCGTCTTTAGTGCTGAGTTTGCACAACCATTTCGTTTCAATTGTTGTTTAAATGTATTGCATACGCGTTCTCTAATGTTTGCGCTGGTTTCAGAGCCGGCCTCTCTTGTCTGGTTAATGATTACATCAGTAATACTGTGGACTTCGATGACCATATCGAGTCTGTCCATCAGTGGTCCGGATATTTTATTTTGATAGCGATTAATTTGTTCTTCAGTACAGCGACAGCGACTTCTCGCATCACCGAGATAACCACAGGGGCAAGGGTTCATAGCAGCAACCAGTTGAAAGTTAGCCGGATATTCAACTTGATTGGCGGCGCGAGAGATTACGATACGACCTGATTCCAGTGGTTCTCGTAATACTTCTAATACATGTCGGTTAAACTCAGGCAGTTCGTCGAGAAACAACACGCCGTTATGTGCTAGTGATATCTCTCCCGGTTTTGGATGACTACCGCCCCCGACCAAGGCCACGGATGATGCCGAGTGATGAGGTGATCGAAAAATACGTTGACGCCATATTGCTGGGTTGAAACCGGTATTACTAATTGATGCGATTGCTGCACTTTCAAGCGCTTGCTTATCTGTCATCTCGGGCATGATACTGGGCAATCGTTCTGCCAACATAGTTTTACCTGAACCGGGCGGGCCTACCATTAGTAAATTGTGACCACCTGCAGCCGCGATCTCTAATGCACGTTTTGCATGTTCATGCCCATAAACTTCATTCAGGTCTTTGTCATATCTAGTTACATATTCTAATTTTTTCGATTTATGTTCTTCTAGAATTTTCATTCTAGATATATGCGCGCATACATCTAATAGGTGTGCGGCTGGTTTACATGATGTCCCATTAACTAGTGCTGCTTCATCTGCATTGTCGATTGGCAGGATCAAGCTTCGTTGAGATTTTCTTACTGCCAATGAAACAGGTAATGCGCCTTTTATCGATCTTAATTCGCCAGTTAATGATAATTCACCTATAGCCTCATGCTGTTCCATTCCTTTTGCGGGTATTTGTCCCGAGGCGATCAAAATACCAAGCGCGATAGGTAGATCAAAACGTCCACCTTCCTTTGGTAAATCAGCAGGCGCTAGATTGACTGTAATTCTGCTGAGTGGAAAATCAAATTGATTATTGAGAATAGCACTACGAACGCGTTCTTTGCTTTCTTTAACCGTTGTTTCTGGTAGCCCGACAATAGTAAAACCCGGTAGACCACGCGATAGATGTACTTCAACCGTGACTAGTGGTGCGTTGATGCCGTCCTGTGCACGCGAATAAATGATAGCAACACTCATTAATATTTCATCCTTGAAATTAATTACAAAAAAACTGATTAATAATCTTCAAACTAATTTATCACAATTTTTGTTTTTTGTTGCACAGACTTAGAACATTAAATAAAAAAAATGCACCAGTAAGTTGCATGGTTTTTTGATGTGCAATCTAAAACCCTTATATTTAGGGGGTTTCCGGCTTGGCATAGTAACTGCACTGCAACATATTAAGAATGAGAGCTATTGATGTTCATGATTCGGTAGTGAATTAGCTTTTCAAATAGATCGCTAGGGTTCCGGCGTTATAGACAACGTGACTGGTCCGAGAGCAATCGACCTTCATTCGAAGGTTACACGGCGGGATAAAAGCCCGGGAGGTAGTCACCATGATTTAGATCATTGGTACCTCTCTTTCAAATATTTTTTCAACTACATATAAGGGGAAGGTTTTATGAAGTTTCATAACACTATCCGTAATAAATTTTTATTAGTCGCGTCATTGATTTTTAGTTCGGTTTCATTATCTGTTCATGCTGAGCCACTCAAGGTTGGTTACAGTGACTGGCCGGGCTGGGTTGCCTGGGAAGTCGCAATTGAAAAAGGGATGTTTAAAGAAGCTGGTGTAGAAGTTGAGTTTGAATGGTTTGACTATGTTGCTTCGATGGATGCCTTTGCTGCAGGCAAATTAGATGCTGTAACCATGACAAATGGTGATGCCTTAGTAACAGGCGCTACTGGGGCTAGTAACGTTGCGATTATCATTAATGATTATAGTAATGGTAATGACATGATCGTTGGTGCTCCTGGTATCGAAAGCATTAAAGATTTAAAAGGTAAAAAGGTCGGCGTTGAGATTGGTTTTGTTGGACATTTACTTTTACTCAACGCTTTAGAAAAAAATGGCATGACCGAAGCTGATGTTGAGCTAGTCAATGTCCCTACAAATGAAACGCCACAGGTATTAGCATCAGGCGATGTCAGTGCCATTGTTGCCTGGCAGCCTAATTCCGGGCAAGCATTAACCTCAACGCCAGGTTCAAAGAAGATCTATTCATCAGCTGATGAACCTGGCCTGGTTTACGATGTATTGGCCGTCTCGCCTAGTAGTCTTTCTGCTAACAAAGTTGCCTGGTCAAAAGTAGTTGAGGTTTGGTACAAGGCCGTCGATTATATTTTGGATCCTGCTACTCAGGATGATGCGGTTTCAATCATGGCAGCAAGAGTCGGAGTTACTCCGGAGGTATATAAACCTTTGCTTTTGGGTACTAAGATCTTAACGCTAGAAGAAGCTAAGGGTTTTTATGCTAAAGGTGAAGGGTTTAAATCGATCTATGGTTCTTCAAAGATAGCGGATGATTTCAATCTTAAGTATGAGGTCTATAAGGAAGCACAAGATATCGACGCATATACCGATCCTTCATTAACAATGGCTAAATAAAAGCTAGGTATTGGTCATATGAGTTCATCACCCTGGTTTGCGCCGCGTATTGCTTTATCTACAAAACGCACCAGGGTGCTGACGATTGTTTCATTCTTATTGCCACTTTTAATATGGAGTGCGATAAGTTATCTGCCATTTCTTTGGCATCCGAAAATAAAGATAGTCGAGCCCGGTGATGTTTCTTACTTCAAAATCAACATGTTGGTGGATCGTGAAGTTTTCGATAAAGAAACTTTAAAGGTAAAAGAAGTAGGCAAGGTTTTACCGATAGGCACACGTGCAAACCCTATTTATTTACCTGCACCTCATGAAGTTGCCAAGGCATTTGTTACTTCATTTACAACAGAACCACAACGGCGTAGTGAACAGTGGTTGCATGAAAGTTTGTGGCACAGTATCACCATAATATTTTTTGGGTTTATATTATCGTCATTAGTTGGTGTGCCTATCGGTGTGTTATGCGGAACTTATGCTGCTGTGTCTCGTATAAATGAACCCTTTATTGAGTTTTTTCGTTATCTTCCTGCACCGGCATTCGGTGCACTCGCTGTTGCCGTCTTAGGTATTTACGATGGGCCGAAAATCGCTATTATTTTTATAGGAACATTTTTCCAACAAGTTCTTATTGTAAGTAACACGACACGGAAATTGGATATTTCATTATTAGAAGCGGCACTTACCTTGGGTGCTAAACGGATGCAGTTATTATTCAAAGTAGTGATCCCCGGAATTTTACCGGACCTTTTTCGTGATCTAAGGATACTGCTTGGTTGGGCGTGGACATATTTAATTGTTGCTGAATTAATTGGTACCAGCTCTGGTATTACCTGGTTTATAACGCAACAGGCGCGATACAAAAACTTCGATAATGTTTTTGCAGCCATCATGATGATCGGCATTATTGGTTTACTGTCCGATATCATCTTAGCCAAACTGGGCAAGTACATATTCCCTTGGGAACGCTCGGCTAACAAGGCCTAACGAGAGAATTACTATGACGCAAATAGAACTTCCTAGCTATCTTGAACAGTCCGGTGAGGTGAAAGCACGGTTTGATGATATCAAACAACGTGAGGTCATCCTTGAACTTAAAGACCTGGAAAAAGTATTTTCAACAGCAAAGGGTGATGTTACTGCCTTAAAAAATATAAATTTTAAAGCACATCGTCGTGAATTTGTTTGTGTGATTGGCGCATCGGGTTGTGGTAAGTCAACCTTGATTCGCATCCTGGCTGGTTTGGAATCTGCTAGCGCAGGTGAAGTGTTGCTGGATGGAAAACCTGTTTCGGGGCCGGGTCCGGATAGAGGCATGGTGTTCCAAGGCTATACATTGTTCCCCTGGTTGACGGTTAAAAAGAATGTCATGTTCGGACTTCGCAGTCAGGGTCTGGGCTATGCAACTGCTGAAAGTGAGGCCTTGCAGTGGATAGATCTGGTTGGTCTGGAAAAGTTTTCTGATTCTTATCCCGATCAACTCTCTGGTGGTATGAAACAGCGGGTGGCAATTGCACGTGCGCTTGCAAATAAGCCACGTATATTATTGATGGATGAACCGTACGGAGCGCTTGATGTACAGACTCGCAGCAAGATGCAATCTTACCTATTAGAGATTTGGCATAACATCGATATTACGGTGTTATTTATTACTCATGATTTGGACGAGGCGATATATCTTGCTGATCGAATCCTGGTATTAAAATCACATCCCGGTGAAGTAGAAGAAATTATTGAAGTGCCGGTACCTAGACCACGTGATCCTGAACAATTTATATCACCGGAATTTTTAGCCACCCGGAAACGTATTGATCAGTTGATCCATCCACCTATTACTGAAGATGGTGAAGATAAATTAAATATGATTCGTTTAACGCGCGTTGGCGATGAGGTTGAACCATGAACTTGCTAGAACAAATGCCTTGGCTAGATGTTGCTGCAAAGATGAAAGTCGTTCCTGCAGCCATATTACCCATTGGTGCAACCGAACAACATGGCCCCCATATGGGCTGTGGCATGGATGCTGTGCTTGTAGATAAATTATGTAAGGCCGTTTCAGAAAAAACCAATGTGATGATGTTACCGACAATGCCTTATGGTTGTTCTATCGGTCATAGTCAACATTGGCCCGGCACCATTGCAATTCAACCGAAAACACTCATCGATTTAATCAAAGAAATGGGTGACTGGGCATATCACAGTGGTGTAAGAAAATTATTTATTGTGAACACACATGTGACGAATGCCGCGCCACTACGATGCGCATTAGAAATGTTGCGTGCTGAACATGATGATTTAATGGTGGCTGTTTTAAATTCATCAAAGCTTAGCGAACGGGTACGACAATTTCATTTTGCAGATGGCGATGATTGGCATGCAAATGATGCTGAAACATCATTAATGTTATCCATAGCACCGGAAATGGTTAATACGTATGCCTTTGATATTGCCGACGACCCTGACCGTACTGATGGATTAGTATTTTCACATCCAGTGAATCGTACTAGTAAAAATGGTGTCACAGGAAAGCCATCAGCGGCAACAAAAGAAAAAGGCGATGAGTTTTTTTCTTGGATGGTCGAAGACCTTTCTGAATTAATACAACGCGGTTTAACTGAGCAAGCACCGCTATCAAGTTCTTATTTTAATTAAAGAGATCACTGTCAAATGGACACAAAAACGAAACAGCATTTATTACCCAAAGATAAATCCGATGATGAAATATTAGCGATTCAAAAAGATTTAAAAGAAAAAGGTGTGCGTTATTGCATGGGTGCCTATGTTGATATCCATGGCATACCGAAAGGTAAGGTTGTGCCTATCGATCATTTATTGCATATGGCACATGGATCAGAGCTATATACCGGGTATGCTCTGGATGGTCTTGGGCAGGAACCGAATGATGATGAGATCGCTTCAGTACCCGATCTGGATCATATTATTCAATTACCATGGGAGCCCAAGATCGCCTGGATGCCAGCCGATAATACGTTTAAAGGTGAACCATATAAGTTAAATACGCGAGTTGCCTTGAAACAACAATTAGAAGTAGCAGCGGAGCTTGGGTTTGGTTTTAATCTGGGTATTGAATGCGAAGTATTTTTATTAAAGAAAAACGACGACGGCAGTCTATCTGTTCCGCATGCCGATGATAAATTAACCAAGCCTTGTTATGACTTGCGCGGTTTCATGGATAATTTTACCTGGTTAGATCGCATGGCAGAAACGATCAATAGCTTAGGTTGGGACATCTATTCTTTTGATCATGAAGATGCCAATGGTCAATTTGAATTTGATTTTAATTATGCTGATGCCTTGACGATGTGTGATCGTCTTATATTCTTCCGTGAGCTAGCAAAACGTTATGCTGCTGACGAAGGCCTGCTTGCGACTATGATGCCAAAACCATTCAAGGATAAAACAGGTAACGGCGCACATTTTAATATGTCTCTGTTTGACCTCGCATCAGGTGACAATGTTTTTGAGTGTGATCCAAAAGATGACCCACGTGGTTTGGGGCTGACCCAGACAGGCTATTATTTTATCGGTGGCATATTGAAACACGGGCGTGCTTTATGTGCGACGTTTGCGCCAACCGTCAACAGTTACAAGCGTTTAGTCCGTCAAGGGGCAATGAGTTATTTTACCTGGGCGCCAGTATTTAATTCTTACGGATCTAATAATCGAACTAATTCTGTTCGTGTGCCAATGGGTGGTGGACGATGTGAATCACGCAACGCAGATGGTGCAGTAAATCCCTATTTAGCGGCGACTTTGGCATTAGCTGCTGGATTGGAAGGTGTTCGTGAAAAGATTGATCCGGGTAACCCTCAAGAAGACAACTTATATGAGTTAACTGATGCAGAGCGTTTGGAACGAGGTATTGATTTCTTGCCACAAACACTGGCTGAAGCAGTGACTGCCTTTGCTGAAGATGAGTTGGTTGAAACTGTATTAGGTAAAGAATTAAAACAGGAATTCATTCGTTATAAAACTCAGGAATGGGAAGATTATCATCAGAGTGTGAGTGCTTGGGAGCTTGAACGATATAGCCACATGTTTTAATTACTGATATATTTTAGATCATAAATGGATAACTAGGGTTCCGGCTTTAACGAGTGTCTGGTCCGAGAGTTATCGACCTTCTCAAAGGTTACACGGCGGGATAAAAGCCCGGGAGATGCGATACGCCAGCAATTGGCAATACATTTCAACGTGAAGTGATACTGGAGAGAAGCGTATGACAAGTAAAATTAAAAGAGTTTATTGCTCTAGTCTCAAGCACATCAATGAAAAACTTCTGATTTCTATTCCTGAAAATATAAATGGGAGATTATGAAATGGCTGAAATATTTCCTGATAAAGCAATAATGTATGAGGATGAGATCCCCGGTGGGGCTCATTGGTCAATGTTAATGCGTAAAGGCACAACACTGCATCTGATCGATAAAGTTGGTGGTGTGAATGTGGGTATGTTGTTTTATAACCCAACCGATAAGCTTGAACGTTATAACGCCCCCGACACTCTAAAATGCCAGCATACTTTTAAGCTTACAAAAGGCCATTGTTTGTATTCAGATATGGGCAGGATATTTTGCTCCATTATTGACGATAGTGTTGGCTGGCATGATACGGTCGGTGGGAATTTGACTGACGCTAATATGAAAAAAAAATGGGCTGTTAAGACTTATCAAGAACAGAGAAATGATTGGACGATCAGTGGTGAACATGGCTTTTTGGTTGAGTTAGCAAAGCACGGATTAAACCAACGTGATATGTCAGCAAATCTTAATTGGTTTAGTCGAATGTTTGCCGATGACGAAGGTAATTTAAATTTCGATTCAGCAAATAGTAAAGCCGGCGATTATGTAGATCTACGTTTTGAAATGGACACTCTAGTTTTATTTCATACTTGTCCACACCCCTTGAATAGTGCAACAGACTATCCAAAAAAGACTTTAATCTATCAAGTTCGTAAAGCAGCTCCTGTTGCCGATGATGACTTTTGTATGAACTCCAGACCTGAAAATCAACGCGGATTTCAAAACAACGCTATCTATCATCTACAAGGAGGACAATAACAATGATTAAAGTAAGTCCTCGTCATGCAGATAATACAATTTATGCAAAGACAATTGATGCCGGTGATTACTGGATGCATGTTGTTGAACAAGGTCAAACCTTACGCATTCTTGATCTGGAAGGTAATCAAGCGGCGGATACATTATTTTATAACGCACATGATGTGGTTGAACGTTATTCCGCTATCGATACAATTCGTGAACAAAGAAACGTCTATCTAACGGCAGGTTCAGATTTGATATCTAATCATGGCAATGTCTTGCTGGAGATCATTGCCGATACCTGTGGACGACACGATACGCTTGGCGGTGCCTGTGCCACCGAATCGAATACGGTGCGTTATGCGCTAGAAAAGAAATGTATGCATGCCTGTCGTGATAGCTGGCTACTAGCTGTCGCAGAATATCCAGAGTTTGATATGAATAAACGGGATATTACGCACAATATAAATTTCTTTATGAATGTGCCTGTCACAGAAGAAGGTGGCTTGACCTTTGAAGATGGCATTTCGGATGCGGGCAAGTATGTTGAATTAACAGCAAAGATGGATGTTATCGCCTTGGTATCAAATTGCCCGCAACTTAATAACCCATGTAATGCCTACAACCCAACACCTATTGAGGTATTGATCTGGGATCAATAAAAAATAAGTCCATGCAATCAATAGAAGTTTTAAAACCGGGTATACAAACTACAGTTCAGGATTATCCTGGCAGAATAGGGTTTTGGAATGTTGGTGTGCCGCCATCAGGCCCAATGGATAACCGGGCTTTCCAATTAGGCAATCAAATTTTAGGTAATGAGAAAGCTACGGCAGGATTAGAGATTACATTGGTTGGTCCAGAGTTGAAGTTTCATGTTGAGACTATCATCTGTCTTACCGGTGCACCTGTAAGGATGATGTTAAATGGTGCTTTGATGTCACAGTGGAATGCTATACGTGTTAAGGCTGGCAGTATCTTAAAAATAGAATCGGTCATCGTTGGCATGCGTGCCTATCTATGTTTTAAAAATGGATTAAAAATTGAACCTTATTTAAAGAGCAAAGCGACGTTTACCTTAGGAAAATTTGGAGGGCATCAGGGCAGGTCGCTTGAAAAAGAAGATGTTTTATTTCTTAATGAAGAAGAAAAATTTAGACCTTGCAACATCATTGATCATCAATTAGTCCCTGAATACAAAAACAAATGGACTGTCCATGTGGTTTATGGCCCGCAAGGCGCACCCGATTTTTTTACTGAAGAGGATATAGTGTCTTTTTTCAAAACAGATTGGGAAGTTCACTACAATTCTAGCCGGACCGGTGTACGTCTAATTGGCCCCAAACCTAATTGGGCAAGAAAAGATGGGGGGGAGGCAGGCTTACATCCATCTAACCTGCATGATAACCCTTATGCTGTAGGCACTATCGATTTCACTGGAGACATGCCTGTTATATTAGGTCCAGATGGACCCAGTTTAGGCGGTTTTGTTTGTCCTGCGACAATTATAAATGCTGATTTATGGAAGATGGGGCAATTAAAACCGGGCGATAAAATACGTTTTATTCCGATTAGTATTGAACAAGCGAATGCATTAGAAAAAATACAACTACAAGAAATTGAAACCTTAAAATATATTGCTCTCCCAGAAACTGTACCGATAAAACCTGAAAGTGCAGTTTTTCGTCATATTAAAAACATCAATGAAAGACCTGGTGTGGTTTATCGTTTATCAGGTGAAGATAATATCTTGGTTGAATACGGTGAGATGACGCTTGATTTAGCGCTTAGGTTAAGAGCCCATCTTTTAATGGAATGGGTTAAAGCGAATATTAATGGGGGTATCATCGATCTAACGCCCGGGATTCGTTCATTACAAATACATTTTGACAATAAAGTTATCAATACTAATAAACTCATCGATGTCTTGGTGTCGGCTGAAAAAGAATTAGAAGATGTTGATAAAGTAAGTATCCCCTCGCGGATAGTGTATTTACCTTTAAGTTGGAATGATCCGTCAACTCAAAAAGCGATTGATATCTATATGCAGTCGGTACGAGATGATGCGCCGTGGTGTCCGAGTAATCTTGAGTTCATTCGAAGAATAAATGGATTGGAGAGCGTTGCTGAGGTAAAAAAGGTCGTCTTTGATGCCAGTTATTTAGTCATGGGTTTGGGTGATGTTTATCTTGGTGCACCTGTTGCGACACCGCTTGATCCTAGACACCGGCTGGTCACAACAAAATATAATCCTGCTCGAACATGGACGCCTGAAAATGCAGTCGGTATTGGTGGTGCCTATATGTGTGTTTATGGCATGGAAGGTCCTGGCGGTTATCAATTTGTTGGACGTACCTTACAGATGTGGAATAAGGGTGAGAATAATATTGATTTCCACGGTGATAAACCGTGGCTTTTACGCTTCTTTGACCAAATACGTTTCTTTCCTGTAACTGAAGATGAATTAATACAGATACGACATGATTTTCCAAACGGTGACTACAACTTAAAAATTGAAGAAAATGTTTTGAATTATGGCGAATACAAAAAGTTTCTACAGAAAAATAAAACGGACATAGAACGATTTAAGTTAAAACAACAACACGCATTCGAGGCAGAGCGCCAACACTGGGTCGAAACCGGCGAATTAAATAATTAATTAGGAAGTGACCTCATAAAATGACACAACAAGACTATTCATTAAACATAACTGCTCTTCATGAACGATATAGAAATGGTTTATTAAGTCCAGAGACATTAATTGCAGGTATAACAGCAAAGATTAAATCTTTTGAAGAGCACAATATCTGGATTCATCTGCTTAATGAAGATGAACTAGAAGTTTACCTTTCTAAGTTACAAGGGAAGGGGCCGGACGATCTGCCGTTATACGGAATACCCTTTGCGATAAAAGATAATATTGATCTGCTTGACGTACGGACAACGGCAGCTTGTCCTGAGTTTAGTTATCTTCCTGAAGAGAATGCTTTTGCTGTGCAACTGTTAATAGATGCAGGGGCAATCCCTATTGGTAAAACAAACCTGGATCAGTTTGCAGCTGGTTTAGTTGGTACACGTTCGCCTTATGGTGCAGTAAAAAATGGATTTAACCCTGACTATGTTTCCGGTGGTTCAAGTTCTGGCTCTGCTGTTGCTGTCGCATTGGGACTCGTCAGTTTTTCTTTAGGTACAGATACTGCTGGATCAGGTCGAGTGCCTGCTGCTTTCAATAATCTCGTTGGACTAAAACCGACAAAAGGAAGAATCAGTACATCAGGGCTTGTTCCTGCATGCCGCAGTCTGGACTGTATAACTATTCTTGCGCTTAATCCGGATGATGCTTCTACAGTATTTAGTATAGTCGATTGTTATGACCCAACTGACATCTATTCACGTGACAGGATTGATCATACTGTTGATAAACTAGATAAGGTGGGCGTGCCTGATAGCTCTTCGCTAAAGTTCTTTGGAAACAAAGATTATGAAAAATTGTTTAATGATTTTGTTAATCAAATTTCTAGTGGAACAGATAGCAAAGAAAAATACGAAATTGTTAAAATTGATTTTACACCATTCATTAAGACCGCCAACTTACTTTATCAAGGTCCTTGGTTGGCTGAACGTTATGCAGCAATTGAGGATCTTATTGAAAACAACCCTAATGCATTATTTCCAGTTACAAAAGATATTGTTTTACCTGCAAAGAATATTGGTGCTGTAGAAACCTTTAAGAAGCTTTATGAACTTCAAGCGTTGAAGAAAGAGACGGATAAAATATTAGAACAAGTTGATTTTGTCGTAACACCAACAGTTGGGACAAAATATAAAATTGAAGAGGTTAATAATGAACCCATTAAACTCAATTCTAATCTGGGTTACTACACTAATTTTATGAACTTGTTAGATTACGCTGCTATAGCTATCCCTGCCGGGTTTGATAAAGATGATTTTCCATTTGGTGTAACACTGTTTAGCGAAGCATTCACAGATTTCGAATTGTTAGAACAGGCAAAGAATTTTCTTGATGAGAAATTTATGAAGATGGGAGCAAATGATTTTGAATGGGTCCCGAAAGAAGTTTCTAATACAGGTAATCAGGATGAAGCGACTATTGATTTAGCAGTTTGCGGAGCGCATCTATCCGGCATGCCATTGAATCATCAATTAACCGACAATAATGCAGTATTAATCAAAGCAACAAAAACGGAAGCTGCTTATAAACTATACGCGCTTGCAGGAGAACTACCATTGCGTCCCGGTTTAGTAAAAGATAGTGATAATGGAAAATCTATAGAGGTAGAAGTTTGGCGTATGCTATTAACGGACTTAGGAAAATTCATGATTAATATTCCATCGCCATTAGGGATTGGTAAAGCCATTCTTGAAGATGGCGTTGAAGTAAATAGTTTTATTTGCGAATCTTACGCAATCGAAGATGCTGAAGATATCACTGAGTTTGGTGGTTGGCGTAATTATATTAGGCAGTGTTAGTGTGTTTCAGCAATAGAGTATTGAGAAAATATTGTGATTCTATTTACTCTGATTCTTTTCCACTAAGTTGATTTTCAATATCAATAAGTTTTTTCTGCAGTGTATCTAGCTTAGCTCGTGTTCGCTGTAATAAGGCAGTTTGAATATCGTATTCTTCTCGGGTAACCAAATCCATTTTGGATAAGCTGGCACTTAATGTTGTGCGCAAATTGTTTTCAATCTCTTTCTTTAAACGAGATAAATCGTCAGGAATTAGTTTACTGGTCTGTTGAATAAACTCTTCTATGTGTTCTTTATTTATCATTTCTATTGTCGGACTCTTAAGTTTCGTTGCAGGAAATATGTTTGCTTAACAACGATTATTTTAACATACCTGACAACGAATAAATCATGCTCGATTAAAGTGCGAATAGATATTTTATGCTTTTTTATAGTGCAAAAATATAAAACAACATCGATTGTTTTTAACAATAAAAAATAATTTTTAATATTTAACCAATTGAAATATATAGAAAATAATTTGGTCTAGTGGTTTTTAAATGTTGTGGCATAGAAGCTGCAATCACTAGAAATAGTTATTTTGGCTTACTGCTTTTGAAGCATTTTTATTTTTAATTGAGGGAATTAGTAATATGAAAAAATTTACAACCGCGCTTGTCGCAAGCGCACTTTTCTTTGGATCATCTGTAGCTAATGCAGACATCGCTACTTGGTTCGCAGAAACTGAAATAGCAGCCAACGTTAGACTTGCTAGTGACTATCAGTTTTATGGTGCATCACAAACAAGTGGCGCAGATGGTAACGACCCTGGTGCGTCAATTCAGGGTGGTTTCGATATCACTTGGGCAACACTAGATTTCATAGGCGCTGATCTTTACTCTGGTTTGTTTGCTGCTAACGTCGAGTGGGGTCGTGGCACCAATGATCCAGCTGGTATCGAGTTTACTCACTATCATGGTATAGCCGGTGAATTTGGAGACTCTGGTATTTCCTGGGATATTGGTGGTATAAATTATACCTATCCTGACCAGGATGCAGATGCTGGTTTTTCAGATGATTTTGACTACTGGGAAGTATACGGTGTGTTCGGTTATAGCTTTGCAGATGTGATGTTTGAACCTACAGTAAGTGTTGGTTATTACTATTCACCAGAATGGTTTGGATTTGACGATAAAAGTCATCACATTCCAGTAAGTGTAGACTTTTCGTTGCCTTACGGAATTGGTTTAAACGTGTTCTTCGGCAACCTGTATGTGGATTTCAGCGCAGCTAACTTAGCGGCCCAAACCACCGGCGCCAGCGGAACTGCTGATGAGTATCAGTACTTTGGTGGTGGTATTAGTTACACTGCGTTAGGCATTGATTTCGATGCTTCTTACACTGCGATATCTAGAGATGATGACTGTGCTCTTGTCCAGACTGGTAATATTGGTGGTTCACAGTGTGGTGGTTTCATATTTGGCATGTCTAAATCATTCTAATACTTTTATTGCAGAATTAAGTTTTGCATAAATATAAAGCGGCCTTCGGGCCGCTTTTTTTATTTCTATGTTTAGCAATATCTTTTCCTCTCTCTCTCTGAAAATATTTTTCTATTTATTCTAGAACATGTCTAAGAAGTAAATGGATAGTTCTGTTCATGTTTTCAATACGAATATTTTGTTAGCAAACGATTAACTTGCTGGAGTAAATTTTTACTCATGAAAGAGACGCACATAAATCATGCAATCCATTTTTATCAGCACCATAGTTGTGCATATTTATAAAGTTAATTACTTAGATACAAGTCTAAAAACAAGTTAACTTGTTGTATTAAAAGAGAATAAATGCATTGGCATGGATGCTGCAATTGCACCTGTATTACACAGTTCCATGCGTGGTTTCGTTAAGTGTATTAACACCTAAGGACAGTTGTAAACATATTTCATGGGTTAACAGTATTTATCTATGACATGTAAAACAATGTTGGCGCTATTGATGAAAATAGCAGCAACGTGATCAACCATTTGGGAGATTAAAAATGAAATTGGTAACAGCAATCATCAAGCCATTTAAATTGGATGATGCAAGAGAAGCGCTATCAGAGATTGGTGTGCAAGGAATGACGGTAACTGAAACAAAAGGTTTTGGGCGTCAAAAAGGGCATACGGAATTATATCGAGGTGCAGAATATGTCGTCGACTTCTTGCCAAAAATAAAATTGGAAGTTGCCGTGTCAGATGACAAGGTCGAAGAAGTTGTCTCATCGATAACTAAGGCAGCAGGCACGGGAAAAATTGGTGATGGCAAAATCTTTGTTTCAATACTAGAACAAGTAGTTCGTATTCGTACCGGTGAATCCGGTGATGAAGCCCTTTAGTAAATAATATTCCTGGAGATTAGAGATGGAAAATAATATTTTCGAATTACAGTACGCCATGGATACATTTTACTTCCTGGTCTGTGGTGCACTGGTTATGTGGATGGCCGCCGGTTTCGCAATGTTAGAAGCTGGTTTGGTTCGTTCAAAGAATACAACTGAAATTTTGACGAAGAACGTCGCGTTGTTTGCTATTGCTTCAACGATGTACATGGTTTGCGGTTATGACTTCATGTATGGCGGCGGCATGTTCCTATCAGGTGTAGAAACAGTGGGCAATCTTGATGTTGCTGCAGCATTAGCCGCATCTGCTGAAAATGGTTTTGATGGTGATTCGGTTTATTCCGGTGCATCAGACTTTTTCTTTCAGGTTGTTTTTGTGGCTACCGCAATGTCGATTGTGTCAGGTGCAGTTGCTGAACGTATGAAACTTTGGGCATTCCTGGCCTTCGCAGTCGTGATGACTGGTCTTATCTATCCTTTAGAAGGTGGCTGGACCTGGGGTGGTAACGCTGTATTTGGTTTATACGAGTTAAATTACAGTGATTATGCAGGTTCAGGTATCGTGCATTTAGCTGGTGCAGCTGCTGCATTAGCTGGTGTAATAATACTCGGTCCTCGCAAAGGTAAATATACGAAGGATGGTAAAGTCCGTGCAATACCGGGCGCAAACCTTCCATTAGCTACCTTGGGCACCTTCATCCTTTGGATGGGTTGGTTCGGTTTTAATGGTGGTTCAACCTTGAAGTTGGGTGGAATCGCAGTTGCTAACGAAGTGGCTTATGTCTTTCTTAATACTAATGCCGCCGCCGCAGGTGGTTTAATCGCTGCTTTAATCGTTGCCAGATTAATGTTCGGTAAAGCTGATTTAACGATGGCGCTTAATGGCGCATTAGCCGGGCTTGTAGCAATTACTGCTGAACCTGCTGATCCTACCGCATTACAAGCGACATTGATTGGTGCGGCCGGTGGTGCGTTAGTAGTCTTCAGTATTATCACGATGGACAAACTTAAGATTGATGATCCTGTTGGTGCTATATCAGTGCATGGTGTTGTTGGTATTTGGGGTATCTTTGCAGTACTCATTACCGATGCTGATGCAACATTTAGCGGACAGCTTATTGGTATGTTAACCATCTTTTTCTGGGTCTTCACTGCAAGTCTTATTACCTGGATAGTTATTAAAGCTATCATGGGTGTCAGGGTTAGTGAAGATGAAGAAATGGAAGGTGTTGATATTAGTGAATGTGGGCAGGAAGCCTATCCTGAATTTACTGCTTCATCAGGTATGTCTACAAACTAATCGTCAGATACTTTTTTAAAATTAACAACGGGCGCTTAATGCGCCCGTTTTATGTACAGGATGCACTGTATGCTGCGGGCGCATGGATGCGGAGGAGCAGCGTTCCGAGGAATGGACAATCATGGTCGTAAAAACACATCCCCCCGACAATTGCTCCTGCATTATTCTAAGAAACTACATTCATGTCGCGATGCATTTTCGACATTCCCAACTTCCATTTTGGTCATTCGTGTTCTAGATACACAGTAGGCGCTTTAGACGAATCCTAAGCCCCGCATCCCTTCAGCTAACATCTGTTTGTGCAGCAGTAGCTAGTCTTGAATGTTTGCGAGAATTTGGTGCAAAAATTGAAATAACGCACCAATTAAGTGCAACAAAATCATATTTTTATGATCGTAAATAAACATAAAAAACCTAAGTCATTGTCACATATGCAAAAAAATTATTTGGCATATTTTCTGCTGTTGAGAATGCACCAAATTGTAAATATTGTTAGGCTTATGAACCCAAAAACGAGCATAAACAGTATTACTACCTAAAGAGGATTTGTTATGAAGATGATTGCTGCGGTTATTAAGCCTTTCAAACTAGATGATGTTCGCGAGGCTTTATCAGAAATAGGCGTACAAGGCATGACGGTGACTGAAACTAAAGGTTTCGGTCGGCAAAAAGGTCATACAGAATTATATCGAGGGGCAGAATATGTCGTCGATTTTTTACCAAAGATTAAAATTGAAGTTGCTGTAAGTGATGACAAGGTTAATGACGTTATTGAAGCAATCACAAAATCTGCAAATACAGGCAAGATTGGTGATGGCAAAATATTTGTTTCTTCCTTGGAGCAAGTTGTCCGGATTAGAACCGGTGAAACTGGCAGTGAAGCCCTTTAAACAAATAGTTTCTATTTGAATTGTTAACGGAGAAATTTTAATGAGTCGTGTTTTATTATTAGTAGTTGCTCTATTTCCAGGTATCGCCTTTGCCGATGAGATAAATAGTGGTGATACAGCCTGGATTTTGACTTCTACGGCTCTGGTCTTGTTTATGACGCTACCCGGCTTGGCATTGTTTTACTCTGGTCTGGTTCGTGCTAAAAATGTTTTGTCAGTGTTAATGCAGTGTTTCGCTATTGCCTGCCTCGTGTCTATTCTGTGGATGCTTGGGGTCTATGGTTTAGCTTTTGGTGATGGTGGTTCGTTGAATCAAATAATCGGTTTAGGCAATATCATGCTATCTGACATTAGTTTAGACAGTATGAGCGGCACTATTCCTGAAATTGTATTTTTTATGTTTCAAATGACTTTCGCCATCATTACGCCTGCTTTGATAGTGGGTGGTTTTGCTGAAAGAATGAAATTTTCTGCGGTACTTTTGTTTAGCGCGCTATGGCTCGTCTTAGTCTATGCACCTGTTTGTCACTGGGTTTGGGGTGGCGGCTGGTTGAGTGATATGGGGTTTATGGATTTTGCCGGTGGTGCCGTAGTACATATCAATGCCGGTGTTGCCGCCATTATTGCTGCAATAATGCTCGGCAATCGTAAAGGGTTTCCTCATACGCCGATGGCGCCACATAACATGACATTAACAGTCGCTGGGGCTTCAATGTTATGGGTGGGTTGGTTTGGTTTTAATGGCGGTAGTGCCTTAGCCTCGGACAATAGTGCAGGTATGGCCATTGCTGTGACACACATATCAGCAGCAGCAGGATCGTTAGCCTGGATGATGTGTGAATGGGTTAAGTATGATAAGCCGAGTGTGCTCGGTATTGTTACCGGGATGGTTGCTGGTTTGGGCACCATTACGCCAGCATCGGGTTTTGTCGGACCAATGGGAGGTCTTGCTATTGGTTTAATCTCAGGCTTTGTCTGTTTCTTTGCGACTCAGTATGTGAAGCGCGTTCTGAAGATTGATGATTCTCTTGATGTTTTTCCTGTCCATGGTGTCGGTGGTATTTTAGGAACCCTATTAACAGCTGTATTTTATGCGAACTCTTTTGGTGGCCTAGCAACTGATGAAGCATACTCAATCATATCTCAACTAGGTGTACAAGCCATCGGTGTTGTAGCAACCATAGTCTGGTGCGGTGTTATTACATTCGGTTTGCTCAAATTGGTAGACATGATTACTGGCTTGAGAGTTGATGAAGATGAAGAAACTGAAGGCCTTGATCTCGTGCTACATAATGAGCGCGGTTACAGTATGTAGTTAATCTAGTCGGCAATATTTCTCGTGTGATTGTCTCGTTTTGAGGCAATCACACGTAGTGTGCTGATATCTTTTCAACAAACAGTAGTAATAACTTTATAAAAGCACCCTGTAATGCATAGTCATTAATTTAGTTTAGCTTTCATTTTTCTTTTAAATTCACCATGATATTTGGTTTGAAGTGTGTCTTCTTTTCTATATAAATTCAGCACTAAACTATACAAGTTGAATTTGTGTATTTAATTATTTCTACTCAACGCTTACAATTGGTATTCTAGTTAGCTGATTACAAGAATTTGTGTAAGGAAAACACCTAAATGCCTGATCTCGTTGATAAAAGTATATTAAAATCATTTGTACCACCAAGTGCACTAAACGCTGAAAATTTTCAAGAGTTGGCAGGCAAGACATTTGTAGAAGATGTCCCTGCAGGAAAAGCTATATTTAAAGAAGGCGACAATGACAGAAAGTCTGTTTATTTGCTTGACGGTCAGGCTGACATTTCATCAACAGCAGGCGAAACCAAGACTGTTTTAGCCGGTTCAGATATCGCTAAACATCCACTTGTTAATCAACAACCCAGAAAACATACAGCGACGGCCAAGGTAGATTCAAAAATAATACGTATTGATAGTGATTTACTCGATATTTTGCTTACTTGGGATCAATTATCTGGCATTGAAGTCGATGAAATTCAGGTTGATGAAGACGATACCGAGGAAGATGAAGATAGTGACTGGATGACACGCATTTTGCAGTCTAAGGCCTTCCTTCAGATTCCACCTGCGAATATACAAGCCTTATTCATGCGCGTTCAGGAAGTACCTATGAAAGCGGGTGATGCTGTTATTAAACAGGGTGAAGAAGGCGATTATTATTACATCGTTAAGCACGGCAAATGTAAGGTTACACGTAATTCGAAAACGGGCTCAGAATTGACCTTGGCTACATTAGGTGATGGTGATGCATTTGGTGAAGAAGCATTACTCTCAGAAGCAAAAAGAAATGCTAACATCATCATGACAACTGATGGTTCGTTAATGCGTTTGTCTAAAGAAGACTTCAATGAGCTGTTAAAAGAACCCATGTTAAGTTGGGTGACCAATGAAGAAGCGGACGCGCTGGTTAAGGATAAAGGCGCAGTTTGGGTAGATGTCAGGCTAGAGAGCGAGTATAAGAACGCGAATATTGAAGGAAGTCTTAACATCCCACTATTTATGCTGCGATTAAAGGCACAAACACTTGATCCAGCTAAACAATATATTCTTTATTGTAATAGTGGTCGCCAAAGTTCAGCTTGTGCTTATTTGCTAAGTGAACGTGGGTTAACGGTCCATTGTCTTAAGGGTGGCTTGGTCGAACGGTCAAGTGGCTAATACTTTTTTATAGAATCAATGATATTGTTTAATAATTATTGTGACAGATGATTTCAGGCTGGATGGTTCTGTAGCAAATTACGCTGTATTTGGTCATCCGGTAAAACACAGTAAATCGCCCCAGATCCATTCTCTTTTTGCCAAACAAACGGGCATTGATCTTCATTATCAATCGATAGAAGTCCCCACAGATAAATTTGATGAGTATGTAAACTTGTTTGCCTCTCAAGGTGGCCTTGGCTTAAACATAACCGTGCCTTTTAAAGAAGAGGCTTGTTCCTTTTGCACATCATTAACGCAACGCGCCAAGCTATGTGGTTCGGTCAATACAATTGGTTTTGATGGGCAGTTAAATAGTCATGGTGATACCACCGATGGCAGCGGCTTTGTTAATGACTTGAGAATTAATCATCAGATTAATATCAAGGATAAAGCGGTACTAATTTTAGGTGCGGGAGGCTCAGTAAGATCAATTCTTGAGCCCCTGTGCGAACAACAAGCTGCTCAAATTTTTATTGCGAATCGTACCGTTTCTCGAGCCGAGGAATTAGCCGATAAGTTTTCAGAGTTAGGCAATATTACCGCTTGTTCATATTCCGGTTTACCACAGCATTCATTTGATTTGATAATTAATGGGACGTCACTAAGTTTAAAAGGAGAACTCCCGGCGATTCCGGAATCGGTGATTAATAACAGCAGCTGTTGTTATGATTTAATGTATTCAGATATCGGCACGGTATTCATGCATTGGGCCACTCAGTTAGGTGCGGCAAAGGTCATGGATGGCCTGGGCATGTTGGTTGAGCAAGCCGCTGAATCGTTCTTAATCTGGCATGGTGTCAAGCCTGAGACTCTTTCAGTGATCAATACGCTTAGAAAATAAAATTTATTCAGAATTAATCTTGGGGTTTATATCTAAAGGCCATGTATGTTATCCATTAGGTCTGGCAACCAGGTTACCAGGCCAGGCACTAATATTATTATAATTATTGTGACGACCTGTAGCAGTACAAATGGAATTATGCCGGAGTAAATATCTTGTATGCGAACCTCTGGAGGTGCAACGGCCTTTAAGTAAAATAATGAAAAACCAAAAGGCGGAGTAAGAAACGAAGTCTGTAAGTTGATAGCAATTAATACAGCAAACCAGAGTAGGTCAATATCAAATTGATTTGCAATGGGAGCAAGGATGGGGATCACAATAAAACAAATCTGTAGGAAATCGAGAAAAAATCCAAGCACAAAAATTAACAGCATACTGATAAATAAGAACCCCCACATACCCCCAGGCAAATTAGACATAATCTCCAATACCAGGCTATCTCCCCCCATCCCCCTGAAAACCAGTCCAAAAGCTGTAGCGCCGATCAATATCATAAAGACCATGCTGGTTAGCTTTGTGGTTTGTTGCATTGAATCGATCAGATTTTTCAGGGTCAATCTTTTATGCATGGCCGCGAGTAACAGCGCACCTATGGCACCAACGGCAGCCGATTCAGTGGGTGAGGCAATACCAAAAAAGATTGATCCTAATACGGCCAAAATAAGGATAAGAGGAGGGAATAACGTAGTCAGTATATTCAGATAACTCAGATCATCTGCAGTGGTGCTAAGCGCAGGGGCAGCGGCAGGTTTGTACCAAGAATATATGAGGATATAGATTATAAATAAGCTTACCAGCATAAAGCCAGGTATCACCGCGCCCATAAACAAGCGACCAACAGGCACACCCATAACATCACCCAAAAGTATCAAAATGATACTTGGGGGAATTATTTGGCCGAGTGTTCCTGATGCTGCGATGGTCCCGGCTGCCAGTGGTGCTGAATAATTATGTTTGAGCATTGTTGGTAGGGCGATAATCCCCATGGTTACCACCGTTGCGCCTACAACGCCTGTTGTCGCTGCCAGCATCGCGCCTACAATGACGATTGAGAGTGCCAGACCACCGTTTAATTTGCCACAAAGCTTCCCCATTGTTTCTAACAGGTCTTCAGCCAGACCGGAGCGATCGAGAACAACACCCATGAAGACAAACAACGGCACAGCAATCAAGGTAAAGTTAGTCATGATTCCCCAAATACGCAGGGGTAATAAATTAAAAAAATCAAAACCAAGAAAGATACTGCCAAAGGCTAGGGCAACAGCGCCCAAGGTAAAGGCAACTGGGTAGCCCATTAACAATAAGACCATCAGGGCAACAAACATCATTAAAACCCACAATGTCATTGGTCTTTTCCCAGTGCGATATTTAGTTTTTTTATAATTTCAGCAATACCCTGAATTAATACCAGACAAAAGCCTGCCGGGATCATTGATTTGATTAACCAACGTGCGGACAATCCGCCTGGATCGGGTGAAGCCTCGTGATGAATATAAGCCTGGGAAACAAAAGGCCAGGCACTAATAATAATTAACAAACAAAAAGGCATGAGAATAAACAAAGCGCCAAATACATCAATCCAGGCACGGTGTTTATCAGTCAAAAATTTACTTCTGTATAAGATGTCGAGACGAACATGCTCATCATGTTTCAGTGTATAAGCTGCACCTATTAGAAAAATGATTGAAAATAGATGCCATTCCAGTTCTTGTATCCCAATCGATCCGCTTCGGAATAAATAACGCATTGATACGTCATAGCCAACTAGTAACACTAGGGTGATTATCAGCCATGCAGTGCATTTTCCGGAATATTCGGTGAATGCATCAATTTTTGAGCTGAATGAGATTAAGATAGACTTCAATGTTTTTATTGTTGTTAGCATCGATAAGAACGGCAGAGTATAAACTATAGAGATGAAAAAGCAGAGCAGGTTTGTGAATACTTACTTGGATGGAATCTGTTGTAAGTTCTTGTTGCTGAAGGAACTAAAATTAAAATTTATACACAGTTGCTGATCCTGTGATTTGGTTTGAATGAGAAATAAGTTGAATGCGCCTGAGAGCCAATAGAAATATCACAAGTAACTGAATATTATAGATATTTATAGACTGCCACTGTATTCAGCATGATTTTAATAAAATGATAAGTGGCTGGTGTCGATAATTTGACTAGAAAATGCACACAGAGTTATCCACAGTTTATAAAGTGTTGATTTTCATATGATGGTAACAATTAGCGAGTGTTACAAAGTCGGAAACCTCTAGATTTTCAGCACGAATTTCTGGCGCTATACCGGCATTTCTAATGGTTGTTTCATCCAAGTATTTTTTTAGTGCATTTCGTATCGTCTTACGTCGTTGTGAAAAAGATTCTCTGACTATGATTTTTAGACTCTCATGATCTGACAACTCATATCTCGGGTGTGGATGAGGGGTTAATTTTACAATTGCGGAGTCAACTTTTGGACTGGGTGTGAATGCCTCCGGTTTAACTATAAAAAGCGACTCAACATCGCAATAATATTGCACCATTATTGATAAGCGCCCATATTGTTTGTTTCCACTATTCGCACATATTCGATCGACAAGCTCTTTTTGCAACATGAACGTCATGTCTTTGATGCGTTCTCGGTATCTTAAGAGATGAAATAAAATAGGTGTGCTGATGTTATAGGGTAGGTTTCCTACAATGCGTAAGTCGGTATGCTCAAATGAATTGAAATCCAGATTTAACGCATCTGTTTCATGGATCGATAAACGCTTTTCATCCGCGAAGTTAGTCCTTAGTGCAGCAGCGAGGTCTTTATCTATTTCTATAACATTAAGTTTTTCTAAACGCTTAAGTAAAGGTGATGTTAGCGCGCCTTTCCCAGGACCAATTTCGATAATATGGTCATGCTCTTGAGGGTTGATAGTGTCAACGATACGCTGAATTATAGTCTGGTCATGTAAGAAGTTTTGACCGAAACGTTTTCGAGCACGATGATTATCAGAGTGCATCTGCAGTTTCAGATGTATTGTCTAAGGCTGCTAAGTTTAACTGATATGTTGCTAATTCATTTGCCATATTTATCGCTGCTAATAAACTGTCATATTTAGCTCTACCTGTCCCGGCAAGTTCGAGTGCCGTGCCATGATCCACTGATGTTCTGATAATGGGCAGACCTAGCGTGATATTGACAGCCTCTCCAAATCCAAGTGTTTTCAGTACTGGTAGCCCTTGATCATGATACATACAAATAAACACGTCTGTGTTATTTCGTATATCAGGCCTAAAAGCAGTGTCAGCGGGTAATGGTCCTGTGATTGCGTGACCACGTTTAATATATTCGTTTAATACGGGAGATATTATCGTAATTTCTTCGGTTCCAAGATGCCCGCCTTCGCCAGCATGAGGGTTTAATCCGCAAACAGTAATTCTAGGTTTTTTAATGCCAAACCGTTGCTGCATCTCATCGATGACAATACCAACTGTTTTTTCAACTCTTTCTGACGTTATTGCATCAGGGACATCACGCAAGGCCAAATGAGTTGTAAGCAGTGCTACACGTAATTCCGGGCAAGCAAGTAACATTACAGGTAATGGAGTACCACACCGCTCAGCAAAATACTCGGTGTGACCACTAAAGTTTACCCCGGCATCATTAATAATAGATTTTTGTATGGGCGCGGTGACAATGGCATCATAATTTCTTGATAGACATTGACGTGATGCTATATCCAGTAATTCAAGAACATAGCCTGCATTACGAATATCCAGTTCACCTGGAACACAAGCCGCATTTAATTTAACCGGGATGACTTTTAATGATTTAGATTCAAACGAATATTGAAAATCACCAAGTTTTGATACTGTGGTAATGTCCAAAGGAAGCGATAAGCTTTTTGCACGTTCTAGAAGTAAATCAGGGTCGCCTATTATTGTCAGGTCATTGTGATGAGCAATCTGGGCTAGCTGTATGATTAAATCGGGACCAATGCCAGCAGGCTCACCGCTGGATACTAAAATACGCGGTTTTCTTTTCTCATATTTCATCTAGACGGTATTCGACATAGGCTTCGTCTCGAAGTTGACGGGTCCAGCTTTGCATAGCCTCTTCGAGTTTTCGATTTCTAATAGCATACCGAGCCTTGCCACGTTTTAAGCTTTCGCTGTTATCGTATTCTCGACGTTCTAATACCTCAAGGATATGCCAGCCATATTGAGTTTTAAAAGGTTTGCTAACTTGACCCGGGTCCATACTATCCATCATTTTTTGAAATTCGGGTACTAAAGCACCTGGTGTCGTCCAACCTAGATCACCGCCCTTAATGGCACTCCCTGGGTCATCAGAGTTGCCTTTAGCCAACAAAGCAAAATCATCACCGCTTTCGATACGAAGCTTTAATTGTTCCGCTTTATCCCGCGCTTGTACGCTAGTAATCAGATCGTCGGGTTTTATTAATATGTGCCTGGCATGTGTTTGTGCAACGATATTTTTATCATCACTGCGGATATCAGATATCTTGATAATATGAAAGCCACTGGGGCTTTGAATTAAATCACTGATATCACCTTTTTTCATATCAGGGATATAATCGGCGAATAAGGAAGGTATATCTTCAAGTTTGCGCCAGCCTAAATCGCCACCGTTTTCTGCATTACCGCCATCAGAATTATTTTTTGCAGTATTAGCAAAATCTGCACCAGACAAAAGGTCTTCACGAATTTGGTTCGCAACCTGTTGAACTTGTGCAATTTCATCAGCTGTAGCTGCTGAAGGTAATGCAAATAATATATGAGAGATTTGAATTTCGGATTGGGTAGTTCCTTGGAATTCCTGATTTGTCACAAAGTTATCAATTTCTTTTTCGGTGACAACAATACGATTTTCAACTTGTCGTTTGCGTAATTGGCTCAGAGTTATTTGATTACGAATGTCTTCTCGAAACTGCTCATAGTTATATCCATCACTCTCAAGGATCTCGCGAAATTGACTTAATGACACTTTATTTTCGGCGGCAATATTACTGATAGTCCGGTTTAGCATTTCGTCATCCACCTTGACACCCGTTTTTACAGCTATCTGTAATTGGATGCGGTTTTGAACAATATTGTCTAATACCTGACGTTCGAGAATAGATGCTGGGGGTAATTGTGACCCCTGTTCTTGCATCTGGGCGCGTATAGTACGTATCTTTGTTTCCAGTTCGCTTTGCATAATCACATCGTCATTGACTATCGCAACAATGCGGTCAAGTGGCACATATGCATGTGTATTTGACTGAAATAAAAATAGGGTAAGTAACCCCAACATAAAATGTCGGAGTTTAATCTGGGAAAATCTAAAATTCACTGCGGTAACCAGGGATCTGTTGTTTTAAGAATTCTACTGTCTTTTTACCTATCCCGGCCAGTCCTTTTAGCTCCATTTGCAAGAATACACCGGTATCGAATTCGCCATCTATGTTAGATAAAAATCGGCGAGCCACTGCCCTAACGCCCCAGCAACAGCTTTCGTATTCGACTCCACCAAAAATCTCTAATGAGCGTCTCTCAGGGATTGCATAGTTCCATCTACCCACAACACTCCAGTTATTAATTAAAGGCCAATTGAATGAGATATCGGTTTGGTCAATATCAGTAGCACTATTACCTAAGCTATCAAATCCTCTGACACGGTTAACTTCATTACTACGAACGACACGATATGAAAAATTAAGTACTTTATTTGGTGCAGGATTATATCTCGCCTGAAATGTTATCTTTTCTGTACTATTTGAGACATAAGGATTCCATTGAAAATCAGCACTGATACGTGTGTCATTAATAATATTTGTGTCAAAGGCTGCAATTAATGATGAGGTATCATCGTCTCTATCGGCTAAACCTGGCAGAGTTACTTTTCTATCACGAAAATAAAATATTTGTCCAAAGCTGAGGGAGCCCAAACTTTTTCCGCTATTTTGATTGATGAGTTTTGATGTAACGGCTAATGTTATTTGGTTTGCATCACCTACTCGGTCTGGATTATTAAATCTGTCTGAATAAAATAAAGAATTGAATGAAAAGGTATAAAGACCTGTATCAAATATTGGTAAATCTTCTTGACCATCGTGTGGAATGTATAAGTAATATAGTCTGGGTTCTAAGGTTTGAAAGTAAGCCGTGTTGAAAACAGTAGTTTCTCGTTCTAAGAAGACACCACTATCCAGACTAAGTATTGGGAGAACTCTATTTGGGCTAGATTCAAACAATGAATTGTCATCTAAGGCATATTGTGTATATCGTAGGCTTAATTTAGGTTCTAGGAATGTTGCAGCGGTAGACATAGGGAAACTAATATAAGGGCTCATGTCAAAGCGAAGCCCATTAACATTATTTAATAAAGCATCGTCCCCATCTCTCTCAAAATAGACTATTTCACTATCAATTCCCAGTCTGAGTTGATTGTTTTCCTTAGGTTGATCATATTTAAACGCAACCTGTGGCAAACGTTTATACGGTTTGGACGTCGCTGCAATGCTTCTATCCACGGTTTGGTAATTTTGAATTCGGGTTAGAATATTCCAATTATTGCCTCTGTAAGAAATTTCTCCCATTTGTTGAAGATAACGAGTGCTAGTAGTACTCAATTGACTGCCAAAGTCTTCAAAGTAAAATTTATCTGATACTCTATTATAATTGATAGATATATCACCTTTTGACAAGAATGATTGATTCAGTTTTAAACCAAAAAGATTTCTATCATCATCGTTTCTACCATTGTCACTTGGTAAATATTCTAAATTGATTCTGCCATCACCTCTTTTATGTAGAAAACGATATTCTCCCATTGCCATAACACCACTATCGGTTAATAAACGGGGTGTTAGTGTTGCATCCATATTAGGACTGATGTTCCAGTAATAGGGTGTTCGAAATTCAAATCCATTTCGGTTGGTTGTGCCATAACTAGGCGCCAGGAACCCACTTTTACGTTCATTGCTTAATGGGAAAGACATGTAAGGCGTATAGAACACAGGGATATCCTTTATTCTAAGTAGAACATTACGGGCTTTTCCATAGTTGCTTTCATGGTTTAAAGATAGGCTGCTTGCTGTAAAGCTCCAGAATTTATCATCAGGGTCGCAGGTCGTATATTCCAGTTTTTCCATATCGGTTCGGGTGCCGATATCTAACACTAACTTTTCTGCAGTGCCTCTACCGCGGCTCTCTTTCAGAATATAATCTGCATTCGAAAATTCACCGATACCATTATCGAACTGTAAAAAGGCATCATTGCTGTCTAGAAAGAGATCGGCATCCCAATAGTTGACGTTACCAGACAGGTCTGCGGTATCTTCAGTTTGGTTATATTTAATGGTCTCGGCTCTGACCTGTTGCGTGTTTCGTGTTATTTCAGCATTCCCAATCAAAGTTGAGATCCCGTTTTCGATAAGGTCTGCCTCATCAGCGGCCATATGTGTATCATCTTCTTCTAATTCAGCATCAACATAGGGTCTTTCTGGGATTCCCAGAGATGCTGGGCAGAGCAGACTGGTATAGTCGCCGCCAAGGGCTTCAGCAAATGCCCCCGATGTCAGTCCAAGCGATAGCACACTGGCAACGATTATTACGATGAATTTGTTCAGTCCAAGCCTCATTTCGTTCCGTGTATTTATAATTATTTGTCTAGTTTATAGTGTCTAAAATCGCATACAATGGTTTTATCTTCAAATCTTTATTCAATATCATTGTCAAAGACTTAATTGTAGTTATTTTTGGTTAAAATTAAGTAGATCAATACAAAATCAATCTGATGAGAATACTCTTTATAAGCACTGTTTCGATACTGGTTGTCTTGGCTTTATTTTGGACCAGGCCTGACACCCACGCTGAGCTTCAGTCTTTGCCCCCACCCACGGTAAATATCGAAATTGTCGAGCAAATTGATATCCAGCCTATCACAGAGGTTACTGGGAAATTGCAACCGGCTCGAAAAGCACGTCTCCATTTTCAGGTTTCCGGGCAAATAGACCGGCGTTTTGTTGAAGCGGGTCAATATGTTGAAGAAAATGGTCTAATGCTCAGTATTGAATCGGGGGATTTTTTTGATGCAGTGGAAGAATCAACAGCAATATTGAAAACGGAACGTGCCGCCATTGAGCGAGATTCTCGATTATTGGAGCTAATGCAGCAAGAACGTGAATTACAAGAGCAGGAAGTCGCCAGAATTAAAAAGCTAGGGCGGGATTCACTGGCATCAAAATCTAATTTCGATCAGGCATTACAAGCTTTATATCGACAGCAAGCAGAAGAGGCGCGTCTCAAACACAGTGTGGATTCAGCTCGATCTCGTTTGATGATAGAGCAGGCCCATCTTAATAAAGCAGATAGAAATCTTAAACGCGCTCAGTTAATGTCTCCATTTGATGGAACAGTTAACGATGTTTATGTGGAAGTTGGTGATTATGTTACACCAGGTCAAGCGGCACTTGAGATTGTCCAAGTCGATAAACTTGATCTGAATCTTGAGATAACAGGGACATCAGCCGCGGAATTACAGTTAGGTCAGAATATAAAAGTATCTACCAATAGTGATGAAAGAGAAGGGCAGATAATCGCTTTAGCGGTTGCTCCTGATTCTGAAACAAACACCCACGCATTAAAAATACGCCTGCCGTCAGATGGATTGTTTGCAGGTCAATTAGCCGTAGCGCAATTGCCTGGAAATTTTTATAAAGCTGCAAATGTTATTCCTATTAGCGCTATCTTGTATGAAGACGGGCAGTCTTACGTTTTTGAAGTAATCGATGATCGTGTTGTTAAAAGAATAATCAAGTTGATTGAGCGATATAAGAATGTTCAAGTTATTGCCGGAATTGAATCTGGCAGCACTATAATAAGCAAGGATGTTTCCAGTCTGGCTGATGGACAAGCCGTTATCATTCCTTAAACAGTAGTCAAGTCTGTTTAATATTTAATTATGCCACTTATTCATTTTTCACTTAAAAACCCGTTATTAATTAATCTAAGTCTATTTATTGTTCTAATAATGGGTGTGTTTGCCTGGCGTGGTTTACCTCAGGAAATATTTCCGGTTGTGGATCTGGATTTGATAAGCATACAAACCATCTATGAAGGTGCCTCGCCTGCAGAGGTTGAACAACAAGTCACCCTGCCTATCGAAGAAGAATTTGAAGACAGTCAGGACATTGATTACATCCACTCCACAAGCAAAGAAGGCCTTTCCAGTATTTATATAAAGTTAAAAACAGGTTCAAACGTCGATGACTTTATGCGTGATACCAGGACATTGATTGATCGCGTTGATGATTTGCCCGATGAAGCTGAAGAACCAGAATTAAATCGTATCCGCACACGTTTCCCGGTAATTACACTCACACTCTTCGGTAATCTTTCCAAAGCTGACTTATATGATTATTCAGAAAAAGTTCGTAGAAAAATGCAGAAGATTAAAGGCGTCGCCAGTGTCGGCATGGCAGGTGAACGCGACTGGGAGATCTGGGTTGAGATCAATCCACATGAATTGGCAGCACTTAATATCCCCTTGGCACAGGTTAATGATGCGCTTCGAAATAATCTAGTTGATCAACCGGGGGGGTCAATAAAATCAAATGAAGGTGACATACGTTTAAGAGGGAAAGGCGTCAAACCCGAACCGGAGAATATTGAACAGATAGTGTTACGAACGAATGCCAATGGCGGTGAGTTAAAACTGGGCCATGTTGCCAGAGTCGTTCGCCGATTTGAGGAGGCAAAAACCTACGCACGATTTAATGGAAAGCCCTCTGTTAATTTGACAGTAACCAAGACAGCAGAGGCATCAACGATACGTATCTCAGAAAAAATAATAGCGTTGGCTGATGAGCTTAGTGAAGAACTTCCCGAGAGTATTAATGCTGGATATCATACTGATTCATCTATCTATGTGAAAACGCGTTTAAATTTGGTGAAATCATCAGGCTTGATCGGTTTGATACTTGTTTTGATTTCCCTATATCTATTATTAAATTTTCGTATAGCAGCCATTACCGCTTTTGGAATACCAGTATCTTTCCTCTTCGCCGTGATTCTACTTTATTATTTCGATTACACGATCAACATGATCTCATTGTTTGCGTTCTTGATTGTGTTGGGAATGATTGTCGATGATGCCATCATCGTCACTGAGAATGTTTATCGACATATTGAAGCAGGAATGCCTCCAATGGAAGCGTCTTCATTGGGTGCAAAAGAAGTCTTCTGGCCGGTAGTGGTATCAACATTAACAACCATTGCTGCGTTCTTACCTATGTTTGCTATTGGCGGAATATTAGGCGCGTTTATAAAAGTTATTCCGGTTGTTGTCTGCTGCGCGCTCGTTGGATCTCTTCTTGAAGCATTTGTCGTATTACCTTCACACGCTGGACATATTCTGAAACTTGAAAAAAAGAAAGCACGATTTAATTGGACCAATATTTTAAATAGATACGCTCGATTATTGCATTGGTCGGCGATGAACCGTTACTTTGTAGCAACTCTCAGTATTGGCGCCTTGGTTATTAGTCTTACTTACGCGAGCACACGCTTGCCCTTTCAGTTGTTTGGAGACGTGGAAATAGGACAATTCTTTGTCAATATAGAAGCACCTAATACCTACAGTCTTGAAGATAGTCTCGAGCTTGCAGTTGAGCTCGAAGACAGAATAAATAAGCTCATGACAGAAGATGAGTTACTCACCTTATTAACTAATGTTGGTGTCAGTGTTATCGACCCAAACCGAAGTAAAACCGGAAGTAATATTTTGCAGTTTGTCGTCGACTTGCAAAAATCGGTGCCTGCTAGCTTTATTGAAGAATGGGTGACACCTATAGTCAGCTTTGATTTTAATATGAGTGGTAAACGGATACGAAGTGCAGATGAAATCATTAATGCAATCAGAAAGGATTTATTACAGGTGCCTGGTGTAGATCGTTTGAGTATTCTGAAACCAAATGCAGGGCCAGCAGGTGACGATATCGAGTTGGGCATCGTCAGCGCTGACCTTGACGTGTTGCATAAAACTGCGGTTGAGATAAGTGATTATATGAAGCGTATGCCCGGGGTAAATGATGTAGTACATGATCAAGAGCCGGGTAAATTGGAATATAAATACCAATTGAATGAACGTGGTAAACGTCTCGGCTTAACACAGAATGAATTGGCCAGTGCTGTTCGTAGTGGCTATCTTGGCAATGAAGTGGTTCATGTTACCTGGGAAGAAAAACGTTTGCCTGTACGTGTTATCTATCCAGAATCAATGCGCGAACAATCGACGAGTTTGAACAGCCTGCCGATCATTCTTGCAACAGGTCAAACAGTTTATCTCAACGATGTGGCCGATATCAGTATTGGTCGTGGTTTAAATCAAATCCGACGTCGTGATTCACAACGTATGGCTAAGATTACGGCAGATGTTGATACGTCGATTACAACACCAAGTGTGGTAACAGCACAGATCAACGATGTCTTTGGCAAAACAACAGATAAACGTCCTTATTCATTATTGTTCTTAGGCGAAAAGAAAAAAGCAGCTGACTCATTCAAAGGCATGAATCAAGCATTGATCATTGCGCTTGCAGTTATTTTCTTTATGCTGACGGCGCTTTTTAAATCATTGATTGATCCACTGGTTGTTATGTTCGCTATTCCGTTTGGATTCATTGGTGTTGTCATCGGGCATGCCGTGTTTGGTTACAACATACAGTTTCTATCAGCCGTCGGTATGTTGGCCTTGTCTGGAATCATTGTTAACGATTCACTTATAATGGTGGATTTTATTAAACGGTTGAGAAATGAAGGGAACGATAGAATTACAGCTATTGTTGAAGCAGGTAAGGTACGTGCTAGACCAATAATCTTAACCACCATTACTACCTTTCTGGGTGTTTCGCCATTAATCTTTTTTGCAACTGGTCAAACGGCATTCCTGTCCCCCATGGCGGTTAGCCTTGGTTTTGGATTGTTGTTTGCTACAGTATTAATATTATTAACCTTACCGTGTTTCTATTTGATTGCGGATGATATGCGTAATCGATTGTTCAAAAAAAAGAGTAAGACTGTAGACGGTGTTGTTACATGAAACATGTCCTTGTCACCGGCTGCTCATCGGGCATTGGACGTTGCATAGCTGATGGATTAAAAGAACGTGGTTTTAATGTTTTTGTTACGGCAAGAAAACAGAAAGATATTGATACATTAAGTAAGGCCGGTTTCGAAGTGATTATGCTCGACCTTGCCGACACCAAATCAATTCAAGCAGCTGTTGTAACTCTTTTGAGCAAGACAGACGAGCAACTATATGGGCTGGTAAACAATGCTGCTTATGGTCTAACCGGTGCAATGGAAGATATTCCCGTTATGGCGTTACGCGATCAATTTGAAACCAATATCTTTGGTACACAAGAATTAACGAACCTGCTCATTCCGATAATGCGCAAACAACATTCCGGACGCATCATCCAGATTAGTTCAGTGCTCGGCTTTATCACAATGAAGTTCCGCGGACCCTATTGCGCATCAAAATATGCACTGGAAGCAATAAGCGATGCGATGCGTTATGAACTAATCGATACGGGTATCAAGGTAAGCTTGATAGAACCCGGGCCTATAACGAGTAATTTTAGAAATAACGCACTTAATAATTTTCAAGCAGTGGTTAACAAAGAACATAGCCATTTCAAAAAAGACTACGCCAAGATAGAAAGTGAATTAAACAGCGATGATTATACCGTGCCGTTTTCATTAGGACCTGAAGCAGTACTTAAGAAAGTGATTCATGCATTGGAAACTGATAATCCAAGGGCGCGTTACTATGTGACGATCCCTACTTATTTGTTTGCCATCTTCAAGCGCATCCTTCCCGGCTTTCTTTTAGATAAGATTCTAGTCAGGGTTTAGTTCCTCATATTAATCTCAGCAATCCATAGATAACATACATCCAAGTTAATTATTATAAACGCATGTCTGAAGAAATATTTAGTCATTATGATCACAAGATAACCTGCATAGATTCAGGATACATCCGACCAAAAATGGCGGCGATTTATCTGGTTGAACATAATGAAGAGGTTGCCATCATTGAAACTGCTACTAATCATAGCCTCTCTAGAGTATTAACATTACTGGATAAAAAAAATATAGCACCATCGCAAGTCCGCTATGTGATACCAACACATGTTCATCTTGACCACGCTGGTGGGGCAGGCAGCATGATGGAAATATTTCCTAATGCAAAATTGATAGTTCACCCAAGAGGCGCAAGACACCTGGTAGATCCATCTCGATTAATGAAAGGCGTAATTGATGTCTATGGACAAGAAAAATATGACAAACTCTATGGTGAACTCATTGCTGTTTCAAAAGACAGGATTATAGAAGCTGAAGATGAAATGGAACTTGATCTAGCAGGTAGAACACTTCTCATTCGTCAAACACCAGGACACGCTGAGCATCATATATGTATTTGGGATGAACAAAGTAAAGGCTGGTTTACTGGCGATACATTCGGTGTCTCATATCAGGAGATGATTGGTCCAATGTCGCGACACATTATTCCAACGACTTCACCAGTACAATTCGCACCTGAAAAATTGATAAATTCGATAAATCTATTAATGAGTTACAACCCTGAACGACTATACCTGACTCATTTTGGTCTATTGGAGAATCCGCAGTATTATGCTGAGAAATTGTGTCAACACATATCTAGTTATTGCGAGATAGCACAGGCTAATCGTAAAGCATCTAAACCCATAGAAAAAATAGAAGACGCAATTTTTAGAAAAGAAAGTGCCCAGTTAAACCAGATCTTACCTGATATTGATCAACCGCAGGTTCACGAATTATTAGATATGGACTTGAATTTAAATGCACAGGGGTTAGTTGTTTGGTTAAACCGGCATTGAAATGGGTTTAGGGTAGTTTTATAACCGGTTTTTCACTATTCTTCTTATAAAGTGTTACGATATTCCCAATGCGCTGAACTAATTCAGCACCCGTATCTTCACATATTTTTTTAATGCCGGCATCGCGTTCTTCACGTTCACCTAAACGACATTTCACTTTTATCAGTTCATGTCGCTCTAAGACTTCTTCAATTTCTGTTATAAGCGCTTTGGTGATGCCATGTTGGCCTGCCCATACCACTGGTTTTAAATGGTGTGCTGATTGGCGTAGAAATTTCTTTTGTGCGTTATTGATTTTCATAAAATTTATCTTTATTTTCCAAATAGTATTCGAGTGTTTTGTAAACTATATTTATTATGCTTCTTGAGGTAATGGTTGCGCCGCTTAATTGATCAAATTCACCATCATCTTTTTTTATGGCCCATTTTTTTTCAGGTAAGGCGTAGATCGATGTGTTTTTGAAGATCTGCAACCAATCTGTTTTATCCTGATGCACCTGATCGCCAAAGCCCTCTGTTTCATTATGCTGCAGGACTCTGATGCCTGTTAACGTACCATCATAACGTATTCCAACAATTAGACTAATATTACCGTTATAGCCTTTTGTAATAACCGGCATCAGGCTGACCGCAACAGGCTGATTATTTAATCGGGCCCTATAAACGCTGATGCTGCCTGTATTGTTAATCTTGTCAGGCACATCGAGTTTTATTTTATCCGTGAATAAATCATTATCGTATTCAAGTGACAGTACTTCGTTGATGATTGCTAGTGCCGCTATTTGTTTATTGAGTTTAATTTTATCTTTAGTCAATTCATTAACGACAAACAGCGCGGTAACACAGACGATGCTGATGAGTAATAAAGGCAATAGCTTAATTAGTTTCTGTTTAAATAAATTGGTTTCTGAATTCATTTTTTCCCCAATACCTTGGGGCGGGTGTAGTTATCAATCAAGGGGACGAGTCCATTCATAATCAAGATGGCGAAGGCAATGCCATCCGGGTAGCTACCCCAGGTTCTGATGATATAAATAAATAAGCCTACTCCAACACCGTAGAGTATCTTTCCTTTTGGCGTGGTTGATGAACTGGCAGGGTCTGTGGCAATAAAAAAGGCGCACAACATCGTGCCACCAGTAAATAAATGAAAGACTGCAGAAGGGTATACATCAGTATCGATGAAATTAAACAGCAAACTTACGACAAAGATACTGCCCATTACACAAAGCGGGATTTCCCAGCGAATGACTTTATTGATGATTAAAAATAGTCCGCCTGCAAGATAGGCTAGTGCAATCCATTCCCAACCTTTACCACCGAATGAACCATACAAGGGGTTGGTTTCTATTTCAGATACCATGGTCATCAGACCTAACTCTATCTTCATATTGGTGAGTGGCGTGGCACCGGTTATCGCATCTAACTCAGTTGGTAGTCCTGAAAATATTATGCCGATGTTTTGTCCAGTCGTTAATGTTTGTTCAGAAATACCGCTCAAGTCAGGCCAATAGGCCATTTGTACAGGAAATGATAAGAGCACAAAGACATAACCGGCCATGGCAGGGTTAAAAGGGTTATTCCCAAGTCCGCCAAAGAGGTGCTTAGCGATAACTATTGCGAATGCAATCCCGGTGAAGGACACCCACCAAGGCGTATAGGGTGAAATGGTGAGCGCAAAAAGAATCGCGGTGATGATAGCTGTGCCGTCTGTAATGACCGGACGAATCGCTTGTTGACGAATTTTTAAAACTGACGCCTCAAACACTAAAGCAAAGGTGGCAGCTAATAGACAATTGACTAGAACACCTATTCCCAAAAAAAACGTACTGAGTAATATTCCGGGGATCAATGCATACAACACTTTTCGCATAATAATTGCGACAGCATTTTCAGCATGAATATGTGGCGAAGAGGTCTGCATGTGTTTAAGGACTAGGTACCATGGTGATGCAATCAACTGGACATGGAGCGATGCATAATTCACAACCCGTGCAATAGGCGTCAATAACACTGTGCATTTGTTTAGGCGCACCTATGATTGCATCGACAGGGCAAGCAGCAATACATTTAACGCAACCGATGCAATGTTCTTCTTCGATTAAGGCGAGTCGAGGGACAGCGTATTTATCTGTTTTTTTATAGAGCGGCTTTATGTCTAAGCCTATTATCAATGACAATGCCTTTACGGTTTCATTGCCACCCGGTAAACAACGGTTTATGTCTGCTGTATTATTTGCGATGGCTTTTGCATAGGGTCGGCAACCATTAAAGCCACAATCTCCACACTGTGTTTGTGGTAAGAGCTCCTCAATCGATTCAATATCGCGTTCGTGTGTTTGCTGTAAGACGTTTGATTTTTGATTTGATGCAAGATACCCAATAAGCATTGTGAAGACAGTGATAAGTAATAATGCAATTAAAAATGAAATACTCATTTCAAACCCGCCAATCCCATGAGGCCCATTGAAAATATCCCCAGTGTAATGAGTAATATGGGTAAGCCTCGAAAAGCTAATGGCACATTATTATTATCAATGCGTTCGCGTAAGCAGGTTAAGACTAATAGCAAAAACAAAAAACCAACCCCTGTACTAATGCCGTATAGCAATGTGCCAAAAATAGAATGGTTCTGTTCTTTGGATAGTAAGATGACAGCTAATAAGATTGAGTTAATTAATATGACAGGAACCAAGGCATCGACTTGCTTGTGAATGAGAGGTAGAAGTCGATGCATTAATTGTTGGGAAGACAACACAACAACAATGATCAACATAACGTAAAGCAAGAGATCGAGGTATTGCAATGATAATGGAATGATGATCAGATGATCGATCAGGTAAATAGCAGGTAGACAAATCGCCAGGCAATAAATAGTGGCTAACCCAACCAGCCAGGCAGCATTGATGCGTTGGCTGGTAACGACTTGCAGGTCAAGACCAACAAGATAGGTCAATACAAGGTTATTAACCAACGCGGTACTGAATAATAATCCGAATAGGTCACTCATTAAATGAGTATCGGATTTTTAAGACGCTACAACAAGTATTGATTTACTTCACTTTCATGCCTGGCTCAGCACCTTCTCCTGGATGAAGGATAAAGAGATCTTTTCCGCCGGGGCCTGCAGCCAGCACCATGCCTTCCGATAATCCAAAACGCATCTTTCTGGGCGCTAGATTTGCCACCATCACTGTGAGTTTCCCTTCCAACTCCTCAGGTGCATAGGCTGATTTGATACCGGCAAAAACATTACGTGTTTCACCACCAATATCCAATGTAAGCTGTAATAGTTTATCAGCACCTTCTACATGTTCAGCCTTAACGATCTTGGCAATGCGTAAATCAACTTTCATAAAATCTTCAAAAGATATTTCATCAGCGATAGGGTTATCAGCAAGCGGCCCGGTTGTGACTGCTTGTTCAGTTTCACTGGCGTTTAAATCTTCTTTACTGTCTTCAACCATGGCGTCTACGTGCTCCTTCTCGACTCGCGTCATCAAGGGTTTAAATTTATTTATTTCGTGATCAGTTAATGCTGAGGCAGCATCTTGCCACTGCATTGGCGCTATATTTAAAAATGCTTCTGTTTTCTCTGCTAATACTGGTAGAACAGGTTTCAGATAAAGTGTGAGTAAGCGAAAGCAATTGATACCCATTGTACATACGCTTTGTAACTCTTCGTCACGGCCTTCTTCTTTGGCAATGACCCACGGCTTGTGATCATCAATATATTGATTCGCTTTGTCAGCCAGAGCCATAATCTCGCGCATTGCTTTAGAATATTCACGTGCTTCATAAGCATTGGCGATGGTTTCATTTGCTTCAACCATGTTTTTAAACAGTATCTCATCATGAATTGATGCGGATAGTTTTCCGGCAAAACGTTTCTTAATGAACCCTGAGCAACGGCTGGCGATATTAACTACCTTGCCAACCAGATCCGAATTAACACGAGCAGTAAAATCTTCCAGATTCAGATCAATATCATCAACGCCCGAGCCGAGTTTTGCTGCGAAGTAATAACGCAGATATTCCGGATTTAAATGATTCAAATAGGTACGTGCAGTGATAAATGTCCCGCGCGACTTTGACATCTTTTGTCCGTCGACAGTCAGAAAACCATGGGCAAAGATGGCTGACGGTGTTCTAAAGTCACTACCGGCTAACATGGCAGGCCAGAACAGAGCATGGAAATAGATGATGTCTTTGCCAATAAAATGATACATCTCAGTCTCACTACCTGACTTACACCATTCGTCAAAATCTAAATCTGTTCTATCGCACAGGTTTTTAAAGCTGGCGAAATAACCTATTGGTGCATCCAGCCAGACGTAGAAGTATTTTTCCGGGGCATTGGGGATTTCAAAACCAAAGTAAGGCTTGTCGCGGGAGATGTCCCATTCCTGCAAACCTGCTTCAAACCATTCATTGAGCTTGTTTGTGACTTCTGCTTGCAAATGGCCATCGCGGGTCCATTTATGTAACATTTCTTCAAAGTCACCGAGCTTGAAAAAATAATGCTCTGATTCTTTTTCTATGGGTGTCGCACCAGAAATAGCCGAGACCGGGTTCTTTAGATCTGTCGGGTTATAGGTTGCGCCACAGGATTCGCAACTATCGCCGTATTGATCGGCGGTCCCGCATTTGGGACATTCGCCACGAATAAAGCGATCTGGCAAGAACATCTGTTTCTCTGGGTCATACGCCTGTTTAATGGTGCGTCTGTTTATGTGCCCCTTCTTATTGAGTGCTTCATAGATGGTATTGGCCAAGCTCTGGTTCTCATCAGAATGCGTACTATGAAAGTTATCAAATTCGACTGAGAATTCTTTGAAATCTGTCTGATGCTCTTTAGAAATGCGCTCAATTAAAACTTCTGGGGTGATTCCCTCCTTTTGCGCACGCAACATAATGGGTGTGCCATGGGCATCATCCGCACAAACGTAATAGCAGGTATGACCTTGCATCTTCTGAAAGCGCACCCAGATATCCGTCTGAATATATTCGACTAAATGCCCAATGTGGATTGATCCATTGGCATAAGGTAGGGCGCTGGTGACCAGGATTTGGCGTTGTTTGTCTTGCATTGTTATTAAGGCTACAGAGATTTGGGGCGCTAAAGTAGCATTATTCAATAGCAGCGTGAAGAGTAGCCGATAAATAATGTAGAATACGCATCCAATTCACAGTTCAGGTTATAAATAGATGTCGGCAGTCAGTCGTGAGCAAGTAGAAAAAATACTTTCCGGAATAATCGATCCCAATAGCAAAGCGGATCTCATCAGTTCAAAATCAATCAAAGATATCACTATCAATGGTAGTGCCGTCACAGTCGCTGTTCAGCTTGGATATCCTTCTGAAGGCTATAAGCAGGATCTAATAGACACCATAACTAACGCACTAGGCGAACAGGGTATTTCTGAGCTTAGTGTTGAAGTTTCCAGCAAGATTGTCTCGCACTCTGTACAACAGGGAGTGCAGCTTTTAGCAAACGTTAAAAACACCATTGCTGTGGCTTCGGGTAAGGGTGGAGTAGGTAAATCAACAACGTCTATTAATCTGGCATTGGCTTTACAGGCTGAAGGCGCCACAGTAGGAATCCTCGATGCTGATATCTATGGCCCCAGCCAACCGCGCATGCTTGGTCTTAAAGGTAAGCCTGATACAACGGACGGTAAGACAGTTGAGCCAAAGGTTAGCTATGGTGTGCAGTCCATGTCGATTGGTTACTTAATTGAAGAAGACACGCCGATGATTTGGCGCGGACCGATGGTGACCGGTGCATTAGAACAATTGTTGAATGATACCAATTGGCAGGATCTCGATTATCTGATTATTGATCTACCACCGGGTACGGGAGATATTCAATTGACGCTATGTCAAAAGATCCCGGTGAGTGGCGCTGTTATTGTGACAACACCACAAGACATCGCCTTATTAGATGCGAGAAAGGCGTTAAAAATGTTCGAGAAAGTAAATGTGCCTGTCCTGGGTATTATTGAAAATATGAGCACGCATATTTGCAGTGAGTGTGGTCATGAAGAGCATATCTTTGGCAGCGGTGGTGGTGATCAAATGGCCAAGCAATATGACGTTGATTTGCTCGGTGCATTACCACTAGATATTCGAATCCGCGAAGGAGTGGATAACGGTAAGCCTACAGTGGCTATCGAACCTGATTCAGAAATTGCCATGAATTATCGTGATATCGCACGGCGTACTGCGGCAAAACTTGCTATTCAGACCAAAGACTATACAGCTAAATTCCCTAAAATCGTTATAGAAAATAACTAAGAGAAAAGGACATGAGTGTAAAGAGTGATAAGTGGATACGCCGTATGGCGGAAGAGCAAGGGATGATAGAACCCTTTGAAGCAGGCCAGGTAAAAACAAAAGGTGAAGAAAGATTAATTTCCTATGGTACATCCAGTTATGGATACGACGTACGTTGTTCCGATGAATTTAAGATCTTTACCAATGTACATTCAGCAACGGTTGATCCAAAAAACTTTGATGAAAAAAGTTTTGTCGATATAAAAGCGGACAGCTGCATTATCCCGCCAAACTCATTTGCACTCGCAAGAACGGTTGAGTTTTTTCGTATACCAAGAAATGTATTGACGATCTGCTTAGGCAAATCGACCTACGCCCGTTGCGGGATTATCGTCAATGTCACACCACTAGAGCCAGAATGGGAAGGGCATGTGACGTTGGAATTTTCAAATACGACGACATTACCAGCAAAGATTTATGCCAATGAAGGTGTCGCACAAGTAATTTTTATTGATTCGGATGAGGTTTGTGAAACGTCATATAAAGATCGTGCTGGGAAATACCAAGGACAAAAAGGAGTTACACTTCCAAAGGCCTAGTTCTAAAAATTCTTAATGTGTCGGCTGATTGAAGCGCTAGGTGTCTATGGAAATCCTAAGAACTATAGCAAGAGGCTATATTTTATTTGTATGTTTGGTTGGGTATTTGCTCGGCCAGATTATTTTTGGCGGTTTTTCATTTAATGCAACAATTTTAGCAATAGCCGGTATCACTGTTTCTGTCTTATGGTGTGCCGCAAACAAAGAGTCATCTAGCAAGCAAAGAATTATTTTCTTATCGGCATTTATTGCCCTTGCAGCATGCGCATGTGAAATCTATTATTACTACACATATTTAAGCAGCCCAGGCAACGATTTCGCTTTGGGCATGAGAGTGCCACTATACATGTCATTATTTTTTATCTTGCTTAGTTCATCGCTACAGCTAACAAGGCGTTAGGCGACATATACACATAGGAAAAATTCGAGATGAAAGTTATTCTATGTGCCAGCATTGTTCTTCTATGTTTTTCCTCAACCGTACTGGCCGGTGAGTACCTGACTATTGCAACAGAGATAGTCCAGAAGGCCAAAAGCGAATGTAGCAGTTTCGAAGGTGGCAAATTCAATGCGACGGAACAGACAATCACGTTGCATGACTTCACGGGTGATGGTCGGCCAGAAGAGGTTGTAGACGCATCCCACTTCTCCTGCTCAACATCAGCCTCCATGTGGGGCGGCTCTGGTGGAACACTCCTGTGGGTGCTCGTAGATGGAAAAGCATACGAGTTTCTTGCACACCGATGGCGAGTTGTGGATATGGATGGGCAGGAAGTACTCTTGCTTGCAGTACATTCCTCTGAGTGCAGCGATATGATTGGTCCTTGCTACCGAGCACTGGTTTGGAGCGATGGTTTTAGGACAATACGCTGAAGCTGCGGCCTTGTTGCAGGTGTTATGTGTAAGGAATGTATGAAATATAAACTTCTATTTCTTGGGTTGTTTTTTCTACTGGTCGGAGCCGCTTTCTTATTTCTAGAAAACACGTTTTATCAGTTCGCCGATGAGAGTGGTTTGCTTCATGAAAGTTTATTTCTGCCACTGGGGATATTAGCGTTAATTTTGGGAGCGCTACTACTATTTATTTTTGTAGCTAAAAAAGTTGTACAATCAGTCCGTATGAGAAGCTCATGAATGATCGTAAGCCACACATAACAGGTCAATGTTGTTTGCGACTTTGTGGCCAGACTCGCTGAGACTCGTCGCAAATTGAGGCGTTAACTATCTTCAGCCATAATGGAACGGATACTTAAATTGGAAAAATATGTATTAGCGCCATCATTGGCAATCACTTAAAGAACGAAGCAGAATTCACTATCATTAGCATTACCTCATTACAGATTGAGAAGGATAAAAATATGGCTAAAGGCATTATTAAACGTTACGACTTCCGCAAAGGTTTCGGCTTTATTGTCGACGATAAAAACGGCGAAGACTTCTTCTTCCACAAAAGTGAATGGCAAGGCGATGGCCCTATCCGCAAAGGTATAGCCGTTAAGTTCGTCGACAAAGATTCAGACAAAGGCCCTCAGGCTGAATCTGTTATTCCACTTGACGGTGCCAGCAGCAAACCTTCTAGCAACAACAAACCAGCAGCAAAACCTGCTTCTTTAGGAGATCGCGTAGCGTCTCTAGAAAGCTCAGTAGCTACCTGGAAAGTTTTGAGCTTTTTAGCGCTTATTGGTGTTATTGCTCTAGCGGTTGATAAGTTCGTACTGTAAGTACCGACCTTCAACTGAAAAGACCAGTACTTAATCGGTATTAATTCCCTGTTTCAATAGTACTGTTTTGGCATTTATGTTGTGTGGCTTTGCTGCGGGCACAGTTATACAATTTCAAGCCGTTAACAAGGCGAGCCAAAATTGCCCTGCAGGCTGGACGCGCTAATACGCGCCTTTGCTTGTGCCATTAACTTTTAGAACTAAGGAATTAAAATGAGTACATACCCAAGAACGTTCTCGCATATCGGAATTTCCGTCCCAGATGTAGAGAAAGCAGCCAATTTTTACAGTGAAGTTATGGGCTGGTATCACATAATGGAACCCACTGTCATTACCGAAGAGTCAAACACGCCAATTGGACAAATGTGTATTGACGTCTTTGGTTTGGGCTGGGGATCTTTCAAGATCGCACACATGTCTACTGGCGATAAAATCGGCGTTGAAATGTTTGAATTTAAAAACAATGAAACCCCAAAAGACTTTGAGTACTGGAAGACGAGCACCTTTCATTTTTGCGTTCAGGACCCGGACATTGAAGGGCTGGTAACAAAAATTGTTGCACAAGGCGGCAAACAGAGGATGCCTATCCGCGAATACTATCCCGGAGAAAAGCCATACAGGATGTGTTACGTCGAAGATCCATTCGGCCTCATCTTTGAGGTTTATTCACACAGTTATGAATTGACCTATTCACAGGGTGCGTACTAGAAAGATAACCAAACGCAAGGCAGGCAGCGCTCGTGTCAGCCGCTGAGACGAAGCGTTATATTCACAATATCAACCACCACCACTGAGTCAGGCCAAGGATAAAAAGAAGTGATAATACAGGACATCTATAAAAGACTTATGAGAAAGATAAATATGGTAAGCCATTATACTTACGCAGAATCAGAAGGTATTGCAGAATAAACTGCGATCGCCGTATAGAACTAATTTGTTTTAAATTATTAATTAAAACGTATCGTTCTTGGCATTGCCTTCAACTTCCATCATCTTGTCTGTTCAATGACAAGATCGTTTTTGTGAAAAGCTATACGTGTCATCTCTGTCATATCTCGATGTGCCATTTGTATACTCTTGTTTAGTTATTTTTTCAGCTTAATAGAAATTAATCTTTCTTTAGTTTTAAAGAAGCTGAATTTATGCAGTAACGCAACCCTGTTGGTTGTGGACCGTCTTCAAATACATGACCTAAATGAGAATCGCATTCCAGACATAAAACTTCTACCCGTCGCATGCCCAGACTATCATCTGATTCAGTTTTTACTGTATCTCTATTCGGTTCCCAAAAACTGGGCCAGCCAGAGCCGGAATCATATTTTGCATCAGAACTAAACAATGCATTACCGCAGCATGTGCACTGATAAACTCCTTTATCTTTACAATCATTATATTCCCCAGTGAATGCGTGTTCGGTACCTTTCAGCCTACAAATGGCATACTCTTCAACAGTTAGTTCCTGTTGCCAGTCTTCGTTAGATTTATCATTGGTTTTACTCATATTAATTTCCTGTAACAACGTCCTGTATAATGTCGATGATACGACCGGTTGCTTTTTCTACAAGGACAACAGCATTATCAACAATAGTCCTTTCTAGTCCTTCAACGGGATCTGGTAATTCAGACTCAAGATCAGCAGGTAAATTGCGTTTTGCCAGGCCAGGAGGCAATGTCCCGTTTTTTTCGAGTTGTTTTGCCAAGCCAGGTGGAAGTTTCTCTTTTTTCGCTAAGCCTGGTGGCAATCCTTTCTTCTTGTTTTTAGTTTCATTTGTGCTGGTTTCGGTGTCCTCTTTCTTGAAATACGTTTCAATAATTTGCTTTTCTAATTCAGTAAAACCATCTTTCATAGCTTTGTTGATGACGCTTTTAGCAACATCAGCATCAGCAGAAATTGAAGCCGAATAAAACCCAAGCGCGTTTATTATTAACAGGATTAATAGGTGCTTCATTGTTAGTTCTCTCCAGTGGCTTCGCTGTAACTTTAAGTTATCCTGCATCATATCGCTATCCATACCGAAGTTACATTATTTCAAATTATACTTGAAAGTTCTCTTATTGTTCTCTATTCTGTAAAAGAGAACGTAAGGAGAACATTGTATGTTGACAGGTCTAGAAGAAAAAATTTTACAGTGCATTACGCGCCATATTACACAACATGGTCATGCACCGACATTAGTTGAAATCGGTGAGTCACTTGATATTAAATCTAAAGGCACTGTGCATCGTTATGTTGAATCGCTTATAGAAAAGGGACATTTACATCGAACTGGCCGAAGTTGGCGAGGACTTCGTTTAACCGGCGAACAAAGTCGGCGTTTACTTATTTTACCTTTTGCGGGTCGCATCGCCGCAGGTCAGCCTATTGAAGCAATCCCTGAGCAGTTAGAAATAAACTTTTCAGACATGCTAATGGGTGAGGGCCGTTATGTACTCGAAGTGAAGGGTGATTCAATGATTGAGGCTGGTATTTTTAATGGAGATCTTGTCATTATTCGAGAATCATCAACAGCGGATAATGGCGATATCGTTGTCGCTTTAATCGATAATGGTGAAGCTACGTTAAAGAAATTGCGAAAGCATGGTGATCGCGTCGAATTAATCCCTGCCAACCAATCTATGGCGCCGATGATCTATCCTGCAGATCGTGTGCATATTCAGGGCGTTGTCGTTGGTCAAGTTAGGTATTACAAATAAAAATCAAGGCAATGCATTGAGAAATAAGTAAAGGAAATAAATTATTATTAATCATTTTTCTGCATTACCACACTCTGAGTAATTCACTTCTCGTTTATTAGCATTCGTTTTATTATGATATAAATATCCATGCTACTTAAAGACGATGATGACGGGAGATGTAAGTCACTATGAGTATTAAAGATCTGGAAACATATATTAACCAAATTGGTTTAAGCTTTTTTGACTGGGCTACAAGCCCACAGTTTTACTCGCAGTGCGGAATGATTGTGTTAGCTATTACCGTCGCATATACACTTACTGCTTTATTTGAGAAATATATCCCAATACTCAAGAACGAACCCAAACCGGGAGCTCTTTATTCAATAAGGAAGACGATTCATAAAACAGATGAACTACTATTTCCTCTTTTTAGCATACTTACACTATCTATCACTGTTGAATTAAGCACACTAATTTTACAACAAAGTGGACTTATAAGATTAGCGCAAGGTTTAGTCGTAATTGCCTTGCTCTATATTTTTATGACGTATTTTATAAAAAAACAGATTATCAAATTACTGGTTAAATGGGTTGGGATTCCAATTGCAATTTTGCAAGTATTTGGTTGGTTGGATGATGTGACGATGTTCCTTGATACCATTGATATGCAACTTGGAAATATCAATATCAGCTTATATGATTTAGCTAGAGTCATTGTTTTTGGTTCCTTTCTGTTTTGGTTGGGACGCATCTCTAATAAGGTTGGCCAGCAAATAATTCGAAGCCAGAGTGATCTGGACATTGGTACACGAGAAGTTTTTGCCAAGTTATTTGAAGTCGCATTATTTGTCGTAATATTTCTATTGTTACTACAAGTCATGGGTATTAACCTGACTGCATTAGCAGTCTTTGGTGGCGCCTTGGGTGTAGGGCTTGGGTTTGGACTTCAAGCGATCGCATCAAATTTTATTTCAGGCATTATCATTTTACTTGATCGTTCTATTACTGTTGGCGATTACATCGAACTCGAAGATGGTCGTACAGGCATTATTCGTGAATTAAAAATGCGTTCAACAACCTTGGAGACCTTTGATGGTAAAGACATCATGGTCCCGAATGAAACATTCATTACCACTAACTTTATTAATTGGACACATAAGAATAAAAAACAACGCTACTCGATTGAATTTCAGGTAGCCTATAAAACTGACTTGCACAAGTTATTTGAAATTTTGAGAGAAGTTGTTGCAAGTCACCCGCAGGTATTGAGTGGTTCTGAATACCCCATTGAAGAACGCCCTGATGCTGAGATTGCCGGATTTGGTGATTCAGGTATAGACATCCTCATCGAATTTTGGATGGAAGGTATAGATGATGGTATAAATCGTGTTGGAGCAGATTTACTTCTAATGATCTGGGATGCACTAAAAGAAAATAATATGGAAATACCTTTCCCACAACGGGTAGTTAAGATATTGAACCCTGAAAAATAGTTCAGCCGTCTTTGGTTTTATCTATTCAAAATATTATTGCTATAAATTTAAAGCACAATCATGAAACCTTATTCGCAGGCATGTGATAACAATAAAGTCCCCATATTGAACGAATTATCATCGTATTTTATTCTGTGTCGTAATGTACTTGAGATTGGTAGTGGCACAGGCCAGCATGCTGTCTTTTTTGCGGAGAATCTGCCGGCTTTGCGTTGGCATACTAGTGATCGAATAGAAAACCATGTTGGCATCAGCCAATGGATTGAAGAAAGTAATTTATCAAATATTGAATTTCCAATTGAACTCGATGTTGAAAGCGATGAATGGCCAACTAGTGGCTTTGAAGGAGTTTTTACAGCAAACACCTGCCATATAATGCATTGGAATATGGTCGTTGCGATGGTCGAAGGCGTTAAGAGTCAGCTTTCTACTGATGGTTTGTTTGTGATTTATGGGCCGTTCAATTACAACAATGACTATACAAGCGATAGTAACCGCCGTTTTGATGATATGTTGAAAGAGCGAGACCCAGGAAGTGGTCTCAGAGATTTTGAAGAATTAGAATCGTTAGCAAAAAACAATTCATTTTCTCTTTTTAAAGATGTTGCTATGCCTGCCAATAATCGCTTATTAATGTTTAAAAAGATAAAGTAGGAACTAACTTCTGATCATATTAAATCCCGATATTACTTAGTGTAACCATGATATCGTTAAGTATTGCTGTTGCCCTTGGGTGTTCAGTTTCAAAATTCTCAATCGATCGTTTTAATTTATTAATGATAAAAGTGTTATCTTCTGAAGATTGGTCCTTTATGCCTTCAATCTCCTCTATCAGGGCATTGATATGATCTTTTGCATCACTATTTTCGATGGATATTTGTTCTAATTCCTTTTTTAGAGAAATGATTTTTTCATTAAGACTATCTTGCATAATTCACACCCTTGAAAATAATAACTATTCTAAAACTTGAGTATAATCTTATCTTAAGAGGCTGCAAGACTATAAAGCTAGCTATGAAAAATTTTAACAAATACCGATACATCTATTTTATTATTCTTTCAATAATCCCCAGCTTTCTGCTTGCTGATCAATGTCCAACACCTGAGAAAATAAAAGAAAGAAACATTTCTCGAGAATATGATTGGACGATAAATGAACGGCGAACACTTAAAGATGTATTATCGGTAGAAAAATTATATTCAGTCAGAATTAATAATAAGGCTGAGTATATAGCTTGTTATTATTCTGGAAGTAGAAGTTTATTGCGTTTGGATGGTAAACCTCTGAAACAGCCTTGTAGCGTCAAGGAAATATCAGGTCGTTGGAAATTAACAGAAAATGACGAACAAATCTGCCTGGAAGATGACCTTGGTAAATGTGAATATGATATGAAATGTGGTGATGATCAGGCGGTCAACCAATGAACACTTATCTTCTAGCTGAGATGGATTACAACATTGATAATATTGATTGCTTTAGGTGTTTTTATATTAGATAAATTCTGATTTTTTTGACGAAAAAAAAGTCTGGAGACACATAACATTTGGGGGAGGATGGTTATGTGGCTATCCAGACTCGATTACAAGCATCAAGGAGGGATGTGTTTAAAATATTAAGTCTAGTAGATGAAATCGCTTCCTGCTGTGATGGCGCTCTCAATTTAAGGACTAAAAGCCTTAAAGCTGTCGTTTATTTGTGACAAACATCACAATTAGACCTAAAAGCTGAACCAGTTTCGTCTGATTTGTCTGGAACGCTACTACCCTGCTTGAATCATACCGATAACTGTCCAGCCTGATTCGGGCTTCATTTTTCCGTTTGCGACGAAGATTTGTATGTGTTGCTTATTATCAATAGCGAACAGAGGGGTAACACGTTCACCATATTTCTCAAGGTACTGCTCAAAAGTGAACTCATCGCTTAGTTGTGTGCTTTTTATTTCAGCGCCGTTTCGCAAGAGATAGGCAAGATTCCCGTAGGCAACATTTTCACCAAACAATTCATACCCTCTATGACGTGTAGAGACAATGTGTTTTTCATCAATGTGTTTTTCACGTGATGACTTTAATTCATAGACATTTTTAACGCCGAATTCTGATTTAAATTTTAAACAGGCTAATGTGTCTAGATTACTACGACCGGATATGGCTAACACCTTGCCAAGACCTATCAGGTTCAGGTGTCTATCTGCGTGTTCGGAAATAGGGTTGCCATAATAGGTTTCCAGACCGTCCATTCTTGCAAGACTAATATTTTCCCAAGTACTATCGGTTAAGACTACCTTAAAACCTTGTGCTTGTAGTTCTTTTCCTATTGCACGAGCTACATTGCCAGCACCGATTATTAATAGACCGCTTGGTGGTGGTTCTCGGACATCAAGAATTTTAGCGAAAAATTTAGCAGACGCACTTTGAATAACAACTGTGCCGATAATGATTGAAAATGTGAGGGGAACAATTAACCCAGCTTCAGCAAAACCGGCATTTTCAAGTCTTAATGCAAAAAGTGCTGATACAGCAGCTGCTACAATACCGCGCGGACCAATCCATGAAATTAATAATTTTTCATTAAATGATAAGTCTGAACCGATAGCAGAAATAAATACAGAAACAGGTCTTGCTACCAACATTGTTATTGCGAGGATACCGAGAGCAGGCCAGCCCAATTGAATGAATTGATAAAATTCAATTCTTGCTGCAAGGATGATGAACAACCCTGAGATTAATAACAAACTTAGACTTTCTTTGAAATCAAGGACATCATCGATGTCCATATCTTTCATGTTTGCCATTGTCATTCCCATGATGGTGACTGCCAATAGTCCTGACTCATGTTCTATTGTGTCTGATAACACATAAATAGCGCATACAGATATCAATGTAAGTACATTGCGTAGATATTGAGGAACAAGCTGTTTTCTTAATAATTGGCCTAACAGCCAACCGCTGATGAAACCAATAGAAAAGCCAATAAAAATTATTTTTCCAAAAGTTATAGCGATTGTGCTAACTGAATAGTGTTGCTGGCCAGAAATAATGAAATTAAAAACAAGGACTGCAAGCAAAGCGCCAAGTGGGTCGATAACAATGCCTTCCCAACGGAGCACATTTGCTATTTTGGCATTTGGTCGTACAGTCTTCAGCATTGGAATAATAACTGTTGGACCGGTGACTATAACTACGGCGCCGAATAAAAAAGCGAGTTCAAATGGAAAACCGATTAAGTAATGTGTGCTGTAAGCAATTATCAACCAGGTTATCAATGCGCCAATTGTTATTAGGTTACTAACAGTCTTACCGTGCCCTCTGATATCTTCAAATTTTAGCGTCAAGCTACCTTCAAAAAGGATGACAGCCACTGATAAAGAAACGATTGGGAATAATAATTTTCCAAATAACGCATCTGGATCAAGTATGTTGAAAACTGGACCAACCAGGATGCCAACAATTAATAGAAATAAGATTGCAGGAAGTCTTGCCCACCACGCTAGCCATTGGCAGCAGATACCGAGAACACCAATACCAGCAAGGGATAATAGAATTGTGTTATCCAAAATTGATTAAGCTCATGATATTAATTTTAAGTAATCATTAATCGATTAGTTTGCTTGTGTTTTGCCTGAAGGATAGTTCATGTATATCGTAACCAATCTACCCGCAATTTTATTCAGATATTAACGTTGTATGGAATATGCTTAGCGCTGGCGTTTTGCATCCAGGACACAACCCCTCTTATCATACTCGCCACTACGATCTTGCAGATAATGGCCAAGCTCATTTACAACAACGCTTTCTGTGTTTGTATCGATAATATGCTAATCAAGGAATATTGAATTTTATTATTATACTATGCAACCGCTTTATACTTTTCATTTCCTGTATGGGCAGTATCAACAATACTGATGCGGTTTGTAACATAGTTTAGCAGAACCATCACGGATGGCGGGAGAGTGGATAATTTAAGGGAGCAGTTATTTACCGGTTATCACGAGTGGTAGAACCGAGAGGTGTTTCAGACTAATCACTTACCTGTGTGCTACAGGTAAGTGATTATTGGTTGGTATTCTATCAGCTAAATCAAACTTGAAGACTAATAGACTAATCACTGAAAAAAATAGTTAATGCGTAATGTTATCGAATTAACTAATCCTGTTTCTGAAATACTAAGGTAGCGTTAGTTCCACCAAACCCAAAACTATTAGACATAATGGTATGTAGTCCTGCATTGTCAATTCGATTAAATGCAATAGGCATTTCTGCTGCACCAGGATCGAGATCAGTAATATTTAAAGATGAGGCGATAAAATCACTTTCCAGCATCAATAGACTATAGATCGCTTCGTTAGCGCCAGCTGCACCGAGACCATGCCCTGTTTGAGATTTAGTAGCACTGATCATTGGCATGTCATCTTTGAATACTTCTTTTATTGCATTCAACTCAGCGATATCGCCAGCAGGTGTGCTGGTAGCGTGCGCATTAATATAATCAACCTTGCTATTAATAGACCCCATCGCTTGTTGCATACATCTTACCGCGCCTTCCCCTGATGGTTTGACCATGTCGGAACCATCAGATGTTGCACCATAACCGATCACTTCAGCATATATCTTTGCATCTCGTGCTAACGCATGTTCCAGTTCTTCGAGAACTAGGATTCCGCCACCACCAGATATGACAAAACCATCACGACTTGCATCATAAGGTCGAGAAGCTGTAGTCGGGGTATCATTATACTTTGACGAAAGCGCTCCCATACTGTCGAACAATAATGTTGAGGTCCAGTGGATCTCGTCACCACCGCCCGCAAAAATAATGTCCTGTTTCCCTAATTGAATTAGTTCATAAGCATTCCCGATACAATGAGCACTGGTTGCGCATGCAGAACTGATAGAATAATTAACACCTTTTATTTTGTAGGCAACAGAAAGACAGGCACTGTTAGTGCTTGCCATTATCCGAGGTACCATAGTAGGTCCGATTTTACGTGCACCGCGTTCGCGAAGAGTATCAATCGACTCCTGTAAATTAGCATTTGAGCCGCCGCCGGAACCAACAATAACACCTGTACGAACGTTCGATATATTGTCTTCTTTCAGTGAGGCGTCTTCAATTGCTTCACGCATGGCAAGATATGCATACGCAGCACTGTCGCCCATAAACCGCTTAAGCTTACGGTCGATTAATGAATCCATGTCGAGATCAATTGCGCCATGGATATGAGAACGGAATCCCAATTCAGCGTATTCATTACAATGTGTGATACCAGATGTCCCCTGCTTAAGAGAATCCAATACCTCCGCTTTATTATTTCCAATACTAGACACGATACCCATGCCTGTTACGACAACTCTTTTCAATTTGTACTCCTAAAAATCTTCGGTTGATTTAAATAGTCCTACTCGGAGATCCTTTGCTGCATAGACTTCTTTTCCATCTACAGACATGGTTGCATCGGCGACCCCCATGACCAATCTACGTAATACGACTCGTTTCATATCGATGTGATAGGTTACTAGTTTGTTTTTTGGGGTAACTTGCCCGCTAAATTTAACGTCTCCAGCAGCCAAAGCTCGACCACGTCCTGGCGCACCGGACCAACCCAGAAAAAAGCCTACTAGTTGCCACATCGCGTCTAATCCAAGACAACCCGGCATCACGGGATCGCCAATAAAGTGGCAACCAAAAAACCAAAGTTCAGGTGTGATATCAAGTTCAGCAATTATTTGTCCTTTACCTACTGAACCGCCATCATCAGTAATATCAACGATGCGATCGAACATTAGCATATTTGGAAGTGGTAGCTGGGCATTCCCTTCTCCAAACATTTCCCCTCGTCCACAAGCAAGTAATTCTTCATGTGTAAAACTATTTTTCTTATTCATTCTTGGCATTATCTCATGCTGATATTAATTTTTCCTAACAAATTAACAGAATGATTCAAAAACTGTTTGCTTGACAGCGTTTTCCCGCGGATTAGACTGCGCGTAATATTCATTACTAACATCAAGGTTTTCAGAATGTCTACAGGTTTTGGTCCACTCGATAGGCGTGATAGCGTCGCTGTAAAAATTGGCTCCGTTGTTGTTGGCGGTTGCAATCCTATTGTCGTTCAATCAATGACTAACACAGATACTGCTGACGCTGACGCAACTGCAAAGCAAGTTCAACAGCTTGCCGCCGCTGGGTCTGAACTAGTCAGAATAACGGTTGATACGGAAAATGCAGCGGCAAAAGTATCGACTATTCGTGAAAAACTTGATGCTGTTGGCTGTCTCGTTCCATTAGTTGGTGACTTTCATTATAACGGACATAAACTATTAACTGATTATCCAGATTGTGCAAAGGCTTTAGCTAAATACCGGATTAACCCGGGAAATGTTGGATTTGGACGAAAGAAAGACAACCAATTCTCGACCATGATTGAGAAGGCTATTGAATACGATAAGCCTGTTCGAATTGGTGTGAACTGGGGCAGCCTTGATCAAGTGCTTTTGACTAAAATGATGGATGATAATGCCAAATTGGCAAACCCTTTGGAAACTGACGATGTTATGCGTGAGGCATTGATTGTTTCTGCCTTAAACAGCGCAGAACGTGCCGAAGAATTGGGTTTAACTCGCGATCACATCATTTTGTCATGCAAGGTGAGCGGTGTTCAGAAACTAATTAGAGTTTATCGGGATATTGCCAATCGTTGTGATTATGCATTGCACCTGGGATTAACTGAAGCTGGAATGGGCTCAAAAGGCATTGTCGCATCAACAGCGGCAATGGGCGTACTGCTGCAGGAAGGGATCGGAGATACAATACGTGTCTCATTGACACCTGAGCCAGGTGGCAATCGAAGTAATGAAGTTATTGTGGCCCAGGAAATATTACAGACAATAGGCTTACGTTCATTTACGCCATTGGTTACAGCCTGTCCTGGTTGTGGACGTACCACCAGTACGGTCTTTCAGGAGTTGGCTGACAGTATACAAGCATATGTGCGGAGTCAGATGCCAATCTGGAAAAATGATTATCATGGTGTTGAAGAGATGACCCTTGCAGTAATGGGTTGTGTCGTGAATGGTCCTGGCGAGAGTAAACATGCTGATATTGGTATTAGTTTACCGGGAACAGGCGAAACGCCAACCGCACCTGTTTTTATAGATGGCAAGAAATCAATGACACTTAGAGGCGATAATATTGCTAAGGAATTCCGTGATATCGTGGACAAATATGTTCAAGAGCGGTATTGTCCTAAGTAGACTGTAAACCGGGGATTGCAATAGTGTGGCGCAGTTCACATAATCTAAGAATCGTAAGGTTTTTAAAATACAATAAATATCGTGAATGAAAAGAGGGATTAAGATAATGAATCAAATAAAATTAATCTGTGTGCTGATGATGCTTGCTTTATTGTCAGCTTGTGCGGGCACAGGAAATGGTGGAACAGGTGATGGTAATGGTTTCGTTACAACATCAGGTGGTACAGTCTGGAAGAATTCGTTCGGAGAGTGTTGGGGTCATAGTGGCAGATCTGCAGACTCTGTATGTGGTGTTGCACCTTCAGTTGTTCCAGAGCCTAGAGAAGAAACCGGTTATTTCTGGCCGGACGACCAAGATCGTGATGGTGTCGTCGATGCTAAAGATGGATGTCCTTTTACACCAGATGGTATCAAGGTTGACAGTAGAGGTTGTGCTTTAGATGATGATGGTGATGGCGTTCCTAACCATTTGGATGAATGTCCTGGTACACCAGCAGGAGTTGTTGTAAATACCGATGGTTGTGCAAGAAAGGTTGTCTCACTTAGTGGTGTAAACTTTGGTTTTGATAGTGCAACCTTAACGAGTGAAGCAAAATCAATTCTTGATAATGCCGCTAACACTATCAATTCACGTTCTGAAGATAGTGTCACAGTAGAGGGTCATACAGATAGTGTGGGTCCTGATAGTTACAACCAGGGATTGTCAGAACGACGTGCTAATGCGGTAATGAAATATCTTATTTCAAAAGGTGTTTCTGAATCTAATCTGAGAGCAGTCGGCAAAGGCGAAAGTGACCCTGTTTCTTCAAATGATACAAAAGAAGGAAGAGCGGGCAATAGACGTGTTGATGTATTAGCTGACTAATACAAATATCAATCTAATTTGATATGTAAGGGATCAATCTAACGATTGATCCCTTTTTTTTTACTTCGTGGTTAGCCAAATAGCGTGCACAACACCAGGGATTAACATAAGTAAGCACAGGATAATATTAATAATTAAATCTTTACCTGCCCCTTTTTTTAGAAAAACAGCAACTGGTGGCAACAGGATCGCAATGATTATTAGCACAACTTTATTCACAGTTATTCCCCTATTTATTGATGAGATATGCTACTCAAATTAGTTTTTATACTCATTAGTAAGAATATACAGTCTGATTTATAAATGAAAGCGAGGCCCTTTTTTGAATATCAAATCTAGTTTAAAGCCTTTCTCGTTGCTGCCTCTACTGGTAGGACTGTCTTTGCCTTGCTATTCAGCTTGGGATGATTTTGTTGAGTTTTTCAAAGAACAAACACCAGCAGCATTGGGCCAACCAAGCCTTAGTCAGGCTGATGTTGTCTCTGGCTTGAAAGAAGCATTGATAAAAGGAAGTCAGAGTGCAGTAACTACTTTGGGGAAGGAAAACGGATTTTTTGCGCATCCAAAACTAAGAATTCCAATGCCAGAAAAACTGCAAACTGTTGAGACTGCATTGAGAAAATTAAAGCAAGATAAGATTGCCGATGAATTTGTACTGTCGATGAATAGGGCGGCTGAAAAAGCAGTACCCAAAGCAATGTCAATCTTTAGTAATGCCATCAAGACCATGTCTATTGATGATGCCTATGGCATTTTGCAAGGACCTGATAACGCGGCTACTGAGTACCTGAAAAAAACTAGTGGTAGTCAATTACAACAACAGTTTTTACCAATAGTTAAGCAGGCTACTAATAATGTCGGTGTCACTGAAAATTATAAAGCGCTTATAGATAATCTTGGCATGATGTCAAAACTAGTAGATATTGAATCATTAGATCTGGATGAATATGTTACTGATAAAGCAGTTAGTGGGTTATTTGATGTTGTTGCTAATGAAGAAAAATTAATTAGAGCTGATCCAGCCGCTAGAACTACCGATTTATTGAAAAAAGTATTTTCATCTAATTAACGCTACAAGAAAGATAATAATCTCAAGGTGTTTTGAGAAAATCATAAAGCATGGTCAATCATGTGCTGTGTTGCAATATGCAACATAAGTTCTGAATATATAAAAGAAAATATAAATAATTTAATCGACGGGTATATGATGTGAGCTGTTATGAGAAAAAATATTTAGATAAACTATTTGAAGAATTGATATGGATCAATACTTACATTTTTTAAATTATAAATAATTCACTGGCAAATAAAATCGGTTGGGGGACTACTGTGTCTGAAGAAAAAACTTATGATGTACCTGAGAATATAGCTGAATCTGCGCATATCAATGCAAAACGATATCGTGAGATGTATCAGCAATCTATTAATGATTCTGATGCCTTTTGGGGTGAACAGGCCGAAGAATTCCTGAGTTGGTCTTCCAAATGGGACAAGGTCCAGGATTGGGATTATAACGAAGCAAATATCAATTGGTTTGTTGGTGGTAAATTAAACGTTTCATACAACTGCTTGGACAGACATCTTGAGACACGCGGAGATCAAGTCGCCATCATTTGGGAAGGCGACGATCCTGAAGAAGATCGCGAAATCACATACAAGGAATTGCACGAGGAAGTTTGTCGATTTGCTAATGCACTAAAAGCACGCGGTGTTAAGAAAGGGGATCGAGTCTGTTTATATTTACCCATGATTGCTGAAGCATCAGTTGCGATGTTGGCTTGTACCCGGATAGGCGCTATTCATTCAATTGTCTTCGGCGGTTTTTCTCCAGATGCTCTACGTGATCGTATTAATGACGCAGATTGTAAGGTGGTGGTTACCAGTGATTACAGTCTCCGTGGTAAGAAACACATACCATTGAAGGCCAATGCAGATAAAGCTCTGGCTGACTGTCCTAATGTGCATACATGCATTGTTGTCAAACGCACAGGTGGTGATATTGCATGGCATGAAGATAAAGATGTTTGGTATCACGATATTGTAGAAGCCGCATCAACGGATTGTCCTCCTGAAGAGATGGATGCAGAAGATCCATTATTTATTCTCTACACATCAGGTTCAACTGGCAAACCAAAAGGCGTTGTACACACAACGGGTGGTTATTTGCTATATGCAGCGATGACACACAAATACGTTTTTGATTATCAGGAAGGAGAAGTTTATTGGTGTACCGCTGATGTCGGATGGGTGACAGGCCATTCATATATTGTTTATGGCCCTCTTGCCAATGGTGCTACCTCAGTCATGTTTGAAGGGGTACCAACCTTTCCTGATGCCAGCCGTTTTTGGCAAGTCGTGGATAAATGGAAAGTAAACTCATTTTATACCGCACCAACAGCCATTCGTATGTTGATGGGGCAGGGTGAAGAGTTCGTAACAAAAACAGACCGATCGAGTTTACGCATACTGGGGTCTGTGGGCGAGCCAATCAACCCTGAAGCATGGCAATGGTATTACAATGTAGTTGGTAATGGGCAATGTCCTATTGTTGATACCTGGTGGCAAACGGAAACGGGTGGTCATATGATCACGCCACTGCCTGGTGCTACACCACTAAAACCGGGTTCTGCAACACTTCCTTTCTTTGGTATAGAACCTTGTTTGGTTGATGACCAAGGTAATGAACTGGAAGGTGCAACCGAAGGTGCATTATGCATTAAGCGGCCATGGCCAGGTCAGATGCGGACTTTATATGGCGATCATGCTCGTTTTAAAGAAGCGTATTTCACTATGTTTCCGGGAAAATATTTTAGTGGGGACGGAGCCCGCAGGGATGAGGATGGGTATTACTGGATCACTGGTCGTGTCGATGATGTCATTAATGTTTCTGGTCATCGTATGGGAACTGCTGAAGTTGAAAGTGCTTTAGTGTCACATGCTGATGTTGCTGAAGCAGCGGTTGTGGGTTTTCCTCATGATATAAAAGGTCAGGGTATTTATGCCTATGTCACCTTGATGACTGGAGTTGAAGCAACCGATGAATTACGCAAAGACCTTGTTAAGCACGTTAGGCAAGAGATTGGACCTATTGCTTCACCCGATGTGATTCAATGGTCGCCAGGGCTGCCGAAAACCCGTTCAGGAAAGATTATGCGCCGTATATTACGTAAGGTCGCAGCCAATGAACTGGATACTTTAGGCGATACGAGTACGTTAGCCGAGCCCGCTGTGGTTGACGATCTTATCGAGCACCGCGCTAATAAATAAACTTTAAGGAATATTTAATGAATCTTGATAGAGTTACTGTGGGTAAAAACCCACCACATGAAGTGAATGTCGTTATTGAAATTCCGATTCATGGCCCACCCGTGAAATATGAACTGGATAAAGAAAGCGGAGCGATGTTTGTGGATCGTTTTCTAAATACTTCAATGCACTACCCATGTAATTATGGATATATTCCCAAAACTCTGGCAAAGGATGGCGATCCGGTAGACGTGATCGTTATGACACCAATGCCCATCATTCATGGTGCAGTTGTTCCATGTCGGCCAATAGGCGTTTTAAAAATGACAGATGAGGCCGGCGATGATAGTAAGCTTATGTGTATACCACTTGATTCAGTTTCAAAATTTAATACGAATATCAATTCTTATAAAGACGTACAACCAGCCTTACTTGACCAAATCACCCATTTTTTTGAGCATTACAAGGATCTGGAACCTAATAAATGGGTCAAGATCGATGGTTGGTACGAGGTTGAACAAGCTAAAATTGAGATTTTAGAGGCGATGGAAGCTTTTTCTGCTTCACCTGAGGAATTACATTTTTAACAAGGGCTTACAGAAAAAACTATATTTTTAGATTTGAGTATTGTCTAATAAATACTGTTGTAATCAATTCTATCCCTGACGTAGTTAGTCCACGAAAAATAGTTGACATAGCGTATTAGCTAATATATGTTGCATTGCAATATGTTGCGCTGCACAATTATTTCGACGGCGCTAATTTAGGAAATGAAACTTAACGTCTTACGGGAGATTTAGAAATGCAAAACGAAATATTTGAAAAAATGACAGAAGCCGGTAAATCATCATATACCGCTATGCAAGAATTAAGTGCTATCAACAGTGAAGTATTCAAAAATTTAGCAGAGTTGCAAATGGGATTTGCGACGTACAGCATTGAATCTGGTGTTGAATTCGTAAAAACACTTAGCTCAAACACAAATTATAAAGATTTGATCGCTGCTGAAACGAAATATGCAACTGAATATGGTACTAAAGCGATGGAGCTCGGCAGTAAAACTGCTGATATTTTGAATGGGTCACGTGATGATATCGTAAGCTTTTTCGAAAAAAATATCGAAACTGCAACGGTAGAATTAAAGCCTGTAGCAAAGAAGCCTGCAGCAAAGCGTAGTAGTAAAGCGGCTTAACCATTTAAATAACCTCCTCCTCTAAATGTACCCGCATAACTTACTCAGTTATGCGGGTTTTTTTTTGAAAATATTTTAGAATACTCAACGTTTATAAAATATCTGTAGTAATTTGTGAAAAGAGTTAATTTTATTTGCTAAGCTGATAATGAAAATAAAAAACTGAATGCTGAGAAATTATTATGAGTGATAAATTTAAAACACCATTTGATGGACTTGATTGGTCTGAAATGCAGAAAAAATATATGGATGCATTGATGGCATTTAAATCACCTGAATCGACAATGGATTCAGTCTGGATAAATGCGATGGATGATTGGTGGAAGTCTGCCAAGACAGATATGCCTTATGAAAGCTCAAATATATTTGAGAAGGTACTTGACCAATGTCGTAATTATTATTTTATGAGTGAACAATTTTCAAGCCTACTTGATGGGATGAATGGCTTAGAAAATGATAAAGATCGAATGACAGAATTTATTAATAAAAGTTTTAAAGAGATCGAGTCTGCTTTTTCTAGAGGTAAGAATACATTTAACTTGAATGGCTTTCTGGATAATTTTGAACAACCAATAGATTTAATGAAATCAGCCTTTTCTAATTCAACGTTTGATCCCGGTAAAATATTAGATGGTGTGAATCCTGATTTGGGTAAATTAAGAGATCAGATGTTGTCTATTCCTGGTCTGGGCTACAGTCGTGAATCCCAGGATAAATCAAATCGAGCTATTAAACTATGGGCTAACTATCAGGAAAACTACCAGGAATATCAGTCTGTGATGTTGCGCTTAAATCAAGAAGCACTTGATTTAATGCGTGACCGAATAATTAGTACATCGAAAGATGGTGAAAGCATTGATTCAATGCGACAGATATATGATCTCTGGATTGAATCGAATGAAAAAGTTTACGGCGATTATGTTTATACAAAAGAATATGCTGAGTTGAATGGACGATTAGTAAATTCAATGATGGCATTCAAGAAACAAAGTCATGAGATTACCGAAGATGCGCTATCAGCGATGCATATGCCAACAACTAAATCTATGGATGAATTGGAACGCAGGCATTATGAACTACGTAAACAAGTCAATGAAATGCGTGCAGAGATAAGTAATCTTAAAAAACAGTCACAACAAAAAGATAGTAATACTGTAGTTATTAAAAAAGAATCAAAACCAGTTATTAGAAGAAAAAAGAAAACAAAAAAGAAAACAAAAAAGCGGGTAACTGCAAACTCTTCAAATGTAGTTGAGCTTAAACAAGTTAAGAAGAAGCGGGTAAATGCTGTAAAAACAGTCAAGAAAAAAACAAAACAAAAAACTAAAAAAAAATCCGCCAATAAAGGCATGATAGAAATAAAATTCTGAAATTTGGAGTAATTAATGAACCCATTCAATTTAAATTCTGAAGATGTTGTGAATGAAATTCACGAATTCAATTCAAAATTAGCACAAGGTTATAAAACATTAGCTGATCTGGGTGAGATTGAAGTGGGTGTTTCTGAAAAGGAAGCTGTCTATCATGAAGATAATCTGGTTCTATATCATTTCAAGTCACGAACTAAAAAACAAAATTCTGTTCCATTGTTAATCGTTTATGCCTTAGTAAACAGACCTTATATGGCTGATTTGCAAGATGGGCGTTCAATGATACAAGGATTGCTTGACGAAGGCGTTGATGTTTATCTTATTGATTGGGGTTATCCAGTTAGTGCTGACAAGTATCTGACTCTGGATGATTATATTAATGGCTATATAGATCGTTGTGTTGATGTTATCTGTGAAAAACATAATAGAAAAAAAATTAATCTATTGGGCATTTGTCAGGGAGGGGCGTTCAGTCTTTGTTATACGGCATTGCATCAGAAAAAAGTAAAAAATCTTATTACGACAGTAACACCTGTTGATTTTCATACCAAACAAGATTTATTGAGTCACATGGTAAGAGAAATCGACATTGATCAAATCGTAGATACATTAGGTAATATCCCCGGTGAAATGCTTAATGCAACATTTCTTACCATGAAACCTTACACCTTAATGGGACAGAAATACGTTGATCTGGTAAATATCCTGGATGATAAAGAAAAAGCGATGAATTTTATGCGTATGGAAAAATGGATATTTGATAGTCCCGATCTGGTAGGTGAAGCTTATCGTCAATTCATCAAACAGTTTTATCAGGAAAATGGGCTTGTTAAGGGGACAGTGAGGATAGGCGATGATGTAGTCGACCTGGGAAAGATAACCATCCCTATTTTAAATATTTTTGCCAGAGACGATCATTTAGTACCACCCGATGCTTCCAAAGCTCTAGAAGGTTGTGTGAGTTCCAAAGACTATCATTCTCTGGAGTTTCCTGGAGGGCATATTGGAATCTATGTCAGCGGTAAGGCACAAAAAATGATCCCGCCATCTGTTGCTAAATGGTTGGCAGAACGCACAAAATAAATATCAAACTGAATAACTTTTAAGTAGCAATCCGTAACAAAGCTTTTTCTGCATGTTCATCGCCTTGGGCAGCAGCGAGGCCGTACCATTTCTTTGCCTCATCTATATTTTTTGTAATGCCCCGTCCTTTTGCATAGATTACACCTAAATTGTATTGAGCTTTGGGATGCCCTTGTTCGGCTGCTTTTCTAAACCAATGAAAGGCTTCGGTATCATTACGTTTTATGCCATGGCCCTTGCCATACATATAAGCCAGTTTCATTTGAGCTAATGTATGATCTTTTGCAGAGGCTTTTTCATACCATCCAAATGCAGCCTTAACATCTTCTTCGATACCAATACCTTTATGTAACATCTCAGCAACTTTAAATTCCGCATTAGTATTTTCCTGTTTAGCAGCTTTTAAAAACCAGAGGTAGGCAAGTCCGTTGTCCTTTTCTGTACCAATACCCTTGCTATACATCATGCCAAGAGCATATTGTGAGATCCCATCACCTTGTTCAGCAGCCAATTTATACCATTTAATAGCTTCATGATAATCCTGTTTAACACCTCTGCCTTTTGCATAAATGAGTGCAAGGTTATACTGAGAATTTATGTGGTTATTGTTCGCAGCTTCTAGATACCATCTTATAGCAGCAGCTTCATCTTTCTCAGCACTTATCCCTTTTGCATACATAAAAGCAAGTTTTGATTGCGCACTGATATCACCTAATTCAGCAGCTGCAATTTGTTTTTGAATTAATGAACTATCATTTGTGAAACGATTTCTGCTACTGATGTCTCGACGATCAAATGTTGCAATCCATTCCGACATTGATTGTGGTCTGTCTTGTTGGCGAAATTGCAAAGCATAATCAACCGCAACTAAAAAATCTTCAGAGTAGCCATCCCCAGCAATCTCTGTTATCGAAACATAGGTATCGCAACCTATTTGGGCGATTGCAGCACTACGGTCGACAGCATCGGTTGGAGCAATACCGCTGATCGAACGATACATCGTTGCGCCCATAGAATAGATATCTGTCCAGGCTCCCTGAGATTCTTCACCGGTATTGTATTGTTCAATCGGTGCATATCCACGGGAAAAAATACTGGTTAAAGACTGATCCCCTTGACCTAAAGAGGTTCTCGCAGAACCAAAATCAAGTAGTACCGGATCACCGTCTACACGTAGAAAAATATTTGCGGGTTTAATATCTCGATGAATAAAGCCGGCGGCATGGACAACCTTCATGCCATCAACAATTGGAAAAATTATAGTTTTAAGATCTTGTTCACTGACTGTTTTACGTCGATTCAGGATGTCCTGGAACGTTTCACCAAGTTCATATTCCATGACCATGTAGGCGGTATTATTCGCTTCAAATACATTCCGGACTTGAACGATGTTGGGGTGTTTAAATTGACCTAGTGTGCGCGCCTCATCTAGAAAGCGTTCCAGCCCCCAATAATATCTTTCATGGTGTTCATCTGAGACAGGAGAGACGGTGCCGCTTTTAGTACGAATAGCAAGATCAACCGGCAGGTATTCCTTAATTGCAACTTCATGAGCAAGATTAAGGTCTTGGGCAAGATAGGTAATACCAAAGCCACCTTGGCCCAAGATATCGCGTATCTCATACCAATGTAGCTTTTGACCGGTCTTGAGCGCGTTAAGATGTCGCTTTTTTTCACTCATTTATGGCACTAATCCCACCAAATGATATTTTTTTATGAAGAATAAAGTCTTTTAGAATTATACAAGGTTAGCACCACAATATAATAAATTACATTAAAAATATCATGTTAGCCTATTCAGTACCTATAAAAACAAGTAGATCTTGTTGTCAATAATTGCGTTTTCGATTTCTTCCAGCTTGTTGCCGACACAGGGACCATGGATACAGAGGCCGTTCTCAATCTGGAATAGAGCGCCATGCGTAGCACATTGTATGAATACATTATTGCGATCAAGGAATTGGTGTGGCAACCATTCAAGATTAACCCCTGTATGGGGGCAGCGATTAAGATAACTCAATATCTTGTTTTGATGATAAATAATGAAACACTGAACAAGTAAACCATTAATGGCACTTTCCCAGCCATAAGAACCGGATGCCTTTAGTAAATCGACCTCGCAAACGAGGTATTTTTTCTTTTTAGAATTCATCTCAAATCAGTCAACTGGATAGACACCCTATGGTGCCTTACAGTATAATCATCGTCCAATTCTGCGGGAGTAGCCATACGGTTACTCCCTTTTTTATGTGTAGGATGTACTCTCAAGAATTTTATTTCTGGCGCCAAAGTTAGGTGTCTTATGCGAATTCTGAATACCTACATCCATATAGACCAACGTCGCGAGTGGAAAGTAAATCCAGTACGACGATTTGTATTAGAGGTATCGTTTTTTGACAGAAAATGCCCTGTTAGCCCTTGAAGATGGTTCACTGTTTTACGGTACATCGATTGGTATCGATGGTGAGTCCATTGGTGAAGTTGTTTTTAATACCTCTATCACAGGATATCAGGAGATTCTTACTGATCCTTCATACTACAAGCAAATAGTGACCTTAACGCATCCTCATATTGGAAATGTGGGTACAAACTCCGAGGATGAGGAATCTAGCCAAGTTTTTGTCAGCGGCCTAATTATCCGAGATTTGCCACTAGTGATGAGTAATTGGCGTGCGACTGAAAATCTGAGTGATTATCTTATCAGACATAAGATAGTTGCTATTGCTGGGATCGACACGCGCCAACTAACCCGGCACTTACGCAAGCATGGTGCAATGAAGGCTTGTGTTGTTGCGGGTGAAAATATTGATGCTGAGAAATCAATCAAAACTGCAAAATCATTTGCGGGTCTGGTGGGTATGGATTTGGCAAAAGAAGTATCGACAGCATCTGCATATAGCTGGGCAGATGGAACCTGGGATATTGAAGGTGGAATTAAACCTTCCTCCGGTAACAAAGAGTGGCGTGTCATCGCATATGACTTTGGGGTTAAGCGAAATATCCTTCGTATTTTGGCGGATTTGGGTTGTGAGGTTACGGTAGTTCCCGCGCAAACGCCGGCTAGTGAGGTATTGACAGAAAAACCAGACGGTGTCTTTTTATCTAACGGCCCGGGTGACCCCGATCCTTGTGACTACGCTATTACTGCAATAAAGGAGATCATCAATTCAGGCATACCGGTATTTGGTATTTGCCTTGGACACCAATTGCTTTCACTGGCATTGGGTGCAAAAACAAGCAAAATGAAATTTGGTCACCATGGTGCAAACCATCCTGTGCAATCACTTGATGGAGGGCAAGTGTCGATCACTAGTCAAAACCATGGCTTTGCAGTGGATGAGAAAACATTGCCCGACAGTCTTAGAGCAACGCATCGTTCTTTGTTTGATGACTCTCTCCAGGGTGTACATCATAACAAATTTCCCGTGTTTGGCTTTCAAGGACATCCGGAAGCGAGTCCTGGCCCTCATGACTTAAAACCGCTCTTCAATCATTTCATTGAATTAATGCAAGAACATAAAACGTAATCTACCCATGCCTAAACGTACAGATATTAAAAGCATCCTTATCATTGGCGCAGGTCCAATAATCATTGGCCAGGCCTGTGAATTTGATTATTCCGGTGCGCAGGCGTGTAAGGCATTAAGAGAAGAAGGCTTTCGCGTCATCCTGGTGAATTCAAACCCGGCAACGATTATGACCGATCCTGAGATGGCGGATGCTACGTATATTGAACCTGTACATTGGCAAACAGTAGCAAGGATTATTGAAAAAGAACGTCCAGATGCTTTATTGCCGACCATGGGTGGACAGACAGCATTAAACTGCGCATTAGATTTGAATAGAGAAGGTGTACTTGAAAAATTCGGCGTAGAAATGATTGGGGCATCCAAAGAGGCTATCGATAAGGCTGAGGATCGTGAAAAATTTCGAACCGCAATGCAAAAGATTGGCTTAGCTATGGCGAAGTCTGAAATTGTTCATAACAAGGAAGAAGCCAGGGCGGCTATGGAAATTATTGGGTTTCCCGCAATCATTCGCCCTTCGTTTACCTTGGGCGGTACAGGTGGTGGTATTGCTTATAATCGTGATGAGTTCATGGAAATTTGTGATCAGGGTGTTGAGGCTTCTCCGACCAATGAAGTGCAGATTGATCAGTCCGCATTAGGCTGGAAAGAATATGAAATGGAAGTTGTCCGTGATAAAAAAGATAACTGCATCATTATTTGCTCTATTGAAAACCTTGACCCAATGGGTGTGCATACCGGTGATTCAATAACTATTGCACCAGCACAGACATTGACTGATAAGGAATATCAAATCATGCGTGATGCTTCTATAAAAGTGTTACGTGAGATTGGTGTTGATACCGGTGGCTCGAACGTTCAATTTGCGATTAATCCAAAAAACGGTGAACTGATCATCATTGAAATGAATCCACGAGTGTCACGTTCATCGGCGTTGGCATCTAAGGCAACAGGTTTCCCGATTGCCCGGGTCGCTGCAAAATTAGCGGTGGGTTACACATTAGATGAGCTGGATAATGAGATTACCGGTGGCGCTACACCAGCCTCATTCGAACCGAGTATTGATTACATCGTTACCAAGATTCCTCGTTTCACCTTTGAAAAATTTCCACAGGCAGATGATCGTTTAACAACACAGATGAAATCTGTCGGTGAAGTCATGGCCATGGGTCGTACATTTCAGGAATCATTGCAAAAAGCAATTCGCGGGATGGAGACTGGAGTAACAGGGTTTAACGAAATTGCTGATCAGTCATCAGAAAATGTTTTAGAACAGATTGAAAAAGAATTACGGGTGCCTCGCGGAGATAGACTTTGGTTTGTCGCGGATGCTTTTCGACATGGTTTGAGTGTTGAGGATGTTTTCAATATTTGCAGTATCGATCCCTGGTTTTTGGTACAGATACATGACCTTGTCGAAGAAGAGAACAAACTTAAGAAAGAGGGAGCCTCATCGTTAACTGAAAATCGTTTAAGACAATTAAAGCGTAAAGGATTTTCAGACGAGAGATTAGCGGAGTTGATAGAACAGCCTGAATCGGAAATAAGAAAATTAAGAATAGATAACAATATTCGCCCGGTATTTAAGCGTGTCGATTCTTGTGCTGCAGAATTTGAGTCAGCCACGGCTTATATGTATTCAACATACGATGTTGAATGTGAAGCGGCTCCAAGTGATAGACAAAAAATTATGGTCTTGGGTGGAGGTCCTAATCGAATAGGTCAGGGGATTGAATTTGATTATTGTTGTGTTCAAGCTGCCTTTGCTATGCGAGATGCTGGGTATGAAACTATCATGGTTAACTGCAACCCGGAAACAGTCTCCACGGATTATGATACTTCTGATCGTCTCTATTTCGAGCCATTAACTTTGGAAAATGTATTAGATATTATTCATGTTGAAAAACCATATGGTGTGATTGTCCAATATGGTGGGCAAACACCGTTAAAATTGGCACGCGATCTTGAAAGAGCCGGTGTGCCAATTATAGGTACCAGTCCAGATTCAATTGATCTAGCGGAAGATCGGGAACGCTTCCAAAAATTATTAGAAGATATCGGTTTGAAACAACCACCTAATCGGACAGCGCGGAATGTTAAGCAAGCGGTAATAGGAGCGGAAGAAATTGGTTATCCACTTGTTGTAAGACCATCGTATGTATTGGGTGGTCGGGCGATGGAGATTGTATATAGCGAAGATGACCTTCGAAATTACATGGACAATGCTGTAGCGGTATCTAATTCGTCACCAGTATTGCTGGACAGGTTTTTGAATAACGCTATTGAAGTAGATGTTGATGCGATATCAGATGGAAAGGATGTCTGTATTGCAGGGATTATGGAACATATTGAACAAGCTGGGGTGCATTCGGGTGATTCGGCCTGTTCACTACCTCCCTATAGTTTAAGCGATGAAGTTCAGGACAAAATTGCATCACAGGTTGGGGCAATGGCGCGTGCTTTAAATGTTGTTGGCTTAATGAATACGCAGTTTGCGATACAGAATGATGATATTTATGTTTTGGAAGTTAATCCCAGGGCTTCAAGAACGATACCGTTTGTTTCTAAAGCAACAGGTATATCGATTGCCAAGGTGGCGGTAAATTGTATGGTAGGTAACAGTTTGGCATCACAAGGCTTAACACATGTGCCGGTACCAGATTACTATTCAGTTAAGGAATCTGTATTCCCATTTATTAAGTTTCCTGGTGTTGATCCTTTACTAGGACCTGAGATGAAATCAACTGGTGAGGTAATGGGAGTAGGAAAGACATTTGGAGAAGCCTTTGCCAAGGGGCAGCTTGCGGCGGGTGAAGAGTTTCCGCGGTCGGGAAATGCATTTATTAGTGTTAAGGAAATAGATAAACAAAAGGCAATTATTGTTGCGAAAGAATTATTTTTATTGGGGTATGTGCTTTATGCCACTAGTGGTACTTGCAAGGTATTAAACGATGCGGGAATAGAATGTAAACGCGTTAATAAGGTAAGAGAAGGACAACCACATATTGTTGATATGTTGAAAAATGATGCAATTGATTTAATTGTTAATACGACAGAGGATAAAAAGGCGATTGCGGATTCATACTCAATCAGAAGAACGGCACTTCAACATAAGGTCTTTTACACAACTACAATAGCGGGTGCAATGGCAACTATGGAAGCATTGAAACAAAGAGATAGTGTTGGTGTAAATAGTCTACAAGATTTGCATAAAGGAGTAATCGCATGAGTCAAACACCTATGACTGTAAGAGGTGCGGAAAAATTAAAAGCAGAACTGCACAAACTTAAAACAGTAGACCGTCAACGAATCACCAAGGCGATTGCTGAGGCTCGCGCGCATGGTGACCTAAGTGAGAATGCTGAATATCATGCCGCACGCGAACAACAAAGTTTTGCAGAAGGTCGTGTCAATACCATTGAGTCGGCCTTGGCCGATGCACAGATAATTGATGTCACTACGGTTGATGCCGAAGGTCGAATTGTCTTTGGTGCAACAGTTAAATTATTGAATGTCGATACTGATGCAGAAGTCACTTACCAGATAGTTGGTGAACAAGAGGCCGATATAAATGAGGGCTTGATTTCGATAACGTCACCAATTGCCAGAGCATTAATTGGAAAGCAGCAAGATGACGCTGTTGATGTGAATGCACCGAGTGGTGTAATTGAATACGAAGTCCTGGAAGTCAAGTACATATAATATTCATTCTTTACTGAATTTTATTAGTAATTAACTGTGTTCTGATGGCCAAAAAATCCAATAAACAATGGCTACACGCACAAAATAAAGATCAATATGTAAAGCAGGCTCGTGATTCGCATTACCGTTCACGCGCTATTTACAAACTTCAGGAAATTGACCAAAAAGATAAACTCATCAAACCAAACACCTGTGTTGTTGATTTGGGCTCAGCACCAGGAAGTTGGTCGCAGTACGCCAGCGAACAAGTTAAGGCTAATGGTCGAGTAATCTCAGTCGATATATTACCGATGGACCCGATTGAACGGGTGTTATTTATTTTGGGTGATTTTACCGACGAAGCAGTTGAAAACGAGTGTATAGGACATATAGGCAAACAGGGCGCCGATCTTGTAATTTCAGATATGGCCCCCAACTTAACAGGTATCAGGATAACTGATCAGGCACGAAGTTTGGCCTTGGCAGAATTAGTCTATGATTTTTGCGATCAAGTACTTAAGCCCGGTGGTGATTTAGTCATTAAATTGTTTGAAGGTGCTGGAACGGATGAATATAGGCGGTTATTAAAGGAACGATTTGCCAAGGTGATGACTCGAAAACCAGAAGCATCGCGTGATCAGTCTCGGGAATTCTATGTTTTAGCCCGTTCGTATGGGTTATAGTAGGACTATGAAATCATTAATTATTGAGGTTTGTTGATTTGAACGACATGGCAAAAAATCTGGTCTTGTGGGTAATTATCGCCCTGGTCCTGATGATGGTATTCAAGAATTTTGGTAATCCAGCATTGACTGGTGATATTAGCTATTCCCAATTTATCTCTGATGTAAAAACCGGTCGAATTGTCTCTGTAGGGATTGAGGGTAGTTCAATTACAGGCAATTTGTCTGATGGTACTCGATTTACCACCTATAGCCCCGAAACTAGCAACGATGCCTTGATAGGCACACTGTTGGAGAACAATGTAGAAATTAAAGGCGTGGAACCCAATAAAAATTCATTCTGGGCGCATGCGTTAATCTCATGGTTTCCTATTTTATTGTTACTCGGTATCTGGATTTATTTTATGCGTCAGATGCAAGGTGGTGGTGGCGGTCGTGGCGCGATGTCGTTTGGTAAGAGTCGTGCACGATTATTAGGCGAAGACCAGGTTAAGATCACATTCAATGATGTTGCTGGTGTTGAAGAGGCGAAAGATGAAGTAGCAGAGCTAGTCGAATTTTTACGTGATCCTGGTAAATTCCAGAAACTGGGTGGCAAAATTCCCTCTGGCGTCTTAATGGTAGGGTCTCCTGGTACCGGTAAAACATTATTAGCAAAAGCCATTGCTGGGGAAGCGAAAGTACCTTTTTTTACGATTTCAGGTTCTGATTTTGTTGAAATGTTTGTTGGTGTGGGCGCTTCTCGTGTACGCGATATGTTTGAACAGGCCAAGAAACATGCGCCATGTATTATCTTTATTGATGAAATCGATGCCGTAGGTCGCCATCGCGGTGCTGGTTTAGGTGGTGGGCACGATGAACGTGAACAAACTTTAAATCAATTATTGGTAGAGATGGATGGTTTTGAAGGTAATGAAGGCGTGATTGTCATCGCGGCAACCAACCGTCCCGATGTATTAGATCCAGCTTTATTAAGACCAGGTCGTTTTGACCGTCAGGTTGTTGTGCCACTACCTGATATTCGTGGCCGCGAACAAATTCTTAAGGTTCATATGCGCAAGGTTGCATTGGGTGATGATATCAAGGCAGGCATCATCGCCCGTGGGACACCGGGTTTTTCTGGTGCTGATTTAGCCAACTTGGTAAACGAGGCCGCATTATTTGCAGCACGTGCCAATAAAAAATTAGTTGAGATGGAAGAATTCGAGCGTGCCAAAGACAAGATTATGATGGGCGCAGAACGTCGTTCCATGGTGATGGGTGAGGAAGAGAAAAAACTCACTGCATATCACGAAGCCGGTCATGCTATTGTTGGTCGATTGATGCCATCACACGATCCTGTTTACAAGGTCTCAATCATTCCTCGTGGACGCGCCTTGGGCGTCACTATGTTCTTACCTGAAGAAGATCGTCTTAGTTACTCAAAGCAACTACTTGAATGTCAAATCTCGACTTTATTTGGTGGGCGAATCGCAGAAGAATTGATCTTTGGTGCTGACATGGTTACCACCGGAGCAAGTAACGATATTGAACGCGCGACATTGCTTGCACGTAATATGGTGACTAAATGGGGTTTGTCAGAAAAACTGGGTCCTTTGACTTACAGCGAAGAAGACGGTGAAGTCTTTTTGGGTCACTCAGTGACACAGCATAAGGCTATCTCAGACGAAACATCCCATACTATTGATGAAGAGATTCGTTCTATTGTTGATAAAAATTATGCTCGCTCAGAGAAAATCCTGAAAGAGAATGAAGATAAGCTTCATCTCATGGCTGAAGCATTAATTAAGTATGAAACAATAGATGCGGATCAGATCGATGATTTGATGGAAGGCAAAACACCCAGGCCGCCATCAGGCTGGGATGATAGTGACGATGATGGTTCTACTTCTACCAAGAAAAAGACCAAAGCAAAATCTTCTAAAGAAGATGATGCGCCGTCTGGCGAGCCACCAGCCAAACCTGCATAATATTTCTACAAACCTGTGAAGTGATTTTTTACTTCACAGGTTTCGTTTTTATCCGCACAATAGTGTTATCTAAAACCTGATTGATAAGTGAATCACGATTAATACCAACAGTAGAAAATATTTTGGTACCGATGGCATCCGCGGCTGTGTCGGCGAGGGTGTAATCACGCCTGACTTTATTATGAAGCTCGGTTGGGCAGCAGGGCGTGTGCTTGCAAAAAAAGGCAATGGTCCTGTACTGATAGGTAAAGATACGCGAATATCAGGTTATATGTTTGAGTCAGCGCTTGAGGCAGGCCTATCTGCGGCAGGTGTTGATATTCGCTTGCTCGGACCTATGCCAACCCCAGGTATAGCCTACTTAACTAAGAATACGCGAGCCCAAGCAGGCATTGTGATTAGCGCATCACATAATCCATTCTATGATAATGGTATTAAATTCTTTTCGGCTGACGGTACTAAATTAGCCGATGATGTTGAACATGAAATTGAGTATGAATTAAATTTGCCATTACAATCCGTGCATTCACGAGATCTTGGTAAGGCGCGACGCATTTCAGATGCACCGAGACGTTACATCGAGTTTTGTAAATCAAAGTTACATAATGATGTTGATTTTAGCGGACTAAGAATTGCTGTCGATTGTGCTAATGGTGCAACCTATCACATTGCACCAAAAGTCTTTGAAGAATTAGGCGCAGAAGTTTTTCTCCATGGAGCAACACCAGACGGGTTAAATATTAATGATGAGTGTGGTGCGACGTCCCCCGAAGCATTACAAGTATTAGTGAATGAGTCACATGCTGATGTCGGCATAGCATTGGACGGTGATGGTGATCGCTTGATAATGGTAGACGAACAGGGAAATGTTATTGATGGGGATGATATTCTTTATGCCATTGCGCAGTTAGATACGGAAAAATTAAATGGTGCCGTTGTAGGTACCGTTATGAGTAACCTAGGTCTGGAACATGCGATAAAAGACTTGCAGTTGGATTTTTTAAGGGCTTCAGTTGGTGATCGTTATGTAATGGAGTTATTACTGAAAGAAAAACTAGTCTTGGGCGGAGAAACATCGGGTCATATTATTAACCTTGATCGCACAACGACAGGTGATGGAATTATAGCTGCTTTACAAGTACTTGAGGCTATGAAAGTAACTGAGAAAAAATTATCAGAGTTGGTTGGTAATATCAAAAAGTTTCCACAAATAATGAAGAACGTAAAACTTCAAAAGAAAATTGATATTGCTTCTAACAATGAAATTAACAATGCCATTAAGGATGCCGAAAGTACGCTCGGCGATTCGGGCCGTGTTGTGCTAAGACCTTCTGGTACAGAACCCTTAGTAAGGGTTATGGTTGAAGGAGAAAACCGACAACAAGTTGAGACATTAGTTGATCAGCTTTCAACTACAGTTAGTGAAGTAGTAGAAAAGTCACTTTAAGCCATAAGAGTAATTAACAAAAAATTACAACTTGTTCATTCACTTAGAACTCAATCACTTCTTCTTCTTCGGCGATGATAAAATTTGGTGCGCCACCCGTTGAAATTTTAGCGGCATGTGCCAATATCTCTTTTCCGGCATCAGATTGAGTACTGGCGAGCAATGCATCCATAGAAGGAAAATATATTTCAGAGGTGCGGTGATATGCTGGAAGAATATGGTGGGCATTAGGTAATGCCGTTGTTGTCACCATCTTTGTCTTGCCATCCAGTTTTTCAGTTACTAGAGGGATATGCTCTTCCTTGTAGCTATGGTCAAAAGCGTAAACATCAAGTGGATGAGGGTATTGAATAATCAGTTTTACATTAGCCATGTTATATATCTCCTAATTGATCACTTATTTTTTTATTAATTATATTCAGGGTACATTTAAAAAGCTAAATTCATGTTATTCAATATAAAAGATAGTCTATCACGCCTGTTAAATCAAGATAATTGTTCATACATAAGCAATTGATTTAATTGAATTATAATTATTTTTTACTAAAATTTATGGCAAGGTTTTTAATAAAGTTAAAACAAAGACGTTTATAGATGATTATCGCTTATTAACGTTAATGCCGAAACCGACTGACGATAACAGGGAAGCCATCTATACCGCTGTATTATTCAAATCGATGCCTGCACACACCTCAAGATGCCGTAATCGTATTCTTCATTTAAGGCTTCATACAGCGGTTTGAGTCGGCTCTTATCATCGTCTTCCATCGTTTCAATGGTATAAACAATCTCGTCAAATTGACCATCATCAAGTCCGACTACGTCACGTACTTCTAGCAAGCCGACTTCAATAGCATCGGCGAGGTGTGTGTAAATTGTATTGATGTTTTTATCACGTTGTTCTGCAATTTTTTCAATACTGATATCTTGTTGATAGAGCATCAATGTTTCGTTAATTGTTTTACTCAGATTGTTATCGAGTAACGCAGCTAGAGGGTGTTTTGCAATCTCGCTAAGAAACTGTTTGCCGTAACGTTGTAGCTTTTGTTCTCCGATACCTGATATACGTAGCATACCGTTAGATGACGCAGGTCTTTTCTTTACCATTTCTTGTAAGGTCGCGTCATGGAATATGACATAGGGTGGTACGCCAGCTTCATCTGCTAATGTTGTACGTAAGGCTCGTAAGGCGTCCCATAAGGTTTGATCTTGTGGACGGAAAACAGATTTTTGTTTTGCTTCCTTAGTGGTTTTTTCTTCTTGAGATTGTTTTCTCAAATCAAGTTTCTGCTCCCCACGTAATACTGGACGACATTTTTCGGTTAGGCGTAATGCGCCATGACGTTCCATATCGATATCGATATATCCCAAAGCAATTAATTGTCTGAAAACACTACGCCATTCAGTAGTTGATAAATCTTTACCTATAGCAAAGGTACTGAGTTGGTCATGTCCATTGCGTTGGATACGTTCATCACTTTTCCCCATCAAAATATCAACGATATAATTTACACCAAAGCGTTGTTCTGTTCGATATATTGCTGACAGCGCTTTTTGAGCTGATTCAGTCGCATCCCATTTTTCCGGCGGGCGAAGACAATTGTCACAGGCGCCGCAATTTTCAGTTGATGCTTCATCAAAATATTTGAGTAAGGCATGGCGTCGGCAAGTGATCAATTCACAAAGTCCGAGCATTGATTCGAGTTTGTGGTGTTCAACGCGTTTATAAATTTCATCGGCATTAGAGTTCAACATAAATTGCCGCAAGGTAATCACGTCTTTTAAACCATAAGCCATCCAGGCATTAGCAGGTTCGCCATCGCGTCCACCACGACCTGTTTCCTGATAGTAGGCTTCTATACTTTTTGGTAGATTTAGATGTGCGACAAAACGCACGTCCGGTTTATCAATCCCCATGCCAAAGGCTATCGTTGCAACAATAATGACACTCTCCTCGCGCAAGAAACGATGTTGGTTTGTTTGTCGTATTTCTTGAGACAAGCCTGCGTGATAAGGTAATGCTGTCCGACCTTGATCACTTAACCACTCAGCTATAGCTTCGACACTCTTACGCGACAGGCAATAAACAATCCCGGCATCGTCTTTATGATTCTCTTCAAGAAAACGCCATAATCGATTTTTAGGATTATTCCCTTCCGAGATAGCATAGGTAATATTAGGTCGATCAAAACTATTGAGGTAAACCTTTGCCTCTTCCAATTGCAGCTGTGAAATAATCTCTTCCCGCGTCCGTTGATCGGCTGTTGCCGTCAGTGCAATACGTGGAATAGAAGGGTAGCGTTCATGTAAAATTTTCAACCGTTGATATTCTGGCCGAAAGTCATGCCCCCATTGCGAAACACAGTGTGCTTCATCAATAGCAAATAAGGAGACCTGACAGCGATCCAGTAGAAATAACATGTGATTGGTCAGTAATCTTTCCGGTGCGACGTAGACAATTTCAAGTTCATTGTTGACCAATTGTTGCTCTACTGCCTGTGCTTCTTCATGACTCATACTAGAATTTAGGTAGGCAGCTTTGACGCCAAGTTGTTTTAAGGCATCAACTTGGTCCTGCATCAGGGCTATTAAAGGTGAGATCACAATAGCTGTGCCGTCGAGTACCAATGCGGGGATTTGATAGCATAAAGATTTACCGCCACCAGTTGGCATAAGCACAAGGGCATCATTACTATTCAGTAATTCCTGAATAATGTCTTCTTGATGATGGCGAAACTGTTCGTAACCAAAAGTGGATTTTAAAATCGCTTGCGCGCGCTTCATTCAGGGGTTGTCCTATGACGGAAATTGTTATTGCTTAAGTAATAATAAAGATACTGTTTTAATCAAGACACGATTGTACTATACAAATAAAGTTAATAACTTGCTGATAGCCTTAAGCAGTTAGAAAAATATTGTTATAGTGTCTGCCTGTTCGAAAAAAAATCTGACACCATCTATAGTAGATAAGGAATAAATATAAATGAGTACACCACAGTCAGCAATATTACCTGAAGCCGCACAACATGCTTTATATATGGTCATCAATGTGGCTGAAAATACCAAAGATGTTGTTAAGCAATGTGCATCGTTACCTGCGTTAATTGATTCAATAAAAAAGGAACATAAGGTGGATAAGCTGTATGCTAGTCTGGCTTTTGGCGCAGATTATTGGGATGCTATTTATTCGAAAGGTAGACCACAACGGTTGAAGACGTTTGTTGATCTAGGCAAAGGCGATGTCTCTGCTCCCGCTACCGGTGGCGATGTTTTCCTACACATCCATTCTGACAGAAAGGATATGACTTATGTCTTGGCAAGTGAATTTATCAAACCGATTAAGGGGAGTATCAATGTCCTTGATGAAGTCGATGGTTTTCATTATCTGGATAACCGTGATCTGACCGACTTTATTGATGGCACTGAAAATCCCGAAGGTGAAGAACGGGCTGAAGTCGCATTAATAGAGGACGAGCCAGAGTTTAATGGCGGTAGCTATGTACTAGCACAACGTTATGTACACAACTTACCAAAATGGCAGAAGGTGACAGACAACGAACAGGAAAAAATTATCGGACGTACTAAACCAGACAGCGTAGAACTTGAAGATGATATAAGACCTGAGACTGCACACATCAGCAGGGTAGTCATAGAAGAAGACGGTGAAGAACTTGAAATAGTGCGTCATAGCCTGCCTTATGGCCAGGCTTCAGGCGATGCAGGGTTGTTTTTTCTGGCCTATAGCAAAGACAACACTATTCTAGAAAAGATGTTGGCTAATATATTTGGGATTAGTGGCGATGGCTTGTATGATCACTTAATGAATTATACAACGGCGAAAAGCGGCGCGTATTTCTTTGCGCCTTCTGTTGAAATGTTGAAAGGCACAGGAAATTAGACATATTATTATGACTGTTTCCGACCAAAATATATTATGAGGCAGCCTTAAGTGGAAACAGAAATACATAGAATTTTGGTTATTGATGATAATCCTGATTATCGGAAACTGTTATTGGTTCGTTTAAATGGTTTGTTTCCTAATGCTGATATTAGGGAATACGATATTCTCAAACATGGGTTGCCTCCAGCGAAATTTGATTGGGAAAAATTTGATGTGTTAATTCTGGACTACCATTTAGGTGAAGGCGAAACCGGATTAGACTGGTTTAAAAGGTATAAAAAATCAGAATATTTTCCTGCTACTGTGATTGTCACTGGGGTACATGATGAAGATACCGTTGCACTCATTCTAAATATAGGGGTTCACTATTATTTAAATAAAAAACAACTCACCAAAAATAAAATGTATGAAGGCATTGAAAAGGCACTCGCAGTTCGTGCTTCATTAATTGCAGAATATAAGAGTCATTCCAGTCAAGAGTACGATTATGACGCTTTTTTAACTGGGTATTTGATCAGGATTAAAGAACGACTAATTGCTGAGATATTAAGTGGTGCTAAAATAACGGGGAGCCCCCCAAACGAGCAATTAATCGATACAGTAATGGAGCGAGAACTCCAAAACACTATGGAAATGATTGATGACGCAACTATCCGGGAAGCTAAAATTGATCTTTTAGAAGTAGTTGCTGAGGACATTAAATATATGTCCTGGTAATTTAATATGTGAGAACCATTCATCCACTTTTGGCCGAAAGCAGCCGTTAAAACTTAATCGATTTATAACTCTCTTCACTAAAGCCAACAGCTAACGTTTTATTTACATCCAACACGGGTCGTTTAATGATTGCCGGGTTCTCGAGCATTAACGTTACAGCTTGTGTCTTATTCTTAATCTCTTTTTCTTTGTCAGATAATTTACGCCAGGTTGTACCGCGTTTATTGATCAATACTTCAACATCGATTTGTTTCAAAAAACTATTAATGAGAGATTTGTCGATACCGTCTGCGCGGAAGTCATGAAAGGCATATGGCACGGAATTGGCGTCTAACCATTTCCGTGCCTTTTTAACCGTGTCGCAGTTTTTTATGCCATAGAGTGTTACTGACATTACTTTAACTTTTTAAACGTCACGTAAGATTTCATTGATACCGACTTTACTTAAGGTCTTTTCATCAACTGTCTTAACGATGACCGCACAATACAAACTGTATGTACCATCATTCGAAGGCAGGTTACCTGACACGACTACTGAGCCTGGTGGGATATAACCGTAGGTGACTTCACCGGTAGCTCGATCAAAGATACGCGTGCTTTGACCAAGGTAAACACCCATGGAAATAACAGAACCTTGTCCGACTATTACACCTTCAACAACTTCTGAACGTGCGCCGATAAAGCAGTTGTCTTCGATAATGGTTGGGTTGGCTTGTAAGGGTTCAAGTACACCACCGATACCAACGCCACCTGAGAGGTGCACGTTTTTACCGATTTGTGCGCATGAGCCAACAGTTGCCCAAGTATCGACCATCGTGCCACTATCGACATAAGCACCGATATTAACAAAGCTTGGCATCAAGACAACGTTTTGTCCGATATAGCTACCGCGTCTTACGGTTGCGTTAGGCACGACACGTGCACCGGTTTCGATGAAGTTTGTCTTTGTGTAACCGTAAAATTTATTTGGCACCTTATCGTAGTAGTTTGTTAGACCACCTTCCATAACGACATTGTTTTCAAGGATAAAAGAAAGCAGTACGGCTTTTTTCAACCACTGGTTTACAACCCATTCACCCTCTTTCTTTTCAGCGATACGTAATTGTCCGCTATCCAGTTTTAAGATGATGTCTTCTACTGCATCTTTGATTTCTTTGTTTGCTGAATCAACTTCGATTTCGGCGCGGTTTTCAAATGCATCATTAATTAAGTTTTCTATATCGCTCATGTGTATTTCCTAAAATATTAATATGTGGTTTGTATAAATTGTTTTATTCGGTTTGCGGCCTCTATGCATTCTGCGAGTTCTGCTACCAGAGCAATGCGTACGCGTTTGGCGCCGGGGTTTATGCCATTTATATCACGGGACAGATAAGAGCCAGGTAATACTTTGACATTCTCGCTTGTAAGTAAATTTCTTGCAAAGTCTGCATCCGAACCCGGCAGTTTGGGCCAGAGATAGAAACTGGCAGCGGGTGCACTGACCATCAATACCGGACTAAGTATGTCGCAAACTTTAGTGAATTTCTGTCGATATTGGGCTCTGTTTTGTATTACATGTTCTTCGTCGTTCCATGCAGCAATACTGGCTTTTTGTGTGTGTAGTGGCATCGCAGAACCGTGATAGGTGCGATATCTTAGGAAACTAGCGATCAATTCACTATCACCAGCGACAAAGCCTGAGCGTAACCCAGGAACATTTGAGCGTTTAGATAGACTATGAAAAACTAGACAGCGTTTATAGTCTGTATTACCCAGTTTATTTGCGCACTCCAATAATCCAATTGGCGCTTGTGCTTCATCTTGATAAATTTCTGAATAACATTCATCGGAGGCAACCACAAAATTGTATTTTTCTGCGAGTGTTAATAATTGTTTTACTGTGTCGATATCAACAACGGCACCACTAGGATTGCCGGGTGAGCAGAGATAAACCAGTTGGCAACGTTGCCATATATTGTCAGGGACGGTTGAAAAATCAGGAATGAAATTCTTATCTTCTGAGCAGTTGAGATAATAAGGTTCTGCGCCAGCTAATAAAGCTGCCCCTTCATAGATTTGATAAAATGGATTGGGTAGAACAACAATCGGTGTTTCCCCCGATTTATTTATTACTGTTTGGGCAATAGCAAACAATGCTTCGCGTGTGCCGTTAACCGGTAATATATTTTTATCTATATCTATTGATTTCGTTGGTAGATTGAATCGTTCGCACAACCAAGTCGCTATCGTACTACGCAGCTCATCTATGCCACGTGTTGTTGGATAGCTCGCGACATCACCTATATTAGATTTTAGTGTATCTAATATAAACTCTGGTGTAGGGTGCTTGGGTTCGCCAATAGCGAGGCTAATAGCGGACTTATTCGGGTTAATAGTGACACCTTCGAGTAACTTCGTGAGCTTCTCAAACGGGTATGCATGACAGTTTTCCAATCCAGGGTTCATTGATAAAAGGTAATGTTTTGTTAATTAATGATGAAAAAAGCAGGTAAGTATATGCTATCAACTCTTTCATCCCAACCACGTTCACAACACTTTCCTGCATTCTGTTGTATGACGGCCGCGTTACTTTGGGGCGTATTTTGGTATCCGCTGAGATTATTGGAAGAGATGGGTGTCCCGGGATTGTGGTCGACATTGATTATCTTTTGTTCAGCCATGCTTATCTTAATTCCCGGATGCATTAATGCCCGCGCTGATTTTTCAAAACATAGACTTGAATATCTTTTACTTGGTCTCTTTGCCGGTTGGACTAATTTAGCATTTATCCTCGCGATGCTAGAAGGCGAAGTCGTTCGCGTATTATTACTATTTTATCTGTCACCGATTTGGGCAATCTTATTAGCGGTCTTTATTCTTCATGAACGGCTAACTAAAACAGGGTTGATTGCACTTATCTTAGCCATGACGGGTGCGGTGTTAATGCTCTGGGATACCGATTTATTTTTAGGCAGCGAGCTTAGTCGGGCGGACCTTTTTGCTATTACATCTGGAATGGCATTTGCTATTAACAATATTATTGTGAGGAAGATTGGTGAAGCCCCTGTCGCGTTAAAGATTGGCGTCTCATGGATCGGTGTTATCATTTTGACAATACTCGGGATAATTTTCACCAAGTCGGCACCCCCACCAGAGATCTCACATAATTCAGGTCTGCTGGCTTTTTTGATTGGATTTCCTACCATGTTTGTTTTGACCTGGACCGCGCAATACGGTGTGACTTATCTCCCGATACAGCGATCCTCGGTAATCTTCTTGCTTGAGATTATCGCTGGTGCTGTCTCTGCGGCATGGTTGACTAACGAGACCGTGGGTGATTTTGAATACATAGGCGGTTTTTTAATCGTTTCTGCAGGCCTTATTAGCGTTTTTAAAAGAAAAAAACACGATTTAGCCTACAAAATCTAGCCGCAGCATTAGTCCCTGACTTAATGATCATGTATCCTTTGCGCCCGTTAAAAATAGCGTGTTTCTCTTACTTGGAATTTACTAGAACGTGACGAAAAAAATCTTAATTCTACCGGGTGACGGTATTGGTCCTGAGATTGTTGCTCAGGCCGAAAAAGTGTTGGCTTATTTGATCGCTGAGCGTGGACTGAAAGTCGAGCTTGATCATGGTTTATTAGGCGGCTGTGCGGTTGATGCAACAGGGGTTCCATTGCCAGATGAAACGTTAGTAAAAGCTAAAGAATCTGCTGCCGTTTTACTCGGTGCTGTAGGTGGTCCTAAATGGGAAGCTATAGATCGTCCATTGCGGCCAGAACGTGGCTTATTAGCCATTCGCTCGGCATTAGGTTTGTTCGGCAACCTTCGCCCTGCTGTTTTATTTCCACAGTTAGCTGCGGCCTCTAGTTTGAAAGAAGAGTATGTGAGCAATCTTGATATTATGATTGTTAGAGAACTCACTGGAGGCATTTACTTTGGTGAGCCACGTGGTATCCGTACGCTTGACGACGGACAGCGAGAGGGCTTTAACACACTGGTTTATAGCGAAAACGAAATCGAACGTATCGCACGCGTTGCCTTTGATGTTGCGGGTAAGCGCCAAGGTCGTGTTTGTTCGGTAGATAAGGCGAATGTTTTAGAAGCGACTGAATTATGGCGAGAGGTGGTAACCGAGATTGCCAAGGATTACCCAGATATTGAACTAGAACATATGTATGTCGATAACGCAGCGATGCAATTGGTGCGTACACCGAAGCAATTCGATGTCATATTAACTACGAATTTATTCGGTGATGTACTTTCTGATTTAGCATCGATGCTAACTGGTTCTATTGGTATGTTGCCGTCTGCTTCATTAGCGAGTGATGGCAGTGGTATGTACGAGCCCATTCATGGTTCGGCACCGGATATAGCAGGACAAGATGTTGCCAATCCCCTAGCGACGATATTGTCATTATCGATGTTATTACGCTATTCACTTGTAGAAGTGCAATTGGCTGATCATATAGAACAGGCCGTAAGTCAGGTATTAACCGATGGCTTGCGAACTAAAGATATTCATTCTGTCGATACGCAATGCGTTGGAACAGATGCTATGGGTGATGCGGTTGTTAAGGCCTTATCATCATTAAGTTAATCAATGATAGTTTGATGAAGAATCATGACAGATAAAAAATTCAATGTTGCAGTAGTCGGTGCCACTGGCGCGGTGGGTGAGACGATGCTTTCTATATTAGAACAGCGTGACTTTCCTGTTGGAGAGGTTTATGCCCTTGCGAGCAGTCGATCAGCGGGTAAAAGAATTCCTTTTAAAGCTACACATTTAGTCGTTGAAGACCTTGAACACTTTGATTTTAGCAAGGTGCAAATAGCTCTATTTTCACCTGGCGCATCGGTGTCTGCTATTCATGCGCCACGTGCGGCTGAGGCCGGTTGTGTTGTCGTGGATAACACATCTCAATTTCGTTATGACGATGATATTCCCTTGGTTGTGCCTGAAGTAAACCCACATGCTATTGCGGACTATAAAAATAGAGGAATTATCGCCAATCCAAATTGTTCAACGATTCAAATGATGGTCGCGTTAAAACCAATACATGATGCGGTCGGTATAGAGCGAATCAATGTTTGTACCTATCAAGCTGTTTCAGGGACGGGTAAAGATGCGATGGAAGAACTCGCCAGACAGACTGCGAATCTGCTCAGTATGAAAGATGTTGAATGTAAGGTTTACCCAAAGCAAATCGCGTTTAATGTCTTACCCCATATCGATGTTTTTCAGGACAATGGTTATACCAAAGAAGAAATGAAGATGGTTTGGGAGACCAGAAAAATATTTGAAGATGAATCGATTCAAGTAAATCCGACTGCGGTAAGAGTACCCGTTTTTTATGGACATTCTGAAGCTATTCATATTGAGACTAAAGATAAGATTGATGTGGCCACGGCCATAAAATTGCTTAAAGAAATGCCAGGAGTAACAGTGATTGATGAGCATGCAGATGGGGGCTATCCGACAGCAGTAACAGAAGCAGCAGGCGAGGATCCTGTTTTTGTTGGGCGTATTCGAGAAGACATTTCACACCCCCGTGGCCTGAACATGTGGGTGGTTTCAGATAATGTCCGGAAAGGGGCTGCATTAAATAGTGTTCAAATCGCTGAAATTCTGGTAAAACACTACTTATAAACTATAGTTATCGGTTATATGTAAAGGACATTCGCAAGTTAAAAAGTGCTGAAAATCGATTGCAAATAGTGGTTAATTACATTTAAGAATATGTGAAAATTTGTAGTAGCAGGAAATATATTTAATATATAAAACAATAACATAGCGTATAAACTGATGGGTGTATACAAAATATTATTTAAGCTCTTGATGTTCTCTTTTTTGGGCTTCTATGCTGTTTCAGGCTATTCACTAGCGTTGTCTGAGGCCGAGTTAAAATCTTATTTAAATCAACCACTTGATGCCAGAATTAAGTTGAAAGCGAACGATGCAGCCGATTTAGATGATCTCAAGGTTGAGTTAACACAATCAGTTGAAAATTATACTTCCCAATACCAGTTGAAATTCGAAATATTAAATAATGGTGGGGTAAATAAACTCAAGATAACCAGTAGTGATGTTGTTCGAGAGCTCATTGTCGAATTTACATTAGATATTGTTTGGTCATGTGGCCAGAGACTACGCTTTTTTAATTGATCCGCCACGTAATTGATTTCAAGGAAATTGAAGTAAAAATGAAACGTAAACTTTATATCATCATCTTATTAGCTTTAGCTCCAATGTTAGCTAATGCACTAGGCTTAGGTAATCTTGATTTAAATTCAGCATTAAATGAACCATTTGATGCAAGAGTTCAATTGCTTTCCCCTACTGCAGATGAGCTTGACTCACTTACTGTTGGTTTGGCTGATAGCGAAGCTTTTGCTAGAGCTAAAATTGATCGCCCTTTTATATTAAGTAAACTTAAGTTTGCTTTACGCCGTTCTCCTGACGATGGACCCGATTACATTCGTGTTTTCAGTCAACAACCGATTCGTGAACCGTTTTTAAATTTTTTGGTAGAGGTCAGTTGGTCTAATGGACGATTATTCCGTGAATATACTGTCTTACTTGATCCTCCACTATACGACCCTAATGCACGCGCTAGTGAATTTACTCAGGATCAGTCCACTAGTTATATTGCTGAGCCAACAGTTGAAGCTGTTACTATCAACGATCCAGATCATAAAGTTACATACGCGAATGAATATGAGCCATCAAGTAGTCCAGTAGCTGCCTCGCCAAAGATAAATTATTCGGGTGGTGATTATGGTCCGACAGAGCAGTCGGATACATTATGGTCCATCGCATCAACAATGCGCCCAGCTTCAGCGATCAGTGTGAATCAAATGATGGCTGCCTTATTACGCGCAAACCCGGAAGCATTTTTTAATCAAAACATAAATGGCTTAAAGCGTGGCCAGATACTACGTATGCCTACTGAAAGTGAGATTAACGCGCTTTCTAATGCTCAGGCTTTAGCAGAAGTACAATCACAACATGCCGCCTGGGACGCTATTAAAGATAATTTGTCCAGCGCGGTTAATGAACGGCCTGAGGTAAGCTCGGCTCCTGAATCACCAGAGACAACTTCAGATGAAACAACGGCTTCTACTGAAGCTGCTGTTGAGTCTGATCCTGAATTAAAACTAGTAGGGGCAGAAGAGACTGGTGAAGCAACACAACAAGTCTCCAGTGTGGACGCTGGACAGGGCGAAGACTTGATATTGGCTCAAGAATCCATTCAGGCATTAACTAATGAAAATATGGAATTGACGGATCGCTTACAGGAATCTGAAGCTTTACTCGATGACCTTAAACGTTTGTTGTCGCTTAAAGATGATGAGCTAGCAGCACTTCAAGGGCAGGTGATTGAAGAACCTGGCATGGCTGAGGAAGAAGTTGGCTCAGCTGATGAAGAAATGGTGTCCGAAGTTGAAGAGGAAGCTGTTTTAGAAGATGAGGAAGAGGCTGTAGAAGAAACCGCAATGGAAGCTGCGGAAGAAGAAATGCTAGTCGAAGATGAAGAGGAAGTTATTGATGTAATTGAAACTGAACCTGCATCAAGTTCTGATGGCATGCTCAATCAATACTTAGGCAAAGCGAAAGAATTTTTACTTGGTAATCCTATGGTAGGAATGGCAGTCGCTGGTGTTCTTGTTCTACTAATTCTGATTATTGTAATAATGAAATTCAGGAAAGAGCCGGCTGAAACTATAGATGTAGAGGCAATGACGGAAGAAGCGTTTCCTGATTTTGATTCAGGTGATTTGGGTGCAACTGGTGATGAAGTGCCAGATTCAGAAGCGGTGACTGTATTACCGCCAGATTCAGAAGCTGAAACGGCAATGCCTGAAGCGTCAGTAGAGCTGGATATAGAAGAGGAAGCTGCACCAATAGTCGAAGCAGCAGCTCCAATCGAAGAAGAAGAGCCTGATGAAGACCCCATGCAAGAAGTTAATACTTATCTTGCCTTTGAACAATTCGACCAAGCTGAAGAATTTGTACGTAATGCGATAAATGATACCCCTGAAAATGCTGAGTATCACACGAAATTACTGGAGGTATTCTATACCTCAGGCAATAAGAAAAGTTATGAGGAAGAAGCCAAAATTTTACATGATAAATTTGGCGAAGCTAACGAGCATTGGAATATGGCTGTCGCTATGTGGTCAGAAATGTCTCCTAATCGAGCGCTGTTTGAAGAAGGCGCGGATGATGAAGACGATGATACAGATGCAGATAACACCGGTGGGTTTGTTGATGTTACCGCTGATGAAGAAGCAGGAAACGAAGACGCAGGTCTTGATTTTGATATAGGCGGTGCTGAGGAATCTTCAGATGATGAAGGCATGCTAGATATCACCGCATCTGATGAAGGTGAAGGTGTCTTAGATATAACCGCATCAGACGATGGTGAAGACATCCTGGATGTGACTGCTGCTGTGGGTCTCGAAGATGTTGATAATATTTCAAATGAAGAACCTGACGATGTGCTTGATATTTCTAGTGCTGGTGGTGACGATCTACTTGATTTGACCGCGAGTGAGGAATCCTCAGATGAGGATTTATTGGATGTGACTTCGGCTGCCAATCTTGACTTAGATTCTGAAGAAGATTTGTTAGATGTGACTGCTGCTACAAGCGCTGGTGCGGATAGTTCTGAGCTACTTGGCCTTAATATAGAGCCTGAAGCAGAAAGTTTTGAGATTGATATTCCAGAAGAGAATGAAGCTCTAGAGTTTGATATGGACGCTGCTGTTGATGAGTCAATAGCAGGAACTCCAGCAAGTGATGATGATAATGTACTTGATTTCGATCTTGGCTCTAATGATGATGAAGAAAGCCTTGAAATTGAAGCAAGCGAGCCAGAGGATGCTGGTTTAGAAATAGATCTTGGTGTGCCTGAATTAGAAGAATCATCTGAAGCAGGAGATGATGCTTTAGATATTGGCTTGGAAGTACCAGGAGAAGATGAGCCGATTAAATTTGATGCAGAAGATGAAGGCGAGATTTCACTTGATTTTGACATGGGTGAAGACGAGGGCATAGAACTTGACCTTTCAGCAGAAACAACTGATGAAACACCTGAACTAGAGTTAGACATGGATATAGCATCTGAAGCTGAAACGGCTCAGGTTGATAGTGCGGGTATGGATTTTGAATTAACTATGGAAGATGACAGCCCAGAGGTGTCGTTAGAAGATGATATCAGTATCGGACTTGATGAAACGGTTGAAATACCCAAAAGTGTTGATTTGGATGATGACGATGATGATGATGAACATACTGTATTTGTACCAAGGGCAGCACAACCTGAAGAGCAAAGCGCAGAAGATGAAATTGCTACCAAGTTGGATCTTGCGAAGGCCTATGTGGAATTAGGCGATAAAGACAGTGCTAAGATCATTCTGGATGAAGTTATGGCTAATGGAAATGATGAGCAGCGCAAACAAGCTGAAGATCTTCTTGGGTAGGTTTAGAGAGAAATCAATTTAATACTGAATTATTTCATTAGAAGTGCTCGTACATTAATACTTAAAGTAATTCAGCATAGTTATATTAATTATATCATTAGCGTGGCCAGTCCAGAATGAAGATTGCACTGGGAATTGAATATAATGGTTGTAATTATTATGGCTGGCAAAGGCAATCCATCTCTCCAACCATACAAGAATCTATAGAAACAGCCTTATCAACCATCGCAGATGAATTTATTAGAATACATTGCGCGGGCAGAACAGACACTGGTGTTCATGCGATTCAACAGGTTATTCACTTCGAAACATCATCCGTAAGAGATACGCATGCCTGGGTATTCGGGACAAATTCAATACTCCCAAAAGATATCGCGGTTACATGGGCATTAGAAATTGATGATGATTTTCATGCTAGATTTAGTGCAGAGCAAAGAACCTATCAATACTTGATTTTAAATCGACCTGCACGCCCAGCTATATTCAATGGTTTGGTTTCCTGGGAATGTAGACCACTTGATTTTTATAAAATGAAACAAGCCTCATCTTGCTTCATTGGAGAGCATGATTTTACTTCGTATAGAGCGGTTGCCTGTCAGGCAAATTCACCTATCAGAACGATACATACTCTTGAGATCGATAGACTGGAAGACTGGATAGTGATTACACTAACTGCGAATGCCTTTCTTCATCATATGGTCAGGAATATAGCAGGTGTATTAATGGCTATCGGCTCAGGTAAAAAAGAAGTAAATTGGGCGGCTGATGTATTAGCAGCGAAAGATAGAAGCTCTGGTGGAGTAACTGCACCACCTGATGGGTTATATCTGGTTAATATTCAGTATCCAGAACGATTTTCTATGCCTGAAGCAAAATCGGTCTTGGAGAAATTTGGAATTTGTCGTTAATGAATGAGTCTTATAGCAATTAAGAATTGAAAGAATTGAAAAAATGGAACACCTAAAACGCACGCGGGTGAAAATTTGCGGTATCACAAGCATTGAAGATGCAAATGCTGCTGCAGTAGCAGGAGCTGACGCAATTGGCCTTGTATTTTATGAAGCTAGTCCACGTTATGTTTCTATTAATCTAGCCAAACAAATTACTGACAATATATCGCCTTTGATTAATTGTGTTGGCCTGTTTGTAGATGCTGATGATGCTTATATAAATAAGGTAATAAAAGAAGTTGCGATTGATACACTCCAGTTTCATGGACAAGAAACGGAACAAGCTTGCGCTTTATTCAATAGGCCTTATATTAAAGCAGTTAGAATGAATGAAAGTATTTGTTTGCATGATGAAGTTGAAAAGTACTCCTCAGCCAAAGCCTTATTGCTTGACGCTTATGTAAAAGGGGTTCCTGGCGGCACTGGAAAAGCGTTTGACTGGAGTATTATCCCAAATAATTTGTCGAAGCCTATTATCCTTGCTGGTGGTCTGGATGGGAACAATGTGAAAAATGCGATATATCAGGTTCATCCTTATGCCGTAGATGTAAGCGGTGGCGTTGAGAAGAAAAAAGGGATAAAAGACCCTGTCAAAATTAAAAAATTTATTAGTGAGACTATGAATGCCTGAAGCCAATAAAAAAAGTGATAACTCAAATATCGAATCGTTAAAGTCTATGCCTGACAAGCGTGGCCACTTTGGACCTTATGGGGGGCGATTTGTCTCTGAAACATTAATGGGTCCATTAGAAGAGCTTGAGCAAGCATATAAAAAATATAAAAATGACCCTGATTTTATTGCCGAATATGAACATGATTTAAAACACTATGTGGGCCGACCCTCACCGCTATACCATGCGAAACGTTGGAGTGAGCAACTGGGTGGCGCGCAAATCTATTTGAAACGCGAAGATTTGAATCATACCGGTGCGCATAAGATAAATAATACCGTTGGCCAGGCATTATTAGCGAAATTGATGGGTAAGCGACGTGTTATTGCAGAGACTGGTGCTGGCCAGCATGGTGTTGCAACGGCCACAGTTGCTGCTCGCTATGGTATGGAATGTGTCGTTTATATGGGCGCTGAAGATATCCAAAGGCAAGCTATGAATGTCTTTCGCATGAAGCTCCTTGGAGCAACCGTTGTTTCTGTTGAAGCAGGTTCTAAAACATTAAAAGATGCTTTAAATGAAGCTATGCGGGATTGGGTAACTAATGTTGATGATACCTTTTATATCATTGGAACTGTTGCCGGGCCCCATCCGTATCCAGCTATGGTGAGGGATTTCAATGCGGTAGTGGGTCGCGAAGCGCGACAACAATGCCTAGATCAGGCAGGACGTCTCCCCGATGCCTTGGTGGCCTGTGTTGGTGGCGGTTCTAATGCGATTGGATTGTTTCATCATTTTCTAGATGATAAGGAAGTATCGATTTATGGTGTCGAGGCAGCTGGAGAAGGTATCGAGACTGGGCATCATGCCGCCCCTTTAAGTGCGGGAAAACCAGGCGTTTTACATGGTAACCGTACTTATTTAATGGAAGATGAATATGGACAAATAATTGAAACACACTGTATCTCAGCGGGTTTGGATTATCCGGGTGTCGGGCCGGAGCATGCTTGGTTAAAGGATACCGGTCGAGCTAATTATGTCTCTGTAACAGATATTGAAGCATTGCAGGCTTTTCATGATTTGACCCGCATCGAGGGTATTATCCCCGCTTTAGAATCTAGCCATGCATTGGCCTATACCACAAAAATTGCCCCCCAAATGGCTAAAGATGCGATAATTATTGCCAATTTATCAGGTCGTGGGGATAAAGATATGCACACGGTTGCGGCACATGAAGGGATTACACTCTAAACCGGGGATCATAGGTTATGAATAATCGTGAACGTTTGATGGATATAATGGCTGATCGAGAGCTGGATCGTTTGCAACTTGCTGAGTTACTAAAAGTTAAACGAGCCGACGTTGATAATTGGTTGTTATCACATGAGTCAAGAAATCATAAAGAAATACCAGATATGGCCATCGAGTTGCTTGAATTGAAACTTGGTTTAAAAGAGTAATCTAGAGATCTTGATTAGTTTCCCACTAACCCTTAATTTTCGTTTCCTATTTATCATTATCGAATTGACAAACTATGAGCAGAATTGAAGCGTGTTTTAGCGCACTTAAAAATAAGAACAAAAAAGCACTAATTCCATTTATTACTGCAGGCGATCCATCACTCGAGATGACTGTTGAATTAATGCATGTTTTGACAGAAGCGGGTGCAGATATTATTGAATTAGGCGTCCCTTTCTCAGACCCTATGGCCGATGGTCCGGTAATTCAACGTGCGAGTGAACGCGCATTGCTAAAAGGGACGAATACTGATGATGTGTTTAATATAGTTAAAGAATTTAGAGCCGAGGACGAATCCACCCCTATTATCTTAATGGGTTATTTGAACCCTATAGAGGTTATGGGGTATGAAACTTTTGTTGAAAAGGCAGCAAATGCAGGGGTTGATGGCCTGATTATTGTTGATTTGCCGCCCGAGGAATCTGCCGAATTTGGAGAGATTCTGAAACCGTTCGGTATAGATCAAATATTCCTTATTTCACCGACCACAAAAGGAAAACGCTTGGACAGGGTTTGTGAAGTCGCATCAGGCTTCCTGTATTATGTCTCTTTGAAGGGAGTAACCGGTAGTAATCAACTGGATGTTAAAGCTGTTGACGATAAACTAAATGAGATCCGTAGCAAAACTTCATTGCCTTTAGGTGTTGGCTTTGGAATTAAGAATGCGAAAATAGCAGAAGATGTTGGCAGGGTCAGTGACGCAATTGTTGTGGGAAGTGCCTTGGTTGAAAGGATTGCTGAACATGCCGGGGACGGTGAAAAAATGAAATTAGAAATATCATCATTTATGAGATCCTTGCGAACAGCACTAGATAATATTGGATAACAATTAAATATGAGCTGGTTTAAAAAAATATTACCTTCGCGAGATAAAACGAATGGGGCAACACGTCGTACTGTGCCAGAAGGTGTTTGGACAAAATGTCCGGAATGTAACGCGGTGTTATATCGTGCAGAACTCGACAGGAATAATGATGTATGTCCGAAATGCGATCATCATATGCGTATTAGCGCACGAGTACGTCTGGAAACATTTTTGGATAGTGATAATAGAGTTGAAATTGGTGCCGAGGTTAAACCAGTTGATATCTTGAAATTTCGTGACAATAAAAAGTACAAAGATAGACTCAACCAAGCACAAAAGAAAACGGGTGAGGATGATGCTCTGGTCGTTATGTCTGGAAAATTAAAAGGTTTGCCAGTTGTTGCCTGTGCATTTGAATTCAATTTTATGGGTGGTTCTATGGGTTCGGTTGTTGGTGAACGGTTTGTTCGTGCAGTTGAAACTGCAATAGAAATGAATGCATCATTAATCTGTTTTTCAACAAGTGGTGGTGCCAGAATGCAGGAAGCCCTGTTCTCATTAATGCAAATGGCTAAAACCTCTGCTGCTATAGCTCTCTTACGTAACAAAGGATTGCCATATATTTCAGTACTGACTGATCCCACAATGGGTGGTGTATCAGCAAGTTTGGCTACGCTTGGAGATATTAACATAGCTGAACCTAATGCTTTGATTGGTTTTGCTGGACCACGGGTTATTGAGCAAACTGTTAGAGAAACGCTACCTGAAGGCTTTCAGCGCAGTGAATTTTTACTCGAAAATGGCGATATTGATATGATTGTTGATCGTAGAGAATTACGCGATAGGATCAGCAAGCTGCTATCGATGCTAACCCATCAATCATTAGCTGGATGATTTGAATAATTTTCCGACACTCTTATGGCTAGTAAAATTAAATCAATTTCTAAGTCAGGAACACACCCTAATCAATTAAGATTTAATAGTCTTGATAAATGGTTAGAGTGGCAAGAAAGCCTGCATTTTACAGCGATTGAATTAGGTTTAGAGCGATGTCGTCGTGTTGCAAATAATATGGGCTTGCTCAAGCCAACCTATAACGTTATTAGTGTTGCAGGAACCAATGGCAAAGGATCTAGTATCACCATGTTGGATAAGATCCTACGTAATGCAGATTACAAAGTAGGTCGATATACATCGCCACATTTACTCCGTTATAACGAACGAATCTGTATCAATGGTGTTGAAGTTTCAGATTCTGAGCTGTGTGAATCATTTGATCGAATTGATCGGGCACGCGGTGAAATTTCATTAACGTATTTTGAGTTTGGAACGCTTACAGCATTGGACCTTTTTCGTCAGCATAATGTCGATTTGGCCATTCTTGAAGTCGGCTTAGGTGGTCGACTTGATGCGGTGAATGTACTTGATGCAGATGTCGCATTAATTACCAGTATCGATATAGATCACCAGCAATGGCTTGGCGATAACCGTGAGAGTATAGCTAGAGAAAAAGCAGGTATTTTTAGAAACAAGGCGCCTGCTATATGTTCTGATGCTAGTCCACCGCAGAGTTTACTCGATTGTGCCGATGCATTGGGCACGCCATTGAGTGTATTAGGGCGTGATTATAAATTGGCGATGGGACATGGTGATTGGTCATGGGAGACAGACAATGTTTCTTTGGAAGAATTACCTAGACCTATGCAATTTTGTGATTTTCAATTACAAAATGCAGCTGGTGTCTTAATGGTATTAGAAAAAATAAAGCATGATTACCCAGTGAGTCTTGAAAATATTAAGCAAGGGCTTGGTAGTTTTCGTCTCAACGGTCGCATGCAATTTATCCCCGGCAGGATACCGAAGATATTAGATGTGGCTCACAATAGCGAATCAGTTAGGGTGTTGGTAAAAAATATAAGCAAGATTCCGTGTTTAGGACAAACTCATTTGATCGTGGGGATGTTAAAAGATAAAGATCATCCAGAAGTATTCAAGGTATTAAAAAATATAGCTGATAGCTGGAATATTATTACGCTAACAGAAGAGCGTGGTAGTGACGCCAAATCATTAATTTCAGAACTTAGGACATTGGGTATCAGTGATAATGTAATTGAATATAAGAGTGTGGGCCATGCATTGGAAAAGCTTGATGAGCTATCGATGCCTGGTGACAGGATTGTCATTACTGGGTCTTTTCTAACAGTTGGGGCCGCGCTCGGGCATTTAAATCAGGGGCAAAGCTAGTTAAAATGCATCAACGCATAAAAGAACGATTGGTTGGTGCAGCAGTTCTAATTGTAATTGCCGTGATATTTATACCTATGTTTTTAACAGGTCCTATAGACGCCGATTCTATTACAAAGACCAATATTCCAGAGCGTCCGACTGATAAGTTTAATTCTAAGTTAATCCCGTTAAATAATCCGGTAACACCAGACACACCGATTAATATTGATGCTGCAGCCATAGTAGGACCATCTATTAATGAAGATGAAATAGACGCGTCGATAGTTAAGCCAAAAACTAAATCAGCTACTAAACCAGAATCAATTATTGCGGTAGCAGGTGATACTAAAGAATCGGCACCAAATAAAATTATAAAAGATAAACAAGTTGGTTTGACTGCATGGGTAGTACAGCTAGGTAGCTTTTCGAGTAAAGCCAATGCAGAGAAACTTAATTTAACACTTAGGAAGTCAGGGTTTCCAGCGTTCGTTGAACCTATAAAGCAAAATAATGAAGTAGCGTACCGAGTTAGAGTCGGCCCAGAATTATTGCGTGCTGATGCTGATGTGTTGCTAAAGAAAATTAAAGAAAATACGAAGCTAGACGGTATAGTATTGAACTATCCATAATTTTTAATTAACTTAAAAACAACAGATTTCAATAATGTCGACAGCCGATATAGTCATTCTTTGTTTAATTGCATTGCCCACCATCGTGGGTGTTTTTTATGGTTTTTTGAATATCTTATTTTCATTATTATCCTGGGCAGTATCATTAGGCCTTTCAACAAAACTAGTACCCTATTTTTCTCCGTTGCTGGAAAATTATGTCGATACGCCAATCTTAAGGATTGTTTTGGCGTTCATCGCATTGTTTATTTTAAGTTTACTTATAATGAGTGGTATAAGTTATTTCGTAGTAAAGTTGTTAGGTAGAACGGGTCTAACAGCAGCGGACAGGATTTTAGGATTGTTTTTTGGTATGGGATTAGGCGGACTAATTGTTACAGTTATAATTTTTATGGCTGGATTTACTGCTTTTCCACAAGAACCGTGGTGGGAAGAATCAAAGTTAGCAGCTCCGTTTGAACGTACAAGTGTATGGGGCGCACGTTTTTTACCAGAGTCAATAACCGAATATCATTCATATGAACAGGTAAATGAAAATGATTAATAAACTCATAAGAACAATACTATGTGCGGCATAATCGGCATCGTTGCCAAAAATCCGGTTAACCAGGCTATATATGATGGATTGACGGTTCTTCAACATCGTGGACAAGATGCTGCTGGTATGGTGACTTGTGATGAAAGTAAGTTATATCTAAGGAAGGATAATGGTCTTGTTAGGGATGTATTTCACACACGGCATATGCTCAATTTGAAAGGAAATATGGGTATTGGGCATGTGCGTTATCCGACTGCCGGCTGTTCGTCCTCAGCAGAAGCGCAACCCTTTTATGTAAATTCTCCTTACGGTATTACACTCGCGCATAATGGCAATTTAACTAATGCAGAGACTTTGAAAGAAGATCTTATGCGTGATGATCTACGTCATTTGAATACTAATTCCGATTCAGAAGTATTATTAAATATTCTTGCGCACCAATTAAATGCAATTGGCAAACCGCGTGATAGTCTGGATGCAAAAGATATCTTTCATGCAGTCAAACGATTGCACGAACGCTGTAAAGGTGGTTATGCTGCTGTAGCGATGATTACCGGTGTTGGCATACTAGGATTTCGTGATCCAAATGGTATTCGGCCGGTCTGCTTTGGAGAACGTAAGACGGATAGTGGAACGGAATTTATAATTGCGTCGGAAAGTGTGGCTATTAATGCTCTGGATTTCGAGCTTATACGTGACATTGAACCAGGCGAAGCCGTCTTTATTACATTGTCTGGTGAAATTCATACCTTTCAATGTTCAGATAAATCAAATTACAGTCCATGTATTTTTGAACATGTTTATTTAGCCAGACCTGACTCAATAATTGATGGTATTTCGGTCTATAAAGCGAGATTGAGGATGGGAGAAGAGCTAGCAAAAAAGATACTTCGGCTCTACCCAAAACACGATATAGACGTTGTTATTCCTATTCCCGACACTAGTCGAACGGCGGCGTTACCTTTAGCGACTAAATTAGACGTGAAATATCGAGAGGGTTTCGTAAAAAACCGATATATCCCAAGAACATTCATTATGCCAGGCCAAAGTATTCGTAAGAAGTCTGTACGACAAAAGTTAAATGCAATTGAGCTGGAGTTTAAAGGAAAAAATGTTCTGCTTGTCGATGACTCTATTGTAAGAGGGACTACTTCAAGAGAGATCGTGCAAATGGCAAGAGAGGCCGGTGCGAAACGTGTTTATATTGCATCGGCAGCGCCACCAGTACGCTATCCGAATGTTTATGGCATAGATATGCCTACGGCAGGTGAATTAATTGCTAATAATTGTTCCGTTGAAGAGGTTGCTGAAAAAATTGGTGCTGATTGGTTAGTCTATCAAGATATTGAAGATCTGATATCTTCTGCCCATCAAGGAAATAAAAAGATCACAGAATTCGATACGTCTTGTTTTACCGGTGAGTATGTTACCGGCGATGTAAGCACAGACTATCTCCAACATATTGAATCAATTAGGAACAATTATGCTAAGGAGAAGCAGGGTGTTGATGAGGGATTGACGGATTTAACCGAGAACCAATAAAAAAACCACGGCCTATTAGACATAGGACCGTGGAATAAGTAGGGGTATTTCTAAACTTGGATAATCGCGTATTTTATTAAATACGGGATTATAAAATTTTAAGCAGTCTTTGAAAAAGGAACGATAGTTGCTGCGTCTTCTACGCCTTTTTCAACCCATGCGCTCACTTCATCTTTTGATTCATTCATAATGTCTACAGTGTTTCTAGCAATACCTTGAACCTTTGCGCTTGTTTCGTTGATCAAAGCAGTTTGCTCACTGATAACTTCTTTATAGTCATTAGATTTACCAAGCATTTCCATTTGTGAAGTTACACATTCCATAGAAAGGTTAATAAACGCTTGTTGTTGGTCTGCAATCTGACCAGCAATTTTCAAGTTGATGTTGTAAAGTTCTTGTATCGCATCGTAATTTGATTTGCCTAATTTGTTCATGGTTTCAAAGATTTCGTTTGTCATTGCTATACTCCTAAAATGTAAGGTTGTTACGCATCACGTTGTGCAATGCAACAATTATTGCAATGCAGCATATTAGGATTTATAGGAGCTGTCAACAGAAAAGTATTAATAATTATAGCTGGATAAAAATCTATAAGTTATTGAAATTATGGATATAAAATATATTCTGATTAGGTTTCAGTAGATAAATATTTATTATTCTTTATCTTTTTTGTTTGTAGAAGGTGTATTTGTAGCAGTTTTAAAGAAGCTTTCCTGCATTGTTTTCCACATTTCTAGGTTTTGCTCTGTCAATTCAGACATTGCAGTAATCGGGTTGGTAGTCACTGCCGATTGTAATTTTTCTTGCAATTGCTTTTGCTGTGTCACGAAAAGATGAATACTTCTTTGTATGTAATCACCAGCAACAGATTGCACAGAGTCTCCATAAAATCTAATGATGTGTGACAGGGCTTCTGTTGTAAAAAGCGGTTCTCCATCATCTTCTTGTTCGGTAATAATTTGCAGTAGTATGGTTCTGGTCAAATCTTCTTCAGATTTAACATCTTTCACAATGAATTCTTTATTATTAAGTACCAGTTTTTTTATATCTTCCAGCGTGATGTACTTGCTTTCTTCCGTGTCATAAAGGCGGCGGTTTGGGTACTTTTTTATAATTCGTTTATCTTCCATTTATCTGTCCTGAATTTAATAGAAATTATGAAAACTGTACAAATTACTGAGTGTCAATCTAACTATTTTTAGCACTCTCACAAAAGCTAATTTTCTGTTTGTCTGTAACTAGATTCTAATATTGACGCACTATGTAGTGCGCCAAAGAAGGCTAAAAATAAAGTCGCTTTTTGCTTGCTGACTACATGATATGTCGTTAGCTGCTTATTTCATAGCCTCAATAGAGTAAAGGTAGATGTCATCCGCAGTCTACTTATTTTCTTTCTACCGCCAGAGCAACACCAAGCCCGCCACCTATGCACAGAGTTGCTAGACCCTTCTTAGCATCACTACGTTTCATTTCGTGAAGTAGTGTTACCAGGATTCGGCAACCTGAAGCGCCGATTGGATGACCTATTGATATGGCGCCACCGTTCACATTAACCTTTGCTGTGTCCCAACCAACATCACGATTTACTGATATTGCCTGAGCTGCGAATGCTTCATTGGCCTCTACGAGATCCAGATCTTCAACAGTCCAATTCGCTTTTTCAAGACAACGCTTACTTGCTGGAATAGGGCCTGTACCCATGATAGCTGGGTCAACACCAGCACTTGAGTATGCTGCTATGGTTGCTAAGGGTTCCAGACCAAGTTCTTTAGCCTTACTCTCAGACATAACTAAGACTGCTGCTGCGCCATCATTGAGGCCAGATGCGTTTGCAGCTGTTACAGTGCCTTCTTTATCAAAAGCAGGACGCATCTTTGCTAAACCCTCGGCAGTAACGCCGGCGCGAGGAAATTCATCTTTATTAAAGATAATAGGGTCACCTTTGCGCTGAGGAATTTCAATAGGAACAATCTCTTCATCAAACTTGCCAGCATTCATCGCTGCCTCAGCTTTTTGTTGAGAAGCCGCAGCAAATGCATCTTGCTCTTCCCGTGAAATTTCATATTTCTTTGCTATATTTTCGGCGGTGGTACCCATGTGATAGTTGTTAAATGCATCCCACAAACCATCAACGATCATGGAATCCTGCATCTTCCAGTCACCCATTTTTGTTCCATTCCTGGATTTAGGCAGGATATGTGGAGATAGGCTCATGCTCTCTTGACCGCCAGCAATAATGATATCTGCATCACCACACTTGATTGCTTGTGCTGCTAAATGAACGGTTTTAAGACCACTACCGCAAACTTTATTGATCGTCATACAAGGCACTGAATTTGGTAGGCCTGCTGCGATTGCAGATTGGCGCGCAGGGTTTTGACCAGTGCCAGCAGTTAATACTTGTCCAAAAATGACTTCATCAACTTGTTCGGGTTTAATCCCAGCGCGTTTGATGACGTCAGCTATAACTGTTGCTCCAAAAGTATGTGCAGGTAAATTTGATAGAGATCCCCCAAAATTTGCTACTGCTGTTCGAACTGCCGCTACTATGACAACGTTATCTGTCATGTCTGTTCCCTCCCCGTAAAAATGAAACGTATTTGTAGGATTCTCTGTTTTGTGCAACAACAGGAAACCCATGAATAATATGATGCGCTGCAATAAAGAACGCAAATCCTAGCAGAAATAGATGAGATCTGTCGAGTAGGCGTTGTTATCGATGTAATTTAAGCTATTTAATGCCGTTTTCCCTTGATGGGAACCAAGTCGAATTATGTGATTAAACAGCAAACAGGTTGGATTCTTTAATTAAGCCTATAGTTAGCAGCCTTATTAAGTACATCGACCTTTAATGAGTTTAAGTCGATGTACCAAGATATTTGTAATTCGCAGCTAGATCTTGCGAAAGAATATATCGTGACTAGATATGCAGACTTCTGTTATCAACAGCCAAAGCAGCTTCGTGCATTGCTTCAGATAAGGTTGGGTGAGCATGAATGGTTCTAGCCAGATCTTCGGTACTACCATCAAACTCCATAGTAACGACGGCTTCAGCGATTAATTCTGAGGCATTTGGACCAAAAATATGGATTCCTAAAACGCGATCTGTTTTTGCGTCGCCCAATATTTTGACAAAGCCATTTGTTTCGCCCATGGCTCTTGCACGACCAGCTGCCATGAAAGGAAAACTACCTGAGCGGTATTCGATCCCCTCTGCTTTCAATTGTTCTTCTGTTTTACCAACCCAGGCAATTTCTGGCCAGGTATAAATGACCCAAGGGATGGTTTCATAATTCATGTGGCCTGGTTTGCCAGCGATACGCTCGGCAATCGCAACGCCTTCTTCGGATGCTTTATGTGCCAGCATGGGACCTCTAACCACATCACCGATTGCGTAAACATTTTCCAGGTTAGTATTGCAATGATCATCAACCACGATGAAACCACGCTGATCGAGTTCTAGTCCGCATTCATCCGCGCCTAAGCCAGCAGTATTAGGTGTTCGACCCACGGCGACAATAAGTTTATCGACGGTGATTTGTTGCTTACCTTCGGCGTCAACATAATTAACAGACACTTCTCGATTATTACTTCCTGTTCCTGTTACCTTGGCACCGAGACGAATATCGAGGCCTTGACTACGCAATGATTTTTCAGCTTCTGTTGCAACCTGACGGTCTACCAAAGCGAGAAAATCTGGCAGGGCTTCTAAAATAGTTACTTCAGAACCCAATCGATTCCAGACACTACCCAATTCAAGTCCAATAACACCGGCACCTATAACACCAAGACGACGTGGCACCTCATTAAACTTAAGTGCACCAGTAGAATCGACAATCAATTTATCATCAACACTCGCAGGTGGAATTCTTGTTGGTACAGAACCTGTCGCGATGATGATATGGCTTGCTTCTACGATAGTTTTTTCATCGTGTGTTTCATGTTGTGGTGATATCTCAACTTCTTTATTGTTTAGTAGCTTTGCTTGTCCGCGTAACCAGTCAACTTTATTTTTTTTGAATAAACTACTAATACCTTGAGTCAGTATTTTTACAATCTTGGCTTTCCGCGCCACCATTTTATTAACATCCATGGATACACCTGTGGTGGTAATGCCATGATCGTTTGACTGGTGTTTCATGTGATGAAAATGATGCGAGGAATCGAGTAATGCCTTTGAAGGTATACAGCCCACATTTAGACAAGTACCGCCAAGAGCAGGTTTCCCTTCATCATTAATCCAACTTTCAACACAGGCTGTACTAAGCCCTAATTGAGCGCAGCGGATAGCTGTTACATAACCTCCAGGACCTGCACCAATAACAACAACATCATACTTTTTCATATTACGTAAGCCTTAAGTTTATATCACTAAAGTTGTAGTAGAAGACGAGCTGGATCTTCCAATTGTTGTTTTATGGATACCAGAAACTGAACAGCTTCACGACCATCAATGATTCGATGATCATATGACAGTGCAAGATTCATCACGGGACGTATAACAACTTCACCATTTTCTGCGACGGGGCGATCTTTAATTGCATGCATACCTAATATTGCACTTTGCGGCGGATTTATAATCGGAGTGGATAAGAGTGAGCCAAACGTACCACCATTAGTAATAGTGAAAGTACCTCCGGTCAAATCATCCATTGTTAATTTCCCGTCTCTGGCCTTTTCACCAAATGCTCTTATTCTAGTTTCAATATTCGCAAGCGATAAAGAATCAGCATCACGAACAATCGGTACTACTAGCCCTCTGGGAGAACTAACAGCAATACCAATGTCGAAATACCCATGGTAAATAATATTATCACCATCTACTGATGCGTTTATAACCGGGAATTTCTTTAATGCTTCTATTGCAGCACGAGTGAAGAAAGACATATAACCAAGTTTGGTGCCATGTGTTTTTTCGAATTCATCCTTATAACGATTACGGATGTCCATAACTGGTTGCATATTCACTTCGTTAAACGTCGTGAGAATGGCATTCTCTTGTTGCGCGCTCAATAGTCTTTCAGCGACACGTTTACGCAACCTTGTCATGGGTACTGTTTCTTCGGGTCTATCACCGGTACTACTCGTCAATACAGGCACAGCTACGGCTGGAGTATTTGTTGTGGCGGCTTTAGGTGCTACTTGTGCAACAGGAGTTGCCACAGTTTGTTTCGCTTCGGTCGTTTTTTGTGGGACATCAGCTTTTTCGATTGATGTTGCTGGGTTGCCCTCAATATGACGAAGTACGTCTTCTTTTGTAACTCTGTCGGTGTTGGTGGCAATTTTTGCGACATCTAGTTCGTGTTCTGCCACCATGTTGCGAACGGCAGGACTTAACTTTGGTAAGTCGCTTTCTGAAACTGCTGTTGTCTTTGTATCCATTTCTGGCAAAGATTGTTGAGTTGGCTCTGCCACGGATGCTGATGGCTTGGCACTGTCACCTTTAGCTTCGGTATCAATACGAGCAATAACTTCATCGCTGGCCACAGTTTCACCATCATCTCGTAATATTTCAGAAATAACACCATCATTTAAAGCAGCTACTTCTAGCGTTACTTTATCGGTTTCTATATCTATCAGGTTGTCGCCACGCTTTACCTGATCGCCGACACGTTTTTGCCAGCTTATCAGCGTTGCTTCCGCGACTGATTCCGCTAAGACAGGTACTTTGATATCAACTAACACAATCTTCTCCTCGGGTTATCTACGCAATACTGCGTTAACTTGTTTATGTGTTGTTACTTCAAGCTTATCAATTTGCAAAGCATCAGAAATTAACTCTTTTTGTTGAGCAAGATGGATAGGCATTAAACCGGTAGCCGGTGACGCTGAATAGAACCGACCTGCATAACCAAAAGTATGCTGATCTTTTAAGCAACCAATCATTGTTCCTCGAGATTGCATATAGTACCAACTTCCCTGGTTCTTAGGTTCTTCTTGTACCCACACGACTTCTTTCAAATTTTTATATTGACTAATCAGCTCTCTTACCTCTTCTCTCGGGAATGGGTAAAGTTGTTCTATACGAGCAATAGCAATATTTTTAATTTCACTTTCACGACGTTGTTCAAGTAAATCAAAGTAAACCTTACCACTACACATAAGTAAACGTGTGACCTGATCTTTGTCCAATTCATCAATTTCATCGATTACTGTTTGAAATTTACCAGTAACCAAATCATCTACGGGTGAAGTGGATAATTTTCTTCGCAACAAGCTCTTCGGGCTCATTACGATTAATGGCTTAAGATGAGCGCGTAGCATTTGTCTTCGTAGCATATGAAACATTTGTGCCGGCGTACTTGGGAAACATACCTGCATGTTTTGTTCAGCACAGAGTTGTAGATAGCGTTCAAGTCGAGCCGATGAATGTTCCGGTCCTTGACCATCATAACTATGTGGCAAGAATACAGTTAAGCCGCAAAGTCGTTCCCATTTAGCCTCACTGGAACTAATAAACTGATCGAATACTACCTGGGCACCATTGGCAAAATCACCAAACTGAGCCTCCCACAAAACCAGAGCATTCGGTTCTGCACTGGCGTAGCCAAGTTCATATGCAAGTACAGCTTCTTCTGATAGCGTTGAATTAATAACGAGAAAGTTGGGTTGACCATCTTTTATATGCTGTAGTGGTATATGAGTCCGACCATCTTTCATGTTATGGACAATGGCATGACGATGGAAGAATGTACCACGACCACTATCTTGTCCTGATATACGGATAGGGTAGCCGTCATCAATTAATGCTGCATAGGCCATGGTTTCTGCAAAACCCCAATCCATGAGCATTTCGCCAGCCCCCATTTTTTTACGTGAGGCCATTATTTTGTCAACCGCGGGACTTAATTCGAAATCAGCTGGTATGTTGGTAATCGATGCAGTTAATTTTTCAACAGCATCTTTTGTGATAGTCGTATCAGCCGGGTCAGTCCAGTTTGTTCCAATAAAGCGGGTAAAGTTAAGCAGGTATTTTGGATTAGCATGTTCAGTATAAGTCCCCGCTACGCCTTGGTTGCTTTCTAGTGAGTCAATGTATTCTTTGGCGATAGCGTCGGCATCTTGCTGGGTTACGACACCCTCTGCTATTAATTTATCTGTGTGTAATTTACGAACACCAGGATGTTTCTGGACCTGTTTATACATGATCGGTTGGGTCGACATAGGTTCATCAGCTTCACTGTGACCATGCTTACGGTAACAGACCATATCAACAACAACGTCTTTATTAAATTCCATCCTGTAATCAAGTGCGAGTTTGGTGACAAATACGACAGCCTCCGGATCATCAGCATTCACATGAAAAATGGGTGCCTGAACCATCTTTGCGACATCAGTGCAATACAATGATGATCGTGAATCAAGCGGGTCACTGGTGGTAAAGCCAATTTGATTGTTAATAATAATATGCAGAGTGCCACCCGTGGCATAACCACGTGTTTGTGACAGGTTAAGCGTCTCCATGATCACGCCTTGACCGGCAAAGGCAGCATCACCATGAATCAATATAGGTAACACTTGATTGTGAAGATGGTCTTTGCGTCTATCTTGCCGTGCTCTGACTGAACCTTCAACCACAGGGTTTATGATCTCCAGGTGCGAAGGATTAAATGATAATGTTAAGTGGACACTGCCACCGGGTGTGCTGATGTCAGAGGAGTAACCCATGTGATATTTCACATCGCCTGAGCCCTTGATTGACTCTAGCGTCTTGCCTTCAAATTCATCAAACAATTCACTCGGTTTTTTACCAATAGCATTGACCAACACATTCAGTCGGCCACGATGTGCCATACCAATAACCATTTCTTTTACATCTTGTGCACCACCGGATTGAATGATTTCATCCAGTAATGGGATGAGCGATTCGCCACCTTCCAGAGAGAATCGTTTCTGGCCAACATATTTGGTATGTAAATATTCTTCTAATGCATTCGCGTCAATCACGCGATCCAGGATGCGTATGCGTTGTTCCTTATCGAAACTAGGAGTAGCAAGCGGCTCTTCGAGGCGTTTTTGTATCCAACGTTTTTGTTCGGTTTCATTGATGTGCATGTATTCCGCACCAATTGATTTACAATACGTTGTTTTAATAATATGGATTATTTCACGTAGTGTGGTTTCATCAGCTGCGAACAGCGAGCCTGTATTAAAAGTCTTGTCCATGTCTTCATCAGTGAGACCATGGAAAGCAGGGTCAAGCTCGGGGATATCAGGGCGTTGGTATTGTTTTAGCGGATCAAGATCGCTTTGACGATGACCATTAAAACGATGGGCATTGATTAATTGTAAAACAGCAGTTTGTTTTTGGTGAGATTCAACCTCGGCTGTTGGTGTCTGCGTTTGTATGTCATGACGAGGCTGTAATGCACTATTGGCATAAGCTTGTTGTATTGAACTATGGGCAACATCTTTGCCTGTCGTGCCATTTTGTAGGGAATCAAAGTAAATACGCCATTCCGGCTCGACGCTTTCAGGGTTGCTCAGGTAAGCCTCGTATAAATCCTCTACAAACCAGGCATTGCCACTGTATAAGCACGAGGGTATCGTGTTTTTCATCATCTATTCCTTAAAATTTTTATTATATTTCACTCTGGATCAGAGTGATGTTTATGCAAAAAAACATGAAAAATCGAGCGCTCTATATCAATTCGTATAATTAAAATAGATATCACGCCTAACTATAAGATTTCCTGAATATAATTCCTATAATTTTAGACTACTTTATTAATAAATTAGCATAATATTTATGCACAAATCGAGCCGCAATATTACAACTGATCTTGCTGCAATGCCATAAACGCCTGTATGCTTACGCAAATTTTTAAATCAACACTACGAATAATAAGACATAGTAAGGGAGAAGTTTAATGGCTGATACGGTCACTATCACTGATAATCGCACTGGAAAACAGGTTGAATGTCCCATCTTGACCGGAGTCTATGGTGCGCCAGTAATTGATACGAAAACGCTCTATAAAGAACTTGAGGTGTTCACTTTTGATCCGGGTTTTACGACAACTGCGGCATGTAAAAGCGCGATTACATATCTGGATGGAGAAAAAGGTATCCTGCTTCATCGGGGTTATTCAATTGAAGAACTTGCTAAGAACAGTTCTTATCTCGAGGTATGTTATTTATTGCTTTATGGTGAGCTTCCAACAGAAGACCAATTTGATACTTTCCGTGGGCATTTGAATAAACGCAATATGGTGCACGAGCATCTAGAACGTTTTTACACGGGTTATCTCTATGATGCACATCCCATGTCCATGTTGATTGGTGTGACAGGTGCATTGTCATCGTATTATCACGAAGCAATGGATATACATGATCCTTTGGATCGTGAATTAACCGCAATTCGTGTTATTGCAAAGATGCCAATCTTAGCGGCGCATTGCTACAAGCACTCTGTAGGTCATCCTTTTGTCTATTCCAGAGATGATCTAGGTTATGTCGAGAACTTCTTGAACATGATGTTTTCAGTACCTATGCGTGAATACACTCCGAATCCTACAGCTGTTAAGGCACTTAATTTAATGCTGATTTTGCATGCAGACCATGAGCAAAATGCATCAACCTCGACCGTGCGCCTGGCAGGCAGTGCCGAAGCAAACCCTTTTGCTTGTATCGCTGCTGGTATTGTTACGCTTTGGGGAAGTGCTCATGGTGGTGCAAACGAAGCAGTTCTTAAGATGTTGGCAGAAATTGGTACTGCAGACAATATTCCAAAATTTATCGCACGAGCCAAAGACAAAGACGATAATTTCAAATTAATGGGCTTTGGTCATCGGGTTTATAAAAACCATGATCCACGTGCGACGATTATTCGTCAGGTTTGCCATGATCTACTAGAAGAAATAGATACTGTTGATCAACCCACTTTTGAAATTGCAATGGCGCTTGAAGAAATCGCTTTAAAAGACGAGTATTTTATCGAACGTAAACTTTATCCTAACGTTGATTTTTATTCAGGCATTATCTTGAAGGCTCTCGGTATTCCGACATCTATGTATACCGTCATGTTTGCATTGGCGCGATCAGTAGGCTGGATTGCACAATGGTTGGAAATGATGGAAGACCCTGATTTCAAGATTGGACGTCCGCGCCAACTGTATGTCGGTAAAGAAAAACGCGATTACGTACCTATAAACAAACGTAAATAAGCAATCAAATTAAATAAATAAAAGATTCAAAGGAGAATTAAGAGAATGAAACCCCCTGTTCGTGTTGCAGTCACAGGTGCTGCTGGTCAAATTGGCTATTCCTTGTTGTTTCGCATCGCTTCCGGGCAAATGCTCGGTCCGGATCAACCTGTTATCTTGCAACTATTAGAAGTCACACCGGCCATGAAAGCATTAGAAGGCGTAGTGATGGAAATTGACGATTGTGCATTTCCTCTCTCAGCTGGTTTTGTTTTGGCAGATGATGCTAACACTGCATTTAAAGATGTTGATTATGCGTTATTGGTGGGTGCAAAACCTCGTGGGCCTGGTATGGAACGAAGTGATTTGCTGGAAGCGAACGGTGGTATCTTCAAGGTTCAGGGGCAAGCATTAAATGCTAATGCCAGTCGTGATGTAAAAGTATTAGTCGTTGGTAACCCAGCTAACACTAACGCACACACTGCAAAGCTTAGTGCGCCGGATTTAAATCCGCGTAATTTTACGGCAATGACTCGCCTTGACCATAATCGTGCACTGGCACAGCTTGCTGCGCAGACAGAATCACAAGTGAGTGATATTAAAAAAATGACGATTTGGGGTAATCATTCGACGACGCAATATCCTGATATTTCTAATGCAACAGTCGCAGGAAAAGCAGCTAAGGACATGGTCGATTTTGATTGGTACAAAGATCAATATATTCCTCGTGTCGCAAAACGTGGTGCAGAGATCATTGAGGCCAGAGGCGCATCTAGTGCCGCATCAGCAGCGAACGGTGCAGTAGATCATATTCGCGACTGGGCTTTAGGAACAGCAGATGGTGATTGGGTCAGCATGGGTGTTCCAAGTGATGGTAGTTATGGTATTCCAGAAGGTTTGGTTTATTCGTTTCCTGTAACTTGTAAAGATGGTGACTATTCAATCGTTCAAGGTTTAGAAATTAACGAATTTAGTCAGTCAATGATGAATGCCACACAAAAAGAATTAGAAGAAGAAAGAGATGCAGTAGCAAAGATTCTTTAAGTTTAAAGTTATAAAAATATAAAGCCCTTATCTAGAAATAGTTAAGGGCTTTTTTATTCGGCAAGCCTTAACAGCGTATGATTAATAAATCTGCTTCTAGCTAGGATTGGACGTGAACGTTTGAACTCAGTTGCTCGGCAACGCAGAGTGTAGCGAAACTGCGTGTTGACTGGTCGGTTGCAATGATTTGTTATGTGTTTTTATGTATGTGCAATTGGCTTATCAGTAAACAAATAATCCTTAAGTTCTTTATCAAATCTAGGGTCTTTTCTTCTAATCCACTCAAGAACCATCGCCGCATGTTCTTTTTCTTCGTCTCTATTATGTGCAAGTATTGCTTTTAATTCTTTATCTTTACATGCATCAACTCTTTGGTTGTACCAATCAACCGCCTCAAGTTCTTCCATCAGCGATGTAATTGCTCTATGCATATCTCTTGTTTCATTTGTAAGTTCATCTATTGGTTCGTGATAGCCTTCATTTGACATAATTAATCCTCGATTTAATATTTTTAGCGCATAACAGTATCTTAGTGAGCCGAATGTCAGATAATATTATATAGGAAGTATGAAACTGACGTAGTGAAGCATCCTTTTGCTGTTTTCAATCATAAAGCAGTCATAAAAAAGATGCGCAACTATCACTTCGGGTCGCTAGCAGTTTAAATCATGCCCTTAAACTAATAACAGGCCAGTTTTGATTTTCTGCTTCTGCTATTAATGTGTCATCTGCATCCACAGCAATGGCATGATTAACTTCTTTTAAAAGTGGGATGTCATTGTGTGAATCGCTATAAAACCAGGATTCTTCAAGTTTTTGTTCCTGATTATCTAACCAATCATTTAATCGAATCACTTTACCTTCACCATAAGAAGGTGTGCCAGAAACTTTTCCGGTATATTGGCCATTAATTTCTTCCGGTTCGCAGGCAATTAAATTATCAATTTTAAATTCATTGGCAATCGGCTCAGTGATGAATCGATTGGTTGCTGTGATAATTAATAATTCATGCCCTTTCTGGCGATGATCATCTATTAGTGCTATTGCTTGAGGTAGCATGATCGGTTTGATTTTTGTTTCAATATAATTTTTTCGCCACGCTTCTAATTGCGCTCGGTCATTGTCGGCCAACACTTTTAACTGAAACTCGAGAAAGGCATAGATGTTCATCGTTCCAGCGACATATTCTTCGTAAAATTTTTCATGCCCGGCCTGATAAGCTGCAGAATCGACGTAGCCTTGCTCAGTCAGGAATTCTCCCCACAGGCAGTCGCTGTCACCAGCAATTAAGGTGTTATCCAAATCAAATAGAGCGAGTTTCATAATTAAGGGTCAATACCGTCAGAATTCGAAGGTGGCTAGTGTAGGAGTTATTATAAATAAGGCAAATATTTCCATAGGGTTTGCTTGTTTTGTTCTATTATTGGAAAATCGACTGATATTAATAGCGGTGAATGACGAGTGATTGATTCAGAAGGTTTCAGGGCCAATGTAGGCATCATACTGACAAATGACGAAGGGCGGGTCTTTTGGGCTCGTCGACTGGGTATGGATGCGTGGCAATTTCCTCAAGGCGGTATCAAAAAAGACGAATCACCCGAATTAGCCATGTATCGTGAATTGAAGGAAGAAACAGGCTTAGACGAAGAACATGTCGAGATAATGGGCTCTACGGATGATTGGCTGAAGTATTGGCTGCCGAAGCGATTTATTCGTCACAATACTTACCCTTTATGCATCGGTCAGAAACAAATCTGGTATTTACTCAGGCTCGTTGCAGATGAAAGTTACGTAAATCTTACCCATTCTGATGAACCAGAATTCGATATATGGAAATGGGTCGATCTATGGGACCCCATTGATGAAGTCGTTTCTTTCAAACGCAATGTTTATGAGCAGGCCATCAGGCAATTTGCCCCCTTTATATCAGCAGGTTTTGGGCGGAGATTGTAAATCAGGGCTATTGTTGGCTTTGCATTGCCTTATACCGCATTACATTCGACAACAATTTATTTGCAGATTTATTGCTGATACTACTGACAAAGCGTCTCATTGCTTCTGGAGCATAGTTCCCTGTTAGTAGAAATTCATAGAGACTTTCCAGATGTTTGGCGCATTCTTTCATAGCATGGTCAGCGATAACTCGGGTATCTGTTTGTGACTGAAGCTGACTGATCGCGAATTCATTCAAACATTCATTATATTCGGCTGACGATTCACTGACCTTTTGATATTCTTCCTGAGTCATTTGCCCGGACGTCTTATATTCCGCATGAACATTCAGGCTCAAAAGAGCTAACAACGAAGCTAGGTAAAGACAGAGTTTAGGATGCATCATATTTCCTCATAAAAATTTATTTCATACATAAGAACAACAATAACATGAAAGATTCAATTTCCCATACTCCTGACTTATTAACGCCGGCCTATGTCTATGATCAAGAGAGTATTGTTAACGTGCTTGATAAACTTGTTAACTTGAAAGAAAAAACTGCTTGTTTGCCTTTATATTCGATCAAATCTGCAAGCATGGTTGGATTGCTTGAGGTCATTAAACCTTATATGTCGGGTTTTTCCTGTAGTTCATTATTTGAAGCGCAACTCGCGGCAGAAGTGCTTGATGAGGGGCAGACGATACATATCACAACACCAGGTTATCGACAGGATCAGTGGGATAATATTATTCAGCTATGTGATTTTGTTACCTTAAACTCAACAAACCAATGGAAAAGTGTTGCAAAAAAAGTTGGATCAGGTGCAAGTTGTGGTATTCGTATTAATCCCGAATTATCGTTTGTTAATGACGAGAGGTACGATCCTTGTCGTCCAGATTCAAAATTGGGTATGACATTTGAGCAACTCGCTATAGAAAATTCAAAACAAGAATTGAATTGGGAACATATAGAGGGTGTGCATATACATAATAATTGCGAATCTACACACTATGAAGAATTAAAACAGAGTGTGGAAAAAGTCATGTCAGGTCTTTCAGGATTTAATACAAAATTAAAATGGATTAATCTGGGTGGCGGCTATCTATTGAATGATAAAACGGATCTAACTCCAATAGAAGACACTATTAAATGGCTGCAAGATGAGTTTAATGTTGATGTTTATATCGAACCAGGTAAGGCAATTACTGCCGGAGCAGGTTATTTAGTTTCTACTGTTATTGATCTTATAGAAAGTAAAAATAAAATAATTGCCGTTCTTGATACAACAATAAATCATTTGCCGGAAGTATTTGAATATCAATATCAGCCTAAAGTAATGGCTACATCAGATAACGGTAAGTATGAATATCGTTTAGTGGGTTGTAGTTGTTTAAGTGGTGATTTATTTGGTGATTACTATTTTGATAAACAAATTGAAATAGGTAGCCGCGTTGTATTTGGAAATATTGGTGCTTATATGCAGGTCAAAGCAAATATGTTTAATGGTATTAATTTACCAGCAACTTACTTATTGGGTAAAGAAGAAAATTTAGAATTGATTAAGCAAAATGATTATGAATCATTTCGTAATCGGGTATAACAAATAAAATTGATCACTAATTATCTTTAATTAGTACTGGAAGAATTGTCGTAAAGTATTGCCGAGTTACGGTAATATGTCGCGAAACGGACCGTCTATATTTGCATCATCAATTTGGGACTTTTAAATATTCAATGTTGTCTGCTATTAAAGTACTCTTTTTAGCCTTTTTTGAAATCTGTCGCTTGAATAAGGGGCCTCAGGACATACCTGCATCCAAGAATTTATTAACACTTTGTCTAGTCGGATATGGTTTATTGTCGGTTCAGCTAGCGGCATTGTCTCAGCCAATCGAAAAAGCCGTTTTCGCAGGTGTTATGGAAGTCGCTTTGATAATCATCTTCTCTCTAGCCTTATTACAAATAAGGGGAAAATCAGAACGTTGGGTGCAGATGGTCACAGCTTTGGCCGGCACCGGGATTATTATTAGTATTTTAGCGCTACCGCTATACCTTTTTATTGGTATCGGTGGGGAAGAGGCGATGGCCTCTAGCGGAGTGCATGCCCTGGGTTTGTTGTTTTTGGCCGTATTAGCATGTTGGAATATCACCATAATGGGGCATATTCTTAGACATGCCCTCGATATTAATATGTTCTCAGCAATTATATTGGCTATTTCTTATATCTGGGTCATCTTTAGTTTTACTGCGGCTATCATGCCAATGGATGTGGCTTAATGCATATTCACATTTTAGGTATCTGTGGCACATTCATGGGAGGCGTGGCACAAATCGCACGCTCCTTAGGGCATCAGGTCACTGGGTCTGACCAGAATGTCTATCCACCAATGAGTGATCAACTCACTGCTTTGGGTGTTGAGCTCATGAATGGCTATGAACCAGAGCACCTTAAGCCAACACCAGACTTGGTCATTGTCGGTAATACAATCTCACGAGGTAATCGTGCTCTTGAGAGCGTGTTGAATAGGCAGCTCCCATATGTCTCTGGGCCTGAATGGTTATATCAAGAAGTATTAAAGGATAAACATGTACTCGCCGTATCGGGTACGCATGGTAAAACAACAACAACAACGATATTAAGCTGGATCCTGGAATATGCCAAACTAAACCCCGGGTTTTTGATTGGTGGTGTTGCAGAAAACTTTGGATTATCAGCACGTTATACAGATTCTGACTATTTTGTTATTGAGGCAGACGAGTATGACACGGCATTCCATGATAAACGCTCTAAATTTATACATTACCATCCAAAAACCTTGATAATAAATAACATCGAGTTTGATCATGCTGATATATTTCACGATATTGCAGCTATAAGACGCGAATTCCATCATTTGTTACGTACTATCCCGCAACAAGGCAAGATTATTGTTCCTCAAGATGATATGGAAGTCACAAAGGTTTTAGAGATGGGCTGTTGGACACCAACTGAAACAATACTTGGTTCTAATTCAGAGTGGTCACTTACTGATGCAGATAAGGATTACCGAAATTTTTCAGTATTTAGGAAGAATAAGTTTGTGGGAAAAGTTTCCTGGTCATTAATTGGTGAACACAATGCTAATAACGGACTAGCAGCCATTATCGCTGCTCATGATATTGGTGTTCCGATAGATAAGGCATGCAATGCTTTATCTGAATTTAAATCGGTTAAACGTCGTTTAGAGTGTATTTTCGACGCTAAGGGAATTAAGGTCTATGATGATTTTGCACATCATCCCACTGCCATCGCAAAGACACTGGAGGCACTGCGTCAGCATGCGGGAAACGGGCGGCTCATTGCCGTAATGGAACCTCGTTCTAACACGATGCGCATGGGGGTTCATGCAGAGACTTTATCAAATGCCTTTGTTGACGCTGATCAAATAATGCTTTTCCAGGCCGATAATGTCGATTGGGACATTGCGGCATATATGAGTGATCTCGGTGAACGTTGCCAAGTATTTACCGACATTGAAGAAATTATTAGCCTGATAAGTAAGGACCATCAGCAGGGTGATCATATTGTCATCATGAGTAATGGCGCTTTCGGTGGACTCCACGAAAAATTAATCGATGCCCTGAATTGATCATGAAGATTCCTCTATTTCCACTGAATATAGTTCTATTCCCACAAGGAGAATTGCAATTACGTCTATTTGAGCCACGATACCTTGATATGGTAAGTGAATGCTTACGCTCAGACAGTGGCTTTGGTATTTGTTTAATACGTGAGGGAGAAGCAGCAGAGGGGCTGACTGATTTTTTCGCGATGGGCACTTATGTCAAAATTAGTGATTGGGATCAGATGGATGATGGCTTGCTTGGAATTAAAGTGATCGGTGAACGCCGTTTCAAGGTTGAGAGCTATGATGTGCAAAAAGATAATTTATGTATAGGGGATGTCACTTTATTGGATGAAGATGATGAGCTTCTACCGGTCACATATCAGAATTTTTCTGAATTACTTAAGGAGATAGCCAATCGCTATGAATTGCCACTGCTGGACGTGCCAGAACGGTTTGAAGAAGCGGCTTGGGTCAGTGATCGATTGGCAGAGTTATTACCGTTTGAGATAAGTGCCAAGCAATCGTTACTGGAAATGGATAATGCACTTCATCGATTCGATTATATGCAAGCGCTATTAGAAAAAATTGATTCAGGAGCATATTTACAAAGCTGAAAAATCTAATTGATAAAGCTGAATGAGGCCGGCTCTGCTATGATTGGATTTTTCAATACACCAATCTTTTCAATTTCAATCTTGACCTCATCACCCGGTCTCATATAACCACGCGGTTTCATCTTAACTCCAACACCACTGCCAGTTCCGGTCGCAATAATGTCTCCCGGCTCCAATGTCATCACTTGAGATAGGTATTCAACCAGATAATAGCAATCAAAAACCATATTTTCGGTATTGAAATTCTGACGTAGTTCTTCATTTACCCAGGTCTTGATAGACAGTATATGTGGGTCACCTACTTCATCGCTGGTAACTAACCAAGGACCTACCGGGCCATGCGTGTCAAAAGACTTCCCCAAGGTCCATGTATGAGAACGCATCTGCCAGTCACGAACGCTGACATCATTAACGATGGTATAGGCCGCAATAACGGAAGCTGCTTGCTCGCGACTGATATGGCGACAACGTTTGCCGATGACAATACCAAGTTCACCTTCATAATCGAGTTTTTCAGATACTCGAGGTCTATGGATGGCATCGCCCGGTCCAATGACACAGCTATTTTGTTTATTAAAAAAAGTAGGGTATTCGGGTTTATCTAACCCGGTCTCTTCGATGTGATCAGCGTAATTCAGACTAACACCAAAGAACTTATTCGGTTTTGCTATGGGTGTAAGGAGTTGTACATCGTCTAGAGATATATAATTTGATGGTGTGTTTATTTTATTGCTTAGATCCAATAAAGCTGTATCCCCAGCTTCTAGAAAGCGCATCAGGCCATTTTTACCATTATAGTGAGATGCCGCAGGGCAGAGGCCTTCATTCGTTATGGCACCTATTGAAATTGTGTTGTTGAATTTATATGAGGCTAATTTCATGAGTCATTTTATGCGAATAATAAAATACTATTATCGCAGTAAACTGGAATTTATTTCTAATAATATGATGTGTATATTGAGAGAGTGTTTTTACAGGTGCGTACCGAGAGTAAATCAAATAGAATTATCTTTTAAAAATTTGAATGCATCATACTGCTATGATTCAAAGATTATTCAATAATAAAAATCAAACTGGCTTATTAGCATTAGCACCTTTATTTTTGGTTGTGAGCTCGTTAAATGATGCAATTAGTATAGGATTGATCTCATTATTTCTGATTGTAATTCTAACGTCGACATTATATTTCATAAGTAGTTTTATCCCATCACATCAAAAGCTCGTCAGCGTTCTGATTGTCAGCGTCACTGTAACTTTAGTAGCAAGAATGTTACTAAATTCAGAAATTTATTTTGTTGCAGATAAGATAGGTTTGTTTTTACCATTATTAGTAATTAATAGTTTGGTTATCTCTCTTGGCGAAGAGGTTTTTTCTAAGCCGGATTATAAATCTACGATGATTTATGTTTCTGGTGTCGTAATAGCAGTTTTAATTTTCTTTATTATTTTTGGTTTCCTGAAAGGATTGTTTGATATGTTTTCGATTATCGACTCACCTGCAGGTAGCTTTATTTTATTGGGCTTGTTATTTGCGACAATTAACTTGCTTAAAAGTAATCAAGTTACTGACTAATTGAAGAGTGAAAAGCCTTGAATAAAGAAAAACGAACACGCATATTCAGCATATTACGAGAACAAAACCCTTCCCCTACAACAGAGTTGGTTTATCAAACGCCATTTGAGTTATTGATTGCCGTTATTCTTTCAGCGCAAGCGACAGATGTTGGTGTCAATAAAGCTACTAATAAATTATATGCGGTTGCCAATACCCCCGAGGCAATTTATGCATTGGGTTTAATAAAACTTAAAACTTATATCAAGACTATTGGCCTTTATAACAATAAGGCAACAAATATTATTGAGACTTGCCGGGTTCTTGTAGGTAAATTTAATAGTGAAGTCCCACGAGATCGAGAATCATTAGAGAGCTTGCCTGGGGTGGGGCGCAAGACAGCAAATGTCATTTTAAATACCGCCTTTGGTGAACCGACTATTGCCGTTGATACACATATTTTCCGGGTATCAAACCGTACGGGTATCGCGCCGGGAAAAAACGTAAATCAAGTTGAGCAGCGTTTATTAAAGTTTATCCCCGATGAATTTAAACAAGATGCACATCATTGGCTAATATTGCATGGGCGTTATACCTGTATCGCACGCAGCCCGAGATGCGGAAGTTGTGTGATATTTGACGAATGTGAGTGGAAAGAACGCGAAAAGCATGCAGAACATTGATAAACAAGCGTAAAATACCAAGAGATAACGATTTCCTTAATATTATTAATAACTGAAAATATGTTTGTTCAAGATCGAGATGAGGCACGTAGTTACTTTTATCAGGTATGGAGTAAGCAAAAAAACAAGCTTCCATTAGAACCGATAGAGGCAATTATTTCGGATGTGATTATGGAGCATCCTGAATACCATCATTATCTTGAAGTGGAAGAATCTTCAAAGGAAAATGATTTTAGTCCCGAACAAAATGAAACGAATCCTTTTTTACATATGGGGATGCATATAGCATTAAAAGAACAAGTAAGTTCTAACAGGCCGACAGGCATTAATGATGCTTATAAAAAAATAATGACTAAATCCAGTTCTACTCATGATGCAGAGCATAAAATGATGGAGTGTCTTGGACGTATCTTATGGGAAGCGCAACGCAATAATGCCTTACCAAATGATGATGACTATTTAGAATGCTTGAATAAGGCTAGCTGATGTTAAAACGCAACGTATATAGTTTATTTGAAAAACGTGAATCACATTCGCTTGAAGAACAACTCGCGTTATTAGCCGAAATCTCTCAAGGCTTCTCAAGTACATTAGATATTTCGCAGACTTTAAATAATGCAATTGAGCAATTCATGGAATATATGAATGCTGAAGCAGCATCAATATTTTTACTAGAAACTGATACTAATGAACTGGTATGCGTTGAATGTGCGGGACCAGTTGATATTACCGGTTTAAGGCTATCTTCAACACAAGGTATTGTTGGGAAGGCAGTAAAGACACGTAGTAGTCAGATGATTCGTGATGTGCAAAGCGATCCTGATTTTTCGAAGAACGTTGATATGGGTTCTGGTTTCCGGACACGTTCGATTCTTTGTGTGCCATTAATCGTTAGCAACGAATGTATTGGTGCGCTGGAATTATTGAATAAGAAGAATGACGATTTATTTGGCGATCAAGACAAGCACCTTTCTATGGCATTAGCTTCTTATGCAGCCTTAGCTATTAATAATGCCCGCATGGCAGATGCCTTGGTTGAACAAGAACGTATGCGCAAAGAGCTTGAATTGGCAAGAGAAATACAACTCGATCTTTTGCCTAACATATCAGATATTATTAATTTTCCAGTTAATGGTATGAATGTCCCCGCATTAGAAGTGTCAGGGGATTTTTATGACTTCTTTATGCGTGACGATGGTTTAATCTATTTTAATTTGGCAGATGTGTCTGGAAAAGGAATGAACGCCGCTATGTTAATGGCAAAGGCCAGTAGCTTATTGCACCACCTTGCAAAAAATATCGATGATCCTGGTGAATTATTAAGCAGAGTTAATGATGAGATCTGTGAAACAGTATCTCATGGAATGTTTGTTACGATTGTTTCAGGCTTTATTGATACTAATACATGTACGATTACATATTCTAATGCAGGCCATCAACCGCCATTGTTTCATCACTGTTCTGGTAAGTTTGAGGAAATAGAAGCGGGAGCTCCACCGATTGGTATTTTGCCAGGCACTGAATTTCCTGTTTCAACCATTAAGCTTGATGGTGGATCAGTTTATATTTTTACAGATGGTGTTACTGAGAGTCTGAATCAAGAGCAGAAATTATTAGATGTAAGCGGTTTGATTAAATTGATTGAAGAAAACTCGGAAGTAACAGCATCCAAACGCCTGGAAGATATTGTTGCGAAGATTCGACATCCTAATGTTCATCAACATGATGATATTACTTTAATGGTTATTGAGTGCTGTTTGAAATGAGTGTAGAGACCTTGTTTGAGATTCGATTTCCAGCTAAAGCTGAGCGTTTGTGTCTTATACGGGCACTGATTAAGAGGACAGCAGAAGTGCTTGGTTGCAGTGCTGATTTATCAGATAAATTGGTGATAGCTGTAAATGAAGCTTGTATGAATGTTATTCAACATGCTTATCAAGGTAATGAATTGGGTGAAATTGTACTGCAAATGCTCAATAATGATGGCAAGGTTCATTTCAGGTTAGTGGACTACGCAAATCCAATAGATTTAGATTCAGTAAAGCCTAGAGATCTAGACGATTTACGTCCAGGTGGGCTAGGAACGCACTTCATTAACGAAATTATGGATGAATGCGACAGGGGACATCTTGAGGAGGGAAATGGAAACTACCTTGAGATGACAAAAAAAATAAGTTAATAATAAAATGTGAGTATTAAACATGAATATCATTACACAGGAAGGGCAAATGTATACGATTATTAGACTGGAAGGTGATATTGACCTATCGTGCTCACCCGAGGCACGGAAGAGTATTCTTGATGTGTTACAAGCGAACAAAAACCTATTAATTGACCTTGGCAAGGTAAGTTATATAGATAGTTCTGGTGTTGCCAGTTTGGTTGAAGGTTATCAGACAGCAAAAAAGAAGACTTTAAAGTTTGGTCTGGTTGGTGTCAGTGATGCTGCAATGAGTGTCTTAAAGCTAGCGCGGCTTGATAAAGTTTTTCCTATACATGATTCGGTAGCAGAGTTCGAAAACGAGGATGCCTGAAACCGCTACTCATCCATTAACTAATTCATTAGAACTCCTTGGACGTTCAACTGTAAAGTTAATAGAAGAAGCGGGTTACTATTCTGCTTTATTAGCGGAATCACTTTTCTGGATCCTGGTCGGTCCATTCATAAAACGACCAGTTAGAATTCCATCCATATTTTCGCAAATGATGACAATGGGAATAGCAGCATGCCCGATTGTATTCGTCTTGTCATTTTCAATCGGCGTCATGTTAGCGATTCAAATGATCTATAACCTGAAGACATTTGGTGCTGAATCCCAGGTTGTCGTTGGCGTTGCATTATCAGTTACCAGAGAATTTGGTCCATTAATAACCGGTATACTAATTGCTGGTAGGACAGGTTCATCATTGGCAGCAAAAATCGGCACGATGCAAGTCAATCAAGAGATAGATGCGTTACGCGTTATGGGAATCAATCCGGTGAGATATCTGGTAGCTCCGTCCTTGTTTGCAATGATGATTATGCTTCCTGTATTGACTTTCTTTTCAGATATGGCGGCTCTTTTAGGCGGCGCTGTATATACAAGTATTGAAATTGGTTTGAGTTTTGATGCTTATGCCGATAGAACGTTATCAGCCCTGGCAGTAGTTGATGTGATGCAGGGAATATTTAAGAGTCTTATTTTTGCATTAATTATTACTTTAGTTGGTGTTAGTAATGGTTTTTCAGTAACCGGTGGTGCGGAAGGTGTCGGTAAGGCAACAACACGTTCTGTAGTGCTTTCAATATCATATATCGTCATTGCTGATATGATTTTTACATATTTTTTAAACCTGTAAATAATGACAAATAATAATAGCGCAGCTATTGAGGTTGTCGATCTGGTAACGCATTACGGACCACGTGAGATTTTACACGGCATTAATCTGACGATTAATGAAGGTGAGATAATGATCATTATGGGGGGTAGTGGTTCGGGTAAAAGTACATTATTACGTTATTTACTAGGACTCGGTGTTCCTACCAGCGGTAGTATCAATTTGCTTGGTAAGGATATTACCAAAATCAGTAATACAGAAATGCATCAACTGAGACAAAACATGGGAGTAGCATTTCAGGGCGGGGCATTATTAAGTTCAATGTCGATTGGTGAAAATGTTCAATTACCATTACGTGAACATACGCGCCTAGATGAAAAAACGATGGAGATTATGGCCAGGATGAAGCTTGAGGTTGTTAATCTTGGTGGGTTTGAAAAATTAATGCCAGCAGAGTTATCTGGCGGCATGATTAAACGCGCTGCCGTTGCACGTGCGATTGTTATGGATCCAAAGTTGATGTTCTTTGATGAGCCTTCCGCAGGACTTGATCCGGTTGTTTCCGCAGAGTTAGATGAACTTATTTTGAATTTAAGAGATGCAATGAAAATGACGATCGTTGTCGTTACGCATGAACTTGAAAGTGCTTTTAAAATTGCGGACAGAATTACTGTGCTCGATCAAGGCAATATCCTGATGACTGATACAGTAGAAAATATTAAAAATTCTGATAATGAACGAATACAATCATTATTAAATCGACGGCCCAGTAATGAAGAAGTCAAAGCAGATGAATATTTAAATCGATTAACAGGTATGTAGTAAAGATTATGAAACGCGATAATATTAATTACCTTGTTGTAGGCTCTCTTGTCATACTTGTTTTAATTAGTTTCTTTGTATTTCTTTATCAAATCATGGGTAGTAACGGACCGACAGAGAAATATTTTGTTACCTATCATAATGTTTCAGGTATTAAATACGGGACTCCCGTCGCATTTGAAGGCTATAAAGTTGGACAGGTTGAAATTATTGAACCAATACGGGAAGAGGGTAAAACCAATTACCGATTAACGCTGTCAATAGAAAAAGAGTGGCCTATACCTGTCGATAGTATCGCCAAGATAGTAGCCTCTGGTCTACTAGCTGCTGTGACTATCGATATTGCAGAAGGAGACAGCGATGTCTTGCTTGAGCCGGGTTCAGAAATAACTGGTAGAGAAGCTGCTAATATTTTTGCTACGGTAAACGAAGTTGCTTCAGACCTCCGTGAGCTGTCTAACAGTAGTATTAAACCGTTACTGGATAATATAAATAAACAGGTTTTATCTGTGTCAACAGAACTAACCGATATAACAAAGAATACCATTAAGCCCTTGCTTGAAAATTTTGGTAAGCAGGTTGAACAGGCTAATATGGTCAGCAAGGTTGATACGTTAATTAGTAACCTTAATCAGACATCAGAAGATTTACAAAAGGTGTTTAATAGTCAAAATCAGGAAAACTTAACGAATTTTTTGGGAAATATGAGTAACGCTTCAACAGGGATGAATGAGCTAGTCGCTAATATAGATGATACGAGAAAGTCAATGGACCTACTCTTGAGTAATATTGATAAAGTCACTGGTGATGTTAATTATATACTTGAAGATAATGATGGCAAAATGAGTGATTCTCTCACTGATCTGCAGAAGACTTTGTCAGTAATGTCTACGCATATCGATGCGATCACTCATCATCTTGAAGGAAGTAGTAGAAATATTCATGAATTCACGCGGCAGATTAAAGAAAACCCGGGTTTGCTAATCCGTGGTTCAGCTCAAATTGAAGAGGTTGAGTGATCATGCGCTGTAGTCTTTTACTGTGTTGTTTTTTAGCATTGACGGCTTGCTCTAGCCAAGCGCCATTACCAACAGATCATTATTATCGCCTGCCTGAATTAAGAGATGTTAACGTTGATGAGCAGCGGGTGAGTTCAATTAGTGTGATTACCTTTCAGGCAGCGGGCTTATATCAGGAACGTGCAATCCTCTATACCGACAATGAGATAGAGCTAAAGCAATATCATTATCATCATTGGACCGATTCTCCAACCAGACTACTTCAAGAACGTTTGGCCGAAAGGTTACGTTTAAGTAACATCTCGAAATTAGTTTTAAATACGTTTGAAGGTAATAGCGAGCTAATTATTAAGGGGCAAATTAAAGCCTTTGAGCGATTACAACAAAAAGAAAGTGAAAGTGTTTATGTAAAATTATTGCTTCAAGTTAATTCTAATAGCAAGCATGCTCCAATCTTACATAAAGAGTATGTTCAAACGGTGACATTACCATCCAATACTATTGCTGATGTAATTAAAGCGTTTGCAGAGGCAGTAGATTTAATATTTAGCGATTTCTATATGGAGCTTGTTGAAATTATCAAAGCGTAAATAAAAAGTAGTATGTGACTTTGATTTATTTATGCAGTTGAAAACTCCATCTTAATCCCCGCAAGTTCAATCAAGTCACTGTCTTTTAGTTGATATGCCTTAGCACCGATTGCGGTACCATTGACGACAGGATAACGTTTTCCATCGCCATCGCTTTCAATATGCGTCAAGAAGTAGCCTTGAGGTCGACGAGATATAACAGCAACCTGAGTGCCAGGTTTGCCCAAGGTTATCAATGCCTTGGTTAATTCCAGTTCTTTACCTGCAATTGGGCCATTCAAGATAGTCAAGCGGCCTAATGGCATTCCACCGCCGGCGGGCCGTGCAGCAGCAGCAGGAGCAGCAGATTCAACCGCTTTATCAGCAGCTTGTGCTGCAGCGACTGCGGCACTGGCTGAGCCAGGTTTGATGATCATGGTTTTTTCAAAATCATCATCATCGGCAGTTGCATGCTCGTTTACATATTTTAGTTCATGCTTACCAATAGCAACAACATCGCCATCCTTAAGCGCATGTTTTTTAACAAGTTTACCGTTAACATAGCTACCATTGGTGCTGCCGAGATCTTCCAGAAAGGAATCATCTAGTATGGTAATTATCAATGCATGCTTACCGCTAACCGCAAGGTTATCTATCGGTATGTCATTGTCAGGCTTACGCCCAATGGTCAATCGTTCTTGATTGAGCTCGTATTCGCCTTGAACGACGCCATTCATACTCAGAACTAACTTCGCCATTGCTAATTCCTATCCCCGTATTTCATTTATTTTAATCGATTTTTAATTTTTGTTAAAAAACCCTTGGGTGAAGAAAAATCTTCCTGGATACGCACCAATATTATTGAGGTGTTATCCTTGCCCCCTCTTTTGTTCGCAAATTTCACTAATTCATCAGCTGTTTGTGCAAGATTAGCACTATATTTACTTAGGGTTAAGTGAATTTCTTCATCTTTTACTAGATCTGTTAATCCATCCGAACAAAGCAGGTAAATATCGTCAGGTAAAACCGCTTCTTCAACTACATCAACGTCGACATCAGCTTCAATCCCCATTGCTCGAGTGACCAGATTTCTCGGTGTATTTGCATGCGCCTCTTCTGAGGTATAAAGACCTCGATCAATCAATTCCTGAATTAAGGAATGGTCATTGGTGACTTGCTGTAACTCATTGTTTCTTAGACGATAAAGTCGTGAATCACCAACATGAGCAATGGATAAAATGTTATTGTGAAAAAGGCCAACGACGATAGTGGTTCCCATGCCTTGGCATTGTGGATCTGTCTGTGCGGTATTATAAATGACTGAATTTGCTTGAGTTATAGCATCGCGGATCAGTAATGATTCATTGCTAAAGCCCGTAGTTTCGTCAATTTGGCCACGTTTAAGTTTTTTCAGCCCATTGGTCACATCAAACAGGATATTGGTGACTGCGAGCGCGCTAGCGACTTCTCCTGCCTTATATCCGCCCATTCCGTCAGCAAGAATAACAATACCATTACGGCCATCAGTTATTGTGCTGTCTTCATTGTGTGGTCGTTTCAGACCAACATCAGATTGATTTGCAATTTCAAGTTTAGCTGATAAGTCCATTATTTATTTTTCTTTATATTTTTTAGACAGTTATGTAGTTCTTTAGCCAACTCTTCACCCGGTTGATAACGACTTTGAGGTGATTTCTCTAAAACCCTATCTATTATCGCACTAATTTCTGGGGTATCCCGCTTCAATCACTCGCACGAGCCCATTTTTTCAGGATGTCGTTGATTTGCAATGCTAAATATTGAGGTCGTCATTATTAATGCCGAAAGAAGAATTAAATTGTATTCTAGCTCTGATATTAGTCTACACCCGCTATTAGTTAGTAATTAAATAGAAGTTTTTTATCAGCAGTTTTTTAGTATGTATTTTACGTGTTTTTCTTCTTCGCTTTTTCGTTCTTCATTGGATAGAAATTTTGGATTATTTGGGTCATCTGTTTCTTCATATAAAAAACTGGCGTCTTTTTTTTCCTGTAATGCTTTAATTACTTCAGCGCATTTTAATTTTTGTTGATATTTCTTTTCTTTTATCTCTTTTTTTAAAGAGGTTTTCTCATCACGTTCTTCTTGTATTATATTTAATAGCTTTTGTTGTTTTTTAACTCTTTCCTGATCTTGCTGGTTTTTTTCAGGTGCATTTTTTATTTTTATTTTTTCAGCATTATCAGCAGCAGGCTTATCGCCATAGATGATTTTCCCATCATCATCGAGCCATTTATAAACGTCTGAATAGGCTGTCTTTAAAAAAAGTAATGGTGTTAAAAAAAAGAGGATGATGAACAGAAATTTATAATTCATATTTCTTTGTCTTTAATATTTAGCGTTCTAGCTTATGTTTTTTCTAAGCATGAGAAAATATGGTTCTATCAAGCGGGGGTATTGTGGGAAAGAGTAAAATCAGGGGATAGAAGGAATCTATCCCCCGGGGAAAAGCTAGTCTAGCGTTCCAGATATTGTAACTTATCTGTCTTGTCTTTCCATTCATCCGCATCTGCAGGAGCTGGTTTCATCTCATTAATGACAGGCCAAACCTTTGATAACTCAGCATTTAACTCGATAAAGTTATTCATTTCTTCAGGCACATCTTCATCGGCCATAATGGCTTCAACCGGGCATTCTGGTTCACAAAGAGTGCAATCGATACATTCATCTGGGTCAATGACCAACATGTTTGGCCCTTCGTGGAAACAATCGACTGGACAGACCTCAACACAGTCGATGTATTTGCATTTAATGCAGTTTTCGATAACAACAAATGGCATCAGCTTTACCTATAAATTCAAGTTTTAAAAAGAACGCGATCATACTCGTTCCTTGGCCTGCATAAAAGACCATTCAATTAATTAAATGGTTATTTAATTATCACTTTTTATTATTTCAGATATTTCGTCAGCCAGTGCTTTGCCCTTTTTGAGCTCAGAAATAGCAATTCCTGTTTCTCCGAGTTTAGACAGTATCTTTATTTGCAGTTGTTCAGCTGAGCCTGATTCGTAGTGAATAATCCATGATTTCATATCTTTATTGTCATTCTCTATTTTGCCTATGCCACTTATTTCTTTTAATAAGTCGCCTAAGTGGACATCAGAAGGCGCTTCCAGCATAAGACTAAAGCATTGACCGCTTCGTTTTAGTTCAGACAGGCTGGAATGGATGACTAACTTACCTTTATTCATGATAGCGATATCACTACAGATATCTTCAATCTCGGATAAATTATGTGAGCTAATGATGACACTATATTCATTGCCTAGATCGCGTAATAAGTTTCTAACCTCAGTTGCAGCAACCGGGTCGAGGCCTGATGTCGGTTCATCCATTAATATTAATTCTGGTTTACCAATCAAGGACTGCGCCAGCATGATACGTTTACGTTGACCAAAGCTTAATGTTTCCGGAAATTGATTTGCGAAACCGGCGGCTTGTACCAGTGATAGTACATGGTCAACTTCTTTTTTAGCATCATGCCTATTGAAGTTTTGTAGTCTTGCGTAATGTTTGAGTTGTGTCAGTACATCAACCCCTTTAAACATTGAAGTATCTTGCGGTAGTAATGAGAGTTTGCCTTTTATAAAGCTTGAATCAGGAGCTTGATCCAGAACGCGAACCTTGCCAGAAGTTGGACTTATAAATCCACACAGAATGGCAAATAAAGTTGATTTGCCCGCGCCATTAGGACCCACTATTCCAGTGGGTTGTGTTATCTCCAGTTCCAAATCAAGCCCATTAAGGGCTTTTATCCCCTGAAAACGTTTCGTTAATGATTCACATTTTATATGGTGGGCCATTTATATATCCCTGCGTTTGAAGATATGCCAACCACACACGAAATAGAACAGGGTGTATGCGAAGAGTGCTGCAACAGAAATCAAAATATTTTCAGTGTTGATGTCTATTAAATAGGACTTAAGACCACCGGGTATTAAATAAATTGCCTGACTAAAATCTGATTTAAACCAAAAACTGATGATTACCAGAATGGCATAGGTCATCATCCCCATAAACAGTGAACCGAATGCAGAACGTGCAAGGGATGAAATCATCGACATAAAGGCGATAAAGGGCAGGCTATAGACAAATACGATAATAAAAGTTTGCAAGCCAAACATGGTGATGGCTTCCAGAGTGTCTTCTTCATTTAGTAATGCGTGTACTGAAGCCCAGAGTGAGGTGATAGAGATACACGTTAAGACTAGTAAGGTCACCGCAATAAACCGTGAAAAATAGATCTCGGCACGAGTGGCACGCATTAATAAAAAACGAAATGCGCCTCTGGAGATATCACTTGAATATTGATTGTTAGCAGCAATTAAAATAAATAGTGGTGTCAATGTTATTGAGACGAGTAAGTAAATAGATAAACTTGCAGAGCGATCAACAAATAATTCCAATCCAAGATCCTGGTCTTGCGTTATCCAACTCACAAAAATAAGACCTTGTGTGCTTTGCAGCCATTCAACAGCCAGTAAAATAACGTTATCGAACACAAGATACCAAAATAAAAAATAAGGAATGATGAACGCCAGACTTTTTAAACTACTCAGCGAATAACAGAAATTAAATAGTGTCAGCTCTTTTAAGCGATGAAGATTTAACATGACCAGCGATGATTATTGATTGTTTATTGATAATGCCTTAATGGCATTATCGATCCAGCATGGCTTGTAGTTCATACAATAATGCAAGCGCCTGCTTCGGGTTGGTAGAATCTGGATCAATCATTTTTAATTTTTCTAATATTGGATCGGCATTAAATAAATCAGTTTGTGGTTTTTCAATATTAGCTATGGGTGTTTGTGCTTCAATCACGTGTAAACGGTTTTTTGCAGCAGTAATAACAGTTTTAGGTATGCCTGCAAGAGAAGCGACTTGAATACCATAACTCTGGTTTGCCGGACCTTGTTTAACAGAATGTAATAACACTATTTCATCGCCGTGTTCAACGACATCCATGTGTACGTTCGCCACATTATCGTTATGTTCAGGTAATGCTGTTAACTCAAAATAATGCGTAGCAAACAGGGTATAGGCTTGAGTTACTTTTGCGAGATGTAAAGCGCAGGCCCAAGCCAATGCCAGGCCGTCATAGGTGCTGGTGCCGCGACCTATCTCATCAATCAAGACCAGACTATTCTGGCTTGCATTATTCAAAATATTAGCGGTTTCAGTCATCTCTACCATAAATGTAGAACGACCACTGCTGAGGTCATCCGAAGCACCTATACGAGTGAATAGCCGATCGATAGGACCAATCACAGCCTTGACTGCCGGGACATAACTGCCGATGTGGGCGAGGATTACAATTAAGGCTGTCTGCCGCATATAAGTCGATTTACCCCCCATGTTGGGGCCAGTGATGATGAGCATACTCGTGTCATTATCGAGCGATAAATCATTGGCTATAAAGGCTGCAGATTGAATCTGCTCAACGACTGGATGCCGTCCTGCTTCGATGATAATCCCTTTTTCTTTTGTTAGAACCGGTGCGGTAAAATTAAGCGTTGTCGCCACTTCCGCAAAACTCAGGTAGATATCAAATTCCGCAAGTGCTGACGCACAGTGTTGTAGTTCAGCTAAGTAGTTAGCAATGATATCCAATAACTCATCGTACAATTGTTTTTCACGCGCTAATGACTTTTCCTTTGCACTCAGAATTTTATTTTCGAAGTCTTTTAATTCTGGTGTGATGAAACGCTCTGCCGCCTTTAAGGTTTGTCGGCGATTATAATTATCCGGGACATTGGCAGAATGAAGGCGGCTGATTTCTATGTAATAACCATGTACCCGGTTATAACCTACTTTTAAGCCTTGTATTCCTGTGCGTTGTTTTTCTTGTTCTTCGAGATCAGTTAAAAACTGACCTGCGTCATTACTTAGCTGTCTTAATTCATCCAGTTGTTTGTCATAACCGTTAGCAATAACCCCACCATCACGAATAATTACCGGTGGTTCATCTATCAGTGCATTATTCAGGGTTTGAAGTAATTCAGGGAATAAACTGATGTCTTCATATAAATCATTCAATCTAGGGCTATCAATCTTTGCTAGACCATCTTTGATTTGTGGCAGCAGGGTAATGCTGTCCCGTAGTTGCACCAAGTCACGAGGTCTTGCAGATTTTAAAGCAACACGCGACATGATACGTTCAATGTCACAAACACCGCGCATGGCTTCATGAAAATCACTGTGACATCGATTCAGTAATAATTTTCCTACGGCATCATGGCGACACTGCAAGACCACATGATCACGAATCGGTTGTTGTAACCAACGACGTAATAAACGACCGCCCATGACGGTTGATGTGGTATCGATTACATCTAATAGTGAATGCGATTTTCCTTCGGTCAGACTCGCTTCCAATTCCAGGTTACGACGTGAGATCGCATCGATCTGTATCACATCATCTTCTGAATGTATTTTTGGACTTTGTAAATGAGGTAACAGTGTTTTTTGTGTGTCACTGAGGTACTGGATTAAACAGCCCAATGCACTTGTTGCCGTATCCATATGTTGACAGCCAAAGCCACTAAGGTCTTTAATGCCATACTGTTGTTTGATAATGGATTCAGCTGTCTTTTTATTAAAATGCCAATCGGGACGTTTGCTTATTGTTTTATTCAGATCATTAAGGCCGTCGCTTTCAAATCCTTCACTAAGTAAAATTTCTGCCGGTTGATATTGCTCGATAATATCTTCCAGGCAAGCAGAATTATCCACTTCAAGCATGGTTACTTGACCGCTACTCAGCTCGACACTGGCAAAGCCATAGTGTTGTTTGCTTTTGTAAATCGCTAGCAAGACATTTGCAACACGCTCATTTAATAGAACATCCTCGGTAATCGTTCCAGGCGTAATGATACGCACAACTTTTCGTTCGACGGGACCTTTGCTTAGCGTTGGGTCGCCGATCTGTTCACAAATAACAACCGACTCACCTAGTTTGATTAATTTGGACAGATAATTATCAACGGCATGATAGGGCACACCCGCCATTGGAATAGCATTACCACCAGATTTACCACGCTTTGTCAGAGTTATATTTAATAAGCGCGCGGCTTTTTTTGCATCATCGAAGAACAACTCATAGAAGTCGCCCATACGAAAAAATAGCAACATGCCCGGGTGTTCGTTTTTAAAACCGAGGTACTGTTGCATCACCGGGGTATGTTGGGGTGAAATTCCGACCTGATGCTGATTGGTTACAGACATATCTAATTGTAATAAAGCAGCAAAATATTGGCTAGAGATAAATTAACTAACATTCAGCAATCATCATCAATTTCACAACGCACGGCGGCTGATTGCATACGCATAATGCTCTGGGCATAAAGGGGTATGCCAAAACGTCTATCTGTTGGTCCATTTCCGGCAGAAACACAGGTGTTTGCGAAGGTGCCTGATGATGGCGGGCCAAAAGCACCAGTTGTATTGGTGCCGGGGTTAGCCTGCATGGCCCAGACAATTCTGTTAATGAATGGAATAATCATTTCATAACAATAACCAACGTGTACTTTCAACAGATTAGCGTCTTGTACGGATTGGATGCTATCGATAACGTCTGCGTCGCGGTACATCAGATTATCGTTCGGTATCATCCTTTCTATGCTGTCACTTCCCGCATGATAGGCATCAACACCAAATTTATCGAATGAGAAATCCGAGGGGTTGACGATAGTCAATATGGCAAACCCATTATCAATTTGATTTTGTACGATTCTTCTGGCACAAAATACTTGGTCAGAACCCCACTTTGCGTCCATGTCTCCGCCTGTATTATCTAGCACGGTACGCAGCGTAGTATCACTTTGCATTATTCTATGTTTAGCGCCGTCTTTTCCCATTCCTCGGGCATCGCGGCCGTCAGCTGTAGCGAGAAAACTACTACTACATAGCGCCTTTTTATCAGTCGGGGGAGCATTAAAATAGCTCGTTGTATAAAGCGGCGCCATATTGCTGGTGAAGGCTTTTTCCATTGACGATGAACTCGCGTGGTTCAATGTGCCAGCTCTGACAGTTTGAAATGTAGCGTAGTTGAGTGTGATTTTGGCTTTATAAATCAATGCAAACTGAATAATCCCGAGTATCAGCATGAGCATCACTGGAATAATAATTACAAACTCAACCATGGCTTGTGCGGTTTCGTTTTTTTTCCCGATAGGATAATTATTGTGTCGCATTTATTTTAGCTTTAATTGTAATATTTGATTTTTAATCCAAGATAAGCGCAACTATTTCGTACTAATTATAGACTTGATTTGCTCTAGCATTGTAGCTCCTTTGCTATAAAGAGGGTCTTTTTTGTCGGTATAAATCAACATTTCATTTAGACTAAACGCGGTTTGCTTTAGTTGTACGATACTCATGTTATACCAGGCTTTGGCAAACTGAGGATTGCGTAACACAGCCTCCCGATATAAACCTATCGCATCTTGGTGTCTATTCGTGCGCACATAAATGTTTCCAAGTCGGAACCAATATTCTGCTTCTTCAGGTAATTCCTTGATTAAGATGCCATAGTTTTTTTCACTTGTTACGAAGTCATCGTTTTCATATGCGATATTTGCTTCTTCTAGGACTTCAATCAAATCACGTTTAGGTTGTTCTTCTGTATTTTTTGTATTGGCGGTTGTGCATGCGACAAGGTTTAAAAGGACGACTAAAATAAATACTCGGGTTATAAATTTATTCAACATGATTATGCCACTTTAGTTGCTGTCCTGATGGGAGGTCTATCTGTTCGAGACTGTCACTGGCGAGCTCAAGCACTCTATAAGCCTTGCTAGATGCTGCCATTCGCCAAGGCTTTAATGATTTCGCAGTTTTTACCACATGCCAGTTTTTATCTATAAATACGACATCAATGGCATATCGCATGCCGACAGTATGAACTGATGAACAAGGCTCGATTAATAAAGCCTCTTTTTGTTTTAAAGGCGGAGAAAACAATAAACCACATAAACGTTCTAGAAAACTGGAAGTGCGTAAAACCTTTTCAAATAAACAATTGTCGTTTATGTCAGTGAGATAGCCATGTATCATAATATTCCTTCACTAAGGAACTTCATCGCGATCGGAAATAATAAAACAATAAAAGTAATGGGAAAGATGAACATGACCAGCGGAAAAACCAATTTGACCGGTGCTTCCATGGCTTGTTTTTCTGCTCGTTGAAAGCGTTCGCCTCGACGCTGTTCTGATTGAACCCTGAGTACATTGGCTAATGAAGCCCCCATTTTTTCAGCTTGCACAATAGAGCTGACAAATGATGTTATTTCCTGAATATCGAGTCGTTCGGCCATTCTTCTAAGTGAATCAGCGCGTGACAAACCAGCACGCAAATCACGCAGCACAATAGCAAATTCATTACGCAGCGGGCCCGGTGCCGCTTTTTCCATGGCTTGTCCCAATGCGCCCTGAAGGTTGAGTCCTCCCTCCACACACATGGTGAGAAAATCCAGATAGACGGGTAGTGTACGAATAACGGCACTGTTACGTTGATTTCTGACATCTTTTAACCATAAGCTTGGTAACATAAAACCTAACAGAGGCATGATGATGAACCAAATAGTCTGAAAGTTATCTAGGCAAAACATAATGAATAACGCGACTAGTGGGGCAATCATCGCGGAAATTATGCGGAGTGCGATAAACTGTTCAGCACTTAGCAGGTAGCTCACGCCAGAACTGGTAATTTTCTTTTCAGTGTTTTCCAGCATTTCATAAGGTAGAAAAATAACGAAGAAATTCGCAATGATCTGAATGAAAGGCCACATTAGTTTCAATTTCCAGGATAGGGGATCCATATAAGTACGGTCCTCCTTATCAATCATACTGTAGAGGACAGCAATAAATGAGACGAACAATGCTGTTGCCGCAAAATATGCCAGTACGCTTCCACTATAATAAATACTATCCATTTATATTCTCTTTAGACGTCTATATTAGTGATCTTACTAATCATCAAATAGGCAAGGCCTTCCATAATGATAATTAATATCAGTACAATCCAGCCCAGTGTGGTGGTCCAGAGTTTGCTCATTGCTTCAGGTTCTATAAAATTAAGTACACAACCAATGAATATGGGTAAACCACTCATTACTATCCCTTGTAATCTGCCTTGTGCGGTTAATCCGTCAATCTTTCCTTCCATCATGGCTTTTTTTCGTAACGTGTCGCCCAGGGTTTCCATGGTCTCGGCGAGGTTACCACCGACTTCCTTATTAATTAACAAGGCAGTCACCAGCATATTAAAATCTTGCAGAGGGACTCTTTCTGCCATACTTTTCAATGACAACTCAAAGTCAACACCAAGTCGTTGTTCTTTTAAAAACAATTCGAATTCCTGAGAGAGAGGGGCAGGTTGCTCTTTAACCAGACTTTCTAACGCAATACTCAAACTGGCCCCTGCCCGCATTGCACCGGATATCATTGCAAGGCCATCCGGCAATTGTTCTTCAAAGCGTTTCAAGCGTTTTTTACGCAATGAACGATAGACAAATGGAGGCAATAGAACGATGACGGCTAACAGGGTAAATGTTGTTGGTAAATCGCGAGTGATTAACCAGGTCAATAGGGGTAATGCTATGATAGCGATAAGGTTCATTATAAATAATTGACCGGCATCTATAGACAAGAACATGTCCGACATGTTGCTTGTAGCGGTCGTTGTAAACGTTTGTTTATAGTTTTCCATCGCTACTTGTATTTTTTTTGCCAAAACATACCAAAGCAGGAAGACCATTAAAAAAACACAAGCCAGAGTCAGATAAAAACTAGCTATGGCAGATGAGTCTATTAGAAAGTTCACGATAGAGAGTTACGAAAATATTGACATATCAACAGGTAGACCACGTTGGCGCATTTCTTCATAGAAATGTGGTATCGCGCCGGTTGCTTCAAATTGACCCTTAACTTTACCATTTTCATCAAAGCCTTCTTGTTGATAACGGAAGATATCCTGCATAGAGACAATACCCGACTCTACACCGGTAATCTCGGTGATATTAGTGATACGACGACTACCATCAGAGTAACGAGATATCTGCACTATCATATGTATAGCGGAAGCGACCATCTCCCTAATAGCTGAGACTGGAAGATCCAGACCGGACATCATGACCATTACTTCTAATCTGGCAATCATATCTCTCGGCGTATTCGCATGAGCAGTTGTTAAAGAACCGTCATGTCCGGTGTTCATTGCTTGCAACATGTCTAATGTTTCTCCGCCGCGACACTCACCCACAACGATGCGATCTGGCCGCATACGCAGACAGTTTTTAACCAAGTCACGAATAGGAATAGCGCCTTTACCTTCGAGGTTAGCAGGCCTTGCTTCAAGGCTAACCAAGTGAGGCTGTGTTAGCTTTAACTCTGCTGCATCTTCAACGGTGATAATGCGCTCAGTGGGGGGAATAAAGTTTGACAATACATTTAGTAAGGTTGTCTTACCACTACCCGTGCCACCAGAGATAAGAATATTCATATGGTTTTTAACAGCCGTCTCTAAAAACTTCACCATGCCGTCATTTAATGCACCAAAATTGACAAGGTCTTGCGCCTGTAACTTTTGTTTGGCAAACTTTCGAATGGTCAGGCAGGGGCCACGCAAGGCCAAAGGTGGAATAATCGCGTTAACACGAGAGCCATCTTTTAAACGCGCATCAACTAGTGGTGAACTCTCATCAATACGCCTGCCAAGTGGTGACACGATACGCTCAATAGAAGTCATCACTGCATCATCACTTGAAAATGTGATATCAGATAAGGTGAGTTTGCCGGCTTGCTCAATAAAGATCTCATCAAACTTGTTGACCATGATTTCAGTTACACTGTCATCAGCGAGCAACTCCTCCAATGGACCAAGTCCAACAGCTTCATTTAAAACATCACTGGCTAACACTACTTGGTCTACATCGGCTGGAAGTTTAGGGCCCATCTCAGTAATAATTTCGTTTACTAGCCCCTCGACGTGCTTACGCAGTTTAGCTTCGTTCATGCTACTGATGTCAGTACGGCGAAGGTCCATAGCGGCCAGCAGTTCTTCGTGAACCCGATTTCGCCATTTAAACTTTTCATCATGCTGAAGATTTATTAGAGTCTTGCTAATTTCTTCGGATTCTTGGAGCACCGCATGATGCTGAACGCCGAAAACGGTTTTCATATCATCAAATGCGTCGTCATCATCTTCATCGATATCATCACCACCGTCGCCACTCATTCCTGCCTTGATATGATAGCCAGCGATGATGATGACATCAGAAGAACGGATTGGCCCATGGTGGTTAACATCATTGCCATTGACTTCTATGCTGCTTTTCCCCGTCTTATCTTCTATAAAAAGACCTTCGGATGTGCGAGTTAATTCGGCGTGATGATTAGCTACTTTCCAACCACGTAATTGAACAAAATTATCTCTTGCTTTGCCAATGGTGCACTCACTCACTGGACAGTGAAAATTCTGCAGTCTTTCACCCTTACTATTATTAACGATAACGTCAAACATATGTACTGAATTCCTAGTTTAATAAACGATGTTTAGAGAGCTTTCATCTATCGCTTCGATAGTCTCCCTCGTTCTATTATTGAAATATTCTTTCGCCTTTTTATTAATATCAGAATCGGCATCAAAAACCTGAGGTGTCACAAAGATGACCAACTCACTTTTATTATCACGAAAGGTCTCAGAGCTGAAGAGCCTGCCTAATACAGGTATATCTTTAAGCCATTTAATACCTTGAACATCCTTTGAGGCTTCCTGATTGATCAATCCAGACATCACTAGCGTTTCACCAGAACTTAAAATGACATCAGCTTCCGTCCTGCGTGATGTCAATCCCGGAACGCCATCCACAGACACCGCATTGTTGATAGCGCTAAGTTCTGTCGTTACCTTAGCCTTGACGTTATTGTTTCTGTCGACCGTTGGCTTAACAGAAAGTTGAATACCAAACTTTTTAAACTCAATCGTGGTGCCGTTTATATTGGATATTTGAATAGGAAATTCACCACCGGCTAGAAAGTTGGCTTCACCGCCACTGCGCGCGGCCAAACGAGGTTCGGCCAGAATGATTGCATTACCTGAATTTACACCGAAGTTAATACGTGAAGTAATCTCTGTGACTAATCCAAAATAGCCCAGCGCGCTTCGACCCACTTCCGGCGCAAGACCAGTAAAGGATACGTTAGGTTGTTCCTCAGCGCGAAATACTGAGTTGTTTGCAGGACTAAAAGCAACACCGGCTGCCGGGCCTGCAATGGTGGTGTCCCACTGGATGCCTAGAGTCTCCAGGTAGTTTTTGTTGAATTCGGTTATCTTGATATTCATCAGCACCATCTTGTTGTCGGGCATGCTCATGTCAAGAGTGCCTCTTGTCGTTAAATCCATAACTTCTTCGAAGTTACTTGTAACCGTCTCGATCGCTTGCTCATAACCGCTGTCAACCAAGCCATCAAGCACAATCTTGTTGCCAACAATACGTACGTTCAGGCCTTCGACATCAGATAAAAGATCTTCTACCTCCAGCTTTTTCCTGACCGTTGTTGCAACGGCATAATTGATACTCACCAGGATCTCATCGTAAACAGCCGTGGTTGCCTTAATGGTTTCTTCATGATCAAGGTCAACTAGTCCCGATAGGACGATACGTTCTCCTATCATGTCAATCTCAATACCTTCTATTTCGGAGAGTAGTTGTTCTATTTCAATTTTTCTTTTCGCCAGGTTGTTGGTTTTAGCCACCACATTTGCCATGTAGTCTTTTTCTGTACCGTTGCTGAACCAGATATGAATGTTACTTGCGCCTTCTCCTTCCGCGATTAACACTAATTGGCCATTGTTCAGCATGGAGTTACTGACAACTTCAGGATTACCAACAGCGATACGTTCTACACTGGATAATTTTAAAATCTTGATTTCACCAACATAAAGCTCAATTTTTTCTGCGGCTGAGCAGATCAGTGAAAAAGACAGTAAGAGATAAGAGATAAATATTTTTTTTATCATGAGTAGTTGTTCCTGATTCCCAATCCTATTAGTGTTCTTAAAATTTATAAACGTGCTAAATTATTTTGCATCAATCGGAAGCTTAATGCTTTTTGCCACGCCATCTTGTGACTGACCGCCGACAATCATCTGGATAGATGTTTTGTCGTTAACATCTGCGTTGTTGTTCTGCCTCGGCGTTTTTACCTCAGTTTCTATTTCAACAATACGCTGATCTTCGTTGGCCTCAGCAATCACTTTTAATTTATCTCCGTCTTCTGCACGAATCGCATTGAAAAGTGTAAACGGCAATAGCAAACTGACGATAAAGAAAGTTTTATTGATCACTTTCACTTAGTCATCTTTTTCTATCGGCAAAGTAACTGTTTTCGACTTAGCAACGCCATCGGTACTGTCACCACCTATAATCAAATCATAATTAACGGGCTCAATGAACTCACCTGCAATCGTTTGGTTTTTCGCGAATTTAGATATTGCCTCTGCGGAGACCAGGTTGCCTTTAGCATCGACAATTTCCCCATCCGCATTTACGCTTAGTCCAGCTGCTGCGAGTTGTTGTTTGCTTAACACTTCGCCGTTAGCTGAAATGATTAAGTCATTTTTATCGACGACATTACCGTTAGCATCGACAATCTCACCTTTGTCATTCACGCTGAGACCAGCCGCAGCTAACTGTTCTTTAGTCATGACACTGCCGTCTGCTGCAATCACGATACTATTCGGGTCAACCACATTTCCATCCTTATCTACAATTTCTCCATTTTCGTTGACATCATAACCAGCGGCTTTAAGTGCATCGAGATTCTCTTTAGTCATAACGGTGCCATTTTCAGCAATAATTATGTCACTTGCCGCTACGACTACGCCGTTTGCATCTACTATCTCACCATTTTCATTCACGCTGAGTCCGGCAGCAGCGAGCTGTTCTTTCGTTAAGACCGTGCCGTCTGCGGCGATGACAATATTATTCGCATCGACCACATTGCCATCTTTATCAATAATTTGCCCACTTTCGTTAACAGTAAGTCCGGCAGCAGCAAGCTGTTGTTTATTAATGACGCTACCATCGGCGGCAATCACGAGATCATTGGGGTCAACAATGTTGCCGTCCTTGTCAACGACTTGACCATTTTCATTAACGCTATAGCCAGCCGCAGCGAGCTGTTCACTACTCATCAGTTTATTGCCATCGGCATCTACCAGATTACCATTGACATCGACACCTGCAGCGGCCGTCACACGAGATGCGCGTTCTTTTTCTGCACTGGCCATTTCGGCAGCGTTACCAAATAAATCCAGCGGGGAAACATTGGTAAAACTTGATGCGCCTTTGTCATTCCTGTTACGCAGCAGCGTTACAATTTCCCCATTTTCTTCCGCCAGGGTTATTAATGCTGCCTGCTCTGCATCTACTTCAAGTGTAATGTTTGAAAACTGCGCTTCTGTTCGACGTTGGGGCTGTCTTAACGCGTCCAGCGTTTCTCTATACGGATCTTTCCCGGTGGCTAAAACGGTTACATTTTGTAAAACCGGGATAATGACATCTGAAGGCGTTAATGCACCTATCAATGCGGTTGGGTCTTCAATAGAGGACGCAACCTGCATAAGTTCTGCTGGTATTTCTGCCAGTATTGATTTTGGTAATAACTCAAGTAGTCCTGCATCTTTAGCAGCGGAAAATAAAGCAGGTTGAAAACCAGATACAGAAAAAGGGATATTGACATAAATATCGATACGGTTACCGGGGCGCAAGAAACCGCCAATCGAATTAATATCATCAACTGTAATCGTGATTGCCCGTTTTCCCGGTGGAATGATGTCGGAAAAATCACGCGGGAAATCATCATCAATAAAACTTTTTAACAGGGTTTTCCCTTGGCCTAAATTAGCGATTATCGAACGGCCAACATACCGGTTAAAATTGTTAGGATAAATTGCATCGTCATGTACAAACTCAGCTGGCACAGGCCGGGCACTAAAATCTTCCATTTTAATTTCCATGCCCTTGACGAGGTTCTTGTTAGCAACCACCACAGTAACCGAGCCGGTTTTTTCTTGTTCATATTTGGCCTTCAACTGGGCCTCTTTGGCATTAAGATAGAGCATTGCCATTACTGCCGCGACTATGCCGAGACCAATTGCGCCGGCAATTAAAGGGATTACACTTTTTTGTTCTTTCTTAGCCATAAGTTATTCTTCTGATAGATGATGTTGTTCTAATTAGTTTGGTTTTAAAGGCATCACGACAATAAACACCTTTTAAATTATAANNATAATTGAGTCTTATGCAAATTTAAAACGAAAGAATACTCGACACCCCTTCGCTGATAATCTCTGCTTCTGTAGGTATCGAGGGAAGAGCATCATCTACCAGATCATCAAATGAGATATTTGCCATCTCAGTTAGCTGGTCCTCTAAGCCATATGCTTCTGCCGCGAAATCCAAAACGTTATCATGGTCGGGTAATGTTGACAGTGACGCCGCATACGAATAACCCTGATGGTTGTCATTCAGGACGCCTAGTAAATCGAGTAATACATCACCACCGGGACCAGTCGTCAACAGCATCACACCGAACACCAAGACAACGATGTACTCAACCATCCCTTGACCCGCTTGTGCCGTTGTCTTTTTGTGTCGTTTCAATTGAGCGTTCATCGATAATCTTTAAAATATAGAATTTTTTACAGAGTTTACAACGATGCGTGTTCCGACACCATCTTTTAACAGCATAATGGTCACTCTTTCTTTTCGAGTTTTATACACTAATGTGTGTGCATTATCCGCGTTATAGTCAGACTCCTTTGTCCAGCCTCTGCCGTCATAATGATTGCGGTAAAAAGCCGTGTTACTTCTGAGGGAATGTTCATTCGCAATGATCAGCGTGGTGGCTTTCTTTCCAGGGTCATTGCTCTTCATTTCATTGATTACATGGCTATCTTGCATCTTCGCCGTATTAGTGCCCAGCTCGGGTGTTTGTTTCTGCGGGTTTTTGGGTAAGGGACTAATAGACAGATAGCCCCAAGAGCGGTTTTCGTTATTCTTTTGTACCTGCACTTGTACGGTCAGTAAATACCCATCTTCAACGCGGTTAATGATATACCAGGGTGCCGCATCAATTGTTTCCATGTAGCCCGGCTTGCCTCTTTCTGGCGGGTTTCTCCATTCCTTGCGATAAAATTCGACTACCTTTTCAATAGAATCCTTACTGTGAAAGGCACGGATCGAGTTTCTGATTCCATTCATCTCCACATCTTGTGCCACCCATTCAACGGAAGCATCTGGTGGTGGTGGAAATTTTGGTGGTTTCGCGAAAGCGGGAAATGACAGCAATAACGTAGCAGCAAGAAAGCTAAACTTTAGCCTCTTTAAGTATTTGTAATAGATGCTTGAATGTTTCATTAAAATCTTTTGCATTCCCTGTCTTCGACCGCGGGTCGTGGTACTACCGGTTCTAAATCGCACATGCCGGCATCATTACATGAATGCGTCCCGTTGGTTGTAGCAGGATCTGATATGTCGGCTAACAGACGGTCGGGATGTACGGCATCAATATCAATGTAGCCAAGCCACAAACTACCATTCGGATTATTGTCGAATGGGTGGCTATAAAGCGGATCACAGGGCATCAATTCAGGAGCAAGGGCCGAGGCAATAGACCACATTGCATTAAACCCGGGTATGGCATCGAATATTGCGTTGAGCGCGGTGGTGGGGACGGTACCTCCCGCCTGCCTGTAAACATGGTCGCCACCTCCAGCACTCCAGCCGTCAGTCAGCACAGAAGCCGACGTGACAATACTCAAACTATTTCCAATACTACCACCAGCCACAGTGATACCGTCAGAACCATCGAGACGATATGCTCTCGTGGCTGGGAGTCCTGCCATTCTATTGAAGGTTGGAACTGCAGAAATTTGCATAGATTCATTTGCCACGGCGTAACCATTGGTATTAATGGCATTAAAGCCAACCGGAGATTGCAGTGCGCCAAGTAACTTACCGATTAAATTAAAAGCTACGCCTATCCCATCCAGCATTAGATTCATGATGGTTCCGACGACAGGGATAGTCGGTGTATCTTCTGAGCTCGCCAAGCTTGCTTGCGCACCATCTAGAGCCGTATAAAGTGGCTGCCCCCGATGATTACGCCAAAGTGGGTTGGCTTCATTGGCCTTCCAAGTTGTAGTTTGGTCTGCATCGAGGATGGGGAATGTGCTGTCCTCATCGCCAGGGTTTCGATAAAAACGTTGTTTACTCTCATTGCGTGTTTGCCATGTGGCTTTGATGGGTTGGTCAGCGGCAGTGAATCCACTCATTACTTCACCACCGTTGCCGAAGTAATCTCGTTCAGTATCATTGGCATACCAGACGGTGTATTCCCAAGCTTGATAGCGTGCAGCCTGCACATTGGCTTGTTTTATATCAATGTATTTTGCGATCAGCGACATCGCTAGAAACAGCGGTATCAGGAAGAAGGAAGCGGCAATAAGAAACTCTGTCATCGCCTGACCCTTTTCTGTCCGTCTACTTTTTTGTTGTCGTTTTGAATGATGCATTATCAGTATTCTTAAAAATTGAAGCCCCTTTAAAAAGGATTGAGACTAGTAACAAAAGTTTTGATTTGCTCTAACTTACCTTTCAATGATTCTAGTGCACTGGAAATACCAATATATTCCTCTTTTTGCTGAACGCCAAGCGCAAGTAGTCGTTCCGCATAGCTAGTATCGACCAGTCTGGCGCTCCAATAAGGGTTAAACGCGCTACCAATTTCTGTTAATCCGTCATCGCGATGAAAATGACTGGCAAATACATCCGTTGGGCGAGAGAAATAGAGTTCTGATTTTGTCAGTACCGCTAGCTCCTCATCGGCAAATGCCTCGTTTACTTTTAGGCGGCCGCCCGGTTCTTGCGAATTAGCCGTGGGGTATTCTTTATCGATCAGATTTTGCGCGGTTCTAGCCAGATGATAGGTATTGAAATCATCTTCATCCTGAACAAATCCTAGTAATAATTTGGGTGCGCCGACGCCAAGGAAGGGGTCGCCACCCTTGGTGTCAACGTAAAACGGGAGTCCGCCATATCCGCTGCTCACCTTTGATTTCGTCAGGGTTTGTGCAGGCACATCCGAACCGAAGTAGATACCTGTTGGTGGCGCGGGGGATGGGGCGCCTACTCCTGGGAACATCCAGGCGATGAGGTTCTCGCCTGCGCGGCCATAATTCTCACCTTCGATCGGGTTGCCACCGAGAGCCATGTCAGCTAGTTTAATATCATTGTCGGCAGTTTTGCCGACCTCAGCAAAGCCCGAGGCAAACGGAATTTCTGTAGGAAAAGGGTCGATTGTCAGAATGGGCTTGCCAGAGGGGGCATCGGTAGAGCAATCATTCAATGGCAGGTCGTTGCTTGTATCTGAGTCAGCATCATTATCCGCGGTAATATCATCATTGGCATCTTCACAATCGTCACGGTCGACAGGGTCCGAACCGCTAAGGTCGATATAGATACTCAATTTCCCGCCGCCAAGCGAAACGCGCAAACTTCCGTCAAATATCTTTTGGCGAAACGGTTCCGGTAGCACATAAAATCTGGCATACCCACCAATATCGAGCACCATATCCATGCCTGTCGTGTCGACACTCGACCAGTTGGCGGCTTTACCCGCTTCTGCTTTACCGGCATCGGGTAATAGAATACGAAGTTCGGCGCCGCCTTTTCTTTGCAGACCAAATGACAAATAAAAATCGAATCCGGTCTCCCAGGCGATAAAACCCAAATCAACCCACATCGGCGGTATATGCGGTGTCTCTACATCTATCGTCGGTATCAGCGGTATCCGCCAATCTCTTTGCGTGCTGAACGGGTCTCTGCTATCGCGTATAATGGCAGAAAGTCTGGCATAACCACTTTCTTCAAAATCATCGACGTCAATCTTAGACTGTGGCATATAGCCGGTAGCGAATTGGGCTCCGGGTAATCCCGGCAACACACCATAGCTAGCAACATGTCCGATTAGCGACACAATACCAAAATCAGAAAGCTTTGTGCCCGGCGGCCCATTGTCCTTGAGAACATCATCGATTACACCGACAGCAAAAAGCACACTGAGCGAGTGATAGGCCATTGATGCGATGCCGTAGATCTTATTGATATTATGCAGCACGATCGTGGCCACATTGGCCAGCTTTGACATCAACCTGACAGCCGTTTGCCCGGGACCTTGCCACGCAGATACAAGAGGTTGTATGAAGGCATTAGAAGCCCCTAGTGTTGCGGGGCTCAAGCAGCAGTTGTTATAAAAACCAATGTATTGGGCAAATGATTGAAAGTGATAGGCCCAAGAGGCCAAGCCCACAAACTGGGCGATGCCAACCTCGTTGGCGACCATGGCGCGATTCATGTAGGAGGCAAAATTAAGGTCACGCGCTTCGACGACCGACATACTGTAGGCGGCGGCATCGGCGGCATTTTGCAGCTGCATTTTATTGGTGGTGATTTTGCCCGCCTTGAAAAGTGACATGGCGGCAACTATCAGGATAGCCGAAAAAAGAATAACGAAAACAGACGCTTGCCCGCGTTGTTTTTGTAGGGATGAATCTATCTCTTTCACAACTTCCTGCCTAAAAATAAGGATGACTGTAAAAATTTAACATGGCAAACAAAAAACGCCACTTTCGTGGCGCATATTGTTCAAACGTTGGCTAAACGGGGTACTTCAAATAATTACCGAGCTTAATTCTGTCCACCGTAAGTGGCCATGGTTGCACCCTGGTTCATTGCTTTATCCGCTTCATCTGCTACACTGATGGTAGCAGTACCGCCGGTTAATTCTTTGGTCACGTTACCTACTTGTTCTTTCATGCCGTCACTAAAAAAGGTGAAAGCACCGATACCGGCGATAGCTATTAAGGCAACGATAATGATGTACTCTGTCATGCCCTGGCCGATTTGTTTAATTGAATTCTTCATCTTTAATGCTCCTCTATATATTTCTCTGACTGTCTTTAATTGATGACATGATTATAGCTTAATTTAAACAAGTTGATATATTTTATATTAATAAATTATGGCTTGAAATAAAAGGGTTAATCCCAATATTAAGTCGCATTGTGAATTCATTATAAACAGGGGTTTAAATAGATATGTCTGTAGAAGCAAAACTGGAAACACTGGGGTTCCAAACCGAGGTCAAGCAGTTGCTACACCTCATGATCCATTCTTTATACAGTAATAAAGAGATATTCTTACGCGAGTTAATCTCCAATGCCTCGGATGCGGCGGATAAGCTACGCTTTGAAGCACTTAAGAATGATGGTTTGTACGAAGGTGATTCGGATCTAAAGATTAAGGTCGAATTTGATAAAGAATTAAAAACCATCACCGTCTCTGATAATGGGATTGGTATGTCACGCGATGATGTGATTGAGCATCTCGGTACCATCGCCAAATCAGGTACCAAACAATTCTTCGAAGCATTGACTGGCGATGAATCAAAAGACTCACAGTTAATCGGTCAATTTGGTGTCGGTTTTTATTCCTGTTTTATTATTGCTAACAAGGTGGAAGTGATTACGCGTCGTGCAGGTTTAGCTAAAGATGAGGGTGTGCGTTGGGTCTCTGAAGGTGAAAATGATTACACAATTGAATCAATCGATCGTGAAACACGCGGCACCCAGGTGGTCTTGCATCTTCGCGATGACAATGAAGAGTTTTTAAATGATTACCAATTGAGAAATGTGATCACGAAATACTCTGACCATATCTCACTACCTATTATCATGGATAAAGAAGAACAGGTAGAGATAGAAGAGGAAGCTACTGCAGACGAAGAAGAGGGCCAGAGTGAGGAAAACAAGGCAGAAGAAACCAAGGAAAAGAAATTTAAAACGGTTATCTCAGAAGAAACGGTAAATAGTGCAACCGCTCTGTGGGCGCGTAACAAGAAAGATATCTCTGACGAGGAATACAACGAATTCTATAAACATGTAGGCCATGACTTTGAAGAACCGATGGCACATATCCATAATCGAGTTGAAGGTAAACTCGAATACACCTCCTTACTCTATATACCTAAGCGTGCGCCATTTGATATGTGGGATAGACAGCAACGCCATGGTGTAAAACTTTATGTGAAACGTATCTTCATTATGGATGACGCAGAACAATTGATCCCGACCTGGATGCGTTTTGTGCGTGGTGTGGTGGATTCTGATGATCTTCCTCTAAATGTTTCACGCGAAATTTTGCAACATAACAAGGTTATTGATTCAATTCGTTCGGGTTGTACCAAGAAGGTGATCGGTTTGTTAAAAACGATGGCTGAAAAAGAAGCGGATAAATATGCGGAGTTCTGGAAGACCTTTGGTAAGGTACTTAAAGAAGGTGTGGTTGAAGGCGATGATTACAAAGAAGACCTGTCGAATTTATTTCGCTTTAGTAGCACACATGATGATTCTGAAGATCAAAAAGTATCCATTAAAGATTACATAGGGCGTATGCAGGAAGGTCAAAAGGCCATCTATTATGTTTCTGCCAATACCCATGCAATGGCAAAAAACAGTCCGCACCTGGAAATCTTTAAAAAGAAAGGTATCGAAGTGTTACTAATGTCTGACCCGGTTGATGAATGGGTGACTACTCATTGGGCAGAAGTGATGGATAAACCGTTACAGTCTGTTACCAAGGGTGAATTAGACCTGGGTGATTTAAAGGATGAAGACGAAAAGAAGGAAGAGGATAAGAATAGTGAAGGCAATGAAAAGTTAGCAGAACGTATACGAAAAGTTTTAGAAGGAAAAGTAAAGACCGTTCGCGCCACCTCACGTCTGACCACGTCTCCTGCTTGTCTCGTTGCTGATGAAAATGACATGGGACGACAAATGGAGCAAATCCTAAAGGCATCAGGACAAGAAATACCGGTGACCAAGCCAATACTTGAAATAAATCCGGATCATCCAATACTCAAGAAAATTGATGGTGAAGCAAATGAAGATCTATTTGCCGATTGGTCACAGATTCTGTTTGATCAGGCTTTATTGAGTGAAGGCAGCCAGTTGGAAGACCCGGCTACTTTTGTCAGTAAGTTAAATAGCTTGATAGTGACTCTGGCTGAATAAGCAGAAATTAGATCATTCGTTTAAATGGGGCAATATTGCCCCATTTTTCGTTTCACTCTCAAGCTTGCATAGCCTAAAATGAGATAACGTCATAAATTCGGTTGCTATGGATCATTCTCAGGAAAATATTTCGAGACTTCTTCGTGAGCTTAACGAGATTGGTATCGCGCTCTCAGCTGAAAAGGATCACGATCGCTTACTTGAACTGATACTTGTTAAAGCAATGGAGATCACCAATGCAGATGGCGGGACTTTATATACTCGCACCGATGATCAACGCCTAAATTTTGAAATCGTGCATAATCGTTCCTTGGATATACATAAGGGTGGTACCAGCGGTGAAGAGATTTCATTTTATCCCATCGCCCTTTATGACGACGAAGGCAAGCCTAATACACATATGGTCGCTGCCAGTGCCGTTATCAGCGACAAAACAGTCAATATCCCAGATGCCTATGACAGCGAAGAGTATGATTTTTCCGGCACGCGTAGTTTTGATAATAAAATGGGTTATCGTTCGATTTCGTTTTTGACCGTGCCTATGACCAATCATGAGAATGAAAATATAGGTGTATTGCAATTGATCAATGCAATGGAACCCGACTCCAACAACATCATCCCATTTTCTCTATTGGAACAACAATTAGTTGAATCACTCTCTTCTCAAGCAGCAGTGACGATTACTAATAAAGCACTGATCGATGCGCAGAAAAATCTTTTCGATTCTTTTATTCAACTCATTGCCGATGCGATTGATGAAAAATCACCTTATACCGCAGGTCATTGTCGCCGTGTTCCGGTGTTGACCAATATGCTGGCGGATGCGGTTAATAAGATTGATAGAGGACCGTTAAAAGATTTCAGCATGACCGATGATGAAAAGTATGAGCTTGAAGTTGCCGCCTGGTTACATGATTGTGGAAAAATAACCACGCCAGAATATGTTGTCGATAAAGGTACCAAGCTGGAAACAATATTTGATCGTATTAGTCTTGTGGATATTCGTTTTGAAATTTTAAAAAGAGATGCAATGATCGAGGCACTTAAGTCGAAACTTAGCAAGAACAATGGTTCTGGTGATATCGATCAAGCATTAGAAAATAATGAATCATTGCAAGAAGAGTTAAATAGATTATCAAAAGAAAGAGAAGATATTCGTGCCTATAATGTTGGCGGGGAAGTTTTGGCAGATTTTGATCTTAAGCGTATCGAGGAAATTGCCCTTAGAACATATAGTGATTCTGATCAAGAAATAGTGAACCTGTTGAGTGATGAAGAAGTTCAAAACCTTCAAATAGGACGTGGCACGCTTTCTATTAGAGAAAGAGATATCATTAATAATCATGTCTCGGTCACGATTAAAATGCTTGAGTCATTACCCTATCCCAAACACTTGGCCAAGGTGCCTGAATATGCGGGTGGCCATCATGAAAAGATGGACGGTAGTGGGTATCCAAATAAGTTAAAAAGAGAAGATATGTCTGTGCAGGCAAGGATGATTGCTATTGCTGATGTCTTCGAGGCTTTAACTGCCAGTGATCGGCCTTATAAAAAAGCGATGCCACTATCTCAGTCTTTAAAGATACTAGGACAGATGAAACTGGATAATCATGTTGATGCAGACCTGTTTGATGTTTTTATGAATGAAAAAATCTATCTTGATTATGCCAAACAGTATCTTGGTAAGAATCAAATTGATGAAATCGACTTCAATCATATTCCTGGTTACACCACAATCAACTAAACTCAGTGACTCAATCCATCAGCGTGCGTGAATTAATTCAACGTACTGAAAAAAAATTCGATGTAGCTAATCTTCATTTTGGTCACGGTACTGATAATGCGCTTGATGAATCATTTTATCTGGTGATGGCAGCGGCAGGACTGGAATTTGATTGTTCTGAAGAGAAACTGGATGAACCTATTCAACAAGATTTATTGAATCATATAGAAGGATTGATCGAACAACGCGTTAATCAGCGGATACCGGTTGCCTATCTGGTTAATGAGGCCTGGTTTGCCGGACAAAAATATTATGTTGATGAGCGCGTACTCATACCGCGCTCCCCCCTTGCCGAGCTCATCACGTCTCAATTTATGCCGTGGTTATCATTTAGTAATGTCGATTCAATTCTTGATATCGGTACCGGGAGTGCTTGTATTGCCTGTGCTTGCGCGACTGCATTTCGACATGCGCGGGTCGATGCTGTGGATGTGGATGATGATGCGATTGAGGTGGCTAATAAAAACGTTTTGTCGCATAAGCTTGAACAAAGAGTCAGCATCATTAAATCTAACTTGTTCGAACAACTTAAAGATAAAACATACGATGTGATTATTAGTAATCCACCCTATGTTGGTAATGACGAGATGCAATCATTACCGAAAGAGTATTTACATGAACCAAGTCAAGCACTTGAAGCGAGTGATAATGGTTTGGAATTGGTTGAGAAAATTTTAAAACAGGCCTCAAGTCATTTGAGTGATAACGGCGTGTTAGTAGTTGAAGTCGGTAACAGTATGGATGCGCTCGTTGAGCGTTATCCTGCTATGCCATTTACCTGGCTAGAATTTGAAGAAGGCGGACATGGTGTTTTCTTACTCAATAAATCTGATCTGGAAAAATTTAATTTTTAATTTAATGTATTAGTACATTCATGAACCAGTGTTTTGTTGGGCTTGCTTCATAAAGCATATCAGAGGTAATGGGACGCAGGTTACCTTCTTCAGGGGGCACTTTTAACTCATTCATGTCGACATCATGCAACAAACCTTCAATACCCTTATCGGTCATTTTCATTTGGTAATAGATACCGTTGTAGGCATTAATGCCATATTCGCCAGGGTACTTATGTAGAAACAATAGGTCATATTCCAAATCAGTCATATCCTCTTTAGATATAAATCGATTATTTTTGTAAGGGTAGGGCAGGTGGCATATCATTATTTCTGGTTTTTGCATGCAATCGAATGGTCGCATCGATAAAAATTGTTTTTCAAATTTATCTTCATCAAGCTTTAACTCATAGCTATAGCCTTCACCTTTTGCAGTGAACGTTATCTGTCCTATATCAACAGACTCATTTTCACTAGCCTGTAAGGTAATTGTCATCGGGCGATCAATGTCAATTGCCAATAAATTACCCGAGAACAGTGCAAAAAATATTAATACAAAACCGCCGTTAAATCGTGGCATTGCGCATATACTCCCTAAAAGATGTATTGTTACACCCATACATTGATAAATATAGAACTTTAGATACAATCAGAAGTCATATTTATGAAGTTACTATGCCATTCAAATATCAGCAAATATTGCTAAATTGTATCAATGTCAGGCATAAAAAGTCTAAAGAGGTGATTGCAATGTACTACTCAATATCCCATATGTTTTTCTCCGTTTTGATTAGTGCGATTCTGATACCGTTTTCTTCCATGGTATTAGCCGATGTCCAACCAGCAGACCATCGTCACAATGTTTCGGACAAGGCATGGGAAGATAATTTAAGAAATCAAAACTTTCAGGATAGGACAATCATTGAAGGTGTTGAGCAAGATATCATTGAATTAAAAGCTCCCTATACGGCTGAAGATGCAACCGTCGTTCCTATCTCCATTCATTCCAAGATTCCACAAACCGCAGAACGTTATATCAAAAAGATGTCTATTTTTGTTGATATGAACCCGATGCCAGTGGTGGGTTTTTTTGAATTTACCCCCGACAGCGGCAAGGCGGATTTAGCTATGCGCATCCGTGTCGATACCTTTAGTTATGTTCGCGCTGTTGCAGAAATGAATACTGGCGAACTCTATATGACCAAGAGTTTTGTCAGAGCTAAAGGTGCATGTTCAGCACCACCGCCAGCGAGTATGGAAGATTCAAGAAAACTACTTGGTAAGATGAAGATGAAAGTAGTGGGTAAAGTGAAGATGGGGGAACCCAATCTGATGCAAGTGAAAGTGCGACATCCTAATATCACCGGTATGGCGCCGTTAAAGATTGGTTCGCGTGTCATTCCGCCAGCCTTTTTTATGGACTCCTTCGAAGTAGATTACAATGGCAAGTTGATCGTCAAAGCCTTTTTGACCTTTTCTATCAGCATGGACCCAGCGTTACGTTTTTACTTTGTGCCTGAGAAAGAAGGCGTAATGACAGTGAAAGGAACGGACACGAAAAAGAATGCGTTTAGCTCAAGTTACGAGGTAAGCATAAGTTCTTGATTTAAATTTAAAAGATAGGTTTGGAACACCGTAATATTTATGTTGACAAATTAGAGAATCAAATTAAGATGTCGTGTAATAAAACTAATCCTCTTTATTACGCTGTATGAAACAGCTCAAAAATAAGAATAAAAACCCTAAAAACAACCAAGTTTTCCGTCGAACTGCTTTAGCTACGGCAATTGCCGTCGCTGTTGCGCCCATGGAAGTGGCACTTGCGGGTTCTTTTCGTGATCAACCCTGGGGTCGAAATCTCGAGTTTTCCCTTGTCCCAACGACTGAAGATAGAGGACTTGTTGCTGGACAGCTACTGCAACCCCTGTTTGGAGATAACAAAAAACTAACCTACGCAGATTTGCGTGCCATTTACGGTTTGTCTGCTGGAAATACAGAGGAACTGAATGTTGGCTTAGGCCATAGACAGTTCTATGGTGATCGCCGTTGGTTATTAGGCGGCTATATGAGTTTCGATTACCGCAATACCGAACGCTCAGATCAACAGCAGATGACCTTTGGTTTAGAAGCACTATCGATTAAATACGATGCTAATTTTAACTACTACCTGCCGATAAGTGGTACGGATGTCGTTGGCACGGGTGTTGGTGGCGGTATCTTTATTGGTAATTCCTTCTTTGCCAATGGTGTCGTTGAAGAGGCCTTAGAAGGATTTGACTTTGAGGTGGGTGCTTTACTGCCCTTTTTGACCTATGGCGAAACCCGACTTTATATTGGTACCTATCACTTTGATGGCGATGTTGCCCCTGATACCGGAATGGGAGCCAAAGTTAGATTGGAGTTTCGACCACGTAAAGATATGACTCTGGGTGTGTCTGTTCAGGACGATGACTTGTTTGGCACCTCTGCTCAGTTTCAGTTGAAATACAGCTTTGGCTACTCGAAGGAAACCGGTGTGCGCACCATGAACGAACGCATGATTTCGTTTCATGAACGTGATATCGATGTCAAAGAAACTAGCCGTCTTCCCGATAGCGTAATGGAGTCTACCGACCCCGATGACCGCGTTACTATTTTTTCAGGTAATGTGGTGCATGTCGATAATGTTAAAGGGTCGGCCAACGGCACAGGTACGTTTGAAAATCCTTATGACAGTTTTGCTAATTGTATTGGCAAGGCCTGTGATACCAACGGTACGGTAGTCTATGTCGGTGCGGGTGGTGTGTCGAGTACGGTTACGACCTATGACACGACAACATTTGCTATGGCCGATAATCAAAAATTGCTTGGTCGTGGTGTCAGTTTGTTTGGGTTAGGTGGTGATGCAGCCCCGACATTGACCGCAGCAGGCAATGTTATCAATCTGGCGAATAATAATGAAGTTGCTGGTTTGAAAATTAGTGGTGCAGGTGGTCATGGCATTTACGGCTTAAACAGCAACAATTTCAATATTCATGATAACCAGATTATTGGTTCGGCTATGAGTGGAATAAACGTGAGTTTTGATGAAACTGGACCAACATCGGTTTCCGGGCTTATCAGTAACAACACGATTTCAGGGAGCGGTGGTTACGGTGTCCAACTCGAAGCAAAATTCAAAAATCCTACGGGTAAAACGTTTACACAAGACTTTAGCATCGCCAATAATACGATTACGGGTAATGGTGTAGGTATTGATGTCGAAAACTGGGCCTATGACACTAATAGTCTTACCCAAACCTTAAGCATTACTGGAAATACCATTAGTGGTAATACCGGTGATGGTATAAGCATTTATAACTACGCCTACAATGCTAATACGACTGCCATTAATTTTACCCAGAATACAACAATAAGCGGCAACACGATAACGGGTAATGGCAATGATGGCATCAATATTAGGAACAATATGTCATCAGGTAGTAAAGGCACATTTAAGACTACCATTGCCAATAATACGATTACCGGCAATGCTGATGATGGTATAAATATTTATAACCATGTATACGGGTCGGATGCTTATCGTTCTTCTTTTAACAGTATTGTCACGATATCGGGTAATAATATCAGTAACAATGCCGGTGATGGTATTTATGTAAGTAACTCTGTTTCCGACGATGGAACAGCTGCCCAGACCATCCTTAAATTTAATGCGAATATCAGTAACAACACTATCAACAGCAACGGTGATGATGGTATTTACATAGATAGCACCACAACTACGTATGGCATACTCAATCAGACTATTACCATCAGTGGTAATACTATTAACAACAACGCTGGGGATGGCATAGACATTGATAGCTATACAACAAGCTATGGCGTGTTAAACCAGACAATTCTTCTGACGAATAACACCATTCAGAATAACGTCGGTGATGGTGTCAATTTAGATCATTATGGAGCCTATAATGCTGTAGGCCCAACCTATGGTTCGACACAGAGTGTCAAGTTTACTGGCAACACGATAACGGGTAATGGTGGTTACGATGTCGCTATCTACAACAACAATGATACATACAGTATTCAGACCGTGACATCTGGTGGCGGTAATACTATTGGTACTATTTCTGCTGATGGCGATGGTACGCAGTCGGTAACCTTGCCTTAAATAAAAGGGTTATTTATTTTAAAAGGAGTCAAGTATGACTCCTTTTTTTTCGACTTTTTCACATATTCTGATAAATCACATTTTAATGGACTGTAGATAGAAATATTGTGTCGAAGTAAATTAAAATCATAATTGTGAAAGACACTTTCTTTATTACTTAACGAATCAACAATGAACGAGCAAGATCCAATAAACGAGAATTGCCACTGTCTGAGTGGTTTGTTATCCACACAGTGTTGTGGGTTAACCGAAGTCGTATTGCCGACAGCAGAAGAGAAAGCCAGATTCACGCAACAACTCAATCAGGCCGATATGGCCTGGGATGAGGGTGAACTGCCTAAGGCTGCAACTGGTTATATCAGCATACTTCGACGCTACCCCGCACATATAGAAGCCTTATATGGTCTCGCACAAGTGAGGCAAGCAGAAAATATTTTATCTGCGGCAGAAGCATTATTACAACGCTGTATTAAGATTGATCCGAATAGTCTGAGGTGCAATACCGAGCTAGCGATGAGCTTGTATAATACCGGCAAGCATTATGAGGCTGAAATTCATGCCCGTAACGCTGTTCGACTTGGACCTCGCGATGCCCAGGCGCACAATGTGCTGGCTATGATCCTGACGGATATCGGTCGACCGCTTGCAGGCGAATACCATTATCGTCAGGCCATTAAATTGCATGAGCCAGTAGGTAAGCTATGTGCCAACTTAGCATTGAATTTGCGGCAGCAGGGCAAGCTGGATGAATCTGAGCAGTGGTATCAGAAGGCAACAGAGATGGAACCGGAGAATATCTCAACCCTTTTGGGCTGGATCAAGCTCAAAGAAGTGCAGCGGCAATTCGATGATGCCTGGGAATTACTGGAAAAGGCCACTGCACTGAAACCAAATTCTCCTGCTATTTTGCATATGCGTAGTGGCTTGTTAAAAAGAAAAAAGCGTTATGACGAAGCGATTGCAACCTTGGATGAATTAGAGCTAGCCAAAAGTGATGTTGAGGAACTGGGACCCGGTTATTATCAGGAACGTGCTCAAATCCTGGATAAAATGGGGCGATTCGATGAGGCATTCGTCAATTATAGCCGCTCTAATGAATTGATATGCGAGTCTGACAAAGGCAACTACCGACGCGAGCAAGCCGTGAGGATGGCGAAACGGTTGAAAGGCTTCTTCACCGCTTCACGCTATTCACTGATGCCCAAATCACCCTTGAGGAAGGATGTTGCACAACCGATATTCATTATTGGCTTTCCACGTTCTGGTACGACAATGACCGAACAAATAATAACGGCACACCCCAATATTACCGCCGGTGATGAATTACAGTTTATCGGCGATCTTGTACGGTTTGGTCCCAATTTATTGAATAGTCCGATGAAGTATCCAGAGTGTTTCGCAGATTTGTGGATGGGTGAAAATCAGGAGGCACTAGATAGTTTTCGTGATTTTTACCTAAAACGAACTGAGCAATTAGGCATACTGGAAAGTAATAGTCAGTGGTTTACAGACAAGATGCCGTTGAATGAAATACACCTCGGTATGATTAGTATGATATTCCCGCAATCACCGGTCATTCATTTACTTCGCCACCCGCTGGATGTGGTGTTATCCACATTTTTTACCGACCTGACACATGGATTCAATTGTTCTTACAAATTAGAGAATGCAGCACATCAATATGCACTGGTGATGGATTTAGTTAACCATTACCGGACAGTATTGGATATCAAATACAAGGCTGTTAAATATGAAGACATTGTCGCCGACCAAGAAAATAAGACTAAAGAATTACTGGAGTTTATCGGTGTAGACTGGGATGAAAGTTGTCTCAATTTCCACAACAACACACGTTATGCACGTACGGCAAGTTATGCTCAAGTCTCGGAAAAGATGTATACCAGTTCAGTGTTTCGGTACAAAAATTATCGTAAACAAGTAGAACCCATCATTCCTATATTGGAATCACATATAAAAAACTTGGGTTATACGATTGATTAATGTAGTACGATTTATAATGAATTAACGCGGTCAAGCAAAGAAGTCGTAACCGACTCAATAACAGGTTGCCAATTAGCATATTCAGTTTGCCGGATTATGCGCATTGATGGATACCAGGGAGAATCCTCTCGCCCAAGTAACCAGCGAAAATCGGGCGGATAAGACAATAACATCCACACCGGTTTTCCGAGTGCACCAGCAAGATGCGCTATTGCTGTGTCGATGGTGATCACTAAATCAAGTTGATTTATCACCGCTGCGGTATCGCTGAAGTCATTAAACGCGTCACCCAAATTAGGGAATTGCATTGTTATTGGTAGTTCATTAATTTCGCCTAGCTTTTCACCTTTTTGTAGTCCTATAAAAGTAACCCCTTCGATTTGGAGTAATGGTTTTAGTAATGATAACGGGCACGAACGATGCCGCAGCATGGTGTTGTTTAGATTACCGGTCCAGACAATACCGACGCGAAGTTTCCCCGGTGGAATTCGGGTAGACCAATAAGCCGTCTTATCAGGGTCAACAAACAAGTTATCAATCCTTGCTGGAATATTGTCCAGTGTCGTCGAAAAAATGCCGGGGAGGCTGCATAGATGGATATGGTAATCAAAGTGCATCTTCTCGTGAATCGCATCACGCTTCAGACAGACCTTGTTAATGCCGCTGAGGTGTTTGAATAAGCCGAACAGGGGTTGGCGTGTCTCAAAGACTATTTCACCACCAAATTCAGCTAATTTAGGCAGATAACGACTGAATTGAATGATATCGCCATAGCCTTGCTCATCATGTACAAGTAATCGTTTACCGTTTAATGCACATCCATCCCATCGTGGGATATTATGCTTTATTTTGGGAACGAGTTTGTTCATTTCTCTAACTTGAAATCTGTACTCATAGCCTTGCCACCCTTCTTCAAACCTGCCATGAAGAAGGTGAATATGTGCGAGATTCCATAGCGCGAACGGATCCTGATCGTTATGGGATAGGGCCTGCTTATGAAACGCTATCGCTTCTTCGTATTTACCCTGAACATTCAAGCTATTAGCGATATTGCCATATATCATTGCCAAGTACGGGCTTTCATTTTTATCATGCAATAACTCATAAGCCTTCATATATGCATCATGTGCTTTGGCAGGTTTACCCAAAGCCATATAAACTAAGCCCAGAGTATTATGAAATTCCAGCATACCAGCACGTTTTTTTATAGCCGCTTGGACATATTCAAGTGCTTTTAGGTGATGGCCATCCTTATTTTCCAATAAGGCTAATAAATGCAAAATTCTGGGGAGGTTAGGTGATTGAGTCTGTAATTGTTGGCATAAGTTTCGACAATCATTAAACCGCCCGGATTCAAAGTATGAGTGTGCTTGTTTTATTGCATCTTTTAGCGTTGGTTGCTGAGGCGCGATGGTCACTTGTTGGTATTGGTGTCAGTTAGAGTGGTTATTGTTATGAATGATTAAATTTAATTCGTTTCTTTGTTAGTAATCAACGCAGCTAATGCTTTTCGAAAGCCAATGAGTGATGCGGTTAACGTGATTGTTTTACTATTATTTCCAACATAGAAAAGAACTTTAATTTCTCTGCCTTTGTATAATTTGGCGATCATTTTTTTATCTAATTCTTTTCTTGCAACACAAGCCTCTTTATTACAGACCCGTATCGGCAACTTGAATTTATCTCCCGCATCAATACCATAGAGCATGCCAGGAATTAATGAGATGCCTAATGGTAACTTAAACGTGAGAATCGGTGTATCGCTCACCGAATTAAAATTTACAATTAGAGAAGCTAGTGTTGCCTTGCCTTTTTGCCCAGTAATATGCTGATCGATAAAGCATCTTTCTTTATCATTTTTGCTGGTGATGCACTTCAAGTGCCATGCATCAAATGGTGCTTTTTTGGTTATATTCGACTTGTTTTTTGCCTTTGCTTCATTATGTAGCGGTTCTGCTGCAATAGTTGATTGTGCGGCCGAAAACAAAAAGAGCATTAAAAATATACTGGTAAAGTGGAAACAGTGTCGTTTTATGATGGTTGAGCTATTCATGAAAAGATGACCCTTAATCTAATTATTTAATAACATTAATTGTTTAGCCAGAGGTTCGACATCTGCGATCACGGCCATAATCTCACGTTCATTTTTACGCCACTTATCTGGATCCGGTGTTGTTAATGTATGACGTGATTCGGGTAATTGATCATCTGCTAGGGCTTGCATGCGAGGGCCAAACGGAATGTCAGCAAATGTGCATAATTTTTTTGCCGTCTCAACCGGATCATCAAGAAAAGTTTCATAACTTACACTTGTCCAGTCTTTGTCATTAAGCTGTGTTAATTCATTCAGTATTTTCTGGTTGGCACTATGCCATTGGAAAGCAGCAATTTTTTCTAGCGGAGCACCATTTAACGCACGCCAACCGGGTGGTAATAATAACGACCAGTCTTTGCCTTGCCAGCTAGGTAGCCCTCGATAGGTAATAAATTTCCCTGAGCGCCAGGCATCGATGATACTGCTGATGTTTTCACGCGGTCTGCGATGCAAAAAGATAAACATTGCGCCAGGAAACACGGCTTTGATAAAAGGTATTCGTAATGCGTTCTTCGGTGTTTTTTCCAAAAAGCGAAATTTTCCAGGTCTTTCTGATGCAGCATAACTGCTTAGTGAACGTCCATTCGTATCTAACAATTGAGAAAGGAATGCCTGCCTCAAAGTCATAATGACTTCATCTGATGCATCAGCAGCCTTTAATTCATTAGAATCAAATTCGTGTGTTGCCGGGTTTAATGCATCGATGCTTTCAATTAGCTGATGACTTTCACCGCCGATTGTCCAGAGCTCACGGTTACGCGCCAGTGTTTCAAACAGTAAGGTGCTCCCGGAGCGAGGACCGGCAACTATAAAAATAGGTCTATCAAATGAGCTTGATATTTTCTTTTTCATGTTAGCGGGTGATGCTTGGCCAGTTATTGGTATTTGAGTTTGTGCATTGGATTTTAGTTGTAGATTTAATGCTGCACCGAGGCGTGAATTGAGAATAGTTGCCGCAGGCATTCCATTGCTAGCAACAGGTAGGGGTTCGTCGATGGAGCTTACGCGCTTCAATATATCCGCTCTCAAACGCTGATATTCTGTCCATCCAGACTCATTGTCGCTGTGCATCGACCATATTGAGCGCCAGTCGTAAACCAATGCATCAAGTAAACCTTTAAATTCTACCTTTCCGATTTGAGAACCTGACGTTGATTCGAACATATCATCGGCTATTTCCCTGACTAAAAGTTCCAATTCGCCCGGATGCATGACGACTGAGGCATTATGGAGTTCTGTTTTCAATACAAGTGATGCATCTGGGTCAAATGCAAACATATGTGGCTTTGATTGAACGCTATTAATTTTATCAAATGGTCGTTCTGACTGCGCCATTAAATTCCAGAATGCAGAGGTTCCGGTGGTATCCGCCACTAAGTGAATACGGGTCACATCCGAATCGTTTATCACAGTGTGGTTATGCCAATTATCAAATACCCAGACCTCACCCGCTGCCATATTGACTTCATTTCCGTTACAACAAAAACGAATAGACGGGTCGGTCACAATCGGAACATGAATACGGAATCTGTCGCGCCAGTAATAATTGATATCCGTGTGTATCGGAACGGTCGCTTTTGGGCTCAGTCGCATCAGACGAGAACGTCCGATAACGGTATTGAATGAGGCGAGAATCTGTTTGATATAAAGGCAGCGATTAAGTTTTTCTGTCGGTAACATTGGGCCATGCATGTCGTCATTGATTTGTCCGTTAGCAGAAACCAAAATCATTGAAGAATTACCTTCAAACTGTTGTGGATGCGCGCGCCATTCATCTTCAGCAAAACCATTTACTTCGTTTACTAATTGTTCAACATCAACGCGTAATGGTAATTTGTAAAATGGGGTTTCAAGTCTCATAACGTTTTATTTAGTATTTTTTAAATTAAATGAAGTACAAGGTAACTTCTTAATATATTTGATAATTATAAATGAATTAGACCAGTTTAACCCAATGGATTTTCAAAATATAATCAGAAGACAAAAATGGAGGCTCATTGTTTTTTATGCTGGAGCGATAATGTTTGTAATATAATTATTTAAAATGACCCATTTAAATAATTAGCTTTTTAGGTGACAAACCAATACATATTGAAACAAATGTAACTGTCTTTTTAGAAAAATAACCACTCCGTAGTAAAAACATGTATTTAAACGAGGTGCTGATATAAGGGGTGTTATTTCTTCTGTTGAGATTTATAGGTTATTGTGCAACTTGATGACTATTTGAGAGGCTGATTTGAGTAGGCACGAATATAGAGGATTAAGATAATTAATGAGGTGTGATAATGACAAATGGTCGTAAAAGCGGTCTATCATTGCAAGAGCATCAGGTTGCCGGGAATGGTTTACTCGATCGACGACTCTTCCTCAAAAAAGGTCTGCAGTTTGGTGCTATCTCAACGATTGCTTCATCAACTGCATTGGCAGCTACAAATTCAGAAACAAAAATCAAATCTGCACATCCTCCCTGGATGCATGTACCGGGCAAACCCTTTTCAACTTACGGCATGCCATCCTCTTTTGAAGGTAATGTTGTACGCTTCCCTACACAAAATGAGGCTGTCCCCGGTAATGGTGTTTCATGGACGCCGTTACATCTGATGGAGGGCACGATAACGCCGAATGGTTTGCACTATGAAAGACATCACAACGGCGTGCCGCAGATCGACCCCAAAAAACACCGCCTGTTAATTCATGGACTGGTAAAGCAAGACTTAACATTTAGTATCGATGATTTACTGCGTTACCCAATGCACTCAAAGATTTGTTTCATAGAGTGTGGTGGCAATAGTAATGCGGGCTGGAATAAACAACCTTCCCAATCTGAAGCAGGTTATTTTAACGGATTGGCTTCTTGTTCTGAATGGACCGGTGTTCCGCTTTCAGTCTTGTTAGGTGAAGTTGGTTTAAGAAAGAAAGCAAAATGGCTTGTTGCGGAAGGTGCGGATGCCTTTGCTATGCAAATGTCCATCCCCATTGAAAAGGCATTGGATGATGCCTTTCTTGCCTTGTATCAAAATGGAGAACGCATTCGACCGGAAAATGGCTATCCTCTACGCTTGATTGTTCCGGGTTGGGAAGGCGTGTTAAATGTAAAATGGTTACGCCGCTTAAAGGTGACAAATCGCCCGGTAATGGCACGTAATGAAACATCACGTTATACCGAATTACAACCCTCAGGTAAGGCGCGTATGTTTACCTTTCCTATAGAAGCAAAATCATTAATCACTTCACCTTCTGCACATATGGTTTTAAAAGAACCGAGTCTCTATCAAATCACAGGGTTGGCCTGGACTGGGCGCGGTAAAATCAGCAAGGTTGAAGTTTCTGCGGATGGCGGTGAAACATGGGCGGAAGCTGAATTACAAGAACCTGTCCTCGATCGTGCCTTTACCCGGTTTCGTTTGCCCTGGCACTGGAATGGCAAACCGGCTGTATTAAAGAGTCGTGCAATAGACGAAACGGGATATGTTCAGCCAGAACGGACGGAGCTTGTTAAGCAACGTGGACGTCACGGTTTTTTTCACTACAACGCGATCACCAATTGGCATGTCGATAGCGATGGTTTTGTCTCACATGTCTATGACAAGAATGAAAATGAAACGACAGATTCTGATATCAGTATTGATAGCGGTTGGGATTAATCATTTATCCGCTGAACCACCCCATGGCCCGGGTCTGGGTCATGCTATCTCGCCTGAAGAAATAGCCGCATGGGATATCAGTGTTTTTCCTGATGGAGAAGGGCTGCCTAAAGGTGAGGGTAATGTTAAAGATGGTAAAGCACTCTACAAGAATAAATGTATAGCCTGTCATGGCGAGAATGGATTAGGTACTGCTACGGGTGATCAACTTGCTGGGGCACAAATGGGATTAACCAGTGAGTATCCAGAAAAAACTATTGGTAGTTACTGGCCTTATGCCACAACCGTGTTTGATGTGGTACGACGCTCCATGCCGATGACCGCCCCAGGTTCATTAAATGATAATGAAGTTTATGCCGTTACTGCCTATCTATTGTTTCTGAATAATCTTATCGGTGAGGATGATGTAATGGATGCGGTAACGTTACCTAAAGTGAAGATGCCAAATGAAGATGGGTTTATCAATGTTTATGAGGAAGAGACGTCCAAGTAAAGATTGATTAAGTATTGAAATATTTAATTAAAGCCATCGGATAGTGGGTCATCTTCCTCTTTATAATTCGCAATATATTTTTCTATTTCATCAATCTCAACTACCCCCGGCCAAGTGACGAGTGCACGTCCATCAGGATGAAATATCGCTATTGAAGGAATACCCGTCAATCGTCGTCCGATTAATTCGGATGCTAGATCGATATCGGCCAGAAATAGGGGATAGTCGAGTGGGTTTCGTTTTACGAAATCTCGCAGGATATCCATCTTGCCATAGGCAAAGCTGGGAAAATCCAGTGTTACACCCAGCATCGGTATTTCCGGATTGCGAGCGATGAATTTTTTGATCTGTGGTAATTCGATCACACAGGCACTGCAGGTGGGACTCCATATATTAACCACGACCCATTGTCCCTTACCGATGTGATTACTCAAGGATTCTTCTGTGCCGGAAATATTAACCAGACGCATATCGGGCGGATTGGCATTTGCCGATAGTGATATCAGCAGAATAAGCGTAATTAGGATAGGACGTACCATGTTATCTAGTTTAGGTCGCATAGGTATGAATTTGAAACATTAAATTACCGTTGAGTTCAACATGACGACATCGGCGTTCCCGTATACAATAGCGCGCCATGTCAGGAAATACATTCGGAAAACTATTTACTATCACCAGTGCCGGCGAAAGCCACGGCCCTGCGCTCATTTGTATTGTGGATGGCTGTCCACCGGGAATGACTTTATCTGAAGCTGATATGCAACATGATCTGGATCGGCGCAAACCCGGTAAATCACGTCATGTGACCCAACGTAAGGAGTCGGATACAGTCAAGATAATGTCTGGTGTGTTTGAGGGTGTGACGACAGGTACACCTATTGGTCTCCTGATTGAAAACGAAGATCAGAAATCAAAAGACTATGGCAATATTAAAGACATGTTTCGTCCGGGGCATGCAGATTATACCTACCAACAAAAATATGGGATTCGTGACTATCGGGGTGGCGGTCGTTCCTCTGCGCGTGAGACATGCATGCGTGTTGCCGCTGGTGGGATTGCCAAGAAATATTTAAAAGAAAAATTTGGCATAACGATTCGTGGTTATCTTGCACAAATCGGCCCATTAAAGATAGAACATAAAGATTGGGATGAAGTGGAAAATAATGCGTTCTTTTGTCCTGATCCGGGACGCGTTTCTGAACTAGATAATTATATGGATGCATTGCGTAAAGAGGGTGAGTCTATCGGTGCGCGTATCAATGTCGTTGCTGAAAATGTTCCGGTTGGATTAGGCGAGCCCATCTTTGATCGTCTCGATGCTGATATCGCCAAGGCGATGATGAGTATTAATGCCGTTAAGGGTGTAGAGATAGGTGCGGGCTTTGAATCGGTTGAACATAAAGGTACGCATCACAGAGATGAAATGACACCAGAAGGTTTTGTCGGTAACAATGCCGGCGGTGTACTTGGCGGCATTTCATCAGGGCAAGATGTTTTGGTGAGTATGGCCTTGAAACCCACATCCAGTATTCGCTTGCCTGGCGATACCATTGATAAAACAGGACAACCGGCTGAAGTCGTTACCAAAGGTCGCCATGACCCCTGCGTTGGTATTCGGGCAACGCCGATTGCCGAAGCGATGTTGGCATTAGTATTAATCGATCATGTCCTTCGACATCGTGCGCAAAATGCAGATGTCCAGTCAGAAACACCTGTCGTACCTTCCAGTAAATAATGATTAAAGTCGACGGTCTGCCTTACTGGCGACTGTCCGGTTTTTATTTCCTTTTCTTTCTTACCATCGGCGGTTTCATGCCGTATTGGTCTCTGTATCTTAAATCGTTAGGGATGAATGCAGAGGCAATTGGGATTCTGTCTGCGATAGTTGTCGTAACAAAGATCTTTTCGTCATTTATATGGGGTTGGGTAGTCGACCATACGGACAAGCGTATGCAGGTGATTCGTTATACTTCGCTCTTCTCTATGTTATCGTTTTCTCTGGTTTTATTTTTTCAGGATTTTTGGTCGCTGTTTATCATTTTATTTGTGTTTTCAATTTTCTGGAGTGCCGCATTACCTCAAGTTGAAGCCACAACCTTATCCCACCTTGGTGAGGAAAGTGATAGTTATACCGTTGTGCGAATATGGGGCTCGATCAGTTTTATTATTGCCGTATTAGCGTTAGGTAAATTTTTTGATTATTACCCCATAGATTATTTATTACCCATCGTTATTTTTTCAATGGCACTGGTTTGGATTCATAGTTTATTTATTCCTGAAGTCCATTCATCTCATGAAAAATTTAACGACTCAACATTTAAGGCTATTTTATTTAAACCACATGTCATTGCTTTAATGGCGGTGTGTTTTCTGATCCAGGCGGGCCATGGTCCGTATTACACCTTTTTTTCTATCTACCTTGAAGAGCATGGTTATTCAAATAGTTTTATTGGCACATGTTGGGCCTTGGGTGTTTTGGCAGAAGTTATTATTTATGTCTTCATACATAAAGTGATCGGTCGTTTCGGATTACGAAAGCTGATGATTTTAACAGTGATGTCAGCGACGCTGCGTTGGTTATTGATCGCGTTTTTTGTGGACAATGTCTTTATATTATTATCTGCGCAATGCCTGCATGCTGCTACGTTTGGAATTTATCATGCCGTAGCGATTCAATATATTCATCGTGAATTTAAAGGCTCTCACCAGGGACGAGGTCAAGCTCTCTATAGTAGTGTCAGCTTTGGTGCAGGATTAGCATTGGGTAGTTTAATCAGTGGCTATCTCTGGGATTCCGTTGGTTCCATGCAGACCTTTCTCTTTGCTGCTGTTTTGAGTGCGATCGGAATCATTATTGCCTGGTTTGGATTAAAAGATAATTAATCTGATTTTTTAATTGATTAGTTTATATGTGAAAAACTAAACGTTGGTGCCGCCGACGGTAATATCATCGATTCTGATTGTGGGTTGCCCAACGCCGACCGGAACGGATTGACCATCTTTACCGCAAGTACCAATGCCAGAATCAAGCGCCATATCGTTGCCGACCATCGTCACACGGGTTAATACGTCAGGGCCATTACCAATGATCGTTGCACCTTTGATCGGTGTCGTGACTTTACCGTTTTCGATTTTGTATGCCTGGCTGGCACTAAATACGAACTTGCCATTGGTTATGTCAACCTGGCCACCACCAAACTGCACCGCATAGATGCCTTTATCGACTGAGGCAATGATCTCTCCCGGGTCATGGATACCACCCAACATATAGGTATTTGTCATCCGTGGCATGGGTAAATGAGCATAAGATTCGCGACGACCATTCCCGGTAGGAGTAACACCCATTAGTCGCGCATTATGTTTATCTTGCATATAAGTTTTTAGTATTCCGCGTTCGATTAAGGTCGTCGAAGATGTCGGCGTCCCTTCATCATCAACATTCAAAGAACCGCGTCGATTTTCTATGGTGCCATCATCAACAACAGTAACTTCAGCGGATGCAACACGCTCGCCAATTCGGCCAGAGAATGCGGATGTTTCCTTACGGTTAAAGTCACCTTCTAATCCATGCCCAATAGCTTCATGTAAAAGAATACCTGGCCATCCCGATCCAAGTACAACGGGCATCATGCCTGCCGGTGCTGCATCAGCTTTAAGATTAATTAATGCTTGTTCAATGGCTTCATCAACATATGACATCGCCATGTCATCATTTAAAAAGTATTCGTATCCAAAACGACCGCCTCCACCAGAACCACCTTTTTCAATACGACCATCTTCTTCCACTATGACATTAATATTAAGACGGATCAGGGGTCTGACATCGCCACTTAGCATGCCATCACTATTGGCAACCAATATGGTCGATTGAGAACCGGTTAAACCAATCATGACTTGCTTAACGCGAGGATCTTTTTGTCGCGCAGTTTGATCAAGTTGTTTTAATAAATTGATTTTTTCTTCAGTTGTGACTGAGTTTAGAGGGTCGTTCTCACTATAGAGAATAGGTGTGGTTGTTTTGTGCCATGCTTGTAATTGACCATTGTCACCATGGCTGGCAATTGATCGTGCTGCAGTCGCTGCCTGAGTTAGTGCTGGCAATACAATCTCATCTGAATAGGCAAAACCGGTTTTTTCTCCGCTGATGGCACGAACGCCAACGCCTTGATCAATATTGAAGGAACCTTCTCTGACAATACCGTCTTCTAGTACCCACGATTCTGAATGAGAGGATTGAAAATAAAGATCAGCCTGATCAATTGATGGGAGTATCAGTTGATCTAATGTTTTTTGAACATCATTC
>DBBX01000028.1:0-179520 GCA_002292815.1 Thiotrichaceae bacterium UBA973 | reverse complement strand
CCCGGACCTTTATCAACACTCGCGAGTATCGTGCCCCAAGGATCGACGATCATACTATGCCCCCAGGTTTCTCGCTCATTTACATGCGTCCCACCTTGGTTGGAGGCGATAACGTAGCATAAGTTCTCAATAGCTCGGGTTCTTAATAATGTTTCCCAATGAGCTTCCCCTGTGGTTGCTGTAAAAGCGGATGGTGCGGTAATAATTTGCACATTGTCATTATGCATTTTTCGATATAATTCCGGGAATCGTAGGTCATAACACACTGATAGTCCGATGTTTCCAATCTCGGTTTGTACTACAACAAGCTCATTACCCGGTTCAAAAGTATTGGATTCCTTGTAGGACTCGTTATTGGATTCATTAACAAGGGCATCAAATAGATGAATTTTGTCGTAATGAGCAGCACACTCACCCTTTGGGCTATAAAGTAGACTTGCGGCAAGAACTTTGTCTGGTTTATCAGATTTAAGTGGAATAGTGCCACCTAATAACCAGATTTGGTGTTGTTTTGATTGTTTTGAAAGAAAAGACTGTAAAGGCCCATTACCAAATGCCTCAGTAATCGCCAGACGATCATTATCTTGTTTACCCATTAATGGAAAATTTTCTGGCAATGTAACGAATTTAGCGTTTTTAGAAACTGCTTCAGCAATAAGTTTCTGGGCAATATTCAGATTTTCGGCAACAGTATCGGTAGATACCATCTGTATAGCGGCAACATTTGTCATAAGCTGATTATACGGGAGTCCTGAATATTCAAACAGCTCAAACAGCCCTGTAACGTTTTTAATGTATACCGTATAATCACCAGCTTTTTTATAGCTTTAGGGACAGAAAGTGAACGAAGATTTTGCACGGATTAATCGATTACCCCCCTACGTCTTCAATATAGTCAATGAATTGAAGATGGAGGCTCGTCATCGTGGCGAAGATATCATCGATTTTGGGATGGGAAACCCAGATCAGCCTACACCAAAACACATTGTTGAGAAGTTAGTTGAGGCATCACAACGCGATGACACCCATGGTTATTCCATTTCACGAGGGATCCCTCGTTTGCGACGGGCTATCTGTAATTGGTACAAAACTCGATATGATGTTGACTTGGATCCAGAGACTGAGGCGATAGTCACTCTGGGCTCGAAGGAAGGTTTAGCTCATTTGGCAATGGCTATTGTAGATAGAGGTGATGCTGTATTAGTCCCGAACCCGGCCTATCCGATTCATCCCTATGGTTTTGTGCTGGCGGGTGCGGATGTGCGCCATGTACCCATTGGCCCGGGCATAGATTTTTTTGAAGAATTGCAAAAATCTATAAGAGATTGTTGGCCCAAACCAAAAGCACTACTCATCAATTTTCCAAGCAATCCGACAACACAATGTGTGGACTTGGAATTCTTTAGTAAGATTATTGAAATCGCTAAAGAGCATCAGATCTGGGTGATCCAGGATTTAGCCTATGCCGATATTGTCTTTGATGGCTATACCGCACCATCAATATTGCAAGTCCCCGGAGCTAAAGATATTGCCGTTGAATTTTTTTCCATGTCCAAGAGTTACAATATGCCCGGTTGGCGTGTTGGTTTTATGGTGGGCAATCCCACTTTGGTCGCTGCACTTTCGCGAATTAAATCCTATCTGGATTACGGTACCTTCACACCAATACAGATTTCTGCGATCACTGCGCTTGATGAATCTCAACAATGTGTCGCCGAGATTCGTGATATGTATTGCAATCGACGTGATGTTTTGTGTGATGGCTTGAACGCAGCAGGGTGGGAAGTTGAAAAACCCAAGGGAACGATGTTTGTTTGGGCACCGATTCCTGAACAATTTAAAGAGATGGGCTCACTCGAATTCTCAAAAAAATTATTAATAGAGGCGAAAGTAGCGGTATCACCAGGAATAGGTTTTGGTAGTTATGGTGACCAGTTTGTTCGATTTGCGTTAATCGAAAATGAACATCGAACCCGACAGGCAATTCGTTCAATACGAGCGATGCTAAGGGAAGACAATCCACAGTCCGTTGTCGGATAACATTTAATTAAATTAAGAATTAGCGAGAAATAGTGATTATGGAGCCTGTTAAAATAGGATTGCTTGGTTTAGGCACGGTTGGCGGTGGCACTGTCAGTGTCCTCACGCGTAATGCAGATGAGATTGCTCGTCGCGCCGGTCGTGGTATTCGTATAACTCATGCGGCAGCCATAGATTACAATCCTGATTTGATTAAGGGTATCGAGCAGATTGATAAAATCTCTGATGACGCTTTTGTCGTTGTTGAGGATCCTGATGTTGATATCATTATTGAATTAATCGGTGGTTATTCACCAGCAAAAGAATTGGTATTAAAGGCGATTGAAAATGGTAAGCATGTTGTTACTGCAAACAAGGCGCTGATTGCATTACACGGCAATGAAATCTTTGCAGCCGCTCAAGCAAAAGGCGTCACTGTTGCTTTTGAAGCAGGTGTTGCGGGCGGAATTCCTATCATCAAGGCTGTGCGAGAAGGCTTGGCTGCAAACCAGATTGAATGGATTGCCGGCATTATTAATGGTACCGGTAATTATATTCTTACCGAGATGCGTGATAAAGGTCGAGACTTTGATGATGTCCTTAAAGAAGCACAAGCATTAGGTTATGCCGAAGCCGACCCAACATTTGATGTGGAAGGTATTGATGCTGCACATAAGTTAACTATTCTGGGATCGATTGCCTTTGGAATGCCATTGCAATTCGACAAGACTTATACCGAAGGCATAGGAAAAATAGAACAACAGGATGTATTGTATGCGGGCGAGTTAGGCTACCGCATTAAACACCTTGGTATAACACGCAAAACAGCTGATGGAATAGAACAACGTGTTCATCCAACACTAATTCCTGAGCGCCGTTTAATTGCCAACGTTGATGGTGTTATGAATGCTGTATTAGTAATGAGCGATGCCGTCGGGCCTACTTTATATTACGGTGCGGGTGCGGGTTCTGAACCAACGGCATCTGCTGTGGTTGCTGATGTCGTTGATGTCGTTCGTGCTTTGACAACGGATCCGGAAAATCGTGTTCCGCATTTGGCATTCCAGCCTGATGCCTTGTCTGACATCAATATACTGCCTATGGAAGATACGGAAACAGCTTATTATTTGCGCATGCATGCGATAGATAAGCCAGGCGTATTGGCAGAGGTGACGCGAATACTGGGTGATTCTGGAATAAGCATAGAAGCTATATTACAAAAAGAACCTGCGGCTGATGCCAGTTTTGTTCCTATAATATTCCTGACTCAGCGGATTAAAGAAAAAAATATGAATGATGCGATTGCCAAGATAGAGCAACTTGATGCGATCGATGGTGAAGTAATGCGCATTCGTATGGAAACATTAGGGTAATTGATAAAATGACTTTTCGAACTCGATATACTGGATTAATTGAGAATTATCGTGACCGGCTTCCGGTCAGTGATAGCACACGTATTATCAGTCTTGGCGAAGGTAATACACCATTAATAAAAATAAATAATATTCCTGACTTACGGGATAAGAATGTTGACCTTTATGTTAAATATGAAGGTTTAAATCCTACTGGTTCATTTAAGGATCGCGGCATGACTATGGCGGTGACCAAGGCAGTAGAAGATGGTGCAAAGGCTATTATTTGTGCATCTACTGGTAATACCTCAGCCGCCGCTGCCGCCTATGCAGCGCGTGCTGGTATCACTGCTTTTGTATTAATACCTGATGGCAAAATAGCACAAGGTAAGTTGGCACAAGCGATGATGGAAGGAGCTGTAGTACTTCAAGTTAAAGGTAATTTTGATGATGGTATGCGTTTAGTGAAGGAAGTTGCCAATGAAGCACCGGTAACCATCGTTAATTCAATCAATCCATATCGTTTGCAGGGACAAAAAACAGCTGCGTTTGAGATTGTTGAAGAGTTGGGGCGCGCGCCAGACTTTCATTGCTTACCCGTAGGTAATGCCGGCAATATTACAGCACATTGGATAGGTTATAGTGAATATGCTTGTGCCAAGGGTGAACAAGCCACCGCTGCTTGTGCGCATTGTAATGGTGTGTGTCCATATGCCGATGGACCGATTGTAACTACTCGACCTAGGATGGTCGGGTATCAAGCGAGTGGTTCCGCACCCTTTATGCGTGGTGAAATGGTAGATAACCCTGAGACGGTGGCAACCGCAATTAGAATCGGTCATCCCCAGTCATGGGATTATGCCTGGAAAGTGCGTGAAGAATCAGATGGCTGGTTCGATGAATGTGATGATGTCGAAATTCTTGCGGCGCAAAAGTTACTGGCAGAAAAAGAAGGTATTTTCTGTGAGCCAGCTTCAGCAACATCAGTTGCTGGTGCTATGCGAGATATTAATTCGGGTAAAATTCCTGAAAATAGTTGTGTCGTTTGCACTTTAACAGGTCATGGTCTTAAGGATCCTGATACAGCTATAAAACAAAGTACTGCACCTGTCATTGCAGTTGATGCAAAATTAGATCAGGTGAAATCTGCAATTCTCGAAAATATGACTGACTAAAATAGTGAGATGGATAAGCATCTCATTTATTAACAGGTAATCATCGTGTCACAACTGAACGAGATGATAAATGCGTAGCTTGACTGTCTACATACCAGGTTTGTTTGGACCTGACATATCAATTCACCCGGATGATTTACCGAGTTTACCTTCATTAAACTGGATGCTTTCTAAAGGAAATCATCAAACGTTAAAATCATCTTCAGCTAGCTATGATCTCTGTAAATTATTCGGCTTGACTGCAAAAGAAGAAAACGATCTACCTATCGCGGCAATATCGCGATTAACAGATGACAATCAACATCCAGAAGGTATTTGGTTACGTGCTGATCCGGTTCATGTGAGAGCAGATCGCGATGGTTTGATCCTGATCGATAATAATCAGTTCACTATTAGCCAGCATGATGCTCTGGCACTTGCTGCTGATATTAATATCATATTAAAGCCTTATGAACTTGAGCTTGAAGTTCCTGTTCCGTATCGATGGTATTTAAGAATAAAGGATGATCTTAAGATAAGAACAACACCGGTCGATTCGATCGTGGGTCGAGACATTCTGCCTTTTATGCCTAGTGGTGATGACCGTATTAACCTGATTCAATTAATGAATGATATACAGATGACTTTGCATGATTCTGATGTCAATAAAAAACGCGAACAAGAAAAAATGTTACCGATAAATAGCCTATGGTTTTGGGGTTATGGTGCATTGCCAAAGATCATTGATCGTCAATGGTCGTTTATTGCGAGTGATGAGATGTTAGCGAAAGGACTCTCTATGATAGCGGCAACGCCGTTTTATGATTTGCCTGATAAATATAGTGAAATTAAAAATATGGATACTAGTTACAATGGTTTGGTAGTCATAAACTCATTTCAAAAATTTAGTCATTATCATGATCTTGAAGGCTGGCTTGAAGCGCTGATGACCTATGAAGCAAACTGGTTTTCTCCTTTAATGGATGCATTGAGGAGCAGAGAGATTGACCAGTTACATATCAAAACGGATAAAAGCGCTATCAATTTGGATAAAGGCTCTCGCTATAAGTTTTGGAAAAAACAAAAAACATATACAAGTTTAAGCAATAATATTTCGTGAAACATAAGAAAATAATCCGACGTGATATTCCCGATGAACATAGGTTGCCGGATGCAATCCATCCTGTATTAAAACGGGTCTACGCTGCCAGGAACATACAATCCAGCGATGATTTGGATTATTCGCTCGCTTCTCTCTTACCCTACGACACACTGACAGGTATTAATGCTGCAGTTTTATTACTGCAAGAAGCAATAACAAACAAATCACGAATATTAATCGTAGCTGACTTTGATGCAGATGGTGCTACCAGCTGTGCCTTGGCTATTCGTGGATTAACACTGATGGGCGCTGAAGATATTGTCTATGTTGTACCCAATCGCTTCGAGTATGGTTATGGTCTAACACCAGAAATTGTTGATGTCGCATTGGATTATGATCCTGATTTATTAATTACCGTCGATAATGGAATTTCAAGTGTTGAAGGTGTTAAGCGAACCAGAGAAAATGGTGTAAAGGTATTAATTACTGATCATCATTTACCGGGTAATGAATTACCTGATGCCGATGCAATAGTAAACCCACAACTTGCCGGAGATAAATTCCCAAGTAAGAATCTGGCGGGTGTTGGTGTCGTGTTTTATATCTTGTTGGCGTTAAGGGCTACATTAAGAGAGCAAGGCTGGTTTGATGAGTCGAATCTAGCTATACCAAATCTTGCACAATTACTGGACATTGTCGCACTCGGGACTGTTGCTGATGTTGTGCCGCTTGATAAAAACAACCGGATTATGGTTGCCCATGGGTTGAAATTGATCAAACAAAATAAATCTATCGCAGGTATAGCAGCGATATTAGATTTAGCAGGCAGACCATTGCCAACACTTTCTGCAAGCGATTTAGGTTTTTCTATAGCACCAAGGTTAAATGCTGCTGGACGTTTAACCGACATGTCTTTAGGCATTGAATGTTTATTAACAGATGATACTCATGCAGCAAAAGAAATGGCTGATCAACTTGATAAGTTGAATAAAGAAAGACGCTTAATTCAAGCTGAGATGCAAGAGCAGGCCACTATTGAATTAGATGATTATCTGGAAAAATCATCAGGTGAGATTGCGCAGGGGATTTGTTTGTTTAATCCTGATTGGCATCAGGGTGTGATTGGCATTCTTGCTGCCAAAGTAAAAGAAACATTTAATCGACCTGTTATCGCTTTTGCAAAAGAAAATGAAGAAGAAGGCGGTACTATTATTAAAGGATCTGCGCGGTCTATTAATGGTCTGCATATTCGCGATTGCCTGGAAGATGTAACACGTCTTAATCCGGAACTAATCCTGACCTTCGGCGGCCATGCTATGGCTGCGGGTTTAACCATAAAAGAATCTCAATTCGAACTGTTCTCTGAATGCTTTAATGAGGTTATTAAAGAACATATTTCATTAGAAGACATGCAAGATATATGTGTGACTGATGGTGAATTATCTACAGAGGATTATTCTTTACAACTTGCAGCAGAAATTCAGTCCGCCGGACCTTGGGGGCAGACATTTCCAGAACCTGTGTTTGAAGGAAGATTTAAAGTGCTTGATACACGTATCGTTGGCGGTAACCACCTTAAACTCAAACTTCAGACGGATAATAAAGTTCTGGATGCCATAGCGTTTAATATGACTGATGAAGATTGGCCTGCTGGAACGAAGGAAATCCTGTCTACTTATCGATTAGGTATAAATGATTTTCGCGGTAATCGACAGCTTCAATTATTCATTGAATACTTAAATCCACTCTAATTATTCTCGAATTTACGCTCTTTTTTTACACACAAAAATCAGTTCTTATTGCCATTATTAGTGATAAAGATAGTGAAGAGTTGTGTTTATAGTCTCTCCAAGTATAAAGCTGGCGCAATCCGTTTGATTTGATAGAGAACTGCACGAGACGACGTCTAGACGGCATCATGCTGCATGACTATCAAGGCGCCTGTAGCTATAGTAGAATGCGCTTTCTTTGTAATCAGGTTCAATTAAATGTTTGAAATAAACCCACTTCTTAACAGAATTTCTGATATGCAAGAGCGTGTTAAATCGCTAAGGGGGTATCTTTGAATACGACCAGAAGACTGAACGGCTAGTAGAGGTATTACGCGAACTTGAGCAACCCGATGTCTGGGGAAACCCTGAACAAGCGCAAGCACTTGGTAAAGAACGCGCCAACCTTGAAAATGTTGTTAATACAATAAAATCTCTGGAAGAGTCTTTTACAGATTCGGTTGATTTATTAGAGCTTGCCGAAGAAGAAAATGACGAAGATACATTCACGGCGGTGTTGGATGATCTTGACGCTAACGAAGAATATCTTGCCAAACTTGAATTTCGTCGAATGTTTTCCGGTGAAATGGATCCTAATAATGCTTTTGTTGATATTCAATCCGGGTCTGGGGGTACTGAAGCCCAGGATTGGGCAGATATGCTATTACGGATGTATTTACGTTGGGGTGAGCAACACGATTTTAAGACAGAATTAATCGAAGTTTCTCCGGGTGAAGTTGCCGGAATTAAAAGTGCCACGATTCAATATACGGGCGATTATGCTTTTGGTTGGTTGCGCACTGAAACGGGTGTTCATCGTTTGGTTCGGAAGTCACCTTTTGATTCCGGTAATCGTCGACATACTTCGTTTGCCTCCGTATTTGTATCCCCTGAGATTGATGACAATATTGAGATAGATATTAATCCGGCAGATCTACGAACCGATACCTATCGAGCCAGTGGCGCTGGCGGCCAGCATGTGAATAAAACTGATTCAGCTGTCAGATTAACGCACCTGCCGACAGGTATTGTCGCGCAATGCCAAAATGATCGCTCGCAACACAAGAATAAAGACCAGGCGATGAAGATACTTCGTGCCAAGTTATATGAACATGAGATGCAAAAATTGAATTCGGAAAAACAAGCATTGGAAGATTCCAAGGCAGACATCGGTTGGGGCAGTCAAATACGATCCTATGTACTGGACCAGTCTCGGATTAAGGATCTTAGAACAGGGATAGAGACTGGCAATACACAGGCGGTGCTCGATGGTGATCTGGATCGGTTTATTGAAGCCAGCCTGAAAAGTGGCTTATAAGATTTTGAGCATGGAATATCAGACAGATCTGTTAGTATCTGTCTTTCGATTAATATTAAGAACATAAACACAAATAATACGAATAACCTATGAGTGACGAAAACGAAAATGATCTAATTGCGCAACGACGCCAGCAACTAAGCGAATTACGAGAAACAGGCAATGCCTTCAGTAATGACTTTAGACGGGATTCATTGGCTGCCGATGTGCTTGCTAAATATGAAGAGAGAACTAAAGAAGAGCTTGAAGTTGAAGGCGCCAAGGTTGCTTTAGCTGGACGAATGATGAGCCGTCGTATTATGGGTAAGGCATCTTTCGCACATATTCAGGATATGTCAGGCAAGATTCAATTATATGTCAGGCGCGATGATTTACCTGAAGGACTCTACAACACCGGATTCAAGAAGTGGGATATTGGTGACATCATTGGTGCAACCGGCACAATCATGAAGACCAATAAAGGTGAATTGAGTATTCATGTCGATTCAATAAAACTATTAACCAAGTCCTTACAACCCCTGCCAGAAAAGTATCATGGTCTAACTGATCAGGAAATGCGGTATCGTCAGCGTTATGTTGACCTAATAATGAATGAAGAGACCCGTAACACATTCAAGATTCGATCACAGGTCGTTGAGTTTATACGTTCGTATTTAAATAATGAAAATTATATGGAAGTAGAAACACCGATGATGCATGTCATTCCCGGTGGTGCAACAGCACGTCCATTTAAAACGCATCATAATAGCCTGGACATGGAACTCTTTCTTCGGATTGCACCAGAGTTATATTTAAAGCGACTTGTTGTTGGTGGTTTTGAAAGAGTCTTTGAGATCAACCGTAGTTTCCGTAATGAAGGTCTTTCCCCTCGGCATAATCCTGAGTTTACCATGCTTGAATTTTATCAAGCCTATTCTGATTATGAAGATCTGATGAATCTTACTGAAGATATGATACGTAAGATGACAACAGAACTTTTTGGTAGTAATGAAGTAACTTACCAAGGTGATACCTATGATTTAGGTAAACCTTTTGAACGTATGACTGTGGTTGAATCAATCCTGAAATATAATGATGCGATTGCAATTGAAGATCTACAGTCACTGGAAAAAATTAAAGATCATGCGCAACGTTTAGAGATCCCTCTTGAAGAGAGTTACGGTCTGGGCAAGATCCAAATTGAAATATTTGAAAAAACGGTTGAAGCAAAGTTACTAGCGGCGACCTTTATAACCCAGTACCCGACTGAGGTGTCACCACTTGCTCGTAAAAATGATAACGACCCATTTGTAACAGATCGATTTGAATTCTTTATTGGTGGTCGAGAGATTGCTAATGGTTTTTCAGAATTAAATGATCCAGAAGATCAGGCGGAACGATTTCGACAGCAGGTAGAAGAGAAAGAGGCTGGCGATGCAGAAGCCATGCATTTTGATGATGACTACATTACCGCACTTGAATACGGCATGCCGCCAACAGCAGGTGAGGGGATTGGTATAGATCGGCTAGTTATGTTTCTGACAGATTCTCCTACCATTCGTGATGTTATTCTCTTTCCTCATATGCGTTCGAAGAGTTAATTACAAGTTAAAAACAATCGCATCAACAAGCATATCTATGCTTGATGAATGTGATGAGGAATTAGTAACTAGTTCTAAATGCTGATCAAGCTAGTTACAAAAAACGGGTTGATACTCATCAAGCAATACTGAAAGTAAAAGACCTCCAACTAATAAGTTACTCTAATGTTGTAATCATTTGACGACAAATTGGATCGCTGATAGTTAACCGATATTATCATTAATATACAATGAGTTATAAATATTGATAGGTAATGTATCGTTAAGTTTTATGACGCCATTAATATGTTATTAAATCTATTGTTTGAGAACTTTCGAGTTAGACGGAAGTCAATATATCTGTGTGTGGCAGAGGCGGGGCTTTACTAGACTAAACGGTTAAATTTGCTACACATTATTAAAAAAAATTACAGTGATTCCCCCTTTAGGAATTATTTTTTGTTAAACCTCCAGGAGATTATATGATGCCAAGTAAAAACAAACTTAACCCCTTAGCTGTTGCATTAGGTACCACATTCGCAATTTCATTAGCATCTAGCCCTATTGTTAATGCTGCCGATAATCCGTTTAACATGACTGACCTTGGTAGTGGTTACATGGTTGCTGAAGAAGGCAGTTGTGGAGACAAGAAAGAAGAAGGTAAATGTGGCGAAGGCAAGTGTGGTGATAAAAAAGCTGAAGGTTCATGTGGTGACAAGAAAGAAGAAGGTAAATGTGGTGATAAAAAAGCTGAAGGCTCATGTGGTGATAAGAAAGAAGAAGGCAAGTGTGGCGAAGGCAAGTGCGGTAGCTAATTATCATCTTGTAACAAGTACACATGTCTGAAAATCACCCTATAGATGGAGCAGGGTTGGGTCTGCGGCGAGCCTTTATTGGCTCGCTTGCAGAAGACATACCCCCGCAAATAGATTTTATGGAAGTGGCGCCCGAGAACTGGATCGATGTTGGTGGTCAGTTAGGACGTCAATTCAAAAAAATTTCAGAACAAATTCCAATAGTTTGCCATGGACTATCATTAAACATCGGTGGCCAAGCACCACTAGATGAAGCATTTATTAGACGCGTTAAGCAATTTCTTGATTTGCATAACATCCGCGTTTATAGCGAACATCTCAGTTATTGTGCCGATGAAGGTCATCTATACGACCTGATGCCAATTCCCTTTACAGAAGAAGCAGTCAATTACGTTGCCGAAAGAATAATGCGTACACAGGATATCATTGGGCAACGTATGGCGATGGAGAATGCATCTTATTATGCTGCTATGGGTAAGGAGATGGAGGAAATAGAATTTGTTAACGCGGTATTGGATGAAGCCGATTGTTTGTTCCATATTGATGTTAATAATATCTATGTAAATAGTATCAACCATTCTTATGATGCCGAAGAATTCCTTAAGGCCTTACCTGGTGATCGTATTGTCTATGCTCATATAGCAGGTCATTACGTTGAAGCAGAAGATTTACGCGTTGATACCCATGGGGCAGATGTCATTGACCCAGTCTGGCAATTACTTGATGTGGCCTATAAACATTTTGGCGCGTTCCCGACTTTATTGGAAAGAGATTTTAATATCCCACCATTAGATATATTACTGAAAGAAGTTGAAACTATTCGGCATTACCAAATAAAGCATGAAACTAATGACAACGTTATCAAACAACAACAAATCTGAAAGTTTTAAAAATGTTCAGAATGTGTTTACGCAGCATATGCGTGATCCGGATAATAACCCTGCACCAGAAGGTGTTGAAGATAGACGTATCGGTGTTTATCGAGAACTTGTCTATAACAATATACAAAGCTTTATAGGAAACAGTTTTCCGGTATTACGAAAAATAACAGCGGATGAACAATGGCATCGGATGTTACGTGATTATGTTAGTCGCCATAAGTCACACACTCCTTTATTTCCGAAGATGCCTCAGGAGTTTTTACAGTATCTAGAACATGAACGTGGCGAACACCCAGAGGATCCTCCTTTTCTTTTAGAGTTGTGCCATTATGAATGGCTCGAAATAGCACTATCCATAGACACACGTGATATAGATTTAAGCAATATTGATCAAAAAGGCAATCTACTTGAAGACATACCAGTATTGAATCCAATTTCTATAGCACTTGCATACACATGGCCCGTGCACGAGATAAGCCCAAAAAATATACCAGATAACCCACCCAATGAAAAAACCTACATTATTGTCTATAGAAAAAAGAATGATGAGGTTGGATTTATTGTGCTTAATCCAGTATCAGCAAAGTTGATTGAATATCTTCAAGCTAATGAAAAACAAACCGGCCGTGAAATACTGACGAAAATTGCATGTGAATTAAAACATCCTGATCCTGACGTTGTCATTCAGGGCGGCCAAGAGATTATGCAGGGTTTTCTAATAAAGGATATCTTGTTAGGAACAAAGCAATAGAACATAAATCATTTGTTTGTTTGTTTGTTTGCTTGCGACGAACGATAACAATTCATTTTAAATAAACTGAAACAGTAGTCAGTTTGATTACGTAGTATTTATATATGGGTATCTTAACGGTAACCATTTTATCGCTTAGGTGATCTATCTCAATGAATTACAGATGTAGTTCATTGAGCTACCATAGCTTAATAAGATGATGAATAAAAAATTAATCATAATTTATACATCAATCGTCATAGGGGGCAGTGATGGCTGTAATAATTAATCTAATGAATTGGGCTCAGGATCTTCTCGAGAAAATACTGGAAGCGGTTGGTTTCATCGGGCCATTATTATTACGCTTATATCTCGTGCCAATATTTTGGGCGGCGGGGTCAAAAAAAATCAGTTCTATTGATAGCACTATTGAGTGGTTTGGCAATCCTGATTGGGGTCTTGGTTTACCATTTCCAGCTTTAATGGCTTGGATGGCATCATTGACTGAAGCAGGTGGTGCAGTTTTATTGTTATTTGGTTTAGGTGTGAGATGGATTTCAATTCCGCTTATGGTGACTATGATTGTTGCTGCTGTGACTGTGCATATACAAAATGGCTGGTTAGCGATAGCGGAAGGAACTGGATTCTTTGCAACTGAAAGAACAATGGGTGCGATAGATAGACTTGATCATGTAAAAGACATACTAAAGGAACATAGCAACTACAGTTGGTTGACGGAAAATGGTCCAATAGTTGTGCTTAATAATGGGATTGAATTTGCTGCTACCTATTTCATCATGTTACTTGCCTTATTAATTATCGGTGCAGGTAAATACGCTAGTCTTGATTACTGGATAGCGAAAAGATTCAGACACTAGTTTAATGATAGCGGTGCTTATTAATTGCTATTGAACCTGTTAGTTGGTAATAACAGACAATATTAGTGTGGTGAGCGGAAATGCTACGGTTGCATTGTCCTTGGGTTTTCATTGGCATTAACCTTAAGTACGGGTGTACGATTCAGCCATAGTGTCTATAGCGTTGTTATCTTTACCTTGTTTCAACTAAAGATGATGTTGCTCATATGCCTGAAAAAAGAAAAGTTAGACTTTCTGGCTGTGATTTAATGCTTGCGGTGGATCAATAAAAATTCCTTGAATAAAATCTGCTCCAATCTGAAATGAAGGTTTAATAATGTTATCACTATCAATACATTTCATAATTGTTTGTGCACCAATCAGGTGATTAATATCATTTATCGACTCTAGTAACTTATAATCATGATTTTTCTCAACACTGATATTGCTAAATTGCCTTGCATCAACCTTGATATAATCAATATTTAATTGTTTAACAAGGTTAATACTGACAGGGTTGTAGTTAAAATTATCTAAGGCAATCTTGCAGCCTTGTCTTTTCATGAGTGTAACAAAGCGTTTGAAGCGTTCCATGTTGTCATAGAATTGCGTCTCATTTATTTCAAAACAAATGTTTCCAGCAGGAATGTCATAATCATTGAAAGTATCAACGGCATATTTAATAAAATTTTCATTTAAAACAGATTGTTGTGATAGGTTTATACTGATCATATGCGCCTTATTAAAGAGAGGGTTGCCATACGCTATCATTTCCATCACAACCTTTAATACCCAGTCATCTATGGCAGATAGCATGTGGTAAGTTTCGGCAGCATGTAGGAAACTACTTGCTGGTAAAATATCACCTTCAGTATTTTTCATGCGCAGCAGGACTTCATAAAAAAGTATATCGTTTAGATCATCAAGTGGTTTTATTTTCTGTGTATAGATTTTGAAACTTTCTTTTTCAAGACTTTTTTGTAGTTCTTCCAGGATTTTGAGGTCACCGGTATGCTTCTTAAAATTCGACTTCCCCGACTCTAGTATTTCTATTCTATTTCCACCTGAATCCTTTGCCCGGCAACAAATTAAATCTGCAACTCTTTTCAAATCAGTTAAAGATGTGGTGGAGACATTAAGCGGCACGATGCCTATGCTTGCAGTTATAGAAATACTTTTTCCATGCCAGTCAAACTTGGTATTGAATACCTCTTCACGAAAAATTTCAGCAATCAATTTTGCTTTATCAAGGTTGCAGCTATACATGATAACTGCAAACTCATCACCACCTAGTCTTGCGACTGTATCTGTGTCGCGTGCTATCTTTTTTAGTCTGTCAGAAATTTTCTTTAAAAGCTCATCGCCAGCTTGATGGCCGCAACTGTCATTGACCAATTTAAATCGATCAAGATCGATATAACAAACAGCATGCTCTCGATCAGACTTATTAGAACTTGAAATTATTTTATTGAGTCTATCGTCAAATTCACGTCGATTTATCAACCCAGTCAATGGGTCATGTTTAGCTTGCCAGTTTAGATTCTTTTCCATACTACGTTTTTCTGTTACATCGCGAAAAATCATTACGGAACCAGTGAGCGTATTATTCTCCTGTTTAATTGGTGTCGCACTGTATTCAATGGCGTACTCTAGCCCATCACGTCTTATTAAGATTGAATTGTCAGAGCTATTGACAGTGGTATTACTTTCAATACATTGTTCAATAGGGTTAGATAGTTTGATATGGCTTGATTCATCAACGAGATTCAAAACCATCGATAAGTGTTTCCCTTTAATATCGTCAGCGAGCCAGCCAGTATATATTTCTGCGACCGGATTCATGTAGACTACACGGCCAAACTGATCAGTTGAAATAACACCTTCACCTATTGATTGTAATGTTATTTCAGCTTGTTGTTTTTGATGGCAGACAACTTCATTTTTTCTAATATATTCATGATTGTCTTTATAAAGGTGAAGATTCAGGTTCTTTGTTTTTTCTATAATGTCTTCTAGATTTTTCACCTGACCATCGACTTCACCGGCAAGATAAAATGCATTTAGTAAAGATTTGGAATAATAATTAGCAGCAAGCACTAATATGCAGTATGTAACAGCTAGTAAAGCTGCTGTCGGATAAGCCTCCTCTGGAGGTATGCTGTATATCCAGAAAATCATTGGAAAAATAAATGTAGAAATATAGATTATATAGGAAGGTAAAAAAACAGATAATAATGGCAGATAAGCTATAGAAAGAATTGCCAATATTAATAATAGGATTACTTGAACAAAGAAACTCGCTAAAGGTAAAAACAATAGATAACCGACACTAAACGTCAATGCAGATATAGCAACCATCAATGTTTGATAAACAGCCCATTGATTATTAATTTGAACCGACGTTTTCTGATTTACGAACTCTTTGATTATTAGAGTATGTGTAAAAGCAGTAAGAACAATAAAAGCTAACCATGGGATATAAAGGTAATCTGGTGTGGTGGGTAAAATAAACCATGTCACTAGTAAAGCAGAGACGATGTTTAATATAATACCGACAGGTGCCTGTTGGTATAGATAATATAAAGCTTGATTATTGTTTTTGAGCGAGTGCTTGACGGGTTCTTCAAGATGATCAATTTCCAGAGTATTGCTCGAATTCTGTGAGTTTATGTTCTCATTGATGATGCTTGCGGTTTCCACTATGTCGTTCCTTTATATAAAATCTCATTGTAAAAGCGTGACTTTAGTCGCCTTAGTTTATGGGTATAGAATATAGTTGATGTAAGACAAGAGGGTTGTGATACTGATCACAGAGCTGTAGATAAGCTCGATAAACATGTGATTTGATTCACATAAAAACAGAAATATCTCAAATGGATAACAAAAAAAGGCGCTTTACAGCGCCTTTTGTTATTTTTTTCTGGCTTGTATCTTCAAACGGAGGGCATTTAATTTGATAAAACCTTCAGCATCTTTCTGATTATATGCGCCGGCATCATCTTCAAAAGTCGCAATTGATTCGTCAAACAGGCTATCTGATTCAGACTTTCTACCTGTAACAGAAACACCGCCTTTAAAAAGCTTTAAACGAACAATACCGTTAACCGTTTTTTGTGTTTCATCAATCAAGGTTTGTAATGCTGTTCTTTCAGGACTCCACCAATAACCGTTATAAATTAGTTTTGCATAGCGAGGCATTAATTCATCCTTAAGGTGAGTAACCTCACGATCCAGTGTTAAAGATTCCATTGCCCGATGCGCCTTAAGTAGAATTGTGCCTCCAGGCGTTTCATAACAGCCACGTGATTTCATTCCAACATAACGATTTTCCACAATATCATCACGGCCTATACCATGTTTGCCGCCGAGTTCATTCAAGCTGGCAAGTAGTTTCGCGGGTGATAATGTTTTACCGTTTAATGCAACAGGATCTCCTTGTTTAAATTCCAACTCAATCGATTCTGCTGTATCGGGTGCTTTTTCAGGGGAGACGGTCCATTTCCACATTGATTCTTCTGGCTCACACCAGGGATCTTCAAGTTCTCCACCTTCATAAGATATATGTAACAAATTAGCATCCATTGAATAAGGTGAAGCGCCTACTCGTTTGGCTTCAATGGGAATGCCTTTCTGTTCGGCATAGGCCAGTAATTTCTCTCGCGAATTCAAATCCCACTCACGCCATGGTGCAATAACATGCACATCCGGTTTTAATGCATACGCGCCTAATTCGAAGCGGACTTGATCATTGCCTTTACCGGTTGCGCCATGAGAAATTGCATCGGCACCAGTTTCATTTGCAATTTCAACCAGGCGTTTTGCAATGAGTGGTCGGGCAATAGAGGTACCTAATAAGTACTCGCCCTCATATATGGTGTTTGCTCTAAACATGGGGAAGACATAGTCACGGACAAATTCTTCTGTTAAATCTTCGATGAAGATTTCCTTTACGCCCATTTGCTCTGCCTTAGCACGAGCTGGTTCAAGCTCTTCTCCCTGTCCAATGTCGGCAGTAAAGGTCACTACCTCACAATCGTAGTTATCCTTCAACCAGGTAAGAATCACGGATGTGTCGAGGCCGCCAGAATAGGCCAAAACAACTTTATTAATTTTTTTAGTGCTCATTGTCTTTATTCAATGTTGGAAAGGCGCTCATTCTAGCGTTTAGCTCAGAACTATCAATACTTAGACGAAATTGATAAAGGTTTTTATGTGTTTCAGGAATTCATTGGGTTTTTCGGCATGCGGCCAGTGCCCAGCACCATTAATCATGGTGATTTCTGCTGCGGGGAAATAATTGTAAATGGCAGTATTGTGGATGTTGCGCAGATAATCTGATTCAGCGCCACCGAGAAAAAGAGACGGCAAGCGACATGCGTTATTATTTAAGGAATCTGGAAATTGTCCAATCAGAGTCAGATTGGCCATAATGCCATCCAGATTGATACGCCATTTAAAACCATCGCCAGACCGCACGAGGTTTTGCAAAAGCAGTTGAATGACACCGATATCATCTATGACTTTACCTAAGGCTTCTTCAGCCTGAGTACGATTTTTTAATGAGTCCAATTTTAACGCATGCATTGCTGTAATTAATTCATCAAAATCATGCTCATAACTGACCGGTGCAATATCAATAACTGCCAAAGCAGAAAATCGTTCGGGATTGGATAATGCAGCCGTCATCGCAACTTTGCCACCCATGCTGTGACCAAGAATAATGACGTCATTTAGTTTGAGTTTATCAGCGATCGCGATGACATCATCGGCCATTTCCATATAAGACATGCTCTGCGTATGCGGTGACTGACCATGGTTGCGAAGGTCAGGGGTTATAACATGATGGCTGTCCGCTAATGAACGGGCAATTCCTTGCCAGTTGCGTGCTGAACCAAATAGACCATGTAATATAATTATCGGACGACCCTGACCAAGCTCAGTATAGTTGAGATGCTTCATATAAAATGGTGAACAAATAATTAACGTTTAGGAATATAAAGATCAGTAATTGTACCTTCAAAGACTTCAGCAGCCATGCCGACAGTTTCTGATAGGGTGGGGTGAGGATGTATTGTTAAACCGATATCTTCAGCATCACTGCCCATCTCAATGGCCAATGCACATTCAGCAATTAGGTCACCTGCATTTGGACCAACAATAGCTGCACCAATAATTCGTTTAGAATCTTTAGCGAATAACAATTTTGTCATGCCTTCATCCCTGCCAAGAGCTAACGAGCGACCGCTGGCTGCCCAGGGAAATACGCCTTTGCCATAGTCAATACCTTTTGCCTTTGCCTCTGTTTCAGACAAACCGACCCAGGCGATTTCAGGATCAGTATAGGCAACGGACGGAATGACACGATTATCAAAGCCGACCTTATGTCCGGCAATAGTTTCAGCGGCAATCTTGCCTTCATGTGTTGCTTTATGCGCGAGCATAGGTTGGCCAACAATATCGCCGATGGCAAAGATGTTATTTACATTAGTCCGTTGTTGATCATCGACTGCAATGAAACCGCGTTCGTCGACGTTCACGCCTGCGTTTTCTGCGCCTATCTTCTTGCCATTCGGTTGACGGCCGACTGCCACTAATATGGCATCGAACTTATCATTTTCAGGTGCAACTTTACCCTCAAAGCAAACTTCCAGATGAGCCTTATTGGCGATAACCGATGTCACTGCAGTTTTTAAATAAATGTTTTCGTAAAGGCCTTTGATTCTTCTCTGTAATGGACGGACGATGTCTTTATCGCAACCGGCAATCAGCGAGTCGAGCATCTCAACAATAGTTATCTTGCAACCTAGTGATGCATAGACAGTGGCCATCTCTAAACCGATTATGCCGCCACCAATGACCAGCATGCGTTTAGGTATATTTTCTAGCAACAAGGCATCGGTTGAATCCATGATGCGCGGATCATCGGGCAGGGTAGGTATCTTGGTTGCTTGTGAGCCAGCAGCAATGATTGCAGAATCAAACGTAATCGTTTTGGTCACACCATTATTTTCAATTTCTATCGCATTAGGAGAAATAAACTTGCCATAGCCTTGCATCACTTCGACTTTGCGTTGTTTCGCCATGGCGCCTAAGCCAGAGGTAAGTTTGTTTATGATCGATTCAGTCCAGTTACGTACAGGCTTGGAATCTGGTTTTCGACTACCCAGATCAATACCGTGTTCTTTTAACTCTTCAACTTCAGAAATCACTTTGCCGACATGCAGTAGCGCCTTGGAAGGGATACAGCCTACATTTAAACAAACACCACCTAAGGAAGAATAGCGTTCTATTAGAATAGTCTTCTTACCTAGATCAGATGCGCGAAATGCTGCCGTATAACCGCCAGGGCCAGCGCCAAGTACAAGCACCTCGGCATGTGTATCGCCTTTATCAACGTCAGGCTTAGCCGCTGCTTTTGGTTCAGGTTTGGGTTCTGGTGGTTTTTCTTGTTTTGGCTTGTCTTCAGTGGGCGTTGCAGTTCCAGCAGCATCAATTTTAAAAAGTACTTCGCCTTGTGATATTTTTTGACCAACACTGACAGATACTTCTTTAATCACACCGGCTTCTTCTGCGGGGATCTCCATTGATGCCTTGTCACTTTCCAATGTAAGTAATGACTGTTCTTTCTCAACAGTGTCGCCAGGTGAAACGAGTATCTCGATTATCTCGACAGCGTCAAAATCGCCAATATCAGGTAACTTAATTTCTTTAATCAATGTGTTAAATATCCAGAATAAAATCTAAAGTAGTATGTGACGAATGTCGTGTAGGAAGCCTGATAAGGTAGCCATAAATTTTGCTGCAGCGGCGCCGTCAATGACGCGATGATCGTAGGTCAGGTCCAAAGGCAACATTAAACGTGGCTCAAATTCTTTGCCATTCCACTTGGGTTGCATATCAGAACGAGTGACACCCAATATTGCCACTTCCGGTGCATTTACAATCGGCGTGAATGCTGTGCCGCCGATGCCGCCCAGGCTTGAAATAGTCATACACGCACCTTGCATTTCTTTCGGGCTCAATTTGCCTTCTCTTGCTTTACTACTGACTACGGCCATTTCTTCTGCTAGGTCAAAAATATTTTTTTCATCGACATCTCTGAACACAGGCACAACCAATCCATTCGGTGTATCCACTGCAATACCAATATGAAAGTACTTCTTCAAAATAAGTGAGCTGCCATCACTGGAAAGTGAAGCATTAAACTCAGGATATATTTTTAAGGCGGCCACTAAAGCTTTCATTATAAATGCCAAAAAGGTGACTTTGACGCCTCTTTTTTCTGCTTCTGCTTTTAATGATTGTCTGAAGTTTTCCATCTCGGTTACATCCGCAACATCATGATGAGTCACCATAGGCACATTCAACCATGACCGTGTCAGGTGTATTGCGGTAAGTTTCTTAATTCGACCTAATGGACGTTCTTCGATTTCACCAAACTTGCTAAAGTCTACGGTGGGGATTGCCGGAATGCCGGAACCACTTTTTGCGCTGGTACTCGACAATGCTTGTTTAACAAATTGCTTCACATCTTCTTTCAGAATGCGATGCTTCGGTCCGCTCGCCTTGGTTATCTTTGAAACATCTACACCGAGCTCTCTGGCAAAACGACGTACTGATGGGCTTGCATGTATATGACCTTTTGCCTGTGTTTCAGAAGTATTCTCTTTTGTTGGTGCTGGTGAGACTGGAGCCGGTTGCTGTTTAACTTCAGGTGTCTCCACAGGTGGCGGAGGTGTTTTTGTTGTCTCTTTTGCTTTAGCCTCAGGAGGCGTTTCTGTTTTAGTTTCAGCGTCAGCACTAACCGATAAGCTAAGAATGTTCGCGCCTTGCGCGATGTTGTCACCAACATTTACAAACACTTCTTTTATAGTCCCTGCATGCGTTGATGGGATTTCCATACTCGCTTTATCACTTTCCAGTGTAATTAGTGCTTGTTCTTCAGTAATAGTATCGCCTGCTTGAACCAGCACTTCTATTACTTCAACTGCATCAAAGTCACCAATGTCAGGGACTTTCACTTCAATAATGTCACTCATTAATTAAAATCCTGTCGTATGCGTATTGATTTAAGGTTAATTAAATTGTCCATGGCGCAGGACTTTCATTATCAATGCCATATTTCTTTATGGCTTCTGACACCTTGCTACTGTCTATTGTGTCAGTACTACAAAGTCCATCCAGAGCAGCGACGACAACATGATATCGATTCACTTCAAAATGTTTACGTAGTTGTTCGCGAGTATCAGAACGACCAAAACCATCGGTGCCTAAAACTGTATAGTTTTTTTGTGTAGGCAGGTATGGTCTGATCTGTTCAGCAAAGAGACGAACGTAATCTGTGGCAGCAATCAATGGACCTGTGCTCTTACTCAAGCATTTTTCAATGTGAGACACTTTTTTCTTCGATTCAGGGTGTAGTCGGTTCCAACGTTCACATGTTTGACCATCGCGAGCGAGTTCAGTAAAACTTGGGCAACCCCATATGTCAGACTCAACTCCCCAGTCATCCTTAAGCATCTTGGCGGCAGCAATGACCTCATTAAATATCGTGCCTGAACCTAATAATTGGACCCGTGGTTTTTTATTTTTCGCACCTTTACTAAATGAATACATCCCTTTAATGATGTCTTTTTCCGCACCTTTTGGCATTTCAGGATGCGCATAATTTTCATTCATTACCGTGATGTAGTAATAGATATCTTCCTGCTCGACATACATCCTACGTAAGCCGTCTTGCATAATGACGGCCAGTTCAAAAGAAAAACTAGGATCATATGAAATACAATTTGGCACCACTGTGGACCAGAGTTGGCTATGCCCATCTTCGTGCTGCAGACCTTCACCATTCAAAGTTGTACGACCTGCTGTGCCACCTAATAGAAAACCGCGGGTACGTTGATCAGCGGCTGCCCAGGCAAGATCTCCGATGCGCTGAAAGCCAAACATGGAGTAGAGGATATAAAATGGAATCATCGGTTCGTTATTAGTCGAATAAGATGTGCCTGCCGCAATCCAGTCACACATACCGCCGGCTTCGTTAATGCCTTCTTGCAATACCTGACCATGTTTATCTTCTTTGTAAAACATGAGTTGGTCAGAATCTTGTGGTGTGTAGAGTTGCCCCAGTTGATTCCATATTCCTAATTGTCGAAACATGCCTTCCATACCAAAAGTGCGTGATTCATCAGGTACTATCGGCACAACGCGATTGCCAAGGTTCTTATCTTTGACCAGAATATTTAATATTCTGACAAAGGCCATCGTCGTTGATATTTCTCGACCTTCTGCTGTTGCCTTTAATAAAGAGTCGAAAGTATTAAGTTCAGGTACGATAAGCGGGCTTGATTTCTGTCTCCGCGCGGGTAAATAACCGCCGAGATCTTCACGACGTTGTTGCATGTATTCGAGTTCTTTTGAACCTTCTTCAAAAGTAAGATAAGGGAGGCTTTCTATATTGTCGTCATCTATAGGCAGTTCAAAACGATCGCGAAATATCTTGAGTGAATCAAGGCTCATCTTCTTTTGCTGATGGGTAATATTCTGTGCCTCACCGGATTCACCCATACCGTAACCTTTAACGGTCTTGGGTAATATTACGGTTGGCTGGCCTTTATGATTTACAGCGGCGTGGAATGCGGCATAAATTTTAGCAGGATCATGGCCACCGCGATTCAATTCCCAGATGTCTCTGTCCGACCAATCAGCGACCATCTCTTTTAATTCTGGCGTATTAAAGAAGTGTTCACGGACATAAGCACCGTCTTTAGCTTTATAGGTTTGGTAATCGCCATCAACACACGCGGCCATGCGTTTTTTTAATGCGCCGTTATGATCCTTTTGTAATAAGGAATCCCATCGGGTGCCCCAGATTACTTTAATCACGTTCCAGCCCGCACCACGAAAGTTGGATTCAAGTTCCTGAATAATTTTACCGTTACCACGGACAGGTCCATCCAACCTTTGCAGATTGCAGTTGATCACAAATACCAGGTTGTCGAGTTTTTCGCGTCCAGCCATGCCGATTGCACCAAGTGATTCTGGTTCATCGGATTCGCCGTCGCCCATAAACAACCAAACTTTACGTCCATCGGTATTTCGAATTTCGCGATCTTGTAAATATTTCATGAAACGCGCCTGATAGATGGCCATGATTGGCCCCAGACCCATTGACACAGTTGGAAATTGCCAAAAGTCTGGCATCAACCAGGGATGTGGATACGAAGGTAGACCACCACCATCAACTTCTTGCCGAAAGTTGTTCATTTGCTCTTGTGACAAGCGACCCAACATAAAAGCCCGGGCATAGACACCCGGTGATGAATGTCCTTGAACATAGATAAGGTCACCATCATGCTCCTCTGAAGGGGCGTGCCAGAAATGGTTGTAGCCGACATCATAGAGAGTTGCAGCAGAAGCATAGCTGGCAATATGCCCACCGACATTCGTATCTATATTTGCTCTAAGAACCATAACCATTGCGTTCCAGCGCACGTAAGACCTGATCTTATGCTCAATAGTCGTGTCACCGGGATACTTGGCCTGTTTGAAGACAGGGAGGGTGTTGACGTAATCTGTATTGGCGCTGAAGGGAATATCGGCTCCTTCGCTTCTTGCCTTGTCGATTAACTTTTCCAGCAGGTAATGCGCGCGTTCGGCACCTTCTATTTTCAGAACAGCTTCTAATGCTTCAAGCCATTCAGTCGTTTCATGAGGATCGATATCGTGTTCTTGATCAGACATATTAATATGTGTCCCTTTTATACTTTTTATAATAGCCCACTCATCGACAAATTAGTGGTACAACAGCTTAACTATAATTTTATATTTGGTTTAGATTCTATTATTTTGACGCATTATTGGAATCACTGTTTTTCTAATCTTTTAGAATCATATACCAAAATCACAATCTATATTGTCGACAATAAATAATTATATAATAAAATTATCAACAAAATATGGTAATTTCAATAAGTATTGTCGACAATCAGTCTTTTATAGAATAACGACGCTTAATATTCAGAGCACTGTTTTAACCCCCTTGATTGCGTAACAGATATATAACTACCCATTATGGATACCAAAGTGCTGCTGAAACCAGAACCTAGATTTTATTAAAGATTTATTATGAACCATTAGGCATTAATCTAGATTCAGATGGTGTACAAAGTTATTCAAAGTGTTTTCCTCGTGTCATTGCGCAAAGTTCTCTATCATTGCGCATAAAACAATCCAGAGTAAGGAACCGTGAACAAAATGAGTATTACATTACAACAAAAAGAATTACCGCCTACCGAAAGGAATATTGATGCTATCAGTAACTGGTTGATGATCTTTGCCCATCCTATGGAAAAGGTAATTAAATCGTCAGCCTTTCCATATCAGGAAAAATTATTGAAGCGCCGACAAGAGCTCGACCTGAAGAAGGCGGACACTGCTCCAGTCATTATTGATTTACCGAATAAGAATTCAAGCCATGTCAGTTATGCGGCAATAGAGGCAAAGATCAGTAGCTTTGAATTATTAACGCTAGCAAGAAAACTCGTGGCTGCACATTCATCTATTAACCCAACTCAACTAGGTTTGCTTGTTTCTGGCTTTAATAAAGTAGAGTCGGAACGCATTGCAGAGGCATTAATCTCTGCTGCATTAGCTGCTGCAGCTGAAATGCCAAAATTTAAGAGTGAAAAGAAAACGGCATCACGACTGGCAAAATTATCATTGTTTGGTGTGCGAGCGAATCATGGTTTTAAACAAAGCTTTGCGATTGCAGAGGGGAATGCTTTGACGCGTAGTCTCAGTATTTTACCCCCGAATAAATTAACACCAACAGAGTACCTGAAAAAAGTAAGAGAATTAGCGCGTGAGAATAAATGGAAACTCGAATTTTATGATGAAGCGATATTAAAGAAGAAAAAGGCGGGTGCATTTTTAGCGGTATCACAAGGTAGCCCAAAAGCAGATTCCGGTATTGTTCGTCTGCGCTATACGCCAAAGACAACAACGAAAGGCAAAAAAGTTTTTCTAGTAGGTAAAGGCATTTGTTATGACACCGGCGGTGTAAATTTAAAACCTGCCAATTATATGTATGGTATGCATGAAGACATGCAGGGCAGTGCGGTTGCTTTAGGTACTTTTTTGGCGTTAACGAAAATGAATTTTAATCGTCCGGTTGAATGTTGGATGGCCTTGGCAATGAACCATATTGGCCCCAAGGCATATATACCTAATGATGTTATCACTGCCTCTGATGGTACAACAATCGAGATCATACATACCGATGCCGAAGGTCGCATGGTGCTATCCGATACCTTGGCTTTAGCATCTAAAGAGAAACCATCGTTGATCTTGGATTATGCAACCTTGACGGGTGCGTGTATGTATTCGATAGGCACGTCTTATAGTGGTGTGTTTACCAATAAAAAAGAATGGCATGCCGATTTGATTAAAGCCGGTGAAGATTCAGGGGAGCGTGTTTGGCCATTTCCATTAGATGAAGATTTTGACGACATGATCAAAAGTGATATTGCCGATGTAAAACAATGTTCACAGGAAAGTGGCGTAGACCATATATTGGCATCTCGATTCCTGCAAAGGTTTGTAAAACATGACACGCCATGGGTACATATGGATCTCTCCAGTAGTAACAAGAAAGGTGGCTTGGCTCATATACCAACAGACACAATTGGATTTGGTGTGCGTTATAGTGTTAATTTGTTGATGAATGACTATCTAAAATAAGCGCGTACAAGGATGTAATAAATGGCCAGTGGCATGTTTAAGAATATAAGAATATTAATACTCTTATATGTCTTGTTGATGGTTGCTGTGGCTGGCTGGTTAGCCAAAGCAAGAAGCACTGATTGGGACGAGCCACTCAATGTTATTGTCTATGCAATCAATGGCGATGGTACTGCTGTAAGTCAAAACTATATTGATGAAATACAAAAAAGTGACTTTAGTGATATAGAGGAATTTTTTGAGAGAGAGGCCAAGGTCTATAAGTTACCCTTAAAAAAGCCTGCCGATGTCTCATTTGCGGGAGAATTAAAATCCAAACCACCCTTGCCAGCGCGTAACGCTTCAACCCTGTCAATTATGCTGTGGAGTCTGAAGCTACGTTACTGGGCATGGCAAAATGATAATTACCCGTATCCGCAAGATGTGCAAATATTTGTGCTTTATTTTGATCCAGCTAAGACGCCAACTGTTGCACACTCATTAGGATTACAAAAAGGTTTAATCGGTGTGGTTAATGCTTTTGCCGACAAGAACATGAAAAAAGAAAATCATGTCATCATTGCGCATGAGTTATTACATACCGTCGGCGCCATTGATAAATATGATCCATCTAGCAACCAGCCACTCTACCCTATAGGTTATGCAGATCCTGAACAGGACCCTATCTTCCCACAAAAGAAAGCAGAGATTATGGCAGGTCGAATTGCCATCAATGAGAACAACACAGAGCAGCCAAGAAAGTTAAAACAAGTGGTATTGGGTGAGGCAACGGCTATAGAGATAAATTGGAAACCGCAGAATTAAAAACTACCGGCAAGCAAGCTCGCGTTTTTCTTCGTCCTCGCTGTCTGCATCCGGTTCAACGAAAGTAACACTAAGTTGTTCTTGAAAATCTTCAAGCACAATAATCTCGTCGGTACTCTCAATTTCCCCAATTGTGGAAGCAGGTGGTGTTGATGGTGGTGGTGTTGAAGGTGGTGGTGTCACAAACGGGTCACTCAAGATAGCAAGTTGGTATGCCCCGGCAGCCGGGGTATTCGGTGTGCTGGAAAAAGTATATGAGGTCGGCACATTGACTGCAGCAAAATCACCCGCGATCGCACCTCCGGATTGAATAATATCAAACTGATCACCAATGGCACCTGCATACCCACCAAACAATTGAATGTCTAGTGTCCCGGCTAATGAGGTTGTGCCACCGACAGACAACAAATCATAGTCAGTCCCGGCCAAGGCAGTACCCGCTAGTTCTGCCTGGAATGTAGCACCTGCACCTTGAATATAATTACCTCCAATAATTAACGTCCCCGGTGAACTGCCTGCTGCGAGTATTCCGCCAGAATTATTCACATTACCATTAATCGTACCCGTGCCCGTTAAGGTTCCACCAACAACGTTTAAGTTCGCAGTTGTAATATCAGACCCCGCACCTAAAATAAAATTTCCGGCAGACTGTGTCGCTGTACCTGATAAGTTATTTAACGAACCGTTAACGATAAATATCCCGGTGTTGGTAAAGTTAGATCCAATAGTACTGCCGTTTACGGTCAACGAACCCTGATTAGTAACAGTTGCAGTACCTGCAGAGTTAACATTAATACCTGTTAACGTATTAGTGCCATTAGCTGCAAGAATCAAATCGATATCATTCAATGTGACACCACTGGTCGGCATCCAAGTTGATGTTGTGATATTACCTGTACTACCGCCACCAAAAGAACCCGAGCCATGGGTTAAGGAATTCGTTACTGCATTGATATTAAATATGGCATCACCACCATTAATTCCCGTATCACCACTTACTGTGTACGTTGAACCCGTACTGTATGTTGAAGTCCCGCCAGTAAACGCAATATCACCAGGGCCAGAGGTATCCGAGCCACTATCCATAATATGCGTACCGCCAGTAAATTGAAGCACCGTTCCTGTAGCAGTATTAAAGTCACCGGTATGTGTACCACCTGCACCCAATGACAACGTTCCCGCTCTAAGATCAAGCAGACCATTATTATTGAGAGTTCCCGATGGATTAAACGTGGCGGTAGAAACTTTTAATGTGGCACCAGAATTAATTGTTGTTAATCCAGCAACATTCATCGTCCCACCGTTGATATCAAGTATCCCGGTACCGCCGACGGTTAACGTTTCAGGCGCCAATGTAAAGCTTCCTAGTGTCTTTGTTGCTGAACCACCAATACTGAAAGTAGTAACGCCAACGATATCCAATGTCCCAGCACCTTGTAGTGCACCACCATTCCAATTAAACGTGGTCGAATTAACATCAAGAGTTCCTGCATCTACATTCACGTCGCCGCTGGTAGTTAATACAGAATTAATAACTAGATTACCCGCTCCCGTTTTCGTTAGTGTCCCCAAGTTTTCTAACTCAATACCCATCGTCATATCAGGCCCAGTACTATTCACCGTTAGTAACTTACCGGTTTTGTTTACAAACTTACCAGTACTGCTGAATGTTGTAGCACCCGTCGATGACCAAGCACCACCGTTCACCTCTATTCTACGGCCTACGACAAAGGCCTGACCTGAACTAGTAAGATTAAGACCACCATTAGCAAACAACGTACCGGTACCGCCAATCGTTCCACCAAAGCTCCAACTGGTAAGCCCAGACACCGTGACATCTCCTGTGCCATTCAGTGTGCTGCCCGAGCCTGCTAGCGTCAGACTACCGAATGTCGAGTTTGAATTAATTGTTGCCGTTGTAGCAGTAGCAATTTTTACAGCTTCACTTGTCGCAGTTATTGTTCCGCCGGTATTGGTATCCAAAACAACACCATCACCAAGATTAATAACACCAGTCCCTGTTGTCCGTGCAGCATCTAACACAAGGTTTAACTGACCAGTTGTTGATGTAATGCTCGCGTTAATATTTATATCGTTATCGGCATTTAATGTCAGTGTTGCATCAGTACCTGCTGTTTTGGCGATAGCTGCGGTAACGGTGATATCCCCTGCTTGCCCATTGGTTCCACCAGTGCTGGTAGTGACGGTAACGTCTGTACCTGTATTAAGCGCACTTGTGATTAATGTTACGCCAAGTTGTGCGGTATCGTTTGTAGATACAAACGGCGTAGCGGCATTGATGTTGACATTACCGCCACCGGCAACAATTTCGATATTATTCGGATCCAGAAGCCACATACCACGTTCACCATTGACAGCACTAGCATCCACAGACGAGCCTGACACATCAAGATAAACCTTGCCTGAAGTTTCAACAAAACCACCATCACCGGATTCACTTCCACCTCTTGCTGTGATCACTCCATAAGCTTGTGTTGTTTCATCGGCCCAGACAATGACCTTGCCACCATCACCGTTTGTTGCCGCATCAGCTTTGATTGATGTGTTTTCACCAACATAAGTTTGTTTGGCATTTTTAACGTCATCATTCTTACCTTGATAATCACCACCAACAAAAATTTCACCGCCATCGGTTTCACCGGAGGCATCTATGCTTGCCTCATCGAGCAAGGCAACACGCTCACCCAAGACTTCGACATGACCTCCTTGTTGTTCAGTGCCGATGGCTTCAATCGTGCCGGAATTCCAAACTGTTCCTTCTTCACTTTCTATTTTGATCTCACCACCATTTGTTCCATTAGCAGTGATCGTTGCATCGTTTGTAATTTCTATATCGGCTTGAGCAAAGAGTTGTACGTTTCCATTTTCATCAACTGAGATACTGTTTGCATTGATTGAACCTTCATGTTTAATCGTGCCGGCAAACATTTTTGCGGCACCTCCATTAGTAATCATTTCACCGAGATTCACCACTTCGTTGTCCGGTGCCTGCACATCAAACACAATATCATCAGAGTCGAGACTGGCGATGATGACACTCTCACCAGCTGCTAAAATAATCTGACCGCCGTCTGTTTCAATAATGCCGCTGTTTTCAATATTGGGGGCTATTAGAAACACATCACCATTAGCACCGGCTTTTATGTAACCCTGACTACTGATATCCGCTGCATTTTCCCCCTGAAATTTCAGGTTTTGATTGATGAAATCTTCATCGGTCATGTTCAGGGTGGAGGCAATCAAACCCGCAGTATCAACAATTGAGTTTGGGCCAAACACAATGCCGTTTGGATTAATTAAAAAGACACGACCATTGGATAACAGTTGACCGAGGATTGCTGAAGGATCTTGACCAACGACTCGATTTAAAATCGCGCTTGTTGCACCGGATTGAATAAATTTTGTGATTTCATTTTGTTGAATAGAAAACTGTTGCCAATTAATAATGGCGCCGTTGGAGTTGGTTATTGCTAAGGTGTTGGGATCAGGATGTGCAATGTTGACCTGACCATTCACAACCTGGGCACCATTGGGGTTAGCATAGGCAGCTTGACTACTAATTAAACCAAGTAGTATTCCAAAAGTCAGATTATGATTTATTTTTTTCATCATCATTATCTATTGCACGGTGCACTCAAAGTCATTTTGCTCAATGGCACTGTCATCAAGCAATTCATACAATGTTTCAAATTCTTCGTTGATCGTTTGTAAATAAGGATCATTCGTTTGGAAATTCCGTGGGCGTTCCAATTTAACAATGGTACTGCCATCAGTTGAGACAAAACCGCCTTCACCCGGTCTCATTTCAATGATCTCTCCATCCCGCTCCATATAAACAATACCTTCACGGGTATTGGCATAGAGTCCTGATGGCACATCTTCAACTTCGTCATTAAAAAGCTCATCAAAATTAACATCGACTTCATCTGGACGCGGTATATTTAGTATAGGCGGTGTTTCGATAATTGATGCAGGCGTATCTATTAAACGTATGACAAATGACTGGTTTTCTAATAAATCAAATTCACCGGCGTCATTCTTTGCATAGATTGCACCCAACCAAACTGATCCCGTTAGACCACAGCTTGTCGCCCCGCCAGTACAAGGACCCAACCAGACCATGTCATAACCGGTACCACGGATACCAATGGTTGCAGTGGCAGTCTGTAGCTTATAGTTATCCTTGTTAACTTTAGTGATGAGACCGGTTAAGGCACGGATACCACCTTTTATTAAATTATAAACGGCACTGTTATCATTCGATTCGGGAGAGATGAAACGGTGTTTTTCTATTTTGATTTCTGTCTTTGCCTTCAATGTCATTCTACTTTTATCGTTAAAGACGATAATCGCATAAGATTTTGTCTCAGTTATTAAAGTATCGCCTTCATATATTGACGAACCCAACTTGAGCTTACGTTCTGTATTATTTTTTTGGATCGCTTTTACCTCGCCTCTGAGTAAGACGATTTTTGCAATAACTGTTTTTTTCTCTTTCTGCTTATTATTTTGTTCATCGATTGCACAATCTAGTTCACAAAGTCGCACATCAAAATCTGTACCTCGGATACCAATCGTTGCAACTGCCGTGTCTAATTTAAAAGCCTCAGGCTTTCGCTTACTAATCAATCCGGAAATAGCTCTTAAGCCACCCTTGAATAACTGCATCACCGCACTTTCTTCATCTTGCTTCATTGAATAATCTTTAAATGAAAATACCGTGTCGGGTCTTACTGATATTCGACTACTGTCGATCATTTTAATGACACTAAAGCTTTTGAGTCCGGTCGTGATCACATCTCCTTTAAAGATCGATGCCTGTTTGCCCAACACACGAATTTCACCGGCATGTGATTTAGCAGAGACGGCGCCTCTGGCAAAAACAACTTCACCGATTTCTTCTTGTGCAACATTTGCAAAGACAAACGAGGGCATTAGTAGGCAGAAACACGTAAAGAATGATATATGTGGTTGTAGATTCATCATGACTTAATATCGTAAGAAAATACTCGCATGGGTTTTTGTGCCGCCAACATCCGCGGTTCGGCCATCATTTAATTCATGTGCATAATCAATCGAAATATTTAGATTATCTTTCCAGCGCCAGGTCAGCCCCGCACCGGCACTCACCAAAGTTTGACTATCTATTTGTCCGACGGTTGGTTTTATCACTTTGACATGACCTAAATCTGTAAACACTCTTAATTGTAGTTTGTTATCGTATAATGGTCGCGAAAACTCAACCGTCGCCTGATTACCTCTATCACCACTCAACGCTCTTTCTTCAAAACCACGAACAGAATAAACACCACCAATACCAAACTGTTCACCACTAATTAGCGGTTCATTACTCCATTGACCAGACAAAGCCAACCTCAGCAACCACTGTTTCTGTAAGCTATGACTGTAGGTGGTGCTGTACTTGATGACGTCCCAATCTTGTTCAGCTTTGAACCGAGAAGCCGCATAACGTGCTTTAGTATTCTCACTTCCTCCGTTTAAATTTCTAACGTGACTAATATTGAAACGTAGTTGTGACTTCTCCATTTGGACTTCACCGAAGTAAGAAAATGTTATCGGGCGACTTCTGACATCAACACCTATAGGAGCGCCGAAAAAATCTATATCGTTTTTAAATAACTTATCATTGACTCCCACACTCATTCGATGTCTATAATTTTTTCGATTAAGAAAAGTGTGGGTATAACTTCCACCTAGAAATTTACCCGCACCGCTTACATCAAACACACTTTCTATCGTGCCACTGTCGACATCAGAACGAGAATAAAAGAAATTAAAGGCTCCCGAGAACTTATAAACAGGAATGCGATAATTGAACCCCCATTGTTTTACATCACTGGTATGACCAGGGGATGTGGTATAGCTCGCAGTAAGACTGTCATCAAAACCTAATAGATTGTTATGTTGACCACCCGCTGAAAGTCTCATGCGACCTGTCTCAGTTGTGCCAATATTATTTAGCACACTGAATATTTGCCAAGGACGTTGATCTTGCACAGCAAGCACGGTATCGACGCTTTCAGGTACCTTGCTTTGTTTCATCCTGATGGTAACGCGTTTGGAGGGATGGTTATTGGCAACAATCAATTGCTTTGCTAGTAACGGTGTGTCTGGAACAGTGCCGATAATTAATGCAGGAATTGATCGAATGATATTGTTATCGGAAAAATATTCATTGCCTTCTACTTCAATATTGGCCAATTTTATTTGTACAATTTCGAGTTTAACAATCCCCGCTGCTAATGTTTGGGGTGGCAGAATAACGCGATTAAATGAAAACCCGGCGTTTAAAATGACTGCTTCGAGTTCTGTAGCAGCTTCCAGCAATCCATCTAAACCTTGATGTTCACCTAAAAATGGAGAGAGTGTTTGCTTTGTTTTTTCTGTCGAAATGGGGTTTTCGCCAGTGATGTTGAATTCAGTAACAGAAAAACTGACGCTAGGGATATCTTCTGCGTGAGGTGTGGTACATACAAATATCAAACCATACAATAAGGGTTTGCTAAATAGGCCTTGTATGAGTTTATGATACGCCACTGTATTAACTATTACGTTGTTAGATAGAGTTCTATGTGTTTGTCGGCGAATAAGACAGTAACATGTTGATTATCATAAACATACAAGTAATTTTCCCGCTATATATTGTATTAGTCTAAAGGACATCTAATATTTGAATAGAGAAATAATAATCAGGACGTGATCATCATTCATGATAGTGGACGTTACTGTGACCATAGACTCGTTGTGAACTTAAAAGCATGAAAAAATGCGTTGATGTTATTAATGTCAAACTAGATGTTTCCTACTATCAACAAGAAATTCGTGTTGAGATCATTCTCTCTGAACATAAAAAGAAGAGTGGCATCAATAACCTAGCTATTAATTGAGTTTTATACGTTTCTTTATTGCGTATAATTAAACTATGCGTTTTAATTAAGACGCTATCTATATGAATCAAAATAAGAATTAGGGGTTATGGGGAATTTCTGGAAAAAAGACTGGTTCGTCGGGTTTATTCTCACGGTTATATTTATTTTCTTGATAAATAGCTCGCTCATTGAAAAATTAGAATTTGCAAATTATGACTTTGCAATGAATCAGATTGCCCGTGAACCCCAACAAAATATTGCTGTTATCGCTATTGATGATCAAAGTATAGATAATCTGGGGCGCTGGCCATGGCCGCGTTCACTTCAGGCGGAGATAATAGAGAAACTTGCTAAAAGCGGTGCGAATGTCATTGGTAATAGCATTCTTTTATCGGAAGCACAGACCCACCCGGGTAGTAAATATATCCAACAAGCATTAGAAAGCCTTGAGTCAATATCCAGTCCGGGACTTAACGATACAATTAATATCCTGAAGCAAGGAAAAACTGAGCTTGATTCCGATGGAAAACTTGCCGATGCAATGAAAAATGCGGGTAATGTTGTTATGGGGATGCAATTCCAACTCGGTAGTCCCTTGGGTAAACCCGACAAGCCTTTACCCGATTATGTGGCGCGAAATAGTTTTAAATTGAATGCAGATATCAATAGTGGTGTCTATATATATCCAACAATTAGTGCAACTCCACCCATTAAAGTTATTGGTGAAACTGCACTTGCGATTGGGCATTTAAATATGTGGCGGGATCATGATGGTGGCATACGTTCAGATTTACTAGCTGTTGATCATTATGGCGAGATAATCCCATCGCTTGCTGCCATGATAGCGGCATCAAGTCTAAACCTGACCAGCAAAGACTTTAGAATGTCTGAAAGCCGACAATTTAATCTGGGTAATCTTTCAATAACGTTGGATGACATTGGCAGAATTTATCCGTTCTTTTATGAAAATGCAGCAGGCAATACGCCTTTCTCTGTCGATTCTTTTTACGATGTTTATGTAGGTAAAATCGACGTCAGTAAATACAAAGACAAGATAGTATTAATCGGTGCTAGTGCATTTGGTGTTGGTAGTCCGGTGGTTACACCTATTGCTGAATCAATGCCCCCGGTATTGGTATTGGCAAATATTGTTGCCAGTATTCTTAATCAGGATTTTATCGAAATACCTGAATGGGGGTGGATGGTTGAAACACTTGCCTTTCTATTAATAGCACTTTTATTGATGCTATTACTGCCACGTTTAAAAGCCGGACTGGCTGCGGCGATCAGCTTTGTCTGTCTCCTTATACTGCTTGGCAGCAGCCAGTTATTATTGTATTCAGGTCTTTGGTTACAATTAATGCTGCCAACCGCATTATTGGTGACAGGTTACATACTTTTAATTTCAAAACGTTATCTTATGACAGAGCGCGGCAAGATACGTTCTGATCAGGAATCAGCAGATAGTAACCGTACGTTGGGCTTGTCTTATCAACAGCAAGGGCAACTGGATATGGCGCTCGACAAGTTTCGTAAATGCCCGCTTGATGATTCCATGATGGAACCACTTTATAACCTGGCACTCGATTTCGAACGTAAACGCCAATTCAATAAGGCATCTTCAATCTATGAATACATGGTCAAGCATGATGCTAAATTTAAAGATGTACCGGAGCGAATCAAACGCAGTAATGCGATGCAAGATACTATTATGTTTGGTGCTGCAGGAGGATCGGCGGGTGCAAGCATTTTAGAAGATGGATCGGTAGAAAAACCCATGCTGGGACGTTATGAGGTTCAAAAGGAATTGGGCAAAGGGGCAATGGGCATTGTTTATTTGGGTAAAGACCCAAAAATCAACCGTGTTGTTGCTATTAAAACGATGGCCTTGGCACAAGAATTTGAAGGTGATGAACTCGATGAAGTTAAAGAACGCTTTTTTCGTGAAGCAGAAACAGCCGGGCGTTTAACTCATCCAAATATCGTTACTATTTATGATGTTGGCGAGGAACATGATCTTGCTTACATTGCCATGGAATTTCTTGATGGGCATGATCTAGAGCGCTATACGAAACCTGATAAATTGTTGCCAATTAAAAATGCATTGCAACTCATTATACTCTCAGCAGAAGCATTAGATTATGCACACCAACAAAATATCGTTCACCGTGATATTAAACCGGCCAATATTATGTTTATTCCCAAGGCGTCAACGATAAAGCTGACAGATTTTGGCATAGCACGTATTACTGATTCTAGTAAAACCAAAACCGGAATGATCTTTGGGACACCTTCTTTTATGTCACCAGAACAACTAGTTGGCAAACATATAGATGGTCGTTCAGATCTTTTTTCTTTAGGTATTATGTTATTTCAGTTATTAACCGGGAAACTGCCATTCACCGGTGATTCAATGGCTTCATTGATGTTTAATATTGCTAATGAAAAACACCCTGATATCACTTCGCTACAACAGGAATTGAAACAGCGTGTGCCAGAGATTAATAAAGTGATAGATAAAATGTTGCATAAGTCACCTGATGATCGATATCAGACGGGAAAGGAAGTTGCCAGAGATTTACGTATCTGTCTTAAAAAATATATCAATAAGTGATCTAAGGAACCTTTGAAATAGAGGGGTTAAACTTACAATAAGTTATTCTTTGTATTCCAATGCGGTATCAGTAATCAAGGAATGCTAATTAAGACACGCGAGGGACAATGGCCAATCCCCATATCCCTATGGGCATGTCCTATTCTAAAAAGACATTACCGCCGCCCCATAATGACGGGTATCTCAACCAAACCGCACAATAACCCGCAAGCAGATTGACGCTGATGAAATAGGTCAAAAACAGAATAAATTTAGCTGGAGTTTTCCTGAAAAATGCTTGATATGCTGGTGTATTAATACTTGGCTAGAATACTGTATTTGCTGTCATTTCTACCAGAATTGGAGGTATAGTCTGAGAAGTGGGTCAAACAGGCCACGAATCTGTAGAAATCCATCCACTTTTAGGCATCTATATGTATAATGCCCGCCTTTTCGCAAGAAGGCAGCCTGAATAGTGACCCTAAAACTCCGTAATATCGCAATTATTGCCCATGTAGACCATGGTAAAACTACCCTGGTCGACAAGCTTTTACAGCAATCCGGTACATTTGATGAACGATCCTCACCAACCGAGCGGGTGATGGATTCTAATGAATTGGAAAAAGAGCGTGGTATTACTATTCTCTCCAAGAATACAGCCATAAATTGGAATGGCTACCGTATCAATATCGTTGATACGCCCGGACACGCCGATTTCGGTGGTGAGGTAGAACGTGTCCTTTCTATGGTCGATTCGGTCTTGTTATTGGTCGATGCTGTTGATGGTCCGATGCCGCAAACGCGTTTTGTCACTCAAAAGGCCTTTGCTATGGGTTTTAAACCCATAGTCGTTATTAACAAGGTTGATCGCGATGGCGCGCGCGCGCACTGGGTACTGGATCAAACCTTTGATTTGTTCGATAAACTCGGTGCAACTGATGAACAGCTCGATTTTCCCGTCATCTATGCTTCTGCGTTGGGTGGTTATGCCGGCCTTGAAGAGGATGTCCGTGAAGGCGATATGACACCATTATTCGAAACTATCGTTAATGAAGTATCTCCTCCAGAAGTGGATGAAGAGGGACCATTACAGATGCAGGTATCAACTCTCGATTACAATAGTTACGTTGGTATTATCGGTGTTGGCCGAATAAAGCGCGGTACGATAAAAGGTAATATGCCAGTTTCATTGCTTGATATTGATGGCAAGACCCGCAAGGGCAAGATATCACAAGTATATAGTTTCCACGGTCTTGATCGTATTGAAGTCGATTCGGCTTCAGCGGGGGATATTGTTGCCATAGCAGGGCTTGATCCGCTAAGCATTTCAGAGACGATTTGTGATCCAGATAATGTTGAGGCATTACCCTCTTTAACGGTAGATGAACCTACTATCAGCATGACCTTCCAACCCAATACCTCGCCTTTCGCAGGTAAAGAAGGAAAATATGTTACCAGTCGTAATATATGGGATCGTCTACAACAGGAATTAAAACACAACGTTGCTTTAAGAGTAGAGACGACAGAAGACGCAGATAAATATCGTGTCTCTGGCCGTGGTGAATTACATCTATCTATTTTGATTGAAACCATGCGTCGAGAAGGTTTTGAACTTGCCGTAGGCCGCCCTCAAGTCATCGTACATGATCTGGGTGATCATAAAGAAGAACCGTATGAACAACTGACGGTTGATATTGAAGCGGTAAACCAAGGTGCCGTCATGGAAAAATTGGGTGAACGCCGGGCTGATCTGAAAAATATTGCACCTGATGGAAAGGGCAGGGTACGTCTGGAATACATCATTCCTGCGCGTGGCTTGATAGGGTTTCGTAGTGAATTTCTTACACTGACATCTGGAACCGGTTTGCTTTATAACGTGTTTGACCATTATGGTGTTTATGTCCCAATTAGTATTGGTCAGCGTAATAACGGTGTCTTAATTTCCAATGGGCAAGGTAAGGCAGCGGGATATTCCTTATTTACTTTGCAAGAACGCGGAAAATTATTTCTTGGACATGCTGAAGAGATTTATGAAGGTATGGTCGTGGGTATTCATGCACGGGATAACGATCTGGTTGTGAATGCACTAAAGGGTAAGCAGCTCACAAATGTACGTGCATCGGGGACTGATGAAAACATAGTCTTGACGCCACCTATCAGAATGACGCTGGAACAGGCATTGGAATTTATTGATGATGATGAGTTGGTAGAGGTCACACCCAAAACAATTCGTATCCGTAAAAGATATTTAAAAGAACATGAAAGAAAGACTGCATCGAGAAAAGCAGGTTAAATATACTTAGTTCTAAAAGAATAAATCTAAATAAAACCGTGCTACATAATTTGTATCACGGTTTTTTATGTCTGCTTTGTCGTAGTTTAATTTGTGTTCTGAGAACGGCCATAAGCGGACATTACTACAAACATCAATTAACAACCGTTTCGTACTGAAAGCAGACTGTAGTGAACGGACGCGTAGTTAGAAAACCAAATTAATCAACACTAAACCTTTCGATTAAGAGAGGCTCTAGAGCCTTGCTACTCGGGGTTCAAAGTCGGATAGGCTTCGGGTCAGCCAGGACGCTGAGCAAATCATTTCAGCGTCATTATGATTGCACGCCGAATGAATTGAGAAGCCGATTGCAATCGGCAGATTATGCCGAGTAAGGAAGAATTTAAAAAATCTCATTGTATATTTAGCAGTTTTTTACTATATCCGCTTTGGCTCTGTAGCTGCATATTTACATTATCTCCCTTTATGAAAAGCAGACATATAAATTTTCTATAGAGATAATTAATTTCGTAATAGTTCTACATTAAGTCTATTTTTTGCGAGCTTAATAATGAATGATTCCGTAGCGTCGAAGGAGGGTCTTTCTACTACTAATCTCAATATGTGGGATGCTTTTTTTGTGTAGGGTTCTTCATCAAATTCATATAGAGATATTGCGCATCCATAAAGAATTTGTAGGTCAACTCCGTCCATCAGTTTTGCTTTATTGCAATGATGTAATCCATCTTTGATATTTGCATCATAGATATTATCAGCAAGTAGGGCGCTGGCACGATTTACGACTTGTAAATGCCAGATACCGAGCAAACCATTTACCCATGCATCGTTCGGTGCCAGGGAATAGGCGGTATCAAGATGTTGCTTTCCCTCCGTCGCATAGCCTTTTAAATAGGCAATTATGGGATGTCTTAGATCGGCAATTGATCCTAATGCTAAGGCGATTTGTAGATGCGCATCAATATGCTTTGAATCTAAAGTCAATGCTGCTTTGGCATCTTCAATAGTTTGCTGAAATAAAGAAAACTTATCTTTTTCAGGCGCAATAAAAGTACCTTCAACTAATGTTGCTTTTGCGGCCAAAGAAAATGCATCTGCAGTTTTTATCGTTCTGGCCAATTGAGCTGAATCACTGTATTTACCAATATGATAAAGCTGCTCTGCTTGCTCAAGATTATTTGCAAAAGCAGTATTACAAATTAACAGCAGTAAGATAAATACAGTGCCAATTTTTCGCATCTTGTTATTTCCTCAAAAATGCTTGATCAACTAAATAGGGATCATCGAAATGACGCCGTCCAACGAAGGCAGTGGGATGTCTTCCCCATTGTCTCATTGCGCCTGGGCTTTGTATGCCCATAGGCCAAAGTAGCCAGCGTTCAGCGCGTTCAGTTCCTTCTACGATACCATCTGTATTATAAAGACTCTTGTGTTCATCATCTGTAAGAGGCATTGAGCGTAATGCTGAATCAGGAATAGAATCAGGGATGATTAATTTATAAGTTGTTTCTTGCCAATGCCGATTTAGCTTTTTTTCGTTTGATAGTGCTTGCAGATAATGACTATTTCCAGAAAGACGTAGTGTTAAACGGTCAGATATCGAACTTTCAGGCAAGATTTGTGGTGCTTCTATAGTTTCGCTTAAACCCGTATTATTTAATTCTTCAGTGGTTTTAATAAGCCCTGATCCAGGAAAAAAAAGATGATAACAACCGCAAGGGTGAATACTATCTGAGATTAGCGCCTTGCCATTGTTGTCTATGGTTACTCGCCAAATAATGCCATCGAGATTACCTCCAAGAATGTCCCAGCTTGATGTTTTTGGCCTCTCTGTAAACCAAATTGTATAAACCAATTGTGGTAAAACAGAACCTTCAAACCAGGTATGTGATAGACGTACAAAGCTAACCGGCCTTGTCGTATCGATTACAGGTCTATTAGCATCTGACCAAAGAGGATGTCCTATCTTGTCAGCATCGCTTATCTCATCAATAAGGAGAACAGGAGCAAAATGTTCAGCCAGTTGTTTTAATTGCGTCTGATTCAACAAAGGGATGTTTAAATCAAGGTCACGTGATTGTTGAATGATGTTTGCAATTTCCAATGAGTCTAGAAGTGACGATGTTGCAGGTTTATAAACTACAGGGCTTCCATTCCAGCCGTCTATACTCTTTGAGTTTGTAAACGTATCTAGATTATTCTTTTTCCATTGTTGATATCCATTGTAAGCAATATATTTTGTCAATGGATACAACCCTATAGTACGTTTTATTAATGAGTAATCATCTGGTATATCAGCAGCATTTTTGATTTGAGCTATTCTTTCAGGTATTTCTATATCAAACTTCTTTAGTTCTGACGGGCATTCATTAATGACGTCATTAATGCCCCAGTTTTTTCCAGTCTGATTTTTTACTTCTGTAATCAGTGAATTTCTTGCCCTAATTGGCAAGTTCATTACCTCAATAGTTTTTGCTTGTTGATCGAGTAGTATCAATTCATCCATCCACGCAGAAATTGAATTTTCATCATTGACCTTATCTAAAAATGAAGTAAGAAAACGACTGCTTCTTAAATAAGGATATCCTTTTATTGGATAAGCTTCAGCATCTGTGACACCCGCATGTTTAATTGATGTTGCTATTAATGAATAGGCTTTGCTGCATTGAGTAACAAGATCTGTGTTGTCAGGATAACCGACGTGTTGTTGCGTAAGGGTAGAGCATCCGGTGATGCAAGATGTGATTACTAGAATGAAAAAAGCATTATTTAACATAGAGATGTAAATATCATAAAAGGAATATTAAACATGCTTAAATTCTATATGTAGATAATAAATTATTGGCTATGATTATTAGTGTAATTTCTGATGCCGTAAAATAAAAGGCCGGATAACCGGCCTTTTGTCAGTTAAAGATAAATTAGTTATTTAGTATCTTACCAGTACATTGTAATTCAACGTAGTACTACTCTCTGCTGGCACTTCAATATGCCATTCGGCTGTGCCTGCGGCCACTTTTTTAAAAGGATGGCTTTGTTCCAACATCTTCCAGTCGCCTGGTACGGGTTCGCGAACGACAACGGTGACAGCTTCTGATTTTGCATTTTTAAGTTTTATCTCATACGCACTTTCAAAAGCATGATTATATTTTCCATAGGCATTACGCTTTTCAAAATTGCTTTGTTTCTTGTCAGCGGTGATATCAAAGGCGTCCCCGAGTTTTAATCGTACATCTTCATTCTTTGGTGTGTGGTCAATCTTATCTTCGCCAATGAACTGAGCATTTCCAGATTTGTCTTTTTTGTAGACACGTACTATGCCTTTGGGAAGTGGTAAACCTAAACCAGACTTTTCTTTATTTTTAAATTCGACATAGACGCCGACCTTCAGTTTTTGACCAATATTGCCGTAACTGCTTTGATAGTAATAGGGTGCGCCCTGCAATAGAAACTCTTTATTCACAGGTACTTGTGCAGCGGTTAATAAAGAAACTTGTTTGGTTTGATTGTTTGAGAGTGTGGTTAGACGGTTAAGGCTATAGAGATGGTATTCGAACAGGCTTTCTTCCGACATGCTATCTTCGGCAATGACAGATTTCATGGCAGCCATAGGTCTGTTATCACGTCGTTGTCTAAAATCGTGTTTGACAACATTGACGTCACCGGCAACAAGTTGCAATTTGGCATCTTTATATGTTGTGCCGCTTTTGTTATTTAGCGTGACCCAACCCATCAAATCAAGTTTAGTATCATCTGCATTAAGTTCAGCGACATAATCCGCTTTCCATGATAAGCCAGATGTCAGATAACTAAGTTCGACGTCTTGTGGTTTTGATGACTGGCTATTAAGTTGAATAACCAGTGTCGGTTGGTCACGTAGGTTTTCTGGGACTTTATCAAATATGTAACGCCCGCGTGGATTTGTTTCAATTCGATTTCCTATCTTAACAACCACACCCTGATTAGTACTTAATACGGTCGCTTGTTCAATTATCTCTTCTCCCGTTATGGGATTCATTGTTGCTATATTGATTTCCTTACCGACATATTTTTCCAATAGTTTTTGTGGCGTCAGCAAGTCAAAATCAAAGTTTTGTTCGAGAATGCTAAGACCTCTGGTGTTATTGATGTTTCTTAATAGGGAAGTTTCAGGACGCATCGTGGCACTGACACCGCGAAAGGCGAGAAGATTAAAACCGCTATTAAGGTCTATAGTGCGTTGGTCTTTTATTAACGCCAGATTCTCATTATAAATTGTCACAGCAACAGAATGTTGATCATCTAAAGTAGTGATTTTTTCTTGCTCTGTTGCATGTGCAATAGATGCTGTAAAAATTAATGTTGCAAGGCTTAAGGCTTTAACAGCGTCATTAAAAAAGATGAATTGCATTGTTATTCTCCAGTTAGTAAAACGATTTTTTAATACTTACTGGCTTAAACGGATGGAATTCAGAAACGGGTTAATTATATTAAATAAATTAACTGTTTTTTTAGACAATAAAAAAAGCCGGACAAGCCGGCTTTAGATTTAACAATATTGAAATCGCTAGAAAAAAACCATTGTTCGTACTTCGATACTTTCACGAGTCGAGGCATTGGCAGGCGAGGTAGGGTCTTCAAAGGCGCTATGTCCCATGGAACTTGCACGGTCGGGTTCGGTTTCGTAAGTTTTTAATAATAGAGCCTGTTCAGGCGTCATTCTTGGAAAGTAATACCAGCGGTGTGTTGGTGAATAGCGCAACACGTATATTTCACCCGTGCGGTCACTGTATTTAAGTTCCATTATTAACTTGTCTTCTTCAACAGCAGTAGTGTCATCACACACAGCCAAGGGAAATTCTTCCACTGTTCGGTACAGCGGCTTCCAAACGTTAAAGAATGCGACCCTGTGTTTTAGTAACTGTTCAGCGTCATTAGGCAATATTTCTCTGACGCGTTGAGGACCTGATTTTGGTGTGTAATCGCTATGAGCCAATTGCACCGTTGGCCGTTGTACATCAGTTTGATCCTTTAACTCTTCTGACATGGGTTTTCGAATGGTGTGATCAAATACTTCTACCCGGTTTGCCCCCGTGTGCTGTTTTACAAATTCAACAATCACTGGGTAAAATAATTTCTTAATGGCATCGTTATCATCAAACTGGTCAAAACTATTGCTAATGGGTTTTAATTCAAAGCCTTCGCGATCATGTGAAAACTCATCCACTCTTGACCATCCATTTAAGATCTTTACTTCGTGGTGGTCTGTTCCCGGCGGGTTCAGTTCAATAGATGGATCTGGTTCATAAAAATAATAGTCAAGCGGGCTCCCATTATCTAAAGAATAGTTTATGGTTGATGTGACAAAATCTTCTTTATCTGTAGTCATTGTTGATAGAGGATATTACTGTATTGCAGATAAAAAAAGCGGAATCGAATATAAATTCGATCCCGCTCAGTTTGGACATCATTTCAATAATAACTAAATAATAGAGCTTCAGTCATTAATGAACTTTTGAATTATTTTTCTTTTAAATAATCGTGTAGCACTGATCCATAAGGAAGGTCATATCCACCTTCGAAATACCAGCCGCCGATTACTTCTTCTACCTTGAATAATCCCAATGGGTCAGCAGGTGAACTATTAAATTCAACAGTAGCTGGACCTGTGTCGAGTTTAGTACATTGAAAATTAACCAGTTCCATTAGCGTTAATTGTGCAACATCTGGTTTAGCGCCTTCCACTACTGATGGGATCAATTTGTAGTTAATGAATGGCAGCGCGAGTTGTGCAACCAATGGATCGATTGGATCTGTTGGAAGTGATACGCGTGGGCTGATAGCAACTTTAAAGATTTCGTGTCCGCCTCGTTCCACAGAACGCGTCAATACATCTTCTTGTTCAGTAAAATGAACGCGGGCAAGCTTCTTTGGATAGCCATAAATCTCACGACCAGCCGCAATCGGACTGTCATTGTCTAGATAAAGGTGCGCATTATAGTTACCAGCAACCATGCCGTCTTTACCAGGATACTCAACTGGGATGGTCAAGAACATTTCCCTATAATGACAAAATCCGGTGGTACGTGGTAAGTGGTTAACCCATGCATAGATGTAGAGGTCTGAATTATAGACTAGGGGTTTAGGAACAACCTTCTCCATTACTTCCTTAGTGGTACGAAAAACACATAAAATTGTATTAGTGTGAATGTATTTATATGTTGGCCCCTCATAAAGAGGTGCGGTTATTGGGATACTATATCCTTCAGGTATAGGCATGAGAAAAATTCTCCTAGTTTTTTAAGTTCTTAATGAGGGTCTACTTTAATGCGTATTCATTGCTGACCGTGACGTTAGTTCAATCTATATTGTCGACAATTTATTCATTAATACTGCCATGTATGTAGCAAATTCAATTTATGCTTATATATTGTCGACAATTCCTTTATTTTCCAATATATCAGACTAATGTCAAGGGTTGTCACTAAATATATTATCTGAGTCTTTCAGATCGAGACAATAATCTGCAGGCGTTTACTGTCATCTTCAGATTCACGGCTTTACCTTTTTGATATTTGAATTCAGGGATTTCAAAGATTAATTTAAGAAATTACGTTACTAAAAACAGTTCAGAATTGCTTGTAGACAACTCCATATTTGTCTTTATGGAGATGATTTAGATGTGTTACTGATGGGTAATATTACACAGTTTCAGCTTAGACAGGACTGCTGTGAGTTATGCACTGCCCATAAAAAAGGCCGGTTATAACCGGCCTCTTAATTAATATAATTAACGTTATATTATTTTTTCTTAGCTTCTTCTCGCGCTTTTGTTTCTGCAATAACAACCTCAGCCACATTCTTAGGACATGGGTTGTATTGTAAAAACTCCATTGAGAATTGGCCTCGCCCGGAAGTCATCGTACGCAAAGAACCAATGTAACCAAACATCTCACTTAATGGGGCATCAGCTTTAATACGAACACCCGTTGGCCCCGCTTCCTGAGATTTGATCATGCCGCGACGACGATTCAAATCGCCGATGACATCACCAACATGATCTTCCGGTGTAAATACATCGACCTTCATGATCGGTTCCATTAATTGAGGACCGGCCTTAGGCATACTTTGTCGGTAAGCTGCCTTGGCAGCTAATTCAAATGCGATAGCTGAGGAGTCAACCGCATGGAAGGCACCATCCATCAAAGTGACTTTGAAATCGAGACAGGGGAAACCTGCAAGCACGCCTTGATCCATACTCTTCTTGAAACCACCGTCAATCGCAGGCCAGAATTCTTTTGGCACGTTACCGCCAGTCACTTTTGACTCAAATACGAAACCACTGCCAGGTTCACCTGGTTCAATGATGTAGTCGATCTTGCCGTATTGACCTGAACCACCCGATTGTTTCTTGTGGGTATAGCTATCTTCCAGGGTTTTAGTAACGGTTTCACGATAGGCTACTTGTGGACTACCGACTTCAACTTCAATACCGTGGGTACGTTTCAATATATCGACTTTAATATCCAGATGTAACTCACCCATGCCTTTGAGAATGGTTTCACCGCTATCTTCATCGGTCTCAACACGGAAAGAAGGATCTTCTTTAATCATTTTACCGATAGCCACACCCAATTTTTCTGAAGCAGCTTTATCTATTGGCGAAACGGCAATTGAGATAACCGGATCAGGAAACACCATTGGTTCTAATGTTGCAGGTTTGTCTGGATCACATAAGGTATGGCCGGTTTGAACGTTCTTTAAACCAATTGCTGCAACAATGTCGCCAGCTTGTGCACCATCAAGCTCGATACGTTCATCTGCATGCATTTCAACAATACGACCTATACGCTCGATTTTTCCGGTGAACGTATTCAGTACCCCTGTTCCTTTTACTAACTTGCCGGAGTAGATACGCAGAAAGGTCAGGGCGCCAAAACGGTCATCCATGATCTTGAATGCTAATGCACGCAATGGTCTATCAGCATCGACGGTTGCTACTTCTCCAGTCGGATTACCTTCCAGATCGACCTCAGGTTGTGGTTTAACTTCAGTTGGATTTGGCAGGTAGTCAACAACGGCATCTAATACTAATTGGATACATTTGTTTTTAAATGCTGAACCGCAATAGGTCGGGAAGAATGAAAGGTTGATTGTCCCTTTACGGATACAAGCCTTGAGTTCTTCAATGGTCGGTTCTTCACCTTCCAGATACTTCTCCATTATGGCATCGTCTTGGTCAACCACAGCTTCAATTAACTTCTCGCGCCATTCTTCAACTTTGTCGACCATATCTGCAGGCGGTTCTTGAATTTCATAACTAAGCGGGTCATTCTCGTCATTCCATACCCATGCTTTACGGGTAAGAAGATCAACAGCGCCAACAAAATCATCTTCAATGCCGATTGGCAGTGTCATGGCCACGGGGGTTGCGCCTAAAACATCTTCAACCTGCTGAATCACGCGATAGAAATCTGCGCCGATACGATCGAGCTTATTAACGAAAATAATTCGTGCGACTTCGGAATCGTTAGCATAACGCCAATTGGTCTCAGACTGAGGTTCAACACCACCAGAGCCACAAAATACACCAATGCCGCCGTCCAATACTTTTAATGAACGATAGACTTCAATAGTGAAATCTACGTGTCCTGGGGTATCGATAATATTCATTCGATGGTCATTCCAGAAACAACTGGTTGCAGCAGACTGAATGGTAATGCCGCGCTCCTGTTCTTGCTCCATGAAGTCAGTGGTGGCATCACCATCATGTACTTCACCGGTTTTATGGATTTTACCGGTCAGTTTTAAAATGCGTTCCGAGGTTGTGGTTTTACCTGCGTCCACATGCGCGAAGATACCTATATTTCTATACTTCGATAAGTCAGCCATTGTTCTACTCTATAAAGTTAAGTTAATTAATGAATTCGATTACTGTCCCTGCGCCTAGTTTCAGGAAACTGCGCTACCAAATACCCACATCTTTTTGAATTTCCACCGAGATGACCGCATGAGGTGTGAACTGGCGGGCGGAGTATAAACCAGATTGTCTAAATATGTGAAATGAAGTGTCATTTCTGTACAAAATATTGCATATATGACAAGAATTTCGGGAAATTGCTGAGAATCTGACTCCTTATATATACGATATTAGTAAATCCAAACTTTAGGATCAGCTAAACTCGACGTATAATTAGACTAATGCACGATATCCCAAACCGAATTGCCGACGTTTTATTAGAAGTCGAGGCAAACCTACGTACCCACGGAAAGTGGGATAAATCTAGGCCTGATGCTAGTGATCTGGATAGCACAATCCCATTTTGCATGGATACACTTAAATTTGAGCAATGGTTGCAGTGGATATTCCTACCGAGGATGAAAGATACTATCGAACAGACCAAACCGTTGCCGGCACAAAGCGGAATATTTGAATATGCAGAAGAATGCCTTCGTAAAGATGACCCATCGACAAATACGCTGCTAAAGCAGCTTAAAACCTTTGATGATTTAATCAGCATTCAAGCGGGTGTATTAAGACACTAAAATGACCCGTAGGTATCAATTACAGTAGTAAGTGATTACAAATATTTAGTATTTAAACTCTCTAATGGATAAGCTTGATAAAGTTGTTGCAGAATCGAAGCGGAATGCCGAGATAAGAGGACATGGTTATCGCGAAAAGGCACTTAAACTTTATCCTTGGGTCTGTGGTAAATGTAAGCGCGAATTTACTCGAGAAAATATCAGCGAATTAACGGTTCACCATAAAGATCATAACCACGATAATAATTCTGAAGACGGCAACAATTGGGAGTTATTGTGCCTTTATTGCCATGATCATGAGCATGCAAAATATTTAGACTCTAATGTTTCAGCTACTAGTGCGATTAATGAACTTGAACTGGAGCATGGCACTGGCAAACCATTCGCAAATTTAAAGGATCTACTGAAGAATAAATAAATCCCAACGACCAGATCAGGCGGCATTACTTTTTTTCTCAAACGCCACTCTATGCTTATTGATTCTATCCATATTTTTCTCGGCCCATGATTTCACTTGCTCGATTACGGGGACTAAATTTTTTCCTAATGGGCTGAGTTGATATTCAACTTTTAGCGGCAATTTATCTGCATATACTGTTCGAATAACTAAACCGTCACGTTCCAGTTTCCGTAATGTTTGAGTCAGCATTTTTTGCGAAACGCCTTCACAGAGTCGCTTGAGTTCACCAAAACGTAACACCTTTTGTTTGCTCAACGCACAAACTATCAAGCATACCCATTTCTCGCTGATTAAAACAAGGACTTCTCGGGACGAACATTTTGCTGCAAAAACATTGGCTTTTAATTTAGTCATATAAAACTCGTTATAGTTACTTATAGGAACCTAGTTTACAAAATATACTTGATGAATTATAGTTCTCCAACTCGTTATGTGCAATAGATAAAAATTAACAGGCTTGAAAATCGAAATTCTCATTCCAGTTGCTGTTAGCGCAGTATGAAAATATTGCTCACTAGAAACAAACGAGCACATGAATTACCACAAGCTTTCATATTAATTAATAGGAGTTATTTCTAATGCCCAGGATTGTTCGTTTTCATGAGTTAGGTAAGGCCGATGTTCTTAAACTTGAGGAGTTACCGTTAGTAGAGCCGGGAGAAGCTGAGGTTCGTATTAAGGTTGAGGCTCTTGGACTGAACCGTGCTGAAGTAGTCTTTCGAAAAGGGCAATATATAGAAACTCCGAAATTACCTTCTCAGCTAGGTTATGAAGCTGCGGGAATTATTGACGCACTTGGAACGGGTGTGACGGGTTTTAAAGTTGGGGATCGTGTCAGTAGTGTTCCTTCTTTCTCGATGGTTGATTATGGCGTCTATGGCGAATCTGCGATTTTGCCTGTGACTGCGGTCGCGCATTATCCCGATAAGCTTTCTGCGGCTGAGGGTGCTGCCATCTGGATGCAGTACTTAACGGCATATGGCGCTTTGATTGAATATGGAAAAATGAAAAAAGATGATGTTGTATTGATAACAGCCTCCAGTAGTAGCGTTGGTTTAGCGGCAATTCAGCTTACTAAAGCAAGCGGTGGATTGGCGATTGCAACAACACGTGGTGCAGACAAAAAATCTTTCCTCCTTGATGCGGGTGCCGATCACGTCATCGTTACTAATGAAGAAGATTTAGCAGAAAGGGTGATGGAGATTACGTCAGGAGCAGGGGCAAATCTAATTTTTGATCCTGTTGGCGGACCTATGCTTCTTGAGCTTGCGGCTGCAGCGGCTAAAGGTGCAACTATTTATGAGTATGGTGCTTTATCGCCTGAACCAACACCTTTTCCCTTGTTTCCAGCACTAGTAAAGGGCTTAACTATCCGGGGTTATACCTTGTTTGAAATTACGCAGTCGCCAGAGCTATGCGAACGTGCCAGAGAATATGTCTTTAATTTACTCCAGTCTGGAGATCTGAAACCGATCATTGATGAGCATCGCTTTAGTCTTGACGAGATTGTCGAAGCACAGCTGTTTATGGAAACTAACCAGCAGAAAGGGAAGATCGTGGTTACTGTTTAAGTTCAAGTATTAAAGCGTCTTATCCATATACAAATCATATTGAATCTTTTAATTGCGATACATTCAAAAAATTATTAAGAAGGAAAATTTCTCATGAGTAAAGATAGTCCTTTGTTAAATTCATTTTCTTTAAATGAATCATTACAATTAAAGAATCGTGTTGTCTTGGCACCGTTAACGCGTGCGCGGGCTGGTAAAGATCGAATTCCGAATGAGCTGATGGCTGAGTATTACCGGCAGCGTGCTTCGGCAGGTTTGATTATTTCCGAAGCGACGGTGGTGTCGAAAATTGCCAGAGGCTGGGTCGACTCACCGGGCATCTATAACGATGAGCAAATGCAGGGCTGGAAACGGGTCGTTGATGCGGTTCATGCTGAAGGTGGCCTTATCTTTCTACAGTTATGGCATATGGGCCGAGCTTCTCACACCAGTTTTCATGACAATGGTGAATTACCGGTTGCTCCCTCTGCAATCAAAATAAATGGCGATGAGATCCATACGCCAAATGGTAAGGAAGAATACGAAATCCCGCATGCACTGACCATTGACGAGATCAAGCAAACGATACTGGACTACAGGAGTGCAGCGAAGCGTGCTATGCAGGCCGGTTTTGATGGTGTTGAGGTTCACAGTGCGAATGGTTATCTGCTCGACCAGTTTTTACAGTCGCGTACCAATCAGCGTACTGATGAATACGGTGGCAGTATCGAAAAAAGATATCGTATGTTAGATGAAGTGATCAAGGCTGTTACTGAGGAGGTACCGGCAGAACGCGTCGGGGTCCGCTTGGCACCGAACGGCGTGTTTAATGATATGGGTTCAGAAGATTATCGAGAGTCCTTTACCTATGTCGCCCAACAGTTAAACCAACATGGTCTGGCCTACCTACATGTCATGGATGGTCTGGCATTCGGTTTTCATGAACTGGGTGAGCCAATGACGCTGGATGAATTCCGACAGGTATTTGATGGTCCGTTAATGGGTAATTGTGGTTATACGCAACAGACTGCGGAACAAGCAATTGGCGATGGCAAAGCTGACCTGATTGCCTTTGGACGACCTTATATCAGTAATCCGGATCTTGTAGAACGTTATAGAAATGACTGGCCGTTAGCGCCCGAGGCAGAAGTTGAATTATGGTGGACACCTAGAGAAGATGGGTTAGCCGATTTTCCGACTTATGAGGCGGCTTAGTCACTTTGGACCGGGTAGAATAAGAACCCTGATATCACATTTTACTGTAGGCAAAAAAAAACCGCTCAAAAGAGCGGTTTTTTTAGTTGAAGCTTCAGTTTCCAGTATTAAACAGTAGGGACTGATTTCTCAACAATTTCCTTAACGCTGCTAGCATAAGATTCGCCCAGTTTGGCTATTTCTTGTGCATCTTCAACTGCCTTAGTTGACAGGTTTTGTGCAACTTCAACTTGACTAGCAAGATATTTCTGAAGCGTATCAACATCTTTAATTTCAGCTGCAGACTTAAGCGCTTCAACATTCACCTGAGTGCTTTCTTGAATAGCTTTAACCTGAATGGTTGTAATTTCTTCAATGCTTTTCAGTGCTAATTCATTTAGTTCTTTTATCGGTGTAAATAAATTTTCAAACGTGTTATTCATAGTATTTCTCCAAATATTTTATTTAATCATTGGCGAGTATTATACACTTAAAATGTTGCAGCGCAACATAATATTTAGATCAGTATAAGTTATTGATAATATGGTGCTATTAGAAATTTTAAAATATTTTGACGATGCATAAATCGCTAAATTTTTATTTTTTTATAACATCCAGAATGGATGATGATTTAATAATAAAAAACCGCTCAGAAGAGCGGTTTAGCTTTAGCTAAAGCAGGGGGGTGTTGTTATCAAATGATTGATTTTTCGACAACTTCCTTTGCATCGGTAGCTAATGAATTACTCAATTCAGCAATTTCTTTAACATCCACTGCGGCGTTATCGGATAGATACTGAGAGACAGCAATCTGACTTTCCATATAGTTTTTCAAGGAATCAATGTCCTTGATCTCTGACGCTGTGTTTAAAGCATACATACCAATCTTTGCATTATCCTGAAATGCTTTAAGCTGTATGGCAGTTATTTGCTCAATGCTTCTGAATGTCAAATCGTTCAATGCCTTAAGTGGCTCGACTAACTTCTCGAATGTATTTTCCATGGTTCAACTCCAAAAGTTTTAATTGGAGATGATTATACGTTTAAAATGTTGCGTTGCAACAAAGTAATTATGAAAATGTGATCTTGTCGAGTTTTTTTGAAAATTTAACACTAGAAAATGTATGTTAATAAATTGTCTAGTAATGTTCAAAAAATATTAAGTCAGTATATGGTTTGATATGTTTGATTACTCAACACTGCAGGTCACTTTCCTTCAAACATCCATTTATCCCAATAAGGCGGTGTTTCAAAATAACCCTGCATGTAATCGACAAAACTTCTGATTTTTACTGACATATGTTTGCGGTGAGCATAAACCAAGTTAATGGGTAATGGTTTAGGTTCAAACTTTTCTAATACCGGCATGAGTCTGCCTGATTGAATATCAAGGCCGATCATGTAAGAGGGTAGTTGTATCAAGCCACTACCGTTTATCGCTGCGACACGAAGTGAATCTGCGATATTAGACGTCAAATAGTCACTCTTGATATCAAATTCTGTTTCCACACTATCGATATTGAAAGTCCAATGCGGGGTGAAGATGACGTTGTTGGATGTAACCAAACAAACATGTTGCTGTAATGCTTCTGGCGTTTGTGGTGTGCCATTCTCTTTCAGGTATTCCGGAGATGCACAAACGATTAATCGACTTGATGATATTTTTAATGCAACAACACTGGAGTCTTCTAGTTCCCCGACTCGAAAGGCAAGGTCCATACCTTTGTCTACCAGATTATCAAAATCGTCAGAGAGGTTTAGTTCTATGGCGACTTTTGGGTATTGTTGTTTATAACCTTTAATTGCCCGAGCGATATGAAATGATCCAAAAGACGGTAACGACATAATGCGTAATGTCCCGACAGGTTCATTTTGTAATTCTGATACACATTGCTCTGCTTCCTCAACTTCAGTGAGTATGTCGATAACCTTTTTATGATAAGTACTACCTACTTCAGTAAGGCTTAGTTGTCTGGTCGTTCTGTTGAGCAGTCTTGCACCAAGATTGTTTTCTAAATCACGGACAAATTTTGAACACATGGTATTTGAAATATCCAGTTCTTCAGCCGCTGCAGCAAAGCTACCAAGTCTGGCGACTGCGGCAAATACTCTCATGCTAGTTAGCCTATCCACCGTTATGCACCTGATTATGTCTTTTTTGGAATGAGTTCATGAACAAAAGCACTGTTGTTAATGAAGGTCATCGTACCTATATTTATTGCAACGCACAAATCCATATTAATTAACAGGAGCTCCAATTATGAAAAACATTAAATATCTGATTTTATTATCAATATTATCTCTTAATTCAAGTTATGCAGCTTCAAACACACTGAAAACTGCTGACTTAGAAATGCTTGATTCCTTGTGGGTTAGCAATTTCGATAATGGTAATACAACGAGCTTAGCTACCTTATACACCAAAGATGCAATGGTATTCCCACCCAGCAGTGAAATTCTAGAAGGACGAGCAGCCATTACTACTTATTTAGATGGTTTGAGGGAAGTCGGCTTCAAACAATATTCTATTTCTAATGTTGATATGCAAGTAAAAGGCGATACCGCATATTCAACAGAGCTTTGGGAAGCCATTCGGATTGGTACTGATGGTAACGAAATCAAACTTGATGGCAATATCACCAATGTTTTGGAAAGACAAAATGACGGTAGCTGGAAAATTAAACTCCAGAGTTGGAACTAGTCTCAAAACACCTCCTCTTATCAAGGATAGACTCCTAGATTAATAATCGATACACAAGGATGTGTATATGTGTTGCCCATTCATTTTTAACACCTTTTTGTCTTATGTTCAGTATTGCTGAATTTAACACTATTTCTTGATTAACATCGACGATACAAAACAGATACAATATTGTTTATCTTCTGTTTGCTATTCATGATTTAATCAATTTTCAAATAAGGAAATATTTAAATGAGTAAAGCCAGCCCATTGTTAAAACCGATTTCAATAAATAATTCATTAGAATTAAAAAATCGTATTGTAATGGCGCCATTAACACGAAGTCGTGCTGGCAGTGAGCGAACCCCCAATGCATTGATGGCAGACTATTATAGTCAACGCGCCTCTGCAGGCTTGATCATTTCTGAAGCCACCGTTATTTCAAAGCAAGGCATAGGTTGGATGGACTCACCTGGCATCTATAACGATGAACAGGTGCAAGGATGGAAGCAAGTCGTAGATGCTGTACATGAAGCGGGTGGCACAATGTTTTTACAATTGTGGCATTGCGGTCGCGCATCACATAGTAGTTTTCATAATGGCGAGCTGCCAGTGGCGCCTTCTGCAATAAAATTGGACGGTGAACATATTCAAACGCCAACGGGTAAAGAACATTATGAAACACCAGTAGCACTAACAATTGAACAAATTAGGGAAATTGTAAATGATTATAAAAATGCTGCCAGACGTGCAATGCAAGCAGGCTTTGATGGAGTAGAAATACATAGTGCAAATGGCTACTTGATAGATCAGTTTTTACAATCGAAGACTAATGAGCGTAAAGACAATTATGGCGGTAGTATTCCGAATCGATATCGTTTTCTTGATGAAATATTGCAAGCAGTAATGGCAGAAGTGTCTGTCGATAGAATTGGTGTACGGATTGCGCCCAATGGTGTGTTTAATGATATGGGATCTGCTGATTTCCGTGAGCAATTTACCTTTGTTGCGGAACAATTAGATAATTTTTCATTAGCCTATTTGCATGTTATGGATGGTTTGGCTTTTGGCTTTCATGAACTGGGTGAAGCTATGACCCTGTCAGAAATACGCAAAGTATTTAAAGGGCCATTAATGGGCAACTGTGGCTATAACCAGAAAACTGCAGAACAAGCCATCGGGAATAATCATGCCGATTTAATTGCATTCGGTCGACCCTATATTAGCAATCCGGACTTGGTCGAGCGTTTTGAAAATGATTGGCCGCTTGCAGAAGAAGCCCCAATGGAAATCTGGTATGCACCTACAAAAGAAGGCTATGCTGATTTTCCTGCTTATCAAGGCTAGTTATAAACGTTTCGTTTATTAATAGGACCCAAAGGTAAACACTTTCTCGTCTTCCCAAACACCTTGCTTTTAGCTTTGCATGTAGCGGCTATTTACATAAATCAGGTTTAGATAAGCTCGAATCCGCAAATGCGAGTGCCATTTAACTTTAGAAGTTATTGTTTATATAACCACTTCAATATCTCGTCCTGAACTAGTCTACCGGTTGTATTTTGAATACCCTTATAATTTTGTAATGAAACAATAATATAATTTTTATTGCTTTTACTTTTCACATAACCGGCCATTGACCTGACATTATCTATTAGGCCGGTTTTTATACGGGCGCTGCCTGGAGGGATAATGCCTTTAAGTCGTTTTCTGACGGTTCCATCAATACCGACTAGGGGAAGTGATGAAAAGTACTCTGGTTGGTAAGGACTATGTAATGCATGTTGTAACATCATCGCCAGCGTACGGGCGGTGATTCGAGCACTACGGGAAAGACCAGAACCATTTTCGATGGTCAATTCAGGGGCAGGGATGCTGATATTTTGTAACCAGTCCGATATAACCTTTCGACCGGCAATCTTGTTACCTACATTATTTTTATTCTCTTTACCTATGGTAAGTAATAACTGTCGGGTCATCACATTGTTGCTGTATTTATTGATATAGGTAATGATTTCACTCAATGGTTTGGAGGGTACTATATAAAATGGATTATTGTCATCGATACTAGTTTCACCATATTTCCCATTAATAGTGCCGCCCATGTCTTCCCATAATGCCTTGAAGACACCAAAGATATAATCACCATTAGCTAAAACGGTACGCAACAATTGCTGATTACCACAGCGTTTTGGATAATTGCCGCTGAACTCGACTGTGGTGACAGCTCCTTGTTTAAGGACATTAAATTTCAATCGTCGATGTTTGCCCTTGCACGCTCCCTTAACTAATTTCACCTTATTCCTGATTTGCAGATTTGAAGACGGTGGGTCCGCGTAGATGTGAAGTTTCTTATCCATAGGAATAAAGTGAAATTGATGTGCTCGAAAATTTAACAATGCAGCATCAGGGAAGGTGTTGTATACACGGTAAGGTTTATTATCAAAATCTGCTGGCGAACCATGTTCATCTTCAAAATGCTCGTTATCAATAAGAAGATCACCATTAATATGTTGTATGCCACGATTACGCAGCGTAAACAACAGATGCCAGAATGCTTCTCTAACCAGAAAAGGATCACCGCCTCCTTCAATAACTAAATTGCCATCAAGCGTGCCGTTTGTTAATTTTCCATCAAGATGTACGTGAGTCTCCCAGGTATAATTCGGGCCAAGAATATCAAGTCCGGCATAAGTGGTTAATAATTTTATGACCGAGGCAGGGTTGCGCGGAGTGTCAATATTTAACGCTACCAGTGGGTCGTTTGAATCGAATTCCAGTATATAAAGACTCATGGAGTCTTTAGGTACTTTATGTTTTGCCAAAATTTTAGTGACAGTAGAGGGTAAGTGTTCGACGCTATGATCAGCAACAGCATCATTGCCAATGAACATTGTGAGGCAGAAAAGTAGTCGAGGTAATTGGCCTCTCAAAATTAAATCAAAAAATGTCATATTGAATCAAGATGTTTAAATTGTTTGTAAAGTAAAAAACCACCCCACATAAGAGCTATCAAAATCAGGGTTATTCCGGTTGTGTTAAATGAATTCGCAATTTCGCGATGCGATTCGAGTTTCCCTATATCAATTAAAATAGCATTCCAATCATGATAACCCGGTTTGTCGGCACCTGTTACGCCACCTAACAATACTAACTGTTGATTATAGGCATCATCAATATAAGGTGCGCATTCCATAAAACTCTGACCTAACCACCAAAGCCCGACTGATGCGCCAAAGTTATTTTTGTTTTTTATCAAAAAAGTCAGCATAACAACTACAGGCATTAATAATTGCCCAAGTGTTCCACCTAATTTTGTCATGAACCAACCAAAGGGCATGAATACTATATGTCCGGCTTCATGAAAAACCAGGTTTATTCTATGCAAAAAAGAACTACCTATCTCCGTCGGGTTATTAATAAAGTCCATGTTGATAAACTGCCATCCCCACACAGCAATTCCAATAAATACAAATGCTCTGCCGTAAAATATAAACGGATTTACTTTGTCTTCAATAAAAAACAAGCTTGAGCTGATTGTTTTTATAATTCCTGAAAAAACGGATGTTTCAATATTGTTACGGGTAGTTATTTTTGTTTCTGGAGATGAAAATTTCTGCTTCATCCATTTTGAAAAAATTATACCGCAAGCAGGGCAAATATCCGGGTTTATCTTTTCTTCAGCTTGACGTTCATGCTTACACTTGGGACAGGTAGTATACATTTATATCAATTTAATCTTTCATTTTCACAAGACCAACAAACGTCAAACTGCCCTTCAATTAATTCACCGCACTGGCATTGCCAGTCATCTTGCTTTTTTGCCTCAGAAAGCATGTTATCTATCAAGCGTTTGGCAAAGGCATAATCAGACTCATCATTGACCCAAATCTCTGGCCAGCATTCATTGATCGGTAGCTCACCAATCCCACCGCTTAAATTCATATTGCGTAAATGACAATCAATTCCATTAGCCTCCAGAATGCTATGAACGTGTCCTGCCATTATCGTATTGTCGCTGCTATAAACCTTTTTCATTATCTATATGCACTTATTGTAAGGATTTTTGTTCCCGAGGAATCCTAAATGCCTGTATCCATGTCGGCAATGCCGCGAGAGGATACGACTGCATGGACTTCGATGCCCCCCTTGAAGGGTGTGCATTAGGTAGAGCAACGCATGGAACCGTTGCCGAGGAGTCCGTAGCGGCTGTGTGAATAAATATTCTGTCAAAATCATAATGATATAAAGTCGACAAGACATATTATTGATAGAAGGGCAGCTATGATGGCGACAATGGTAATTCTATTTTGATGAGTAATCGTTTTTTTCAATTGTCCAGCAAGCGATTCATTTTGCCGTGCAAGTTCCTCTATCAATTTTATTTGTTCGACATTGGATTCGTCATTCGTATCCAACCGCTGATGAAGTCGCTCAACTTCATCTTTTATCCCTTTAATAGTTTCAGGTATCTCTTCTTCAGGCTTATTATCATTGCCCTGATCACGTATCAGTTTTATTAAGCTTGTCGCGCCCTGAATTACGATCGGCGCTGTATTTAATATTGTATTGATAGTGCCCAGGCCCATAATGTTTTTTTTAGCCACGAATATCCTTGAGTGTTTCAGATGCTGATTTCATCAAGAAAGTCGTATCAGCACCGGTGGTTAATAGAGTAAAGCCTCGTTCTTTATATGGTAATACAGCTTCAGCGCTTACACGAATCACACATGGGGGCAGCAGCTTTTAACATGGATTGTGCCTGTTGAGGGTTGAAGGAACCATGTTCGGTATCAATAAATAGCCAGTCACAGCCGACATTGGCGAGTATTTCACCTCTCTTTGGTGATGGTAAACTCACTAGGGTGCCGAATAAAACATCACCAGAGCTTACGCGTTGGGCAAAATCATGTGTTTCCTTCATGGTGGATTGTCCTCACAAACTTTGAAACATCTGTTTTGAATGAGATAATACATGAATTGTTATTTGCATGGATGTAATGTACGCGCTGCGAGCGCAGGACGACATGCAAGGACGTATTAGTGTCATGAGAGGATAGGACTACATGGATGTAGGAGGTAGAGCAACTCATGAACCCGTTGCCGAGGAGTCCGAAGTGGCAGCGATTGAGCGGCGATTTACATGTATGTAATGGGCTAAAATTACTGTAAATTTTGTTCCTGACAATTTCAACCGTTTACATCCATGTAAACGTCCTACACTTTCGAAACTTCCGCCATCCATGGCGGTCGTATATAGTGCGAACAGGAGGACTTACAAGGAAGTATTAATGTCATGAGAGGACAGCACTACATGGATGTGATTTATGCCGCGAGAGTGGCTTAATAGGAAACATCGACCTATCCCGCAGAATCTAAGGGATATTTCCCTTAATTTAATTGTCAATAACAACTAATACAAAAATAAGAGTTAACTATGTCTGTCATTTCCGAAATTCACCGACTCCAATCCTATATTGGAGAGCACATTATTGGCCAGGAACAATTGGTTAACCGTTTATTGATTGCCTTACTGGCTGATGGTCACTTACTGGTAGAAGGTGCGCCGGGATTGGCAAAGACCAGAGCGATCAAGGTCTTGGCCGATGGGATTGAAGGTGATTTTCACCGTATTCAATTTACGCCGGATCTATTGCCCGCTGATTTAACCGGTACCGAGATCTATCGCCAGCAAGAAGGCAGTTTTGTGTTTCAACAAGGACCTTTATTTCATAACTTGGTGCTTGCCGATGAAATCAATCGTGCGCCGGCCAAGGTTCAGTCAGCCCTACTTGAGGCAATGGCTGAGCGACAAATTACCGTTGGTAAGAAAACCTATTCTTTGCCGGGCTTATTTCTGGTGATGGCAACACAAAATCCCATCGAACAGGAAGGTACTTATCCTTTACCTGAAGCACAGCTGGATCGATTTCTGATGCATGTGACGATAGATTATCCCAACGCCGAAGAAGAACATGGGATTTTAAAGTTGGCTAGAGCTGAAGCGAAACAATCATCAGCGCCTGAGGCTATGATACCGGTAAAACAGCAAGATATATTTACTGCTCGTGATGAAGTCTTGTCCTTGTATATGGCAGATAATATTGAACAGTATTTATTACAGATTGTTCTCGCGACAAGAAATTCACGTGTCTATGGGGATGATCTGAATCAGTGGTTGCAATATGGCGCCAGTCCACGAGCGACTATTACCCTAGATAGATGTGCGCGAGCCCATGCATGGTTACAACAACGTGATTATGTCGGTCCTGAAGATGTTCAAGCTGTTGCTCACGAAGTGTTACGCCATCGTTTGATCTTAAATTATGAAGCGGAGGCAGAGGGTATTACGACTGATACCGTTATATCAGAGTTAATATCACGTATAGCTGTACCCTGAGAATTGTTGCCATGGCTGTAGTACCTGAACAAATTCCAACACCGGCGAATATCACAACGGCAGGTTTGATCGCCTTGAGTAAAAAAAGTCGTGGTTTATCGCTTAAATCCGGATTAATTGGCGCGCTGCAAGCGGGTGATTATCAATCGGCCTTTAAAGGGCGAGGCATGGAGTATGATGAGTCAAGATTATATCAACCCGGTGATGATATTCGAAACATCGATTGGCGAGTAACTGCTCGAACGGGTAAAGCACATACAAAATTATTTCGAGAAGAACGTGAACGTCCAGTTCATCTTTGGGTGGATTTTCGATCACCTATGTTTTTTGCGACGCGTGGTAAATTCAAGTCCGTTATTGCAGCTGAACTTGCCAGTTTATTTGCCTGGACTGCGCAACGACAGGGCGATCGCGTTGGTGGCATAGTATTTTCCGATACAGTTCATCACGAATTAAAACCGCAACGAGGGAAATCTGCAGTACTAAGACTGATTAAACACATGGTAGAGCATCCCAGTTGGCAACAGCCCGCTAGTTATGAAGAAAATCAACAAGGTTTATTACACTCATTAATCAATCTGCGTCGATTGGTGAAGCCCGGCAGTATGGTCATCATGTTGAGTGACTTTCGCGGACTTGATGAAAACTGTCGCTCTCATCTTATTCGGATGCGACAGCATAATGAAGTGGTTATGGTGCATATCTATGATTGGCTGGAAGAATTCTTGCCGCCTGCTGGAAATTATCGGATTACCAATGGAAAACAAGAATTAGAATTTGATACGCATAATCAAAAGCTCATAGATGACCACACGCATAAATTTAATGCGCATAAAGAATTATTAATAAAGACAGCACGATCATGTCATATGAACTATCTTTGTTGTCGCACAGAAGACGACCCTGAAAAAGTGATTAAAGAAGGCCTCCGTTCCAGATGATGCAGGGCAGTGATCCAGCGAGCTTACCACTACGCGATATCCATTTACCCGATCCTGTTTCGTGGTGGCCTCTAGCACCGGGATGGTGGGCATTACTCCTGTTGCTTGTTATATTCGTGTTATCAACGACGTATTTCATTCGACGTTATCGCAACCACAAAATATCAGCGCTCTATTTGGCCAAACAAGAATTGGCACGAATAGAAACTGATTTTAATATCAATCAGGATAAATCAAACCTGATAAAAGAACTGTCGGAATTAATACGGCGTTTGAGTATCAGTATTTTTCCTCGTGAGGAATCTGCGGGATTGACCGGGGAAGAGTGGTTGAAGTTTCTAGATCAATATTCAGATAAGAATGAATTCGATAATGGTATCGGTCGCGTTCTCATTGAGGCGCCATATCAAGCCGATCCAGAGTTTAATAGTAATGAGTTGCTCGCGCTAATTGGCTCCTGGGTCGAGTCAGTTGGTAAACGCAGGGGGGCTAAGAAATGATTAATTTCGAATGGCCCTGGATTGCAGCGTTGTTACCATTGCCACTGATCATCCGTTTTCTCTTACAGCCTGCCGAAGTGGTTAATGAAGCAGCTCTACGCGTTCCTTTTTTAGCAGAATTCAGCATGCATTCTAATGATGATCATTATGTCGATGTTAAACGACGATTGATCTGGATGGCTATTATTGCCTGGTGTTGCTTAGTCACTGCGGCTACGCGTCCGCAATGGCTAGGTGATTTTATTGATATACCTATCAACGGTCGTGATTTGATGTTAGCTGTTGATCTGTCAGGCAGCATGGAAGAGGAAGACTTCATCATAAAGAATGACAAAGTTAATCGACTAACGGCAACCAAATATGTTGCTGGGGAATTTATTGAACGGCGAGTAGGTGACCGACTTGGATTGATTCTGTTTGGTGAACAGGCTTATTTGCAAACCCCACTAACCTTTGATCGTTTTACCGTTAAAACATTGTTGTATGAATCAGCCATAGGCTTGGCGGGACAATCTACGGCAATTGGTGATGCGATAGGCTTGGCGGTTAAACGACTGCGTGATCAAGATGAGAAAAGTCGGGTATTAATATTATTAACCGATGGGGCAAATACTGCCGGTGAAGTTGAGCCGCTCGCAGCAGCTGAATTAGCTGCTCGCGAAAACATGAAGATTTACACGATTGGTATCGGTGCAGATGAAATGATCGTACGCTCAATCTTTGGTTCCCGACGTGTTAATCCTTCCGCCGATCTCGATGAAAAAACCTTAAGTGCCATTGCAGATAAAACCGGTGGGCGATATTTTCGCGCGAGAGACACAGTACAGCTTGAACAGATCTATGCTTTGTTAGATGAGCTTGAACCGATAGAAAAAGATGTGCAACGATTCAGACCGCAAACAGCATTATTTTATTGGCCATTAGCAATCGCATTAGTACTAATGTGCATTGTTATCTTGATGAGACATTCCTCAGGAGTCGTTAATGCACGAGGTGAAGCGTAATGCTGTCTGAATTTCATTTCATTCGACCCTACTGGTTTATCGCCCTGATACCCGTGATCTTATTAGTGTGGATGTTGGCTAAACGTCACTTAATCAATAAGCATTGGGAGAGTGTCTGCGATCCGGCATTATTACCCTATATATTAGTGGGTAGAACGGGCGCAAAAAAATACACCAACATAACACTGTTTGGCTTTGTCAGTTTGTTAATGATCATTGCCTTGGCGGGGCCAAGCTGGGAACGCCTGCCCGAACCCGTCTTTGAAAAAGAGTCCGCATTAGTGATTGCAATGGATCTCTCTTACTCAATGTATGCCGATGATATTAAACCAAGTCGACTTGAGCGTGCGCGATTCAAGATCTCTGATCTCCTGGATCTAAGACAAGAAGGACAGACGGCTCTAATTGTCTACGCAGGCGATGCCTTCACAGTAACACCGTTAACAGATGATATTAAAACGATTAAATCTCAGCTTACTGCACTGACACCACAGATTATGCCTGCCCCTGGGAGCAATACTGAGATTGCTATGGAAAAAGCCGCAGAGTTATTAAAACAGGCAGGTAACGGTGAAGGGCATATTTTACTAGTTACAGATGAAATCGATAGACAGTTTGAGAAGGCTTTCAGTAAAACCAATCGACGTGGCTATAAGGTCTCTATATTAGGTATAGGTACTGAAGAAGGTGCCCCTGTAAAACTAGGCGATGGTGGCTTTCTAAAAGATAAAGCAGGGACTATTGTGGTTCCGAAGCTGAATCAAGGAGTACTCCGCATTATGGCCAGCTCAGGTGGAGGATATTATGAAACAAGTCAGCTAGGTGATGGTGATATTGAGCGACTCAATCGTTTATTTAATAGCGGTCTTGAAAAAACCAATGAAACAGAATCACAATTCGAAACTGATCGATGGCATGAATTTGGACCGTGGTTAATTTTATTGATCCTGCCGGTCGTTGCCTTTGGGTTTCGCCGTGGTTATTTAGCATTATTTATTTGTGTACTTATTCAAGTTCCTGAAGAGGCTATGGCATTTGAATGGGATGAGCTGTGGTTGAATAAAAATCAACAGGCGATGCGAGCGCTTGATAGTGAACAGGCGGAGTTAGCATCTGGGTTGTTTAATAATAAAGAATGGAAAGCAGCGGCAAATTATCGCAAAGGTGATTTTGCCACGGTTGAAGAACTCTTAAATGAACAAGAAGATACGCGTAGTATTTATAATCGAGCCAATGCCATGGCAAAGCAGGGGCGCTATGAAGATGCCATTGCTGCCTATGAAGAAGTTCTGGAGAGCAAGCCCGAACACGAAGATGCGATATTTAATCGTGACTTGATTAAAAAGGAACTGGAGAAACAACAGCAACAACAATCTGATTCAGATCAGAAATCAGACGAACAATCAGATCAGCAGCAACAAGAAGATTCAGATTCTAAAGAACAACAATCAGAGTCAGAACAAAAAAAGTCAGAACCGCAAGAAAATTCCGAAGAAAAACAATCTTCACAGCAGCAACTAGAAGAACAAGATAATTCAGAGCAACAACAAGACGGCAAAAAACAAGATTCAGAAGAACAGCAAAAATCTGAACAAGAAAAGGAGCAGCAAGAAGCAAAAGAATCGGGTGATAAAGAACAGGAAGAACAACAGCAGGCGCAAGCATCTACGCAAGAAGAAAAAGAACTCGATGAAGAACAGCAGGCAACAGAGCAATGGTTACGCCGAATTCCAGATGATCCCTCTGGATTATTAAGACGTAAATTTAAGTATCAATACCAACAACAAAACAGACGATCATCAAACAATGAAAAATATTGGTAATTAGAATATGAATGTCAAACTATTAATCACATTATCCTTATTGTTATTTAGCCAAATACTTATGGCAGAAATCACAGTTAAAGTTGATCGAGAGCCAATCGTGGTCGATGAATCATTTCATCTTATCTTTGAAAGTGACCGGAAGATTGATGCGAAACCTGATTTTAGTTCATTAGCTAATTTATTTACGGTGCTAGATACGCGTCATCGTAGTAATACACAGATTAACAATGGCAAAATAAACTATTCACAAATGTGGATAGTCACACTCATTGCGAATAAAACAGGCACCTTGGGTATTCCTTCAATTCGATTTGATAAGGAGTTGACTAGGCCACTTTCTATCAATGTTGTTGCAGGGTCATCGACAACAAAGGGTGGTGCTACAGATAATGTTTTTGTCGATGTTGAAGTAAATACTAAGACGCCTTATGTTCAGGCACAGCTTGTTTATACGCTTAGACTATATCGTTCGATAGTAACCAATAATGCCAGTCTTTCTGAGCCCGAGGTGACAGGCGGTCAGGCGGTAATCAACAAGCTTGGAGAAGACAGCAGTTTTGAAACACAACGTAATGGCATACGCTACGTAGTCATCGAACGTCAATACGTTATCTTTCCTCAAAGCAGTGGGCCGATGACGATTCAACCTATCGTCTTTCAAGGGCAGACGGGGGGTGCGGGTGGTTTCTTTAGTTTCGACCGTTTTAATCAACCAACGTCTATCGTAAAGCGCTCTAAGTCGTTAGAAATAAATGTAAAACCGATTCCGGATTCCTTTACGGGCGATACCTGGTTGCCAGCGAATCAATTGGCTATTGAAGAACAATGGTCAGTCGACCCATCAAAACTGGAACAAGGTGAAGCGACAACGCGTACCTTGACACTAAAAGCAAATGGTCTGGCGGCAAGCCATCTTCCTGAAATAAAGAGTAACCTACCAGACGCATTGAAACAGTATCCCGATCAGCCAGAGTTTAACGAGTCGAATAATGCGGATGGTTATATTGGTGTCCGTCGCGACAAGATGGCGATTATCCCAACTGAAGGTGGTGATTACACCTTGCCCGCAATAAAAATCTCTTGGTGGAATACGGATACCGACAAAATGGAAGTTGCAGAATTACCTGAACGCCATATTCATATAGAAGATAGTGCCGTGCCAGTACCGCTAGATAATGTTGTTGAGCAACAGGCAACTACAGATCAGGCCATAGCAACTGAGTCAGGAAATAATGAAAAAAATAATTTAGCACCAATAACATTAACGAAAGAAGAACCCGTCTGGAAATGGGTGAGTTTATTATTGCTTGTTTTATGGCTATTAACATTAACACTTTTTTGGAGAAGTAAACGCGGTACGTCTGCTACTGATACCAATGAAGAAGAAAACATCTCCAGGCGCAAGCAGCTGAAGGAAATACAACAAGGATGTAAAAATAATGACCCAAAACAGACGCAGCAAGCCTTGCTCGACTGGGCTAAGAATCATCGGTCCGATGACAAGATAAATAATCTAAATGCGCTAAAAGAATACAGCGATGATGATTTTAAAATAAAACTGGATGAGCTTAATAGTTGTCTATATGGAAGCTCAGCATTGCAGTGGGATGGTATGAGCTTCTTAAAAACTTTTGAATCACAATCTTTCGATAACAAAAAATCAAAAGTTGTCAACGGCAAGCTTGAACCGTTATACAAAACATAAAACGTGACAGGAAAGATTGCCTTATTGATATCAGCAATGCGTGACAAACGCACGCCCTGACATGCAAAAGCAATTGCCAGTGGGTGACGCTGCAGTTAATCCTATGAATCTACTGAAGAATATGAGTGCTGTGAATTCAGGTGGTCGTGTTACTACCGACGGTACAACGACAATGTCTGGTTACACTATCATTGAAGCAGATTCAATGGAGTCGGCACTGGCTACTACCAAGGCTTGTCCTTTTCTTGATATTGATGGTTCGCTTGAGGTGTCCGAGCTAGTTAATATGTCTGGTCAAAAATAAACCAGGTAAAATTAACGTTTCCTCTTTAATCGTTCATTACCCTTTTTCCCACCAGTCTCAAACCATCCATCGGTAAATGCATCGCCGCTACCTTTCTTTTCAATAACACTTTTTTGAACTTCGAGATTTTCAGCTATTTTTTCTGGAGAAAACTCTTTGCTGAAATAAGCTTGGCAACTATCCGTTGCAATTTTGAGTGCTTTGTCTGATTGCTCCTGGCTCATGCCTTTGACTACATCAGATTTTAATTGGGTAACAAGTGATACTGCATGTCGTAAACACGCATTATCAATTTGTTTATCCAGCTCATTAGCGGATGAAGATGACGGATACAGACTAACAGCGATTAAGAAAAGAAATGGTTTCATTAAAATACTCTTTGGTTAAGTTTTAAGTACAGAGATGCATAGGCTTATCCAGGCTAATATAAATAGTAGGCCACCTAATGGCGTTATCATACCTAACCAGCGTAAGTTCAAAATGCCCAATAGATAAAGGCTACCACAGAATAGCATGATCCCCACAACCATCATGTAGCCCGCACTTTTCAGCCAGATATTTACGGAGATATTCATTGCTATGATGCCAATAAAAATCAAACCTAAAGCATGATAGAAATGATATTCAATGCCAGTTTGATAGACCTTTAATAAAGATTCTTCTATGCGCGATTTTAGTGCATGGGCGCCAAAGGCGCCCAGCATGACGGCTAATGCAGCGTTAGCTGAGCCAAGTAGTAAAAATAACTTGGCCGTAACGTTGAGTTCACTCACTTTTTAACAAAACGTAAGGTCATGCGATCGCTTTCGCCTATTGCGGTATATTTTTCTTTATCGACATCCTTCAAACGATAACTAGGCGGCAGTGTCCAAACACCTTCGGGATGGTCTCTGGTGTCTTTGGGGTTGGCATTGATTTCAGATGAACCGATCATTTCAAAACCGTGATTCTCCACTAGATCAATTAAATAAGGTTTCGGGACATATCCTTTTTCTGCGGACACCTTTGGATCACTGTCTTTAGCTGCACGGTGTTGTACAACGCCTAAAATGCCACCCGGTTTCAAGACACGACTGAAAGCAGCGTAGATTTCTTCTATGCCACCATAACGAATCCAGTTGTGCGAATTTCGAAAAGTAACAACCATATCCAATGATGCATCCGGGATTGCTTTGAGGTAGCTGTCTTCTTCAAATAAGATAACATCTATCTTGCCATAGACATTCGGTTCGGCTTCTATCTTCTTTATGAAATCCTTATGCACATTCGCCAGATATTTTGACTTATTTTTTGCCCCAAAACTGGCAACGGTAAGATGTCCTTTCTCAGCGAGATAGGGAGCAAGTATTTCAGTATACCAACCGCGCCCTGGTAATATTTCCAGCACTTTCATTGATGGGCTTATATCAAAAAATTGCAATGTTTCTTTTGGATGGCGATAGATATCACGCGCTTTGTTTTCGGCGCTCCTATTCACACCATTGACTGCGTCATCTAGTCCGTGACCATCAGCATGTGCATTGAGTGTTGTTAATGAAAATAATGCGTATGCAATGAATAGAGTTTTAGTTAATGTCATCTTGTTTATCCTTTTTAATATCTATTGTAAATTCTTTTCCGCCAAATTCATGGATCAGATCATAGGCTCGTATGATCACTTTATTAATCTGTTTTGGGATTATGACTGTCATTGAACGAGTAAACGGTTGTTCATTAATATGCGGGTGTAGCAATATGCGCGCGCCTAATTTTTTACCGTCTGGGCTAAGTACTTCCCATGCCTTTGCGAAATGATCCCAATCTTCATCAGTGTGCTGTACGGTGACTTTAAAACGATAAAGATCACCACCGACATGTTCTACTTCTGCTGATAATACATCTGCTTCACCAGCAAGACTAGTAATTGCCAGTGAGAGGAGTAGCAGACTTAAAAGTGCATTACGCATATCATTTACATTTTAATGGTATCGACTAGTATTACTTTATGAATGAATCTATGGACAAGAATTCAAAAACGCAAGTTCCTGTAAAATTACTATTAAATCCTGCTCATTTGCTTTCCCTCGGATTTGGCAGTGGGCTTGCACCAAAAATGCCTGGCACCATGGGTACTCTAATTGGTGTAGTGCTATTTATTCTCTTGCCCGCGCTGGATTGGAAAATCTATATAGGTATTGTTGTTTTGGCGTTTATCGTGGGTATTTTTTTATGTGATTACACGACAAAAGCGCTGAACGTCCACGATCATCCCGGCATAGTCTGGGATGAGATTGTGGGCTATTTCATTACGATGTTTATGGTGCCAAAGAGCTGGATGTGGATTTTAATAGGATTTTTCTTGTTCAGAATATTCGATATTCTCAAACCTTGGCCTATATCATTGGCAGACAAAAAGGTGCATGGTGGCTTTGGTATCATGCTGGATGACGTTATTGCTGGCGTTTTTGCATTGATAATTATTCAAATAACCCTATATTTGTTATAAAGTTAAGTAAATTAGCTCAAAAGCACTTTAATTAATTTGAGACCATATGCCTAATAATAAAGTTACATTAGTCTTTATTTTTATCTTCTCGCTTATTTCGATGCCGAGTCAGGCAGATATCTATAAATATGTCGATAAACATGGCCGTGTCGTCCTGACTGATAAACCTGCTCATAATGGTTATAAGCGACTGGTTAAAACATGGAAAGGTTGGGAAGTAGCAAAAGTACCGAAGAATTTTAATTGGGCAAAAAATCAGAGAAAGTTTGATGCAACGATAAGAACTGTCGCGAAAATGTACAAACTTCAGCACACGCTATTACATGCTGTAATCATGGCTGAATCATCTTATAACCCAAATGCGATCTCGCGTGCCGGTGCAGTAGGCTTGATGCAATTAATGCCGGAAACTGCAAAACAGTATGGAGTGAGTAATCGGCGTGATCCAAAACAAAATATCTATGGCGGTTCACGTTATTTGCGATATCTATTAAAGCTATTCAAAAATGATTTATCACTGGCACTAGCGGCTTATAATGCCGGAGAAGGCACAGTAAAGAAATACGGCAATAAGATTCCACCGTATAAAGAAACTCGTAACTATGTCAAAAAAGTTATTAAGTATTATAAGAAATATCGTAGTTCAATGAGTTAAGCAAGAATCCAGGTATGTAATAATCTGCCTGGTACAAAAGTAAAAGCGCCCGCTATTACTAAACCACCAAAATATAATCCTAGCATGTTCATACGATGTTTCTTGATATCTCCCTTACGTATGGCGATATATGCAGCAGGTACCGAGTAAAATACTAGTAAAGAAAATAAATGAATGAAGCCAAAATGGCCAAGCAGTGTAGGGCCAACCTCTGCAGTCATAAAGAGAGTGACTGCCGCAGTGAGTAGCATTAACAGCATATAAAACTTCCCAAGCATTTTATGTTTTGAGGAACCTTTTTGATTTAACAAAAGGAATGTTCCAATAAAAAATGCGGGTAAAACAGTGGCTAAGTGTGCGTATGCTAATTGAAGGTAAGTCATTACTTTTTACTCAATCTAATAAGTGAGTAGTTGTTTAATAATTATTCATTTCTAATGCCTTGTCTTGCTAGCATTAAATCAGGAATCTTTTTTCCAATTCCCCCAGACGTTGTCAGGTATTGCTGGGCGTTCGTTCGATGGGGAATCGTTTCGATGCCCAGGCATCTTTGCAATTATTTCAGCTGGTGAACCAGGCTGTTGATCTAGCGGAATAGTTCTATCCCGTGGGGGTAGTTCATATTGTTCGTCATCAGGTCTCGGCAGCCGTTTATATTTATAAAGGTAAAATCCTTCTACTTTCTCTCTGGCCCAGGGTGTTTTGCGCAGGAACTTTAAACTTGATTTTATGCTGGGATTACTCTTGAAGCAATTGAGGTTCATGGCATTGGCCAAGTCCTCCCAAGAGTAATGATCTACCAACTCCGTTAGCAACACTTCAAGCTTAACGCCATGAAGAGGGTTGTTTTTTTGAACTTCAATCTTGGGAGTATCTGAGTCTGACATTGTATTATTCATTATAGACTATCAATAAAACCGTTAAGCGATTTTATTCATCAGTAACGCAACCTTCAGAAGCTGACTTCACATTCTTGATATATTTAAACAGAGTTCCACGTGTGGCCTTGTACGCAGGCATTGTCCATTCGCTTTTACGCTTCGCCATTACCTCATCGGATATGTCGACATCAATGGAGTTTTTATTAGCATCAATGATAATGGTGTCTCCATCTTTGACCAAGGCAATGGGCCCACCTTCCTGTGCTTCTGGTGCAACATGACCAATAATAAAACCATGTGAACCTCCAGAGAATCTACCATCAGTGATCATGGCAACATCTTTGCCCAAGCCGGCCCCCATCACTGCGGAAGTTGGTTTTAACATCTCAGGCATGCCCGGACCACCTTTCGGACCTTCGTAACGGATGATGATAACATTGCCTTTTTCAATTTGATTATCTTCTAGTGCCTTGATCATATCTTCTTCAGAATCAAACACTCGAGCTGGACCGGTGAAGGTTAGGCCTTCTTTACCGGTGATCTTGGCGACGGAGCCTTCCGGAGCAAAGTTGCCTTTCAGAATTCGGATATGACCTGATTCTTTTATGGGTTTATCCAAAGGTTTGATGATGTCTTGACCTTCTGACAGGCTGGGCACATCGGACAAGTTTTCTTTGATTGTTTTTCCAGTGACCGTTAAGCAATCGCCATTGATTAGATCGTTTTCCAGCAGATATTTCATTACTGCCGGGATGCCGCCGATGTTGTGTAAATCTTCCATTACATACTGACCACTCGGTTTTAAATCAGAAATGAAAGGGATACGGTCACTGACGGTTTGAAAGTCATCGAGGGTCAAACTCACATCGACAGCACGAGCCATGGCGATCAAATGCAAAACTGCATTGGTTGAACCACCGAGTGCAATAATTATTACCATTGCATTTTCAAAAGCCTCACGCGTCATGATATCGCGTGGCTTAATATCCTTTTCAAGCAGGAGTTTAATTGCCTCACCTGCTCTTAAACATTCCTCTTCTTTGCCAGGGTCAACTGCCGGGGTGCAAGATGAATAAGGCAGCGACATGCCCAGAGCTTCAATGGCAGAGGCCATGGTATTAGCGGTATACATGCCACCGCAGGCACCTGGGCCAGGACAGGATTTCTTGATCACTTCCATACGTTCATCGTCGTTTATACTGCCAGCGATGAATTCACCATAGGCCTGAAAGGCAGAGATAATATCCAGTTTCTGTTCTTTATGATGCCCCGGTTTGATAGTGCCGCCGTAGACCATGAGCGATGGTCTATTGAGACGCCCCATTGCTATTAAACAACCGGGCATATTTTTGTCGCAACCGGGAATAGATATGTTGGCGTCATACCATTGTGCTGCCATTACTGTTTCAATGGAGTCAGCGATCAAGTCTCGTGACTGTAATGAATAACTCATGCCATCAGTGCCGTTGGAAATGCCGTCGCTGACGCCGATGGTGTTGAAACGCATGGCGACGAGCCCTGCCTTGCACACACCTTCTTTGACCTTGGCGGCCAGGTCATTCAAATGCATATTACAGGTATTACCCTCGTACCAGACACTGGAAATACCCACCTGGGCCTTGTCCATATCGACCTCGGTCATGCCGGTGCCATAAAGCATGGCTTGGGAAGCGCCTTGGGATTTTTGCTGCGTAATGATGGATGAGTATTTATTCAGTTTATTAGCCATTTTTAAATTGCATTTCAGTCAGTTAGCAAAGGTGCGATAGAATACAATAGGCTAGTAGCTATATAAAGTATAAAAATAGATAACATAATGAGAAAAACACCGAAATTTGAAGAGTGCTTTGCGGAATTAATCAGTTTGCCCTCGGTCAGCAGTATCGACCCTGCACATGATATGAGTAATCGCAATGTCATTGATGCGCTAGCGAATTGCTTCGATGCGCTCGGTTTCGCCTGCGAAATCATGCCTGTTAGCGACAATCCACAAAAATGTAATTTAATAGCCACGAGGGGAGAAGGCCAAGACCAAAGCGATAACAATAATAATAGTGGTATTGTTTTATCCGGCCACACAGACACCGTACCTTATGATTTGAGTGGATGGGATACTGATCCATTTACTTTAACCAAGAAGAACGATTGTTACTATGGATTGGGTACGGCAGATATGAAGAGTTTTTTTCCAATCATTCTTGAAGCGTTGGAAAGGCTTGCCGACACTGAATTTAGTAATCCAATCACCGTTGTTGCAACGGCTGATGAAGAAAGCACCATGTCGGGTGCGAGATTGATACAAGAACATAATAAAGTGTCAGGTCGTTATTGCATTATTGGTGAGCCGACAGGACTGAAACCAATACACACGCATAAAGGGATTATTATTGAAGAAATTCAGATACTAGGTCGTTCGGGACACTCTAGTGATGCAAGCTTAGGTAATAGCGCACTCGAAGGCATGCATGATGTTATCTCTGCCTTGCGTGCATGGCGTGATGAATTGCAATCTGAATTTATAAATAAAGATTTTAAAATACCGGTTCCAACAATGAATTTTGGCAGAATACATGGTGGTGATAGTCCTAACCGTATTTGTGCCAGTTGTGAATTATCCCTGGATTTAAGAATGTTGCCGGGAATGAAGCTTGAAGAATTGAATAAAAAATTACGAAACAAAGTTCGGGATACATTGGCGGCATCGGGTTTAAAAGTTGAATTTAATGCAATGTTTGATGGTATTCCGCCGATGCAGACGCCAAAGAACAGTGAGATAATAACGTTAAGTGAAGAATTGACAAACCATGCTTCAGAATCGGTCGCGTTTGGTACAGAGGGGCCTTTTTATAATGACATGGGCATAGAGACCGTTATTCTTGGCCCCGGGGATATTGATGTTGCTCATCAACCGAATGAGTATTTACAGATTAATAGAATTGAACCGATGATTAATATTTTGTCAAAGATGCTCAATCATTTTTGTGGATCAAAGTAGTGAACCAATAATAGTGAAAAACAATAATGGAAAATAAAAACGCATTTGTTGAATGCTTTAGAGGTGCAGCACCCTATATACATGCACACACACGCAAAACATTCGTTTTGCAAATGGGTGGTGATGTTGTCGCATCTGAAGGGTTTTCACATTTAATTCACGATTTGGCCTTGCTAAATAGTCTGGCGATAAAACTGGTTATCGTTTTTGGTGCAAGACCGCAGATAGATAAAATATTGAAAGAAAGAAATATTACCCCTGAATATTGTGGTCCCTTACGTGTCACCGATGCGGCCTCGATCAGCAGCGTGACGCAAGCAGTTGGTGAAGTAAAAATTAAAATTGAAGCATTGTTCTCTATGGGGCTGCCTAACTCGCCGATGGCAGACTCGGCCATCAAGGTTGCCTCTGGCAATTACGTAACGGGTAGACCTTATGGCATTGTTAATGGTGTTGATCTTAATCTCACCGGCAGGGTCAGAAGTATAGAGAAAGAAACCATCAACACTCGGCTTGAAGCTGGTGATGTAGTGTTGATAACGCCATTGGGTTATTCGACTACGGGCGAGGTCTTTAATCTGAGTTCGATTGAAGTTGCCACGCAAGTTGCCATCGATCTCGATGCAGACAAACTCATCATGTTCAATAATTCTCGAATATTGAAAGGTGACGACGGAGAAATGATTCGACAGCTCACCTGTGCCGAAGCTAAAGCCAGGCTAGGTACTGACGCTACAAAAAATATTGATGAGACACCTGCGACCGCCTTAGCTCAAGGCATCAAGGCCTGTGAATCTGGTGTTAAACGTATTCATTATGTAGATCAAGATATTGATGGCGGTCTCTTACAAGAACTCTTTACACTCGATGGTGTAGGGACATTATTAACAAGTACACCGTTCGATACGATTCGACAGGCAACGGTGAATGATATTGCTGGTATCTATGAGTTAATAGAACCCCTCGAACAACAAGGCATCCTGGTTAAACGCTCACTTGATGAGATTGAAATAGATATCAATGATTATGTTGTGTTGGTTCGTGATGGAACCGTTATCGCCTGTGCAGCATTACATGATTACCCTAAAGAGAAAGTGATGGAGCTGGCATGTGTTGCCGTACATCCGGATTATCAAAATCAGTCCATGGGTGAAATGTTGTACAAATCCATTGAAGCGCTGGCGCTAAATAATGGTGCAAAGACGCTGTTAGCATTAACCACGCAGACAGAGCATTGGTTTATTGAAAGAGGTTTTGTTGAAACTGAGATCAGTTCATTGCCGCTGGAAAAACAGGATATCTACAACTATCAACGCAACTCAAAGGCGCTGGTAAAAAAAATAAACGCTTGATGTTTATTTAGAAGACGCTTAAAGAGCGCCTTCTAATTCTTCTTCTTTTACCTCAACGGCGATATCGTCATTTTCAATTGTGATAACAACATCTCCACCATGTGCTAGCTTGCCGAACAGGAGTTCTTCTGCCAACGCACGTTTAACCTTCTCTTGAATCAAACGTGCCATCGGGCGTGCTCCCATGATCTTGTCGTAACCATGAACTGCTAACCATTCACGGGCTTCTTCTGTGACATCAACAGTGACTTTCTTCTCATCGAGTTGTGCTTCGAGTTCAATCAGGAATTTATCGACAACATTCGCAATGGTGCGTTTATCCAGTGCATTGAATTGGATAATGGCATCTAGTCGATTACGAAATTCAGGGCTGAACATTTGTTTAATACTCGCCATGGCATCACCAGTATGGTCTTGTGTTGTAAAACCGACAGAGGCACGACTCATTCGATCAGCGCCTGCATTTGTGGTCATGACAATGATGACATTACGGAAATCTGATTTACGGCCATTAGCATCGGTCAGGGTGCCGTGATCGAATACTTGTAGCAGAATGTTAAATACATCCTGATGCGCTTTCTCTATTTCATCGAGTAACAAGACGCAGTGCGGTTGTTTGTTAATAGCGTCAGTCAACAATCCGCCTTGGTCAAAGCCAACATAACCAGGAGGTGCGCCAATCAATCTTGAAACAGTATGTCGTTCCATGTATTCAGACATATCAAAACGAACCAATTCAACGCCCATCTGTATCGCAAGCTGGCGAGTGACCTCTGTCTTACCTACACCGGTTGGACCCGCAAAAAGAAAATTACCTATTGGTTTGTTTGGATTTCCCAAGCCAGAACGTGACATCTTAATTGAATTCGATAATGTACTAATGGCTTCATCTTGACCAAACACAACCATCTTCAGATTCCGTTCAAGTTTTCGAATAACATCTTTATCGGAAGATGAGACGGTCTTGGCTGGAATACGAGCAATCTTGGCAATGATATTTTCAATATCATTTACACCCACTGTTTTCTTTCTTTTGGATGGGGACAGTAACTGTTGTGCTGCGCCAGCTTCGTCGATGATATCAATTGCCTTATCCGGTAAGTGACGATCATTAATATAACGTTCGGTTAGTTCAGCAGCAGTACGTAAGGCCTGATGGGTGTATCGAATTTGATGATGTTCTTCGAAACGTGATTTCAAGCCTTCAAGGATTTTCACTGTTTCATCAATCGATGGTTCTGCCACATCGATCTTCTGAAAACGTCGTGCCAATGCGCGATCTTTTTCAAAGATACCGCGATATTCCTGATAGGTGGTTGAACCAATACATTTCAAATCACCAGAGGCTAAAACAGGTTTTAAAATATTCGACGCATCCATCACACCACCTGAAGCAGCACCCGCACCAATGATGGTATGAATCTCATCGATAAACAGTACGGTATTAGGTTGTTTCTTTAATTGATTGATGACGCCTTTCAAGCGTTTCTCAAAATCACCGCGGTACTTAGTCCCAGCTAATAAGCCGCCTAAATCAAGCGAGTAAATGACAGAGTCTAATAAGACTTCCGGCACATCTCCATCAACGATCAATTTTGCCAGGCCTTCTGCGATAGCTGTTTTACCAACACCGGCTTCACCAACGTATAAAGGATTATTCTTGCGACGACGACAAAGTATCTGGATTGTGCGTTGCACTTCAACTTGTCTACCGATAAGAGGATCGATCTTGCCTTGCATGGCTTCTTCATTAAGATTCACTGCATACTTTTCAAGCGGGCTCTCAGAAGAGTCATCTTGATTTGAGCCGTCCTCGATATCATTTACGTTCTCTTCATTCTCATGTTCATCATTTATCTTGGCGATGCCATGAGCAATGTAATTAACAACATCTAACCGAGCTACATTTTGTTGACTTAGAAAATAAGCGGCGTGTGATTCGCGTTCACCAAAGATGGCTACCAATACATTAGCGCCAGTCACTTCCTTTTTGCCGGAAGATTGCACATGAAAAACGGCACGTTGCAATACTCTCTGAAAGCCTAATGTCGGCTGTGTATCGCGGTCATCATCATCTTCTATGATTGGGGAATTCTCTTGAATAAAGCTTATTAAATCACTGTGGAGACTATTCAGGTTTGCGCCACAGGCTTTGAGCACATTGGTGGCGGACATATTATCAAGTAAGGCAAGCAGAAGATGTTCAACGGTCATAAATTCATGACGCTGTTCTCTTGCTTCTCTAAATGCGTTATTGAGTGTTTGTTCTAGTTCTTTATCAAGCATATTGAGTCACCTATCAGGCTTTTTCCATAGTACAAAGGAGTGGATGTTGATTTTCTCTTGAATAATCATTAACCAATGAGACTTTCGTTTCTGCAATTTCATGGGTGAATACGCCACATACACCTTTACCGCTGGTGTGAATTTCCAGCATGATGCGGGTCGCGTTTTCTCGGTCAACCGAAAAGAACACTTCCAGAACATGAACAACAAAATCCATTGGTGTGTAATCATCATTTAGCAAAATGACTTTATATAATGGAGGTCGTTTGACAATTGGCTTGGCTTCTTGAACCGCCAAGTCATCATCGAAAGTGTTGTCAGCTTTGTCTGACATAGTTTTTAACTCTTCAACTTTTGTGAATTTAGTATACGCATTTTTTCATAAATCTCTCGTGCTAATAATGATACTTTCTCATGGTTGGTTTCAAGTTATTTTTTTAAAATAATATAGGCATGATTGTTGCCACTACTTATATTGTGACTACGGTTTGAATATCAAGTTCTGTATCTTTTTTCTTATTATTTTCCTTAGCATGGAACAGCTCCATTGCCTTTGGATCAATACATTGAATGAATTCACGAGCAGCAGGAGAAAGCACCTTGCCCTTACGTAGAAATAAACCATAGGTTCTTTTCGGAAAAAACTGAGTTAACGGCACGCGCTCAAGTTTTTCATCGCCAGACAAACAAATATCCGTGACTACCGATACGCCTAAGCCATTTTCTACATATTTTTTAAGAACTTCCCAGCCACCGGCTTCTAAATTTACTTTATAATCAACGTTATATTGTTTAAATACCAAGTCTACCATTTGCCAGGTAGACATATGTTGCGGTGATAAAATCAATCCATATTGGCTGATATCATGCATGTTTATCTGCTTTTTTGTCGCCAGTGGATGACCCATAGGAGTGATTAAGACTGGCTCAAAGGTATATATTGGCAAATAGACCACATTGTCCGGGACATTCAGCGTAGAACCGATGGCGAAATCAACCTCACCATTACGCACCTTTTCGACGCCAATAGCTGCAGCACAGTTATTAAGCTTGATATGAATGTCTGGAAAGGTCCCTGTGTAGCGTTTGATGATATCTGGCAGGGTATAGAGGATAATTGCCTCTACGGCGGCGATATTCAGGCTACCAATGACGGAATGTTTACACTTCTCCTCAAAACTCTCTGGCAGCGTTTCTAGTCCTTCTACCAAGGGCAAGGACATTTCAAATAGTATGATGCCTTCTGTCGTCAGATCAATCTTAGGCCCTTTCCTAATAAACAGCTTTTGCCCGAGGTCTTTTTCAAGTGATTGAATTAAAAGTGAAATAGATGGCTGACTGAGAAACATTTGTTCAGCAGCTTTGGACATACTTTTGAATTGAGCAGTGAAACAGAAGGCACGTAATTGTTTAAGACGATTTTGTTTATAATAGAAGCGGTCCATAAGTCATTATTATAGTTCAAGTATTAGTATTATTAATACATATTATTAACATAATTAGCTTGCTAAATAGTAGATATCTCATTATTTTTGCAGTCCCTAAAATTTAGCGCCGTATTTTTTAGATATGGTGGACTTGAAAACATTGGGACATGAGTCAAATTTGAGACGACTCGTCTTTATTTAAAGCAGGAGGTAGTACCCATGAGTAGTAGAGAACAGCAAATAAAAGATTTAGAGAAAGATTGGGCAACAAACCCACGTTGGGCAACTGTTAAACGTGATTACAGTGCTGAAGACGTCGTACGTCTACGTGGCAGTGTCCAGCCAGAGCATACCCTTGCACGAAGAGGTGCTGAGATACTTTGGGACAAAGTGAATGGCTCTGCTAAAAAAGGTTATGTGAATGCCTTTGGTGCGATTACTGCGGGTCAGGCTATGCAACAAGCTAAAGCTGGCCTAGAAGCTGTTTATTTATCGGGTTGGCAGGTTGCTGCTGATGGTAATACTTCTGAAACCATGTATCCGGATCAATCTTTGTATGCATATGATTCTGTTCCAACCATGGTTCGTCGTATCAACAACACCTTTAAACGTGCTGATGAAATCCAATGGAAAAACATTGCTGATGGCAAAGTATCAGAAAAAGACGCGATTGATTTCTTCCTGCCTATCGTAGCTGACGCTGAAGCTGGTTTTGGTGGTGTTTTGAATGCATTTGAATTAATGAAGAACATGATTGCTGCCGGCGCTTCTGGTGTTCACTTTGAAGATCAACTTGCTGCTGTTAAGAAGTGTGGTCACATGGGTGGTAAAGTATTGGTTCCCACTCAGGAAGCAGTACAAAAATTGACCGCTGCCCGTATGGCAGCAGATGTTATGGGTACGCCGACGATTGTTTTGGCACGTACCGATGCTGAAGCGGCAAACTTGATCACCAGCAATTATGACGATAATGATAAGCCATTCCTTACCGGTGAACGTACACCTGAAGGATTTTATCGTGTTAAAAATGGCATGGAACAAGCGATTAGTCGTGGTGTTGCTTATGCACCTTATGCTGATTTAGTTTGGTGTGAAACAGGTGTACCTGATATCGGATTTGCACGTGAATTTGCAGAAGCGGTACAAGCAGCCGTTCCTGGTCAATTGATGTCTTATAATTGTTCGCCTTCTTTCAACTGGAAAAAGAATCTGAATGATTCACAAATTGCCAGCTTCCAGGAAGACTTGTCAGCACTAGGTTATAAGTTCCAATTCATTACATTGGCTGGTATTCACTTGAACTGGTACCGTACTTTTGACTTCGCACATAACTATGCACAAGGCGAAGGCATGAAGCATTACACCGAAATGGTTCAAGAGCCTGAATTTGAAGGACGTAAACGCGGTTATACTTTCGTCTCTCATCAGCAAGAAGTAGGTGCAGGTTACTTCGATGATGTTACTACCGTAATTCAAGGTGGCGCATCTTCCGTAACTGCATTAACCGGTTCTACTGAAGAAGCACAGTTCGACGAATAATAATTTGTCGTAACTTTTAAAAGAAGTAAATAAAAAACCGGAGCTTGCTCCGGTTTTTTTTATTTACATGGGCGTAGTGAAGAACTTCTTGGATACTGTTTTTATTAATGAGCTCTATGACCAGCAAATGCAATTTTATCGAGAAAAGCAAGTAGCAATGCTGAAACAACGAAAGTCATATGAATGATGACATACCACATTAATTTGTTATCTGGAATTTGACTGACTTCCATAAATTTTTGTAATAAGTGAATTGATGAGATTGCGACAATTGATGCAGCAACTTTCAGTTTTAGTGTTCCTGCATCCAACTTGCCATGCCAATCTAGTTTTTCATCACCTTCATCAAGATCGATTTTTGATACAAAATTTTCATAACCACTAAACATGACCATGACGATCAAACTTCCAACGAGTGACATGTCAATCAGTGACAGGATAGAAAGAACCAAATCTGATTCACTCATAGAAATGACGATAGTGAATGTATGAATTAATTCCTGAAAAAACTTAATGCCTAATGCAATCAGAGCAAAAGATAAACCAAGGTAAATCGGCGCAAGTAACCAGCGACTGGAAAATAAAGTTCGTTCTATAAATTTTTCTATCATTGTTTTAATCTTTAAGTAATTGCTCAAGAATGTTGGAATAAATATTTGTCAGTGTTTCAAGATCATCAACCTTTACGCATTCATTGATTTTGTGAATGGTTTCGTTTACAACACCGAGCTCAATTACTTCGGCACCCGTTGGCGCAATAAAGCGCCCATCTGAAGTGCCACCTCCCGTTGACCGTATTGTGTCTATACCGCAAATTTCTTTTATTGCATTGCAACTTGCATCAACAAGTTTACCGGACTCAGTCAGAAACGGCAGACCTGAGAGTTTCCATTTAAGATCATAATCGAGATTATGTTTGCTTAGGAGTTCAACTACTTTGGCTTGCAGTTCTTGCTGAGTTGTTTCAGTTGAATAGCGAAAGTTAAATAGCAAATTCAAACTACCAGGGATCACATTATCCGCACCGGTGCCAGCATTTAAGTTTGATATCTGAAATGTTGTTGGTGGAAATGAATCGTTACCCTGATCCCATTCGGCCGCTGTGATTTCTGCCAGAAAGGCACTGGCTTTGTGTATAGGATTATCTGCAATATCAGGATAGGCAACATGGCCTTGTATGCCTTTAACAGTGAGTATCCCATTTAAAGATCCACGGCGACCAATACGAATCACATCGGCCAGTTGTTTATCACTGGAAGGTTCTCCAACAATGCACCAATCAATCTTTATATTATTGTCATTCAAATACTCAATGACTTTACGTGTGCCGTTGATTGAAGGACCTTCTTCATCACTGGTAATCAGGAATGCAATTGTCCCTTTATGATCTGGATAGCTTTGTACAAATTGTTCTGTAGCCGTCACCATTGCAGCAATACCGCCTTTCATATCAGCTGCGCCACGGCCATAAAGCATCCCGTCAATAATTTCAGCTTCAAAAGGATCTGTGTTCCATTCTTCAATGGGTCCTGTTGGCACAACATCAGTATGGCCGGCAAAGGCAAACAAGGGACCACTATCACCGTGCGTGATCCAGAGATTATCGACATCATCAAAACGTAAGTGCGTTGCCTTGAAGCCGAGCTTTTCCAGGCGTTCAGCGATTAACTTCTGACAACCGGCATCGTCTGGTGTCACAGACGGACGGTTGATTAATTCTTGCGTTAACTTAAGTGTGATATCCATTATTCAAAGGTTAATTATCTATGATCGCTGTGTGGGACATTAATGGTGTGCATTCTAAGTGATATTAGGATTCCTGCAATGGTGGATTCATCAATATTTTTGTCAAATATATTAAGCATTTAGTGTATGTATGATATTTCCTTCAAACCAGGATATAGAGAGCTATACTTAAACCAATATAGGATGATTTTTTTACTTCCAGGCTTTACAAAAAGGAGGGACTGCATAATGCATTTATCTAAATTGAAAGCATTTCTAGATCAGGAAGATATCAAATATATTTCCATTAATCATTCAACAGCTTTTACTGCACAGGAAATTGCTCATCTCGCACATATACCCGGAAATGAAATGGCGAAGACGGTCATTGTAAAAACAGATGGAAAACTGGCAATGGTTGTTTTACCCGCTCCTGAACATATCGATCTTGATTTACTGAAAAGCGCTACAGGTGCCAGTAAAGTTAATTTGGCCACTGAGCTGGAATTTATGCCCGAATTTTCAGATTGTGAAATTGGAGCAATGCCGCCATTTGGTAATATCTATGATATGGATGTGTATGTTGAAAAGTCATTAACCAAAGACAAAATGATTGCATTCAATGCATGCACTCATAATGAACTTATTAAAATGGCATATGCTGATTTTGAACGGCTTGTTAAACCGATGGTTGTAAGAATTTCAACAGATTATTCATTAGCGACAGCTTGATACTGTTAGTGAATTAGCTGTCGTTGCTTAATGCTGAAATTATTTAGCGCTACCATATTTGCTGTGGTTGACTGTTTATGGTGTGCATCCTGAGTAATATTTGAAACCAGGCGATAAAGATATGAGATTTGTAGAATAGCTTAACAAAGTGAGCACATCTATATAAGTAATGAGGGTTTTAAAATCAATAAAGTCCCCAAGATAAAAATTAGGCTGCCGCTGAGTAACTTCAGCCAGCGCCCTTGCTGTTCCTCGAGCCGCTGTTTATTCATAGTAAAGACAACTATCCCGACCATGATAGCGTCATCAAACATATAGGCAATGTTATAGAGTAGTAAGTAGAGATAATATTGAAACGTATTCAGTCCCTGTAGCGAGAGTATCTGCGTATAAATCGCGGGAAGTCCTGCTGTGCACAGGAGTTCAACCAGATTGACAAGTACGGCCACAATAATGATAGAGATAAATGTAGCCGTCATATTTTTAGCATAGATTACATCTCGAATGCGGGAATAGATGGTCGGTTTTGCAGAATCAGGAATGCTGAGAGATATACCCTGCTTAAATGCAAAATAATCTTTGATATGAATAGTGCCAATCAATATGGCAATCAGACCAATGATGATTTGTAGCGTCCTGGAGAACCCAATGATTAAAAATATATTTAACCAGGCTGCCATAAAAGTAAAATAAACAGCACCACTGACAAAAACGAAAGTGCCTGCTATCAACATGATGCGTTTTCGATCACGCAGATTTACTAATATAGAAAGCAACACCAACAGCACCCACATGGCACAAGGGTTAAAACCATCAACCAGTCCAATTGCGAAGGTAAACATGGGCAAGCCGACTTTTTCGACACTTAGCTTGCCGAATAAGGGCACATTCAGATCGTTATTGGTGGTTTCAGGTTCAGGAATGTTCGCTATACCCAGCATATTTTTGATGACAGGACCTGAGGTTTCTGCATCATCAAATCCAATGAGATGTTTATTGCAGATTAAAAAAGAAGGAACACCGGGTTGTTCAATGTTAAAACGATCATTAAACCTGACAAAGTCTTCCATGTTTTTCGGATCAGAATATATGTCACGTGGGATAACCGATATTTGAGGATACGCAGCTTTTAATTTATTCAGGTAGCTATAGGCATCAGCACAATGGGGACAACCTTTTCTGGAAAAGACTTCTATGCTTGTGCAGGCATTTGCTGATTTTTCTATGTTGTTGTAAACATTCGCTTGAATGATAGCCGGATGAGATATCAGCAAGAACAAAATCCATGCTATATGTATTTTGTGATTTTTAAACATTAGGCACTTTATTGCTATGTAATATTTGCTAAATACCTTTTAACTCTAAGTTGGTTGAAATACAGCCAGTATTTCTCCTGTTTTATTTCGTTTTTTAACATTACAACTTATCGTTCTGCGTACTTGAAATCCTTCCGTTTTTGCACCGGCATCTTTATAAAGAGTTCGTGTGTTATCCGTATCATGATTTGAGATGATGACCGGTATGCCACGTTTAGCCAGTCTAGTGGCCCATTTTGCCAATTCTATTTGTTCCGCCCAACTAAACCCGCCTGAAAAGTAATCGGTGAAATATGCCGTTTTTGATAGCGGTGTATAGGGTGGATCGCAATACACGACATCTCCAGTTTTTACTTTTTTCATGGTGTCTTTGAAACAGGCATGAATAAACTTGGCTTTTTTTGCTTCTTGATAAAAGTACTGCATTTCTTTTTCAGGGAAATAGGGTTTTTTGTATCGACCAAACGGGGAATTAAATTCGTTACTGGCATTGTATCGACAGAGACCGTTGTAACAGTGCCGGTTCAGATAAATGAATAATGCAGATTTTAATTTTACATCCTTAGTTGAATTAAATAGCTTCCTGAATGTGTAGAAGTTAGATTCTGAATTATTTTCAGCTGTAAAGAATGAGTGGCAATAGTCTATAAAATTCTGACCATCCTGTTTTAGTTGATTATAAAGATTAATAAGATCAGGATTTGTGTCTGCTAATAAATATCGGTCGTAATTGGTATTTAAAAAAACTGCACCAGAGCCGACAAAAGGTTCGACTAAACGCTTGCCTGAATTCAATTTTTTATTTATACGGTCTATTAAACGGTATTTCCCACCAGGCCATTTTAAAAAAGGTTTTGTTGAAGTAGACACTTTAATCAATTTCGTTCGATGCAATAGCATCAATACTTAGCGCATGAATTTCAGCAGGCATTAAACTGTCTACTGCTGCATAGACCATGCGATGGCGTGCAAGAGGAAGCTGCCCGTTAAATTTATCTGAAACAATCTTTACCTTAAAGTGTCCAGCACCGCCGTGACCACTATGTCCGGCATGCATATGCGATTCATCTATAATCTCAAGCTCTGAAGGTGCAAGTTCGGATTCGATACAATGGCGAATCATTTCTATACGATCAGATTCAGGCACTGGGAAACACTTTCTTGAATGGTTTTACAGTGACGTTTTCATATACCCCGGCGGCAATGTAAGGATCTGCATCAGCCCAGGATTGTGCTGACTCTAGTGAATCAAACTCAGCGACAATCAGGCTGCCACTAAATCCAGCAGGACCAGGGTCTTCACTATCTATATGGGGATGTGGTCCTGCAATTAACAAACGTCCCTCATCCTGTAATTCTTGTAATCGACAAACGTGATCTGGTCTGGCACTCAATCTTTTATCAAGACTGTTTTCAACGTCCTGACTAATTATTGCGTAATACATGTCTATTCTTCCTGTGATGTTGAGTCTGGTTCTGTCTCTGGCTCTGGATCTTTAATATAGCGATACATATAAGTACCCATTCCCAAAAGAAATGTCAGGTTTAATAAAGTCATACCCCAAGCTTTAAAGTTGACCCAAAACTCAGTACTAAAGTTAAAGGCAACGTATAGGTTAACAAAACCGATAAAGGTAAAAAATATCGCCCAGCTCATATTTATATTCCGCCAAACTTGGGTGGGCAATATGAGTTTGTCTTCCGCCATATTGATCATTCGCTGGAACAGTGTTTTATCACCAAAGAAATGGCTGGCAATTAATGCAATTGCAAAGCACCAGTTAATGACCGTCGGTTTCCATTTGATGAATCTTTCATCGTGGAAATAAATAGTGAGACTACCGATTATAATAACCACGACAAATGTGATTAAATGCATTTTTTCGAATTTCTTGTATAACAACCAATAGAGGCAAATTTGAAGGAACGTTGCCACCATGATGGTGTATGTCGCTAAATAGATACCTTGTTCTCTGTCCTCAGGGATATAGAACGCAATAAAGAATGCAACAATAGGGAAAAAATCAAACAGGAATTTCATGAATCATTAAGTAAGTTGGATGTGCTTACAATCATAACCTAATTTTTATCTGACCACATATATGGCCCAATATTTTAAAATACATAATGAAAACCCTCAGGCGAGGCTAGTGTCTCAATCGGTATCAATTCTTCGTCAGGGTGGTGTTATCGTCTATCCGACTGACTCATCGTATGCGCTGGGTTGTTGTCTGGGTGAAAAAACAGCTTTGGATCGGATTCGAAAGCTACGCCAAATACCTGCAGATCAAAATATGACGCTGTTTTGTCGTGATCTCTCTGAAATAGCATCCTATGCCTCGGTTGATAATTCTGCCTTTCGTATGATGAAGTCGATGACACCGGGACCATATACGTTTATCTTGCAGGCAAAGCGAGATGTGCCAAAACGATTGCAGCATCCAAAACGAAAAACAATAGGCATCCGTATCCCAAATAATCCAATATCCTTAGCCTTATTGACAGCTCTTGGTGAACCCATGATTAGTATCAGTCTGGTATTACCCAATGAAGACTTACCAGAGACTGAGCCTGATGTCATCGATGAAAAAATAGGTAAGCAAGTGGATTTGATTATTGATGGAGAAGCAGGTGGTATGGAATTTACCACAATCCTTGATATGACTGGTGATGAGCCAGTTATCTTGCGAGAAGGTCTAGGCGTTGGTGATTTAGCGCTCAATTAACCCTACAAAATTCTGTTACGACTTGGCAGTCTGGGTATAATGCATTTTTTTTGTTACATCCCCTTATTAAAACGACCACAGGAGGTTGTTGATTGTCTACAACTGGTAAACAGCGGGTCTTGTCCGGCATGCGCCCGACAGGTCAACTGCATCTAGGTCATTATCATGGTGTTCTTAAAAACTGGCTGGAATTACAACAAGAATATGAGTGTTTCTTTTTTGTTGCGGATTGGCATGCACTGACGACGGAGTATGAAGACCCCTCAATCATAGAAAAAAGTGTTTGGGACATGGTCATCGACTGGCTTGCTGTGGGGATTAACCCAGGTTCCGCTAAACTATTTATCCAGTCGCGTGTGCCCGAGCATGCTGAATTACAGTTATTGTTGGCAATGAGTACGCCGCTGAGTTGGTTGGAGAGGGTGCCAAGTTATAAGGATCAACAAGAAAAACTGTCCAATAAAGACCTGACGACCTATGGCTTCTTAGGTTATCCCCTGTTACAAACGGCCGACATTCTTATGTATAAAGCAGGACATGTTCCTGTTGGCGAAGATCAGGTCTCGCATGTCGAGTTGGCTCGGGAGGTAGTGAGGCGATTCAATCATCTCTATGGACGTGAACACGATTTCGAGGAAAAAGTAGAGGCCGCTATCAAGAAGATGGGTAAGAAGAATGCGCGTCTTTATCATGATTTTCGGCGCGGCTATCAAGAACAAGGTGAATCTGAGGCGCTGGAAAAGGCAAGAGCCTTACTTGAGTCACAGCAAAATATAAGTATCGGCGATCGTGAACGCCTATCTGGTTATCTAGACGGGGTTGGCAAGGCAATATTCCCAGAACCGCAGGCTCTTTTAACGCATGCCTCAAAAATGATGGGTTTGGATGGACAAAAGATGTCGAAATCCTATGGCAACACGATCTCTTTGCGCGAGAACCCCAATGTGGTTGAAGAAAAGTTAAGGAAAATGCCTACTGATCCAGCTAGAGTCAGACTAACTGATCCGGGTGAACCGGATAAGTGCCCAGTGTGGAATCTGCATCAGGTTTATTCAGGGGAGGATGTTAAGAATTGGGTTATTGATGGCTGTACTAATGCTAAAATAGGCTGTCTTGATTGTAAAAAACCATTGATAGAGGCTATTTTAAAGGAACAACAACCAATTCGAGAACGTGCTAACGAATATATGAATGATCCAGAGACAGTTCGCGGTATTATTGCTGATGGGTGTGAGGCAGCACGCGATGTTGCTCGGGAAACACTGGAAGAAGTCCGGGAATCAATGGGGCTTGTTTACCGATAGCCTCTAAACTTCGAAATTAATGATGAACGAAGAAATCGAAACAACCAAGACTAGTCAAGATGAAATGCCGTTTGCTCTGGTTCAGGGCGCGCCAATAACGGAATTGCCGAAAGACTTATATATTCCACCCGACGCATTGGAAGTTTTTCTTGAGGCATTTGAGGGACCTCTCGATTTATTGTTATATCTCATTAAAAAACAAAATCTCGATATCCTGGATATTCCATTGTCGAAGATAACCGAACAGTACATGTCGTATATCGATATGATGGAAACCCTGCAACTCGAATTAGCGGGTGAGTATTTGTTGATGGCAGCAATGCTGGCCGAGATCAAATCAAGGATGTTATTGCCACGTCAGACGGAAGACGAAGAGGAAGACGATCCAAGGGCAGAATTAATCAGGCGTTTACAAGAATACGAAAGGTACAAACAGGCCGCAGAGAAAATTGACGAGCTACCTCGCTATGAGCGTGACTTGTTTGCAACAGTTGCAGAATTCCCAGGACGTAAAATTAATCATAGTCCGCCAGATGTCTCTATGGATTCAATTTTACGTGTCTTTGCTGAGGTGATAAAACGCGCAGAGATGTTTTCACATCACATGGTCCATCGTGAAGCACTATCTGTCCGTGAACGTATGGGGATCGTATTGGAAAAAGTAAATCCGGATACTTTTACCGATTTTGAAGAATTGTTCAATGTTGAAGAAGGGCGTGGTGGGGTGATTGTTTCGTTATTAGCCATACTACAGCTTGTGAAGGATTCTTTAATTCAGCTTGTGCAAAATGAAGTCAACGGACCAATTTATGTTAAGGCAGCATCATGAGTCAGGAAAAAGTTAAAAATATTATAGAAGCAGCTTTGATGGTTTCAACAAAGCCACTCAGTATTGCATCAATATTAGGTTTGTTTGAGAGTGAACAATCATTACAACCTGAGCGCAACGATATTCGTGCGGCGCTTGAAGAATTACAGCAAGATTACTTGGAACGTGGAATAGAGTTGGCTGAAATTGCCAGTGGTTTTCGCGTTCAAGCCAGAGATGAATTTGCCCCATGGGTTAATCATCTATTTGATGAACGTCCGCCTCGATATTCGCGTGCATTATTAGAAACGCTGGCTATCATAGCCTATCGACAACCGATTACTCGCGGGGAGATAGAAGAAATACGTGGTGTTAGTGTCAGTGGTACTATCATTAAAACGTTGTTTGAACGTGAATGGATCAAAGGCGTTGGCCATCGTGATGTTCCAGGTAAGCCAGAACTATTAGTCACAACCAAGGCCTTTCTTGATTATTTCAATCTTAAGAAACTATCGGATCTACCTGCATTGGCGGACATAAAGGACTTCGATTCAATCAATCCTGATCTTTTTGAAGCTCTGGAAGGTGAAGCACAGTCAGCCGCTGAAAAAACAAATGATGATGTCAATAATGATGATACAACGGATGATGATTCAATTAATTCTGAACCTGAAGCGATTGAAGAGTCAGCAGCAGATATACCTAATGAAGTAGCTTCTGAGGAAGATGAAGATCTATTAGTCGAATCAATTTCTAATGGATTGGAAAACGTCGAAGAACCAGAGGAAGCTACCACTAGCGAAGCAGCAAGTGACGAAGAAATTACAGAAGAAGTTCAAGAAGAGGGTGCCAAGGTTATCCCTTTTTCAAATTGAATAGTTTTCCACTCACGGCTGATTTCCAATGACAGAGCGTATTCAAAAGGTTCTTGCCAATGCTGGTCATGGTTCAAGGCGCGAAATAGAATCCCTTATTCGCGACGGAAAGATCACCGTTAACGGTAAATTGGCAGTTCTTGGTCAACAAATCGATCATAAAGATCGTATCGTTATAAATTCCCGCCAAATTCGTTTGCACCAACAACGTGAGTCTAAACCAAAAGTTATTGCGTATTACAAACCCACTGGTGAGATCTGTACACGTAAAGATGAAAAAGGGCGTAATAATGTTTTCAAAAATCTACCCGGATTAAGAGATGGACGATGGATAAACATCGGTCGATTAGATATGAATACAACGGGTTTATTGTTATTTACCACGGATGGAAGTCTGGCCAATAAATTGATGCATCCGTCTAGTCAGATAGAACGTGAGTATGCCGTGCGTATTTTTGGTCGAGCAGATAAGGCACAGATGCAGGCATTGCGTGATGGCGTCGAACTTGAAGATGGGATGGCGAAGTTTACTGATATTGTCGATTCAGGTGGTGAAGGTGCAAATCATTGGTATCACGTTGTGATTATGGAAGGGCGTAACCGTGAAGTACGTCGTTTGTGGGAGTCCCAGGGTTTTAAGGTAACACGTCTGATACGAACTCGATTCGGACCTTATATCTTGCCACGGAAAAAACGCGTAGGACAACATTGGCGTCTTGAAGAAGATGAAATCAAGGCCTTACTAGAAGCCGTAGAAAGCAAGTGAAAAGATAAACGTGAAAAGTGAAACGTAAAAATAACAATATGCTTTTCACATTTCACGCTTAACCTTTCACTTTCAAAATATGCCTCCTAATCGTAAGCAGCTTGAAGAAATTTACCGGAGGCTCTATGGCGTATATGGCCCACAGCATTGGTGGCCAGCAGATACACCTTTTGAAATCATGATCGGCGCTATCCTGACGCAGAACACAGCTTGGACAAATGTTGAAAAAGCGATTCAAAACCTTAAACAAGCGGACGCATTAAACATACATTCGATAATTGCTCTGCCAGATGATAAGTTGGCAGAGCTAATCTATCCGTCAGGGTATTTTAATGTAAAGTCACAACGACTTAAAAATTACACAAAATGGTTTGTCGATTCAGGCCGATTCAAAGGATTACATCAACTCGATAATCCTGATTTACGCCATCGTCTGCTGGGCGTGAATGGAATTGGCCCGGAAACAGCGGATGACATACTGCTTTATGCCTTTGAACGGCCGGTATTTGTTATCGATACCTATAGCCGTCGTCTATTTAAAAAAGCGTTGTCGATTAGTGGAGATGAGCCTTATGAGACACTTCGTTCATTGTGTGAGTCTTCATTGGACTCGGATGTTTCTTTGTTCAAGGAATACCATGCGCTGATAGTTCGGCATGCCAAGGAGAAGTGTTCCGGGGATACAAGCTGTAATCATTGTTATATTGAGGCAGCAATTTCAACATAAATTGAATAAATTTAGGGAATATATTGATTTCATGGCGTCCACTCTGTAACCTTTGCGGCCTTTTACTATAGGGCGATCAGACTATGTCAAAACGTCGATCTTTGGTCGCAGCCAACTGGAAGATGAACGGTTCACTTGAGAGTATTGGCCAGCTTGTGGGGGCAATATCTCAGGGTGTTACACAAGGGACAGAGTCAGAGGTACTTATCTGCCCGCCGTTTGTATATATCGCCGAATTGGCTGGGCTGTTAAAAAAGACCGATATCAGGCTTGGGGCACAGAATGTCTCACACCTGGAAAGTGGTGCATATACCGGAGAAGTAGCACCTTCGATGTTGAAGGATTTTGCCTGTGAATATGTGATTGTTGGGCATTCTGAACGTAGGATGCTTTATAGCGAAAATGATGTGCGCGTAGCAGAAAAATTTATCGCTGTGCAGGCAAATGGGATGATACCTATATTATGTATCGGCGAATTGTTGGAAGAACGCGAATCAAATTGTACGGAAGAAGTCATCGCCAGACAGCTGGATGCCGTTATTGAATTGGCTGGCATTATGGCCTTCAAAGCAGCCGTCATTGCCTATGAACCCGTTTGGGCGATAGGAACCGGTAAAACGGCGACACCGGAACAAGCACAAGAAGTACACGAATTTATACGATTACGTCTGGCAAGACATGATCATGAAACCGCAGAAGGCGTCAGGATACTTTATGGCGGTAGTGTTAAAGCGGATAATGCGAAACAACTTTTTGAATTAGCAGATATTGATGGAGGTCTGATTGGCGGGGCATCACTCGTCGCAGACGATTTTCTGACTATCTGTCACTCTGTGAGGTAGGTAACAAAATGGAAACAACACATACATTATTATTTGTATTACAAGTGCTCGTCTCTGTAGCTTTGATTGGATTAATTCTGATCCAACACGGAAAAGGTGCAGATGCAGGTGCTGCTTTTGGTAGTGGTTCATCTTCAACCGTTTTTGGAAGCTCAGGTTCAGCAAGCTTTTTGACTAAGATTACGACAGGCCTCGCTATTGTGTTTTTGGGTAACAGTTTGTTTCTCGCCTATCTTGCCACGCAGAATATCCAGACAGTGCCGACTAGCTTATTAGATCAGCCGGGTATCGTAATGGAGCAACAAGCAATAGAACAAGATATCCCTGCGGTTATGGAAGAACAAAGTGAGCAACTGGATTCAGACCTGCCAAGCTTACCTGCACAATAATCAATAGTTCTATATGTAGCCGATGTGGTGGAATTGGTAGACACGCTATCTTGAGGGGGTAGTGGGAGTAATCCCGTGGCGGTTCGAGTCCGCCCATCGGCACCAATAACCCGTTTTTTAACGTCCAATGCGGCACCAATTGAGTATCTCAAATCAAAACACCATACTTCCTCGGCCTTCCAAAAACGTATAAAATGTCAACAATAACGGAGTGTTTCAGGTAATATACGCTCTATAATTTGATTATCTGGTCAATATGTCGACAATATCGCTGATAACTTATTATCAGAGGATTGGCTGGAACTGTTCATGTGACTATCCCAGCAATTGCAGAACAGGTTCTTGTAAATAGTAAAAACCCCAAAAATGAGAGTAGATAATATGAATACCGATTACCGTAAACCCTTGCCTAATTCTGAGCTGGATTATTTCGATACCCGTGAGGCAGTTGAAGCGATTAAGCCCGGTGCGTATGCGAGCCTGCCTTATACATCCCGAGTATTGGCCGAACAGCTTGTGCGCCGATGTGATCCAAATGCGCTGACAGACTCCCTGAATCAGATTATCGAACGTAGGCAAGATCTGGATTTCCCATGGTATCCAGCACGCGTTGTTTGCCATGATATTTTGGGACAGACTGCGTTGGTTGATTTGGCTGGTTTGCGTGATGCGATTGCAGATCAAGGTGGTGATCCGGCCAAGGTTAACCCAGTGGTGCCTACACAGTTGATCGTTGATCATTCTCTAGCCGTTGAACACGGTGGTTTTGAAGCAGATGCGTTTGAAAAAAATCGTGCCATCGAGGATCGACGTAATGAAGACCGTTTTCACTTTATCGAGTGGACTAAGACGGCGTTTGAAAACGTAGACGTAATACCAGCTGGTAATGGCATCATGCACCAGATCAATCTGGAAAAGATGTCTCCGGTGATCCAGTCACGTAATGGTGTGGCTTATCCCGATACCTGCGTCGGTACCGACAGTCATACGCCTCATGTTGATGCTTTAGGTGTTATTGCAATTGGCGTTGGTGGTCTTGAAGCCGAAACCGTAATGTTGGGTCGTCCTTCTATGATGCGTCTACCGGATATTATCGGTGTCAATATCACCGGCAAGCGCCAACCCGGTATAACAGCGACTGATATCGTATTAGCAATAACCGAATTTCTGCGCAATGAAAAAGTAGTCTCGGCCTACCTTGAATTCTTTGGTGAAGGTGTCGCCGGGCTGACCATTGGTGACCGCGCGACAATCTCAAATATGACGCCGGAATATGGTGCCTCTGCTGGCATGTTCTATATCGACGAGCAGACTATTGATTATCTAAAACTGACAGGTCGTGAACCAGAACAAGTCGCATTAGTAGAAAACTACGCCAAAGTAACGGGCCTGTGGGCTGATGATCTTAAGCAGGCTGAGTATGGTCGTGTACTAACATTTGACCTGTCAACGGTCTGCCGTAATATGGCGGGACCATCAAATCCGCATCGACGTTTACCGACTTCGGATCTGGAATCACGCGGTATCGCGGTTGGACTCGACAAGGCAAACGCGGAAGAGGCAGAAGGCAAAATGCCCGATGGCGCGGTGATCATCGCGGCGATTACTTCCTGCACCAATACCAGTAACCCGCGCAATATGGTTGCTGCTGGTCTGATAGCACGCAAAGCAAATGAACTGGGTTTAATACGTAAGCCCTGGGTTAAATCTTCCTTTGCACCGGGTTCCAAGGTAGTCCAACTTTACCTGGAAGAATCGGGCCTGTTGCCCGAGTTGGAAAAGCTCGGCTTTGGTATCGTCGCTTTCGCCTGTACTACATGTAATGGCATGAGTGGTGCGTTGGATCCTGATATTCAAAAAGAAGTCATCGACCGTGACCTGTACGCTACAGCCGTACTCTCAGGTAACCGCAACTTTGATGGTCGTATTCATCCATATGCCAAGCAGGCCTTTCTTGCTTCACCACCGCTGGTGGTTGCCTACGCCATTGCCGGTACCATTCGTTTTGACATCGAGAAGGATGTACTTGGCAAAGATCAGAAAGGTAATCCTGTTACGCTGAAAGATATCTGGCCTAGCGATGAAGAGATCGATGCGATTGTTAAAGAAAGTGTTAAGCCTGAACAGTTCAAGAAGATCTACACTCCAATGTTCAATTTGGTTAAAGGAGCAACAGCCGAAAGCCCATTGTATGACTGGCGTCCCCAGAGCACTTATATCCGTCGACCTCCCTACTGGGAAGGCGCGCTTGCGGGTGAGCGTACGATGAAGGGTATGCGCCTACTTGCAGTACTGGGCGACAACATCACTACCGATCATCTGTCTCCTTCTAATGCGATTATGTTGAATAGTGCTGCGGGTGCCTATCTGGATAAGATGGGTTTACCAGAAGTAGACTTTAATTCTTATGCAACCCATCGAGGCGATCACCTCACTGCACAGCGAGCAACTTTTGCTAACCCGAAATTGTTAAACGAGATGTGCCGTGATGATAATGGAGAAGTGAAGCAGGGTTCTTTGACCCGCATCGAGCCCGAAGGTAAAGAGAGCCGTATGTGGGAGGCCATAGAAACCTATATGGAACGTAAGCAGCCGTTGATTATTATCGCTGGTGCTGACTACGGACAGGGCTCTTCTCGTGACTGGGCAGCTAAAGGTGTTCGCCTGGCCGGTGTGGAAGTCATTGTGGCTGAAGGTTTTGAACGTATCCACCGTACAAACTTGGTGGGTATGGGGGTCTTACCACTAGAATTTAAGGCAGGTGATAATCGTAATACTTATGCTATAGATGGTACAGAGACTTACGATGTGAATGGTGAAATTTCACCGGGTGCGGATCTGACCGTCGTGATGACTCGTGCCAACGGCGAAACTGCTGAGATTCCTGTGACCTGCCGTCTTGATACTGCCGAAGAAGTACATGTGTATGCAGCCGGTGGTGTCCTGCAACGTTTTGCACAAGACTTCCTTGAATCCAACGCGGCTTAAGCGGGAGAATAAACATGAGCCATGTACCCCAGATCAGGATCCCCGCCACTTATATGCGTGGCGGCACCAGCAAAGGCGTGTTCTTTAATCTTGAAGACCTGCCAGAATCGGCACAGGTGCCGGGTGCTGCGCGTGATGCCCTATTGTTAAGAATGATCGGTAGTCCAGATCCATACGGAAAACATACCGATGGGATGGGTGGGGCGACCTCCAGTACCAGCAAAACAGTCATTCTGTCGAAAACCAAGCAGCCGGATCACGATGTTGATTACCTGTTTGGACAGGTGTCTATCAATAAGGCCTTCGTTGACTGGAGTGGTAACTGTGGCAACCTGACTGCAGCAGTAGGTTCATTTGCCATCAGTAATGGACTGGTAGACATTAGCCGACTCCCAGAGAATGGTGTCGCTATCGTGCGTATCTGGCAGGCCAATATCAAAAAGACCATCATCGCCCATGTCCCTATTACCAATGGTGAAGTACAGGAAACCGGCGAATTTGAACTTGATGGTGTGACCTTTCCTGCAGCGGAAGTAAAGATCGAGTTTATGGATCCTGCTGATGGTGAAGGTGCGATTTTTCCTACCGGAAACTTAATAGATGATTTAGAAGTACCGGGTGTTGGCACATTCAAGGCGACTATGATTAATGCCGGTATACCAACCATTTTCCTAAATGCGGAAGACATATCATATGAAGGAACAGAATTGCAGGAAGCGATTAATAATGATGACGAAGCATTAGCCATGTTTGAGACAATTCGAGCCTATGGTGCAGTGCGCATGGGCCTGATTGAAACTATCGAAGAGGCCGCGGATCGACAGCACACGCCCAAGGTCGCTTTTGTAGGCAAGCCGATAGATTATGTTGCTTCTAGCGGCAAACAAATTAATGCTGCAGATATCGACTTAAATGTTCGAGCATTATCGATGGGAAAATTACATCATGCCATGATGGGCACTGCTGCTGTGGCAATTGGCACCGCAGCTGCAATTCCAGGCACTTTAGTGAACCTGTCCGCCGGTGGCGGTGAACGGCATGCGGTAACTTTCGGTCATCCTTCGGGCACCTTGCGAGTTGGTGCTGAAGCTACTCAGGATGATGGCCAATGGACTGCATCCAAAGTGATAATGAGTCGAAGTGCACGCATTCTCATGGAAGGATGGGTGCGTGTACCTGGGGATGCTTTCTGACAGGTGTGAATAGATAACACAACATCAAGATAGTTTAATGTTGTTCAGAAATTAGCACGTGTAGTTAGAGTAATCTCGTGGTGGTTTCAGTCGGCTGTGATAACAAAAAACATAAGCTAAATAACTTTATAAGATTAAAATTCGATTTCTTAGACTTGTTTATCTGCGTTCCGTTTTTGCCCACATTTTTATAATACAGATCTATTTTCTATCGATATTTATCGACTAATTAAATTAATATTTGATTTAAATCATGATGAAATTAATACACTACTGAATAATATAAAAAATATTAATGATTTTAGGTGATTGGCTTGAATCTTGTTAGTATACTTAGAAGTTATTAATTCATATTTAAAGGTTTTGGAACAGACAGATGTTGGCGAATTATTTTCCCATTCTTATTTTTACCTTTGTCGGTTTGGTAATGGGCATAGTATTAATTGCTTTGGGGCTAGGTTTAGGGAAATTACTAGGCCACGCTCGCGCTGATTCGGAAAAGCAGTCTCCGTATGAATGTGGATTTGAGGCATTTGAAGATGCCCGCATGAAATTTGATGTTCGTTATTACCTCGTTGCTATTCTATTTATAATCTTTGATCTTGAAATCGCATTTCTATTCCCATGGGCTGTCGCCTTAGAAGGTATTGGCATGGCAGGTTTCTGGGCAATGATGATATTCCTCGGTGTACTCGTGGTTGGTTTTATCTATGAATGGCGCAAAGGCGCGCTTGATTGGGAGTAGTAAGATGGGTGCTGAGGAAAAAATTCACGAATCGGGTATTGTCACTACTAGCGTAGACAATCTTATCAATTGGGCCAGAACTGGCTCGATGTGGCCGATGACCTTTGGTCTTGCGTGTTGTGCAGTTGAAATGATGCAAGCGGGTGCTTCGCGATATGATTTAGACCGATTCGGCATTGTCTTTAGACCTAGTCCAAGACAGTCTGATGTGATGATTGTTGCAGGAACATTAGTAAATAAAATGGCACCAGCGTTGCGAAAGGTTTATGACCAGATGGCCGAGCCTCGTTGGGTTATATCTATGGGCTCATGTGCAAATGGTGGTGGTTATTACCATTATTCTTATGCGGTTGTAAGAGGATGTGATCGCATTGTACCTGTTGATGTCTACGTTCCTGGATGTCCTCCAACTGCAGAAGCCTTGCTATTCGGAATAATACAATTACAAAAAAAGATAAAACGAACTAATACAATAGCTCGATAACACCACTAAATATTTTATAGGCATGACGGATTCTAGCGCTAATCTCGTGGCAAAACTTGAGGATCGATTCAGCAATGAGTTGATTGATTGCATCACTGATCGTGATCAAGTCACAGTAATCTTAGCCGCTGATGATTTGTTGTCAGTGTGCACAGTATTACGCGACGAGGAACAATTTGCTTTTACGCAACTTTCCGATCTGTGCGGAGTTGATTACTCAACCTATGGACAAGTCGACTGGTCCACTCAAGAAACAACTTCAACCGGTTTTAGCCGTGGCCGCCAAGGAAATGATCAAGCAAATAGTCATAACACCAATGAACGTTATGCTGTTGTTTATCACCTATTATCAATAACTCACAATATTCGTTTGCGAATTCGCTGTTATGTGACAGATGAATATCCTCGCATTGCTTCAGTGTCAGCTATCTGGAGCTCAGCCGATTGGTTTGAACGAGAGGCATTTGATCTCTTTGGTATTTTGTTTGAGGGACACCCGGACTTGCGTCGCCTGCTGACAGACTATGGCTTTATAGGACATCCATTTCGTAAAGATTTTCCTTTAGAAGGCAATGTAGAAGTTCGCTATGACCCGGATAAAAAACGAGTGATCTATGAACCGGTTACTATTACGAACAGAGTATTGGTGCCTCGGGTAATTCGCGATGATAATCGCTTTACCACACCAACAGAGGAGCAAAGTGATGCCTGAGATTCGTAATATGACCATGAATTTTGGTCCTCAGCATCCTGCGGCTCATGGTGTGCTTAGACTTGTTCTCGAAATGGACGGGGAAGTTATCGAACGGGCTGATCCACATATCGGTTTATTGCATCGAGGAACCGAAAAGTTAGCGGAGAGTAAACCGTTTAACCAAAGTATTGGTTACATGGATAGACTCGATTACGTCTCCATGATGTGTAATGAACATGCCTATGTTATGGCAATAGAAAAATTATTAGGTGTAACACCACCGCTACGTGCGCAATATATTCGTGTCATGTTTGATGAGATTACGCGTGTTTTAAACCATCTCATGTGGTTAGGAACACACGGACTTGATGTCGGTGCGATGACCATGTTCCTCTATTGTTTTCGTGAACGCGAAGACTTGATGGATTGTTATGAGGCAGTCTCAGGAACGCGTATGCACGCGACTTATTATCGTCCCGGTGGTGTTTATCGAGACTTGCCCTCAATGATGCCGAAATACGAAGCATCCAAGTGGCATAAGCAGGAAGAGGTCGACCGATTAAATGAAAATAGACAGGGATCGTTGCTGGATTATATCGCATCTTTTACTGATCGTTTTCCAGGTTGTATAGATGAATACGAAACTTTATTAACAGATAACCGAATCTGGAAACAACGTACAGTTGGGATTGGTGTGGTTAGCCCTGAACGCGCATTACAATTAGGTTTTACTGGGCCGATGTTACGTGGCTCAGGTATCGAATGGGATCTCAGAAAAAAACAACCGTATGAAGTCTATGACCAAATGGATTTTGATATACCGGTGGGAACCGATGGCGATTGTTATGATCGTTATCTGGTTCGTGTTGAGGAGATGCGACAATCTAATCGAATCATAAAACAATGTGTCGATTGGCTCAGACAAAACCCTGGGCCCGTTATGATTGATGATCATAAGTTGGTGCCACCAAGACGTGAAGAAATGAAAGAAGATATGGAATCATTGATTCATCATTTTAAATTATTCACTGAAGGTTACTGTGTGCCAGAGGGAGAATTTTATTCGGCTATAGAGCATCCCAAGGGCGAGTTTGGAATTTATTTGATTTCAGATGGTGCGAATAAGCCTTATCGTTTAAAGGTTCGAGCGCCTGGTTTTGCTCACCTATCTTCAATGAACGAGATGGTTAAAGGCCATATGTTGTCCGATGTTGTTGCTGTCATCGGCACACAAGACATAGTATTCGGAGAAATCGACAGATGATTATAACTTCGTACTTTCTTCCAATATTTCGTTTCTGCACTTTTTTAGATGCTCACATATTAAACATATGCTCCGCGTCTAAAAAAGCACGGCGCCTCATCTTGAAAGAAATTACTTGTTCTAATCCCTTCGTTTTACAGGGGTATATATAAAGAATGACTAATACAAAAACAACGATACTTTCAGAACATACTCGATCAGAGATCGATATGTGGCTGGAAAAGTATCCTGAAGACAAAAAACAATCTGCGGTATTAGCAGCTTTGCGCGAAGCACAGCATCAAAACGATGGTTATTTAACTACAGAATTAATGGATGCCGTTGCGGGTTATCTTGGCATGTCGAATATCGCCGTCTATGAAGTCGCCTCTTTTTATTCCATGTTTGAAACACAACCCGTTGGCCGACACAGTATCTCGGTGTGTACTAACATTTCATGTTTGCTCATGGGCTCTGATGACATCGTCAACCATGTTGAAAAGAAACTGGGCATTAAAACTGGCGAATCAACGGCCGATGGGAAATTCTACATTAAGTGTGAAGAAGAATGTTTGGCTGCCTGTTGTGGTGGTCCAATGATGATGATCGACCATAAATACTACGAGAATCTAACGACTGACAAAGTCGACGAGATTCTGGATAGCCTGGATTAATACTATGGAATTAAACAGCGTTTGTTTTGCCACGCTCCAGTTTGATGAGCCCTGGACCCTAGAGAATTACTTGAAGGTTGGCGGCTATGAAGCGTTGAAGAAAATCATTAATGATAAAATCCCTCCTGAAGATGTTATCGAAGAAGTTAAATCTTCTGGCCTACGAGGTAGAGGCGGTGCTGGTTTTCCGACTGGTTTGAAATGGAGTTTTATGCCGCGAAATTTCGAAGGTCAAAAATATATTGTCTGTAATTCTGATGAGAGTGAACCAGGCACCTGTAAAGATCGGGACATTCTTCGTTTCAACCCGCATTCAATCGTTGAAGGGATGGCTATTGCTTGTTATGCGACAGGCTCTAGTGTCGGTTATAACTATATCCGTGGTGAGTTTATGGATGAGCCATTCCCACGTTTTGATAATGCCCTGAAAGAAGCGCGTCGCGAAGGATTGTTAGGCGACAATATTTTAGGTAGTGATATCAGTATTGATATACACGCAAGTTTAGGCGCAGGTGCATATATCTGTGGTGAAGAGACGGCTTTACTTGAATCGTTAGAAGGAAAGAAAGGCCAACCAAGATTTAAACCGCCATTTCCTGCAAATTTTGGTTTATACGGTAAGCCAACAACCATCAATAATACTGAGAGCTTTGCTTCAGTGCCTAACATTATACGAAATGGCGGTAATCGGTTTGCCGAAAAAGGCGTGACTAATAGTGGTGGTGTTAAATGTTTTTCTGTTAGTGGGCACGTTAATAATCCTGGTAATTTTGAAATTCCATTAGGCACTCCGTTTTCCAAGTTATTGGAAATGGCTGGAGGCGTGCGTGATGGTCGTGGTTTAAAAGCAGTGATACCGGGTGGTTGTTCTATGCCGGTAGTGCATGGTGATGTCATGCTTGAAACTAATATGGATTACGATGCAATTGCCAAGTCGGGCTCTATGCTCGGTTCTGGTGCGGTAATAGTAATGGATGATACCACCTGTATGGTCAAGGCATTGGAACGGTTATCACGTTTTTATTTTTCTGAGTCATGTGGGCAATGTACCCCCTGTCGAGAAGGTACCGGCTGGTTATATCGTGTCGTTAAACGCATCGAAGAGGGTAAAGGCGAACAAGGCGATTTGGATAAACTCGACGATGTTGCGAGCAAGATTGAAGGACGTACTATTTGCGCCTTCGGTGATGCGGCTGCATGGCCAGTGAGAAGTTTTATTAAACAATTTCGAGATGAATTCCAGTATCACATCGATCATAAACGTTGCATGGTAGGTTCGGGACATGCACACGATTCAGAGGCCGCATAATAAATAGTATTAATAGTATGTCAGACGATCAAATAACAATTGAAGTAGATGGCAAGTCCTTAAAGGCGGATAAAGGGCAGATGTTGATTGAGGTAACCGATGCCAATGACATCTATGTGCCACGATTCTGCTACCACAAGAAGCTAACCGTCGCTGCTAATTGCAGAATGTGTCTGGTTGAAGTAGAAAAAGCGCCAAAACCCTTACCCGCATGTGCGACTCCTGTTATGGATGGCATGGTCGTTAAAACGCAATCCAAAATAGCGGTCGATGCGCAAAAATCAATCATGGAGTTTTTGTTAATTAATCATCCTCTGGATTGTCCAATTTGTGATCAGGGTGGTGAATGTGAATTACAAGATTTGGCCATGGGTTATGGTGGTGATGTCTCTAGATATCAAGAGAAGAAACGTGTCGTAAAAGATAAAAATATTGGGCCATTAATACAAACCGATCTTACCCGTTGTATTCATTGCACACGCTGCGTTCGTTTTGGTGAAGAAGTGGCTGGCTTACGTGAGATGGGCGCAACTGGCCGCGGCGAAAATATGGAGATTGGTACTTACATAGAAAAAAGTGTCAACTCTGAACTGTCCGGTAATATTATCGACCTTTGCCCCGTTGGTGCATTAACGTCGAAACCATTTCGTTATTCTGCAAGAACCTGGGAACTGGTACAAAAAGACGGTATCGCACCTCATGATTCAGTAGGTTCAAATATCCATTTTCACGTAAAAGGTGATCGTGTTATGCGCGTGGCGCCAGCTGAAAATGAATCAATCAACGAAGTATGGCTTTCTGATCGAGATCGATTTAGTTATGAAGGTGTCTACAGCGATGATCGTTTGCAAACACCAATGATCAAGGAAGAGGGTTCCTGGAAAGAAGTTGATTGGGAAACCGCACTAGATGTCGTTAAGGAAAAACTGAATGGCGTAATTGAGTCATATAGTGCAGAACAGATAGGCATATTAGCGTCACCTTCTTCAACCTTGGAAGAACTTTATTTATTACAGAAATTTGCGCGTGACATTGGTGCGAATAATATTGATACCCGCTTAAGACAAGCTGACTTTTCAGATCAAGATTCAGTGTCACAGTTTCCTTATTTAGGACAAGCAGTTTCAGAATTCGAAACATTGCAATCGGCACTCTTGATAGGTAGTAACGTTAGAAAGGAACAACCGATTATTAATCATCGCCTGCGTAAGTCTGCATTGAAAGGTGCTGCTGTTATGCTGTTGAACCCGGTTGATTATGACTTTAACTACCCGCTTGCAGCGAAGAGTATTGTTACTCCTGCACAAATGCCGAATGAATTGGCATCTATATTAAAGGCGCTTATTGAAACAAGCGATAGTTCAGTCGACGATGAAGCAAAACAATGTGTCGAAAATGTAAATGTTACTGACGCACATCGGACAATAGCCAGCAAACTGATTGATTCGGAAAACGCAATCGTATTACTGGGCAATATTGCAACTGCACATCCTCAATTTTCATTGTTGCGTTCACTTGCCGGCTTAATTGCCAAGATTAGTAAGTCAAAGTTGGGTTATATATCTGAGGCCGCAAATAGTTCTGGCGCATGGTTAGCAGGCGCAGTTCCGCATCGTCATGCTGGTGGTAAAGAATGTGCCAGTGTTGGCATGAACACTAATGAAATGCTGCAAGCAAAATTAAAAGCCTATGTGCTGTTGGGTGTAGAACCAGAACTGGATTGTTGGGATAGTCGTGTCGCACGCACAGCAATGAACGATGCAGAGTTGGTCATTTCATTAACAGCCTATCGAAGTGACGAAATAGAAAACTATGCAGATGTCATGTTACCTATTTCAGCATTTGTCGAGACCTCTGGTACCTATATAAATAACGAAGGTATTAGCCAAAGCTTTACCGGGGCAGTGCCACCACTTGGTGAAGCAAGACCGGCCTGGAAATTGTTAAGAGTGCTCGGCAATATCTTTAATCTGGATGGTTTTGAATATCAGTCTTCAGCAGATGTAAATACTGAAGTAATGCAAACAATAGCTGCTATCAAGCCTGAGAATATGGACCACTGGCGATCACCTGTCGCTATCGAAAAGAATGGTGCAGATTTACAACGCATTACTGAAACACCGATGAACATGATTGATTCAATTTGTCGACGTGCGGTTTCATTACAGCAAACTGATGATGTCTCTGATGGTGCTATTCATATCAATACACTATTGGCGGATAAAAATAATTTAAGCGATGCTGATACTGCCAAAGTTGAGCAAGATGATAGCGCCGTTAATTTGAAAGTAGTTATTGATGACAGAGTCCCAGACGATTGCGTCTTGATTCAATCAGCACATCCGGCACAGATTGATCTGGGTGCATCATTCGGTTCAATCAGGATCGCAAAGGCCTGATGCAGTGTTAGAAATAATCTATCAATTTATCAGTCAAAACGTGTTGTTGCCGATAACAACATTGCTTTTGCCTGTTGATTATCAAGCACAGGCGCTGACTGTTTTACAGACGGTCGTTAAAATTCTTTCTATATTAGTGCCCGTGTTACTAACGGTTGCTTATTTCACTTATTTTGAACGAAAGGTCATAGGCTTTATTCAAGGACGTATCGGTCCGAATCGCGTCGGCTTCTTTGGTTTTAGTTTATGGGGTTTAGGCCAGCCTATTGCCGATGCGGTTAAACTTATCGTTAAGGAAATTATAGTACCTACTGGCTCTAACCGGGCTCTGTTTATTATGGCGCCGATACTTTCTCTAGCGCCCTCATTAGCAGCATGGGCAGTGATTCCATTTGACGATACAAAAGTATTAGCAAACATTAACGCCGGCTTGCTGTATGTATTAGCGCTGACCTCATTGGCAGTTTACGGTGTCATTATTGCTGGCTGGGCCTCGAATTCCAAGTATGCTTTTCTGGGCGCCATGCGTTCAGCAGCACAAATTGTGGCGTATGAAATCGCAATGGGTTTTGCGCTAGTGGGAGTATTAGTAGCCGCAGGAAGTTTAAACCTCGGTGATATAGTAAATTCTCAATCAGGCAGTGTGATCCATTGGTTCTGGATTCCATTGTTTCCATTATTTGTTATCTACTTTATCTCTGGTTTAGCAGAAACAAATCGTGCACCATTTGATGTGGCAGAAGGTGAGTCAGAAATTGTTGCTGGCTTCCATGTTGAATATGGTGGTATGGCATTCTCTGTATTCTTTATGGCGGAATACGCCAATATGATTTTGATAGCCGTATTATCTGCCCTTATGTTTTGTGGTGGTTGGTTATCACCTTTTCAGGGGATTCCAGGACTTGAAGATCTTTTTAGCTGGGTGCCGCCGATGTTTTGGTTATTAGCCAAGACTTCATTTTTTATGTTCCTGTTTTTATGGTTCAGGGCAACTTTCCCGCGCTATCGTTATGATCAGATTATGCGCCTGGGTTGGAAGGTATTTATTCCCATAACAATAGTCTGGTTAGTAGTCGTTTCGGCATTGGTCGTTACCAATACTCCACCTTGGTTTAATTAATCATAATGGCTAATAAAATTAAAAATTACGTCACCAGCTTATTCCTTTGGGAATTGCTTAAAGGTTTGCGTCTTACTGGAAAGTATTTATTCAAGCGTAAGATTACGGTGCAATACCCGGAAGAAAAAACACCACAGTCACACCGGTTTCGCGGACTGCACGCATTGCGTCGTTATCCTAATGGTGAAGAACGTTGTATAGCGTGCAAATTATGTGAAGCCGTTTGCCCGGCAGTAGCGATAACTATTGAATCTGAAGCGCGTGATGATGGTAGTCGACGTACAACAAAATATGATATTGATCTGACTAAATGTATCTTTTGCGGGTTTTGTGAAGAATCATGTCCAGTTGATTCTATTGTGGAAACACGAATATTCGAATACCACGGCGAGAAGCGTAGTGATTTATTAATGACTAAACCAAGGCTGCTAGAAATCGGTGATATGGTCGAGAAACAACTGGCAGAAGATCGGGCAAAAGATGCCTTGTATCGATAACAACATACTTACTTATAAACAAGATAAAATTAAATGATAGAACAAATAGTCTTTTATCTTTTTAGCGGAATATTACTGCTGTCTGCAACGATGGTTGTGGTTATGCGTAACCCAATCCACTCAGCTTTATTTCTGGTGTTATCTTTTTTTGCGTCCGCTGCCATCTGGTTGCTGTTACAGGCAGAGTTCTTAGCCATCGCGCTGGTGTTAGTGTATGTCGGTGCAGTTATGGTGTTATTCCTGTTCGTTGTCATGATGCTGGATATTAACCTGGTCACAGTACGCGAAGGGTTTGCACGATTCCTGCCCGTTGGCATTACTGTCGCAGTTTTGATGATTGCGGCGATGGGGCTAGTTGTGGGTTCAGATTACTTTCTGTCCGATACCTATATGGCAATTAAATCTGTTGGCTCCGATTACAGCAATACTAAAGAGTTAGGTCTGACGCTATATACCCAATACCTTTATCAATTTGAAATAGCGGGTGCAATATTATTAGTCGCTATCATTGCTGCAATCTCTCTGAGCATGAGTAAGTCGAAAGTGAACAAGTCGATAAGTCCTGAAGATCAGGTGTTTGTTAAAAAAGCAGATCGATTACGTATCGTTAAGATGCAGTCTGAGTCTAATACTAAGAATGGGGAATCTGAAGCATGATTACCTTACCTGAAGTTTTATCATTAGCTGCACTGTTATTTTGCATTAGCATTGCTGGTATTTTTTTAAACAGAAAGAATGTCATTATTCTTTTGATGTGTATTGAATTGATGTTGTTATCTGTGAATATGAACTTTATTGCATTTTCTCATTTTCTTGGCGATATACACGGGCAGATTTTTGTATTCTTCATCTTGACTGTTGCAGCTGCTGAGGCAGCAATTGGACTGGCAATTTTAGTTGTTATGTTCCGTAGCAAAGGTTCAATTAATGTTGATGATCTGGATAGCATGAAAGGATAGTCAATGATGAATAATATGGAACAAATATATCTCGCTATTGTACTAGCTCCTTTAATAGGCGCTTTGATGGCTGGTCTGTTTGGTAAAATTATCGGAAGAAGTGGTGCGCACTGTGTAACCATCATCGGGGTTGCCACATCTAGCATTCTCTCCATGGTGGCTTACAAATACCATATGTTTGATGGTGGTGAAATCTATAATCAAGATTTATACACATGGCTGAGTAGCGGCGGCATAGATTTTAAGATTGGATTTCTAATTGACTCGCTTTCGGTCACCATGATGGTCGTTGTTACTTTTGTTTCATGGATGATACATATCTATACCATAGGCTATATGCATGATGACCCGGGTTATCAGCGCTTCTTTAGTTATATCTCCTTATTTACTTTTGCCATGCTGATGCTAGTGATGTCGAATAACTTTCTGCAGTTGTTCTTTGGCTGGGAAGCGGTAGGTTTAGTCTCTTACTTACTGATTGGCTTTTGGTACAAAAAAGAAACAGCAATATTCGCGAATATGAAGGCGTTTTTGGTAAACCGAGTAGGGGATTTTGGCTTCCTATTGGGTATCGCTGCAGTATTGATGACTTTTAATTCACTTGATTATGCCGAAATTTTTAGCAATGTAGCTCAGCATGCCGATGCTACTATAACGATATGGGGTGATGAGCCTTGGTCGTTGATGACTGTTATCTGTATCTGCTTGTTTATTGGTGCCATGGGCAAATCTGCACAAGTCCCACTGCACGTTTGGCTGCCTGACTCAATGGAAGGCCCGACACCTATCTCAGCATTGATTCATGCTGCGACAATGGTTACTGCTGGTATTTTCATGGTTTCAAGAATGTCACCACTGTTTGAATTATCAGAAACGGCACTGAGTTTTATCTTGGTGATTGGATCGATTACTGCACTCTTCATGGGATTATTGGGATTGGTGCAAAACGATATTAAGCGTGTTGTGGCATATTCCACCTTGTCACAGTTAGGTTATATGACTGTTGCTCTAGGCGCCTCAGCTTATGCTGCGGCCATGTTCCACTTGGTGACCCACGCATTTTTCAAAGCATTATTATTTCTGGCCGCGGGTGCGGTGATCATTGTCATGCATCATGAGCAAGATATGAGAAAGATGGGTGGCTTATATAAAGTAATGCCAATTACCTGGCTCACCTGTTTATTTGGCACTCTGGCTTTAATTGGTTTTCCCGGCACATCGGGTTTCTTTTCCAAAGATGCCATCATTGAAGCGGTTCACCATTCTACTTTAGCCGGGTCTGGTTTTGCTTACTTTTCAGTTATGGCCGGTGTGTTTATCACTGCCCTCTACAGTTTCCGTTTGTTTTTCATGACCTTTCATGGAAAACAAAGGATGGATATGGAAACCTGGAAGCATCTGCATGAAGCGCCTGTTGTTGTCACCGTGCCATTAATTGTTTTGGCTATCCCGTCGTTAATATTGGGTGCCTTCTTAATTGGGCCGATGTTATTCGGAGAATATTTTGGTGACGCAATTTATGTTGCGAGTACCGGTGGCCATGACGTGCTTGCTCAGATGGGTGAAGACTATCATGGTATTGGCGGCTTTTTATTACACTCGGTTCAGCATCCACTGGTCCTTATCTTGATGTCCTCAGGTATCTTTGTTGCCTGGTTATGCTATATCAAGTTCCCGGACATTCCTGCCAAAGTCGTTAGTAAAATTGGGCCTGTACACAAATTGCTTGTTAATAAATACGGCTTTGATGATTTTAATCAACTCGTATTCGCAAAAGGGTCAACAGGAATTGGTCAATTACTTTGGCGAATAGGGGATATCAATATAATTGATGGCTTTTTTGTCAATGGTACAGCGAAAAGTGTACGTGTGTTTTCAAGTATTGTTCGTCATGTACAGTCCGGTTATCTCTATCATTATGCCTTTTCAATTATCATCGGTTTGCTGGTACTGCTAGCTATATTTGTACATGGTGTTTTGGGTTGAATAAACAGAGCTTGAATAAAAAATAGAAGAATAAAATTTAAACAATGACATTAAACAGTTTACCCATTTTAAGCATTCTTATCTGGACTCCGATTATCGGCGGTATCTGGGCATTGATTGCGGGCGATCGACAGGAACAAACGGTCAAGTATTTCTCATTTGCGGTTTCCGTCATTACCTTCATATTTTCTGTCATTCTATATTGTCAGTTCGATCCTTCTTATGCTGGTATGCAATTTATTGAAGAGACTGATTGGATAAAAGCCTTTGATATTAAATATCACTTAGGTGTTGATGGAATAGCCTTGCCATTAATAATGCTGACCAGTTTTACCACTATTCTGGTTATATTGGCCGCATGGGAAGTGATAGAAAAACACATCTCTTATTATATGTGTGCTTTTCTGATCTTGACTGGCTTAATGAACGGTGTCTTTGTCGCGCTCGATGCCATTTTGTTTTATGTCTACTGGGAAGCGATGTTAATACCGATGTTCTTGATCATTGGTATTTGGGGTGGGCCAAACAGAGTCTATGCGACAATCAAGTTTTTCCTATATACATTCCTCGGCTCGGTATTCATGCTGGTCGCATTTCTATACCTTTATTCCGTTGCCGGTAGTTTTAATATTCAAGCCTTACATGATGTGCCGCTGACGTTAACCGCACAGAAATTTATTTTCGTGGCATTCTTTTTAGCCTTCGCAGTAAAGATTCCAATGTGGCCAGTACACACATGGTTACCTGATGCACACGTAGAAGCACCAACCGGTGGTTCAGTGATTCTGGCAGCGATTATGTTGAAGATGGGTGGGTACGGTTTTCTGAGGTTTAGTTTGCCAATCACACCAGATGCGAGTCTTTTCTTTGACGATGCGATGATTATGCTGTCACTTATAGCCATAGTCTATATCGGTTTTGTTGCGCTAGTTCAGGAAGACATGAAAAAACTGATTGCCTATTCCTCTATATCGCATATGGGTTTTGTGACGCTCGGATTTTTTATACCGTTTAGTATTGTTGCTGCTACCGGAGCATCATCAGGCGCCATCATGGGTATGGAAGGCGCAATGATGCAGATGATTTCACATGGTTTTATCTCTGCGGCGATGTTCTTATGTGTCGGTGTTATGTACGACCGCATGCATAGTCGAATGATTAAAGATTATGGTGGTGTGGTAAATAGCATGCCGTACTTTGCTGCCTTTATGATGTTGTTTGCGATGGCTAATGCCGGTTTGCCAGGGACCTCGGGGTTTGTTGGTGAGTTTCTGGTTATCCTGAGTAGTTTCGAAGCCAGTTTCTGGATCGCGTTTACGGCAGCAATCACATTAATCTTAGGCGCCGCTTATACCTTATGGATGTATAAACGAGTTGTTTTTGGTGAAGTTACTAAGGAATCTGTCGCCGAATTAAAAGATATTAATGGCAGAGAAGCATTTATTCTCTTCCTCTTGGCCATAGTTATTTTAACATTCGGTATTTGGCCTGCACCGATATTTGAAGTCATGCATGCGTCAGTAGAGCAACTCATTGAGCATGTACTCCAAACAAAGATTTTATAAATGGTGAATTATGAATGCTGACTTAATCATTGCACTACCAGAGATAACGCTCCTTACATTGGCGTGTTTGGTACTGCTAGTGGATGCGTTTAGTAAAGATCCATTGCACCTGTTGACGTACTGGACTACTCAAGCAAGTTTGTTGGTCGTCATGGCGTTAGTATTATTTTACTTTCCAGACAATACGCAGATAGCTTTTAATGGTAGTTTTGTCAGTGACTCCATGAGTGCAATACTTAAAGCATTTATGTGTGGTATCACCTTTGTGGTATTTCTTTATTCATATGATTATCTAAAAGAACACAAATTCCTCAAAGGTGAATACTTTGTGCTCGGCTTGTTTGCAGTGCTCGGCATGATGATCATGGCATCAGCCTATAGCTTGTTATCTGTTTACCTTGGTCTTGAACTTTTATCGCTTTCTCTCTATGCCATGGTTGCCATGCAACGTGATTCAAAGACTGCTCCAGAAGCGGCTATGAAATATTTTGTTCTAGGCGCTATAGCATCAGGTATGTTGCTCTACGGTATTTCAATGATCTATGGACTAACAGGTTCTCTTGATTTGCTGACCATCGCTGAAAGAATCAATATTGACGATTCAAATCATATGTTTTTGGTTTACGGCATGATATTTTTGATCATTGGAATTGCATTTAAACTAGGTGCTGCACCATTTCATATGTGGGTGCCAGACGTTTATCAGGGGGCCCCAACTTCAGTGACCTTGTTTATCAGCACAGCACCTAAATTGGCGGCTTTTGCAATGGCGATGCGTGTACTGGTTGATGGCTTAATGCCTCTGGTTAGTGATTGGCAATCAATCCTGATGATTCTGGCTGTGTTATCCATGGCTATCGGAAATGTTATTGCTATCGCACAAACCAATATGAAACGCATGTTGGCCTATTCAACGATAGCCCACGTTGGCTTCTTATTCCTGGGTTTGATCGCTGGAACAACATCGGGTTTCTCTGGCTCAATGTTTTATATCATCAGCTATGCCTTGATGAGTATGGGTGGCTTTGGCATGATAATCTTGCTTGGGCGTAATGGCTTCGAAGCAGATATGCTTGAAGATTTTAAGGGCTTGTCAGATAGAAGCCCTTGGTTTGCCTTTGTTATGTTATGCATCATGTTTTCAATGGCAGGTGTTCCTCCTTTCCTTGGATTCTGGTCTAAATGGTTTGTATTAAAAGAACTGGTTGCATCAGGTTTTGTCGAATTGGCAGCGATAGCTGTTCTATTTTCAATAATCGGCGCTTACTACTATCTTCGTATTATCAAACTAATGTATTTTGATAAGCCGGATTCAATGACTGCTATCAAGTCATCAAAACAAATGCGCTTTGTATTAAGCGTTAATGGTGTATTGATATTGGCATTAGGCCTTGCACCTAATATGTTGATGAGTCTGTGCTTAGTGGCATTAGCAGGGTAAACGTTCTTGTCATTCCCGTGACAACGGGAAACCAGTCAAATCATAAATTTCATTATTTCTTTTTCCCATTTGATTTCGCTTGGTTGCTCTTGCGCACGCCCCTAAAGGAGGTGCCGAGGTCTATGCGATCGCAGCATAAGTAGAACTATCTACAAAACATTCTTTTGCTGGTCAAAAAAAGATGTAACGAAGAGAAATGCCTCAGCTAGCCATAAAGGGATTGGCTAAACCTGCCTCATTTGAAATCTATTAAACAAGCTTAACAACCTATTGATTACTGCGACTACGTACGACTTCGGCGGGTATGCTGAGTTGGGCTATTAGATAATCTTTAAAGTTAGCTTCGTAAGTTTGTTCATCGATGCTTTCTTTCATACAGGTGAGCCACTGGTCACGTTCATCAGTACCAATCGTTAAATGTTGGTGTACATTAGGGATACTGATGGGGCCGTATTTTTCTTGATATCGTTTGGGGCCACCCAACCAGCCGCAGAGAAATCGTGCGAGTTTGTCTATTGATGTTGCTATATCGTCAGGGTGCATATTATAGATTGTGCTAAACCTTGGGTCGGCGCCCATACGTTCATAGAATTTGTCCACCAGTTGGCGGATACCAGTTACGCCTCCTGCGGCCTGGAAAGAAGTATCTCCTGTGCCATAGCTGATACTGTAATTTTCACTCATGATTTAGCTATTCACTTTCCCTAATTCTTGTCCAACTTCAATAGCATCACCTGCTTTAAATTTATCTAACCAGTTTAATTTATCTTTCTCAAACATAAGTATTACTGTTGAACCCATATTGAAGTGTCCGAATTCCTGACCTTGTTCAAGGATCACCGGCTTGTCTTTATATTCTTTAATAATTAACTGCCGGGTATAAGGAGGGGTTATTTGTCCTAACCATACGGTTTCCATGCTGCCGACGAAGATAGCGCCGACCATGATCTGCGCCATCAGACCTAAGTCGGTTTCAAAAATACTAATAAATCGTTCATTACGAGCAAACAGGTTGTCTACGTTTCTAACGGTCGCATTATTAACAGCGAATAAATCTCCGGGAACATAGATTGATTTGATCAATTTGCCTCTAACTGGCATGTGTATGCGGTGATAGTCTCTAGGTGATAGGTATAAGGTCGTAAAATAACCATTGCTTAGTTTAGCGATGCTGTCTGTATCGTTGGCCAAGAGCGTATCGAGGGTATAGGTTTTTCCCTTGGCTTGTATTATGTCGTTGGCATCCAGTTTTCCAATTTGACTAATGGCACCATCTACTGGACTAAGGATACTGCTTTCATTCAAGTTCCATGTTCTTGCGGATTGTTTCAGATGACGTGTAAAGAAATCATTAAACGAAACATACTCCTCTGCACATTCTCTTTCAGCTTGATTCAGCTCGACATTGTAGTGATTAACAACTTGCTTGATTAACTGGTTTTTCCAGGGTTTAAATTGAATCCTTGTTAGCCAATACATTAGTTTCGATAAACTATGTTGTGGAATAAGGTATTGAGGCCAGACCTTAATACAATCCATGACTCTAGAACCTATTGTTGTTGTTTCAGACATAATTAATGATGGTGATGTGAGTGATCTTCACTGCTTCGGCGCTCTACTCTTGCTTCTATAGTTTGATTGTTTCCATCAGAAAATGAAAAGTTGAGTGTTGCTGTATCACCGGCACGTAACGGCTTATCTGGATCAAATAACATCAGATGCAAATCGCCGGGAGATAGCTTTATAGTATTTTTTGCTGGTATTGCTAATGTTTCTTGTTTCTCCATCGAAACCATATCGCCGTTTAACACACTACGGTGGATTTCAATCTTGGAAAAGTTTGGGCTAGATACGGTTAGTAAAGTTATTGATTTATCTGACGCATTGTGAATGTTTGCATAGCCGGCAAGCACAGATACCGTTGCTGGTGCCTCATTAATCCATGCATCAGAAAAACTAACTTCCCCACTTTCATTGGACAATGCTGAGCTGGGGAAAAGTGTTTGAAAAATAAAGGTGGTCAGTAGGAATAGGTTAACTTTGTTCATTTATGAAGTTTTTTATTTGTGTGAACTGTTGGATGATTTTGTTTTTTTCGTGTGGCGGTGAGAGTTTGCCAACCATGCGACCTAAGGGGTCGATTAGAAATATGGAAGCTGAATGATCTACCAGATAGTCTTCAGTTTGATTTTCCTTGTTTAGATAATAAGCTACGCCGATTTGGCCTGTGAGGCTATTTATCATTTCATTATTACCACCGAGGCCAATGAAGTCGGGATTAAAATAATGGACGTACTCGGACAGTTTTTCCGGTGTATCGCGTTCCGGATCGACTGACGCAAAGATAACCTGTAGATCTTTATTCTCGCCAACAAGCGCTTTATAGGAATCGGCCATCACAGACATTGTCACTGGACAGACATCCGGGCAATGACTGTAACCAAAGAAGATAAAAGACCATTTGCCCTTCATTTGGTTTAAACCAAAATCTTTCCCATCTTGATCAAGAACAGAGTACGCATTTATTTGTTTTGGATTTGGCCAAAATAAGCCCTCTACAGTAGAAACCGCTTGTTGAGACTGTTGAGCTTGTTTTAGTGAGATATAAAATCCAGCGCTGGTCGCTAATATAGCGAGAATGGCCATCGCCGGGATTAGAAATTTGCTACTGCTGAGTTCTTTTAACATTTGAATATTATACCTGAAGTGAACAAATGGTTGATGTTCTTAAAGGACCTGCTTTTATTGTAAATTACTGAGAGTATTTTAAAGAAAATAGGTAAAAGAAATTTCATTTGTTATGAAATTCTAATGATTAAGCTAAATGCTGCCAATCTATTAATAGATGTCTTATTTAACGTTTCAATTTTGACCGTCTCAGGGCCCTAATCCGTTCAATTTTGATATTTGCGATTATGCAGTAAAATCAATGATATATTGAACTATATTGTTTAATAAATAGTGATATCTGTGGCAGTATTAGTATTCTGAAAATCCCCTAAAGAATTTATGGGCATCTATCATTAAGAGGTAAGGCAATGAGACTTAACGGACACATAATATCAATTTCGATTTTATCGATATTTTTATCATTTCCTAATAGTGTTTTAGCAGCGGGTGATGCGCATTTACAGGATTTTACTGCTCACTGGGCCGGTATAGTTTGCCTTGTTGTTTTTGTCCTCGCCTATAGTCTGGTTGTTTTTGAAGACCAACTTCATATGCGTAAGTCAAAGCCGGTAATGGTCGCTGCCGGTATCATCTGGTTTTTTGTTGCCATTGTTTATTCTCAATCAGGCGATCAACATACTGCTGAAATCATGATCCGGCATAACCTGCTTGAGTTTGGTGAATTATTCCTGTTTCTACTCGCTGCTATGACCTATATCAATACTATGGCCGAGCGTAATGTGTTTGATGCCTTACGTGCGTGGTTGGTATCGCGAGGCTTTTCCTTACGCAATATCTTTTGGATAACCGGTGCCCTGTCTTTTATGATATCTCCCATTGCAGATAATCTGACGACGGCATTATTGATGTCGACGGTGGCGATGGCAGTAGGGGGCACGAATACTAAATTTATTGCACTTGCCTGTATCAATATAGTGGTGGCTGCTAATGCGGGTGGTGCATTCAGTCCGTTTGGTGATATCACTACCTTAATGGTCTGGCAAAAAGGTGTTATTCCTTTCGCAACTTTCTTTGCCTTAATACTACCTTCTTTGGTCAACTGGCTGATACCAGCAGTAATCATGTCAATGTTTGTTGCCAAAGAAAAACCTGACGCGATAGAAGAAAAAGTCGAAATGAAAGAAGGTGCTTTCATTGTTGTGGGTATGTTTATCATGACTATTACGATGGCGGTTTGTGCGCATAATTTTCTACATTTGCCGCCAGTCATCGGCATGATGACGGGCTTAGGCTTGCTAAAATTGTTTGGTTATTACCTGAAGATAAAAAACATGCGTGCTCTGAAAAAGAAAAAACAAGAGTACGAATACAAACCCGGCGCTGGTGCTTTAGATGCTGAATCGATTAGCGCGAGTGATCATTCCGGAGATGAAACATATGATATTTTTGGGATATTGGCAAAGGCCGAGTGGGACACCTTGATGTTTTTCTATGGTGTGATTTTATGCGTCGGTGGCTTGGGCACGATGGGTTATCTTGCGGCACTATCTCAGTTTATGTATATCGATCTGGGACCTACAACCGCTAACGTTCTGGTCGGTATCGTTTCAGCCATCATTGATAATATTCCGGTAATGTTTGCTGTATTAACGATGATGCCGCAGATGGACGCAGCCCAATGGTTGTTGGTGACATTAACTGCTGGTGTGGGTGGATCTTTACTCTCTGTTGGTTCTGCCGCAGGTGTTGCAGTGATGGGTCAGGCCAGAGGCATCTATACTTTCTTTGCGCACTTGAAGTGGACTTGGGCTATTGCTTTAGGTTATGCCGCTAGCATTTGGGTTCACTTCTTGGTCAATAGCCGTTTTATAGGTCAGTCAGTTTAAAATCTGATAGCGTTTTCAATCAATTTAAAAGTCGAATGTCTTTTGGCATTCGACTTTTTTTATGTCAGTAATAACTATTCTAGTTTGATTACTTATTAGAGAGTAGTAAATAACTGCGAAAAAATCCCCGATTCAAGTGATAGATATGTTCTGAATACATGTTTATATTATAGAAACAATAAGGATGTTGCTTGTGATCAATGCTTGGTCTCTGATTACGAGAATCTTACGGATGAGATCACGGAAGAATATGCGCCAAGGATGGCGCAACCAAGAATAAAAGTGATACTGCAATCTTATTCTATTTATAGTTCTCTGCATTAAACCATTTTATCGCATCATCAAGACCTTCGATGCCGGGTCTTGATTGATAGCCTAATTTCTCTTTTGCTTTATCGCTGGAAAAGAACATGATTTTTTTAGACATCCTGACACTCTCAACAGTGGCCCTGGGTTCTTTATGGGTAATGCTGGCAATGCGTTCCATTATCCAGGCAATAGGCAAGACGAGATTATGGGGTAAGCGAATAGAAGGTGGTGTCATGCCTTGATTTATACAAATGTATTCTAATATCTGTGCTAATGTCATATTGTCACCACCAAGAATATAACGTTCGCCGACATTGCCCTTTTCTAACGCAAGAAAATGTCCATTGGCAACATCATCAACATGCACGATATTTAAGCCAGTCTCGACATAGGCAGGCATGCGATGACGAATTGTATCGAGAACGATTCTGCCAGTAGGCGTTGGTTTAATATCCCGTGGCCCGACTGGCGTTGAAGGATTAACAATAACAACGGGACTGGCCATCTCTTTAACTAATTTATGGACTTCTTGTTCGGCAAGATATTTTGAACGCTTATAATGACCAATCATATCGTTAAGTGTGACCGGTGTTGTTTCGTCAGAGACAGTACCATTTTTATTAATACCTAAGGTAGCGACGCTACTGGTATAGACGATTTTATCAACACCCGCTTTAGTAGCAGCGATAATTAAATCACGTGTCCCGTTTACATTTGTTGCGTACATAGGTGCCGGGTCAGGGAGCCATAAGCGGTAGTCTGCTGCAATATGAAACAAGATATTACAGCCGGTGATAGCACGTTCTAGAGAATGAGTGTCTCTTAGATCGCCTTCAAATACCTCAACATCAATGCCTTCGAAGTTACGTCTATCTGAACCCGGTCTGACCAAGGCACGTACTTGATGACCATGACCAATTAAAAGCCGTAATACAGCTGAGCCTACAAATCCATTCGCGCCGGTTATAAGTGTTTTCATATTGTTGATTTGTGTAAAGGGTATATCAATCGAACTGCGAGCTTAGTATTCCGAAGTTTAGTGTTGTCTGCCACAGTATTATCTTCTAGCTGTAAATGATTCTCGCCATATTAAAAAAGCAGGCAGTATGATCATAGTAGAAATCATCATTGAGGCAAGCCCTAAAGATAACAGTAAACCCATGCTAGCGGTGCCCTGATGTGATGAAAATGCAAGATTACCAATACTGCAGATGGTAGTCAGTGAGCTGACAATAACACCACGAGAAGAACTGGTCATGAAGATGTTTTTTCCAGTGTGATGTTCTTGCCGAAAGCGATCAGCAATATGAATACCACTATCGACACCGATACCGAGTAATAGTGGTAATCCAATAATGTTGGCAAAGTTAAGCGGGATATTGAATAGCAACATAAAGCCAAAGGTGAAGGCGCCGCCGACAAATACAGACGATAGAATGATTGCCGCATCCGTTTTTACTTTTATTAATAGCAGTAACAATACTGCAATGGCAATGAAGGCATAAGTAAAAGCAGATTTAAAAGCAGTAATAACGGCATCGCCCGCTTCTATACTTATGATCGGCGAACCAATTACGCTATCATCATACGCTTGTAATTCGGTTACGAAATCTTTCATTGCCGCATTATCATTCAGGTTGTTACTAGGCAATATTTGCATTTTATAATAATCATCACTGACCCAGCGCTCATGGAGCTCAACAGGAATATTGTTTAATTCAACTGCCTCTGCCTTTAATGCATCAGACAAAGAACCCATCCTGCCAGAAAAACTATTTAGTAATTGTTGTTCAAGTTGTTCAAGTTGCTTGTCATCAGAATGCGTGCTTAATTTCAATAACAAGGCAGACAGATTGTCTTTTAATAAAATCAAATCATTATCCAGTCTCTCTGATGGGATTGAATCAAGTTGTATGTTTAATTTATTAATTGCATCCAGGCGTGTTTCATTATCGATTTTTGCTGGCGTTTCCGACGGCGCTAATACACCAAGCAGCAAGCTCATTTCATCAATAATAAATAATTTATCTTCTTGTTCTTTTGGTATGAAATCATCTAGCCAAACCACTTCGTCGACTAATGAAAGTGATTCGATTTTTTGTTTAGCAGATGCTGCCTGGCCAACGTCTTGCTTTAATAGAATGCCGCTCCAGGGAGAGGTCTTGCTATCTTTTAATAAATCACGATAGGTTTGTACTGATTCATTATTTGGATCTTGCAAATTTAAAGTATTTGTATCAAATTTTATCTTGTCAACTTGAAAACTGAGGCTGACTAAAATTAACAATGTAAGCAGCAGTATTGATTTTGTGTATTTATACGGGATATTGATTAATACGTTTAATACAGGATTAATGAGTTTGTTTTCATTTTTTGACCCTGTCGTGTGAGGAACAAATGTTAACAGTGCGGGTAATAATGTAAATGTAAATATTAGACTAATGAACATGCCACTACCGGCAATCCAGCCTAATTCAGCTACGCCCAGATAATCAGTGGGTATAAATGAATAAAACCCGATAGCGGTTGTAATAGCACAGAGTATTAATGATTTGAAAATATGTTTAATCGCTAGCTCTAAGGCATGAATACTATTTAGCTTGGTCAGTTTTTCTTCCCGAAAACGTAATAATAAATGAATGGCAAAATCAATTCCCAGGCCGATATACAGAACTGCAAATGCAACTGATATTAGATTCAGTTCGCCTATTGTGGCAGTTGCAAAAGCAGTGGTCGCGATTAAACCAAAGACCAGTGTCATCAAACATGCAGACACTAGCCAGATGGAGCCGAGACCGATTGATAAAATAATCGCAACCAAAACCAGGGATATTGCTATGGCTTTTATATTCGCTTGCGAGACGCTTTTTAATTCTTCATATGAAAGTACGGTTCCGCCCGACAAGCGGACCTTTATTGAGGTGCTGTCATTAATATTTATTGCGTCTATGATTTCTCTAATATGATTAACAATATCTTCATCAGGCAATAATGATTCACTATTATCTTTAGTTTGCAAGATGATGAATTCGCGGTAGACATTTTCGATTGCATCGTCTGGGTTCATTAAACGTTGCCATGATACTTGATGGTTCTTGTTTTTAAGCGCAAGGTTTATTTCAAGCAATAGCGGTTTGATGTCAATATCTTCGCCGTCCTGTTTAGCTTGAATAGCATCGCCCAACATATTAAATAGGCCACGCAGATTTTTATCTTCTATCAAAGTACCCAGGAAAGGTTGGATCGTTGCCAGACGATCAGACAAGTTTTGTAGTTCATCAACATCTAAAAATAGAAAAGCAGACTGGCGGAAATAGGATAGTTGTGCAGGATAATAAATATCGTTTAAAAATTTCGAATCGTTTTGTAGTGCTGAATAGAGTAAGTCTGCTGTGTCACTGGCTTGATCTGGGCTCGGTGCTTCAATTACCACCAAGATATTATCCGAGAATTGTGGAAATAGTCTTTCGTATTCGATATCAAGCTTTCGCCAATTCAAATCTTCCGAGAGCATATCAGTGGTGCTGGTGCTCATGTCCAGATTATCTTTGATATAAAATACGGATGCTATCGTCAATGCGCAAATACCGATGATTACTGACAATCGGTAATGCTCAATAAATTTCAGCCAGAAAAGTATGGCATGTTCAGTCTTTGATATACGGGTGTGATTCATTATATTGATTGATTCAAACAAGCCGAACTAGCTTGTTGCAAATTCTATTAGACTCTAAAGACGTACTCCTTGTTTACGTCACGTTCGATATCAGGTGGGTAACTAAGACGTTTATCATCATAATATTGTCTACGATGGTCACCTTCAGAGGCGGCATTGTAGGTCACGTAAAGAACCCTGCGTTTTTCATTTGTCATATTAGGTTCTGATCGATGTGGCGCGAATGAATCAAAGAAGATTGCATCGCCGGGCTCGGTTGTTACAGATACATAATCTAATGCGTCTTCATCAAGCGGTTTCCATGCTTCACCTATCAAGCCTTTATCATGATAAGCACTAGCCATCTGCAAACAACCATTTTCAATGGTTGAGTCATCAATACTGACTAATGCAGTGATATGTAATTTAGCGTAACGATCCCAACCAGCCTGTACATCCTGATGTGCTTTAAACCCATCACCGCCGGGCATCTTAAAATTGATCTTGTCCTTAAAAAGGATCGCTTCATCATTGAATAATTGAGAAGTAATTTGTTGAATTTCACCGCGGACAAACAAGTCGCTGAAGCCTTGATGGAAAGGTTCTATATCTTCCATGCGTGACAATATGCGATCAGCGGATGCCAGTTTACTTTGTTCAAAATACATCATGTATTTACCGGGTACTTCTGGGTAATTCGTGACTTCTTCAACCCATTCGGTAATTTTCCGCATACGTTCTGCGTCATACAAATTGCGTACCACAAGAAAACCTGTTGATTTAAATTCTTCGATTTGTTGTTTACTTAATTTCATGGTTAATAGTGTTTAAAATTAATAATCTGGGCTGTTATAAACCAGTTAGTATTCTATGACAAGCGGCGGGAGTAATTAACCGTCCGAATAGAAAAAATGTTTATTTTTTAAGTCGGGAGCAAGTCCTGAAAGCGATTTTAACCCCATTTTATAACCAGCGGCCAACACGAAGATTTCTTTTATTTGTGCTGGTTTTAATAGGCATGACAGCATGAATTTTAATATTCTGGGTTGTCCCAGATTGTCAGTATGGTTTAGTACTGCCTCTGGAATAGCCGTGTTTGCTTTGTCTGAAATCGCACGAATCACAAGAAAGTCTAGTCCATGAGCTGTTGCTATTTCTGCAATAGCAGCACTTTCCATATCAACAGCCAAGGCGCCCGTTTTTTTCAATAGTAATTCTTTATCAGTAACGGAGGCACAAATCTCTTTACTTGAGGCAATATTTCCACTTGCCGACGGGTACGTAGATTGTTGAAAAAAATTGGTTACTCTATTTAGCCAATCGGACGAAATTAAATAGCGTTTATCATTGCTGATAATTGTTTCGGGTAAAATTAATTCGCCGGAGTTTAATGATTCATCAATAGCACCAGCAACGCCCCAACTAACTAAGCCATCTACTTTTAACGCGAGTAATTTTTTTGAAGCGCTAAGGGCAGGTTCATGGCCAATACCTGACAGACATAAATAGATACCTTTCTGTATCTCGACAGGCAGACCCACTTTTAGTTTTTTTCTATATAGACATTTCGCCTCGGCTGGCAAGGCTGAAATGATGCCTAGCCTGTTCAAGACTTAATGAGGTTACGGTAGCGAGCTAAAGCCCAAAGTGGAAAGTATTTCGTATAACCGTGATACTTCAAGTAGAACACGCGCGGAAATCCTGGTGCCGTATAACTGTCATCAGACCAATGTCCATCCGCAGACTGGTTTGCTATGAGATAGTTAATGCCGCGTTTTACAGTATCTGTGTCTGCTTCACCGACAGCTAATAAAGACAGTAAGGCCCATGCCGTCTGGAAGGCCGTGCTTTGATACGGACGGTAATGTCTTGGTGGATAATAACTATCATTACTCTCACCCCAGCCGCCGTCTTCATTTTGTATTTCTTGTAAATATTTAACGGCTTTTCTAATGTACTCCTGTTGAGGATCTTCTTCAGTAAGTTCAAGTGCCGTCAGTACAGACCAAGTACCATAGATATAATTTGTTCCCCAACGTCCAAACCAGGAACCATCGTCTTCCTGATCCGTTTTTAAAAACTTAATCGCATCACTGATAGTTGTTGCATATTTATCTTTATCAGCCAGAGACAATAATGCGATTACTCGACCGGTTACATCAGCCGTAGGCGGATCGAGCAGGGCGCCATGATCTGCGAATGGAATGGCGTTGAGATAATACTGGGTATTGTTAACTTCAAATGATCCAAAGCCGCCGCCGTTGGAACGCATACCCGCCACCCAAACTGCGGCGCGTTGAATTGCTTCCGCATATTTCTCGTTGCCAGTACGATGCATCGCCCAGGCGACCATAGAAGTATCATCCAGATCAGGGTAAAAATAATTACTGTATTGAAATGCCCAGCCACCACCAGCAAGATGTGGTCTTGGTATACGCCAATCACCTGGTTCATCGCTTAGTTGTCGATCCTTAAGCCAATCGAGAGCATGTTCAATCTCTGGAGTAATGTTCGCTTCAGTTTCCGTTTCGATCATTGCTTGACCTGCAAGACAAGTATCCCAAACCGGAGATAGGCAAGGTTGGCAATACATAGAGTTACCACGTTTAGTCAGTAATGCCTCTATAGCCTGGCGTCCTTGCTTTCGAGCAGGATGTTCTTTTGGATAACCAAGAGTTACTAATGATTCATAAACATTAACCATTGCTGGAAAAATACCACCAATGCCATGTTCTTCATTCATCCGCGCCAGGAACCATTGTTCACATCTACGGATCGAGTATTGACGAATAAATTTTGGTACTAGTTTTTCTGCCAGGCGACCAACATTGTCAAGCAACAGAAAAGCCCGACTAAGTGTTGTTGTTACTTTGAAATAATGTTGCTCATCTTCAGGCGGTGTAATGAATAGTTCTCTAATATCAATGCCACGAGAATTTACCGCTAAGGGTTTCATCGTGCATAAAACAAACAGAGGCACCATCACTGTACGAGACCAATAAGATACCTTGTCTATATGAAACGGAAACCACTTCGGTAAAATAATGACTTCTGCAGGAATAAAGGGAACAGCGCGCCACGGCACCTGCCCAAACAAGGCCATCGTGATTCGTGTAAATACATTGGCATGTGAGGCACCGCCATGATTCAAGATCATGTTCTTTGCGCGAACCATGTGTTCGTCGTGTGGATCATCACCGGTAATCTTCAAGGCATAATATGCCTTGACTGAACAACTGATATCAAAATCACCACCAGTATAGAGAGACCATCCGCCTTCTTCATTTTGTTGGTCGCGTAGATACTGTGCGATCTTTTGTTCGATTTCGTCATCGATTTCACCGACGAAATGATTCATTAAAATATATTCGGCAGGAATAGTGCAGTCGGCTTCGAGCTCATAGACCCAATGGCCATCATCATGCTGCTGTGCGAGTAATCTATCTTTAGCAGATTGGATAGCCTCATCCAGATCAATAATGGGCTTAGACGGATGCGCTTCATCCAAAGGATGATTGGTGATGTTTTCGTTTCGTGTTTCGAGGTTCATTACTTTCGCTTGGTCATTCGCAGAAGAGCTAAATCAAGGTGCAAAGCTAAACACAGAAATAATTTAAATAAATTATTGTAGTTCGCCATGGTCTTCCCCTTGTATTTATCAGTCTTTGCTATGCAAGGTGCTGATATTCTCAGAGTTTCTCATGAATGTCGGCCATAGGCAAACGGCGTCCGCTAAACTTGAAAAGGGTGTTTAAAGCCCAATTATTACCAACGAAAAGACTGGTGAAAAATATTGTCGCCTTGACACTGCGTCGGCTAATTTTTACTTCCTGGCCAGTAGTGAAATTTGGAGTTTGACGAATCTTTTCCAACGTTAACACGGCCATTCCCAAAGCCCAGAGACAAAAACGACGTAGGCCCTTTTCTTTAGCTGGTATTTTCAGGGTATAAAGCAAGGCATTGTGAATATGAGCATGCGCAACACCGAGTAATTCAATCAAGGCCTCATCAAAGCCGGGTTCATTTTGCCCAAGTACCTTGTGCCGAATATCAACATTGTATTTATTGAAGATATCACGCGGCAACCAGCAGGCCCCACGTTCATGGTCTTCCCAGATATCCTTCAAAATATTAGTCATCTGCAATCCCTGACCAAATGACACGCCCAATTGCATCATCTCTTCTCGCTGGGCATCTATTTCAGGGGAATAATCACAGAATAGTTCGGTTAGCATCTCTCCGACCACGCCGGCAACGTAATAACAATATTGCCCCATGTCTTTCAGATCAGCCATCCCATCAAGCGTCTCGGCATCTTGATAACGAATCATACCCTCGGCCATGATCGAGACACATCTTTCAAGTGCAGCACGTTGGCGTTCGTTAAAGCTATGGGTAATGCGTATGACGGGTGTCGTATTGGCAATCAGATCATGCTCTGCCTCAGTCGCAGTCGGGGATAATAAAGGAAACAGGCCTTCAGCAAAGGTTTCAGCGTCATCAGTGCCTTTGACTACGGCAATGAATTGCTCAGCATATTCACGCTTCAGGGCTGCCGTCATCAATTTATCGTCTTCAATCGTATCGGCTATACGGCATAAGAGATAAGCATTGCCGACGACCTCAGCGAGTGATTCTGGTAATTGTGGAATAGTCAGTGCAAATGTACGGGACACGTGCTGCAATATCTCATTTTGGTAAGAGATATCATCGAGCTCGGTTGTAAATTCGTTTTTAGACTTCATTATTTAGAATAATCTCATAAATAACAATATGTTATGAAAAACCTCTACTATTTTTAGCCCTAAAAGAATGCATTTAGTTCAAACCATCAGAAATCATGATGTTACCGGGTATAATTTCAGAAAAATGATACAATTCAACAATTAGGTCGATTCGGTGCTGCACATTACAGCCTGAATTATACGGATGCAAATTATCAATTCTGAATCCCCAACACTAATTTAAATGAATGAAATTTAAATGTCTGAAAATTTTTCGACATTTTACACACCTTATATATAGAGAGTAAAAGAGTGAATTCAGTTTCTGACATCATCCCGTCGGCAGGCATGACTGACGCCGACACCCAACCGGGCCAGATTTATTGGCACGCCGGTCAAAATGGTCAGCTATCTGAACTAGCAGCATTGTCTGAACGACTGCGGTCGCTTGATGTGCCATTCTCACTGCTTTCAGATCAGTCGGGTATCAAATTAGGGTTCGGTGGCTCAATCCATCTCGATGATAACGTTGAGAATGAAAACGCTTATCAACATCTGGCCTTCGTACCGAAGCAAGCAATCCAGGCATTGGGTAATAAACAATTCTGTCAGGACTACAACATTAAATATCCGTATATGACCGGTGCAATGGCCAATGGTATTGCCTCTGTCGAGTTAGTCGAGGCCATAGCCAAGGCAGATATGCTGGCTTCATTTGGTGCTGCAGGTTTATCGTTGGCAGAAGTTGAAAAAGCCATTCAGCGCTTACAAGCCGCTATTCCAGATAAACCGTTTTGTTTTAACCTTATCTATAGTCCGAATGAAAAGGGTCATGAAGATGCCATCGTCGATCTGTATCTTCGTTATGGTGTTGATCTGGTAGAAGCCTCAGCTTACATGAAGCTGACTTTACCAGTGGTAAGGTATCGTGTGAAAGGGATTCATAAAGATGCACAAGGCAATATTGTTGTGCCTAATCGGATCATCGCTAAGGCATCGCGTGTGGAGCTAGCCAGTAAATGGTTTAGTCCACCACCTGAAAAATTATTGAAGGAATTATTAGCGCAAGGCGCGATTACCAATGAAGAAGCCGAGCTAGCGAAACAAATTCCGATGGCACAAGACCTGACTGTCGAAGCAGACTCAGGTGGACACACAGATAACCGACCAGCCATAACCTTATTACCCACCATGTTGGCCCTACGTGATCAAATACAAGCAGAATATAACTATATGTATGAGTTACGTGTCGGTGCCGCAGGCGGTATCGCCACACCCGCATCTGCTTTGGGCGCTTTTGCGATGGGTGCGGCCTACATCGTTACCGGCACGGTAAATCAAGCCTGCAAAGAATCGGGTTCATCTGATATTGTCAGAGAGATGTTAGCCAACACCGGACAAGCCGATGTCACCATGGCACCGGCTGTTGATATGTTTGAGATGGGTGTGAAGTTACAAGTATTAAAACGTGGTTCTATGTTTGCCATGCGCGGTAACAAACTTTATGAACTCTATAAAAAATATGCATCGATTGATGAGATACCCGCGGCCGATAGAGCCAATTTAGAAAAAACAATATTTAAAATGACATTGGACGATGTGTGGCAAAAGACCTATGAGTTTTTCAGTGAACGTGACCCTTCTCAAGTCGAAAAAGCGAAGAATGATCCGAAACATAAAATGGCACTGATCTTTCGCTGGTATCTAGGTCTCTCCTCACGCTGGGCCAATGCGGGCGTTGCAGACCGCCAAGTGGATTATCAAGTCTGGTGTGGACCAGCCATGGGTGCCTTCAATGAATGGACACGTGATACGTTTTTGGCAACAACGGATCGCCGTGATGCGGTAACGGTGGCTATGAACATTATGTTTGGTGCGGCAGTCTTGAGTCGAGCGAATGGCATTTTAAAACAAGGTGTTGAGGTGCCGGGTGAATTAACCCAGTTCCAACCGATGCAACTTGATGCGATAGAAAAATATTTAACTGAGTAGATTATGTCTAAGAAAAAAGAAAATAACCAAATGAAGCCACTAGCGATTGTTGGTATCGGCTGTCTCTTCCCTAAAGCAAATAACGCCGAAGAATATTGGGCGAATATTCGAGAAGGTGTTGATGCGATAACGGATATTCCAGAGACACATTGGAAGCCATCGGATTATTTTGATGAAGACAAATCAGCGCCAGACATGACTTACGGCAAACGTGGTGGTTTTATTAATCCGATGGACTTCAATCCACTGTTATATGGTTTAAGTCCGAATAATATTGAAGCGACAGACACGACTCAGTTGTTAGGGATGATGGTTGCACGACAGGCCTTACTTGATGCGGGTTACTCGACCGGTAAAGAGGCAGGCGATGGTCGCGAGTTCGATCGTGATCGCACCAGTGTCATTCTCGGTATCACCGGCACGCTTGAATTAGTCATCCCATTAGGCGCAAGATTGGGTCATCCTATCTGGCGTAAGGCGCTTGCCGATGCCGGCGTAGATCCAGAAACAACCGAAGATGTTGTCCAACGTATCGCTGATGGTTATGTCCCTTGGCAAGAAAATTCATTCCCGGGTTTATTAGGTAATGTTGCCGCAGGAAGAATAGCAAATCGTTTTGATCTTGGTGGCACCAACTGCGTGGTCGATGCTGCTTGTGCCAGTTCTCTAAGTGCAGTTCATCTCGCCGCATTAGAACTCAGTGCCGGTCGGGTCGATATGGCGATAACGGGTGGCATGGATACCTTCAACGATATCTTTATGTATATGTGTTTTAGTAAAACACCGGCGCTATCACCCACGGGTAACAGTCGTCCGTTTTCAAAAGAAGGTGACGGCACGATCCTTGGTGAAGGTTTGGGTGCGGTGATATTAAAACGCTTGGAAGATGCTGAACGCGATGGCGATAAAGTCTATGCGGTTTTAAAAGGCATGGGTTCCTCTTCCGATGGCAAGGGTAATGCGATCTATGCACCTAGTGCAGAAGGACAAACCAAAGCGCTTTGGAATGCGTATCGCGAAGCAGATGTGACACCAAGAAGTATTGAATTAGTCGAGGCACATGGCACCGGGACAGCTGTCGGTGATGCGGTTGAAGCCAAGGCCTTGTCTGGTGTTTATAGTCAGGATAATGAAGACGAAACATGGTGTGCTGTCGGTTCAGTCAAGTCGATGATAGGTCATACAAAAGCAGCAGCAGGCGTCGCCGGCCTTATCAAAACGGCAATGGCATTAAAATATAAAGTCATACCACCGAGTATTAAGGTTGATGAACCCCTAGAGATTATCAACCCGGGAACGGCGCCCATTTATCTCAATTCAGTCAAGCGACCCTGGTTAAAGACACTAAGCACGCCACGACGCGCGGCGTTAAGCGCCTTTGGTTTTGGTGGCAGTAATTTTCATTGCGTACTGGAAGAGGCAGAAGAAACAAAGACAGAGATTGAATGGGACGGGCAGGTATTAATTATTGCGCTCAGTGCTGATTCAAAAGCGGATTTAATAAATCAATTACCTGATGCCGCTGTATTAGCTTCAGCAGAGGCGCTCCGATTTTTTGCTTATGATTCATGCCAGTCATTTAAAGCGGATGCAGAACATTGTTTGACGATAGTTGTTGATCAAGCGAATATAGATTTAGAAAAATTAATTGCAGATGTTAAGCAACAGCTTAACGATTCTTCTGAGTCAGCATGGCAAAAACCCAACGGTGTAAGCTATAGCGCCGGTAAAACGGACAATAAAGTTGCCTTTGTCTTTCCTGGACAAGGTTCTCAATACGTCGGTATGTGTCGTGACCTCGCTTGTCAGTTTCCACAGTTCTCTACCGCACTCGAAGAAGCAAACCAACTTTTTATTGAAGCGACAGGTAAACAAAGCCTGGCAGATGTCTTATATCCCATCCCTGTTTTTTCCAAGGCGGATGAAAAAGAACAAGAAAATACATTACGCCAGACACAGAATGCACAACCGGCTATTGGTGCAGTGAGTGTCGGTGTCTTAAATGTATTAAATCATTTTGCTGTTGCACCAACGGCAGCAATTGGCCATAGCTATGGCGAGTTAACCGCGCTTTCTGCAGCGGGTGTTTACAATACAGATACCTTATACCGCTTATCACGCATCCGTGGTGAACTCATGGCGGCGGGTGAGGGTGATCGTGGTTCTATGTTGGCGGTGGTTGCAGCGTACGAGCAAGTTGAATCCTTACTCAAAGAAAATAATATTGAGTTGATTATTGCCAACCATAATTCGCCGAGTCAGGTGGTGCTTTCTGGTGCGACAGAACAAATCGATAACTTTGCCAAGATAGCCAAAGCAGAAAAAATACGTGCAATAAAACTGCCGGTTGCGGCTGCATTCCATAGCCCCTTTGTTGCTGATGCAGCAAAACCCTTCGGTGAGGCATTAGCATCATTTGAGTTTTCAGAGAATAAATATCAGGTGCTTTCAAATACAAGCACAGAAGCCTATCCAGCAGCGGCTGATGCAGCGAAGCAACTACTTGCAAACCAATTAGCCGCACCGGTTCGATTTGTTGAACAAGTAGAAAAATTATATGCGGAAGGGTTTAACACCTTTATTGAAGTGGGACCTGGCAAAACCTTGACGGGACTTGTGGGTGCCATTCTGGCAGATAAAGAGTTTACCGCTATTGCGATAGATGCCTCTGCCGGCAAGAAACAAGGACAATATGATTTAGCCATAGCATTGGCACGTCTCGCAGCAAAGGGCATTAATGTTGATCTAACAAAATGGGATGCGCATTGTTCAGAATTAGAAAGACCAGCGACAGATGGCAAACCGGCGATGACAGTATCGATCAGTGGTGCCAATGTCATGTTACCGCGTGAATCCAGGTCACCAAGCAAACCCCGGCCACCCAGTAAACCAAAGAAGACCATTATCAATATGACGGATGAAGTAAAACAAACACCTCAAGCGGCTGCTCCGGTTGTGCCACAACAAAACAATGGTCTATTGCAGGCAACGCAGGAGAGTATTCTTGCGCTGCAAAAGATGCAGGAACAAACAGCACGACTGCATCAGCAATATCTTGAAGGACAAGAGACAGCGCAACAATCAATTCAGTCATTGTTAGAACAACAACAACGATTGATGTCTGGTCAGCCATTGGCGCCAGTAACACAGCAAGCAATACAGCAAACCGCACAACAGCAAATCAAATTGAACGTGCCTGTTCAAGAAGAAAGTGTTCCACCATCGGCGATTGAAAAACCAATCGTTAAAGAGATTGAAGAATCCAAGCAAGCTGTCGCAACAAATGATGAACAACCCGATGTTGATATTAATAATATGTTACTGAGTGTTGTTTCTGAAAAAACGGGTTACCCGCTAGAGATGCTGAGCCTTGATATGAGTCTGGACACCGATCTGGGCATTGATTCAATCAAGCGTGTTGAGATTCTCTCTGCACTGCAAGAAAAACTACCCTGGTCGGCAGCAGTGAACCCGGAAGAATTAGGGACCTTTCAATTCTTACAGCATATTGTTGAGTTCATTGTTGCCGGAAGACCCGCTGTTGAAAAATCAACACAGACAGCGGTAGTCGCTGAGGCAAAACAGATTGCAGCAACTGACAACCATTTTGAAAAAGTGTTATTGAATATTGTCTCTGAAAAAACGGGTTATCCGATTGAGATGTTGGATCTGGAGATGAACCTGGATAGCGACCTGGGTATTGATTCAATTAAGCGGGTTGAAATTTTGTCGGCATTACAGGAAGCAATGCCTGATTTGCCCATGGTTAGTCCTGATGAACTAGGACAGTTACAAACCTTACGTTCGATAACAGAATTATTTATATCAGAACAAACTGAAAACGTACCAGCGTCGACAATACTGTCTGCACCTCAAACAATAAACAATGACAACGGTTTTGCAGAAACATTATTAGAAGTTGTGGCAGATAAAACCGGTTATCCGACAGAGATGTTAAATCTAGATATGAATCTGGATAGCGACCTGGGTATTGATTCAATCAAGCGGGTAGAAATATTGTCTGCCATTCAGGAACGCATTCCTGAATTACCCGCTGTCAGCGCAGATGACATGTCCGCTTTGCAAACACTGCAATCAATCGTTGATGTATTCAATGTCGCCGAAGTGGTTACCTCGAGTACAGCGCAAGCAGCGGTTTCAGATCTCTCTGTAACTTCGCTTGAGGTTGTTGCAGATAAAACCGGTTACCCCGCCGAGATGTTAAATCTGGAAATGAATCTGGACAGTGATTTAGGAATAGATTCAATCAAACGCGTTGAAATTTTATCGGCACTGCAAGACAAAATGCCGAATCTTCCTGTCGTTGCCGCGGATGACCTTGCCGCCTTACAAACGTTGCAACAGATCATTGATTATATGAACGAGCAAACGGGAGCGATAGCCCCAGAATCGGATCAGGCGCAACAGGTAGCATCAAGCAAGGGCAGTGATGTCAAAGAATCAAGATTAGTCCGCAGTGTTGTTCATGCAAGGCCTCTTGATGATGCAGAGAAAAGAAATACGATTGCATTCAATCAGGCTAAAGAAATTTGGTTAAGCAAAAGCGGTGGTGAGTTAGCTAAGCAATTAGCAGAAGAATTAAAAAGAAATGGTTATAAGACACGACTCGTTGCCAACAGTGTAAAACCCAGTGACAAACAGGGCGCTTTAATTCTCTTTGCTGACAATCAATCAGACAAACATGCTTTGCTGGATGCTTTTGCATTAATGCAGACCTGCAGCGCATCACTTAAAAAGTCAAAAGGACTGCTGGTTTCGATTACTACGTTGGGCGGTAATTTTGGATTCGATGGCAATATGCAGGGCAGTGCTGATCAAGCCGGTCTCTATGGGCTCATAAAAACAGCAGATAAGGAATGGGATGACGTCAATTGTAAATCAATTGATATTGACTCTGATTCACTATCGATAGCTTTACTCCAGCAAGAGATCTTTATTAAAGGTCCGTTAGAAACAGGGCTGGTAGGTGAACAGCTTTTCCAACTGTCATTAGAAGAAGAAACGCTAGCAGAAGCACAATCAGAACATCACCTGCTTAATGAAAAAGATTGTATTGTCATCTCAGGTGGCGCACGTGGTGTAACCGCAGAGGTGGCGGTAAAATTGGCAGAGACCTATCAATGTAATCTTTTATTGTTAGGTCGTAGTCCCAACCCGGAAGGTGAACCTGAATGGTTGACGACATTAACTGAACCAGCAACGATAAAAAAAGAAATTCTCGATAATTCAGAAGAAAAGCTTAAGCCTGCCGATCTGGAAAAGCGTTATCAATCGATACTGGCCAATCGTGAGATAACAAGCTCTTTACAACGTATCGAGCAAACGGGCGCGAGGGTTCAATACGCATCAGTCGATGTTAATGATGCTGATGCCGTTGCCAATGTGATCGATATGGCACGCATAGAGTTAGGTAATGTGACAGCTGTTATTCATGCCGCAGGTGTCCTTGCTGATCGCTTAATCGAAGACAAGACAGCTGAACAGTTCGACGCTGTTTATGCTACCAAGGTAGACGGATTAAAGAACTTGCTCTCAGCTACTCGAGATGATGAATTGAAGTTAATGGTGTTGTTTTCATCTACCACAGCACGATTGGGACGTAAGGGGCAGGTTGATTATGCGGCTGCCAATGAAATATTAAATAAAATTGCACAGTCTGAAAATCAAACAAGAAAAGACTGTAAGGTCTTGTCCGTCAATTGGGGTCCCTGGGATGGTGGCATGGTCACCCCCGCATTGAAAAAACTGTTTGCAGCAGAGGGTGTCGGGGTCATTGGCTTAAACGCGGGCGCAGATTATCTGATACAAGAAATAGAATCAGCAGGACCCGTCGAAACAGTTATCCTCGGCGAAACAGACAACATACTCACGGCGATACCGTTAAATAAATCATTACCTTTAACAGAACGAGGTGATCTGACCATCGCCTTCGAGCGTGACCTTGCGGTTAGCTCAAATGATTTTCTCAATTCGCATGTCATGAACGGACAGGCCGTGTTACCGGTAGCGGTGATCATCGAATGGTTTGCGCATGGCGCACTGCATTTGAATCCGGGCATGCAATTTCAAGGCTTCGATGATTTCCGCGTATATAAAGGCATCACATTAAAGGCAAATGAAAATATTCATTTAAGAATACTGGCAGGGACTATGGTTCAGCAAGGTCATTTATCGCTGGTGCCGGTTGAGTTACGTTCGGATGACATATTACACGCCAGTGCCGTTATGGTATTGGTTGATGATTATGATAAAAATGTGTTACCAAAACTGATAGCCGTTAAGGGCTCATACCAATATCAACAAGGTGAGTATTATCAAAATGGACAGTTGTTTCATGGCCAACATCTGCACGGCATAAAAGAAGTAACGCACTGCAGTGAAAAAGGCATTGTTGCTAATGTGAATTCAGCACCACCACCGACGGCGTGGATGAAGCAACCGATTCGTTCTAGCTGGTTAACCGATCCATTAATACTCGACTCTGCATTTCAGATGATGATCTTATGGAGCTTTGAGCAACAGGGGATTGGTTCATTACCAACAGCAATAGCCCACTACCGTCAATATAGCCGACGCTATCCAAAAGACGGTGCTAAAGTCATAGCGGATGTCATCGAACATACTGACCATCGTGCTAATGCATCAATCGAGTTCATTGATAATAAAGGACAATTAATCGCAGTAATGGCAGGCTATGAATGTGTACGTGATAGCTCATTACAAATAGCATTCAAGGAAAATGAACTGGATAAAAAAGAAAACGTTTGAAGCAGATTAAATATTTCTATCGGCGGCCTCAACGATTATTAGCTTGCTAAGTGACGTGATAAACAGGCATTTCTTCAAGTTCACTAGCAAGCTGGTTTTCGACAACCCACAAATCATACGTTTGTTGCATTCTTAACCAGATATCAGCGCCATTACCCAAGACCTTACCTAAGCGTACAGCAATGTTTGGTGTTATCGGTCTGGTTTCATCAAGAATCCCGTATAAAAGATTTCTGGAGATATGAAGATCACGCACGAATTGTGAAACACTGACACCTTGTTCTTTTAATGCAGGGATCACATCTTCTCTTAAAATTGCCCCTGGGTGTGTTGGTTGTCTACTCAATGGTGTTCTCCTAATGATAATCTTCTAAATCCACATCTATGATGCCTTTCTGCCATCCAAATGTAATTCGATAATTATTACTGACGTATTGATTAGCGGGCAGACCACGGATTTTCATGAATTTCTCAGTCACAAAGATTTGAATATGACAAAAATCTATACACGTGTGTGTCCTAACTAATAGAAGTTTATAGTTCGGCACATCCTGTCCCAATCTTTGGGAGTCGGCATTGAATTCACAATAAACGGCCATAAACCCGGCCAAAAATTAATATTATTCTTGAGTAATTTGTATATTTAATATATATAACAGATATTTATATAAATGTATGTCGGTAAAAAAACCGGCCAAATAAAGGCTATGGCAACGACAAGACCTGATTTTTCACCCTTTGTACCCGGCGAAGGGGCTTTAAAAACATCTGAATTGCCCGATAAGGCAGTTAAGCTGGCAACTTCGTCTGCGAAACTATCAGGTAATTTGGCGGCTGAAACACGAAATACCATTCGTGAATATATGGGGGCGATTAACTCTTATTATTCCAATTTAATTGAGGGTAATAAGACACGACCACACGAGATCCGTGCGGCTCAAAAAGGTGAATTTTCGGATGATCCTGCCAAGCGTGATTTACAGCAAGAATCAGTTTCCCATATTCAAGTCCAGAGCTGGATAGAAGAGCAAGCGATGGATCAGGATGCGCTATATTCTCGTCACTTCTTCAAAGCGGTTCATGATAAATTTTATCAAGGCATCCCGGAAAGCTTATGGCTATTCAGGGATCAGCAAGGAGAGGTTAGGGGAAAGGTTGTTCCAGGTGAATGGCGTACTGAATTTGTTAATGTTGGACAGCACGTGCCGCCTAAGCCCGAAGATCTAGAGTCCTTGATGCAGCAGTTTTGCAGTGTGTATCACCCCAAACATTATTTAGGGGATAAGAAGTTTATTGCCGCAATGTGTGCGCATCATCGTTTCGTTTGGATACATCCTTTCTCTGATGGGAATGGTCGTGTTGCCAGGTTATTTACTGATCAAGCACTAAAAAGTATTGGGCTAGAGAGTTATGGCGTCTGGTGTTTGAGCCGCGGACTTGCACGTTCATCAGATAGATATAAAACATTACTTGCACGTGCAGATAATAGTCGACAGGGCGATCATGATGGTAGAGGAGTATTAAGCGAAGTACATTTAATTAATTTTTGCGATTTCATGCTTGATACTGCAATTGATCAAATTGATTACATCAGTGACTTATTGCAATTGAACGAGATACATAAACGCATTGATAGTTACATTCGCGCTAGAAATGATGAGCGAGTTTCTGGAGTGACAGGCAAACTGAAAGAAGCGGCCAGTTTAATACTTTACAATGCTTTCGTAAAAGGTGAGCTAGAACGATCATTGGCTTATGAATTGTCCGGTATGCCTGAACGTTCTGCACGGCGACTACTTGGACAGTTGAAGGATGATGGTTTATTAAGTGAGACGAGCTCTAAATCACCGCTAAAATGGGAGATACCTGAACACGCGGAACCTTGGTATTTTCCGAATTTAGCACCGGGTGTTTAATAAAATCATAATAAGGACAGACCACGTTTTTCTATGATGTGATCGACACTCGTATATCAGGCAGACTCAAAAAAACTAGAGAGTGATTTATCTTAGATTTTACTAATTATGAGTATTATAAAAAGTCAGCAGTACAAAAATCACGCTATGTGACTTTATCTGATAAAATACCAACCACAGTCAGACTATAGAAACTTCAATTGATATGACAAAACGTGCACTAATCACCGGGATAACCGGACAAGATGGATCTTATCTCGCAGAATTCCTACTGAATAAAGGTTATATCGTACATGGCATAAAACGGCGTAGTTCCTTGATCAATACCGACCGCATCGATCATCTGTATCAAGACCCGCATATATCAGACAGGAACTTCATCTTGCATTATGGTGACATGACCGATTCCAGTAGTTTGACGCGCATCATTCAGGAGTCGCAACCCGATGAGATCTACAACCTGGCGGCACAAAGTCATGTCGCAGTCTCATTTGAAGAGCCGGAATACACCGCTAATTCAGATGCGCTAGGTCCACTTAGAATATTGGAAGCGATACGGATATTAAACCTGGAAAAGAAAACCCGTTTTTATCAGGCCTCTACCTCCGAACTCTATGGCCTTGTACAGGAAGTACCACAAAAAGAAACCACACCTTTTTATCCTCGGTCGCCTTACGGCGTAGCCAAGCTCTATGCTTACTGGATCACTGTTAACTATCGCGAAGCCTATGGACTCTATGCCTGCAATGGTATTTTATTTAATCATGAATCACCGGTGCGCGGTGAAACCTTTGTCACGCGCAAAATCACCATTGCCCTAAGTCGGATCAAACAGGGACTGCAGGATAAACTCTATTTAGGTAATCTCGATGCCAAACGTGACTGGGGACATGCACGAGATTATGTTGAGATCCAATGGTTGATGTTACAACAAGAACAACCCGAAGATTTTGTCGTTGCCACCGGTATTCAATATACCGTAAGAGAGTTTATCGAGTTTGCGGCAAAGACAATCGATATCAAGATTAGCTGGGAAGGTCAGGGTGTTGATGAAAAAGGCTACGATGAGAATGGCGATTGTATTGTCGAAGTGGATCCGCATTATTTCAGGCCGACAGAGGTGGAAAGTCTACTCGGCGACCCGACCAAGGCAAAAGAAAAGTTAGGCTGGTCACCGAAAACAACACTCGAAGAAATGGTCACAGAGATGATGCAGGCCGATATGCAAGCCGCTGAAAACGAACTGCTCTTAAAAAATAATAAATGAGACTGGAATCCCGTTTATACGGGAGTGACGGAATAGGATTGATGTCTGCACGAAGCAGGTTGTCATTCCCGCGGAAGCGGGAATCTAGTCAATCAACCGGCTTCCCATCGATACTGAAGAGACGGTATTGTAGCGATGCGCATGCATCTAGGCATAACCAATAATTATCATAATCGAATACAAAACTATGCAAACTGATTCAAGAATTTATGTCGCAGGCCATAATGGTCTGGTCGGCAGTACTATTTGCAGGCGCTTAAGCTCAGAGGGTTATCAAAACCTCATCGTCCGTGACCATAGCCAGCTAGACCTATGTAATGAAATAGCGGTTAACGACTTCTTTGCCGAGACAAAACCGGAGTACGTGTTCCTTGCCGCAGCCGTTGTCGGCGGCATTCATGCGAACGATACACGCCCTGTTGAATTCTTAAGAGACAATCTCTTAATACAAACCAACATTATTGAAGCCGCTTATCAAACAGGCGTGAAGAAGTTAGCGTTCCTCGGTTCGACCTGTATCTATCCGCGCGACTGCCCACAGCCGATAAAAGAAGAATACCTGTTAACCGGCCCGCTTGAAGAAACCAACCAATGGTATGCCATCGCCAAGATCGCCGGTATCAAACTCTGCCAGGCCTATCGCAAACAACATGGGTTCAATGCCATATCAATGATGCCGACGAATCTCTATGGCCCAGGAGATAACTTTGATTTACAAAGTTCGCATGTGCTACCGGCATTGATTAGAAAATTCCATGAGGGCAAGGTCAATCATTCAAAACAAGTCGAGGTTTGGGGATCGGGTAAACCCTTCCGTGAATTCTTGTATGTCGAAGACATGGCCGAGGCCTGCTGCTATTTGATGGAAAACTATAATGATGAATCAATCATCAACATTGGTACGGGGCAAGATGTCAGCATCAAGGCACTAGCTGAGTTGATAAAAGACATTATCGGCTATGAAGGTAATATTGTATTTGATTCATCCAAGCCGGATGGCACACCTAAAAAAGTCACGGATGTAACTAAAATAAAGGCATCAGGTTGGCAAAGCACAACAAGCTTACAAGCGGGATTAGAAAAAACCTACGCTTGGTATCTCAAGAATGCGCCCAAAGCGTTGGCATAAAGTGCCAGCGTGGGTATTGACTTGTCCCAGTACGCATAAAATTCACGGCATGAAGCGTGACAAACATCAACTATTGGCTAAGTAAGTTAAGAAATACATGGAAATACATGGAAAAATCATGCCTGCCTTTAAAAAAATGATAAATAAAACATCATGACTTCAAATAGCCACAGCAATACACCACACTCTTTCCTTAAGACGCTGTTATTAATCGCATTAACGCTGACATTGACACCGGTGCTGGCGAATACCGGCAAGGCCGTTAGTATCGAAGGTGCGGTTTTACTGAATGGGGTACCGATGACATTGTCCGATGAGGTCAAGCAGGGCGATATCATCAAAACCGCGCCGGATAGCCAGGTGAATATCACAATGGCCGACGGGACAGTGATCAATGTGACAGAAGATTCCGAATTCAAATTCAATAAGTACCGATACATCAAAGGCAAAGAATCCGAAAGCAAAAGCGTGTTTAACATCCTCAAGGGGGGTATGCGCTTTATCAGTGGCTTGATATCCAAGGCTAATCCGAAAGCTGTTGTGATCAATGCGGGTACAGCAACCATCGGGATCCGTGGCACTTGGTTAACAGTTGAGGGTGTGACAACAGGCAGCACTGGTGATGGCAATGCAGTTATAACAACGTCAGTGGGTATAGTTGACATCACATTTGCTGATGGGTCCTCATTTAGTGCACCAGCTGGTCAGTCTTTTACAACCAGCACGAAGACAGTTCGCGCCACAACTGCCCCCGATCCTCTCTTTACCGCTGCCCAGGCCTTGGCCGCCGATCCGGATGCTGACATTAGTAATCTGACTGATGCCGGTAAAACACTGGCTGTGGCGGGATTGATAGCCAATGCGACTGCGTTAGGGGCAAGTCAGGAACAAATTAATAATATCATCTCCTCGGTCGTAGCCACGAACCCATCCCTTGCTGCGACAGTAGTGCTTATGGCCTCTTCTGTAGATCCGGATAATGCATCGTCTTACGCTAATACTGCCATAGTCGCATCAGGGGCAGAGACAGGCTCTGAGGCTGCGAATGATATCATCACAGCGGCAGAAGTCGGTGGTGGACTTGGTGCCGGGGTTGATATCAGTGGCGAGTAGTTGAACCACTGATAGCAAGATTAAAAAGAGCCTGCCTTGCAGGCTCTTTTTTTGTGTATAACGCTGGTGTTCAATATTATTCTCATCGCGCTTAATAAATAAAACGGATTGGCTGCGTATATAACGAGTTATGTGATTAAAAGGGAAATTCACGACAATGGGAAAATACGATAAACTGATTCTCCGTATTCTTCGGGGGAGTTCAGATGCAAATATTGCATTCATGGATTTATGCGAATTGCTAAAAAAACTTGGATTTTATGAACATGTGAGAGGCAGTCATCATGTCTTTCGAAGAGAGAGGAAAAGATCAACCTACAAAAGGACGGAAGTAAAGCCAAGCCATATCAAGTACGTCAGGTTCGAACTATACTGGTAAAATATAGACTTTCTGGAGAAGAATAATGTTTAAGTATGAAACTATTATCTACTGGAGCAAAGAAGATAATGCCTATGTGGCGGAGGTTCCTGAACTTCCTGGCTGTATGGCACATGGCGATTCATACGAGTCAGCTCTGGGGAATGCCAAAGATGCTATACAGTTATGGCTGGATACGGCGAGCAAGCATGGAGATCCTGTCCCGGAACCAAAAGGACATCGGCTTATATACGCATAGGTTACAAAACGCTGATGTGAATCCTCTATTAGAACAGTTTGATCCAGATAACCCTGATAGGTTTATCTGCAATTCATCCCCTTGGTCATTGCGGTCGCGATCTGCGATATAGCTATCCCGTCATTCCGTGCACAGACCCGGAATCCAGTAATATAATAGCCAATCAATAAATCTGATATAACAACGAATAAAAATTAAATGAAAAACATCCTCGTTACAGGTGGCGCAGGTTATATCGGCAGTCACGCGTGTAAGGCGTTGGCAAAAGCAGGCTATACGCCTATCTGCTATGACAGTCTCGAACGTGGTCATGAGTGGGCCGTGAAATGGGGTCCTTTAGAACAGGGCAATATCCTGGATAAGACACGTCTTGAAGAAGTGCTCAAACAATACCAACCCGAAGCCGTGATGCATTTTGCCGGCTACATCTCGGTGGAAGAGTCGGTTAAAGCCCCGGCGCTTTACCAACGCAATAATGTTGAAGGCAGCAAGGTACTAATTGATGCGGCTGTCGCACACAATATTAAGCAATTTATCTTCTCCAGTACCTGTGCCGTCCATGGCATTCCGAACCAACAGATCATAACTGAGGATTTACCCATCAAGCCGATCAACCCTTACGGCGAAAGCAAGGCGGAGATTGAAAACGTATTGCGTGACACCGCGCTAAAAAATGATTTTGCTTATGTGGCATTACGCTACTTCAATGCCGCCGGTGCAGACAGGGATGGGGAGATTGGTGAAGCGCATGAACCCGAATCACATCTTATTCCGTTGATACTGGATACCGCTGCGGGAAAACGAGAGCATATTTCAATCTATGGAACGGATTACGATACCCCCGATGGTACCTGTGTGCGGGATTACATTCATGTGAATGATTTAGCTGAAGGCCATGTTCAAGCATTACGTTATCTTGAAGGTAATGCAGAATCACAAGTGATTAACCTCGGTACGGGCAAGGGTTTTTCGGTCAAGGAAATTATTGATTGTGCCCGCAAGATAACGGGAAAGACGATAAATGAAAAAGTTGAATCAAGACGCGCGGGCGACCCATCGTATCTGGTGGCCAGTAATGACAGAGCAAAAACAGTGCTGGGCTGGCAACCACAGCACAGTCAAATTGAAACGATAATCGAGACCGCATGGCGATGGCACCAGACACGATAAAACGCGCACCAGACCGTTGGATTTTTTATCTGTTGCTCGCGCTCATTGCCTGGGTGCCGTTACCGTTCGGTAGCAACCGTCCCTGGGCCTGATCAATCATGGAAATCTGGATTTTTTTACTAAGCATCGTGTGGTTGATCACTTTCATTGCTGGCAAAGTGTCCTTCACGCCGGTGTTTAAAAAAGCCACGCCGGTATTATTTCTATTTTGTTTATGGTTGGTCCATATTGCCTTTCAAGTCGTGCCCTTATCGACCGACACACTGTCATCAATCTCCCCGCAAGCCGCAGAGATGTATTCAAAGCTAGACACCGTCCCAGAAAAGGCAAGTATCTCGGTCGACCCCTATGCAACCCAAACCGGTTTAGTACAAAGTGTGGCCTATGTCTTATTTTTTAGTTTGTGCTTATTGTTAGTTAATCGGCGAAGACGAATCATACAACTGGCCAGCGTCATGATTTTCAGTGGCTTATTGCAGGCCCTCTACGGCAGCTTGATGCACATGTCGGGATTGGGTTACGGTTTTTTTATAAAGCATGGTGCCGTTTTGCAGCAAGTCTGTGGGACGTTTATCAATCGCAATCACCTGGCGGCATTCTTGGTCATGTGTCTCGCCGTCGGTATCGGCATGATGATCGCTAAACTCGCAACAGAGACAACAGACACCTGGAAAAAAAGGTTCTTATCATTTCTTCAATTGTTAATGGGCCCCAAGTTTCGCCTTCGTTTATACCTAGTGATTATGGTCATTGCCTTAGTGATGACGCATTCGCGTATGGGGAACACGGCCTTTTTTTCCAGCCTACTGATTGCCGGTGCGATTGGGTTACTATTATCTAAACACGCACCCCGCTCAACCGTCATCTTGTTAGTCAGCTTAATCGTGATTGATGTCTTTATTGTGGGCACCTGGTTTGGTATTGAAAAAGTTGCCGAGCGGATAGAACAAACCACGATGCAAACTGAATCACGTGTGATTGCCGCGCCCCATAACATTGATTACTGGCAAGATTACAAATTAACCGGGAGCGGTCTCGGTAGTTTTTATACGGTATTCCCACAATACCGCCAACACGATGTCGGTGGCTTCTTTCGGCATACTGAGAACGATTACCTGGAGTTTATTAACGAAACCGGTGCGATTGGTTTGGGGTTATTAGGGCTTATGATTGTTGTCACACTCCTCATTGCATTGCGTGCCCAATATAAACGTAAAGACCCCTTAATGCGGGGGGTATCGTTTGCCGTCATCATGGCGATGTCTGCCATCTTAATTCATGCCTCAGTTGAATTTAATTTGCAGATACCGGCCAATGTGCTCTACTTTCTGACCATCCTCTCAATGGCTTGGCTGTCATTGTATTTAAAAACAGAAAAGTCCAAATCGATTTAACGCGAGCTTTATTTGTCTCTTTCTCTTTTCACCTTGACGTCACAATAAAGCTGCGTTTAACTGCATATGTTCAACGATTGAACAAATGAACTGTTAACCCTTATTCGTAAGCGAATCTCTCAGTGAAAACGACAGGGAATGGCGGTAGCGTGCCTGTCTTTGTATATCACACTTGGAAAAGTAAAAACGTAAATGCAAGACGAAGTCCAATATAAACTTCTTAATCTGTTAGAAAAAAAACCAGAATCGACGCAACGCGAGCTGGCTAAAAATTTAGAAATAAGTGTGGGCAAAATTAATTATTGTCTATCTGCATTGATTGAAAAAGGGCATGTCAAAGTCCGTAACTTTACCAACAGTAATAAAAAAGCCGCCTATGCCTTTCTACTTACGCCAAAAGGAATAAAACAAAAAGCCAAAGTGACAATTAGGTTCCTGCAGAGAAAAACGGAAGAATATGAACAGTTGAAAAAAGAAATCGAGCAGCTACACCAAGAAGTTAAATATACAGAACAAAAGAAATGAAAATGGCGGCTGAAACGGAATGAGAATTCATGAAACTGCTTATGTTCGTGGGGACCCCCACAGGTAACGTCCCCCTTTCGGGTTAGATTTAAGGTTAATTAACTGATATAATAGTATCAATTGTGTATATTTAATATAGTTATCTGATACTATTATGTTAATTAATAAGATGTTTTCCCCTGGAGAAGTACAGTCACACATGGCTGAGAAATTCAAACGAGCCAGGCTGGATCAAGGTCATAGTCGTTCTAAAGCTGCCAAATTAACAGGTGTTCCAGAATCTACATTAAGAGCTTTCGAGACCAAAGGGCAGATTTCATTGCGACAATTTGTAATGCTCTGTCATGTGTATGGTGATCTACTTGTTTTTGAAGATATTTTCTCTGAAAAAACACCACAAACAATGGAACAATTGCTTGTAGCCGATAAGAAGCCTAAACGGCAGAGAGGCAGATCGTGAAAACGCTCCAGGTATTTTTGCACGGTGTCGCTGACCACAGCATTCAAGTGGGTAGACTGGCCTATAAAGATGGGCTTTCCCATTTAGAATTAGACAAAGATTTTCTTGATCTCGGCATTAATATTTCACCAATTAATCTTAAGCTTGATAGCAAACTACAGATTGCACCAAGAGCCCCATTTAATGGCTTGCATGGGGTCTTTGCTGACTCACTGCCGGATGGATGGGGATTGTTATTAATGGATCGAAGATTCCGCCAAAGAAACATCGGATTAGAAGCAGTGACGCCATTAACCCGATTAGCTTATATGGGAGATAGAGCCATGGGTGCATTATCTTACCAGCCCGATTTTGACGATGACAATACTATTCCTGATGATGAGATACTTTCATTGACCTCATTGGCCGAAGATTCATTATGCGTTTACGAAGGTTCCGTGAAAGAGGTCACGGAACGATTACATATTCTGGGTGGATCTCCCGGTGGAGCACGGCCTAAAGCAACCATTGGTTTAAATGGCGAAACGGCTATTACTGACATCGGCAATTTGCCAGCTAATTATGAACACTGGTTAGTGAAGTTCCCAACGGGGAAAAGCAGGGAAGAACAAGCAGAAGGTACTATCGAGTATATCTATTCATTGATGGCGCGATCAGCCGGTATTCAATTTCCAGAAACACGTTTGATTGAAACTCATGAAGGCTTTGCTTACTTTGCTTGTAAACGTTTTGATCGAGGAAAGGATAACAACCGTATTCATATGCATACCTTAGCGGCTATGATAAATGCCGATTTTCGTATTCCTGATGCGGACTATGGGCTTCTAATGAAAGTCACAAGCCATGTAACAAAATCGCATGCTGATATGTGCGAAGTTTTGCGTCGCATGATCTTCAATATCCTGTCTGGAAACCGGGACGATCATACGAAAAATTTTAGTTTTTTAATGACACCGGAAGGTTCCTGGTCCTTGTCGCCAGTTTACGATGTGACATTTAACACTGGAGTAAATGGCCATCATTCCATGTCCATCATGGGGCACGGTCAAAAGGTACCGTATGCAGCCATTCAGAAAATTGCAGATTCAATTCCACTTAAGAAGACGCAGCTAAATTTAATGATCGATGAAATAGCCGAGTCATTGTCGCAATGGAAAAAGTTAGCAGAAGATCACAATATACCGTTCAACATCACAAAAGAAATCGGCAATTATATCGATGAAGAATTATGCCGAATAGATCAGGAAATGAGAGGAGCTTAATCGCTGTTAATTAAAGCGTAGCGTTCCTTTTACTGACTTTGTACGACACACTTGGAATAGTTAAAACATAAATGCAAGACGAAGTACATTACAAACTACTTAACCTCTTAGAAAAAAAACCGGAATCGACACAACGCGAATTAGCCGATAATCTAGGTGTAAGTGTAGGCAAGATAAACTACTGCTTGGCTGCGTTAATTGATAAAGGTCAGATAAAGATTGATAATTTTATTAATAGTAATAAGAAATCCGCCTATGTCTATCTGCTTACACCAAAAGGCTTAAAGCAAAAAGCCAAAGTGACAATAAGATTCTTAGAGAGAAAAACACAAGAGTATGAACAGCTACAAAAAGAAATCGAACAATTGCGTCTAGAAGTCAAACGCCAGAAATGAAAATCACACAGAAGAAAAGAAGTAATGTGATAAGGCATTTTATCATGCCCTGTATCGCTCGGATGAGCTTGGACCGTGGGAACCGAGTGTTCAGCATACCGCCATTGTTATTGGGCTGGCATACTGGGGATTGTTGTCTATTGAGGACCGAAAATTCATATTAGCGGTCATAGATAAAAGTATGAAACATGCTGAACGTAGCCATTCACTCCGGGTATTAAACGTCATCAAGCGTTATGACTTCCTCGAACTTTATTGTTTTATCGAAAGTGAAATTAAGTTTGTGCAGAATTTTTGCGAGAAGAATCTAAAATAAAAAATAATGATGTCCAGAATGAGACACGCCATACGTCCCACACATTAACCTATCGGTTCAGTGTCACCTTGATTGTTAGCTGAGATGCCAAAAACATCAAAAAAGCAGGTGATCCTAATTTTATTGGGTTTTATTTAGGATAAAATAAACAAATCAAGCCGAATAATAGGCTGCTCATTAGCATTTATAGAAAAGAATAAAATTGAAAGCATCATCACAAATAGCAATAGTCGGTCTCGGCGGGGTATTTCCCGGTGCACGCGATCTTGATGAATTCTGGCAAAATATTTTATCTGCAAAAGATGCCGCTATCGATGTCGGCGCAGATCGTTGGCGCCTGAACCCTGATGATTTGTATTCTCCAAAGCTGGAAGCCGATAAAGTTAATTCACGACGTGCCTGCTTAATACAGGATTTTGAATTTAATCCTGAGGGATTCAATGTCGATGCCGGTTTGTTGAATCGTCTTGACCCGATGTATCAGATTTTATTACAAGCCGGGCGTGATGCCTGGGCAGATGCCAACACCAGCGCGATAGATAAACGTCGTGTCGGCATCATCATTGGTAATATTGTCTTGCCCACCGAATCGTCATCGCAATTTAGTGATGAACAATTCAAAGCATTATTCGAAAAACAATTAAAGATCGCATCCGATAACAAACCTGACACGACTGAAGCACTTAATCGTTATGTTGCCGGTTTACCGGGTGGTTTATTGGCAAAGGCCCTAGGTCTTGGTGCGGGTGCCTATACCTTAGACGCAGCTTGTGCCTCGTCACTCTATTCACTGAAGTATGCGGTAGATGAGTTAGTCGCGGGTCGCACTGATGCGATGTTGGCCGGCGGTGTATCACGCCCCGATAGTCTCTATACGCAAATGGGTTTCTCTCAACTCAATGCCATTTCAAAATCAGGTCGTTGTTCTCCCTTTGATAGCAAGGCCGATGGTCTGGTTGTCGGTGAAGGCGCTGGCATCTTTGTGCTTAAGCGTTTGGAAGATGCGATCGCACAGGATGATCACATCTATGCAACGATAGCCGGGATTGGGCTCTCGAATGATATCGAAGGCAATATTATGTCACCGGACACAGAAGGGCAGTCTCGTGCGATGCAATCAGCGTATGCCAAGGCCGGCTGGTTACCGAATCAAGTGCAGCACATCGAATGTCACGGTACCGGCACGCCTGTAGGTGATGGTGTTGAATTCAATTCTTTAAAGAATCTTTGGCAACAGCATAATGTCGAAGGCGAGTGTGTGATTGGTTCCGTAAAAAGTAATGTGGGGCATTTATTAACGGCTGCGGGTGCAGCGGCATTGATGAAAACACTGCTGGCGATGAAGCATGGTGTGTTACCACCGACAGCGAATTATGAGACGCCCTCAAATAAAATCGACCTAGCGAATAGTCCATTTAAAGTGTTAGCTGAAGCAGCGCCATGGGCAGTAAAAACCAATACACCTAGACGAGCAGCGATCAGTGGTTTTGGTTTTGGTGGGATTAATGCACATGTGCTCCTTGAGCAATATGATAAAGGCACTGCTGCTAAAAATAGCGCATCTACAGTACCAACAGATAAAGCAGATATTGCCATCGTTGGCATGGAGTCCCGTCTGGGGCCCTGGCATGATCAGTCAGCATTTGATGCGGCTGTTTTGTTTGGTGCAAGTGATTCTGCAACACAACCAACAAATTGGTGGGGTGCTGAAACAGACGGCTGCAAAGGTTATTTAATTGATGAAATAAAAATACCTCTAGGGCGTTATCGAATCCCACCGGCGGAATTAAAAGAGATGTTGCCGCAACAACTGTTGATGTTAGAAGTGGCCGCGAATGCATTGGAGGATGCGGGCCTTTCAGAACTTACCGCTGAGCAACAATGCCGAACCGGTGTCTTTATCGGTATTGCACTTGATTTAAATACGACCAATTTTCATTTTCGTTGGCTGCAAAAACAGTATGCGCGTGAATGGTTACAAGGTTTAGGCATTGCACTGACTGAAAACGAATTAAATGATTGGATAGCAAAGCTTCGTGAGGCTAGTGGGCCAGCGTTAACTGCGAACCGCACCATGGGTGCATTGGGTGGCATTGTTGCCAGCCGCATAGCACGTGCGTTTCGCATTGGTGGTCCGTCATTCACCGTCTCTGCAGAAGAGACCTCAGGGCTGCGTGCCTTGGAATCAGGCTTACGTGCCTTACAACAAAATGAATTAGACCAGGTCATTGTCGGTTCAGTTGATCTGGCTAGCGATCTAAGAGCCGTAACAGGTCATATTGAATATCATCAACAAGCAAACGTTGCAGATGGTGCCACCGCATTCATTTTAAAGCGTCATGAAGACGCACTACGTGATGGTGATAAGGTCTATTCGATTATCAAAGGGTTTGGCGCCGCCTCGGCGGGTGGCTGTGATGACAAACAGCTTAATCCCTCTGCTCAGGTCGAGTCGATTCAAAATGCCTGCACCGATGCGCAATGTCATCTAGATGACATCGATCACATTACACTTGCCAGCGAAGCAGAAGAACTGGCAGATATTCCAATCCTTGGAAATGTCAGTATCAATAAATTTCCATTAGGGCATAGCGGTGCGGCCACGGGTTTACTGGCCGTTGCCAGTGCCGTAAGCAGTTTACGACATCGTTTACTACCAACAGCACAAGACTCTCAAGTACATTACTGGCTAAAAGATCGCATCAAAGGCACAAGAAAAAACCTGGTCAATGCAAGCAGCCTTGATGGCAATGCGATTAGTGTCCTGCTTGAAGAAGGTGATGCAGCGCCAATAGCACAAACAGATCCCGCAAAACTATTTATTGCTGCTGCGAAAGATTCACAGACCTTAATCAATAAGATTAAACAGTGTTCGTTTTCTGATGAGACTCAATATCATCATGACGATGAACAATTACGCGTTGCATTAGTTGTTAATGATAATAATGAATTTAATCTTGCCTGTGATGAGGCCATCAATGCTATTGAGAATAATCGGTCGATAGATAACGGTCGTTGTTTTTATTCGTCTGTGCCTTTGGCATCACAAGGCAAACTTGCGTTTGTCTATCCGGGTTCCGGAAACCACTTCTGGGGTATGGGGCAGGACTTGGGTGTCGCCTTCCCGAATGTATTAGAAAAACTGAACTCAGAAAATGATTCGTTGGCATCACAATTTGCCCAAGGGCGTTTTTGGCAGTCACAAAATAGTAAGGCAAATCTTGATAAAGCATTAAGCCATGAAGAGGTCATCTTTGGTCAGGTTTGGTTAGGGACCTTCGTCAGTGATGTTGTTGCTAGTTTTGCGATTAAGCCGGATGCGGTCATTGGCTATAGTCTCGGCGAGACCGCTGGTTTTTTCTCAACACGTACCTGGACGGCGCGCGATGAAATGCTACAACGTATTCAGAAAAGCAGCTTGTTTACCGAAGAGCTTGCCGGGGCATGTACAGCAGTACAAAAAGCATGGGCTACGGATGAACCGATTGATTGGGCCTTAGGTGTGATCAATACCAGTGCAGATAACGTTAAAGCCGTATTAGAAAACTATAAGCACGTGTATTTATTGATTATCAATACACCGAATGAATGTGTGATTGGTGGTGACCGCACAGAATTAAATAAGGCAGTCAAAGCACTCGCAGCGCAATATCATCCGCTTTCAGGCGTGACCACGGTTCATTGTGAAGTCGCAAGACCCGTTGCGCAGTCGTACCGCGATCTACATATCTTTGAAACAACACCTCCCGACGATGTGACTTTCTATAGTGGTATTCGTGGTGCTGCTTATAAAGTTACTCAAGACGCTGCTGCAGATTCAATTTTAGATCAGGCCTTGGCGCCTTTCGATTACACCAAGGTCATCAATAGTGCCTATGAAGATGGTGTGCGTTGTTTTATCGAGATGGGGCCGGGTGGTTCTTGCACAAGGATGATTGATCAAATCCTTGCCGACAAACCACATTTTGCCAAGGCAATCTGTGTCAAAGGACAGGATAGTGTTGATAATGTTATGCAATTATTGGCGCGACTCTATGCCGAAGGTGTGTCGGTCGATCTATCGCAGCTTGATAGTGCAAAAGAAACTAATCAAACAAAATATAAAAATTACCTTAGTGTTAAGACCGGTGGTGAAGCCTTTAAAGTACCCTTGCCGACAAAGGTTAAAGACGATGAGGTGGCCTCGGCCGTCGTTGAATTAAAGCAGAAACACACAAGGGAAGAAGTTGTTCAGATTGATCAGCAGCAACACAATATGAGCTCTTTACCTCTGGCCGCGAACGACGGGCTGCAACCGATTATCGAACAGATGCAACTCGCAGGACAAGCACGTGCTGAAGCGCAAGCTGCTTTCTTGCGTGTCAGTGAGGGCATGACAAAGACGCTCGAGCAAGCCATCAATATGCAAATGCAGTTAATGGCAGGGTCTGATGTGCAAATGTCACCGCCTGCTTATCGTCCCGAACAACGTGCACCCAGCGAAGAGATCGAATGTCTATTTGATAGAGCGGCTTGTCTGGAGTTTGCTATCGGTTCTATTGGTAACATGTTGGGTGAGCATTTTGCTGATATCGATCAACATCCTTCACGAGTGCGTCTGCCCGATGAGCCATTAATGTTGGTTGATCGTATTCTCGAAGTGAATGGTGAGGCAGATGCCTTAACGCATGACTTAGCTGCCCATGATGTCATAACCAAGGGCAGTGTCATCACAGAGCATGATGTCTTGCCCGATGCCTGGTATCTAGACTTAGGTCGTATCCCAACCTGTATCGCCGTGGAAGCAGGACAGGCCGATCTGTTCTTATCGGGATATTTAGGTATTGATCATATTACCAAAGGTTTGGCGGTTTATCGCTTGCTCGATGCGCGTATCACTTTCCATGGCCCATTACCTACCGCAGGGCAAACGATTCATTACGATATCCATATCGAGCAGTTTTTTAGCCAAGGTGATACGCGTCTATTCCGTTTTAACTTTGAAGGTACTGTAAACGGTCAACGACTACTCACCATGACACAGGGTTGTGCTGGTTTCTTTAGCCAACAAGAACTCGATGCAGGGCAGGGTATTGTGCTGACCAGTATCGAAAAGCAAAAAGCAGAAGGCAAGTTAACTGAAGACTGGCAGCAACTGGTTTCGCTGCAAGTAGAAAGCTATAACGATGCGCAATTGAATGCCTTGCGCGAAGGCGATCTTATTTCATGTTTTGGAAATGACTTTGCAAATACAGGCTTAAGAAATCCGGTCGGTTTACCTAGCGGGCGCATGACCTTAGTCCATCGGATACTTAATCTGGACCCTGCTGGCGGACGATTTGGTATTGGCCAGATCACTGGCGAAGCCGATATACGTCCAGACGATTGGTTTCTGACTTGTCACTTTGTCGATGATCGGGTTATGCCGGGCACTTTAATGTACGAGTGCTGTTTACATACCTTACGTGTTTATCTGTTACGTATGGGCTGGATTGGTGAAATGGATGAGTTTGTTTATGAGCCGATGATTGGCGAAGTCAGCCAATTAAAATGTCGAGGTCAGGTCACTGAAGAAACCAAAGCGGTTCAATATGAGATCACGCTGAAAGAGATTGGATACAAAGCAGACGGCACGCCTTATGTCTTGGCCGAGGCATTAATGTACGGCGATCATCGCGCTATCGTGCAGATGAAAAATATGTCGGTACAGCTAAGTGGCTTAAAACGCGAACGGCTGCAAGCGCTTTGGGCCAATCAAGCATCAACACAAACAAAACAAGTCTTGTTCGATAACGAATCAATACTCGCCTTTGCCGTTGGTAAACCGTCAGAGGCCTTTGGTGATCGCTATCAGGTGTTTGATAGTGAACGTAAGATTGCACGTCTGCCAGGTCCGCCGTATAAGTTTTTAGATCGCATCACTTCAATTAAAGATTGTGAACCATGGGTACTCAAAGCGGGCGGAATTATCGAAGCCGAATACAATGTGCCCGGTGATGACTGGTATTTCACGGAAGACAATCAACCCTATATGCCGTTTGCGGTATTGTTGGAAGTGGCATTGCAACCTTGCGGCTGGTTAGCCGCCTATCTGGGTTCAGCATTAACCAGCGAAACTGATATTTCTTTTAGAAATCTGGGGGGTAAGGCGACTCAGTTTATTAAAGTCTCACCAGAGATGGGCACTTTAACCACCAAGGTAAAGATTACCAACGTCTCCCAATCGGGTGGCATGATTATTCAGAATTTTGATTACGAAATGCATGCCGATGCGGGCATGGTCTATAAGGGTAATACCTATTTTGGTTTCTTCTCACACGAAGCCTTGGCTGAGCAGGTCGGGATCCGGGATGTTGAACCGTATAAGGCAAGTCAGGAAGAACAAGCCAGAGGTAAATCGTTTGCCTATCCTGCCGAAGCACCTATGCCAGCAGAGATGATGCGCATGGTTGATGAGATTACCTTATATGACCCCGAAGGTGGGCCAAATGGCTTGGGATTTATCGAAGGAATAGCGAAGGTGAAGGAAGAGGCCTGGTTCTTTAAGGCGCATTTCTATGAAGACCCTGTGTGGCCGGGTTCATTAGGACTCGAATCCTTTATGCAGTTATTGAAGGTCTTTGCTTGGGAACGCTGGCAGGATGAACTGGAAATAGGCCAATTCGCCTTCGAAAGTATGGCCTTGAATCAACTGCATGAATGGGTCTATCGGGGGCAGATATTGCCGGTAGATGACAAGGTTACGGTGCAGGCGGTGATAACCGAGATTGATGATCAGAGCAGAACCCTTAAAGCAGATGGCTTTTTGACCGTAGATGGCAGAATTATCTATCAGATGAAAGATTTTGCGCTCCGAATCACTTAGAATGGGTCTATGAAATATTCACGCGTACATATGGAGTCTATCGGCTATGAATTGCCACCGGTAGTGATCACTTCCGAGGACTTGGAACAACGGCTAATGCCGATGTATGACGCACTACATATAGCACCAGGACAATTAGAAGCCTTGACGGGCATTCATGAACGTCGCTGGTGGGAAGAAGGCCATATCTTGTCTGATGGCGCTGCAAATGCGGCCCGAAAGGCCTTAGAACAGTCAAATGTCGAGGCAAAAGACGTTGAAGCACTGGTTTACACCGGTGTTTGCCGAGAAAATTTTGAACCTGCCACCGCTTGTGCTGTAGCCGCGCAATTAGGCATTAGCGATGATGCCAATATCTATGACATTTCCAATGCCTGCCTGGGTGTTATGAACGGCATTATTGATATCGCCAATCGCATCGAATTAAAGCAGATCCGTGCCGGCATGGTCGTCTCGTGCGAGACCTCACGTGAAATCGTCGAGATCATGATCGAGCGCATGTTGAAAGATAAAACGATTGATATGTTTTCCAGTTCTCTGGCGACGCTAACCGGCGGTTCGGGCGCTGCAGCAGTATTACTGACTGATGGCTCGTTTGATAATAAAGAAACACATCGCCTGTTGGGTGGTGCAAATCAATCGGCTCCGGAACATCACAAACTTTGCCGTTGGGGCGTTTCAATATCACCGGTCGCCATCGGTGAATTTGTCTTTTCTCCAGATAAATTATTGGCAGCGATTGATCAAGTGATGGAACCCGAAGTCATTCCGTCAGTTCTGAAAGAAGTGATGTCCAGTGATAAATTACCGCCCGCATTATCCAGCATGCTACCCAAAGAAAAACTACCGGCGGCCCTGTCTGAATTCATGTCGACCGATTCAGTTTCCGTTTTAAAGCATGGCGCCATCCTAGGTGTAAAAACCTGGGGTACATTTTTAACGAGAATGGGTTGGGCCAGAGATCAGGTTGATAAAGTGATTTGTCATCAGGTCGGCGAAGGTCATCGCGATACAATATTAAAAGAACTTGGTATTGCGCCTGAAAAAGATTTTAGTACCTATAAATATTTGGGCAATATTGGCACTGTCTCGGTACCCTTAACAGCCGCCATTGCTGATCAAAGACACTTCTTAAAGAAGGGCGACCGGGTTAGTTTTCTTGGCATCGGCAGTGGTTTAAATTGTTTGATGCTTGGTTGGGAATGGTAAGTAATCAAACTTGTTAAAAACGCTGCTTAATAATTTTTAAATTTAAATTTTTGTATTCTTAACGAGTCGTGAATACGGAAAAGCCCGAAGAAAATCCAGTCCAACGTAAAATCATCCATGTCGATATGGATGCCTTCTATGCTTCAGTCGAACAGCGTGATCATCCTGAATATCGTGGCAAGCCAGTCGTCGTTGGCGGCACACCTGAACAACGAGGTGTGGTTGCTGCCTGTAGTTATGAGGCACGGAAGTTTGGCATCCACTCAGCAATGTCGGCTACACAAGCACACCAGCGCTGTCCTGACGCTATTTTTCTAAAACCACGTTTTACTGCGTATCGTGAAGTCTCTGCAGAAGTCCAGGCTGTGTTCCGTGAGTTTACAGATCTGGTCGAGCCTTTATCTTTGGACGAAGCTTATCTGGATGTCACGCATAACCAGGATCATTCAGGTTCGGCAACCTTAATCGCGAAAGAAATCAAACGTTTAATTAAAGAGAAAACCAATCTCAATGCCTCTGCGGGTGTGTCATATAATAAATTTTTAGCGAAGATAGCATCGGACATGGATAAACCGGATGGACTATATTTAATCACCCCTGAACAAGGTCCCGAGTTTATCAAGACATTACCCGTACGACAGTTTCATGGTATTGGTAAAGCAACCGAGAAACGGATGAAAGAATTTGGTATTCATACGGGTGAAGATCTTTTGCAGAAAGACCTGAATGAACTCGTCAAGAAATTCGGCAAGGCAGGTCATTTTTATTATTCAATTTCACGCGGTATCGACCTTAGGCCGGTGAACAGCCATCGGGAACGAAAATCCGTCGGTAAGGAAACAACGTTTAGCAAAGACATGGGCGACACCAATGACATGTTTTCTATTCTGGAAGAACTATCCAATAGTGTTTCGAGAATATTATTTGATAAAAATCTATGCGCACAGACAATCACCTTAAAAGTTAAATACGCAAATTTTGAACAAATCACACGCAGCCGCACTATAGAAAAACCGACATTATCTGCGAGTAATATTTTTGAAGTAGTCAAAGTGTTATTAACCAATACAGAAGTAGATAAACGCAAAGTGCGTCTATTAGGCGTGAGTACGTCCAAGTTGCAGCAAAAGCGCGTTGATCAAACCGATAAAACAGAGCAGATGGATTTACTTTAGACGCGACTAAACTATTCGCCTGATATACTTGGTGTATAAGATAATATTCAGTAAACTAGCTCGCTTTATAACTATATTTTCATATAAAAACCAATAGCTTATGCAATACCCCGATTACCCCTCAGAATCTTCCTGTTATGCCTCGATAAATAACAGACAAATGCATTATCTCGAAGGCGGGAAGGGAAATGCTGAAACCATTGTCATGATCCATGGTAACCCGAGCTGGTCATTTTATTATCGTCATCTTTTTACTGCACTAGTCGATAAATACCATTGCATAGCGCCAGACCATATTGGTATGGGTTTATCGGATAAACCGGCTGGCGGTGAGTATGACTTTATATTAAAACAGCGGGTTGATGATCTTGATGCGCTGTTATCCTCTCTTGGCGTTGATAATAATTTAACGCTGATTGTGCATGATTGGGGCGGTATGATTGGACTGGCCTACGCCACACGTTACCCTGAAAAGATTAAACGTCTGGTGATATCTAATACGGCTGGGTTTCATATCCCCTCCGGCAAGCAAATTCCCTGGCAATTAAAGCTGAGCCGCACTCCATTAATAGGCGCATTATTAATACAAGGTTTAAATGCATTTTGTCGGGGGGGTGTCATACAGTGTGTTACACGGAAGCCGATGACGAGTGATATAAAGAATGCTTATCTGTCGCCGCATGATAATTGGGCGAACCGACTTTCGGTATTACGCTTTGTAGAAGATATTCCGCTAGATAAAAATCATGTTTCATATGCTGTTGTAGATAATGTAGATAAAAACCTGGACCAGTTTTCAAAGCTGCCAATATTGGTTTGTTGGGGATTAAAGGATTTTGTCTTTGATCGACATTATCTTGATGAATGGCAGAAGCGTATGCCAAATGCTGAATATCATGAGTTCGATGCTGGGCATTATCTACTTGAAGATGCGGGCGAGGAAGTTATCCCGCTAATACAAACCTTTCTAGAAAAGACGAATACAGGTCAGATAAAATATGCTGAGGGACAGACTTAAGTCTGTCCCTAATAGTAATGATTACTGCAAACATAGCCTCTCATTTGCCCGTTATGGCACTACAACAGCCAGATACTCATGCTGTGGTTGTGCAATCAACAGCTGCTAATGATAAGTCTGATGTTGTTCTTTATAAAAACACCTATACCTATAAGGAACTCGATGAAGTCAGCAATATCATTGCCAATGGATTAAAAATTCATGGCATAGGTAAAGGGATGCGAACGGTATTGATGGTTAAACCGGGTCTGGATTTCTTTGCTCTGGTATTTGCCTTATTCAAACTTGAGGCAGTTTTAGTCGCTGTCGATCCGGGCATGGGGATAAAAAATCTGGGTAAGTGTTTGGCAGAGGCTGAGCCGGAAGCGTTTATTGGCATTAGTACCGCACATATTGCCCGACTAACCTTAGGCTGGGCAAAAAAGACTATTAGTAAAACGGTGCTGGTCGGTAATAATCTTTTATTAGGCAGTTGTATCACTAGCCTGGAAAAGATTAAAGCGAGTGCAAAAGACAGAAATTTTGAAAATACCAAAACTGTCGCAGAAGATATGGCTGCAATCCTGTTTACCAGTGGTAGCACGGGTATTCCAAAAGGCGTGGTTTATACGCATGCTAATTTCACCGCGCAACATGAGGCATTGAAGAACCTCTATAAGATTCAAGCCGGCGAGATAGATCTGGCAACGTTTCCCTTGTTTGCTTTATTTGCCCCTGCATTAGGCATGACGTCTGTGATACCAAAGATGGATTTTACTCGACCGGGTCATGTCAATCCGAAAACTATTATTGATGCGGTTAATGATTATAAGTGTACAACTATGTTTGGTTCGCCGGCCTTATTAAATCGTGTTGGCAAATGGGGCGGAGCGAACGAGAGGAAATTACCCACTCTAAAACGAGTGCTATCAGCAGGGGCTCCTGTCGCACCTTCAGTACTTACGAGATTCAAATCATTGCTCAATGACGATGTGCAGATATTTACACCCTATGGCGCAACGGAGTCACTCCCAGTGAGTTCAGTTGGGAGTAATGTCATCCTTGATGAGACTGCGGCGGCAACGAGTGAAGGCAAGGGTGTCTGTGTCGGGAAACCAGTTTCCAGTCTAGATACCAGAATTATTAAAATTACTGATGATGTTATTTCTAATTGGGATAATGATTTAGCGTTAGCGGCTAATCAAATTGGTGAGATTTGTGTCAAAGGCCCACAAGTGACACGGTCTTATTTTAATCGTCATGCAGAAACAAACCTAGCCAAAATAAAGACTGAAAGTGGTTTTTATCATCGTATGGGAGATATGGGTTATCTTGATAATGATGGTCGTATTTGGTTTTGTGGTCGTAAGAGCCAGCGTGTCATTACCGAGATCGAAACTTTATATACTATATGTTGCGAAGGTATTTTTAATAAGCATGAATCAGTTTTGCGTACGGCGTTGGTTGGTGTGAGGCTCAAGAATAAAATTGTTCCTGTTATTTGTGTTGAACTAGAAGCTGAACTGAAAAGTATCGATAAAAAGAAACTGACTGAAGAACTATTTGAGTTAGCTAGTCATTATTCGATCACCAAGAATATTAAACATATTTTGTTTCATTCAGGTTTCCCCGTGGATATACGGCACAATGCCAAGATTGGTCGCGAGAAGTTAGCGATATGGGCTGAGGAAAAATTAAGATGAAGGCGTTAGTAACAGGTGGTGGTGGATTTCTCGGCGGTGCAATTGTCAGGGCGCTATTGAAGCGAGGAGACACAGTAAGGGCAATCCAACGAGGACACTATCCCGAACTAGTAGCATTAGGTGTTGATGCGATACAAGGTGATTTATGCAAGGCTGATGATATAGATGCTGCAGCGAGTGGCTGCGATATTGTTTATCACGTTGCAGCATTGGCAGGTGTCTGGGGTGATTATGATAAGTATTATCAAGCTAATGTGGTCGCAACAAAAAATGTCATTGATGCGTGTAAAAAACACCATATTAATTATCTGGTTTATACCAGCACCCCAAGTGTCGTGTTTGATGGTACCAGTGAAGAGGGTATTGATGAATCAACACCCTATGCAGAAACATTTTTCAATGCCTACCAGGAAACCAAGGCAGAAGCAGAACAACTAGTATTAAGTTCAAATAGCGCAAAACTTAAAACAGTCGCCTTACGGCCGCATTTAATCTGGGGGCCAGGTGACCGGCATCTTGCTCCACGAGTTATTAGTCGTGCAAAGGCTGGCCGCTTAAGACTGGTTGGGAATAAAGAGAATAAGGTCGATTCATGTTATATCGATAATGCTGTTACTGCCCATCTACTTGCTGGAAATGATTTACAGAAAGATGAAAAGTGTGCGGGTAAGGCCTATTTCATTAGTAATGATGAGCCTATCGCAATGTCGGATTTGATTAATAAAATATTGGCAACTGTAGGCTTATCACCAATAAAGAAAAGAATTAATGCGCACGCGGCTTATTATGTAGGGGTGATACTAGAGCGAGTCTATTCTGTATTCAAGGTTGAGGAAGAGCCTCTAATGACAAGATTTGTTGCTAAACAATTATCCACAGCACACTGGTTTGACCTGTCTGCGGCTAAACGAGACTTATTATACACGCCAGAAATCAGTATAGATGAGGGTATGAAACGTCTTAAGACGTCATTTGATACTGAAAAAAAATAATGAATACTCTCGATCAGATATTACAAGAAAGATTAGTATTGTCAGATAATAAAATTCATATCTATTTAATCCAATTCGATTTATTTGATGATCAACACTGCATGCAGTATTTATCAGAAGACGAACGTATTCGAGCAGAAAAATTAAAGATAGCAGAAAAGAAGAATCAATTTGTTATAACGCGAAGTGTATTAAGACTTTTGTTATCTAGTAGTCTTGGTAAGTCATATCAAGATATTGATTTTTTCTATGGTGAACACGGAAAACCAAGTATTAAGGAATCGTTAAATAATAAACCGATAGAATTTAATATTTCTCATTCAGAAAACTATGCACTAATAGCAATAGCGTTAGGTAACAGAGTAGGTGTGGATATAGAAAAAATAAATGCTGATATAGATCATCAATCATTATCAAAACGATTTTTCAGCGAAAATGAAAAGAATGATCTAATTAAATGTGCTGATGAGTTGCAACTCGATTCTTTCTATCGTGTTTGGTGCAGGAAAGAGTCTTTTATCAAGGCAACTGGAAAAGGTGTTGCATATGGCCTTGACCGATTTTCTGTCACACTAGATGAGACTATTGATGGTGGGATAGAAGTATTAACTTTCAAGCCATTGGATGATAAGTGGTTTTGTTACGATCTTATTAACATAGATAACTATAAAACAGCGCTAACAACATCCATAAAAGGCGGTGGTATTATTATTCATAAATAATAATATTCGAGATGCCCGTTATTTTTGTCCTGTCAGTGTTTCAGCCAGACGTTTAGTGGTGTGTCTTAGGCGTGAAGTTAATATTCTGGCAAGTTCCATAGCAGTTTATTACCGAGTTCCATATTCTGATTGATGATATCTTCAAAATCTTCACGCGTTATTAATAAAACAATTGAATCTTCAGAAGCAATACCAGAAGCTGAAAATGGTTCACCATCAATAATCCCCATCTCACCAATAGACTCACCTGTAGAGACTTCTGCAATTTTTAGGTGTTCGTCGGGTAATTTTTTAAAGATATTGATGACGCCTTTGATGATAATGCAGAGGCAGTTGCTTTTATCGCCTTCATTTAATACCACGCAACCGGTAGCTGCAGAATAAGCCTTGGTCCAGCGGGCTAATATCTTTATTTCTTCATCGTCAAGATCTGAAAAAAAGTCAGATTCTTTTATATACTTATAAGCAGATTCTCTGAATGAATCCCCATCATCAAGTAATTGAAGTTCTTTCAAAACCAGGACCTCTCCGTTATCAATATAACTATTCTATAGTATTATTTTATTTCATAAAGAAATATAAAATTATAGGGTTTAAGATAATTAAATATAGTTAAAATTATAGATTAAATTGATTAATAATAATGCAATGAACTGGTATAGCTTGCCTACGTATTATGATGTTTCTTTCTCTCATGAAATGAGAGAAGAGTTGCTATTTTTACAAAATATCATCAATAGATATAGTAAGTCTGATTCACCAAGCTTAATCGAACCCGCCTGTGGTACTGGTCGTTTGATTATTCCTTTGTCACGAAACGGTTATGATTGCGCGGGTTTTGATTTAAATGAACATGCATTGTCGTATTTAAAAGACAAACTTAATCGCAATCAATTAAAGGCAAATATATTTCACGGTGATATGACTAACTTCAATAGTAAAAGGAAGAAGTATGATGCTGCTTACTGCACCGTTGATACCTTCAGGCATCTACTATCAGAGAAACAAGCCGTTCAACATCTGTTGAATATCGCAAAATCATTAAAGAAGAATGGAATATATATACTTGGCCTGCATTTAATACCGGAACAAGGGATATCAGATAAAATAACCCGATGGACAGCAAAGAGAGGGCGTCTGACAGTCAAGACAACAATGAAAATGTTAAAACTGGATAAAGATAAGAGAACAGAAACCTTGCAAGTGATACTAAACCCAAAGACAAAAAAGAAAAATGAAAAATATGAATCTATTTATAAACTTCGTACTTATACACTGAAACAATTTCACAAACTTCTTTCAAATACAGATGTTTTTGATGTGGTCAGTAGTTATAATCATTTCTATGATCTATCTAAGCCAATAACGCTCAATGCAAGATCAGACTATGGTGTCTTTGTACTACAAAGGAAAGGATGAAAAACAGGTTTGAACCGGTGCTATTAACACCGATTCAAACATGTAATGTTCAATGATAAGATATTATTTGGTGAAGCTAACCAAACTTGAATGAGAAAACATATAGTCATTGTCAGGCATAGGTAAATGACAACTAGCGCATTCCAGTTCGTTTTCTTTTACTGTTCCATCTGTCTTGTATAGAGCATAGCCCCAATCTCCAGCACGTTCTTTTGCGTCAAAACTGACATCCCAGTTTGATCGTTTTTCCATTACTGCGACAGCGGCGAATTTGCCCTTCTTAAAAAGACCATCTTCACCAACAGTTGGTTTACCATCTTCTCCAGGCACAGTTTTATAAATTTCCATTATGATAGTTGCACCGTCCCCCAGTTTCCCATTGGCCGCGGTATCAGTAGCTATTTTATTCGCATAGAGTACGGCTACTTGTTTACCGTTAGCACGGTTACGCGTGTCGTATTTTGTGAAATCAGATTGGTATCCTGCTGGAAATTTAACCTGGTCGGGGTTTCCGCCGGCATAAACAAGGAAACTGAGCGTTAGTGAAACAATGACTAATGCGATTTTTTTCATTTTATATCTCCACTTAAGCGAAATTAGTAGTAAAATAGTTAGTGCACGAAATAATAATGTTTGTGAGTATAGAGAATATACAAGTTTATCACAAGTACTTAGTGCACGAACTAAATAAATGATTCAATATAGAGAACATGAACGCTCCTAAATTAAATGAACAGGTTTGTTATGCCTTATATTCTACCTCAAGGGCGATAACTCAGGCTTATAAAGGTCTGTTGGAACCATTGAATTTAACCTATCCACAATATGTCGTGATGATGGCATTGTGGGATAAAGAGGCCGTGATGATCAGTGAAATTGCCGACACAACAGGACTCAGTAATGCAACATTAAGCCCATTGCTCAAACGGCTAGAGTCTAATGGATTTATAGAAAGGCGTTCCACTGATAAAGATGAACGACAGAAACAACTTGTCTTAACTCAATCGGGAAAGGCGCTTGGCAAGAAAGCTAAGAAAGCCAGCGAAATAGCATTATGTGCTACAGGCCTGAGTGATAAAGAAGCAGCTAAGTTAATGTCACTTTGCGAATCTATAAAAAAGCAGCTTCAAGGAAACTAAATAAATCCTAGTCAGCCAAGCCAAAGCCAATCAATGCATCTCCACTAGGTGTCTTTAATAATCCATGCCCGCCCGCAGCAACAGCAATGTATTGCTGATCGCCAACCTGGTAACTCATGGGCGGTGCATTTACACCTGCACCACAATTGAACTCCCATAAACGTTTTCCATCCTGGCTATCAAATGCAGCAAACATGCCGCTACCTTCGCCCATGAATACCAGATTACCTGCTGTCGCGAGTACGCCTCCTATCAAAGGTAGGTCGGTTTTGACTTGCCACTGAATGCGGCCTTGGTTGCGTGTATCGATTGCTGTCAGTGTTCCCCAACTGGGTTCTGACTCAGCAATTTCGGTTAATATATAAGAGACTTCTTTACCTTCAAATGTCGCGTACTCTGTACGGTAGAGTGTGGGTTTATGAATTCCGGCAATAAAAACAGTGCCACTTGATGGATCGTATGAAGTCGGTGACCAGGAAGCACCGCCCCATGATCCAGGCGAACTGATAACGCCTTCATCGCTAGGCGCTTTGAATAAGTTTTTCTGCGGCACAAAGGCTTCAGAACGATAAATCAATTTACCCGTTTCGCGGTTATGGACATAGAACCAGCCGGTTTTACCTGCAATGCCAATCGCTGGAATGACTTTATCGTCGACAGGTAAATCAAATAATACTGAGGTACTTGCAAGATCATAGCCCCATAAATCGTGAGGTACTTGTTGGTAATGCCAACGGGTTTCGCCGGTGTAGGCATCAATGGCAACCAGTGAATTTGCATAAAGGTTATCACCGGGTCTAGCACTGGAGACATCATTAGGAGAAGCGTTACCCGTGCCAACAAATATCAGACCCTGTTTCGGGTCAAATGACGGAGTCATCCAAGTTGAGGTTCCGCCAATACGCCAACGATCTTTTAATTTCGGTGCTAATTTTTTTTCAAGTGGGATATCACGCGGTAAGGCTTCACCTTCTGGAGTGGTGGAGGCAAACACACCTTCCCAGTCACCACTTTTAGTAGTGTGCCAGCGCCAAACTTCTTCACCTGTATTTACATTGAAAGCAGCAACATAACCACGCAGACCTAGAAAACGATCGGCTGGTGGTATTTCATCAGGGGAGGTCCCTTTTAGAGCAAATCGCGAGAAAATATTATAAAACATACCGTAACCGGCTGCTGTGACGCCAACAACTACCAAGTCTCGATATACAATTGGCGCCATCTTTGCAGGTAAGGTATCGCTATTCTCTATTAAGAAATCTTTTTGTGTTTGAGTGAGACCTTCAAGCTCGGCATCAGTGGGGCGCGCAATGATCTTGTCCCAAACGATTTCACCAGTCGTTTGATCAAGCGCAATCAGCCGACCATCATTAGTCGCCTCAAATACTTTACCGTAACCGAGTGCTGCACCACGATTGGCCGGGCCGGCTTTGTTTTTTTCTTTTCGATTCTTGTGTTTATAGCGCCAAAGAAGGGTGCCTTTTTCAGCATCTAGTGCGACGACATCGTTGCCCGGGATGGTGGCATACATGACACCGTCGGCAACTAACGGTTGTGTTTGAAACGATCCCTTTTTCCCGGTTTGAAATATCCATTTTGGAACGAGTCGTTTAACTGTTGTAGCGTTGATTTGTTTAAGCGGGGAGAAATTCTGATTTGTATAGTCACGACCATATGAGAGCCAATTGTCAGTTTCATTTGATGCGGCTAATAAACGCGTAGCATCGATAACTGTATTCGAACTGTCAGCAATAATCGTTTGAGATAAGGCTGATAAGAATAAGCCGGCAACTATTATTTTAAATAACATAAGATTTTTTACATCCATTGATTGATGTGCACTTGGGATATTAATGAAAGTAAAATTAAAACAACAGCTTCTTATAACTTAACTGTCTGAAAAGAAGCTATGAGCTGTTACTTTTAGGGAGTCGATACCAGGTAATTAATGCAAATATGGGGGCGCCTACTGAAGCACCGACAAGAAACGGAAAGTGTAGGTTTAACCAAACAATCGGGGCGAATAAATAAAGTACATCATCAAAATCGAAACCGGCAAAACCTGCATAGGCTTTCTCACCCGTGTCTTTTTGTGCCTGATCAATAATTTCAGCCAGAATCTCCGCGGCAACAACGCCGGCTGATGCACTTATCCCCATAACGATAGTCCAGAGTCCTAGAGAACTTTCTCGTAAGCCTATACCGATACCGAGGAAGAATAGCGCGGTTACGGTAACGTCACAGAAATAATCAAACTTATGACCCCATTCACTGGTTTTGCCAGAGACTCTGGCGAGTTCTCCATCAGCACGATCGAGAAAGGCCGATATTAACCATAATACGCCGCCCCAGAGATTGCCTTCATATGACCCTATTGCAAGTAAACTACAAGCCGCAAGGCCGGTAATTAAACGCAGGACTGTGAGATGGTTTGGTGTAACAGGTGTATTAACTAAAGGTAGTATACAAACACGTGCTATTTTATGCGTCCAGGAATCACCGACCATGAGAAGTTGCCGTGCTTAGGAATTGAACCCAGAAAGTTCTATATTGAATTTCTCAACTGTTCGCTTAGTGCGTGCATGTATTAGAGCTTTATATTCAGCCTCAAATTCGTAATCCTTTGCAGCCGGATCAATATCATCCCAACGTTCGGTTGCCGGGTGACTATAAATTTCTGTAACACCATCGGCTATGTGCGGAAGGATACGAACTAGTGTATCGATATTCATGTGACCGCTGTCATTCAAACCATAGATTGTATCGTTGTGCTTAATATTATTTGCTTCACATAGTTTTTTCATACGCGATACAAATGGTTTGAAAAAGAGAAAACGAAATTTACGTAGCAGCTTATCTTTTGTACCACCGGTGATTGAGTCTAATGGTGGTTCATTGGGTATGCGGATCGCCGTGACCTCGAATTCCTTTCCTATCTTGATAATTAAATCGAATACTGTCGGATGCAGGTGCATATGATTATGTGCATTGACGTGATCTAATTTCAAGCCTGTCGCTTTGAAAGCTTCAAACTGTGCACGTATTTCTTTTTCGAGTTGTTTTTTTGTGCTTGGGTCAAAAAACATCATGATACCCGTGCGAACCAGATTGTTATCTAGCTGGCCATTGGCATGTGCCAGGGCAGGGATTTCTGTTGCAGGTGACGTTGCCCTGCCGTTACTTAACACCAGGTGTAAACCAACGTTTAAATCAGGAAGGCTCTTGGCACGACTAACAGCATCTTCGGCAGCGGGTGCCGACACCATCAAACTCGTGGTCGTCAGAATACCTTTCTCATGAGCCTTTACTATTGCATCATTGACTGGTGAGGAAAGACCAAAATCATCACCAGTAACAATTAACTTTTTCAGGCTGTGCTCTCCCGACCAAACAGGAATTTGAAGAACTCGACACCTTCACGTGCACGGCGCTTCATGACTTCCCAGTCGCGACACATCTCGAAAAATAGTACGGCCATTTTCCACGGGCGGAAATAAAAGCGTTTGTAAAAGTTATCAACCGCTTCAAAGATATCTTCGCTAGGTAAATGAGGGTAATTTAATACAGAGTGTTGCACACCATCATCGCCGACTAATTCTTCATCAACGATCAACCAGCCATTTTCAACAGCTTGCTTGTACAAGAAGGTGCCGGGATAGGCCGCAGGTAATGATACTTGAATGGTTTGTGGATTCAGTTCCTGTGCGTATTTGATTGATTCTTCGATAGTATCTTTGGTTTCACCAGGAAGACCAACGATGAATGTACCATGTATAACAATGCCTAGTTTGTGACAGTCCTTCGTGAATTGGCGTGCAATATCGGTACGAATACCTTTCTTGATATTGATCAGAATCTGTTGATTGCCTGATTCATAACCGACCAACAATAAACGCAGACCGTTGTCTTTCATGATCTTTAATGTTTCATAAGGAACATTAGCTTTTGCATTACATGACCATGTGATGCCCAGTGTACCGATTTCTTTAGCTAGTTCCTCAACATAAGGAATGTTGTCTGTCAAAGTATCATCATCAAAAAAGAATTCTTTTATTTCAGGAAAGTTGTCGCGTGCATAGGTCAATTCATCGATAACATTTTTAACTGATTTATGTCGGTAGTTATGTCCGGATATCGTTTGTGGCCATAGGCAAAATGTACAATGTGATTTACAACCACGCCCGGTATAGAACGACATATAAGGATGCAACATGTAGCCGTTATAGTAATCCGCCGTATTCAGATTTTCTTTATAGATAGGTGTTACCCAAGGCAGGCTATCCATGTCTTCGATCAAGGCACGTGGTTTGTTATGTACCGGTTTACCCTCTTTTTTGTAGATAATGCCATCGACTTCTTCCAAGGCCTTACCTTCGGCAATTTCTTTGATGGTGAAATCAAATTCATTGCCTGCGACGAAATCAATTGCGTCTGATGCGATAACGGTTTGGTCAGGATTAACCGCAACATGTGCACCACAAAAACCAATAATCAGGTTTGGGTTTTTTTCTTTGAAGGCTTCAGCAATCTTCACATCATTTGCAAAGGATGGTGTGCTGGTATACAGCACCAAAAATTCATATTCAGTTGCCAATGGCAGGACTTCATCAAGTGAAATTCCCCCAGCAGGTGCATCGATTAAACGGCTGCCTTCCACTAACGCGGCTAATTGAGCCAGCCACGTTGGGTACCAGAATGATTTTACTTCACGGGTACATTGATAACGCGATCCTGCAGCGCCATCAAAACCGTTGAACGAGGGTGGGTTGAGAAATAAAGATTTCAACATTGCTAGCTAATACTCCGAATTAATAATCTTGTGATGTTGCCAAGTCAGGGATTTTTTCTACAGAATCCAATTCAATTAACAGTTCTTCCTCAGCATGTATCAGTCCAGATTGATCAACATTGAAAGCATTGTTACGCCATTGAATAGAGGTGCCAGTGAAACTAATCACTCTAATGCTAAAAGATAAACTATCTCTCAGCGGAATTAACCAAATTGAACCAGCGCTACTCGAACCAGTAATCTGTTTTGTACGACTATGTAAAATTATACGCCCTAGTAATACAACTAGAACGGGCAATAATGACATAGCTACATTTTGTGTTGCCATATAAAAGGTAGCAGTGGTAAGACTACTAATAACAAGTGTATCGGTCAGGAAAGTGAAAAAGTAGCCTAACGGTTCAACTCTTCTCAAAGTTCTCGCCCAACGCAATTCATGCAGAATCAGTTCCTTGAACGAGGCTTCTTCGACGATGTTTTCAACAATGAAGTCTGATAGATGAATCTTATAACCAAGATCGGAAATTAATTTACCGAGCATATAATCATCAGCCAAATAATCAGATAGTGATTTAAAACCACCTATTTGGATTAAAAGGTCACGTCGAACGATCATCGTTGCGCCTAAACAGAATTTAATGGGTTGCAACATTCGAGAGATTAAAACAGATGGTAGAAACCATTCGTTGATAAACATGGCATTTAGTGAAGATGCAAGTTTACCTCTGGCTGAACCAGAATAGAGAGACGTCACCGCCCCCACGGTTGAATCGGCAAAGGGTGACATCAATTCAGACAGGTAATTAGTCGGCACACGCATATCACTATCCGCAACAAGCAAGTAGTCGTGCTTTGCTGTTGGATACATATTGATAAGGTTTGATACTTTATGATTACAACCGTAGATACGCGAATCAACAACGTAACTTACATCAAGCTTTTTAAATTCTTTTATGATTTTCTTAACGATAGGAAGAGCAAGGTCATTGCTACTGTGTAGTCCAAATATGATCTGGTAGTCAGGATAATCCTGTTGACAAAAACTTCGCAGGTTTTTAATTAATTCAGCATCAAGACCATAGATAGGTTTTAAAAGAGTGACCGGAGGTTGAAAATCGTTAACTGAATTTGATCTTTTACGTTTGTGGTTGAAGCGCTCAATGGCGAATAAAGCAAACGCTAAATAGCCAGCCGAGCACAAACAAATTAGTGCGACAGATATGTTAAATATATTGAAAAATTCAATCTGCATGGGTCAACCGTAATAATTTAATCAAATTCCTAAATGCCTCTAAAGACATAAAATAAATAAACCTATTAATTAACAGTAGCTTGCACTCTATTATTATAATTCGTTTAAAGTTAATAAGACAAGAACAATCAACTACTTAATCTGGTGAAACTAACCGCGCAGCATATTGATTTTGACGACTTAAAGCAACTAATTACATTTCGATTATTTTTTTATTTCGCTATTGTTTCAAAGGCTTCTAAGCTGATTTATTTGGTGTTTTTGAGCAAATATTTGGCTTCAACATGATGCCAATAGAGCAAACCTGGCAGATCGACGATTAGCTCGCGAATCCGGGTTGCCAGGGAGATGGCCAGAGAGAATTCAGGGCTAAGGCCAATCAATGCGCCCAACATCACATACCCGCCTTCTTGAACGCCATAGCCATTGGGAATGACAAAGGCGATATCGGTAATAATCGAGGTCAAACTTTTTAGCATGAGGGCCTCAATAATGCCGATGGGATGCCCTAAAAGATAGCAAGCAAGCCAAACTTCTGAGGTTTGTAGAATAAGACCCAGTGTTCGCCAGAAAATCGAGATGAAGAACCGTTTTTTATCGCTGTAGATCTCCTTCACCAATATATCAACATCATGCGCGTTATTGGTGATCTTGCCCCAACCATCAGAGGTATTGAATTTGCCAATAATTCGGGCAATAAACCCAAACATGCCCGCACGTTGTACCAGTACAAAGCCGACAATGCCTAAGCCAAGTAGAAATGTCCCCAGCATGATGAGTTTGGCTAATTCATTATCTATGGCGAGATAGACCAATAAACTGGTGCCGATGATGGCCCAGGGAACCAGCGCAAGCGCCTGCACGGTTTTGTCGACCAGAACCGATGCACTGGCATCGATACCTGGATGCCCCCAGAGAATTAGTAAGCGAGCCTTGGCGATTTCACCACCTATCGAGGCGACAGGAAGCAAGGTATTGATAGCTCTACCCATCCAAAGCGACAGGAAAAGCTGTTTGAAAGCGGGAATGCGCTTAATCGGAAATAGATAATGCCAGGAGATGACCGCAGCAATCAAACTCGGAAACCAGACTATGGGTAACAGTAATAAGGAAAAGCCAGATTGGCTTAATAATTCAAATATCTCATCAATACCTTGCCAGATGAGAAGCCAGGTCAAGACTAGCAGACCAACCAGCAGTCCAATATATGATGCGATTCTGATCATGGGATATTTGATGTTAAACAGAGGATGCGTTAGTAATGCGTTTCATTTTCTCGTATGCATATTAGAATACCAAGCGAATCCATATCATACTAGGCACACTTCGTTCTCGAAACAATCAGAATATATTATGACAACAGAATCTAGCGCAGCGCCGACACAATTATTTCCATTAGTAAGGCATTTGTCTTACCGGTTGACGCCGCTTTTATTAAAGACAGCAATTACGCCGAATCAAATTACCACTATTTCATTATCGCTTGGATTGTTATGTGCAGTTTGTTTTATCACTGGCAACCATATTGTCGGGATTATTGGCGCATTATTAATGACCGCGAGTTATACCTTCGATAACTGTGATGGTGAAGTTGCTCGGGTAAAAAATATGTCATCAGAATTTGGCGCCAAGTTTGATGATATGTCGGACTGGATGGTTGACGCCAGTTTTTTTGCTGCGCTGGGATATGGTACGAGTCAGGTTATGGAGCAACCTTTCTGGTTCTGGTTTGGTTGTGCAGCAGCAGCAGGTGCGTTTATCGATTATGTTGTCGATTTGTTCTATCACGCCAAGAACGAAGAGGAAGAGGACTCAATGAGTAGAGAAGAAGTGGCCGCAGAAGGTAAAAAACCGGAAGACACTATGGATTGGGTTATTTATATTTTTCATAAATTAAGCCGTGCTGACTTTTGCATTATTGTATTGATCCTTGCTGTATTTAATCTGGCATGGATATTGTTGCCCTTTGCGGCTGTTGGTGCACAGGTTTATTGGATTACTGATCTATTCGATCGAGCGCGGGGCTATCACACATAGAGATTAGAGCTATGTCTGTTGGTCTAGCAGTTTTTTCATGATTTCCATGTTTTTATACGCATCGTATAACGATGGGTTAACGGCTAACGCTTTTTCAAAAGCGTTTAATGCAGATTGAAATTTTTGTAACTCAAAATAACATTGACCCTGACCTGAGAGTGCACCGAAATGGCGTGGCTCTAATCTGAGTGTTTTTTCAATATCAGCAAGTGAGGCATGGTAGTCACCCATCAAAAAATAAACGGTAGCACGTTTATTCCAGCCTTCAGAAAAGTCAGGTGCGAGTTCTACAATCTGGTTAAACGATTTCAGAGCGATTTCATATTCTTTTCTATACATGGCATTTTCACCATCGTTAAAAAGATCATTTATTTCTTTTTTATTATGTTGTGACCATATGCGCCATATTTCGCTGGTTAATTGTTGTGACAGTCTTAAATCTACATTTGCCTTTAGATTGAAAAACAATTTATCCAGACGTGGATCAAACTGATCTGCTTTTGCCAAGGAAGGCACTAAAGCGATAGTTATTAATAATAAAGTAATATGCAATATTTTCATTAACACTAAATATGCCCCATAAACAATGCTTTCTCAAGCGAGACGTGAAAAATTACAAATCGGATTCATGAAGAAAATATTGTTCGGGCAATTTACTCATAGACCTAAACATGAAATATATATTTTCATTGATTAAATAATGCGTAATGAAGTCTATGTGTTCCAGACGATTACAAGCCCATTAAAAAACGAATATTTCCTCATCTAAAATCTAATCAAATCAAAGATTTTATGATATAAATCCCGCTTTGAATTTGATTCAATTGAATAGATAATATCTGCGCCCTGGCTAACACCACTTTCTGTGCTTTCCGTTTGTACACTCCAGTTATCTGTTAACTTATAATTCAACATAAATGACCATAGTTGATCGAAAGGATTAAATGATGTGAGAAAGTTTAAATCTGGGGCTATACGTTTACTAGCACTGAATGATGTACTATCTGCAGTCTCACCAGCTCCTAATGAAAACTCATCTAGGTGAAACGTCTCTTTAACTTTATTGGTTAAAACTGAAGCGTGCTCTGTTGCCATTGCTGCTTGTATTATGCTTGCTTCACCGCCCGAAGCGCTCGAGATAGGTCCTCCAGTGATTATATAAGAAAGTGTATCGGCATCCGTTTGTGCTGGTTCGGAGTATAATGTCAATTCTGGTTTACGCACATTACCAGAAACATTAATCCCGGCCTTTACATCAAGTGCAGGGCGAAATGCGCGTATATTTAGTGACGGATTATCCAGTGGACCAGCAAACTGTAGTCTTCCCTGTTCTATTTCAAGATGCTGTCCATAGGCAAGATAGCTGCCTTCTTTTACTTTAATTTCTCCTACACCGCGTGGTTGATAAAGCCCCACTGGTTTTACAATATTAATATCACCATCAAGGCGAGTATCCAGACCAAAAGCTTGTATATGTATTTCAGGTGCTAAAAGAATATTTAGATTCAGATCAACCTTGTTTTTCAAAAAGTCACTTTCCATATTACTATCTTCTGTATGGTCTGCGCCGACTTCTTTAGACTGAATAACAACAACATCTGGGCTTATAGATACTGCGCCTGATGGGTTCGATGTCACGATAATATCTAATAGCGGGATGGTCAGTTTGCCCTTAATATAATGTAATTTCTGTGTGCCACTTAAATTAATATCGGGAGACATATCCGCTGAAACATCTGCTGTACGTATGACTGGGAATGCATCACCCACTACATTAAATAGATAAGGATAATCCTCTTCTCCAATTAGACTAACATTACCCTTAATAACTAATTCCTTGTTCTGGCTTCCCAGGATTGATTCTATCTTTATCTTATTAATCGCATCATCCGATTTGATCTCGCCTTTGATTTTATCCAGCTCCAAACCGATAGGTAGAATAGTGATTTTCCCTTCTTCTAAAGAAAAGCTACCTTCAATTTCAGGTCTATCTATTGTTCCTGCAACCATCATTTGTGCTTGAAGTGAGCCACGTGAACCACTTAGGGCTGGCTCAAGCTTTTCTAACCAATCTAATCGATCAACTTTAAAATCCAGAGCAACCTGCAAGGGGTGGTTATCGTTATTACTCATGGCGCCAGACAAAGACAAATCAAAATAACCTGATGATGTTAAGTTAATGGATACTTCTTTGTTATCTTGATTAGCGGCTCCCTTAATAGATACGGTTTCTATATCCAATAATTCAACATCATCTGCATAGACTAGCGCGACTTGGGTGTCTCTACCCTCAAGCAACACCTCCATTTGCAGCTGCTGATTATGATCTCTAAACGATAAATCCCCGCTAACATCGCCATTCAATCTCATTGTTTCCGGCAACCATGGATCTGCAAACTTGAGTGGCAGCCGATTGAGTTTTATATCACCCCGCAACCCCTGATTTAATTCACTGGTACCCGTAGCGCATAAGTTGGCCTCATTTTGCGACATACAAGCTTCTGTCAGACTGATTATTTTATTTTCAACCTGCCAATTAATATTTGCCGGATGAGATAACTGCCATTCACCCAAGTCTTTGTTCATCAGATCAAATTGATTAATTCGTCCCGTCCAATGTTTATCTTCTAAGCCACCATTAATATTAGACTTGAAATTGAATTCTGGACCTGATGCTGTTAGCTCTATTAGGTGAGATTCTGTCAATCCATTACCGTTGATTAATAATTCATCAATCATTTTGTTCTTATAGCTTAATGCGTTTAACTTCACAAAAACTGAAGAGCGTTGTTGTGGACTTAGATCGATTCTTGTATCCGCCGACAAAGAGGTAAGCCGAATATCCTCCAGATGAATACGCTCACCCGTGAACGTACCTTTAATTATTGGGGTGTCTGGCTTGCCGCTAATATCTAATCGCCCTTCAATCTTGCCAGCAAGCTCGGAAGAGAATACCGAGAAATCATCAATAAAAATTTCAGCTAATCCCGTCATTAATTCATCAGTTTTTAAATTTAAATCCAGGGTGTTATTGCCAGATTCAAAATGTAGATGATCGATATGAAGAATATCCTTTGCATAGGCAACTTTACCCACACCTTTGAGAGGGAAACCACGCCATTGTCCGGTGATTGATTCAATATTTAGATTTGTCGATAGTTCATCTTCCGCTTTTGTGAAATCAAGGACTGAGGTAATGTTTACTCGGCTATCAAGATCAGGATTGATTTTGCCAAAATTTAAATTTCTGGCATCAAACTGCAGGCTACCTGCTGCCGTTTCCTGTAAGTTGATTGCACCAACTACATTAATCGAACCATCAATGACATCAGCCTCAAGCCTGTTTAGCGTCAATTCGGTCCCCGACCAGAGGGCATCTAAATTCAGGTCAAAAGACCCAAGAGGTTCTACCTGAAAAAGTCCATCTGCAGAAATGGTTAATGCTGTAAGTGGACCTTCTATGTGCACCTGTCCCTGCTTACTTTCCAGAGCCGATATATCCTCAAACGGTAATTCAAAATCTCGCCAGTTCAGTTCAATTTTAAGCCTTGTCGTATCCTCTAGAAAAATGTCACCTGATAATAATGATGAATAAGGCATAGCAGATGCATGCTTAAATGTAATCTGATCATTCTGATAAAGAATGCTACCTTCTCCAGTTAAGTCACTTCCTGCTTTGTCTTCCTTAGGTCTAGCAACCCAGTCGAACAACATTAACTTCGATGATTCACTTGATGAAAGATCCAGGTTACTCTTAAAACCCAAATCAAAATATACATCCTTATTAGTACGTATATTGGAATCGATACTTAGATTAACCGAATCCAGATCAGATTCAACAACAAAACTTATCACATTAATTTCTTTAATTACATCGGCGAATATCGCAGGGATGGGGGTGTTTAAATTACCTGACAGTTGTCCAATAGGATATGTTTTTGATAAATCAATTTTGCCTTCGGCCGAAAGATTGGAATAAACAAGTTCAGATGAATCTATTGCAGAATTTTCTTCTGTTTTTGAATCTATTAAATAATCTGATTTCAACAATAATGATACGGCATTTAGTTTACCCCCAACCTTCAGTAATCCTGACTTTAAATGGAGTGAATCTGATTCTGATAATGGCAACTTGAGGTCATCCCAAGCCGTAATCAAATCAACAGATTCTGTTGATAAATCAACCTTTCCACTTAAATTAATAACATCAGGTATATGCAAGTCATGGTCAATGCTTAAAATCTGATCTGCCAATGTGAAATCACCTTGCCCGCTCAATTCCAATAATGGCTTGTCTGTTTCTTTTGAACTTGTTTCCCAATTAACATGGATGTTAAGCGCTTTAGATAATGTTCCTAGGAGTACTGCCTCAGCATTAAATTTGAATTTAAATTTTTCTCCTGCAGCAGTATGCGCTTCTGCATCAACTTCTATGCTTGCTTGTTCGGTATCGCCTTTAATCTTAAAGACCAGTGGCGTATCAAGCACAATAGTTTCAGAAAATGAATCGAAAAATTTGCCTTTAAGCTCACCATCTATTTCACCCATAGTGGTCTTTGAACTTAAATTCAATCTGCCAGACGCTAACATTTCAATAACGGAACTTATGTGTACATCAACAACAAGATCCTCTTGTGTACCATCGATGTGTAATTTGCCATCCACAGGTTCTTTATCGAGAACACCGGACCAGTTAAGAGCAAGTTTGATAGCAGGTATATTATTCTCTGTTATAAGAATTTCGCCATTAAACTGTTGCTCATCAATCAGTAAATCATCAAGCTGAAAAGACAAACGTTCATTATTTAATGTGGCGGAAGCTTTAAACTGTTGAATAAGTATTTCTGTATCGCCTGAAAACACCTGCGCTTTATTGAGGCTTAAATCATCAATATAAACTGTGAGAGGAAAGCTAGGGAGTTTTAATATCGGAAGTTGAAAAGTTTCATTCGACTCAGTGCTGGGTATTGAACGCACTACTAGGTCTGTTAATGCGATCTTTTGTATTCTTACTTCAAGCTGTAACAAGTCCGATATAGACCAATCAAGTTCGAGCTTGACGAGCTTAATGTCATCAATACCCTGTTCAGCATAGTGCAGTTCATGCAAAATTAATTTATCGAGTAATCGTCCTTCAATAGATTTGACCGTCAGTGGAATATCATTTGTTTTTACCAACCAATTAATGAACCCTCTTGAACCAGTCTCGGTCGCAGCAATGGTCATTAACGATAAACCGAGGATTATGCTAAGCAATCCACAAAAAAGAATGAAACGAAACAGCATCTTCATCATTATCAATCAGGCCCGATCCTGAGATGTAATTTAATTACAGTATCGTCATCATCTAAGGGGTGTGCCAGTTCAAGACGAATTGGGCCAACCGGCGAACGCCAACGTAAACCAAGTCCAACCCCGGTCTTTAAACCGGTATCACGACCCGGCCCACCAAAGGCATTGCCACTGTCAACGAATCCTGCCAAGCCCCAATTACCTAACACATATTTTTCTATTTCAAAACTCATCACACCTAGATAACGGCCACCAATAACATAACCGGTACTATTAATAGGTCCTAAATCCTGATAATCATAACCACGTATACTTCTGTCGCCACCAGCAAAAAAACGTTCGTCGGGAGAAAGAGCACGAAATTCATCCACCCACATCCCACCTAGTTCACCGCGTAGTAAAGACCGTAAACCATAAGGTAATGCACGAAGGTATTGCACAAAAAGATTACTACTCAAAAAACTGGTGTCAGAAATGAGTGCCTCTACTGCGCCCCTAATCTCAAGAGTCAGGTCCAGTCTGTGCTCACTGTAAAGCCCATCATCAAAGAATTTTTTATTCCACCGAACACCAGGAATCAGAAATGTAGAGATACCGCTTTCATCACCCACTTCAAAATCATCTCGTGCAATTGCAATAAAATGGTTTTCCATTATGCCCCAGAAACGTCGTTTGCTTTCCGAGATAGCTATTTTTGCAGTCAAGGTATCAAACGAATCAATATCCTTTTGTCGCAGACCTGCTGCAATTTGTAACCACTCATTAGAAGGGTGCTTTCGTGGTATTTGATAATTCGCACTAAAACCCTGTTCGTTTTGTGATAGCTTTAAGTCCGCTCCTAATCGATGCCCACGCCTGTTCCACCAGCGGTCTGTATAAGCCAGTTTGGAACGGATGCCCTCATCGCTGGCAAAACCAACTGATGCCTGGAAATAGTGTCGCTTATTTGCTTGCACACTGACATCGACAGGAACTGTATGATCTATTGTTTGTGATAGTAGGGGGCGTGCCTGAACACTTTTAAAATAATTACTCGCTTGTAATCTATTCTGAATATTAACTATCTGTACAGCGCTGTAATCACTTTCAAGCGGAATTTAGAGAAAACGTCTAATCAAATCCTCATCAAGAAAATCGGGCGTTTGCTTTATATTAATATCTCCCAATAGATAACGTTTAAGACTGTTATATTTAAGTGAGGCATGGGCTTCGTATTTTTCCATATCAATTTTTAATATGGATTCAGTAAAATGACCGTCAAGATAACCCAGTTCAACCCCAACCGATTCAATAAGGGCTTTAGCCTCTGTGTAATCGCCGTGGTTTAATTCACTTCCTGGTTTAAGCGGTAAATCGTGCGTTAATCTTTTAAAACCCGGATCATCATGTGCCTCACCATCGATCACAATATCGACTGTATTGATCAGCATGCGTCGTCCTGGCTCAATACCAATTTCAACAGATGGGCATTCCGGCGTATTAGTGATATTGATTGAGAACTTCGCCTCATAGTAACCGAAGGCTTGTAATGCCAGATTGGCCTCGGTCTGTGTCTTTTTATTGCGACGTGTTATTAATTCTAGCGGCGTACTACACTGACTTTTTGATAGACCAACATGGACACGAACATTGTCTGCGACATCTTCTTCAACACCACTGATTAAAATTTCCAATAACGGCGTATTTTCCGGCTGGCCATTATTGTTCTCAGCAACATTATCGCGCCCGAAAGGCAACCAGGAACAGCCCGAAAAAAAAAGCAGAAAAGAAAGAACGATAGATAATCTAAGCATTAAATAGTACTTGGTATACAAACGATAATTTTTGTGAAATTTAAAATCACTAGTCATATGACTCTTTAGTGAATTGTTCTCTGGCTTGCTCTTTCGCTAATCTAGTATTGACGTTTAACTGAGAACTTTGCCAAAACACATAGTGCATCAAGGTATTCTGATGGCGGTAAATCCTTGATAGCCGCTATTGCTAACTCAGCCTCCTTATTAGCCATGCTTGCTGTGTATGAAATTGCACCTGTAGAATTAATGGCGGCTCTAATTTGATCGATATGATCAAGCCCACCATTTTTTATTGCATCACGAATTATTTCGGCATCATTTTCATTGCCATGCCACATGGCATATAACAATGGTAGCGTGGGTTTCCCTTCGGCAAGGTCATCGCCAATATTTTTACCGAGTTTGTCCGGAGATGAGTTGTAATCAAATACATCATCAATTAACTGGAATGCGGTGCCAAGATGTCGGCCATAAGCCGCCATTGCTTGCTCTTCTTTTTCTGATCTGTTTGAAATAACTGCGCCCAAACATGCTGCCGCTTCGAATAACTTGGCAGTTTTATTTCGAATGACTTTTAGGTAATTCTCTTTGCTGGTTTCTGGATCATGGCGGTTAATAAGTTGTTGTACTTCACCTTCGGCGATGGTGTTAGTCGCTTCTGAGAGGATTTTCATGACACGCATGGAATCAATATTGACCATCATCTGGAAAGCACGAGAGTAGACAAAATCACCTACTAGGACACTTGCTTCATTGCCCCAGCGCTGATTGGCTGTCGCATGTCCTCGCCTTAATAATGAGGCATCAACGACATCATCATGTAGCAGGGTGGCGGTATGAATAAATTCGATAATTGCCGCTAAATTAATGTTTTGCTCGCCTTCATAGGAGAAAACCCGGGAACTCAGTAAAACAACAACTGGGCGCAGACGTTTTCCGCCACTATTAATAATGTAATGACCCAGCTGGTCAATAACACCCACCTCCGAGTAGAGGCTCTTTTCTATTAAGTTATTTACCTGAGTCATATCAGCAGAGATTAGCTCTCGAATATGCTCAATATTGATGATTTCGGCTTTTTCAGCGCTTGCTTCGTTTAGTTTCACGTTCTTAATATATGTATTTAATTACTGAATTCTTATGATCCGGGAGGAAATTACTGTCCAAACACGTTTATTTCAAGGATATTATCAAATTTTAACATTCTTACCTTGTCACCACCTGTTGAATTTCTTAGAATCTGCCCCCTTTGTTGAATGTGCACAATTGTGCAAGGTATGGAGAATCAAGATGTACGCGGTAATCAAGTCCGGTGGCAAGCAGTATAAGGTAGAAAAGGGCGATAAGCTCAAAGTCGAGAAGATCGACGCTGAAGCAGGTAAAGACATCAAGATTGATGATGTGTTAATGCTTGTTGATGGTGAGAACGTCACTGTCGGGACACCGCTGGTTAAAGGTGCCAAGGTAAGTGCTACAGTCGAAAGTCATGGTCGAGGTCCCAAGATTAAGATCGTAAAGTTTCGTCGTCGTAAGCATCACCGTAAGCAGATGGGCCATCGACAGGCCTATACCGAAATCTCTATAACCGAAATAGCAGTAAGCTAAGAATTGGAGTGTAACTATGGCTCATAAGAAAGCAGGTGGTAGTACTAGAAACGGACGTGATTCACAATCCAAGCGTCTAGGCGTTAAAAAATTTGGTGGTGAACAGGTTGATGCCGGTAATATCATTATTCGTCAACGCGGCACTAAATATCACCCAGGAACAAACGTTGGTCTGGGGCATGACCACACGATATTTGCAGTAGCAGAGGGTAAAGTTGAGTTTAATCAACGTGGTCCTAAAAATCGCACATTTGTAGACGTAGTCGCGGGCTAGGTCTAATCAGGTTTGTTAATAAAAACCCCGCCACTGGCGGGGTTTTTTTATGTCCATGGATGGACTGTATGTCGCGAAAGGACAGGACGTCCGAAGCGACGGTGACGTAAAATAATATTTAAATCGGATAGTCATCCAATTGTGGGTATACCAAGCAGTTCGTTTCAGTTCGAGGCGCGAGCCTTTTGAGAAACGGACGATTACATGGATGTAATCGATAGAGTGACGCAGGATGCCAAAACCGAATGTATGGATTATCGCTGCTTTTGTACATCCATGCACACGCAGCATAAGGCCATCCTTGGCCAAAACATGAGTACCGATAAATGGCGAGAAACGAAGTAATGGAACGAAATGCGAAGGTAGATCATGAAGTTTGTTGATGAAGCGACGATTAGAGTCGAAGCAGGCAAGGGTGGTGATGGTTGTCTTAGTTTTCGCCGTGAAAAAAACATTCCAAAAGGGGGGCCCGATGGTGGTGATGGTGGCGATGGTGGCAGTGTCTTCCTGTTTGTCGACGAAGGATTGAATACTCTAGTAGATTTTCGTCACAGCCGCATGTATCGAGCTAAGGCTGGTCATTCAGGAGAAGGTCGAGATCGGATAGGTAAAAAATC